>NZ_CP050321.1:1199244-2030403 GCF_011765685.1 Kluyvera genomosp. 3 | reverse complement strand
TTAAAGCTGAGAGAATACTTGCTCATAAAAAACTGCACCTTACTTCGTTGGGTGTCCAACTTTTTGGGTGCAGTTCAGATGTCCGGTTTTTTTTGCACTCGGAGCAGGGCGTGAACGATCTGGAGTCATCCCGACGTCGCTTTGCTCGCCCAGGGTTTAAGCTATTTCTTTTTCTTTGGGTAGAGTTCTTTTCGCTGATACGGCTCGATCTCACCAGGCTTGCGCGTCTTCAGCAACTTCAGAATCCACGTATACTGCTCGGCGTGCGGACCCACAAAGATCTCCACTTCTTCATTCATGCGGCGGGCGATGGTGTTGTCATCCGCTTCGAGCAGGTCGTCCATCGGCGGGCGTACCAGAATCGTCAAACGATGCGTTTCACCGTTATAAACCGGGAACAACGGCACCACGCGCGCACGGCACACTTTCATTAATCGCCCTATCGCCGGCAGCGTGGCTTTGTAGGTTGCAAAGAAATCGACAAACTCGCTGTGCTCCGGGCCGTGATCCTGATCGGGCAGATAGTAGCCCCAATACCCCTGACGCACTGATTGAATAAAAGGTTTAATGCCATCATTACGCGCATGCAGGCGGCCGCCAAAGCGACGACGCACGGTATTCCACACATAGTCGAACACCTTGTTGCCCTGGTTGTGGAACATCGCAGCCATTTTCTGGCCCTGAGAAGCCATCACCATCGCCGGGATATCGACCCCCCAACCGTGCGGGACCAGGAAGATAACGTTTTCACCGTTGCGGCGCATTTCGTCAATAATCTCTTGCCCCTGCCAGTCGAGACGCGGCAGAATTTTTTCCGGCCCCTTCAACGCCAGCTCGGCCATCATTACCATCGCCTGCGGCGCGGTAGCGAACATCTCATCGATAATCGCTTCGCGCTCGTCTTCGCTTTTTTCCGGGAAGCAGTACAGAAGATTGATTTGCGCGCGACGCCGAGCGCTGCGGCCAAATCGCCCCGCCAGACGACCCAGTTTTCCCAGGATAGGGTCGCGGATTTTTGCGGGAACGTAGGCAATCCCTGCAAATGCCAGCACGCCTAACCATGCCCCCCAGTACTGCGGGTGACGGAAAGATTTCTCAAACTCGGGAATATATTCACTGTTATTTTTTTTCGTTTCCATGCCTGTTCCAGGGTCGCATCATCAGGTCGGTGTGGATAATCAGATAGTTTAGCGAGGTGAGGTGCTTCGCACAAAAGAAAAAGCCGACACCCTGTGGGCGTCGGCTCTGAACGTTTACTTCTTAGACGAAACTAGTCAAAACGCAGCTGCGGCAGAACCTGTTTCACCTGCGCCAGATAATCGGTGCGGTCAGAACCGGTCAACCCTTCGGTACGCGGCAGTTTCGCCGTCAGCGGGTTCACCGCCTGCTGGTTAATCCACACTTCATAGTGCAGGTGCGGGCCGGTTGAACGCCCTGTATTGCCCGACAACGCAATACGATCGCCACGTTTCACCTTCTGACCCGGTTTCACCAACAGCTTACGCAGGTGCATATAGCGCGTGGTGTAGGTACGGCCATGACGCAGTGCAACGTAATACCCGGCAGCGCCGCTACGCTTGGCGACAACAACTTCACCGTCGCCCACCGCGAGAACCGGCGTCCCTTGCGGCATCGCGAAGTCAACGCCACGGTGCGGCGCGACACGCCCGGTCACCGGATTCAGGCGACGTGGATTAAAGTTAGACGATACGCGGAACTGACGCGAGGTTGGGAAGCGCAGAAAGCCCTTCGCCAGCCCGGTGCCGTTACGGTCGTAGAACTTACCGTCTTCCGCGCGGATCGCGTAGTAATCTTTACCATCAGAACGTAAACGTACGCCAAGCAGTTGGCTCTGCTCACGCTTGCCGTCGAGCATTTCGCGCGACATCAGCACCGAGAACTCATCGCCTTTTTTCAGCTTACGGAAGTCCATCTGCCACTGCATCGCTTTAATTACCGCGCTAACTTCCGCGCTGGTTAACCCGGCGCTGGTTGCGCTGGAGACAAAGCTGCCGCCAACGGTACCTTTAATCAGGCTGTTAACCCAGTCGCCCTGCTGCATCTCGCTGCTCATTTTGAAACCGTTTGCAACGCGATCGTAGGTACGGGTTTCACGACGCGACATCTCCCAGGTTAAACGCTGGAGATCGCCATCATCGTTCAATGTCCAGGAGAGCTGCTGGCCCACCTTCATGTTTTTCAGGTCTTTATCAGAAGCGGCAAGCTGGCTGATATTTCCCATATCAATACCGTACTGATTCAGGATGCTGCTCAGGGTATCGCCCGTGGATACCACATATTCATGCACGCCCGTTTCGTTATCGACTTTGTCGTCCAGTTCGTCCTGCGGGATGGCTTCATCTTCCTGCGCGGCCTGGTCAATCGGTTCACTGGCCTCCGGCAACAGAGAACGAATTTCTTTTTTCTCCAGCTCAATCGTCCGGGTAACGGGTGATGAAGAGGTTGGATGGTAAACGTATGGCCGCCATACGGCGACGGCCAACGTGAGAACGGTGAGTGACCCCAGCATAACGCGGTGGGGCCGCGGCAAATTGTTAAATGCCAGAGCGACAGAGCGGGCTATCTGCTGCACGTATTCACTTCCTTACTTATCTCCTTTCAGGCAACTCGCATACTGGGTCGCCAGTTGAGTCAGAAACGCCGGATAGCTTTCTTTGCTCAGCTGTATATTCGTGCCAAGTGGGTCCAGCGTTCCCATGCGAACGTTGGTACCCCGCGCGACAGATTCAACGACAGCGGGCCTGAATTGTGGCTCAGCAAAAACGCAGGTTGCTTTTTGCTCAACCAACTGTGTTCTTATTTGATGTAAACGCTGCGCACCGGGTTGAATCTCAGGGTTGACGGTGAAGTGCCCAAGCGGCGTCAAACCGTAGTGTTTTTCGTAGTAGCCATAGGCATCATGAAAAACGAAATACCCCTTTCCTTTCACCGGCGCCAGCTCATTCGCCACCTGCTTGTCGGTTGCAGCCAGATTGGCTTCAAAATCTTTCAGGTTGGCGTCAAGCCGGGCTCGACTCTGGGGCATAAGTTCCACTAATTTGTCATGGATTGCAACCGCCGAAAGCCGCGCTATCTCTGGGGATAGCCACAGATGCATGTTGTATTCGCCATGATGGTGATGTGCGTCACCTTTTTCGCCGTGAGCGTGGTCATGATCGCCCTCTTCCGCACCTTCGTCACCGTCGTCGTCAGCCCCTTTCATGAGCAACGGTTTCACGCCGTCCAGCTGCGAGATCGTCACTTTTTTTGCGGTGGAAATGCTTTGCGTTGACTTGTCCATGAAGGCTTCCATCTCCGGACCAATCCAGACCACTAAGTCCGCGTTCTGTAAGCGTTTTGCATCAGATGGGCGCAGTGAATAGTCATGCTCAGACGCACCGTCAGGCAGTAAAACCTGGGTCTCAGTGACGCCATCGGCAATCGCTGAAGCGATGAATCCTAACGGTTTCAGTGAGGCGACAACGGCGGCATCGGCACGCTGTGCGGCGCTACCCCAAAGGGCCATGGATAAAGCTGCGAAAAGAAGCGTATTTTTCTGTAACATAATGCGTCTAATAATCGAAATGAATGAAAGAAGTGTGATATTATAACATTCACTCTCTTGTGCAACCCCTAATTGCTATGACGAATCTTGTATCGCTGGAAAATGTCTCCGTCAGCTTCGGCCAGCGCCGGGTGCTCTCCGACATCTCACTGAATCTCAAGCCAGGCCGCATTCTGACGCTGCTTGGCCCTAACGGCGCGGGTAAATCTACGCTGGTACGCGTAGTGCTTGGGCTTGTTGCGCCCAGCGAAGGCGTCGTGGTGCGCGAAAAACAGCTGCGTATCGGCTATGTGCCACAGAAGGTTTACCTTGATGCGACATTGCCGCTGACCGTCAAGCGTTTTTTGCGTCTGCACCCTGCTACACGTAAAGAAGATATTCTCCCGGCACTCAAGCGCGTGCAGGCAGGACACCTGCAGGATGCGCCAATGCAGAAGCTTTCCGGTGGCGAAACCCAGCGCGTACTGCTGGCTCGTGCGCTGCTGAACAAACCGCAATTGCTGGTGCTGGATGAGCCGACTCAAGGCGTTGACGTTAATGGCCAGGTGGCGCTGTACGATCTGATCAACCAGCTGCGCCAGGAGCTGGACTGCGCGGTGCTGATGGTGTCGCACGACCTGCATCTGGTTATGGCGAAAACCGACGAAGTGCTGTGCCTCAACCATCATATTTGCTGTTCCGGCACGCCGGATGTGGTCTCAATGCACCCGGAATTTATCTCAATGTTTGGGCCGCGCGGCGCCGAGCAGCTCGGAATTTATCGTCATCAACATAACCACCGCCACGATTTACAGGGCCGTATTGTTTTACGTCGGGGAAATGGGCAGTCATGATTGAAATTTTACTTCCCGGTTGGCTTGCCGGAATGATGCTGGCGTGTGCTGCCGGCCCGTTAGGCTCATTTGTGGTCTGGCGTCGTATGTCCTATTTTGGCGACACCCTTGCGCATGCTTCCCTGCTGGGTGTGGCATTCGGTTTATTGTTAGACGTAAATCCCTTTTATGCGGTCATCGCCGTGACGCTGCTGCTGGCGGCGGGGCTGGTGTGGCTGGAAAAGCGCCCTCACCTGGCGGTGGATACCCTGCTCGGCATTATGGCGCACAGCGCGCTGTCGCTTGGCCTGGTGGTAGTCAGTCTGATGTCGAACATCCGCGTCGACCTGATGGCCTACCTGTTCGGCGACCTGCTGGCGGTCACCCCGCAGGATCTTATCTCGATCGCGCTCGGCGTGATTGTGGTGCTGGCAATTCTGTTCTGGCAGTGGCGTAATCTGCTGTCGATGACCATCAGCCCGGATCTGGCGTTTGTCGACGGCGTGAAGCTACAGCGGGTTAAGCTGCTGCTGATGCTGGTGACAGCGCTGACCATCGGCGTGGCGATGAAGTTTGTCGGGGCACTGATTATCACCTCGCTGCTGATTATTCCGGCCGCGACGGCACGTCGCTTCGCCCGCACGCCAGAGCAGATGGCGGGGATTGCGGTGGGTGTTGGGATGATTGCGGTAACCGGTGGGCTAACCTTCTCGGCGTTTTACGATACGCCAGCCGGCCCTTCCGTGGTGCTGTGCGCGGCGCTGCTGTTTATTCTGAGTATGACAAAGAAAGCGGCTGCCTGATTTTTCCGGCGGCGCTTCGCATAACGGGCCTACACAATTCCGTAGGCCTCATAAGCGAAGCGCCATCAGGCACTAAGGCATCTCAGGCGGCTGGATGCCGAAGTGCGTCCACGCGCGTGAGGTTGCCATACGGCCACGTGGCGTGCGCTGCAAGAACCCTTGTTGAATCAGATAGGGCTCCAGCACGTCCTCAATGGTTTCTCGCTCTTCGCCAATTGCCGCCGCCAGGTTATCCAACCCGACCGGGCCGCCAAAGAACTTATCAATCACCGCCAGCAGCAGCTTGCGGTCCATATAGTCAAAGCCTTCCGCGTCAACGTTCAGCATATCCAGCGCCTGCGCAGCAATCTCTGCGGAAATGGTGCCGTCGTGCTTCACTTCCGCATAATCGCGCACACGCCTGAGCAGGCGGTTGGCAATACGCGGCGTACCGCGTGCGCGACGCGCCACTTCCAGCGCGCCTTCATCGCTCATCTCCAGCCCCATATAGCGGGCGCTGCGGCCCACGATGTGCTGGAGATCCGGCACTTGATAAAATTCCAGCCGCTGTACGATACCGAAGCGATCGCGCAGCGGCGAGGTCAGCGAGCCCGCGCGGGTGGTGGCGCCAATCAGGGTAAAGGGCGGCAGATCGATTTTAATCGACCGGGCAGCCGGGCCTTCACCAATCATAATGTCTAACTGATAGTCTTCCATCGCCGGATACAGCACCTCCTCGACGACCGGAGACAGGCGGTGGATTTCATCGATAAACAGCACGTCATGAGGTTCAAGGTTCGTGAGCATGGCCGCCAGGTCGCCCGCTTTCTCCAGCACGGGGCCTGAGGTGGTGCGAAGGTTAACGCCCATTTCATTGGCCACGATATTCGCCAGCGTGGTTTTCCCTAATCCAGGCGGGCCGAAAATGAGCAGATGGTCCAGCGCGTCGCCGCGCAGTTTCGCCGCCTGAATAAAGATCTCCATCTGCGAGCGCACCTGCGGCTGGCCGATGTACTCTTCCAGTAATTTGGGGCGGATGGCGCGATCGGCCACCTCTTCGGCTATCGTACTACCTGCTGAGATCAGGCGGTCTGCTTCAATCATCCTTTACCTCATAGCGCTGCGCGGAGCGCTTCGCGGATCAATGTTTCGCTGCTGGCGTCCGGACGGGCAATTTTGCTCACCATCCGGCTGGCTTCCTGAGGTTTATAGCCCAGCGCCACCAGTGCGGCAACCGCTTCCTGCTCGGCGTCGTCGCTCTCCGGGCCAGCCGGTGAGGTCAGTACCAAATCGGCGGCTGGCGTAAAGAGGTCGCCGTGCAGGCCTTTGAAGCGGTCTTTCATCTCAACGATAAGACGCTCGGCGGTTTTCTTGCCAATCCCCGGCAGCTTGACCAGTGCGCCCAGCTCTTCGCGTTCAACCGCGTTGACAAACTGCTGCGCCGACATGCCGGAGAGAATAGCCAACGCCAGCTTCGGGCCGACGCCGTTGGTTTTAATCAGCTCTTTAAACAGGGTACGTTCCTGTTTGTTGTTGAAACCGTACAGCAACTGCGCGTCTTCACGCACCACGAAGTGGGTAAAGACAATCGCTTCCTGCCCGGCTTCCGGCAGCTCGTAAAAACAGGTCATGGGCATATGCACTTCATAGCCGACGCCGCCGGTTTCCAGAAGGACCAACGGGGGTTGTTTTTCGAGAATGATGCCTCTGAGTCTGCCTATCACGTGACGCTCCTGCGTTAAGGGCTGAAAAGGTAATGTACTATCATAAAAAAAGGCTGGATGTTTATCCAGCCTCATTTGTGATTATCGTAACCGCCCACGCGCTAAATTCAACCTGGCGTCACTCACCTGCATGGCGTTCTGGCTGACGTGGCAGTGGGTAATGGCGATAGCCAGCGCATCCGCGGCATCGGCCTGTGGGTTGGCGGGCAGTTTGAGCAACGTGCGCACCATATGCTGAACCTGGCTTTTTTCCGCGCTACCGATACCCACCACGGTCTGTTTGACCTGACGGGCGGCGTACTCAAAGACCGGCAGTTCCTGGTTAGTGGCGGCGACAATCGCCACCCCGCGCGCCTGCCCCAACTTAAGCGCCGAGTCGGCGTTTTTCGCCATAAAGACCTGTTCTATCGCGAAATAGTCCGGCTGGAACTGGGTGATAATCTCCGTCACGCCCGCGTAAATCAACTTCAGGCGCGACGGGAGATCCTCGACTTTGGTGCGAATGCAACCGCTGCCAAGGTAGGTCAACTGACGACCCACCTGGCGAATCACACCATAACCGGTGATGCGCGACCCCGGGTCAATGCCGAGAATAATAGCCATCACGCATCTCCTGTTATGTTAGGGTTCAGCCACCTCATTCTAAGGTAGCAGCAACCTCGTCAGAGATTTCACCGTTGTGGTAGACTTCCTGAACATCGTCACAGTCTTCCAGCATGTCGATAAGACGCAGCAGCTTCGGCGCGGTTTCCGCATCCATGTCCGCTTTGGTCGACGGAATCATTGAGACTTCAGCGGCGTCAGCTTTCAGACCTGCGGCTTCCAGCGCGTCGCGCACTTTTCCCATCTCTTCCCACGCGGTGTAAACGTCAATCGCGCCGTCATCGAAGGTCACCACGTCTTCTGCACCGGCTTCCAGCGCCGCTTCCATGATGACGTCTTCGTCGCCTTTCTCAAAAGAGATCACGCCTTTTTTGCTGAACAGGTAAGCAACCGAACCGTCAGTTCCCAGGTTGCCACCGGTTTTGCTGAACGCGTGACGCACTTCCGCAACGGTACGGTTACGGTTATCGGACAGACATTCAATCATCACCGCCGTGCCGCCAGGACCGTAACCTTCATAGATGATGGTCTCCATATTCGAGTCTTCATCACCGCCCACACCGCGCGCAATGGCACGGTTCAGGGTGTCACGGGTCATGTTGTTGGACAGTGCTTTATCCACCGCCGCACGCAGACGCGGGTTAGCATCCGGATCGCCGCCGCCCAGTTTGGCCGCCGTCACCAGCTCACGAATGATCTTGGTGAAAATTTTGCCGCGCTTTGCATCCTGCGCCGCTTTACGATGTCTGGTGTTGGCCCATTTACTATGACCTGCCATAAAAATATCTCCAAAAAACTTTGCCCTATCAGGCAGCGTTAATGACAAATTCTTCAATCGCCTGCCGGTTACTCCACGACTTGGTCAGCGCCGCCGCAACGGGCGCATCGAGCCATTGGTAGGCCAGGTGTTCAGTGAACACAATCTCCCGCTCGTGGGGCAGCGCAAGGCAGAACCAGGATTCCGTATTGCGCACCACGCCCGGCGCATAGCGATGTCGTAAATGTTGAAAAATTTCAAACTCCACCGTGCGCTGACAGTCCATCAAGGTCAGTTGCTCAGAAACAACGTCAATGGTGACCTCTTCCTTTACTTCGCGCATGGCGGCCTGCGACGCGGTTTCCCCCGCTTCCAGGCTGCCGGTAACCGACTGCCAGAACTCGGGGTCATCGCGTCGCTGCAGCATCAGCACCCGTTTACTGTCCTGGGCATAAATGACCACCAGAATAGAGACGGGCTGCTTGAATAGCATGTTACTCGTTCTCCGCCGACGCTTTCGGCTCTTTCGCTACAACCTGGATACCCAGCTCGCCCAGAGAGGCCGGATTGGCGAAGCTTGGCGCTTCGGTCATCAGGCAGGCAGCCGCGGTCGTTTTCGGGAAAGCGATAACGTCACGGATGTTGTCGGTGCCGGTCAGCAGCATGGTCAGACGGTCGAGACCGAATGCCAGACCCGCGTGCGGCGGCGTACCGTACTTCAGCGCGTCCAGCAGGAAGCCAAACTTCTCGCGCTGCTCTTGTTCGTTGATGCCGAGAATACCGAACACGGTCTGCTGCATGTCGCCACGGTGAATACGTACGGAACCACCGCCCACTTCGTAACCGTTGATCACCATATCGTAGGCGTTGGCGACTGCGTCTTCCGGTGCCGCTTTCAGTTCTTCGGCGGTCATGTCTTTCGGCGAGGTGAACGGGTGGTGCATCGCGGTCAGGCCGCCTTCACCGTCGTCTTCAAACATCGGGAAGTCGATAACCCACAGCGGCGCCCACATCGTTTCGTCGGTCAGATTCAGGTCTTTACCCAGCTTGAGGCGCAGCGCGCCCATCGCGTCGGCAACCACTTTCTTGTTATCCGCGCCGAAGAAGATCATGTCGCCGTCCTGCGCGCCAGTGCGCTCAAGGATAGCTTCAATGATGTCGGCGGTCAGGAATTTAGCGACCGGGCTGGTGATACCTTCCAGACCTTTGGCGCGTTCGGTGACTTTGATGTATGCCAGGCCTTTCGCACCGTAGATCTTCACAAAGTTGCCGTATTCGTCGATCAGCTTACGGGTCAGCGCAGCACCGCCCGGTACGCGCAGCGCAGCTACGCGGCCTTTCGGATCGTTTGCCGGGCCGGAGAAGACGGCGAATTCCACGTCTTTCAGCAGGTCAGCAACGTCCACCAGCTCCATCGGGTTACGCAGGTCCGGTTTGTCGGAACCGTAACGGCGTTCAGCTTCGGCGAAGGTCATGATTGGGAAGTCGCCCAGATCCACGCCTTTAATTTCCAGCCACAGCTGACGCACCATCGCTTCCATCACTTCACGCACCTGCGGGGCTGTCATGAAGGAAGTTTCCACGTCGATCTGGGTAAATTCAGGCTGACGGTCAGCACGCAGATCTTCGTCACGGAAGCATTTTACAATCTGATAATAGCGGTCGAAACCGGACATCATCAGCAGCTGTTTGAACAGCTGAGGCGACTGCGGCAGCGCGTAGAATTTACCTTTGTGAACGCGAGACGGTACCAGGTAATCGCGCGCGCCTTCCGGGGTCGCTTTGGTCAGCATCGGGGTTTCGATATCGAGGAAACCGTGATCGTCCATAAAGCGGCGCACGAAGCTGGTGATTTTAGCGCGAGTTTTCAGGCGCTGAGCCATTTCCGGACGACGCAGGTCGAGGTAGCGGTACTTCAGACGCGCTTCTTCGGTGTTGACGTGGTTAGAGTCCAGCGGCAGTGATTCTGAACGGTTGATGATAACCAGATCGGAAGCCAGAACTTCGATAGCGCCGGTTGCCATATCCGCGTTGATGTTCTTTTCGTCGCGCGCACGAACGGTGCCGGTTACCTGAATGCAGAACTCATTACGCAGTTCAGAGGCTAACTTCAACGCATCCGCACGGTCCGGATCGAAGAACACCTGTACGATGCCTTCACGGTCGCGCATATCGATAAAAATGAGGCTACCGAGATCACGACGGCGGTTGACCCAACCACACAGAGTCACCTGCTGCCCAACGTGGGACTGTCGAAGCTGTCCGCAATATTCTGTACGCATGAGATATCCCTTAACTTAGCCGTCGGCGGATTGTCGCCTGCCCTGCAGGCGTTACTGTCGCAGCTTTAGCTGAATGTCACTACTGGATGAAAAAAGGGGGCTATTATACTGGAAATTCTCGCTGACGATAAGCCCAGTGCGGTTTATACGCCTGTTTGCTGAACGCTTATTGCTTACGCTCACAAAAATTAACAATAATTATCCATTCGATCACCTGGCGACGATTGTAAGGTATGCCCCCGACAGCCCGCTTACAGAGGAAAAACCATGCTGAATTTAGTCGCAAACAAAACCGCTCTTGTCGTCATTGACTTGCAGGAAGGTATTCTGCCGTTCGCCGGCGGCCCGCATACCGCGAGCGACGTCGTGGCACGCGCCGCGCGTTTAGCCGAAAAATGCCGCGCCGCCTCTGCGCCGGTGGTGATGGTTCGCGTGGGCTGGTCCGCCGACTTTGCCGAAGCGTTAAAACAACCGGTTGACGCACAGGCCCCGGCAAAAGCGCTGCCGGACAACTGGTGGACCTACCCGGCGGAACTGAGTAAACAGGACAGCGATATTGAAGTGACCAAACGCCAGTGGGGCGCCTTCTACGGCACCGATCTTGAGATGCAGCTGCGTCGTCGCGGCATCGACACCATTATTCTGTGCGGCATTTCGACCAACATCGGCGTCGAGTCGACCGCACGTAACGCCTGGGAACTGGGCTTTAATCTGATCATCGCCGAAGACGCGTGCAGCGCCGCTTCCGCTGAACAGCATCAGGGCAGCATGACGCATATTTTCCCGCGCATCGCCCGGGTTCGCAGCACCGAGGAGATCCTGGCCGCCTTATGATTTATCTAGGGCTTCCCCAATGGTCGCACCCGAAATGGGGGCGACTGGGTATTACCAGCCTTGAACAGTATGCTCGCTTCTTCAATTGCGTAGAGGGCAACACGACGCTGTACGCGCTGCCAAAAGCCGAGATCGTCGCCCGCTGGCAGGCGCAGACGGACGATAACTTCCGTTTCTGCTTTAAGTTTCCGGCGACCATTTCGCATCAGGCAGCGCTGCGCCAGTGTGACGATCTCACGCAGGAATTTTTCCAGCGGCTATCGCCGCTCGCCGGGCGGATTGGTCAGTACTGGTTACAGCTTCCCGCGACCTTTGGGCCGCGCGACCTCCCCGCACTATGGGCTTTCCTCGACGGCCTGCCGAAAGATTTCCATTACGGCGTGGAAGTTCGTCATCCTGGCTTTTTCAGTAAAGGGGATGAAGAACGGCAGCTTAATCGTGGCCTGCACGAACGCGGGGTGAATCGCGTAATCCTCGACAGCCGCCCGGTGCATGCCGCGATCCCGCACAATGAAGCTATCATCGAGGCACAGCGTAAAAAGCCTAAGGTGCCGGTGCACGCCGTGGTCACCGCCGGGCAGCCGATGGTGCGCTTTATCGGCAGCGATAATATGGCGCAAAATCTGGCGATGTTTACACCGTGGCTGGAAAAATTGCCGCTATGGCAGCAAACCGCCACGCCCTATTTGTTCCTGCATACGCCGGATATCGCCCAGGCGCCTGAGCTGGTGGACGCTTTGTGGAATACGCTGCGCGCCGCCCTTCCCGACCTCGGCGAGGCGCCGGCAATACCACAACAATCTTCTCTTTTCTGACGTTCCTACCTATGATAATGAGTGCCATCTGCCAACAGAAAGGGAGTTTGTATGGTTAGCGCGTTGTATGCCGTGCTGGCGGCATTGTTGCTGATAAAGTTTTCCTTTGATGTCGTTCGCCTGCGTATGCTGTACCGCGTTGCCTACGGTGACGGCGGCTTTAGCGAGCTGCAGAGCGCCATCCGCATTCACGGCAACGCGGTGGAATACATCCCCATTGGCGTGGTACTGCTGCTGTTTATGGAAATGAACGGCGCTGAGACCTGGATGGTGCACATTTGCGGCCTGTTGCTGCTGGCCGGGCGGCTGATGCACTATTATGGATTCCATCATCGCCTCTTCCGTTGGCGGCGCTCCGGCATGAGCGCAACCTACATTTCGCTGTTGCTAATGGTGCTGGCGAACCTCTGGTATATGCCGTGGGAGTTGGTTTTCTCCCTTCATTAGCGCACAATACGCCGTTTTTATTTTTCCGGATTTCACCTTATGTCTGACCGCGACACGCTATTTTCTGCCCCGATCGCCCATCTTGGCGACTGGACTTTCGACGAACGGGTAGCCGAAGTCTTCCCGGATATGATCCAACGTTCCGTACCGGGCTACTCGAATATTATCTCGATGATTGGCATGCTTGCCGAGCGCTTTGTGCAGCCCGGCACGCAGGTCTACGATCTGGGATGCTCGCTGGGTGCGGCCACCCTCTCCGTACGCCGTAACATCGCCTATAACGACTGCCGTATTATCGCCGTCGACAACTCTCCCGCGATGATTGAACGCTGCCGCCGCCATATCGACGCCTACAAAGCGCCGACCCCGGTCGAGGTGATTGAAGGTGACATTCGCGATATTGAAATTCACAACGCCTCCATGGTGGTGCTGAACTTTACCGTGCAGTTCCTTGAACCCGCTGAACGTCAGGCGTTATTGAACAAAATTTATCAGGGGCTCAACCCTGGCGGCGCGTTGGTGCTGTCAGAGAAGTTCAGCTTCGAAGACGCGACCGTCGGCGAATTGCTGTTTAACATGCACCATGACTTTAAGCGCGCCAACGGCTATAGCGAGCTGGAAATCAGCCAGAAGCGCAGCATGCTGGAAAACGTCATGCTGACCGACTCCGTTGAAGTGCACAAAGCGCGTCTGCGCGAAGCCGGTTTCGAACACAGCGAGCTGTGGTTCCAGTGCTTTAACTTTGGCTCCCTGGTGGCACTGAAAGCAGGAACCCCGGCATGATCGAGTTCGGCAATTTTTATCAGTTAATCGCCAAAAGCCCGCTCTCCCACTGGCTGGAAACGCTGCCCGCGCAGATTGGCGCCTGGCAGCGCGATCAGCACGGTCTGTTTAAGCAATGGGCCAATGCCGTTGAATTTCTGCCAGAAATTCAGCCGTGGAAGCTCGACCTGCTGCACAGTGTCACCGCGGAAAGCGAAACGCCGCTGAGTGAAGGCCAGCGTAAACGCATTGATACCTTGATGCGTAATCTGATGCCGTGGCGTAAAGGGCCATTTTCACTGTATGGCGTTAACATCGACACCGAATGGCGCTCCGACTGGAAATGGGAGCGCGTATTACCGCATCTGTCTGACCTGAGCGGACGTACCATTCTCGACGTCGGTTGCGGCAGCGGTTATCACCTGTGGCGCATGATTGGCGCAGGAGCGCATCTGGCAGTCGGTATCGACCCGACCCAACTGTTCCTGTGCCAGTTTGAAGCGGTGCGTAAATTGCTGGGTAACGATCAACGCGCGCACCTGCTGCCGCTGGGTATCGAGCAGCTTCCGGCGCTGAAAGCGTTTGATACCGTCTTTTCAATGGGGGTGTTGTACCACCGCCGCTCGCCGCTGGAGCATATCTGGCAGTTGAAAGATCAGCTGGTCAGCGAGGGTGAGCTGGTACTGGAAACGCTGGTGGTGGAAGGCGACGAGAATACGGTGCTGGTGCCGGGCGATCGCTACGCGCAAATGCGCAACGTCTATTTTATTCCGTCCGCGCTGGCGCTGAAAAACTGGCTCGAGAAGTGCGGCTTTGTCGACGTACGCATCGCTGATATGAGCGTGACCACCACCGAAGAGCAGCGCCGCACCGAGTGGATGGTGACCGAGTCGCTGGCTGACTTCCTTGACCCGAACGACCCGAGCAAAACGGTGGAGGGCTATCCCGCCCCGCTTCGCGCGGTGCTGATTGCCCGGAAGCCATAACCCTATTTTCCGTTCTCAGGCACATTTTCTCCTAAATATTTCAGCCTGCAACAAGGCGGCGACGCAGCGAGTCCCCTGGAGCGTACATCAGTACGTGACTGGGGCGAGCGAGGAAAGCCAACGCAATGGCGGGTTGAAATATGACGGAGAAAAAAAGGCCCCTGTTTAATGGGCAGGGGCCTGGTACAAGCAAGCATCATATTGGGCGATATGACGCGCGGTAAAAAACGTTAGCTACTCATGCTGCGTGATGATCGCTTTCATTGCGGCCACTGCCGCGCCGTCGACGGCATAACGCGAATACTCATCAGCTTCAGGATCCGTTGACATTGACAATCCGGGGTTGCGATAACGCATGTCGGAGGGCAGCCATTGCCCCGCTGAACTGTGCACTTCTTTGACGCCTGCTTCCAGGAAGAGCGAAAGGTTGCTCGCTCTTACTCCTGCACCCGCCATAATGGTTGGAGTATCGTTACGGGCGATTAGTTCCCGAATTAATGAAATACCTTTTTCCGCCGATGGCTGTTGCCCCGAAGTCAGTATGCGGGCGACACCTAATTCCGCCAGTGCATCAGCAGCTTGCAGCGGATTCGCACACATATCAAACGCCCGGTGGAATGTCACCGCCAGCGGCCCCGCGGCTACCATAATTTGTCGCATCCGTGGGATATCGACCTGCCCTTCCGGGTTGAGCACGCCAATCACAACGCCGGGATACCCCAACGAACGAACCTGGCGAACATCTTCCAGCATGGCGGCAAACTCACCGTCGGTATAACAAAAATCACCGCCTCGCGGGCGAATAATGGGATGGATGGGTATCGTCACCCGTTGGCGCGTGGCTCTCAACACGCCGTACGACGGCGTCAGACCACCTTCCAACGGCGCGGCGCACAGTTCAATGCGGTCGGCCCCGTTCTGCTGCGCGATAACCGCGCATTCCGTGCTGTAACAGCAGATCTCCAGCAATGCCATGTTTCTCTCCCTTTTTCTCCAGCGTCCGATCATGCCACTGTTCCGTGCGACAGACCCCGCGTTAGCTCACATTGTTACACTGCCTGCTCACTGGCGACGATCTCTTCAATCGTCCACGGATGAAATTTTACCGTTACCTTGCCGTCAGTCACCGCCATGGTGGGGTTGGGCAAGCGTTCGCGTTCCCCTTTCGGCGAGCTGGTTTTCACCGAAATACCCGGCTGGCTCAGGCCGTCATCGGACAGCAACGCCAGCGCGCGGGCGTTAAGTTGCGCCGGTTCGCCCGGCAGGACGATTTCAATATGCTCCCAACCTTCATGGGGATAACGCTTCTCCCCCGGCCACGGCAGTTCAACGACCGTAAACTGCCAGTGCGCGACGCAGACCGGCTCATCAAGTTTGAACAGGCAGATGGGACGACCATTGATAATGTTTTCCGACAGCAGCGTACCGCACTGCTCGAAACCGGCTCGCCAGCGTTCGGCAGTGGCATTCTGATGGCAGCGTAACGAAATGTGGTCAGCGTTGAGCGGCGCAATATCCAGCCCCAATCGCCGGGCAAGCGCGCTGAGCGCCTCGGTGAAGCGCGGGAGATCCGCAGAAATATCCTGTAGCTGTGCCATCGTCTGCCAGTTTGCCATTTCAGCCCTACTCTTAATCAATGAAAAGGCTAATCTACCCTGTTGTTGGCGCTGAACCAACCTATGAGGCGGACAAGCGATTAATCCCTGTTCAGGCGGCGTTGGGCCAATGCTGACGGCATCCGGCAAATGCAGTATACTCCCGCCTTAATTTATCCACACCCGGCGCTGAGCCAGCATGGTGACGGCGTCTAAAACGTAAGGTATTCCGGTGAATATTCAGGCTCTTCTCTCAGAAAAAGTCAGTCAGGCCATGATTGCGGCAGGCGCACCTGCCGATTGCGAACCACAGGTTCGTCAGTCAGCAAAAGTACAGTTCGGCGACTATCAGGCTAACGGCGTGATGGCGGTTGCTAAGAAGCTGGGCATGGCGCCGCGACAACTGGCAGAGCAGGTACTGTCTCATCTCCAGCTTGATGGCATCGCCAATAAAGTGGAAATCGCCGGGCCGGGCTTTATCAATATCTTCCTCGATCCCGCCTTCCTGGCCGAGCATGTCACTCAGGCGCTGAAAAGCGATCGTCTGGGCATCGCGCAGCCGGAAGCGCAGACCATCGTGGTCGACTACTCCGCGCCAAACGTCGCCAAAGAGATGCACGTGGGCCACCTGCGCTCCACCATCATCGGCGACGCCGCGGTACGTACCCTTGAGCTGATGGGCCATAAAGTTATCCGCGCCAACCATGTCGGCGACTGGGGCACCCAGTTCGGTATGCTGATTGCGTGGCTGGAAAAGCAGCAGCAGGACAACGCCGGTGAAATGGCGCTGGCGGACCTTGAAGGTTTCTACCGCGATGCGAAAAAACATTACGACGAAGACGAAGCGTTCGCCGAGCGCGCGCGTAGCTACGTGGTGAAGCTGCAGGGCGGCGACGAATACTTCCGTAAAATGTGGCGTCAGCTGGTCGACATTACCATGTCCCAGAATCAGCTGACCTACGATCGCCTGAACGTGACGCTAACCCGTGACGACGTGATGGGTGAAAGCCTGTACAACCCGATGCTGCCGGGTATCGTAGCCGATCTCAAAGCCAAAGGTCTGGCGGTAGAGAGCGAAGGTGCAACCGTGGTGTTCCTTGACGAATTCAAGAACAAAGAAGGCGAGCCGATGGGGGTCATCATCCAGAAAAAGGATGGCGGATACCTGTACACCACCACCGATATCGCCTGTGCGAAATATCGCTACGAAACGCTGCACGCCGACCGCGTACTGTATTACATCGATTCCCGTCAGCACCAGCACCTGATGCAGGCGTGGACCATCGTGCGTAAAGCGGGCTACGTTCCGGATTCCGTGCCGCTGGAGCACCACATGTTCGGCATGATGCTGGGTAAAGACGGCAAGCCGTTCAAAACCCGCGCCGGCGGTACCGTGAAGCTGGCAGATCTGCTGGATGAAGCGCTGGAGCGCGCGCGTCGTCTGGTGGCAGAGAAGAACCCGGATATGCCGGCAGACGAGCTGGAAAAACTGGCTAACGCCGTCGGTATCGGCGCGGTGAAATATGCGGATCTCTCCAAAAACCGCACCACCGACTACGTGTTCGACTGGGACAATATGCTGGCCTTTGAAGGCAACACCGCGCCGTATATGCAATACGCCTATACTCGCGTGCTGTCCGTATTCCGTAAAGCGGAGCTGGAAGAAAGCGAGATCGTTAACGCTGCGGTTACCATTACCGAAGAACGTGAGGCCCAACTGGCCGCACGCCTGCTGCAGTTCGAAGAGACGCTGAACGTGGTTGCTCGCGACGGTACGCCGCACGTGATGTGTGCCTACCTGTACGATCTGGCCGGTCTGTTCTCTGGCTTCTATGAGCACTGCCCAATCCTCTCTGCCGAGAGCGAAGCGGTGCGTAATAGCCGCCTGAAGCTGGCGCTGCTGACGGCGAAAACGCTGAAGCTCGGCCTCGATACCCTGGGTATTGAAACCGTAGAACGTATGTAATTCGATGCAGATATGAAAAAAAGCCCGCGTCAGTACGCGGGCTTTTTTTATTCATCGGCCTGCCAGCAACAAACTCAATGCAACCGGTGACTCTCCGCCAGCCAATTTTTGAAGATGTCACTGTGCAGTTTGTGCATCAAATCCACGGCTCCACTACAGCCTATTTTTTTCATCAGCGACTGGCGTGCCTGGTAAACCGTTTTGATATGCAGATCCATCAGCTCACTCATATCGGCGATCCGTTTGCCTTGCTTAATTAAATCAATTAACAGCCGTTCACGTTGGCTTAAGGAAACCGACGATTTATACATTCGCGGCTCTTCTGTTTTATCAGCAATTGAAATAACAAACCGCTGCAATTCCTCAATGCTTGACCGCATTGGAAATTGATAAATAGATCCGTTATTCAGAAATTGAAAGAATGAGCTATCGGTCAGTAACACTATTTTCGTTGTTTGTAGATCATAATTATATTCGCGAACTTCACTGTATCTCTGCTCGGTTAAGAACACATAGCGAATTGTGTCATCCGCCAATGAGAACTGGGTAAAGATGCTCTCGAGCCCCTGCCTGAGATAATTATCCGAAAGCCAAAAATCGGCATGCTTTGTCCGTACATAGTCGTCTCTACGCATGATGAAGTTATCCAGTGAAGGCGAAACAGGGAAAGGTCGATAATAAATTATTGACCAACCGTTTAATATTTAACGATTATCGAACCTTATATTCAAATATCATCCATGGTATGACCCACAACAATCTCCAGCGTATTTCTAATCACGTCGGCCTGAACAATGTCTTCGGTAACCTCCAAACGCTGTACAAGGGATAAAATGATATTTTTATTATTAATGCATTCTCCCCGCATCAGAATATGGCGAATGATGGAACCTAAAACAACCGCTTCTTCAGCCAGCACTTCACCAGAGTGACGAAAATGGTCTGACAGAGAATGATCGCGTAACGCGCTGTAAATATCGGGTTGTTGAGTCATTGCTGCGTTCATTTTTTTCACCATTAATAAAAGTAAGGTCTCAGTGCACTTTTCCCTTTCCTGAGTTTAAGCTTGCGCTTTTACCCGATAACGATTGGACCACTTCCATCTGTCCACGCGTGATTTGCTGCTTCGTTTCCTGGTTTTTATCCATCAGTACCGCCTCAATATCAGCAATGACCGATGTATAGACACGGCGTCGACTCGCGTCGGTTTCGATCGCCTGCAGAGAACGCAGTTCGGTAAGTAGAGCCATCGAGTTTACCGGCGCCTTACGCTTGAGTAATAACAACACTGCCTGCCCAATAAGTTCGTCAGTCAGTTTCTCAATGTCACTTCGCTTCATTACTACGCTCTCTCTTTCGATTGTCCCTCGTTCGCAGCCGCGATCGAGGGTTGAGTACGCCATTCAGCGCTCAAAAAGCAGACCGATCAACGCGTTGTAGTGGCCTTTCTCCTTCTCGCACGAGGTTTTCTCCAGCCGACTCAGTAACTTCGTACAAAGCGCTTTACGGTTAAGGTGACGACCATCGTGCAGTATCTCGACCACAATCTGACCCAGCGTTTCCTGCTGCGTTGGCAAGCTGGCCTTATTGAAATACTGTGCAATGGCACCAGCCGTATCAAAAATGTAACCATTTTGCTGCATGTGTTTCTCCTGTACGAGATAAGTAAAAGATAAACAGAGTGTGATTAAACGATACAAAAAATTGTACACAAAATCTGTACAACCGAACAAATCATATTTAACAAAAAATGCTAATCTTTTATTTTCATATATTTAATGACATTTAATGCATCAGATAAATCGTAATATGTGTACACCAAATCACGAGGATAGTTTGACGCCAGTGGGCTCAGTTATTTCCAGAAAGACATAAGATGCTTAAAAGGTAAAAACCATGTTAATTTAATGTGTTAAGCGCAGCGTAATCTGGTAGGGTTAGAGGACATTCCCCTCCTATGCCGGAAAATCATGCTCACCACTATTATCTACCGCAGTCATCTTCGTGATGATGTTCCGGTAAAAGCGCTCGAAAGTATGGTCGCCGACGCCAATATCAAGAATAATCGTGCAGATGTAACGGGGATCCTGTTATTCAACGGCACCCACTTTTTCCAGCTACTTGAAGGCCCTGAAGAGAACGTAAAAGCGATTTATCACGCTATCTGTGCAGATAACCGTCACTACAATGTGGTTGAACTTCTCTGCGATTACAGCCCCTCAAGGCGCTTTGGTATGAGGGGAATGGAGCTTTTCGATCTGCGCGAACACGGAAGGGATGAGGTATTACAAGTTATTCTTGATAAGGGAACCTCACGCTATCAACTGACCTATCGCGATCGTGCGTTGCAGTTTTTCCGGACTTTCGTGGAAGCCATCGAAAAAGAGAATTACTTCGAAATCCCCTCTGCCGATAGTTGGGATTTTATTGCGACTGAACGCACTCGACGCCTTTCTCCTCAACAGTTAAACCCCGAGGCCAGCTGCGGTTTTGCCTTTCAGCCGATCATCGACCCTCTCGCTCGTGAAGTTATCTCCCTTGAAGGGCTGCTACGCACCACCTCTGGCGACTCACCGCAGGTCTATTTCGCTGGCCTGAGCAGCGATGAGATCTATCTGGCAGATTTACATAGCAAAAAGACGGCTTTTGCGCTGGCCGCGGCGTTGGATCTGGGCGACTGCACTCTGTCCGTCAATATTTTGCCGATGACGCTGGTCAACGTGCCGGATGCGGTCGAAATATTGCTTCAGGCCATCGCCGAGAATCATCTCGTTCCTGAGCAGATCATCGTGGAATTCACTGAAAGCGAAGCCATTTCCCAGTTCGATGGCTTTAGCCGCGCGGTACGCGCGTTGAAAGGCGCGGGGATAAGTGTCGCTATCGATCACTTTGGCGCGGGATTCGCAGGCCTGCAGCTGCTCGCGCAATTTCAACCCGACAGAATTAAGATCAACCGCGACCTTATTCAGGATGTACACAAAAGCGGGCCACGTCAGGCCATTATTCATGCCATTATTAAATGCTGTACTTCGCTTGAAATTGGGGTATCCGCAGTGGGCGTGGAAAAGGCAGAAGAGTGGATGTGGCTGGAGTCAGCTGGCATCACGGAATTCCAGGGCCATTTGTTTGCATCCCCCTGTTTTCACGGCTTCCCCGCCGTGGCATGGCCTGAGAAAAAAACTGAATTGTAACCGCATATGTTCCCCTGTCACCGCCAGGTGGCAGGCGTAAGGCTATCATTTTCTCCTTTATATCAACGAGATAATTTGTTCCTCTTCACATCCCGACCATATTAGGGCTTTTCTCTCTTCGCTTGATTAAAAACCAGCTGTACAATAAATTATAAATTGTACAATTGGTACCGATACGTAATTATTTCACGAGACGTACAAGCTTAGAGATGAGGGCTGAATGGGATTTTACAGCATAGGCGATGTCGCCGAACGATGTGGTATCAACCCTGTCACCCTACGAGCCTGGCAACGTCGCTATGGGTTGTTGAAACCCCAAAGAAGTGAAGGTGGGCATCGCCAGTTTGACGAGGAGGACATCCAGCGTATCGAAGAGATAAAACGCTGGATTAAGAACGGCGTACCGGTGGGCAAAGTGAAAGCCCTGCTGGAACAAAGTAAGGTCACGGCCCACGACGACTGGTTGACGCTGCAGGAAGAAATGATGGCGGCGCTTCGCTTTGCGCATCCCGCCAAACTGCGGGCTAAAATCCGCGCCCTGAGCCGCGAACACGCTTCTGGCGACCTGATCGACCACGTTTTTATCCCCGTCCGCCAGCGCATCAGCCTCGATCAAAATACCGCGCGCATCATGTGTAGCCTCCTTGACGGTGTTCTGATTGAGTTTGTCTGTTCCTGCCTCGCCGAAGCGCGTAAAAAAGCAGGGAAAGATGCACTGCTTATCGGCTGGGATACCGAAGACCGCACCCGTCTGTGGCTTGAAGCCTGGCGTCTGTCTCAGCAAGGCTGGCATATTGCCGTGCTCGCTGAACCCCAGGAATCTCCTCGCCCGGAGCTGTTTCCCGGACAGCAGCTGATTGTCTGGACCGGCATCACGCCAACCCGTCGGCAACAGGAGCTATTACAGCACTGGCGCGAGCAAGGTTATTCCCTGATTTTTCACCATGTATGATTTACCGGTGGCAGACTGCCGACGGTAATTTACTCCTCAGTCATCTGCGCATACTCGTCACTGAGAAAATCCACCAGCGCCCGCACGGCTGGCAATAGCCCTCTGCGTGAAGGAAATACCGCGTGAATCACCTCGCGTTTCGGCTCCCAGTCGTCCAGTACACGAACCAGCGTGCCATTTGCCAACTGCTCTCGGGCCATCAGGATCGGCAGTTGCACTACGCCAACCCCCGCAACAGCGGCTTCGCGCAGCGCCAGCATATCGCCAGTAATCAGGCGCGGCGTGAAATGGACCTCTGCTTTTGCTCCTTCCGGCCCACCGAGTAACCACTTATGAACATGCTTTCCGGCCGCCATACTCAGCCCCGGCCAGCGGCTGAGCTCATCCGGCGAGCGGGGTTTACCCAAGGACGCCACCAGCGACGGGCTAGCCACCAGGCAGTGTCCGCGATCGGCCAGCACACGCATGACCAGATCGCTATCGTCAAAAGGCCTGGGTCGAACGCGAATCGCCACATCGATGCCCTCCGCCACGAGATCAACCCGCCGATTGGTGGCTTCAAGCTGAATCTGTATGCCGGGATAGCGCATCATAAAGCGCGCCAGCATCGGACCGACGTGAACATGCAGCAGTGTAACCGGACAGGTCAACCTGACGCTGCCGCGCGGTTCAGCCTGTAGCACCGCAATTGCCTCCTGTGCCGCCTCTGCTTCAATCAGCATCGCTTTACAGTGCTGATAAAAGGTCTGGCCGACCTCGGTCACCGTAAACTGCCGGGTCGTGCGATGAATCAAACGTACGCCGAGCTGTTCTTCCAGCTGGGCAATACGGCGACTGAGTTTCGATTTGGGGATATCCAGCGCCCTACCCGCCGCCGCGAAACCGCCGTGATCGACCACGCGGACAAACCACGCGAAATCATTGAGATCCTGCATATCCACTCCATTGTTCTATTTTTGCAACAGTGTAGGCCATTTTTGCCATCTACCGGGAATTTAATCCTGAATATAAGCTAATCCACATCAACGCTCACTCCCCAGGAGAAACAGATGAAAAAGATTACAGGTGTTTATACCGCGCCACGTCCGCACTGGGTGGGCGATGGCTTCCCGGTACGTTCGCTCTTTTCGTATCAGTCGCACGGCGAAAGCCTGAGCCCATTTTTACTGCTCGACTACGCCGGGCCGCACAGCTTCCCGGCAGATGGCGCAAAGCGCGGCGTCGGCGAGCATCCGCACCGTGGTTTTGAGACGGTCACTATCGTCTACGCCGGCGAAGTGGAACACCGTGACTCCACCGGTAAAGGCGGGGTTATTGGCCCAGGCGACGTACAGTGGATGACGGCAGGCGCGGGAATTCTGCATCAGGAGTTTCACTCGGCGGCGTTTGCCAATCGCGGTGGCGAACTGAAGATGATTCAGCTGTGGGTCAACCTGCCGGCAAAAGACAAAATGACTGCGCCGGGCTATCAGAGCATTGAAGCCGCAGCCATTCCTGTGGTCGATTTGCCAGACGACAGCGGATCGCTGCGGGCAATCGCCGGACGTTACGCCGACGCCACGGGTCCGGCCCGCACCTTCTCAGCGCTTAACGTCTGGGATATGCAGCTTAAACAGAATAAAGAGACCACCTTCACGCAGCCCGATGGCTGGAGCACCGCGCTGGTCGTACTGGAAGGCAGCGTCACGGTCAACGGTGAAAGCACCGTGCAGGAAGCGCAACTGGTGGTATTCAGCCATCAGGGTGAACGTGTGCATCTGCACGCCAACAGCGATGCGAAAGTGCTGGTACTGGCTGGCGAACCTATTAATGAACCGATTGTTGGTTACGGCCCTTTCGTGATGAACAGTCAAACCGAAATCGCTGAAGCTGTACGCGATTTTAACTCCGGCCGCTTTGGTCAAATATAAACAACAGAGGTGAAAGGAATGTCTACTCCCGCTAATTTCAACGGTGCACGTCCGGTTATTGATGTGAATGATACCGCAATGCTGTTAATTGACCATCAAAGCGGTCTGTTCCAGACGGTTGGCGATATGCCAATGCCTGAGCTGCGCGCACGCGCCGCGGCGCTGGCGAAGATGGCGACGCTTGCCGGGCTGCCGGTGATCACCACCGCTTCCGTACCACAAGGGCCAAATGGCCCCTTGATTCCGGAAATTCATGAAAACGCGCCGCATGCGCAATACATCGCGCGTAAAGGCGAAATCAACGCCTGGGATAACCCGGAGTTCGTCGCCGCGGTGAAAGCGACCGGCCGTAAAACGTTGATTATCGCCGGCACCATCACCAGCGTCTGCATGGCGTTCCCGGCGATTGCCGCCGTCGCTGACGGTTATAAGGTGTTTGCGGTGATCGATGCCTCCGGCACCTACAGCAAAATGGCGCAGGAAATCACGCTCGCCCGTGTAGTGCAGGCCGGTGTCGTACCGATGGATACCGCAGCCGTCGCTTCCGAGCTACAGCGGACCTGGAACCGTCCGGACGCCGCCGAATGGGCCGAGATTTACACCAAAGTCTTCCCGGCCTATCAGCTGCTTATCGAAAGCTACACGAAAGCGCAGGATGTGGTGAAGAATAGCGAACAGCTTGATTCCCAGCGCTAATCGCCACTCCCCCGCTGTTTTTCGCGGGGGAGTGCTCAATGCTTAACCGAACGGAAAAGAATGCATAAATTATGCTTGACCGTTTCAGGTCAACTCCCTATAGTAGCGCCCCGTTGACCACCTACGGTGAGCAGCGAAACAATATGGTGAGGTGTCCGAGTGGCTGAAGGAGCACGCCTGGAAAGTGTGTATACGGCAACGTATCGGGGGTTCGAATCCCCCCCTCACCGCCATATTTTAAGAAGAGCTCGTACGCAAGTACGGGCTTTTTTTTTCGCATGTTGCACGTCTGCGGGGGGATGAGAATCCCCGACCGGGGTTCGACAACTGGCGAAAGCCAGTTGGACAGACCGGGCGCGCAGCGAACGGGCTGCCCCGAAGGGGCGAGCGAAGCGAGTCAATCCCCCCCTCACCGCCATATTCGAGAGAGAGCTCGTACGAAAGTACGGGCTTTTTTTTCGCATGTTGCACGCCTGCGGGGGGATGAGAACCCCCGACCGGGGTTCGACAACTGGCGAAAGCCAGTTGGACAGACCGCGAACGCAGTGAGCGGGCTGCCCCGAAGGGGCGAGCGAAGCGAGTCAATCCCCCCTCACCGCCATCTTTGAGAAAGAGCTCGTACGCAAGTACGGGCTTTTTTTTCGCATGTTGCACGCCTTCCCACTCCATATCTAAAGAAGCATTCATCTACAATGACCGGTTTTTTGGCCTTATTCCCCTTCTCCCGCGCAATTTGTTACAAAACACAAGGAATGACACATTTCCAGGAGGGATGGTACATTTTTTGCCTGTCATGCCAGTAACCTCTCCGTATCATTAGGCGGCTTATACACTGGGTACCGTTCATGACATTTCGAGATTATGAAGCGGAGAGAAAACTCTTTCTGCGTCGCGCGCTAGTGGCCTTTGGCCTGGTCGTCATCTGCTTTAGCATATTGATTTTCAACCTGTATCATCTCCAGGTTGATGAACACGACTACTACACCACCCGTTCGGACGCCAACGACATCAAAATGCTGCCGGTCGCGCCGACGCGCGGCATCATCTACGATCGCAACGGCATTCCACTGGTCAAAAACGTGACCTGGTACGATATTTCTGTTACGCCCTATAAAGTCAGTAATATGGATGCCCTGCTGCGCCAGTTGACGCCCCTTGTCGACCTGACGCCAGATGATATCGAGCAATTCCACAAGGCATTAAAATCGAGCAGCCGCTATCGCCCGGTAGTGCTGAAAAACGCGCTGACCGACGTCGAAATTGCCCGTTTCTCCGTGAATCAGTTCCGTTTCAGCGGCGTGACCATAGACAGTTATGAGGACCGTCAGTATCCGTATGGTGCCGAATTGGCGCACGTACTGGGGTACGTGTCGAAAATCAACGATACCGATCTCAAAACGCTGGATAAAGAAGGGATTGCCGAGAACTATGCCGCCGACCACAACATTGGTAAGCAGGGTATCGAGCGTTATTACGAAAACGAGCTGCACGGAAAAACCGGCTATCAGGAAGTGGAAGTGGATAACCACGGGCGCATCGTTCGTCTGTTAAAAGACGTGCCGCCGGTGGCGGGTAAAGATATTCACCTCACGCTGGATCTGCATCTACAAGAGTATATTGAGAGCCTGCTGGTTGGCCAACGCGCCGCCGTACTGGTGGAGGATCCGCACGACGGTTCCGTGTTGGCGATGGTCTCTAACCCAAGCTATGACCCCAACCCCTTCGTCAAAGGTATCAGCTATCAGGACTACAACACGCTGTTGCAGGATAAGGATCTGCCGCTGATTAACCGCGTGACCCAAGGGTTGTACCCGCCCGCCTCAACCGTCAAACCTTATATGGCGATGTCGGCGCTGCTCGACGGCGTAATTAGCCCACAAACCAGCTTCTTCGGCGCGCCGACCTGGACCCTGCCGGGGACTCAGCGCCATTACCGCGACTGGAAGAAAACCGGTCACGGTATGCTCGACGTGACCAAAGCGATTGAAGAGTCTGCCGACACCTTCTTTTATCAGGTGGCGTATATGATGGGTATCGACCGCATTCATAATATGCTCAGCCAGTTCGGCTACGGCAAGCCAACCGGCATCGATCTTGATGAAGAGTACAACGGTCTGTTGCCTAGCCGCAGCTGGAAAGAGCGGGTGCATAAAAAAGCGTGGTATCAGGGGGATACGATCTCGGTCGGCATCGGGCAAGGCTACTGGATAGCCACGCCAATTCAAATGGTGAAAGCGATGGTGGCGCTGCTCAATAATGGTCGCGTCATTCCCCCTCACCTGCTGAAGGACGAGGAGTCCGGCAACACGGTGACACCCTATCGGGAACCCAAAAATGAAACGCAGATTGCCAGCGCCTCTTCACCTTACTGGAATCTGGTACGCCAGGCGATGTTCGGCATGGCGAATGCACCCAACGGCACCGGCTACAAATTCTTCCACACCGCGCCGTACGGTATTGCGGCTAAAAGCGGCACCTCTCAGGTATTTAGCCTGAAGGAGAACCAGACCTATAACGCGAAGATGATTCCAACGCGCCTGCGCGACCATATTTTTTATACCGCCTTTGCGCCGTATAAAAATCCACAGGTGGCCGTGGCGCTGGTGCTGGAAAATGGGGGGAGTGACGGCGTGGTCGCGGCGCCGGTAATGCGCCAAATCCTCGACCATCTTTTTGCCCCCCAGAACGGTCAGCCGCAGCCGCCGTCCCAGGGGTAAGAGGCGTGAACGTCGGGTGCCTTAGCGCCCGGCGGAAACTGCTTCCACAACAACAGGGGCGTCGTCGTTTTTAAACAGCGGACTATTGCCCCAGCACTCTTCGTAGCGGTGCCCTACCAGGTCTTCCACCACCGCACGGACTTCCGGGGTAATATCCTCAAGCTTGCCGCCTGCTTTAATACGCGCGACTTCCTGCAACACCACTTTGTGCGTTTCGCGATCCAGCTTCATCTGTTTACTGAAGACAATCGCCATCAGCGCCAGCAACGCTACACCGCCGCAGAACACCACCGCAATCGCGTTAACTGCACTTTCCGGCTGTACGTGGGCTTTTGACTGGAAGCCGTAGTAACTGAGGATGGCCCCCATCACAAACACGATAATCGAACGCAGAATCTTGCCGGAGAAGGTCATCGCGCCGGCATAGATGCCCTCACGGCGACGGCCGGTATAGACTTCATCAACGTCGGCGAGGAAGGTGTAAACGGTCCACGGAATGTAGTACACGCCGCCGGTCCCCAGGCCGAAAATGATCGTGATGCCGAACATCAGAATGGTCGCCAGATGCACCGGCAGATGGAAGAACCACAGCGAGGTATAGAGCAACACGGCGAAGATAACGATGCTCAACGCAATAATGTACGGCTTGCTGAAGCCTTTTTTCACGCACAGGCCGATAAACAGCGCCGTGGAGATCAGCTGCAGAATAGAGTTAAGGCTGTTCAGCCCGGCAACCATCGCCGGATCGTGCTGGAGAACGAAAATAACAAAGTAGGTAAAAATGGAGGCAAACAGCCACTCGGCGCCAAAGCCGCACAGGTACATGCCCAGATGCTTACGGAATACGCGCAGATAGAAGGTTGAGCGCATATCTTTCGCCAGCGACAGCAGCGTATTCAGCAAACCGGTTTTCGCCTGCACTTCCGTCTCTTCTTCGCGCGGACGTTCCCAGCTGTTGTACCACAGGCAGGCCACCGCCGCGATCAGGATAACGCCGTAGGTTAAGCCAGTCAGGAAGAACGGGGTCGCTGAATCTTTGCCGTACAGCAGAATGAACTGCCCCGGAATAAAGGCGGCGAGGAAGTTGGCCAGTTTGCCGAAAATCGCTTTATAGCCTGTCAGCTTCGAGCGCAGCGCGAAGTCGTCGGTCATTTCGGTGGCTAATGTTTCATACGGCACCATGACGGAGGTATAAATAATCTCGAACATCACATAGGTGCACAGGTAGTACCAGAAACTCAGCCCTTCCACCCACAGCAACGGGTAGAACATCATCAGCGGAATGCCGATCAGCAGGAAGAAGCGGCGGCGGCCAAAGCGCTTACCGAGGCGCGTTTTGCCGAAGTTATCGGTGAGGTAACCCATCAGTGGGTTACTGATGGCGTCAATGACGCTGGCGACGGAGAAAATAAACGCGGCTTCGATTAACGTCAGTCCGCAGAAGGTGGTGTAGAAGTACAACAGCCACGCGCCGCTGATCGCCAGCGCGCCGCTACCTAAGAGGTTTCCGCCTCCGTATGCCAATTGATGGCGCAGATTGACAGGTCTTCCCTGCAGCCCGTGGGGGGCTGAAGCCGTATTTCTTGCCATGAAAAATAAACCTCGTGTTTTATTATTTTGAAACACTGTTTTTATATTCTTATGGCGGCGGGTTAAATGTGAGCTATATCACTAATGTCATTACGGCTATTACCCATCACACAGGAATGCGATCCACTTAAAAATTTTTTATAACCAAAAGTGAAAATTTCAAAAAATTTTGATTAGGCGGGTAATAAAAAACCCGGCAACTGACGCTGCCGGGTGGCTGAAGAATGAGAACTTAGAAGAACTTACGTAAATACTCGGTCAGGCACAGGATCGCCATCGCCTGCCCGTACGGCATAGAGGTCAGCGGGATTTCGCGGTAGAAATCGAGGTTAGACCCCATCCCGGTACCGAAGGAGGTTTGCAGCAGTTCGCCTTCCGGAGATACGTGCTTCACAATGCCTTTGATCGCTTTTTCCGCAACGCTCGCATACTCCTGGCCGACGTAGCGCTTGCGCACCGCTTTCAGAATACCGTAGGCAAAACCGGCAGTCGCCGACGCTTCCAGATAGGAGTTCGGATCGTCCAGCAACGTGTGCCACAGGCCACTCTCATCCTGACATTTCGCCAGCGCGGCAATCTGTGCGTTCAGCACCTGCACCAGGTAACGACGCGTCGCGTTGTTTTCCGGCAGATCGACCAGCTCAAGGAAGTCTGGGATCACGATGGTCAGCCAGCTGTTGCCGCGCGCCCAGCGGGCGTTGGCAAAGTTGTGGTTGCCTTCGTAGCTCCAGCCGTGGAACCACAGGCCGGTTTCCCGGTCCATCAGATTCTGCACGTGCAGCAGGAACTGATACACCGCCTCTTCCACGTATTCCGGGCGATTCAGCAGCTTACCGATTTTCGCCAGCGGCAGCACGGTCATCATCAGCGTGTCATCCCACATCTGCTGATGGTTTTCCTCCGCCAGGGTAATGTGCTGCATGCCGCCGTGTTCGGTGCGCGGCATCTCGTTCATTGCCCATTCCGCCCAGCTATCGAGCCACGGCAGGTACGCCGGATTACCCGTCTCTTCATAGCGATAGGCCAGCGTCAGGAACGGCGCCATGGTGTTGACGTTTTTGGTGGTCGCGCCCTCGGCAAAACGGTCAGCAAACCAGTTGTCGATAATATCGCGCATCGCCACATCGCCGGTCTGCTGGTAGTACTGATAAATACCGTACAGACCTACGCCATGCGTCCATTCCCAGCCCGCCCATCCTTTGGTATCAATGATACGGCCATCGTCCAGGCGCAGCAGAAATTGGCCGGTTTCATCCTTGATATTCACCAGATTGTTCGTCACCGTCTGAATCAAGGCTTTCAGCTCTTCCCGGGAGATAAAGCGCTCCGGCTGTCGTAATAATGGGCTATGTTTGACGGGCCAAACTTTCATATTCTTAACCTCTGTTGTAAGTCGAATTCAATGTTGCAGCCTGCTTCAGTGAAGGTGCAGCAGGTTTGTTACGATTCAGGTAGCCAATGTTGTTGTTGCCCCACAGGGATTCATAAGGCATCCCCGCCAGCATCTCGACCGTAGCGCGCGCTTGCGGCGTGACGGTCTCCGGCACCACGTGGCCAGACGCCCGCATTTTCGCGGTCTCTTCACGCAGCACGCTGTGAGTTTTCAGGTTCAGCTTAAAGCGCAGGGAAACGAGGAAGCCTAACGCCAATACGATGATGGTACCCATGCTGAGGATCATCAGGATGGTATGGCTGACTTCAGGCGGCTGCGTTTTCTGGCCGGACACAAAGCCAGACAGCTGCATGATGATCCCCACCAGCATGACCGCACCGGCCTGAGAGGCTTTGCGGGTCAGGGTCATGATGCCGGCGAAGATCCCTTCGCGACGCTGACCGGTGATCACTTCATCGACGTCAGAAATATAGGTGTAGGTGTTCCACGGGACATAGTTGATGCCCCCGCGCCCCAGACCTGCGATAGCGGAGATCAGCAGCAGCAGCGAGTAGATGTCGCTCATGCCTGCATAGTACAGCGCGGCATAGGAGAAAGACCCCAACCCAAACAGGACGACAACCATACGGTAGGACGGCGCCGGTCCGAAGCGGATGCACAGCGGGATCATGGCGATAACGGCAATGAACTGGAAAATCGCCATCGTGCCCAGCAGGTTAGAAGCCACGGAAGCTTCCTGCATCAGCACAAACACCACGTAGTAGGTAAAGACGGCGTTGAACACGTCCTGGGCAATATAGCCGCCGAGGTACATGCCCAAATGCTGGCGGAAAATCTTAATGCGCAGCGTGGAGCTCAGTTCGACAAACAGGCGGTTCATGCTCTGACCAAAGGTCAGGTGCTTTTTCTCTTCTTCCGCCTTCAGGGCTGCCGCTGTCCACTCTTCACGCGGGCGTTCCCAGGTGAAGAACCAGACGAAGGTCAGCATCAGCGCGCACAGTACGGAGAACACCAGGCTGGCATAGAAGAAAGAGATAGCGTTGTCTTTACCAAAGTGAGTCAGCAGGATACCCGGCAGGAAAGAGGCCAGAATGGCGGACATCTGCGCCATACCGATACGCGCGCCGGAGAACTTGGTTTTCTGTTTGAAGTCGTCGGTCATTTCCGGTACCAGCGTTTCGTACGGCACCAGAATCATGGTGTAGACCACGTCAAAAATCAGATAGGTCAGGAGGTAATACCAGAAGCCCATGTCCCCTATCCACATAAAGGAATAGCTGAACACGCAAGGAATACCCAACAGAATAAAGAACTTACGGCGACCGAAGCGTTTACCCAACCACGTGGAGCCGAAGTTGTCGGTCAGGAAGCCCATTAACGGACTGACCACCGCATCCAGAACCCTGGCGGTGGCGAAGATAAAGGTCGCCTCAATGGGGCTTAACCCGCAGAAAGTGGTATAGAAATAGAGAAGCCATGCAGCGGTCAACGCTGTCGTACCCGCGCCGAGAAAATCTCCCGACCCGTAGGCGAAGTAATTCACCAGTCCTATTTTTCGCGTTCTATTCATTAGCCGTCAATCCTGTGCTTTTTATTATGAATCTCCTTCCCTCGCTAAGGCTGAGACAAAAGGAGTACTGACACGGCTACAGTAAAAGTATGCATCAAGGGATACCTTCCTATTTCTGCCAGTGCGGGCGTAGGGTTGGCAAAAATGCAAAGAGTCGTGGCATATGCATCACTGATTTATAAAACAACGTTTCTTTACAATCAAAAGCAGGGGCCAGAAATGCGAGCTCGCCACCAGAATCTGGCAGCGAGTGGAGGAATGTGTGGCGCTTAGCGGTAGTTAACGATGATTTGAATGCTTTTAACCTGTAGAGCGGGAATTAATCGCCCGCCACCAGGAATTTCCCAAATAAAACGAAACGGCTCAGCGGCGGAAACCTGATTGAACGCCATCGTGGTGCCGCTGAGGGCATCCAGCTCCGTACAGCGCGAAAGCGAACACAGACGCGTACGCAGTCCGGCAGGAATCGGCCCGTTGAGTTCATAGCGCCAGGCAACCAGCGTGGTTGCGCCCTGCACCGGTTGCGATGGTGACAGCGGGCGTGACGAGGCCGCCACACCACGATGGCTGAGCGTAATGCCAATATTGCTGGCCTGCCAGGCCCCCTCACCCGCCGCCTGCGCCAGACACGGCAGGAGGCAAAGCAGCGGAAGAAATCGCGGCATTATTTACCTCCAATTGTCGCGGTCATGCGGATATTACGGTTGTCGGAGAGTTCCATATTCGACAGCACCACCAGCTGCGGTAGGCTACGGCGCAGGAAGCGCGACAGCAGAGGACGCAGCGCGTGATTGACCAGCAGCACCGGCGGCGCGCCCAGCATCTCCTGACGCGCCAGCGCCTCCTGCGTCTGCGCCAGCAATCTGTCTGCCAGCCCTGGCTCCAGCCCGCCGCCGCCCTGCAACGCCTGCAGCAACAGGCGCTCCAGCGGCGTATCCAGCCCAATCACCTGCACCTCGTCGTTGCCCGGGAACCAGCGCTGGGTAATGGCCCGGCCCAGCGCCACACGCACCACCGAGGTCAGTTCGCCCGGGTCGGTCTGGATCGGCGCATGCTCCGCCAGCGTCTCGAGAATGGTGCGCATATCGCGAATCGGTACTTTCTCATCGAGCAGATTTTGTAGCACTTTGTGCAGCGTCGTCAGCGTGACTACGCCCGGCACTAAATCTTCGGTCAGTTTTGGCATTTCCTGGGTCACGCGATCCAGCAGCTGCTGTGCTTCCTGACGGCCAAACAGCTCCGAGGCATGCAGGCTGATTAAATGGTTCAGGTGTGTCGCCACCACCGTACTGGCTTCCACCACCGTAAAGCCCTGGATCTGCGCCTGCTCTTTTAACGCGCTCTCAATCCAGATAGCCTCCAGGCCAAACGCCGGATCGGTGGTCACCTCACCCGGCAAACTTCCCGCGGCAGTGCCGGGGTTAATCGCCAGCCAGCGCCCCGGATAGGCTTCGCCGCTGCCAATTTCCACGCCTTTGAGCAGAATACGGTACAGCGCCGGCGAAAGATCCATATTGTCGCGGATATGTACCACCGGCGGCAGGAAGCCCATCTCCTGGGCAAATTTCTTACGGATGCTGCGAATACGCCCCAGCAGCTCGCCGTCCTGCTGAAAATCGACCATCGGGATCAGACGGTAACCCACCTCCATCCCCAACGTATCTTCCAGCTGCACGTCGCTCCAGGTGGCTTCAACGGCCTGTGAACTGCTCTCCGGCACGTTCACCGGCTGTGGTTGCTCCGGCGCTTTCATTTCGCGTCCGCGAATCCACCATGCCAGCCCCAGCAGCGCCGCGGTAAACAGCAGGAATACCAGGTTCGGCATTCCCGGCACCAGCCCCAGCAGCCCGAGTACCCCGGCGCTGAGCAGCATCACGCGCGGGTTGCTGAACAGCTGCCCCACCATCTGCTCGCCGACATCCTGCTCAGTGCTGACGCGCGTCACAATAACACCCGCGGCGGTTGAGATAACCAGCGCCGGAATCTGGGCTACCAGGCCATCACCGATGGTCAGCAGCGTATAGGATTCCGCCGCTTTGCCGAGATCCAGCCCGTGCTGCAATACGCCCACCAGCAGACCGCCGATGACGTTAATCACCATAATCAGGATCCCGGCGATCGCATCGCCGCGCACGAACTTACTGGCGCCGTCCATTGAACCGTAGAAGTCGGCTTCCTGAGTCACTTCGGCGCGACGCTTCTTGGCCTCGTCTTCGCCAATAATTCCGGCGTTGAGATCGGCGTCAATCGCCATCTGTTTACCCGGCATCCCGTCCAGCACGAAGCGCGCGCCCACTTCGGCGATACGACCCGCACCTTTGGTGATAACCATAAAGTTGATGATCACGAGGATGATAAACACCACGATACCGATGGCGAAGTTACCGCCCACGAGGAAGTGGCCGAAGGCTTCCACCACCTTCCCCGCCGCCGCGCCGCCGGTATGCCCTTCCATCAGAATGATACGGGTGGAGGCGACGTTCAACGCCAGGCGCAGTAACGTGGTGAACAGCAGAATGGTTGGGAAAGCGGCAAATTCCAGCGTGCGCTGGGTGAACATTGCCACCAACAACACCATGATGGAAAGTGCGATATTAAAGGTGAACAGCAGATCGAGGACGAAAGCCGGCAACGGCAGCACCATCATCGACAGAATCAGCAGGATCAGCACCGGCCCGGCAAGCACCTGCCACTGGGTAGATTTCAGGTTGCCGGGGAGACGCAGCATTGCGACAAGATTAGCCATCAGAGTCCTTCTCGTTCAAAAAATCCAGTGCCTCAGGCACCGGTATGTTATCCGGTTTTTTCGGCGGCACGCCGCCGGCCAGTCGCCAACGCTTCAGTTGCCATACCCACGCCAGCACTTCCGCGACCGCCGCGTACAGCTGGCCGGGGATCTGCTGGCCGATATCGGCATGGCGATACAGCGCACGCGCCAGCGGGGGTGCTTCCAGCATCGGAATTCGGTTCTCTTCGCCAATTTCGCGAATGCGCAGCGCCACCAGGCCCGCGCCTTTTGCCACCACTTTCGGTGCGCTCATTTTGTTTTCGTCATACTGCAACGCCACCGAGTAGTGAGTCGGGTTATTCACGATAACGTCGGCCTTCGGCACGTCCGCCATCATGCGACGCCGCGCCGCCGCACGCTGCATCTGGCGAATACGCCCTTTCACGTGCGGGTCGCCTTCGCTCTGTTTGAATTCATCGCGGATGTCCTGGCGCGACATGCGCAGCTTTTTCAGATGGCTGTGGATTTGCCAGAAGACGTCGAACCCGACCATCGGAATAATGCCCAGCGCCACCAGCAGCGCGCACAGTCCGACCATGTTCAGCGCGTTACCCATCGCCGACAGCGGCGACTCGCTGACCAGCCGCATCATCTGCGGCCAGTGCATCCACAGGAAAAAACCCGCCACGGAGCCCATCAGCACCGCTTTCATAATGGCTTTGGTGAGCTCTGCCGCGGTTTGCGCGGAGAACATACGTTTAATACCGGGCAATGGGTTAAGTTTGTCGAGCTTGAAAGCGAGCGATTTAGTACTGAATACCAGCCCGCCGAGCATCATCGGCGCCACCAGCGCCACCGTCACCACGCCGACAATCAGCGGCAGCAGCGCCAGCATGGCCTCTTTGAGCAGCAGAATAATTTGCCCAAGGATCAGATTAGGATCGCTGACGATGCTGTGGTCAAAGCGCAGCCCGCCAGAAAGAAGATTGGCCAATCGACGGGCGAGAGACTCCCCGCCCAGCCAGAGCACGCAAACGCCCACCAGCAGCATCAGCAGCGATGTCAGTTCGCGGGAACGCGGAATTTGCCCCTCTTCGCGCGCTTTTTCAAGCCGTTGGGGTGTGGGGTCTTCTGTTTTGTCGTCGTCGTCGCTTTCTTCTGCCACGGCTTCACTCTCGCAAATACGGTCGCGAGTATTATCGCGAGAAGCGCGTTTGCCAATGCGCAGAATAAAGGAATGAAAAGGAAGGAATTCGACCGTTAACCGGGGAGAGAATGGCGATGGCCGCCCCATGAGGGAACAGCCATGTGCCAGAGGTTAGTCGGGAAAACGCAGTGCAGCCCGGCAAAATCTGCGCAGAGGGATCAGAAGCCCAGGCTATCGAGCAGATCGTCCACCTGATCCTGGCTGGCGACGACGCCCGCTTTGGAGGTATCGACCTGCGGCCCGTTGAGCAGGCTGTCATTTTCACGTTTTGGCCGCGATCCCTGATCCGGAATATTCTCCAGAAGCACCATCAGCAGCTGGCGTTCAATCTCCTGAATCACATCCATCATGCGCTTGATAACCTGACCGGTGAGGTCCTGGAAATCCTGCGCCATCATGATTTCAAGCAGCTGCGCATTGGTGAAACTGGTATGCCCCGGCACGTCGCCAAGGTATTTACGCGTATCGCTCACCAGTTCGCGGGCGTCGGCCAGCTCGATCGGATTTTCAAACCACGCATCCCAGCGTTGTGTCAGCGCTTTCGCGCCTTTTTCCATTTCATCCTGATGCGGCTGAGAGGCTTCAACACTGTTGAGCGCACGCTCAGCGGCCTGCGCGGTCATTTGCACCACGTAGTCGAGACGGTCGCGCGCATCGGGAATCGCCTCCGCCGCTTCCGCAATGGCTTGATCCAACCCCAGTTCGCGCAGGCTATCGCGCAGCATGCGGGTCAGATTGCCGATGCGGCTAATAATGTCCGCGGCGGAGTGTTCATCGCCGGGCTTAATAGAAGAATGCATCATGACTGTCACCTCACATGCCCAGTTTCTCGAAGATTTTATTCAGCTTCTCTTCCAGCGTCGCGGCGGTGAACGGTTTCACCACGTACCCGCTGGCACCGGCCTGCGCAGCAGCAATGATGTTCTCTTTCTTCGCTTCCGCAGTCACCATTAACACCGGCATGGCCGCCATCGCGCCGTCAGCGCGGATGGTTTTCAGCAGTTCCAGACCGTCCATGTTTGGCATGTTCCAGTCAGAAATCACGAAGCCAAACCCGCCTGCCTGCAATTTGTTTAACGCGTCAACGCCGTCTTCCGCTTCTTCAACGTTGTTAAATCCCAGTTCCTTTAACAGGTTGCGTACGATGCGACGCATGGTGGAAAAGTCATCCACAACCAAAAACTTAAGCTCTTTATCCGCCATAAAATAATTCTCCTGATCAAATACGTATTGCCTGTCCGGCACTGATTTTCGCCAGCATCTGCTGGCTTACCTGGCTAAGATCGACCACTTCGCTGACGCCACCGGTATTGATGGCCTCGCGCGGCATGCCGAACACCACACAACTGGCTTCATTCTGCGCGATGGTCCAGGCACCGGCCTGGTACATCGCGTGCATCCCGGCCGCACCGTCGTTGCCCATGCCGGTGAGGATCACCCCCACGGCATTGCGCCCCGCGTGCTTCGCGACCGAATGAAACAGCACATCAACCGACGGGCGATGGCGATTAACCGGCGGCCCGTCGTGAATCTTGATTTGATAGTTCGCGCCGCTACGCGCCAGCTCCATATGCTTGTCGCCTGGCGCGATGTAGGCATGGCCCGGCAGCACACGCTCGCCGTCTTCCGCCTCTTTCACCGTAATCTGGCACAGCTTGTTGAGGCGCTCGGCAAACGAACGGGTAAAGCCCGGCGGCATATGCTGGGTTATCAGCAGCGCGGGGCTGGAGAGCGGCAGCGGCTGCAGCACGTGGCGAATCGCCTCCGTGCCGCCGGTAGAGGCGCCGATAGCAATCAGCTTCTCAGAGCTGAGCAGCGGGCCGGCTTTTAGCGTCACCGGCGCGGCTAATGGCTTATGGGCGCTAATGCGCGCGCGGGAGGCGGCGCGCACTTTATCGGCAATGGTTTCGCTGTAGGCCAGCATCCCTTCACGAATGCCCAGCTGCGGCTTGGTGACAAAGTCCACCGCGCCCAGCTCCAGCGCGCGCAACGTCACCTCCGACCCTTTGCCGGTCAGCGAGGAGACCATCACCACCGGCATCGGCCGCAGGCGCATCAGCTTCTCGAGAAAATCGAGGCCGTCCATGCGCGGCATTTCCACGTCCAGCGTCAGCACATCTGGATTGAATTTTTTAATCAGGTCGCGAGCCACCAGCGGATCCGGCGCAGTCGCCACCATCTCCATGTCATCGTGGCTATTAATAATCTCCGTCATGATCTGGCGCATCAGCGCCGAATCATCTACCGACAAGACTCTGATTTTACTCATGCTCTTCCCTTACTTAGCGCATAGACCGTCTGGCCGCGCAGGCTGAACTCACGGGCAAGATGGCTAAAGTTTTCCGAATGCCCGGCAAACAGCAGCCCGTCGGGTTTCAGCAGGGGCACAAAGCGCTTGAGGATCTCCTGCTGTGTGGTTTTATCGAAATAGATCATTACGTTACGGCAAAAGATAGCGTCAAATGGCCCGGGAACGTTGTAGTGCGCATTCAGCAGGTTCAGCGTGGTGAAATCCACATAGTTCGCCAGCTCGTTACGCACCCGCACCAGCCCCTCGTGCGGGCCGGTTCCGCGCATGAAATAGCGCTGCAACTGCTGCTGGGAGAGCGTTTTCAACTCTTCCATGCGATAAATGCCGTTTTGCGCCTTTTCCAGTACTTCGGTATCAATATCGCTGGCAAACACCTTCCAGCGACCCGGCGCAGTGCCCAGGGTATCGGCCAGGGTAATGGCGATGGAATACGGCTCTTCCCCCGTCGACGCCGCGGCGCTCCAGACCCGGTACTCACCCTGCCGGCGCGCAGCATGCTCCGCCAGCGTCGGAAAATGGTGCGCCTCGCGGAAGAACGCCGTCAGGTTGGTGGTCAGCGAATTGATAAACGCCTGCCACTCCGCGCTGTCGCCGTTGGCCTCCAGTTGGCTGAGATAATGGCCAAAATCATCAATATTCAGCGCCCGCAGGCGCCGAACCAGTCGGTTGTAAACCATGTCACGTTTGTGATCTGCCAGCACGATTCCGGCGCGCTGGTAGATCAGTTGGCAGATCCGACGAAACTGCGCGTCGGTGAGCGTCAGGCGCTGCGTCAGCTGGCTCAGTAATTGCGATTGCCCATTTGGCAGAGATACAGTCATAGCGCCTTCTTACATCACATCATTCAGGAAACAGCAGGTACTGCGGCCAGCGAGACGTTTTCACGCCCGGCGGCCACCTTCACTTCTTCGAGTTCAAACACAGAGACCACAGAGGTTAAGCGATCGGCCTGGCCTGCCAACTGTTCAGTGGCGGCAGCCCCTTCTTCCACCAGCGCGGCGTTCTGTTGTGTCACCTGGTCCATCTGGCTGACGGCCAGCGCGACCTGTTCAATGCCCCGGCGCTGCTCATCAGAGGCGGAGGCGATTTCCCCCATGATGTCGTTCACCCGGGTAACCGACTGGACAATCTCGCTCATGGTGCTGGCGGAGGTTTCGACCAGCGCCGATCCTTCCTGTACGCGGGCCACCGACTCTTCGATCAGCACTTTGATCTCTTTTGCCGCCTGGGCGCTGCGGCTGGCGAGGTTACGCACTTCACCGGCCACTACCGCAAACCCGCGCCCCTGCTCGCCCGCACGCGCTGCTTCCACGGCGGCGTTGAGCGCCAGGATATTGGTCTGGAAGGCAATGCCGTCGATGACGCTGATAATGTCGCTGATTTTCTTCGAACTGGTGGCGATATTCTGCATCGTCTGCGCCACGTGGTTGGCCTGTTCGCCCCCACGTTTAGCGGTGTCCGCCGCGCCGTGGGCCAGGTTAGAAGCCTGACGCGCGTTGTCGGCGTTCTGACTGACGGTTGCGGTTAACTGCTCCATGCTCGCCGCGGTTTGCGCCAGCGACGCCGCCTGCTGTTCCGTACGGGAAGAAAGGTCGTTGTTGCCAGCGGCAATTTCCGAAATCCCGGTGTGCATCGCAAAACTGCCCTGGCGCACTTCGCCTACCGTTTTACGCAGAGATTGCTGCATCGACTTCAGCCCGGCGAAAATGGCGCTGATTTCATTTTTACCGTACACCGCAATTGGCCGCGCCAGATTGCCTTTGGCAATGCTGTCAAAATGGCTGCTGATAATGGCCAGCGGTTTGACCACCATATGGCGCACCCACCACAATGCCACGAGGGTAATCGCCACGGAGATAATCACCATCGCGATAAACATCATCGTGGAACGCGCATAGTCGCTCTGGCTTTCGCTTTTCGCCGCCGCCACATAGTGCTCAATATTCTTGCGCCAGCTTTCATAGTTGGCATCGAACTGGTCCTGCGTTTTCTGCACGGGTGCCGCGACATATTCAGACAGCTGATTGTTTTCCAGCCAGGCGACCTGATGCGCCAGCATCTCGTGCCAGGTGGTAAAACTTTTCGCCGTCTGTTCTTGCAGCGCCTTATCGCTCTCGCTCATCAGTTGCAGCGCCATAAAGCCCTGAAACAGCGCCTCGCCTTGCGAAAGGTTCTGCTTCACGTCGTCAACCATGGCCCGCACTTCATTAGGCGGATAGCTCAGCGCCGCCAGCGTACCGGCTTTGTTGAGCATGGTGCTGGCCTGGAGCATGGCCGCTCGCGATTCCGTGAGCGTGCTTAGCTGCTGGCTGCTCTGATCCACCTGATAAATATTGTTTTGTCCGTCGCGAAACGCCCAAAAAGAGAGTCCGTTACTGCCAATCTGCAAAATGCCGCAGAGAATCAAAATCAGAAACAACGTGGTAGAGATTCGAATACGATAAAGCATCACCACACTCCTGGAGGCGGCCCTGGACCGCAGATAAAATTAGAAGGTTTCCCAGTTAGAATCAGAGGTTCGATTGGCGGCGGGCGCCTGGCGAGGTCTCGCCAGCGTTGCTGCCGGTACAGATGTCGTCGCTCTATTTCCTGAGGCGACGTTCAATCGGAATGCCGCGACGGCCTGGTTCAGGCGTTCGGCTTGTTCTTCCAGCGCGGCGGCGGCAGAGGCAGACTCTTCCACCAGCGAGGCGTTTTGTTGGGTGACGCTGTCCATCTCCGCAACGGCGATGGCGACCTGATCGATCCCGCGGCTCTGTTCGTCAGAAGCCGAAGCGATTTCCCCCATAATGTCGGTGACGCGGGTCACAGCATTGACGATATCGGTCATCGTTTCCCCCGCGGTTTCAACCTGCACGGAGCCGGTTTCAACGCGCGCCACGGAGTCTTCAATCAGCGCTTTAATCTCTTTCGCCGCCTGAGCGCTGCGGCTTGCCAGATTACGCACTTCGCCGGCCACCACCGCGAACCCACGCCCCTGTTCCCCGGCGCGTGCGGCTTCCACGGCGGCGTTCAGCGCCAGAATATTGGTCTGGAAAGCAATGCCATCAATAACGCCGGTAATATCGGAAATTTTCTGCGAGCTGGCGGCAATCTCGTGCATGGTATTCACCACGCCATTCACCACGCTGCCGCCATGTTGCGCGGTGTCGGATGCGCGCTGCGCCAGCTGTGACGCCTGACGTGCGTTTTCGGCATTCTGCTTCACCGTGGCAGTCAGTTGCTCCATGCTGGCCGCCGTCTCTTCCAGCGACGCCGACTGCTGCTCGGTACGCGCGGAAAGGTCGTTATTGCCGGCGGCGATTTCGCTGGTGCCGTGATAGATAGCCTCTGCCCCTTCACGTACATGAGTGACGGTATCAATCAGCGCGCTTTGCATATGGGTGACCGTATCGGCCAGTTCGGTAATTTCGTTTCGTCCGCGCAGCGTCAGGCGTTGAGTTAAATCACCGGCGGCAATCTGGCGAATGTGCGCCATCACGGAGGCCAGCGGCTTAAGCAGAATCGCGCGGATGCCAAACCAGGCGCCGACGACCACGATCACCAGCACCACCGCCAGAATCGCCAGCTGCCAGCGGGCAATCTGGTAGTCGCTGCTGCTGGTGGTAAAGGCGCGCTGATAGAGCGCTTCACTTTGCGTGGCGTATTGATTCATCGCCTCGCCCATGGCGTTCTGCATGCCTTGCGTCGGTTGGGCAAAATAGGCGTCCATATTGCCGCCTTCCAGGAACCCCACCAGCTCCTGTAACGCCGCGGAATAGTTTTGATAGGTCTTCGTCACCTGGGCGCTGGCATCATTCATCGCCGGCTGCGAGGGAAGTTCGCTAAAGCGCGCAAAGTGTTCTGCCGCCTGGGTTAGCGTGGTGCGTGCATTTTTCAGCAATTCCGTTTTGGCGCTGCTTTGCTGGTTAGCGGTGTCCATCATCATCCGCGCCGAAGAGCGGCTGAGGTTGATGCGGGTTTGCAGCAGCAGATCCCACGCTTTGGTGAGTTCGGCTTGTTGCGTACGAAGCGTGTTAGATTGCGCAAAACTCTGTTGGTTTTGATGCAGCGAGGAGAACAAAAAGCCCCCGGAGACCAACTGCAAAAGTGCGAAGACGACCAGCACCAACATCAGCAGCGTGACAACGCGGATACGGTTTAACATACAGCACCTTCTCAATAACGTGTTATTCGCTGTTATCGGCATCCCAAAAAGAAACTTTATGTGCACGCAGGGTAAAAATCGTGAGCGTTCTCAGGCAGCAAAACGACGGTGCGTGTGACCCACTGAATCACAACGCTTTTTATAAAATATAAAAAAAGTTGTAAATCCCCTCACTTTCATACAATTTATGTGGTGAATAAATTGATGGTATTTAATAACTAAAAAATCATTTTCTTCATCGCAGGGCTTTTTCGTAATCTGACGGGGTATTTTTGTGGCAAACGCAAATAAGCTCACGATTTTTATCGTGATTTTCATGCTGGCGGGGATTCTCACCGGCGCAATGATCCATTCCTATGCATCAGCAACCACCATCGAAGTATGGTCTGGTAACATCACTCTTCTCACCGATATATTCCTCCGGCTAATCAAAATGGTCATCGCGCCGTTGGTGTTCAGCACCTTAACGGTGGGGATCATGAAGCTGGGTGAAACCTCGACGATTGGCCGTGTTGGCGGTAAAGCGATGGTGTGGTTTATCAGCTCTTCGGTGCTGTCGATTCTGGTGGGCCTGTTTATCGTCACCCTGCAACAGCCGGGGGCGGGTCTGAATCTGACCGTGCCAAAAGACGCGGTCGATACCGGTCTGGCGGTCAGCGGCATGAGTCTGAAGGGCTTCCTTTCACATACCATCCCGACCAGTATCGTCGGCGCGATGGCGAATAACGAAATTCTGCAGATTGTGGTCTTCTCAATGTTCTTCGGCATCGGCGGGGCTTCGCTGGGACAGAAATTCAACGCGCCGTTAGTGGCCGCGCTGGATGTGGTCTCGCATATCATGCTGAAAGTCACCGGCTACGTGATGTACGTTGCGCCGCTGGCTATTTTTGCCGCCATCTCCTCGGTTATCGCCACCGAAGGGCTGGGGATCCTGCTGAACTACGCTTCATTTATTGGCGGCTATTACGTGGCAATTCTGTTGACCTGCTGCGTGCTGGTGGCCATTGGCTATATGGTGCTGAAGAAAGAAGTCTTCCGTCTGCTCAGCATGCTCAAAGACCCGGTGCTGGTGGCGTTTACCACCAGCAGCTCCGAAGCGGCCTATCCGAAAACCCTTGAACAGCTGACCCAATTTGGTTGCTCGCGCAACATCGTCTCCTTCGTGTTGCCGATTGGTTACTCCTTTAATCTGGTGGGTTCGATGGTGTACTGCTCCTTTGCATCCATGTTTATTGCACAGGCCTACAATATCCACCTTGGCTTCTCTGAGATTGCGGTCCTGATGCTGACGCTGATGCTGGCATCCAAAGGGATTGCCGGGGTGCCGCGTTCAGCGCTGGTGGTGCTGGCAGCGACCATTCCGAGCTTTAATATTCCGGTTGCGGGTATCCTGCTGCTGATGGGCATTGACCACTTCCTCGATATGGGCCGTTCGGCGATTAACGTTCTGGGTAACGGCGTCGCGACGGCGATGCTGTCGCAGAACGAGGGCGAGCTGGCGCAGGAAGCTCCCGAAGTCGTACAGCAGAATATGTAAACGACAGGGCGACATAAAAAATAAAAGAAAAGCCAGACCTCCGGGTCTGGCTAAATAGGAAATAAACCTGCCATTATCGCCGCGAAGCACTCCCCCTCCCCACAGCGACATCAACACAATAGTAACAAGAGCAAATGAAAAGTACGGCCCCCACCCCACTGGCATAAGATGGGGGTTTACAGCATTTAGATAAAGATACGCAGGCCTACCGCAGCCAGGTGATCGGAGACGTTATAAGAATCATCGGTATTCCCGCTGGCTTTCTCATAGCCGTATTCGATATAGGTGACGGCGTTTTTACCCAACCAGTAGTCAGTACCCAGCGTGGTGGACTGGAAGTGCTGTCCGTCCATCGCATCGCCGCCTTCGGTCCAGTCAAAGTTAGCGTAAACGCTCCACTCCGGCGTAATTTTGAACTGAGAAGCATATTCCAGGCCCAGGATAGTTTCCTGATCGTCGGTGGCGTTGCTGGTGCCGCTGACCGCCGCGTGAACATCGTCAACTTTGTTGATGTAGTAAGTCGCCTGCGCGGCGTTATACCAGGTGAAGCCGTCAAAATTAGCTGTGTACTTGGCATTTAAGCCCATCGAGTAGGTGTTACCATCGTATGACGGGCCGGTGACGTTGGTGACCGGTACGGTACCCATTGGGTTACCATTCTGGTCGTAATAGGTCATATTGGTCGTCGTTGTCCCCTGGTTAACCGTATAATTGTTGTACGCTGCCGCACCGGAAACAGAGAAGCCATTGTCAAAGCGATACTGCGCCGCCAGCGCCGCACCGCCGTGAACGGTGGCAGAACCGTCATGGTAAGCATCGTGCATATCCGGGCCGTCGCCATAACCGCTACCGAAGCCAATTTTATCTACATCATCATTACCCTGGCCCATTACGCCGACGGTAAATTCTTTGGTGTTGTAGTAATAGATAGCCGCTGAGTTAATAATATCCGTCGACATCCCGGCGGTATCGTGTTTGGCCTTACCGCCGTAAGCATAAGTGGTATCAATACCCAGCCCCCAGTCTGTTGGCGCATACTGTTTACCAAATGTGATTACACCATATTCATCATTGCCCAGCCCGGCGTACGCCTGACGGGTATAGACATCATTGCCCTGATCGTCAGTGGCGGAATCCAGACCGTGAATACCGGTTTCGTAATAACCTACCGCATAATAACCTTTGTCATTAATTTTCTGCCGTAATGCGACGCCCAGACGCGAGTCATTATTCTGAATATTATGTTCTACGCTATGCGCGGAATCGTCCTTCGCATACAAACGTACGGAACCCATAATGGAGACCGCCGTATCATCGCTTTTATAGACCATTTCCCCTTTGGTTTGCGTCGCCGTATACGCCGGAGAGGCAAAGTCGCCGCTGCTTGCCAGAGCACAAGCTGGTGCACCTACCGCCGCAGTAATAGCCAGAGCGATAATAGAGGGTTTAATCATTACTTTTTTTACGCGCATAGAAATCCCTTAACCTAATATTTAAGTTCGTTTTTTTGACTGCTTTAATTTAGTAAGTCGGGAAAACAAATTATTTCCACGAGCAGATATTAATGACAGAACGATTTTATTTTCTATGCGTAAAAATAAAAAATAAGAGAGCGATCACTAAGAATTATTTTCTTTCATCCTTTCACAAGATGTTTTAAAAACAACAAAAACAATCATTGTTTAATTCAAATTATTAGCGATTTACTTATTTTTTGAAATAAAGTGTTTCTTAATATTTAAATTAAACCATTAAGATTTAACTAAGAAACATTAATGAATGTTAAAAACAGCATTTATCAATCCTGTTTTTAACACAATTTTATCATAGCAGGCTAATTTATCGGATAAGCTGGCAGATTAAACATTAACTACCTTTATTTAAAATAAAGGCATATTCTCTTTTTCTCATTAGAATATACGCATGAAAAATCGTTCCAATAATTATATTGATTTTAGTGATGTAATTTTCAAAATAACAGAAAAAGAGGATGCGAAAGGAAAAAAGAAAGACGTGAAAAATGTTATCTGTGCACGCAGTTATCGCACATTTCTTTCATTTTCTTATTTTAATAAAAAAGAATTTGCGTTAGCGGCTATTTGAAATACAGGCCCGACGTCGTACGCCGCCGGGCCGACGTTCATCATGCCGCGTGGTTAGCTGCGCTATCCAGCAGGGCCATCTCTTCGCTATTCAGCAGCTTTTCGATATTGACCAGAATCAGCATCCGGTCGCCCAACGCGCCAAGCCCGGTGAGATATTCCGTAGACAGCGTTACGGCAAACTCGGGTGCCGGACGAATCTGCTCCGCCGCCAGCGACAGCACATCGGAAACGCCGTCAACCACGATCCCGACGACGCGCTGACCGAGGTTCAGTACGATCACCACGGTGTTGTCGTTGTACTCAACGTCCTGCTGGCTGAACTTCACCCGCAGATCGACAATCGGCACGATCACGCCGCGCAGATTGGTGACACCTTTAATAAAGGCTGGCGTGTTGGCAATGCGTGTGACCTGGTCGTAACCCCGAATCTCCTGCACCTTCAGGATATCGATACCGTACTCTTCGTTGCCCAGGGTAAATACCAGAAATTCCTGACCTGTCGGTTCTCCCGCCAGCTTTGTTACATTCGTCATACCGGTCATGTTTTCTACCTTTTTTCTGCGTTTCAGGCGGCTGTGTTCGCCAGACGTTTATCACGATTCAGTCCCTGCAGGGCGGAGACGTCAACAATCAGCGCGACGCTACCGTCGCCAAGAATGGTCGCCGCCGAGATGCCCGGCACTTTGCGATAGTTGCTTTCCAGGTTTTTCACCACCACCTGGTGCTGACCAATCAGTTGATCGACCAACAGCGCATAGCGACGACCCGCGCTTTGCAGGATGACCACAATGCCCTGCGTGGCCTCGGTTTTCGCGCCCTGTACATCGAAAGCTTTCCACAGCTCCACCAGCGGCAAATATTCGCCGCGTACTTCCAGTACACGTTCGCCGCCCGCCAGCGGATGCAGATCTTCTTCACGCGGCTGCAAAGACTCCATCACCGCGTTGAGCGGCAGGATAAAGACCTCTTCGCTAACCTTCACCGACATGCCATCAAGAATCGCCAGCGTCAGCGGCAGCAGAATGCGGATCGTCGTCCCGGCCCCCTGCTTCGATTGAATTTCAACGTGGCCGCCCATCTCCTGAATATTTCGTTTGACCACGTCCATACCCACGCCACGCCCGGAAACGTCGGTCACCTGCTCGGCGGTGGAGAAGCCTGGCGCAAAGATCAGCATGCCGACCTCTTCATCCGTCATGCTTTCATTCACGGCCATCCCCTGCGACACGGCTTTCGCCAGAATACGTTCGCGGTTCAGCCCCGCGCCATCGTCAGTGACTTCGATACAGATATTGCCCCCCTGATGTTCCGCAGAGAGAATCAGGTTGCCCACGGCGGATTTCCCGGCCGCCAGACGCGTTTCCGGTAGCTCAATACCATGATCCAGGCTATTGCGCACCAGGTGAGTCAGCGGGTCAATAATGCGTTCAATCAGGCTCTTGTCCAGTTCAGTGGAGCTGCCCATCAGCGTCAGCTCCACCTGCTTGCCAAGCTTACCCGCCAGATCGCGTACCAGACGCGGGAAGCGGCTAAAGACATATTCCATCGGCATCATACGGATGGACATCACCGATTCCTGCAGGTCACGCGCATTGCGCTGAAGCTGGCCCATGCTGGTGATCAGATCGCCATGCGAGACCGGGTCCAGCGCGTTGGAACGCTGGGCCAGCATCGACTGAGTAATGACCAGCTCGCCAACCAGGTTAATCAACTGGTCGACCTTCTCAACCGCCACGCGGATACTGGTAGATTCATTGCTGCGCGCTGCCGGTTTTTCACGCTCTACGCGGGGTGCCGTCTGGCTTGCTGCAACGGCCGGCGCCGCCGGGGCGACAACCGGCAGTTCGACGATCTCTTCGGCTTCGGCTATTTCCACCAGCGCAGGCTCAGTGGCCGCGGCAACGGTGGTGAACGCTATCTGGTCGGCCTCGATCACGAAACACAGCACGGCGACGATATCGTCCTGATCCACGCTACCGTCGAGCACCGCGGTGAGACTATCGGCCGTTTTGTTGACCTGGCTCAGCGTCGCCAGATTGCCCAGCTCCTCTTCCAGCATATCGGGTTCACCGGCCTTCAGCCGCGACAGCGTGATCTGGGTTTTGCCGGCGGCGGCGGTATCGATCCCAACCGTCTCGGTCTGCATACTGTTGTCGACCACGCTCAGGCGGGCGCTTGCGGCCACCGGTGGGACGCTTTCGCCTTTCGCCTCCAGCGCCAGTTGCCGCAGGGCGTTGCAGATATATTCGAAGCTGGCAGCATCCGGTTCGCTGGAGCTTTTATAGGCGTCGAGCTGTTCCTGCATAATATCTTTGGTTTCCAAAAACAGGTTGATAATATCGGTGTTGAGCTTCATCTCCCCACGGCGTGCCTCATCCAGCAGGTTCTCCATCAGATGCGTCGTTTCCTGCAGCACGGAGAAGCCGAAGGTGCCCGCCCCGCCCTTGATCGAGTGTGCCGCGCGGAAGATCGCGTTCAGCTGTTCAGCGTCAGGGTCATCCACCGCCAGATCCAGCAGATGCTGTTCCATATCGGCCAACAGCTCGTCGGCCTCATCAAAAAATGTTTGATAAAAATCGCTGATATCCATGCTCACGCAATCACCTCGAGTCGGGTTGTGGCGCCGTAGTACCTGATGCAGACGGTGAGGTCGTCGGCGACGGTAATACGCTTAAAGGTTCATTCTGGCTCTCGGCATTCTCATGGAGAATGGCCTGCTCAGCCTGGTTATTCAGCACCAGCAGGCTGATGCGACGGTTAATCGCATCATTGCCGCCGTGCTCTGATAAGCGCATCGAGTTTGACATCCCAATTACGCGTAAAACTTTGCCATCGTCCAGCCCGCCGGCCACCAGTTCGCGGCGCGAGGCGTTGGCGCGATCCGCCGACAGCTCCCAGTTACTGTAGCCACGCTCACCGGTGGCATATGGGTAGTCGTCAGTGTGGCCGGCCAGACTGACCTTATTGGGAATTTCATTCAGTACTGGCGCGATGGCGCGCAGGATATCGCGCATGTAGGGTTCCACTTCCGCGCTGCCAGTTTTAAACATCGGTCGGTTCTGGCTGTCGATAATCTGAATGCGCAGCCCTTCCTGTACGAGGTCAATCTTCAGGTGCGGACGCAGCGCGCGCAGCTTTGGGTCAGCCTCAATCAGCTGGTCCAGTTCGCCACGAATACGTTTCAGGCGGTTGGTTTCCATCCGTTTTTTCAGGTCGTCAATATTTGGCTGCTTGTGTACTTCGCCCTGCTGCTGGGTGACATCATCCCCGCCGCCGGGAATCGGACTCTCGCTGTTCGCCATCCGCTGGCCTCCGGTGATCGCGGTGGCCAGCGGCGTACGGAAGTACTCCGCTATCTGAATCAGCTCTTTCGGGCTGGAGATGGAGATCAGCCACATCACCAGGAAGAACGCCATCATTGCCGTCATAAAGTCGGCATAGGCAATCTTCCACGAGCCATGGGCGCTGCCGTGAGATTTATGTTTGCGCCGCTTAACGACGACAATAGGATGCGCTTGGTTCTTCATGCGTCCTCGGTGGTCGTTTGCTGTTGCCCCGCCGGGTTACGCACCGCGCGGACGTGCTCTTCCAGCTCGATAAACGACGGGCGTTCGCTGGTGTAAAGCGTTTTACGGCCAAATTCGACGGCGATAGGCGGCGCGTAGCCGTTGAGGTTAGACAGCAGCGTAATTTTGACGCACTGCATCATCTTGGTCGTTTCCGCGCTCTTTTGACGCAGCACGCTCGCGAGCGGTGAGACGAAACCATAGGCCAGCAGGATCCCGAGGAAGGTACCGACCATCGCGTGGGCAATCAGCGCGCCCAGTTCTGCCGCCGGACGGTCGGCTGATCCTAAGGCGTGCACCACGCCCATGACCGCCGCAACAATACCAAACGCCGGCAGTGAGTCGCCCACCAGCGCCAGACTGTTGGCTGGCACTTCGCTTTCACTTTCGTGGGTTTCGATCTCTTCATCCATCAACGCTTCAATTTCGAAGGTGTTCATGTTGCCGCTGATGATCAGGCGCAGGTAATCGACGATAAATTCCAGCATCACGGTATCCGCGAGAATGCGCGGATAGCTGGCGAAAATTTCGCTCTCTTTCGGATTCTCGATATCGCGCTCGAGCGAAAACATCCCCTGCTGACGTGACTTGGCCATCAGGCGATAGAGCAGCGCCAGCAAATCCATATACATCGTTTTGGTGTACTTTGAACGCCGGAACAGTAAAGGCAATGCTTTCAGGGTGCCCTTAATCGCCTTGCCGTTGTTTCCCACGATGAAAGCGCCAACCCCCGCCCCGCCGATAATAACCAGCTCGGCCGGTTGATACAGTGCTCCAAGGTGTCCGCCAGTCATCATATAACCGCCGAAAACTGTCCCCAAAACAACCAGGTAACCTATTAAGATCAGCACGCTATCATCCTTCCACTGTTGACTAAGAGAGGAGACAGATGAGCAATTTCACCCACACGCAGGTAAAAAAAAGCAGCGGCCATAATGGCCGCTGCTGGAGTGTTTTCGTCACACCGTGTGGGGTTAAACAGCTTGCTCTATCTGTTCATCCAGCAGTTGTGGATTACTATCGGCAAGATCCTCAGAAAGTTTACGTCTTTTTACGGCTCGTGATGGCGGTTGGCATAAGCTGCATACAAAGCTACCAACGGGCTGGTGAGCGTGAGTCACAAAGTTACCGCCACAGGCGTTGCAACTGGAGAGTTCAAGCATGCCGCTTTCGACGAAACGGACTAACGTCCACGCGCGCGTCAGGGCCAACAGCGGCCCGGCATCCTGCTGCGGACACTGCTCAAGGTAAAGACGATAAGCCTTGATCACCGCATCAACGCCGGAACATTGCCCACTTTTGAGTAAGAACTGCCAGGCATTACAGAACATGGAAGAGTGAATATTCTGCTCCCAGGTCATAAACCAGTCCGTGGAGAACGGTAGCATCCCCTTCGGCGGCGGGCTGCCGCGAAGTTCTTTGTAGAGCTTAATCAGGCGACCACGACTCAGCTGTGTTTCGCTTTCCAGCATTTGCAAACGCGCGCCCAGGGTAATCAGCTCCATAGCAAGCTGAATATCGCGCGCTTCCTGAACAATGCTTTTTTCGCTCATGATCAGGCCCTTTTCTTACGGGCAGGTTCGCCTGTATGACTGGCCTGATTCAGCAGTCGTGTGGAGAGCAGAATACCGGTGTGAATTTGCTGTAAATCGTCAACGCGTGACTCCTGCGTCAGACGGGTGATGGTTTGGGAGTCATCAAAACGGAACTGACAAACCAACTGATTGGTTTCGGCCAGTTTAACCATCTGCGGGAGCGTCAGTTCCCCGAGGACTTTCGCCATATCCTCGTTGATACCGAGGCGGAACATGGCTGAAGCCTTATCCTGACCGATCAAACGCTGTGCAAGAAGCAAGTAAGACAAGTTGATGTCATAGATGTGCTTTAGCAACTCGGATGTATGCATTTTCCCCATCCCGAATAACCAATTTGTACTTTTATGCGGAAAATCCGCATACCCCGTGATGTCGTCGGGCAAGGCCCGATAAAAAAGAATCGGTCAAAATGCATAGCCGATTAGGTGAATCTCATGCCCCATCGCCGGGCAACGTTTTGAACGCACGGCCCGACAAATCTAAACATTTCTTACAATTTACTAAGATTTTTCCTAATTCGACGCAACTTTACTCGCCAGATGTGACACATACAATGTTACTTCACTGTTAATTTGAAATTTATGTGATCTCCATCACAAAATCAAACCGTATTTTTACACTGTATCCATCAGTCATAGTTGTATTTTGAGCAATAAATAACCATTTAAAACGTTGTTTTATTCCTGTCTGGCGGATATTCATTCACCGAAACTATCCAATAACGATCGACGGTGGGCAACTTTACTTGAGACAAGTGCGAAAAAATTATCACAGATCATAGTTTCATCTAATATATAAAATTCATCGTAAATTCAATAAATTGAAACATCGAATCATTTGCAGTATATTCATTTGCATATTATTTACTTTCCATTAACATTAATTCAGCAAAAATTAAATGTTTATTCGCCATATTGATTACATGATATATTCAGCATTGCTTATGCAATCTGTACAATAATTACGCAATTATTCGCATAAAAAAAACTTATGTATCAGGTTAAGTTATAGACAGATTTATTCTGTGTTCCCCTTGCAGGGTTGAGGCAAAAAGAGTAAGAGAATAAAAAGAGAGTACGTATTATTGGAGCAAGGAGGTCTGATGTCTTACTCACATCTCTTGGTGGCCGTCGCGCCCACCCCGGAAAGCCAGGCCCTGCTACGGAAAGCTGTCGCCATCGCGCGGCCCCTCAACGCGCGTATCAGCCTTATCACCCTGTCGACCGACCCGGAAATGTACAATCACCTCGCAGCCCCGATGATGGAAAACCTGCGAGAGCTGATGCAAGAAGAAACCCTACAGTTTCTGCAAACGCTGGCTGATACCACCGACTATCCCATCTGGAAAAGCCAAATCGCCTGCGGTGAACTGGGCGAACATATCAAAGCATTCAGTAAAAAATACGCGGTCGACCTGGTGATTTGCGGTAACCATAACCAAAGTTTCTTTTCCCGTGCGACCTGCTCGGCAAAAAGCATTGTGGGAAACAGCGGTGTGGATGTTTTGCTTGTGACGTTGTAACAATGCCGTTGAGAAAAGCCAAAAACCGGGAGAACGTCCATTCCCCCGGGTAATGTTGAATGACTTCGGCGAGCAGACAGCGCTACACGCTGCGTTTAGCTTTCTGTTTGTAACGGTCGAAGATCACCGCCGCCAGCAGAATCAACCCGCGCACCACATACTGCGAGAACGGAGAGATATTGAGCAGGTTCATCGCATTCTCCACGGTGCCTAAAATCAGAATCCCGGCGACCACGTACGAGATCTTACCAATCCCGCCTTTCAGCGAGACGCCGCCCAACACGCAGGCGGAGATAACGATCAGCTCATAACCAATCGACGTCATTGGCTGTCCGCTGGTCATACGCGAGGCAAGAATGATCCCCGCAGCAGCGGACACCAGGCCGGAGAGCACAAAGATAATAATCTTGGTGCGTACCACCGGAACCCCCGCCAGCCGAGCGGCCTCTTCGTTGCCGCCAATCGCCAGCGTGTTACGGCCAAAGGTGGTTTTGTTGAGCAGCAGGCCGAAAATAATCAGGCAACCCACCGTCAGCCAGATAGGTGCCGGCAGGCCCAGCCAGTTGGCGTAGCCCAGGGTGAAGAAACGCTCGTCCTCAATCCCTACCGCCTTACCATCAGAGATGATATAGGCCAACCCGCGCACGATCTGCATAGTGGCAAGCGTGGTGATCAGCGCGTTTATCTTAAGACGGGCAATCACAAAGCCGTTAACCAGTCCGCTTACCGCCCCGAGCAATAGTCCGGCAAATACGCCAATCCATAGATTTTCAGTGACGTTTATCACCACCGCGGTAGTGACGCCCGCACAGGCAATCACCGAGGCAACCGACAGATCAAAATCACCGGACGCCAGGCAGAACAGCATCCCGCAAGCCACCATCCCCGACATCGAAATGGCCAGCCCAAGCCCCTTCATATTGATAAAGGTGGCAAAGTTCGGAACAAAGATCGCACAGCAGATAAACAGCGCGGCGAAGACCACCAGCATTCCGTACTGATCCCAGATACGGCTAAAGCTCAGCGACGAGCGGCGGGCGCCAGGCGTAGTAACAGTTGACATCATAACCTCCTAACTCAGGCAACGGCCTGACTGACTTTTGGCATCGCCAGGCTTAACGCCTGTTGTTCATTGGCGCTCTCGTGCAGCAACTCGCCGGAGATCTCCCCTTCACGCATCACCACAATACGGTCGGCAACGCCCAGCACTTCCGGTAGGTCGCTGGAGGCAAACAGCACCGCGACGCCGGACGACGCCAGCGCATAAATCACGTTGTAGATTTCATGCTTTGCCCCTACGTCGATACCCCGGGTGGGCTCATCAAGCAGAATCACCTTCATGTCTTCTGACAGCCAACGCCCGAGAATCGCCTTTTGTTGATTTCCCCCGGAGAGGTTCATGATCAATTGCTGAGCGCCCGGCGTTTTGATGTTGAGAGCCTGAATGTGATGGTCGGCGTTAGTGGCCTCCCAATCGTTGTTGATGAGACACCCCGCATGGATATGCTTGCGGCGGGCGCTAATATTGATATTGTCACGCACGGAATGGACCGGGATGATCCCCTCAGCTTTACGATCTTCGGGGCACAGCATCATCCCCGCGCGAATCGCCTGCGCCGGTTTGTCGATAGTGACTCGCTCACCGTCGATGAAAATCTCACCGCCGGTTATTTTCGTCCCGCCGAAGATCCCCTTCATTAGCTCGCTACGTCCGGCACCCACCAGGCCAAACAGCCCCACGATTTCACCGCTGCGAACGGTCAGCGAAATCGGCGTGCGCACGCCCGGCGCTTTCACCTGCGATAGACGCAGACGCTCTTCACCGTACTGACGCGGCTGCCAGCCATAGATATCGCCAATGTCACGCCCCACCATCGCCTGCACCAGGCGATCGTGGCTCACCTCCATCATGTCGGCAAAGGTGCAGACATAGCGGCCGTCTTTAAACACGGTGATGGCATCGCTCAGCGCGAAGATCTCTTCCATGCGGTGAGACACATAGATGATCACTCGCCCCTCTTTGCGCAGCTCACGGATGACCCGGAACAGGTTGTCTATCTCGCGCGCGGAAAGTGAACTGGTTGGTTCATCAAAAGCGATGACCTTGGCGTTACGCGCCAGCGCCTTGGCAATTTCGACCATCTGCCATTGGCCAATCGACAGATACTTCAGCGGCGTATCGGGATCGATGTCCAACCCCAGATGTTCAAGCTGGATACGCGCTTCATAGTTCAGCAGTTTGCGGTTAACAATACCGCTGCGACTCGGCAATTGGCCAAGATAGATATTTTCCGCCACGGTCATTTCCGGGACGAGATGCAGTTCCTGGTAAATAATCGCGATACCCGCGTTCAGCGCCGCAGTGGTATCCGCAAAAGAAATCTCTTCTCCGCGCAGCGCCAGCGTGCCGGACGTTGGGGCATAGTTACCGCTAAGAATTTTCAGCAGCGTCGACTTGCCCGCACCGTTCTCGCCCATCAGCGCATGTACCTGGCCGCTATAGCAATCAAAGCTAATATCGGACAGCGCCTTTACGCCGGGGAAAGTTTTGCTGATACCGCGGAAAGAGAGATAAGGGGTAGACTGTTGCATCGCAACCTCCACAATGACACGATCCTTCTCCTCCCGCCTGGCGGGAGGAGAACCAACAGGACTCAGAGGCCTTTTTTCGCCAGCTCTTCTTTGAAGTTGTCGCGGGTAATCAGCACGACATCCGTCACCGCAGTAAATTTCGGTGGCTCAGCGCCTTTCTCCACCCAGTTGTAGAGCAGCTCGCTGGTTTTGTAGCCGTGAATGTCTGGGCTCGGCAGCAGCGAGCCAAAGAAGCCGGTAGCCTGCGCTTTTGACAGTTCGTTCACCGCATCCACGCCGTTAATGCCGATACCGATGACGTTAGCCGCTTTGAACCCCTGACCTTCCGTTGCGCGTACGCCGCCGAGCACGGTGTTGTCGTTCATGCCAACAACCAGCCACTGCTTCACTTCCGGATGCTGTACTAACAGCGAGTTACCGGCATCGAACGCGCCGGGGATATCATTCGATTTGGTGGGCACCTGATAAATCTGCTTTTCCGGGAAACCGGCAGCCTTCAGCGCGTCCATAGAACCCGACGTACGGCGGCGCGCGGTATCCAGTTCGTTGGCGGTAATGGCCATCACTCCGGTGGTTTTCACGTCCCAGCCGCGTTTTTGCATCTCCTTATACAGCTCCTGCCCCTGGCGCGCGCCAATTTCGCTCGCCGCCATCATCACCAGCGGCACATCTTCCATCGGTTTGCCTTTGGCATTGACGAACTGATCATCGACGGTGATGACCTTCATGTCGTAGCCGCGCGCTTTCGCCACGATAGCGGGCCCTAATTTTGGATCTGGCGTACAAATAACAAAACCTTTGGCACCACTGGCCGCCAGGCTATCAATAGCATTGAGGGTTTTCTCACCGTCCGGAACGGCAATTTTAATCACATCAAAACCAAGGTCTTTGCCGGCTTTATCGGCAAATTTCCATTCCGTCTGGAACCAGGGTTCTTCCGGTTGTTTTACTAAAAAACCAAGCTTTAAATTCTCGGCCATAGCCGATTGTGACATAACCGCCGCCAGCCCGATGGCCGCCAGCGCTTTCGTAAATTTGTGCATGGTTAACTCCAGCCTTAATGTTCTTTTATGTAGGGAAAATCAGACAAACCATTTAAATCGGACATAAAACAAAGTATTAGCTGCACAATTAACAGCGTTAACTATGTTGAAACATTAATAGCCAGGAATTAACCATTCAGAAGAGAGCGCCATCACACCCCTGAATTACAGTAAGGTGATGCATAGATTCAGCAGATAAGTACATATAAAAAACGCGAATTGTCAGACAATTCGCGCAGAGAGAATAGCTTATTTATCTATATCCTCAGCGAAGATATACCTTTCTCTGAGGTGGCCGATTAATTACCAGCGGTAATAGATATGATCGGCGTGGTCGCGCACCGGCGCTTCATCGCCCAGCAGACGTGCCGCGACGGTAAAGGCAAAGTCAAAGACATGACCGAATCCTTTACCGCTAATCAGATTGCCGTCTTCAACCACCGGCGCATCAACGTATTCCCCGTTTTTCACGTCCTGCCACAGATCCCCGGAGCAGACATAGCGACGGCCTTTCAGCAGATCATTGCCGGCCAGCACGCGCGCAGCGGCTGAGCAGATTGGGCAGATCAGTTTGCCCGCGGCATCATGCGCGGCCACAAAATTAATCACGTCTTTATTCGCCGCCAGATTCACGCTCCCCTGCGGGCCACCCGGCAGGACGACAGCGTCGTACAGGGTATCAAGACGTTCTGCCAGCGTGGCGTCAGCCACCATCGGGATATCGTGATAACTCACCACCGCGCGTGACTCAGCGCACGACACCAGCTCAACACCAATATGCAGACGGCGCAGGATATCGATAGTGACAATCGCTTCCCCTTCTTCAAAACCCGGGGCCAGCAGTACAGCAACCTGTTTCATTTTAACTCCTGTAAATTCATATAAACGAATCCCTCCTGGTGACGAATGGGGAAGGATTTGGCGTACTCGTCATGACGCGAACATAATCCTCTTGCCGGCCATTATCAAAAATGATCTAAAACAAATTTGCCATCATTCTAATTTTGGGGAGCCGACATATATCATGATATATAAATAAGAATTATTATTCGCGATGCACTATTGATAGCAAATAATACGTAACGCGCCTATCTGAGCCATCGTTATCCGGTTAAAAATCAGAGTTAGATCACACTTCCCGATGTACGTAATGCAACATAGAATTCGTATGTTAACAAAGCCTTACGCAGAGTATGCTGGAAAGTTACATTCTCTATAATTCATAGGGTTACGAAAATAATATTTTGCGAATTAAGATATTAGCAATATAGGTTGTAACGAAACGTAAAAAGCGGCTCATGAGAGTTTTCTTATACCAAAACTAAGAGTATTCTTTTTTCTGAACACAAGAGGAATTATATCTTTTGTTCATGGTTGAAGACTACGAGTAATATGTAGTTACACTCCAACGCGTAAATAGCGCATGGTTAGCGGCTATTAAGATACTATGCGGTATCACGCGTATCGTTCCTACCAGTAATAAGGATATTTGTATGGCAGTTCCAGGAATGGTTCAAAAGCTTAATGCTCAGATGAATCTCGAATTTTATGCATCTAATCATTATTTGCGTTTGAGCGAGTGGTGCTCAGAACATCGACTGAATGGTACCGCGACGTTTTTACGTTCTCGGGCACAATCCAGCGTAACGCAAATGATGCGTGTGTTCGATTATATGAAAAAATCTGGCGCTTATCCGGTCGTGAAAGCTTTTGAAACCCAAGAAGATAAGTGCGCAACCCTCGAAGATCTTTTCCTGAAAACCATTGAAGATCACGCGCAGCGCAGCTCTACGCTGTCTGAGTTGACTGAACAGGCAAAAGTGCTTCATGACGATAACACCCTGAGTTTCCTCAACGCACTGGAAGAAGAGCAGGAACAGGATGGTATCTTGCTGAAGACCATTCTGGATGAAGTGCGCAGCGCGCGTAAAGCGGGCCTCTGCATCCAGCAAACGGACCAGCATCTGCTGAACATCGTTAACCAACAGCAGCATTAATTACGCAACAAGGGCGGCCATGGCCGCCCTTGTTCTTTCTGTACTTAGTCCTGAGGACGTCAATTCCGGATCAGTGCGTCGCATCCTGTGGCGTAAACTTCAGCTCAATCAGCGCAATCGCTTTCTGAATCGCCCGCAACGTTACCGGATCGGCCCCCGCCGGATGAGTGGTAAAGTCAATCGCTTTCAGCTGGGTAGCCATCTTTTCACGAACTTCAACTGGCGCGATAACATCGATAACGTCGAGGATCTGTTTGATAACGAGTTGGCAGGCGACAACGTCGGAAACCAGTTCATCGTTCGGGGTGAGGTTCTGAGACATTTTTTGCTCCTGTTTTGCGGAGCGTAATAGTAACCTACTTTTGCTGAAGATAAAAAAAACCTGCCGCAGCAGGTTTTTTTATCAGAACATAGCGCCTGGCGGTACGTCTTTGAAAGTCTTGCAATAGTTCTCGAACATGCTTTTGAGGATTTTACGCATGCGCTGTTTCATGTTGATGCTCCGGTTTTTGTTATGCAGGTGTTATTGTCTTTAGGTACATAATATGAGCACCATCACAAAAATCAACCATTTTGAGAGTTAAATCACATAATAATTATCATACATGTTAAATTTATAAAGAAATTGTTATGAAAATCTGTCACTTGCAGCATCTACAAAATCTATAAATTTTACGTATTAATTTGATAGGGTAACGCAACGATGAATGAGCCTCTCCAGGCCCAGGCGAGCCGTGGGGTATCCCCTGCAGCGCTGCTTGTGGCCGGTGCATTCTTTATGGAGTTCCTCGATGGGACGGTGATTGCCACCGCCCTGCCAGATATGGCGAAAACCTTTGGCGTGGAAGCCGTCGATCTTAATATCGGCATTAGCGCCTACCTGATCACGCTGGCCGTACTCATACCGGCCAGCGGCTGGATAGCGGACCGCTTCGGCGCGCGCACCATATTCAGCCTCGCGCTCGCCATTTTCACCGTCTCTTCCGTATTTTGCGGCCTCGCCACCAGCGCTCACGGTTTCGTGGCCATGCGTATTCTACAAGGCGTAGGCGGCGCGCTGATGGTTCCTGTCGGGCGGTTAGCCGTCCTTCGTACCACGCCAAAACACCTGCTCATCACCGCCATTGCCACGCTCACCTGGCCCGCGCTGATTGCGCCGATTATCGGGCCTCCGCTGGGTGGATTTATTACCAAAGTGGCCGACTGGCGCTGGATATTCTTCATTAATGTCCCGTTGGGCATTATCGCCATCCTGCTGGCGTTGCGGATTATCCCCAACATCCGCGACGATGAGCGGCGGCCATTCGATCTACCGGGTTTTCTCGCCACCTCGGTGTCAATGGTGAGCCTGGTCTACGCGATGGAACTGCTGGGCGCAGAGAAGATGCAGGGCGGCTTAATCATCACGCTACTGCTGCTTGGCAGCGCCACTTTTTACTATGCGCTGTCCCATTTCCGCCGCAGCCCGGCGCCGATGATCCGAATGGATGCACTCAAGGTGCCCACTTTCCGCGTCACGATGTACGGCGGTTCATTGTTCCGCGCTTCCATCAGTGCCGTACCGTTCCTGCTTCCCCTACTCTTTCAGGTCGGTTTTGGTATGGATCCGTTCCACTCCGGCCTGTTGGTGCTGGCGGTGTTCGTGGGCAACCTGACGATTAAGCCGGCCACCACTCCGCTCATTCGCTGGCTGGGCTTCCGCCGCCTGCTGTTGATTAACGGTGCGCTGAACGTGCTGGCGCTGGTCGCCTGCGCCTTCCTGACACCGCAGACGCCGGTATGGGTGATTATGCTGGTACTGTACCTCGGCGGCGTGTTCCGCTCGATTCAATTTACCGGCGTCAGCACGCTGGCGTTTGCCGACGTACCCTCACCGCAAATGAGCTATGCCAACACGCTGTTCAGTACCGCCAGCCAGCTGGCGATTGGCCTGGGTATCACACTCGGGGCGATTGGGATTCGTATCGGTGAGAAACTCAGCGCCGTACTGGATCTCAGCGCGGTACCCGGTATCAGCTTCCGTCTGGCCTTTGTCTTTATCGCGCTGATTTGCCTGGTGGGGATGATAGATACCCTGCATCTGACGCGAGACGCGGGCAGCGCGGTGTCGAAGAAAGCCAAAGCCTGAGTTCACGGCATAAAAAAACCCACGCCAGAGCGTGGGTTTTTATTAGAAAGGAGAACGTCTGACTTACGCCAGGATCTCGCGAACAAAGGCTTCGATTTCTTTGTTCTGGCAGTTTTCAAAGAAGCATTCCTGGAAACGCTGACCGGAGACGGCAGTTTTCACCAGCGCCGGGTCGATAGCGCGCAGAGTATCCAGATAGTTCTCTTTCACCACCGCCGCTTTAACCTGGTTCAGGATACCGGCGTTACGAACCTGAGGTTCTTTACGCTCTGGCGGGTAGCCTTCGCCATTACGGCCGGTGAACGCTTTTTCAAACATATAGCGAACGTTCAGTTCCGCACCCCAGCCAAAACCTTTGGCGAAGGCCAGAGACAGCGCGTTACCGTTGTTGATCTGGGCAAACAGGAAGGCGTCTGCTGGGTCCAGGCAGTAGCCACAAACAACGCCCGGGTGGATGTTCAGGGACATCAGCGCACCCTGACCGGTACCACAGCCAGTGACGACGAAATCTACCGCTTTAGAGTTCAGCAGGATGCTGGCCATGATACCCAGGTGAATGTAGGTCAGGTGATGATCGTTTTCATCGCTCATGCCCACGTTGTAGACCGGGAAGCCTTTTTCATCGGCAACGGCTTTTAACTCATGATGAATAGTCGCGTTCTTGCTGGCCTGGCTGTTTTCCATCATCAGTGCAATTTTCATTCTTTCCTCTCCTGAAAGCTACGCGGGATTTCCCGCAGTCGTTCGATTACGTTACAGTAACCTTACTACCAGACAAACGCACTTTCAAATTTTATGAAAAATGGTTTTACTTTTTACTGAGGCGGTCACACTTTTGGCCTATGCCGGATAGATAAATCATTACATAAACCATTATTTTTTTACTGTTACCAGGCCACACGGTGGTCTAAACTGACTTAAGGGCAATAATGGGCCCACAAAATATACGCTATTAAATGGATAAAATAGTCTTCGCAAAGGAACTGACTTGTGACACAGAACTGCCGATCTCTTCGACGCGGGCTGGGTCTCCTTGTTCTACTGACCCTGTTGCTCGTTTGCACGACTCGCGCTCTTGCCGTACCGCCACAAAAAGTCAAAACGGCTTCCACCGTCCCTGTCTGGATACTCGATGCCGATAATTTTGAATTCTGGCGCGACGACCACGGACAGTTTCGCGGGTTCTATCCCGAACTGCTGCACGCCATCAATTCACGCTACGGCTATAATCTGACCCTGCAGCCCATTGACGGCACCACGTTCGAACAGCGCTTCAGCCATCATGACTACGGGCTCTACGCCAGCGTGCTGCAAACCCGTGAACATCTGAAGAATACAATCCTTTCCTTACGCCTGCTCGAAAACACCATCGTTACCGCCAGCATCACTCGACAAGCCAAGACCGTACGAGACCTAAACGACACAAGAGTCATTTTCCGCCGGCACGATCCGACCCAGACGATCGTCAAGCAAGCTTATCCCTCCCTGACATTTCAACAGATCATCGAGGTCGACAGCAGTAAAGAGGCCTTGCAAATTCTGCGCAGCGGCGGTGCCGATTTCTATATCAATGAAGACAGAGAAATCGGCAGCCCACAGTACTACTACACCATTTCTCGTCCATTTGATTCACTGCGTATCACCGCCTCATTCGGGATAAGCCCGGAACTCATTTCACTACGCAACAACATCAATCAGTTGATTAACGAGTGGCAGCAAAACGGCAAGCTTCAGGCGCTGGAAGAGCAAAGCCAGATAGAGTTTCTCCGCCATAACCTCATCATCACCCCCGAAGAGCGCAACTGGTTACAGGAAAATCGTCTGACGCTGTGGCTGCCGAAGAATGAGAACTTCTCTCCCATTATCTGGAAAGACAATCAGGGATATCACGGCAGCGCCATCAGCATGGTTAACGATCTTCGCGATCTGCTTAATATCAACGTTGACGTTCAATTCGTTGATAATTATTTGATTCGCATGAAGAACGAAGAGTGGCCACTGCGGCTTGCCGATATTATTGATGTCCGCGACGGCGCACAGCTGGAAGGCCTGGTTGGCCCGCTGCTGAACTGGTACAACGCCTATTACAATAAGGTCGGTCAGCCGTTTATTCTTGATGAAGAACAGGTGCGCTATCAGCGGATTGGCGTGATACGCGGTTCGTTTGCCGCATACTATTTGCGCCAGCGGTTTGGTACCGACGTGACGTTGGTCGCCCGCGCCACCATCGACGAACTGCTGGATACCATCGATAACAACCAAATCGACTTTATTCTTGGTGATTTAAGCTCGCTGGAGCAAGCGCTTCGCGGCAGCGATCTGTTCCGCGGCGCGCTGAAAGTTGCCGGGCTGACCCATTCCAGCTATCAGATAGGGACCTGGGTGAACATCGATCACCCTCTGCATGCGCTGCTGGCTCAGGTTCATCTCATCTCCAGCTACCGTCACCAGCTCACGCCTCCCACCAGCGTCGCGGCCTCCACGTCGCTAAGTAAAAATACATTACAAATTATTAGCGCCGGGCTGCTGGCCGCGCTGATCTTTATCCTGAGTATGATGCTGATGATGTGGCGGCATATGAACCAGAACCGCGCGATTAACCGCAGCATTGTCGAGGCAATGGAAAAGATTAATCACGTCCACGATGATGAGACCGGTTGCCATATCCGTCGCGTTTCAGCTTATTGCAGCCTGTTGGCCCGCGCGATGAAGCTGCCCCAGCGCCAGATTCGTGACATTGAAAATTTCGCTTCGCTGCATGATATTGGCAAAATTGCCGTTCCCGAGATGATTCTGCGTAAGCAGGGCAAACTCACCGAGGACGAGTTTAAGCAAATTCAGCAGCACTCAGTGAAAGGCTGGCGTATCGTCCAGGGGCTGGTGCTCGGCTCTGTGGCGGAAAACCTGATCCATTATCACCATGAAAAATGGGACGGCAGCGGCTATCCGGATGGGTTAGCCGGTGAAGCCATCCCGCTGGAGGCACGCATTCTGGCAATCGCCGATGTTTACGATGCGCTGCGGCAAAAACGAGTCTACAAACCCAGCTTCTCCCATGAACGTGCCTACGAAATTATCGTCAGCAGTTCCGGCAGCCATTTTGATCCGACGCTGGTCAAACTGTTTTGCCAGTTGCATCTGCAGTTTCAGGCCATTTATGAGTCACAAGCGGATTAACCCCTGAATCTGGCGACTATTCAAGGGATTGGCCACCGAGGGGGCGGCTACAATAAGATTACGACAGATTGCGCAGAGCGACTTGATGAAAAGCCTCCTACTTATCCCTGCCCTGCTGGCACTTTCCGCGTGCTCGGTTCCCCGCACGGCAAGCGTCAGCGAAGTTGATGCGACCAGCGGTATCGTTCGCCTGACCTACGGGCAGGCGGTACTGCAAAACGCCCGCACCGACAGTTACCTGGCCCAGTCCGAGGCCAATAAGGCCTGCCAGCAAATGGGCTACGCCACCGCATTTTCCTATGGTCAGCCCATTTCCACCTGCTCCACCATTAGCGGCTCACTGTGCCTCAACGAATATATCACCCTGCAATACCAGTGCCGGGGTGTCGCCAATATTCCTGCTACCAGCGCCTGGTATTAGTTCACTCGCCGGTGAATTCCGGCGTTATTATTTCTCTCTTGATATCTATTGTTATATTTCTGCCAATGAGTTTTATTCACATTCGCATTATTATATAAATCATTTTATATTTACCTTTTGCAAATAAATAAATAACAATTTATAGTTCCGATGTAATTAACTATTAACGTATTTTTTCAGGAGCTACACCATGCTGAAAGCGCCAATGATCGAGAAATTAAATGAACAGATGAATCTCGAACTTTATTCTTCGCTGCTGTATCAACAAATGAGCGCCTGGTGCAGCTACAACAGCTTTGAAGGCGCCGCCGCCTTTTTACGCCGCCACGCGCAGGAAGAGATGACGCATATGCAGCGCCTGTTCGATTATCTGACCGACACTGGCAGCCTGCCGCGCATCAACACCGTCTCTTCACCTTTTGCCGAGTACGCCTCACTGGACGAACTGTTCCGCGTGACCTACGAACACGAGCAGTTGATTACCAGCAAAATTAATGAACTGGCGCACGCCGCCATGTCCAACCAGGATTATCCGACCTTTAATTTCCTGCAATGGTATGTCGCTGAACAGCACGAAGAAGAGAAATTGTTTAAATCCGTTATCGATAAACTAACGCTGGCGGGTAAAAGCGGTGAAGGGCTGTACTTTATTGATAAAGAGCTGGCTACGCTCGATACCCAGAATTAATCTTCGTGCAGCGGCGTCAATACGCCGCTGCCGATTAATGCCGGCAAATCTTACTTTCCTCGGTCGTAAAACCCGATTCCAGCGGTATAAATTTCCCTTTATTACGTAGAAAAGCCACCAACTCGCCCGCCGTCATATTCTCCGCTGAACAGGTATGAAAACGCGCCTGCTCGCCGAAACGCGCATGAATAGCCGCCTCCAGGCTTTCAACACTGTACTGTTCGCCGGATGCAATCATCATATTCAGTACTTCGTGACCGTGAATAGAATCCATTATTTCTCCCCTTAAAAAACGCCACCATAAACTGCATTTGTATTGCATGTTTTGCGCTAGCGCAGCTTTCTGTAGCCTTATTAAAACCGTAAACATAAGTATACAATCACTGTAATTCAGATTTGACGAGAGCAGCGGATTCACATACTCTGCGCGACATCTTTCGTTGTGAATACGTTGTGAAGTAGAGGAAAGCGTGAAAAACCGTACTCTGGGGAGTATTTTAATCGTCGCCGGCACCACCATCGGCGCAGGAATGTTGGCAATGCCGCTCGCCTCGGCGGGCGTCGGCTTTGGCGTCACGCTGGTGCTGCTGGTCGGCCTGTGGGCATTAATGTGCTACACCGCCCTGCTGTTGCTGGAAGTATATCAACACGTTCCAGCCGACACCGGGCTTGGCTCTCTGGCGCTACGCTACCTGGGACGCCGTGGGCAATGGGTCACCGGCTTTAGCATGATGTTCCTGATGTACGCCCTCACGGCGGCCTATATCAGCGGCGCGGGCGAACTACTGGCGTCAAGCCTCAGCCAGTGGTTTAGCATGGATATGCCGCCTGCGCTGGGCGTTCTGCTGTTTACCGCGATTGGCGGCATGGTTATCTGCGTGGGCACCTCGCTGGTGGATCTGTTTAACCGCTTCCTGTTCAGCGCCAAAATCATCTTTCTGATCGTCATGCTGGCGCTGCTGCTGCCGCATATTCACAAAATAAACCTGATGACGCTGCCGCTTGCCCAGGGGCTGGCCCTGTCGGCCATTCCGGTTATCTTTACTTCGTTTGGCTTCCACGGCAGCGTACCGAGTATCGTGAGCTACATGAACGGCGATGTGCGCAAACTGCGCGGTATTTTTATCATTGGTAGCGCCATCCCGCTGGTCGCCTATCTGTTCTGGCAGTTGGCGACCCTTGGCAGCATCGACTCACCGGTCTTTAACGCGCTCATGTCTCAGCACGCGGGCCTGAATGGCCTGTTAATGGCGATTCGCGAAGTGGTCGCCTCGCCGCACGTTGAACTGGCCGTTCACCTGTTTGCCGACCTGGCGCTGGCGACCTCTTTCCTTGGCGTCGCACTGGGGCTATTCGACTATCTGGCGGACCTGTTCCAGCGCAAAAACACCGTCCGTGGCCGTCTGCAAACCGGCGGTATTACCTTCCTGCCGCCGCTGGCCTTCGCGCTGTTTTACCCACGCGGTTTCGTGATGGCGCTGGGTTACGCGGGTGTGGCCCTGGCGGTACTGGCGCTGATTATTCCGTCTCTGCTGACGCTGCAAAGCCGCAAACATCACCCTCAGGGCGGCTATCGCGTCGCCGGAGGAAAACCGATGCTATGGCTGGTTTTCGCCTGCGGGATCGCGGTGATTGTCATTCAGGCAGGGATCGCTACCGGGCTGTTACCGTCGGTGGGGTAAGTTTCGTGGTAGAAGAAAGGGGCCAATCGGCCCCTTTTTTATTTCGCTAAACAGCACTGCTTGTATTTTTTTCCGCTGCCGCACGGACAGGGGTCGTTACGTCCCACCTTCTGTTCGTTTTTAATCGGCTGCTTAACTGGCGCTTCTTTAGGATTGTCCATCCAGTAATCAAACAGACTCAATGCCGCAGGGCGAATGTTATCAATGCTATCGAAATACTGCTCAGCCGTGAAAGCTTCCAGCGCCGCGCTTTTCTCTTCATCGCCGTGCAGCGCAATGCTGTCAAACGCCGCTTGCTGCTCTGCCGGCAGACCGGACCAGTCGGTCAGGCGCGCGCCGCGCAGATAGCCATAGCACCACTCTTCCACGATGGTCAGCTCCTGACCTTCTTCTTCGCGGGTACCAAACAGCGGCTCAAACTGGTCCGGGTAGTCGTTCAGGCGATCGGCGATATCACTCATATGTTGCAGCGTGAGATTCACAAAACGGTCACGCTCGCGGTCAGTCGCCCAGTGCGGCACATGGTCTGCCCCGCCCCATACGGCAAACATCCAATCAGCGGGTTCAATCTCCAGCGGTGAGGAGAGGATGGCGGTCAGCATACCGTCCAGTTCGGAGACGTCGATAATTGACGCGTCAGAGGCATACTTCGCAATGGTCTCGTCCAGCCATTCCAGCTCGCTTTCGGTTAAAGGTCCCGTTTTCATACTCAATCTCTGTCGTTGTTGATGAGGTCATTCAGTCCAGGCGCAATGATGCAGGAGTTTAGCATTGAACTCCAGCAATGCTTTGCTACGCGCCGCCCAGATAGGCTTTACGTACCTCCTGATTGCCCAACAGTTCCTCGCCGCTGCCGCTAAGACGAATTTGCCCGTTAACCATCACGTATCCCCGGTCAGACAGTTTCAGCGCGTGGTGGGCGTTCTGTTCCACCAGGAAAATCGTCATCCCGTCGCGGGCCAGTTCACGCAGCGTATGGAAAATTTGCTTCACCACAATCGGCGCCAGCCCGAGGCTGGGCTCATCAAGCAATAGCAGTTTTGGTCGGCTCATTAGCGCGCGGGCAATCGCCAGCATCTGCTGCTCACCGCCGGACATGGTCATCGCCCGCTGCTTGCGCCGCTCTTTAAGACGAGGGAACAGATCGAACATGCTTTGCAGATCCTGAGCGGCATGCTGATTACCAATTGGTATCGTGCCCATCAGTAAATTTTCTTCCACGGTCATATCAGGGAAAATGCGCCGCCCCTCCGGGGCCTGAGCGATCCCGGCCGAGGCGACATAATGGGTGGTGCGATGGCTGATATCGTCGCCGCAGAAGAGAATTTGCCCGCTACGCACGCGCGGCTGGCCGAAAATGGACATCAACAGCGTCGATTTCCCCGCGCCGTTGGCGCCAATCAGCGAGACGGTTTCGCCTTTATTGACCTGCAGCGAAACCTGCTTTAATGCCTGGATAACGCCGTAAAAGACATCGACCTCACGAAACTCCAGCATCGGTTCGCTCATAGGCTGACCTCGTCTTCGCTGGTGCCGAGATAGGCGGCAATGACTTTCTCATCGTGCTGAATTTGCTCCGCCTTGCCCTGGGCAATGACATCGCCGTGGTCCAGCACGATAATATCGTCCGAAATGTCCATCACCATCCCCATATCATGTTCAATCAGCAGCACGGTTATGCCGTGATGCTCGCGCAAGAAACGAATAATTTTGCTCAGCGCCCGGGTTTCCACGGGGTTCAGCCCGGCGGCGGGTTCATCAAGGCAAATCATCTCCGGGCCGGTGCACATGGCGCGGGCAATCTCCAGGCGGCGCTGCTGGCCGTAAGACATCTCGCCCGCCAGCCGGTTAGCGCAGTCAACCAGATCCACCACCTCAAGCCAGTAAAAAGCGCGATCCAGCGCGGCGCTCTCTGCCCGACGGTAAGCTGGCGTATTGAGGATCCCTGCGACCAGGTTGCGGTTGACCTGCATATGCTGTGCAACCAGCAGATTCTCCACCACTGACATCTCACGGAAAAGACGGATATTTTGAAACGTCCGCGCCAACCCAGCCCGGTTGACGAGGTGGGTCCCGCCAAACATTTTGTAAAAAATCCGCTGCCCGAGGTGCGCCGGATTCACCCAGTCACCCGGCTGAAACTTCTGCCCAAGGATCTGGATGACGTTAGTGGTTTTCCCGCGCGTGTTGAACAGGATTTTGCCGCCGGAGGCCTTGTAGAAACCGGTCAGGCAGTTGAACACCGTGGTTTTTCCCGCGCCGTTTGGGCCGATCAGCGCGGTAATCGAGCCACGCTGTACCTCCAGATTAACGTCGTTCAGCGCCTTAATACCGCCAAAATGCATCATCAGATGCTCAACGCTTAAAATCACATCCTGGCTCATGGCGCCACTCCTTTACGCACCGCAAATCCGCTGCGATTAATGCGAATCAGCCCCCGAGGACGCCAGATCATCATCACCACCATCAATACGCCAAACAGCAGTACGCGATACTCGGCAAAGCTGCGCAGCAGTTCGGGGGTGACGGTCAGCACAAACGCCGCCAGCACCACGCCAATGGTCGAACCCATTCCACCCAGCACCACGATGGCGAGGATCAGCGCCGACTCAAAGAAGGTAAATGACGTTGGGTTGACGAAGCCTTGATAGGTGGCGAAAAACACGCCGGCAATCCCGGCGGTCGACGCGCCGAGCGTAAAAGCCGACAGCTTCACCAGCACGTGATTCAGGCCCATTGAACGGCAGGCGATTTCATCTTCACGTAGAGCCTCCCACGCGCGGCCAATTGGCATACGCGTTAGACGATGCTTGATATACAGCACCAGCAGTACCACCAGCACCAGAACCGCGTAGATAAAAATAAACTTCAGGTTAGGGTTATAGGTGAGATGGAAAAACTCGTGAAATGGCACACCGCCCTCTTTCGCTCGTCGTCCAAATTCGAGGCCGAAGAAGGTCGGCGGCGGCGCAGAAATCCCGTTCGGGCCACCGGTGAAACTGAGCCAGTTATTGAGAATCAGACGGATGATTTCACCAAAACCAAGGGTCACAATGGCCAGATAGTCGCCGTGCATGCGCAGCACCGGAAAGCCGAGCAGCGCGCCCGCCGCCGCGGCCATCAGCGCCGCCAGCGGCAGCATTGACCAGAATCCTAACCCCAGATACTGATAACCCAACGCCAACCCGTAGGCGCCAATGGCATAAAACGCCACGTAGCCCAGATCCAACAGCCCGGCGAGGCCGACCACAATGTTCAGCCCCAGCCCCAGCAGCACGTAAATCAGGCCGAGGATCGCCACGGTCAGCACGTATTTGGTGGCGACGAACGGGAAACAAACCGCTAACGCCACGACCAGCGGGATTATCCAGCGCATCCGGCTTTTATAGTCCGGGGCGCGGACATAGACGCCAGCGTTATCGCTTTCAAAACGAGAGGTAAAGCGTCGACCAATGGCGGTGGTGGCCATTGCGCTAAGCGCAAAACGCCCTATCATTACCGCGGCGATAATCCAGATTAGACGTTGGCCTTCAAAGTTAAAGCTGTAGCCGTCGAGCACTACCCCGACAATGGGGCCAAAGATAATCAGCGCCACCAGGCCGGAAAAAACCGCGTCAAGAATGCAGCGTTTGAGGGAAAAGACCTCGTGTGAAGCCGTTGAATGCGTCATTGTCAGCTCCTACACTTTGGCCACAATCGGGCGGCCGAGCAGCCCCTGCGGGCGAAAAATCAGGATCACCACCAGCAGCCCGAACGAGAACACGTCTTTATAGTCGGAGTTGACCATCCCGGAGAACTGCGCTTCGGCCACGCCAAGCAGCAGCCCACCCAGCATCGCCCCCGGCAGAGAACCGATACCGCCAAGCACCGCCGCGGTGAACGCCTTGATGCCGATAATAAACCCGGCATAGAAGTCGAAAGTGCCGTAGTTCATGGTGATCAACACCCCCGCCAGCCCTGCCATCGCCGCGCCGATCACAAACACCAGCGAGATAATACGATCGGTATTGATCCCGAGAATCGAGGCCATTTTGCGATCCTGCTGCACCGCCCGGCACATCCGCCCGAGCCGGGTGTGACCAATAATCCACGTTAACAGCAGCATCCCGGCAAACGACGCCAGCAGGATAAAGATCTTGGTGTAGGTGATCTGTACAAAACCTTCGCCGATATGCAGACGCAGCACGCCATCCAGCATTGTGGGAACCCCTTGCTGGCGCGGACCCTGGCTGATTTGCGCATAGTTTTGCAGAATTAATGACATGCCGATGGCGGAAATCAGCGGCGCCAGGCGGGTGGAATTGCGCAGCGGTTTGTAGGCAATACGCTCAATCGTCCAGCCGTACACGCCGGTAACCACGATGGTAAAGACCAGCGTACCGAGAATCAGCAAGGGGAAAGAGTGCAGGCCAAAGAAGGACAGCAGCGCCAGACCGATGGCGCAGAGATAGGCAGAGATCATATACACTTCGCCGTGAGCGAAGTTAATCATGCCGATAATACCGTAAACCATGGTGTAACCAATGGCGATCAGCCCGTAGACCGATCCTAGCGTCAAGCCATTGACTAACTGTTGCAGAAAGAATGTCTCCATCATCGCGCGCTCGTGTTATTGGCCATGTTATAGAGCGCCGGTATGCGAGCACACCGGCGCTGAGCGTGACTCCGTCCGGTTACTCAACTTCCTTATACTTGCCTTTATCATCCCACTGATAAACGACGTAGTCCGAGACTTTCAGGTCGCCCTTGCTGTCCCAGGCTTTCTTGCCCATGACGGTTTCGACCGGGTTGGCCTTCAGCCATTCGCTGGCTTTCGCCGAGTCGGGGCCTGCCGCCTTAAACGCCGCGGCGATTGCCTGAATAGAGGCATAGGAATAGAGGGTATAACCTTCAGGCTCAAACTTGTTGGCGCGGAATTTTTCGATCACCGCCTTGCCGTCCGGGATCAGACGCGGATCTTTGCCAAAGGTCATATAGATGCCGTTGGTATACTGCGGACCACCAGCGGCGGTAACCATCTCTTCGTTGACGATACAGTCGCCGGAGAAGAATTTCGCCTGTACGCCCTGCTCACGCATCTGACGAACCAGCGGCCCCGCTTCTGGGTGACAGCCACCGAAGAAGACCACATCCGGCTTCTGAGCGCCAATTTTGGTCACCAACGCATTGAAATCTTTTTCACCGCGCGACAGGCCTTCATACATCACATCCTTCACGCCGCGCTTGGCCAGCGCCGCGCGGGTCGCATCCGCCAGGCCCTGTCCGTAGGTATCTTTATCGTGAATGATAACCACCCGTTTGGCCTTCAGCTTATCAATGATGAAGTTGCTGGCGACGTCGCCCTGCTGGTCATCGCGGCCACACATACGGAACATATCGTTCATTCCGCGCTCGGTGATCAGCGGGTTTGTTGAACCCGGGGTGATGGCCAGCACGCCCGCGTCGTTATAAACCTCGGAGGCGGGCATCGTCGAAGAGGAACAGAAGTGGCCGACGACAGCCTGCACTTTGTCCTGATCGACCAGACGGTTCGCCACCGCCACGGCCTGCTTCGGCTCGCAGGCATCATCGCCCTGCACCAGCTTAATTTTCTCGCCGTTAATCCCACCGGCGGCGTTAATATCCGCCGCGGCCTGGGTCGCGCCGTGCCAATATTGATCGCCATAGGTGGCGTTTGGCCCGGTAAATGGCCCGGCGACACCAATTACGATATCGGCCTGGGCGGAAAACGCCGTCACCAGACACCCTGCCAACACAATCGAAAGCGGACTTCTTATTAATTTCAGCGACATTATTATCTACCTTAGCAAAAGAGGTTTATGCATAACGGTGTGAAGCCGAACCACCGGCGCACGCGCCGGACATACGACATCCTGACAATATCCTGCTGATAACGGCGAGGTTTCCTTACGCTTTTCAGGTCAAATCATTAAGCAAAATGGTTGCCAACTTTTCGCAACCAGCGCAGGGATTTAGACAATGTTGAGTATAGAGCGCCGTTACAGGGCCTCTGCACCGGCGAAGTGAAATTACGGGAGGGATCACATCTGGTTAACAATAAAGTACATAAATATTGCAATAGTCACGCTTTGCGCATTTTTGTAGCAAGTTGTGCAAACTATGCTGCGCGGTGGTGCAAGCGATGGGCATAACAAAAAATCCCGCCGGGGAGCGGCATATTGATTCACCGGATAACCGTTGTGAGGGTTATCGGGGCATTCAGGCTGCGGAGCACTTTTTTGAACTATATTCAAATGATTGGTCAGCCTTAATCCGGCTTTACGCCAGAATGTATCTGGCATCAACATATCTATTTCTTCGAGGTGATATGAAATTCCCAGGCATCCCGGATAATGAGGAAGAACGATTAAGGTCCCTTTATCTGGCAGACCTTCTTGATACTGGCTCCGAAGAACGATTCGATCGTTTAACCCGTCTGGCCAAAAAAATCTTTCAGGTGCCCGTGGTACTGATAAGTCTGCTCGACCGTGAGCGTCAGTGGATGCTAGCGTGCGAAGGTTTGGGTACCCGCGAAACGCCTCGCAACATCTCTTTCTGTAGCCACGCCATTTTAGAGGATGGCCCCTTTATTGTTAACGACGCATCGCACGATGAACGTTTTCATGATAATCCGCTGGTGACCGGGGAACCTTACATCAGATTCTACGCGGGTTATCCCGTACATCTGCCTGATGGCGCGGTTGCGGGTACGCTTTGTCTGATTCATTCCACGCCCCGCGGCTTCAGCGACGAGGATATTGCTTGCCTCAGAGATTTGGCTTTTATTGTCGAAGATGAATTTAAAATTATTGGTATCGCCATGACCGATAGCCTAACGGGCATACCGAATCGTCGTGGTTTCTACAGTAAAGGCGAAAAGCGATTCCATTCCCTGACTAAAACCAATGCAACATTCAGCCTTATCTTTTTTGATCTCGATAAGTTCAAACCTATCAACGATCTCTGGGGGCATGCAGAAGGTGATGAGGTATTAAAAGTATTTGCCGCGATGCTATATAAGCGCCTGGGTACCAGAGATATTGCAGGACGCCTCGGCGGCGATGAATTTGCCGTTCTCCTCGCCCACCACGCCGATGCGGATGCATTTTTACACGGTTTGCGCAGCGATGTGGATGAGTACAACGAAAACTCTGGCAAACCCTATAACATCAATTATTCCTATGGGATGTTACGTAATGACCCGGATCGTTACCCGTCGCTGCGGGAAATGCTTAAAGAAAGCGATGAGGTGATGTACTCAGCAAAACGCCGGAAGCATGCATAACCTTTCACATTGGCAGAGAATGAATACCAGGCATTGATAAAGGCTGTTTTGCAGGGCGGCGATTCTGACACGGAAAATGAGCATCGTAGAAGCCAGGGGGCATGAGCCCCCTTGATATTTATATCAGTTTTTTACCAGCATCGTTAACGACCTTCTCACCATCTTCCTTGGTGAATGCGCCTTTTTGCCCGTCCGGGAGGATATCCAGCACCAATTCTGAAGGCCGGCACAGACGCGTTCCCAGCGGCGTCACCACAATGGGGCGATTAATCAGGATCGGATATTGCAGCATAAAATCGATTAGCCGATCGTCAGTAAATTTATCTTCCGCAAGTCCTAACGCTTCATAAGGCTCAACATTTGTCCGCAGCAGAGCCCGTACGGTAATACCCATGTCCCCAATCAGTTTGACCAGTTCATCGCGTGACGGTGGATGCTCAAGATAATAAATAATCGTAGGTTCGGTACCACTGTTGCGGATCATCTCAAGCGTATTACGCGATGTACCACAGGCTGGGTTGTGATAAATGGTGATGTTGCTCATTTTCAGTATCTCATGACAAAGTGAAAGAGAGACGTAGCGCCAGCGCAGCCAGCGTGACAAACAGGACAGGCAGGGTCATCGCAATTCCGGTGCGGAAATAATATCCCCAGCCAATCTTCATATTCTTTTGTGCAAGCACATGCAGCCACAGCAAAGTCGCCAGGCTACCAATTGGCGTAATTTTTGGGCCTAAATCGCAACCAATCACATTGGCGTAAATCATCGCTTCTCTGACGATGCCGGTCGCCGCACTACCATCAATGGATAATGCCCCAATCAACACCGTCGGCATATTGTTCATCACCGATGACAGAAACGCCGTCAGGAAACCGGTGCCGAACGTGGCAGTCCATAGACCGTTGTCAGCCAGCATATTGAGTACGGCAGACAGATACTCAGTGAGTCCGGCATTACGTAAGCCGTAGACGACCAGATACATACCCAACGAGAAAACCACGATCTGCCAGGGTGCCCCACGAAGCACCTTCCCGGTGTTTATCGCATTTCCACGTTTTGCGACCACAAACAGCACTGCGGCGCCAACGGCGGCTATCGCGCTGACGGGGATCCCCAACGGTTCCAGGACAAAGAAACCAACCAGCAGGAACAGCAGGACTATCCAGCCCGCTCTGAACGTCGCCGGATCCTTAATCGCACTGGCGGGCATCTTCAGCAGTGAAACGTCATAGCTGGCCGGGATATCCCGACGGAAGAAGAGATGCAGCATAACCAAGGTGGCAGCAATGGCCGCCAGGTTTACAGGGACCATCACGGAGGCGTACTGAGTAAATCCCAGGCCGAAGAAATCCGCTGAGACGATATTGACCAGGTTAGAGACAATCAGCGGCAGACTGGCGGTATCTGCGATAAATCCTGCAGCCATGACGAAGGCCAGTGTCGTCCTCGGGCTGAATCCCAGCGCCAGCAGCATCGCAATCACAATAGGCGTCAGTATCAATGCGGCACCGTCGTTAGCAAACAGAGCAGCGACAGCAGCGCCAAGCAATACTATCCATGTAAACAGCAGTCGACCGCGCCCGTGCCCCCACCGGGCAACATGCAGTGCGGCCCATTCAAAGAAACCGGACTCATCGAGCAGCAGGCTGATGATAATCACTGCAATAAATGCCGCTGTTGCGTTCCAGACAATATTCCAGACCACGGGGATATCCCCAATGTGGATGACCCCTGTTCCCAGCGCCAGCACGGCACCAATACTTGCGCTCCAGCCAATACTGAGTCCTCTGGGTTGCCAGATAACCAGCACCAGCGTCAGTATAAAAATACTCCCTGCCAAAAACATCCCGGCTCTCTTTATATATGCTTATACATATGTGAGTAAACTATCAGCAAGACGTGCATGCCGATTTATCCAGCCATTCACGCACATCATCGCGTAGGCACTGCCATGACGTCGTTATCGTCTCACTGGCCCATGCCGGGATATGGGGGGACAGTCGATAATGAACCCATTTCCCTTCCCGGCGATCCAGTACCAGCTCGGCCTCACGCAGGATAGCCATATGGCGAGAAATTTTAGGCTGTGATTCAGCTGTCGCAGCGCAGATATCACATACGCACAGTTCGCCGGCCTCCCTGAGTAACATGACAATCGCGAGGCGGGTTTCATCCGACAGGATTTTAAATAGCTGAACAGGCTGTAGCATCTTGTACTCCCTTCCCTTTGCATACATATATGCTAAATCATATATATTGATATTGGAATCACCAAACGATCCCGGAGATAAAAAACGGAAGACTTTTTGCACTGAACGCGGATTATCTCGATCAACCAATTTGAGAAGAACGGGCGAATGAAACCATGGTCCGGGTACGGAATGGTTTACTGCTGAAAGGACACACGGGTTAAGCCAGCGACCAGAGTTGTAGAGAAAAAGGTCAGAGGTCATCCCCATGGGATCGGGGGCCGTCATGCCCTCTTCCAATGGTGAAGTCGCGTGGCGAAATGAGAGTAAGCAGAATAGACAAAAACAAAAAAACCACCCGTAGGTGGTTTCACGACACTGCTTATTGCTTTGATTATTCTTGTCTTTCCCATGGTAGCCGGAGTGGGACTTGAACCCACACAGCGCGAACGCCGAGGGATTTTAAATCCCTTGTGTCTACCGATTCCACCATCCGGCCAGGGAAGAAAGTGGAGGCGCGTTCCGGAGTCGAACCGGACTAGACGGATTTGCAATCCGCTACATAACCGCTTTGCTAACGCGCCTTTAAATCTTAAACATCCGCTATCGCCGATGTTCTTAATTTGGAGCGGGAAACGAGACTCGAACTCGCGACCCCGACCTTGGCAAGGTCGTGCTCTACCAACTGAGCTATTCCCGCATTATCAAGTTGACTCATTAACCACTTGATTTTGCTATCGTCTGGCAATCAGTGCTGCCGTTCGATGCGTTGCATTCTACTTATCTCACGCGGTGAGTCAACGGTATTTTTCGCAACTTTGTATCGTTTGCTGAAAATTACGCCGAAACGATCACTCTTGAAGCAAATCACCGCGCGCGGCGTTCAGATATTGCAGCATAGACCACAGCGTCAGCACTGCTGCCACGAGGAATAACGCAATACCCGCCCACTCAACCCACATATTCGGACGCCACAGCATCCACACCAGCGCGGTCATCTGCGCGGTGGTTTTCACTTTACCGATCCACGAAACGGCAACGCTGCTGCGTTTGCCCAGCTCGGCCATCCACTCACGTAACGCAGAGATAATAATTTCGCGAGCGATCATCGTGGCAGCCGGTAAGGTCACCCACCAGGTGTGGTAGTGCTCCGCCACCAGCACCATGGCAATCGCCACCATCACTTTATCCGCAACAGGATCGAGGAAAGCGCCAAAGCGGGTGCTCTGGTTCCAGCGACGAGCCAGATAGCCATCAAACCAGTCGGTAACGGCGGCCACAAAGAAGATTAGCGCGCAGACAAACGGCGCCCAGACGAACGGAAGGTAGAACGCCAGCACAAAAAACGGAATCAGGATGACGCGGAACAACGTAAGCAATGTAGGGATATTATATTGCATGGCGTGGTAACTATCTGTTGTTAGGAAATATTAGCCCTATGTTGCTACAGAGCCCCTAATGTTTCAACGAGTAGAAGATCTTTTCTGCTAAGCCAAGGGAGATTCCCGGCACTTTAGCGATATCCTCAATGCTGGCCTGCTGTAAACCTTGCAGCCCGCCCATGTACTTGAGAAGCATCTGGCGTCGCTTCGGCCCAACGCCTTCAATGGTCTCCAGCGAGCTGGTGCTTTTCACTTTAGCGCGCTTTTTGCGGTGCCCGGAGATAGCGTGATCGTGCGATTCGTCGCGGATATGCTGGATCACATGCAGCGCCGGAGAGTCCGGTGGCAGACTAAAGCCCTCGCCTTCCGGCTCAAAGAACAGCGTTTCGAGCCCAGCTTTACGGTCGCTGCCTTTCGCCACCCCCAGCAACAGCGGATGATGCTTATCCCACGGAACGTTGAGTTCAGCAAAAACCGCTTTCGCCTGGCCCAACTGCCCTTTGCCACCATCGATAAGAATGACATCCGGAATTTTGCTTTCATCAATCGCTTTACCGTAGCGACGGCGCAGCACCTGATTCATCGCGGCATAGTCATCGCCCGGGGTAATACCGGTAATGTTGTAGCGACGATACTCGGCACGCAGCGGGCCGTTAGCATCAAACACCACGCAAGAGGCGACGGTCTGTTCACCCATGGTGTGGCTGATGTCGAAACATTCCATCCGTTTAATTGCCGGCAGCTTCAGCTCGGCAGCCAGCGCCTGAAGGCGCTGATGTACGGTAGACTGTTGAGAAAGTTTAGTCGACAGCGCAGTCACCGCGTTGGTGCGCGCCAGCTTTAAGTAGCGCGCGCGGTCACCGCGTGGTTTGGTCTGTACCTGAATACGTCGCCCGGCGAGTTCAGAGAGAGAGTCAGCGAGCAGCGTTTTATCTTTGAGCGAGAAGTCGAGCAGGATCTCGCCCGGTAGCGTGCGCATCTGGCTGCCCTGGAAATAGAACTGGCCAACGAAGGTTTCTACCACTTCGCCAAGTTCGGTATCGCTCGGCACCTTGGGGAAATAGCTGCGGCTACCGAGGACTTTGCCCTGGCGGATAAACAGCACGTGCACACAGGCCATTCCAGCCTCGAACGCCACGCCAATAACGTCCAGATCGTCACCGTTATTCGAGACAAACTGTTTTTCCGTCACTCGCCGTACGGCCTGAATCTGATCGCGGATGCGCGCGGCTTCCTCAAATGCCAGCGCCTGGCTGGCTTTCTCCATGCGCGCAATCAGCTGCGTCAGCACCTGATCGTCCTTCCCCGCGAGGAACAGACGTACATAGTCCACCTGCTGCGCGTATTCTTCCTCACTGACAAGCCCCTTCACGCATGGCCCCAGACAGCGACCAATCTGGTATTGCAGGCAAGGACGCGAGCGGTTGCGATAAACGCTGTTTTCGCACTGGCGAACAGGGAAGATTTTTTGCAGCAAGGCCAGCGTTTCCCGCACCGCATAACCGTTGGGGAAAGGACCGAAGTACTCGCCTTTGGCATGCTTGGCGCCGCGATGCGTCGCCAGACGCGGATGGGCATCTGCGCTGAGGAAAATAAAGGGATACGATTTGTCGTCACGCAGCAGCACGTTATAGCGCGGCTGATAGAGCTTGATGTAGTTGTGCTCCAGCAGCAGAGCTTCCGTTTCGGTGTGGGTGACGGTGACATCAATCTGGGCGATTTGCGCCACCAGCGCTTCCGTTTTGCGAGAAGACACCTGAGCGCGAAAATAGCTGGCAAGGCGCTTTTTGAGATCTTTGGCTTTGCCAACATAAATAACCGTGCCGCCGGCATCATACATACGATAAACGCCGGGCTGGCTGGTTACGGTTTTCAGAAAGGCTTTTGAATCAAAAACATCACTCACTGACTTGCTAACGACTCCGCATTGCACAGGCCATGGCGAATTGCCAGGTGAGTCAGCTCAACATCACCGTGTATGTTCAGCTTGCTAAACATACGGTAGCGGTAACTGTTCACCGTCTTGGGACTCAGATTCAACTGCTCTGAAATCTCATTCACCTTCTGACCTTTAGTGATCATCAGCATAATCTGCAATTCACGTTCAGACAAACTGGAGAATGGCGATTCCGTCTTTTCCGGCTCAATCTGGCTTAACGCCATTTGCTGAGCAATGTCTGACGCGATATAGCGCTGACCGGAGAACACCGAGCGAATAGCGTTAACCACCTCTTGCGGCGCGGCGCCTTTGCTCAGATAACCCGCCGCACCAGCCTGCATAACTTTCGCCGGCAGTGGGTTTTCCGTGTGTACGGTTAGCATGATAACTTTGGTATCCACCGCTGAACGCGCAATTTTACGCGTTGCTTCAAGGCCACCGATGCCAGGCATATTCATGTCCATCAATACAACATCGACAGGATTGGCACGGCACCACTTAACCGCATCTTCCCCGCAGTTGGCTTCGCCGGTGACTCTAATACCTTTTATATCTTCGAGAATGCGTCGTATCCCTGCGCGCACCAGTTCGTGGTCATCAACAAGAAGGACGTTGATCAAAGGAATAATCTCCAGAATAGGGATAACGCTACTACTGCTTAATTCCCCCATACTACCGGGTTTTATATCATCTGTGAAAGTCTAAAAATGCCAGGGCTCCGATTTTGATCTCGTTTTTGGCAATAATCATGTACAGAGACTGGAAAACGCTAAAAAACAGTAAGATGCCGATGGCAGATATCAGTATGCTTACAGGGATTAACGGCGTAAACAGGCGCTTTGTCGTATATTTGATAAATAGCCCTTATAATATGTAACAACAATTAACGATGACAAAACCGTATTTAAACAATTTGCGCCTAACCTGCTGTCTACGCAGACGAAATAATAATTAATATCAGATCTGAGCAGCGCGCAAAAAACAGGCACTCCTTTTTTTCTCCCGGCTTGTGGTATACTGCGCCGCTTTCATAATCCGCATCGCGCATAATGCGCAGAAATTGTACGAGGCAATAAATGAGCACACCTGATTTTTCCACTGCAGAAAATAATCAAAATCTGGCCCAGGAAGTTTCCTGCCTGAAGTCTCTTCTGACCCTGATGCTGCAGGCGATGGGCCAGGCTGATGCTGGCCGCGTGATTATTAAAATGGAAAAGCAAATTGCGCAGTTAGAAGATGAAGCTCAGGCTGCCGTATTTTCCAGCACCGTTAAGCAAATTAAACAAGCTTACCGCCAGTAATAAAAAACCGGCTGTCAGCATCGCTGCTGACAGCCGGTTTGCCGTCTGGCACGCAGAACGCGAATACAGGTCAGATCAATCCAATCGCCGCTGCATAGCAGGCAATCTGCGTTTTATTCGGCGCATTAAATTTTTTCTGCATGTTCTTTTGATGGAAATTCACCGTATTCTCGGAAATCGACAAAATCATCGAGATCTCCGCAGATGTTTTCCCTTCCGCCGTCCATTTCAGAATTTCTAATTCCCGCTTGCTGAATTTCATCTCCCGCGGCATCACCATTTCATCTTCTATGCGTAATAGCGCCAGCAGACTCATTTCCAGCAGAATTTGTAAACGCAAAGCGATTTCATCCTGGTCCTGAATAGATCCCGGCGTACGGGTACGCGACACCGACAGGAAACCGTGCGCATGGTTAGGCAACATCAGGCATTGTGTGGCGCCGGTTTGCAGACCATGTGCGCGCGCGGCTTGCCACAACTCCTGCGCGTCGCTGAACAACTCATCGTCCCAGGGTAAGTGACCCAACGAGAAATTATCAGGTTTTAGCACCGGATCGATAGCCATATAGTTCGCAGACTTATAATGCGACATCCAGGCATCAGGATAGGTGGTATACACAGAAATACGCGGCCGGGTAAACGGCACCGGATGTCGGACGCACAGGGCGAAGAAATCGTATTCCAGATATTCTGTTTGCGCTTGAAGTAGCGCGTATATCTGTTCACTTGCCGAAGCCGCCTGGAAAAGATGCAGCATTTCCCGCCGCCAACTGAAAAAATCATCGTCTCTCATAACGAACGAGAAACCCCCTGATCAATAATCATTTTTATGAATACAGAAACCTAACACATAAATCTTATTTATATGTATAAAATATCACGCCTGCCTGAAATAATCTTAATTTGCCTCATTTCTGTAACTTAGCGCACGATATTCCGGCTTTCCGGCGCTTTATGGACCTTTCAGGCGGAATAATATTTACCTATTGATTGGGCATGCTTAAGTAAAATTTTTCATTAAAAAGGCGATGGTACAGGGGCGTCATTATTTGCTATGCGAATTAAGTCCCGTAGAAGGCACGCCAGCGTGTATTGCTGGCGTACCTCAAAGCGACTACTGCATCAGGAATTTTTCGAGGAACTGGCGGGTACGGGCCTGCTGTGGGTTGGCAAACAGCGCTTTGGCTTCGCCCTGCTCCACAATCCGCCCCTGGTCCATAAAGATGGCACGGTCAGCGACATCACGAGCAAAGCTCATTTCATGAGTCACGATGACCATCGTACGCTTCTCCTGCGCCAGCGCGCGGATGGTGTTCAGCACCTCCCCCACCAGCTCGGGATCCAGTGCCGACGTCGGTTCATCAAACAGGATCACATCCGGGCGCATCGCCAACGCTCGGGCAATCGCCACACGCTGCTGCTGGCCGCCGGAAAGACGGCGCGGATAGCTCTCTTCTTTACCTGAAAGCCCCACCTTGCCCAATAGCTCGCGAGCCCGAGCAACCGCCCCGGCTTTATCCTCGCCCTTCACGATCACCGGCCCTTCAATAATATTCTCCAGCACCGTACGGTGCGGGAACAGATTGAAGCTCTGGAACACGAAGCCGACGTGCTGGCGCAGGCGGCGAATCAGCCCTTTCTGCTGGCCGATGGGGCGTGCGGTATCAATGGTGATATCGCCGACGCGTATGGTGCCGCTCTCCGGCTGTTCCAGCAGATTAATACTGCGCAGCAGCGTGGTTTTGCCGGAGCCGCTTGGCCCGATAATCGCTACCACTTCACCCTCTTTCACCTCAAAATCAATACCGTGCAGCACGGTCTGTCCGTGGAATTTTTTAACCAGGTTTTTGACTTCAATTGCACTCATTTCGGGTCTCGCTCCTGGCGGTTAAGCTGATTTTCAAAATAGTTTTGCAGCACCGACAGCACGGTCGCCATCACCCAGTAAATCAGGGATGCAGCCAGATACATGGTGAATACTTCCAGCGTACGCGAGGTGATCAGCTGCGCCTGACGGAACAGTTCCGGCACCTGAATCGTCGCCGCCAGCGAGGTATCCTTCACCAGGCTGATAAAACTGTTCGATAACGGCGGTAGCGCCACGCGCGCCGCCTGCGGCAGAATCGCCCGGCGCATCGTCTGCCACGGGGTCATACCGATACTCGCCGCCGCTTCCCACTGGCCTTTATCGATCGACGAAATCGCCGCACGCAGCGTTTCGGCAGCATAGGCCGCGGTATTCAGCGACAGGCCGATCATCGCCGACGGAATCGGATCCAGTTCGATGCCAAACTGCGGCAGACCGTAGTAGATCATAAATAGCTGGGCAATCAGCGGCGTGCCGCGAAAAATAGAGATATAGCAACGTGCCAGCCAGCGCACCGGCGCAATGGGCGACAGGCGCATCAATGCGAGAATAAAGCCCAGAACCAGCCCAAAGAACATCCCGCCAATACTGAGCTGGAGGGTAAAGACCGCGCCTTTGAGCAGATACGGCGCGGAGTCGATCACTAATTGGATACTTTCTTGCATGAGCGCGTTCTATTTAAATGTGAGGATGATAGGCGAACAGCGCAGGCGCGCCGCCGGTATGGACGAACAGAATAGGCCCTTCATCTTTGAAGCGTTTCTGGCTGATGCCGTCGATAAGCCCGGCCATCGCTTTGCCGGTATAGACCGGATCGAGAAGAATGCCTTCCAGACGCGCGAGCAGTTTCACCGCTTCCATGCCGTCGTCGTTCGGAATACCGTAAGCCGGGGCGAAATAGTCGTCCCACAGCGTGATTCCGGCAGTAGCCGTCAGTTCAAGACTGCGCGCAATCTCCTGCTGAAGCGTGACCACTTTCGGCAGTTGATCGGCCACCTTGCGGGAAACGGTGACGCCAATCAGCTCGGCTTCCGGCATCACCTGTTCGAGCCCCACGGCCAGACCGGCATGCGTTCCTGCGCTGCCGGAAGCGACCACCACGGAGGAAATCGACACCGCACCTTCGCACTGCTGCGCGATTTCCAGCGCGCTCTCCACGTAACCCAGCGCACCCAGCGCGTTTGAACCGCCAACCGGAATCACATAAGGACGAAAGCCCTGCGCTTCGAGACGCGTCGCCAGTTCAGCCAGCTGCGCGTTCGGGTCGGTTAATGCCTCGCAGATCTCGACCTGGGTGTTAAACAGATCCAGCAGCAGACGGTTGCCGTTGCTGAGATAGTTTTCTGCCTTCGTCCCCATCGGGTTTTCCAGCAGCGCCACGCAGTGCAGCCCCAATTTTGCCGCCACCGCCGCCGTCTGGCGCACGTGGTTAGATTGAATCGCGCCAGCGGTCACCAGCGTGTCGGCCCCTTCGCGTAGCGCGTCGGCAGCGAGAAACTCCAGTTTACGCAGTTTGTTTCCGCCCATCGCCAGCGGCGTGACGTCATCGCGTTTGATAAAAATGTCGCGCCCGATGTAGTCGGAAAAGCGCGGCAGGTATTCCAACGGCGTCGGCGCGCCAATAAACTCCAGGCGCGGAAAACGGGTTAAATTTTGCAGTGACATAGCATCTCCTTAGTCTCGTTTTTATTATGCGCCGTAAATAAAAAAGGCGCCCTTTCAGCGCCTTTTTTCCTTCAGAGCGATTACTGCGTAACGTCAGCTCCAAACCATTTTTCGGACAGCGCCTTCAGGCTACCGTCTTTCTTCATGGCGTCAATAGCGCTATCCACTGCTTTGAGCAGATCGTCGTTGCCTTTACGCAACGCAACGCCTGACTCCTGGCGGGAGAACGCATCACCGGCCACCGCCAGCGTATTGTTGGTTTTCTTCACCAGATCCAGCGCCGCCAGACGGTCAACCAGAATGGCGTTGATACGGCCAACGCGCAGATCCTGATATTTGGTCGGGTCATCGTCGTAAGTCCGGATGTCCACGCCCTGCACGTTCTGACGCAGCCACTCTTCATAGTTGGTGCCCAGACCGACGCCGACTTTTTTACCTTTCAGGTCCGCCGCGGTTTTGATGGAGTCTTCACTGCCCTTCTTCACCAGCGCCTGAATACCGGAAATGGTGTAAGGGGTGGAGAAGTCATATTTTTTCTGACGTTCCGGCGAAATGGTGACCTGGTTAATCACCACGTCGATACGTTTGGAGTCCAGCGACGCCAGCATACCGTCCCATTTGGTCGGTTTCAGATCGGCCTTAACGCCAAGGTGTTTAGCCAGTTCATTCGCGAAATCGACTTCAAAACCGGTCAGTTTGCCGTCATCACCCTGGAAACTAAACGGAGGATAGGTCCCTTCCAGCCCAACGCGCAGCGTGCCGCGTTCTTTAACCTGGTTTAATAAATTTTCGGCAGCAAAGGCTTGCACGCTTGCTCCCGCAACCAGCGCAACGGCCATTACGCCCATCAGCGCCTGACGACCCAGAAACTTCAGTTTCATTATACCCCCGAAAAACATTATTTTTCCGTAGTGTAAACCGTTCATCATCAATGACAAACACCCATAAGATCCATGTTATTCCAATTTAATATATATCAGAGGTTTCACGGTCTGCGAAGTTTTGTGCGTTGTTCAGCGCCTGCTGGTGATGAAATCGCAGGTATTTACGTAGTGCAATACGATAATTGTTGGTGCTGGTATCCGGCAGCCACGCCTCCAGCTTGACGTCAGCCTGGCGCTCCAGCAGCAGCGAGTGCGGCACCTGTTGTGCGGAAAAGTGGTTGCCCAGACGACGCAAACGCACGACGTATTCACGCACGGTACCGGCGCTCATGTCCGTGTGTTCGAGGAGGTATTGTTTGAAGCCGATGATATTGAAGAAGGCGCTCTGCTCTTTGCAGTGCAGATCGCCGCAGAACCGGCACAGCGCCGACCACGCATCGCGTTCCTGCTGCCAGGCCGCGTCGTCCATCAGGGTATCGAGACGGGATATCGCGATTTTATTGACTATCTCCCCCTGCCGGACCAGCGTGATGCGGTCGAGCAGTTTATGACAGTGCGCGCAGTGTGTTTGGCTGTGTTTGAAGTCTTTCAAATAGCGGCTTAACGGCCGTCTTTTTACCTGCATCATCATGATAACTCCGGGTTTTCATTGATTAATGCGGCATTCTTTGGTTGAACGTAACGTTATACCAACCTACAGCTTACCCAGCTTGATGCGCAGACGCTTGATCGCCTGACTGTGCAACTGGCTGACGCGCGATTCCCCCACTTCCAGCACCGCGCCAATCTCTTTGAGATTGAGCTCTTCCTGGTAATAGAGGGTTAGCACCAACTTCTCACGTTCCGGTAAGGCTTCAATCGCCTCCATCACGCGCTGGCGAAGATCGCCTTCCAACAGTTGATGCAGAGGATTTTCGTGCTGATTCTCTTCCGTCACCAGTTCAATGCTGTCGCCATACTCTTCTCGCCACTCGTCGTAGGAAAAAAGCTGGCTGTTATTGGTATCTAACAGCACCTGACGGTATTCCTCAACCGCAATCCCCAATCGCTGCGCGACTTCGGTTTCCGTCGCGTTTCGTCCCAGCTCTTGCTCCAGTTGACCCAGCGTTTGCGCAACTTCACGCGCGTTCCGCCGGACGCTACGCGGCACCCAGTCACGGCTGCGTAATTCGTCCAGCATCGCCCCACGGATGCGTTGCACTGCGTAAGTGGTAAATGCCGTACCTTGCAGAGCGTCATAGCGTTCAACAGCGTTCAATAAGCCGATACCGCCCGCCTGGAGCAGATCGTCCAGTTCCACGCTCGCCGGCAAACGCACCTGGAGGCGCAGCGCTTCATGGCGCACCAACGGCACATAGCGTTGCCATAGCGAGTGTTTATCCATTACACCTTCAGCGGTATACATTGAATTCACGATAAACAGCCCTGCATTAATATGAGTTATCGGCACGATTATCCGTTTCTATAGCCGTTTTAATCGGTGGAACAGTGGGAGAAATGTGGGGTTATTTGCGCAGTAAAGTGAAATTTCAGTAACAAAAAAACCCCGCCGAGGCGGGGTTGGGTCAGGTTGAGAGCGATTAGCCCTGCAGCAGAGACAGAACCTGCTGCGGTACCTGGTTGGCTTTCGCCAGCACGGAGTTACCGGCCTGCTGGATGATCTGCGCTTTAGACATGTTGGACACTTCGGTCGCATAGTCGGCGTCCTGAATACGGGACTGCGCTTCAGACAGGTTGGTGGTGGTGTTGTTCAGGTTGGTTACCGCGGAATCCAGACGGTTCTGGATAGCACCCAGGGAAGAACGGAATTTGTCGATCTGGCTGATGGCGTCGTCGAGGGATGCCAAAGGATTTTTGGTTGAAGTGCCAGCACTGGTAGTATTGGTAGTAAGTTTGCCATCAGCACTAACATAAGCTTGAGCACCTACATTAGCAGCATATTTACCAGCACCAGTTCCGCTCGCAACAGTGACAGAACCGGTATCTTTATCAACATTATAAGTCGTAGTGAAGGTCTGAGTTTTAGTTAACTCACCATCATTGTCAACGAAGGTGTCTGAGGACGTACCGCTACCAAAGGTAGCAGTGTAAGTCAAAGGACCGTTGTTGAACTTGATAGTTACATCACCAGCAGTAGTATCAGCGTTAACATTCGCCAGCAGAGCATCAGATGCGACTGTATCTTTGTAAGATACGCCTGCACCATTGCCTGCAAAGCTGTAGGTTTTACCACCAAAATCAACTGTGGATTTAATAGCTGCGCCAGCATTATTGTTAGTATCTGCAGCAGTAAACAAGGAACTCATTGTTGCAGCAGTGGAAGAACCTGTTGGGTTGTTGGTCGTCAGGGCACCATTTACCAGATAGGCCGCTTGGCCACCAATAGTAATATTGCCGCTAGCATCTGCTTCAAATGTTACTTTACCGGTTGCAGAAGTATATGTTCCAGTTGAGGTCTGACCTGCCGGAGCTTTCAGACCAGCACCCAAGGTTGTGGTATTTGCGCCAGTGGTTTCAGTTTTAGTTGTAGTAAAGTTTTTAGCCGTTGCGTCGTAAGTATAAGAGCCAGCGTTTGCACCGGTAGCAATTGTTACAGTATCCCCATCATTCAGCTTACTGAACGCAGACGTTGCATCAAGTGCATTGAAAGTCGTAGTGACTGTATACGGACCAGAACCCGTTGCACCCGCCGCGGTCAAATCACTAACAGTAGCTGCTTTATTAGCAATGGTACCTTTACCATTCACGTTAAAACCGTTCAGTCCCAAGGTATCAGAGTCAATCTTCTTCAGGTCGATAGTGATGGTCTGGCCATCGTTCGCACCAACCTGAATTTTCATGGAACCGTCTTTTGCCAGTACGTTCACGCCGTTGAACTGGGTCTGACCGGATACGCGGTCAATTTCGTCCAGACGGGATTTGATTTCGTCCTGGATAGAGTCCAGGTCGGACTGGGAGTTGGTACCGGTAGTTGCCTGAACGGTCAGTTCACGTACACGCTGTAAGTTGTTGTTGATTTCTGACAGCGCGCCTTCAGTGGTCTGCGCAACGGAGATACCGTCGTTGGCGTTACGTGCCGCCTGAGTCAGGCCTTTAATGTTAGAGGTGAAACGGTTAGCAATCGCCTGACCCGCTGCGTCATCCTTCGCGCTGTTGATACGCAAGCCAGAAGACAGACGCTCGATAGAACTGGACAGAGCAGACTGGTTCTTGTTGATATTGTTCTGAGTGATCAGCGAGAGGCTGTTGGTATTAATGACTTGTGCCATGATTCGTTATCCTATATTGCAAGTCGTTGATTACGTAATGGGTTTCCACCCGTCGGCTCAATCGCCGTCAAACTTGTTATCGTCTGCCGTTAAACAACCTTTAGAATTTTTTTTCGCAATCACGCATTTTTTTAGCCGCCGAAATACTCTTTTCTCTTGCCCTTATTCCTGCCATTAAAAATTTAGAATTAAGCGTAAACTTTGTGACATTCAGGCCGATAACCCCGGTATTCGTTCTACGTGTCGACAGATAAAAGGAAATCACATGGCAAGTATTTCATCGCTGGGAGTCGGGTCGGGCCTGGATTTAAGCAGCATTCTTGATAGCCTCACCGCCGCCCAGAAGGCGACGCTGACGCCTATCTCTAAACAGCAGACGTCTTATACCGCAAAGCTGAGCGCCTACGGGACGCTGAAAAGCGCGCTGACCACGTTCCAGACCGCTAACACCGCGTTGTCGAAGGCTGACCTGTTTTCCGCCACCACCACTACCAGCAGCAGCACCGCGTTTAGCGCCACTACGTCAGGGAATGCGATTGTCGGGAAATACACCATCAGCATCAGCCATCTGGCGCAGGCGCAAACGCTGACCACCAGCACCACCAAAAGCGATACCAAAACCGCAATCGCCACCAGCGACAGCACGCTGACCATTCAGCAAGGCGGCGGTAAAGATCCGATCACCATCGATATCAGCGCGGCCAACTCCTCGCTGAGCGGTATTCGCGATGCCATCAACAACGCGAAAGCGGGCGTCAGCGCCAGTATCATCAACGTTGGTAACGGCGAATATCGTCTGTCGGTGACCGCAAATGACACCGGTAGCGATAACGCCATGACGTTGACCGTCAAAGGCGACGACGCGCTGCAAAGCTTTATGGGTTATGACGCCAATGCCAGCAGCAACGGGATGGATGTCTCGGTTATTGCGCAGAACGCCCAGTTGACCGTCAACAACGTCGCCATTGAGAACAGCAGCAACACCATCAGCGATGCGCTGGAAAACATCACCCTGAACCTGAACGATGTCACCACCGGCAACCAGACGCTGACCATCACTCAGGACACCACCAAGGCGCAAAAGGCCATCAGCGACTGGGTCACCGCCTATAACTCGCTGCTGGACACCTTTAGCAGCCTGACAAAATACACCGCCGTAGATCCGGGTTCCGATAGCCAGAGCGCAAACAACGGCGCCCTGCTCGGCGACTCGACGCTGCGCACGATTCAGACTCAGCTCAAAAGCATGCTGAGCAACAGCGCCAGCTCCTCACAGTTCAAAACGCTGGCGCAGATCGGTATCTCTACCGACCCGAGTACCGGCCAGCTTGAGCTGGATGCCGACAAACTCACCGCCGCGCTGAAAAAAGACGCAACCGGCGTCGGTACTTTGATCGTCGGCGACGGCAAAAAAACCGGTATTACCACCACCATCGGCACCAACCTGACCAGCTGGCTTTCCACCACCGGCATCATCAAGGCCGCCACCGATGGCGTCAGCAAAACGCTGAACAAATTAACCAAAGACTACAACGCCGCCAGCGATCGTATCGATGCGCAGGTTGCGCGCTACAAAGAACAGTTTACCCAGCTGGATGTGTTAATGACCTCGCTGAACAGTACCAGCAGCTACTTGACGCAGCAGTTTGAATCGACCAGCAATTCCAAGTAATCACTTTTGATCGGGAGAGACATCATGTACGGGGCAAAAGGTACGCAGGCCTACGCACAGATTGGAGTGGAAAGCGCCGTCATGAGCGCCAGTCAACAGCAGCTTGTCACCATGCTGTTTGACGGCGCGCTCAGCGCGCTGATCCGCGCCCGCCTGTTTATGCAGGACGGCAACCAGCAAGGGAAAGGTCTTTCCCTGTCGAAAGCCATCAACATTATCGAAAACGGGCTGAAAATTGGCCTGGATGAGGACAGCCGCGACGAGCTGACGCAGAACCTGCTGTCGCTGTATGCCTATATGGTCAGACGCCTTCTGCAAGCCAACCTGCACAATGATGTGAGCGCCATTGAGGAAGTTGAGGCGTTAATGCGCAACATCGCTGATGCCTGGAAGGAATCTCTTCTTACGCCTAACTTGATTCAGGACGCCGTCTAATGAGCCATGCACCGCACCTTTATCTGTCGTACCAAAAGCTGGTTGAAAAAAGCAATCTGATGCTACGGCTTGCCACGGAGGGACTGTGGGACGAATTAATCGCCAGCGAAATGGAGTACGTCAATGCGGTGCAAAAGATTGCTCAACTGACGCGAGAGAGCCAGCCAACGGAACCGCTTCAGGAACAACTTCGCCCGATGCTGCGTAAAGTGCTTGATAACGAAAATACCGTAAAGCGCCTGTTGCAGGCCCGTATGGACGAACTGGCGAAACTGGTGGGACAATCGTCAATCCAGAAAACGGTGATGACGACCTACGGTAATCAGGGCGGTCACGTACTGGTTCCGCAGGATAATGTAGACCTGAATCACTGATAAATAGCGCTCCGACATCAACCATGTCGGAGCGACCAAATCTTACGGCAATACCGACGGCAGCGGCGCTTTAGTCAATGCGTTGGCGCATTCTACCGTGGGCCGCTCAACCCGCTGCAATGTCATGCCATCGTATTTCAGCAAATTGCCATCGCGCTCCACCGCATAAACATCAAGCTTGTTGGTCACATTGTAGACATCGCTATCGCGCAGAGTGAGTTTACCCGGCAGCGCAATCACCCGTTGCCACTGGCGGCAGTCCAGCGTGTCGCCGTCGCGAGTGACAATCAGGCTGGCTATCGCCTCCGGGCTGACCAGCGCGCGCTGCGGCCCCATGGTCTGCCAGTAGCCCGCCAGCCCCGCCGGAGCAGGCGATTTCACCACGGTTGAGTAGTTTTCAATCTGCGCACAGCCCGCCAGCGTCATCAGCGCTGCCACAATGGCTAATTTTTTCATTATTCATCCTGTTCCGGGAGAAAAAAACAGAAACATTATAGCGTTAAACCTATGGGGGTTTCACGGAAAAGACGGTGCGTAGAGGGTAATCCGGACGAACACAATAGTAGCCTATGCCAAAGCTCCTCTGCGAGGTGCATGACAATGAATATCCTCATTCTTGAACTGCTGTGGACGGTTTTAGATAGCCATCATCATGGACAGCCCCATGATGATGGTGATACGAATTATTTCTTACAGAGAATGTGCAATTCCTTGCGATTAAAACCGCCTTCTTTTGATAGATCCTGATAACCACCAGGACAAACCTCATTTGCTTTTGAATAGCAAACATCCCAACCCGTCGCGGCACCACATTGGATGTCGTACTCACTGGAACCATCTGGACGTTTTATTTCCTGGGATGTGGAGCATGCAGCGAGAATGCACGCGGAGGCTATCAGCATTAGTACTTTCATTGTTATCTCTCAGTTGAGTTTATTACTGAATAACTATGCTCGAAACACCGCAAAGCTCAAAAGATTTTTATGGCAAAATAGAGATAGGGGGCGAGTTGGTGTGCGCTATCGAAGGACACACCAATCAAGACATACTTACGCATGCAGTTCCTCAGGCGCTGGAGGATAGTGAATAAGCCATACTAATGCACAAATAGTCTGTCTGGTTTACGGACCAGGATGTATGAAAACAATCAGGAACAGATACTCATTCTGAACCAGAAATTAAATCAGTTTGTCCCACTCATGCCCCAGCCCGTAGGATTGGATGTGATTAAAGAAGTATAAACAATGAGTTAGATTGATTACACCTGCATCCCCATCACTTCCTGATAGGCGCTCACCAGTTTATTTCGCACCTGAATCCCCATCTGCAATGAAACGGATGCTTTTTGCAGATCGGTCATCACATCGTTCAACGCGATGCCAGGTTCTCCCAGTGAGAACTTCTCCGCCTGCGCTTTGGCGCTATTTTGCGTATCGCTGATACGGTCGAGCGCCGCGTGCAGCTGCCCGGCAAAGCTGATGGTTGGCTGTGTATCCACGCTTTGACTGCGCGCCATTGATGCCGTTGCCTGCATCTGCGACAGCACGCCCTCAATACCCTGAATCGCCATGTTGACTCCCAGATTGTGTTTAACCTGGGAACGAGCTTATCAGTTTGTCAATAAGATAAAGGCGCTAAATAGCGCTATAAAAACGGGTTATTTGGCCCATCAAATTTCCCGAAGCATCAAATAATGGCATAGCTGTCTTTATGTGTTTTGCGCCAGGGAGTCTGCTTTGTTTTCGTTTACGTTTAACGCCATTGATCAGGATCGACGAGGTGCGCAATGAGCGCGAGTGCTACGGCTACGCCACAAAATAAAACTGTAGAATGGGTCAATCGCCTGCGCGCTAATCCAAAAATTCCACTGATGGTGGCCAGTGCCGCCGCGGTGGCTATTCTCGTGGCAATGGTACTGTGGGCCAAATCCCCGGACTATCGCACGCTGTTCAGTAACCTGTCCGATCAGGACGGGGGGGCCATCGTGACCCAACTGACCCAGATGAACGTCCCCTATCGTTTCGCCGATAACGGCGGCGCGCTGGAAGTGCCCGCTGACAAAGTGCATGAACTGCGCCTACGACTGGCCCAGCTCGGCCTGCCGAAAGGCGGCGCGGTAGGTTTTGAACTGCTCGATCAGGAAAAATTCGGCATCAGCCAGTTCAGCGAGCAGGTGAACTACCAGCGCGCGCTGGAAGGTGAACTGTCGCGTACCATCGAAACCCTCGGTCCGGTCAAAAGCGCCCGCGTGCACTTAGCGATGCCAAAACCTTCGCTGTTCGTACGCGAGCAGAAATCCCCTTCTGCCTCCATTACCGTCAACCTCGAACCAGGCCGCGCGCTTGATGAAGGGCAAATCTCCGCGGTGGTCCATCTGGTCTCCAGCGCCGTAGCGGGTTTACCGCCGGGCAACGTCACCGTGGTCGATCAGGGCGGCCATCTGCTGACCCAGTCCAATACCAGCGCTCGTGACCTGAATGACGCGCAGCTGAAATACACCGCCGACGTTGAAGGCCGCGTTCAGCGCCGCATTGAAGCGATTCTTGGACCGATCGTCGGTAACGGTAACGTGCATGCGCAGGTCACCGCGCAGGTAAACTTCGATAATAAAGAGCAAACCGACGAACAGTATCGCCCGAACGGCGATCCTAACCAGGCCGCCATTCGTTCGCGTCAGGTGAGCGAAAACGATCAGGTCGGTAGCCCGTATCCGGGCGGCGTTCCTGGCGCGCTGTCGAACACCCCGGCACCGGCGCCGTCGGCGCCGATTGCCAACCCGCCGGCGAATCAGGCCAACGCGCAGAATGCCAATACCCGCACAACCGCCACCACCGGTCCACGCAATACCCAGCGTAGCGAAACCAGCAACTTCGAACTCGATCGCACCATTTCGCACACCAAAAAGAACGTTGGCGATGTTCAACGTCTGTCGGTCGCCGTGGTGGTCAACTATCGCAATCTGCCAGACGGTAAGCCGCTGCCGCTGACCAGCGATCAGATGAAACAGATTGAAGATTTAACCCGCGAGGCGATGGGCTTCTCCAGCCAGCGCGGCGATACCCTGAACGTGGTCAACTCGCCGTTTAACAGCAGCGATGACAGCGGTGGTGAACTGCCGTTCTGGAAGCAGCAGTCGTTTATCGATCAGCTGATGTCCGCCGGTCGCTGGCTGCTGGTGCTGATTGTTGCCTGGCTGCTGTGGCGTAAAGCGATTAAACCGCAGCTTGTGCGCCGTGAACAGGCCGCCCAGGCCGAAGTGGAAAAAGCCAAAGCGCAGCAGGAAATTCAGGAAGCCGTTGAGGTTCGCCTCAGCAAAGATGAACAGACCCAGCAACGCCGTGCCAACCAGCGCCTGAGCGCCGAGGTGATGAGCCAGCGTATTCGCGAAATGTCTGATAACGATCCGCGCGTCGTGGCGCTGGTCATTCGCCAATGGATGAATAACGACCATGAGTAATCTTACCGGAATCGACAAAAGCGTCATTTTGCTGATGACGATTGGCGAAGATCGCGCCGCCGAGGTGTTTAAGCATCTCAGCACCCGCGAAGTACAGCAGCTCAGTACCGCCATGGCGGGCATCAAACAGATCTCGAATAAACAGCTGACCGACGTGCTGGCCGAGTTTGAGCAAGAGGCCGAGCAGTTCGCGGCGCTGAGCGTTAACGCCAATGAATATCTGCGCTCGGTGCTGGTTAAAGCACTGGGCGAAGAGCGCGCCTCCAGCCTGCTGGAGGACATTCTCGAAACCCGCGAAACCACCAGCGGGATCGAGACGCTCAACTTTATGGAACCGCAGAGCGCCGCCGATATTATCCGTGACGAGCATCCGCAGATCATCGCCACCATTCTGGTCCACCTCAAGCGTGGTCAGGCGGCCGATATTCTGGCGCTGTTCGATGAACGTCTGCGACACGACGTCATGCTGCGTATCGCCACCTTCGGCGGCGTGCAGCCGGCCGCGCTGGCGGAACTGACAGAGGTGTTGAACGGTCTGCTCGACGGCCAGAACCTCAAGCGCAGCAAAATGGGCGGCGTGAGAACGGCGGCAGAAATTATCAACCTGATGAAAACGCAGCAGGAAGAAGCGGTTATTACCGCGGTACGCGAATTCGACGGCGAGCTGGCGCAAAAAATTATCGACGAAATGTTCCTGTTCGAAAACCTGGTCGAGGTCGACGATCGCAGTATCCAGCGCCTGCTGCAGGAAGTGGATTCCGAATCGTTGCTTATCGCGCTCAAAGGTTCCGAGCCGCCGCTACGCGAGAAGTTCCTGCGCAATATGTCCCAGCGTGCTGCCGACATTCTGCGCGACGACCTCGCCAACCGTGGCCCGGTACGTCTGTCGCAGGTCGAGAACGAACAGAAAGCCATTCTGCTTATTGTGCGTCGTCTGGCCGAAACCGGCGAGATGGTGATTGGCAGCGGAGACGACACCTATGTCTGATACCACGCCGTGGAAAGTCTGGCAGCCTGACGATCTCTCGCCGCCGGTGGAGGTGGAGTTTACTCCCCTCACCCTCGACGAACCGGACGCCGTGCAGGAAGAAATTTCTGCCGAGCAGTTGCAGCAACAGCAGTTGGCTCAGCTACAGATCCAGGCTCATGAACAGGGCTATCAGGCCGGGCTGCGTGAAGGCCACGCCGCCGGTCAACAACAGGGCTATCAGGAAGGTCTGGCGCAGGGGCTCGAACAGGGCCTGGCACAAGCCAAACAGGATCAGGCCCCTATTCATGCCCGCATGCAGCAGCTGGCGAGCGAATTTCAGCACACCCTGGATACCCTCGACAGCGTGATCGCCTCACGTCTGATGCAGATGGCGCTGGAGGCTGCGCGACAGATTGTCGGCCAGATGCCGGTGGTCGATAACACCGCGCTGATCAAACAGATTCAATCGCTGCTGCAGCAAGAGCCTCTGTTCAGCGGCAAGCCGCAGCTGCGGGTCAGCCCGGAAGATTTACCGCGCGTCGAGGAGATGCTGGGCGCCACGCTGAATCTTCACGGCTGGCGGCTGCGCGGCGACCCAACGCTGCACCCCGGCGGCTGTAAGGTCTCCGCAGATGAGGGCGATCTCGACGCCAGCGTGGCCACGCGCTGGCAGGAACTGTGCCGCCTGGCGGCACCGGGAGCCTGCTAATGACCGTGCGCCTGACCCGCTGGCTGAACACGCTCGACAACTTTGAGGCCCGCATTGCCCAGCTTCCCGCCGTGCGCCGTTACGGCCGCCTGACCCGGGCCACCGGGCTGGTGCTGGAAGCCACCGGGCTGCAGTTGCCGCTTGGCGCAACCTGCATTATTGAGCGTCAACAGGGTACAGAGATGCAGGAAGTGGAAGCCGAAGTGGTCGGCTTCAACGGTCATCGCCTGTTTTTAATGCCGCTTGAAGAAGTTGAAGGCATTTTACCCGGCGCGCGGGTTTATGCCCGTAGCGCCGTCGGCGACGGACTGCAAAGCGGTAAACAGCTTCCGCTCGGCCCGGCGCTGCTTGGCCGCGTACTCGACGGCAGCGGCAAACCGCTCGACGGCCTGCCCGCGCCGGATACCACGGAAACCGGCGCGCTGATCACGCCGCCGTTCAACCCACTCCAGCGTACGCCGATTGAGCACGTGCTGGATACCGGCGTGCGGCCAATCAATGCCCTGCTCACCGTGGGTCGCGGCCAGCGTATGGGGCTGTTTGCCGGCTCCGGCGTCGGTAAGAGCGTACTGCTCGGCATGATGGCGCGCTATACCCGCGCTGACGTCATCGTCGTCGGTCTTATCGGTGAGCGTGGTCGCGAGGTGAAAGATTTCATCGAGAATATTCTCGGCACCGAAGGCCGCGCACGTTCCGTGGTGATTGCCGCGCCCGCCGACGTTTCTCCTCTACTGCGTATGCAGGGCGCCGCTTACGCCACCCGCGTGGCGGAAGATTTCCGCGATCGCGGACAGCATGTGCTGTTGATCATGGATTCACTGACCCGTTACGCGATGGCGCAGCGTGAAATTGCGTTGGCGATCGGCGAACCACCGGCCACCAAAGGCTACCCGCCTTCGGTCTTTGCCAAGCTGCCCGCGCTGGTTGAACGCGCCGGGAATGGCATCAGCGGCGGCGGTTCGATCACCGCGTTTTATACCGTGTTAACCGAAGGCGACGATCAGCAGGATCCGATCGCCGACTCCGCCCGCGCCATTCTCGACGGCCATATCGTGCTGTCGCGACGGCTGGCCGAGGCCGGTCATTACCCGGCAATTGATATTGAAGCCTCTATCAGCCGTGCCATGACCGCGCTGATTAGCGAGCAACACTACGCGCGAGTGCGCAATTTTAAACAGCTGCTTTCCAGTTTTCAGCGTAACCGCGACCTGATTAGCGTCGGCGCGTACGCCAAAGGCAGCGATCCGATGCTGGACAAAGCCATCACGCTCTGGCCGCACCTGGAAGCATTTTTACAGCAAGGCATTCTTGAAAAAGCAGACTGGGAATCATCAATCCAGGCGCTGGAATTGATTTTCCCAACGTCATAGTGAAGCAAGAGGATCACCAATATGGCGCAGCACGGTGCATTAGCAACGCTTAAAGAACTGGCAGAAACCGATGTCGATAACGCCGCCCTGGTGTTGGGCGAGATGCGACGCGGCTGCCAGCAGGCGGAAGAACAACTCAAAATGTTGATGGACTATCAGCTTGAATACCAGAACAGCCTGAATAACGACATGACGCAGGGGATCGCGAGCCTGCGCTGGCAAAACTACCAGCAGTTTATTCAGACACTGGAAAAAGCCATTGACCAGCATCGTCAGCAGCTTATTCAGTGGAACAACAAAGTCGAACAAGCGCTGAACTTCTGGCGCGAGAAAAAACAGCGCTTGCAGGCATGGCAAACGCTACAGGACCGGCAGGCCTCTGCGGAGCTGCTGGCGGAAAACCGTCTGGATCAGAAAAAGATGGATGAATTTGCCCAACGAGCAACCATGAGGAAACCAGAATGATCACTCTGCCTAACCTGGCCATCAGCGATGCAAGCCTCGCAGGGGCCGATACCGCAGCCAAAACCGCAGGCGGCGCCGAGGATTTTCTGGCTCTGCTGGCGGGTGCATTAACGCAAGCCGGCGATGCAACAAACGCGGGCAAAATCGCCCAACTGTCCGGCGAGGACGCGGCGGCGCTGCGCGATGTCAAAGCGAAAGGTCAATCCATCACCGAATGGCTGGTACAGCAGGAAGCGACACGCGCCACCGCTGAGATTGGTGAAGCGACAGATATCAGCGAACAAAGCGACGCGCAAACACTGCTCAGTTCGCTGGCGGCACACCTGAAAGGCGAAATAGCGTCAGGTAAGGATAAGCTCAGCGATAAAGAGAGCGACGAGGACAAACTCAGCGACGACGAACAGGGCAGCCTGAATGCGTTGATGGCCATGCTGCCCACGCCGCCGCAAGCCCCGCAGACGGCAGTGAACTCGACCGCCAGCGCCACCAGCGATACGCTGAACGCGTTAAACGCGCCACTCAAACGTGACTCAGCAAAAGCCGACGGTTTTATCGATGTGAAAAGCACTCCGGCCTCGCAACCGCAAACCGATGCCCGTGCGCTATCCGCCGACGCCGCCTTTGTGATCCCGGCGCAGAAAGCAGAAGCGGAAAGCACGCCAAGCCCAACCGCGCCAACGGCGACGGTGTCGCCGATTTCGCCACAGAGCAGCAGTTCACTGGCCGCCCCGATGGCCGCCAGCGCCAACGTCCATGCCCAGCTTGGTACTCCGGACTGGCAGCAGAACGTCAGCCAGCACATCACGCTGTTTACCCGTCAGGGCCAGCAAACCGCCGAACTGCGCCTGCACCCCGAGTCGTTAGGCCAGGTACACATTACGCTGAAGGTGGAAGATAACCTCGCGCAGATCCAGATGGCCTCGCCGCACAGCCACGTACGCGCGGCGTTGGAAGCCGCTCTGCCAGTGCTGCGCAGCCAACTGGAAGACAACGGAATCCAACTGGGCCAGAGCAATATCAGCAGCGACGGCTTTGCGGGCCAGCAACAGCAGCCCTCTTCCCAGCAATCGTTCGCCTCGCGCGCTGACGCCAACGCCAGCGATGCTCAGGACGACGCTGAGATGCTGGCCGTCCCTGCCGCCCTGCACGCCGCCTCTCGCGGCGATAACGCGGTAGATATCTTCGCTTAAACGCCAGAGGTAACACGATTATTCCCGTCTTTTCCACGCTTTGACCGGCGCGGGAGGCGGGATAATCATTGGATAAGCAGTAGTAAAAAGGAAGACCGCATCAGATGACTGACACCGCTATCAATAAAAAGAGCAAACGCTCGCTCTGGATCCCACTTTTGGTGCTGGTAACGCTCGCCGCCTGCGCCACAGCAGGTTACAGCTACTGGCGCATTGAGCATCAGAACGCCCCGGCCGCGCCAAAAGAAGCGCCGCCGCTGGCCGCACCGGTCTTTTTCCCGCTGGATACCTTCACCGTCAACCTGGGCGATGCCGATCGCGTGCTGTACGTGGGCATCACGCTGCGCATGAAATCCGAAGCTGACCGCGCCCGTCTGAACGACTATCTGCCGGAAGTGCGCAGCCGCATGCTGCTGCTGCTGTCGCGTCAGGATGCGACTAAACTGGCAACAGACGATGGCAAAAAACAGCTCGCAAACGATATTAAAGAGACGCTGAGCGCGCCGTTAATTGCCGGTCAGCCGAAACAGAACGTTACCGACGTTCTGTACACTGCCTTTATTCTGCGGTAGAGCCATGGGCGACAGTATTCTTTCTCAGGCCGAAATCGATGCGCTGTTAAACGGCGACAGCGACAAATCAAGTGAACCGCTGGCGGGCGCGACGGGCGAAGATGACATTCGCCCCTACGACCCCAATACCCAGCGCCGCGTGGTCCGTGAGCGACTGCAGGCGCTGGAGATTATTAACGAGCGTTTCGCCCGCCACTTCCGTATGGGGTTATTCAACCTGCTGCGTCGTAGCCCGGACATTACCGTGGGGGCGATCCGCATTCAGCCCTACCACGAGTTTGCCCGTAACCTGCCGGTGCCGACCAACCTCAACCTGATTCACCTTAAGCCGCTGCGCGGTACCGGCCTGGTGGTGTTCTCGCCAAGCCTGGTGTTTATCGCGGTGGACAACCTGTTCGGCGGCGACGGTCGCTTCCCGACCAAGGTTGAGGGACGTGAATTCACCCATACCGAGCAGCGGGTGATTAACCGCATGCTCAAGCTGGCGCTGGAAGGCTATAGCGATGCCTGGAAAGCGATTAACCCGCTGGAGGTGGAGTACGTCCGTTCGGAGATGCAGGTGAAGTTCACCAACATTACCACCTCACCGAACGATATCGTGGTGAACACGCCATTCCACGTGGAAATCGGCAACCTGACCGGCGAATTTAACATTTGCCTGCCGTTCAGCATGATTGAACCGCTGCGCGAACTGCTGGTCAACCCGCCGCTGGAAAACTCACGCCACGAGGACCAAAACTGGCGCGAGAACCTGGTACGCCAGGTGCAGCATTCCGAGCTGGAACTGGTGGCGAATTTCGCCGATATCTCGCTGCGTTTGTCACAGATACTCAAACTTAAACCCGGTGACGTTCTGCCGATTGACAAGCCAGACCGCATTATTGCTCACGTCGACGGCGTACCGGTGTTAACCAGCCAGTACGGCACCGTGAACGGCCAGTATGCGCTGCGCGTAGAACATTTGATCAACCCGATTTTGAATTCGCTGAACGAGGAACAGCCCAAATGAGTGATATGAATACTCCACCCGATGACAACAGCGGATCCGTGGACGATCTGTGGGCTGAAGCGCTGAACGAGCAAAAATCCACCTCCGGAAAAAGCGCCACCGACGCGGTCTTCCAACAGTTGGGCGGCGGTGATGTCAGCGGTACGTTGCAGGATATCGACCTGATTATGGATATCCCGGTCAAGCTGACCGTGGAGTTAGGCCGCACGCGCATGACCATCAAAGAGCTGCTGCGTCTGACGCAAGGTTCGGTGGTGGCGCTGGACGGTCTGGCCGGTGAACCGCTGGATATTCTGATTAACGGCTATTTGATAGCGCAAGGTGAAGTGGTGGTGGTTGCCGATAAATACGGCGTTCGCATTACCGACATCATCACGCCGTCAGAACGCATGCGCCGTCTGAGCCGCTGATATGAGCGCAACCCACTCCGCGCCTGTAGTAACACCATCGCACGCTGCGCCGGCGAGCCACACCACCACGCCGGTGACGGTGGCGCACGCCAATGAACCGACGACTTCACCGCTGATTCAGGTGAGCGGCGCACTACTGGGCATTATCGTGCTGATTCTGGCCGCCGCGTGGGTCATTAAACGCGTTCTGCCCGGTACGGTGCAGGGCCGAAGCAGCAGCGGCCTGAAGGTGAGCGCCAGCGCATCGTTAGGGGCGCGTGAGCGGGTGGTGATTGTGAACGTCGAGGATGCGCGGCTGGTGCTGGGCGTCACCGCCCAGCAGGTAACGCTGCTGCATACCCTGCCGCCAGCGCCGCCGGAAAACCCGCCGCCGCAGGCTAACGCGCCGGAATTTGCTTCACTGATGAAAAACATGCTTAAGCGTCCCGGGAGATCCTGATGCGCCGTATTTATTCCCTCGCGCTGGGCGGGCTGCTATTGCTTTCGCCTTCCGCCTTTGCTCAGCTTCCGGGTTTAATCAGCCAGCCGCTGGCCAACGGCGGGCAGAGCTGGTCGTTGCCGATCCAAACGCTGGTGTTTATCACCTCGCTGACCTTTATCCCGGCGATTTTGCTCATGATGACCAGCTTTACGCGCATCATCATCGTCTTCGGCCTGCTCCGCAGCGCGCTGGGTACGCCGTCCGCGCCGCCTAACCAGGTGCTGCTGGGGCTGGCGCTGTTTCTCACCTTTTTTATTATGTCGCCGGTGATTGATAAAGTTTATACCGACGCCTACCAGCCGTTTAGCGAAGATAAAATCACCATGCAGGAGGCGTTAGATAAAGGCGCGCAACCGCTGCGTGAATTTATGCTGCGCCAGACACGCGAAGCCGACCTGGCGCTGTTTGCCCGGCTGGCCAACAGCGCACCGATTCAAGGCCCGGAAGCCGTGCCGATGCGCATTCTGCTGCCCGCCTACGTCACCAGCGAGTTGAAAACCGCTTTCCAGATTGGCTTCACTATTTTTATACCGTTTCTGATTATCGACCTGGTCATTGCCAGTGTGCTGATGGCGCTGGGGATGATGATGGTACCGCCCGCGACCATTGCCCTGCCCTTCAAGCTGATGCTGTTTGTGTTGGTCGATGGTTGGCAGTTATTGGTCGGTTCGTTGGCGCAGAGTTTTTACAGTTAAGGAGTACCCATGACCCCTGAATCCGTCATGATGATGGGCATCGAGGCGATGAAAGTGGCGCTGGCGCTGGCGGCACCGCTGCTTTTGGTCTCGCTGGTCACCGGTCTGATTATCAGTATTCTGCAAGCGGCCACACAGATCAACGAAATGACGCTGTCGTTTATCCCCAAAATTATCGCCGTGTTTATCGCGATCATCGTCGCCGGGCCGTGGATGCTGAATCTGCTGCTTGACTATGTACGCACGTTGTTCAGCAACCTGCCCTACATCATCGGTTAAGCATTATGCTTCACATGACCAGCGACCAGTGGGTTTCATGGCTCGGCCTCTACTTCTGGCCGTTGCTGCGCGTGCTGGCGCTGATCACCACCGCGCCGATACTCAGTGAACGCTCTGTGCCTAAACGGGTGAAAGTCGGTTTGGGGATTATTATCACCTTCGTCATTGCCCCTTCGCTGCCGCCGGTCGATGTGCCGATTTTTTCCGCCAACGCGCTCTGGCTGGCGTTACAACAAATCCTCATCGGTATCGCGCTGGGCTTTACGATGCAGTTTGCCTTTGCCGCCGTACGAACCTGCGGCGAGATTGTGGGCCTGCAAATGGGTCTCTCGTTCGCGACCTTTGTCGATCCGGGCAGCAATCTCAACATGCCGGTACTGGCGCGCATTCTCGATATGCTGGCCATGCTGCTGTTCCTGGTCTTCAACGGCCATCTGTGGCTGATTTCACTGCTGGTCGACACTTTCCACACGTTGCCTATCGGCGGTGAGCCCATTAACAGCAATGCGTTTCTCGCGCTCGCCCGGGCGGGCGGCATGATTTTCCTCAACGGTCTCATGCTTGCGCTGCCGATCATTACCCTACTGCTGACCGTTAACCTGGCGCTCGGGATGCTGAACCGCATGACCCCGCAGCTGTCGGTGTTTGTTATCGGCTTCCCCATCACCCTGACCGTCGGCATTATGCTGATGGCGGCGTTAATGCCATTAGTGGCCCCCTTCTGTGAACACTTATTTAGCGAAATATTTGATCTATTAGCTGATATTATCAGTGAGTTACCACGTATAAATTCTCCATAGTACCCTCCAGGTTATTATGAGGAAATTCCTAAAGTAAATTTGCAAAAACATCTACCAGCATATCGCTGGCGCGGGTTATTTGTTTTTACGTCTTTCACATAACCTAACATTTACTTTACTTTGAGATGATTCCTGGCAAATTATACGTAACTTTACGGGATAGTTGATGCCGCCTGATCGTCTTCATTCTCAATTTTTTATTTTCATTAGGTTCGCTGCGACGATGAAGTTCGAGGGTAATGGGTTAATTATCGTTACGCATTGAGTGAGGGTATGCCATGTCAACGATTATTATGGATCTATGCAGTTATACGCGGCTAGGGTTAACCGGATACCTGGCCAGTCGTGGAGTGAAGAAACGAGATATTGACAATGTTGAGAGCGTAGAAGCACTTACAGAAGTTTGCGCGACTCGTCATCCATCTGTCGTGTTCATTAATGAGGACTGCTTCATCCACGATGTGCAGAGTAGCTTGCATATCAAGCAGATCATTAATCAACATCCCAGGACTTTGTTCATTGTTTTTATGGCTATTGCCAATATTCATTTTGACGAATACCTGATGGTGCGGAGTAATCTGCTAATAAGTTCCAAATCGATAAAACCGGAAACCCTGGATAGCATTCTGGGGAATTATCTGAAAAAAGAAAAATCAGACGTAAAGCAAACTAATATGTCTACTCTGTCATTAAGCAGGACAGAATCAAGCATGCTGAAAATGTGGATGTCGGGACAGGGAACGATTCAGATTTCCGATCAGATGAATATTAAAGCAAAAACCGTATCGTCACATAAGGGTAATATTAAGAAGAAAATAAAAACGCATAACAAACAGGTTATTTATCATGTTGTGCGCCTGGCGGAAAATGTCACCTCGGGCATTTTCGTCAATATGCGCTAGGATATCCAGGCAGGGAAACTGGCGGTAGGGCTACCGCCAGATGATCGATTACGATTCGCTTTTCTCAACAAAAATTCCATCAGGATGGCCCACTTCGTTGAAAAACCAGATCCCCAGCGGATAGTCTTCCAGCGCGACCAGATACATCGTCCCTTCATTGAACTGTTCAATGGCCAGCACCACTCCGGAGCGACGCGGCCCCCCATCGGTTTTGACCGTCACACGATCGTTAACTTGCATAAACGCCTCTCCTGATTGGTTTTTCCCAGTGTAGAACAAAATTGTCATGCTGACAGCGGCCTTGACAACCAACTGGCTAAATATCCACCAATAACAAAAATTGAGCAAAAAGTGAGCAACATTATACGACGCATGTATAATTATACAGGGAGCGGTAAAAAGGGTATCTGTGATGAAATCAGCGATCGATCCTCGTGACATCAACGTTGATGCGCTACTGGCAGCTATCAACGAAATCAGCGAAAGCGAAATCCACCGTTCGTCGAACGATCCACACCACGTGAGCGTCGACGGTCGTGAATACCATACCTGGCGAGAACTGGCGGAAGCTTTCGAGCTGGATGTTCACGACTTCAGCGTGACAGAAGTGACGCGTTGAAGGCAAAAAAATCCCGACACATCTGCGTCGGGATCAACCTTGCCGAAGCAAGAAGCATTGAAATATTCGTTACATCAGGAAACCTGACGTGGTGAAACATTATCGTTGTTTATGTTGAATGACAAGAATTATTCACCTAATAAATATATATGACCTCTCCGTCACACATTGTTTCTTCTTTTAAGAACATCGATATAAATCAATAAGATGGCAACTTCCTCTAACCGGAATCATTGATAATGTTTTGGGATTATTCTGATTACAATACTTATCCATAAGCTAAATTTATGATTTTCGCTGCTATGGCCTACGTAATCAGCCTTCCGCACACACCCGATTACGCCCGCCCTGTTTAGCCTGATACAGCCGACCGTCAGCGATCGACTGAAGGTGCTGGAAATCATAGCGCTGTAGCTCTTCGCTACTGCACACTCCCAACGAAGCGCTCACCCGCAGCGTCTGATTGCGGCTGATGAGAATTTCACGGCTATAGATGCTCTCACGAATGCGTTCAGCGATAACCACCGCCTGTTCCAGCGATGTTTCCGGCAGCACGATACAGAACTCTTCGCCGCCGACGCGTCCGGCAATATCCGATTTGCGAATTTTATTGATAATCACCCGGCCAATATGGGTAAGCACCCGATCTCCGGCCTGATGACCATATTGATCGTTGATACGCTTGAAGTGGTCCAGATCCAGCTGAATCACCGACATCGGCGCCCCTCGTTGCTGGCTGACGGCAAGCGCTTTACCTGCTCGCTCAAACAGCGCGGCACGGTTATACAGCCGGGTCAACATATCGTGCCAGGCGCGCCACTCCAGCGAATCCTGTAGCGACGACATATTGCGTACCATGCGGCGGATGACGGCCCAGGAGATAAGCAGCATGGAGGTAAACAGTATCCACAAAAGGGTTAGCGCGATACTGATGCTGCCAAAGTCGCCGCGGATCCCTTCCTCCAGACTGTGAATGCGCAACAACACGCCGTCGAAATTGCGCAGTTTTTCCCAGCTGATGTAGCGGGAAAGCTGGCGCACGCTCCCCTCGTTATCGTGCTCGTAGGCATATGCCAGCTGCGCCTGAATCTCTTGCGAAAGCTGCGTGCGTTTTTGCGGCTCCTCTTCGGATGAAGCAATCAGATTCATTCGGCGATCGTAGAGCTGATATTCCCCCTCTTCCTCCCCTTCGACAGACTGCATCAGGAACTGGGTCATTTCGTTAACCGACAGCTGAATGGCCAACACGCCAAACCAGTAGTGATCGTAATCGAGCGGTACAGAGGCGGTGACCATCTGGGCTACCGGCACTTTATCGCGGGTGAAGCTGGTGTGCCATTTCACACCGCGCCCCGGGTTATCTCGCTGTGACTGCTGGATAAACCACGGGCTGGTCGCCAGGCTGTAATAGTACTCGGTGATGCCATTGCCCTGATTCTGTTCGGTGCTGAGGTAGAACCCGGCGCGCGAAACATACAGCATATGGGTTTCAAAACGGGAAAGATGCTGACGCGTAATGGCAGAGAGGCGTAGCAGATAGCCCAGTTCAATGGCGGCCATAAACTCATTGCCCAGCAGCGAGTTATCACGCGACAGGAGATTGGTATGTTTGACGAAGTTATCCGAGACGCCGTTCAGCGGCAACGTACGGTTGTTGTTTAGCGAGATCCGCCAGTCGGCGAACGCACGCTTGCGCTCAAACTCCTGCTCAGCGGTGCGCAACACTTCAAAGGCCAGAGGCACCTGAAGCGCGGACTCCATACCGTTGCGAAAAAACAGCAAGCGGTCAGTGTTGAACTGCAGCTGCGCGTCCATGTCGTTGGCGACGTTTTTCAGGTTATTGCGCTGGCTGGAGATATACGCATCCTCCAGCACGATGGTTTCGCGCCAGGTCAGCAACGTGGAGAAGAACAGCACCACCAGAAAGCAGATATTCACTACACGTTCGGGGCTAACCCGACGCGTGAGCCGCGCCCACCATCCTGACGAAGCCGCCGTGGTGGCGGTCAAGGGACGCACATTGGCCTCCTGATACTCACAGACCCATCCCACATCCCACTACTGCGTTGCTGAAAATTCATGCTGCTCCATTACACTGCTCTACGACAAAGAGCCCGATAAGATCGGGTCTAAAACGCCCGGCAAATGCCGGGCGTAAACACGGTTATGATGCCTGTTCTTGCTGATGGATGGCGCCGGGAATCAGCTCATCTTCACGGAATGCTTCCCGTTTGACGCCGAAACCATCATACCAACGACACTCCACCATACCGCTGGCATAACCGGTTACCACCATCCGCGGCCCACCGTTTTTGGGCCGGACTTCATCACTGACCAAAAAGACCATTATTGCCTCCGGTATCAGGGTGAAACAGTTTTACATTAGCCTGGTCACGCCCTCTTTGCGTAGCGGAATTGGATTATTTATGCCGACTTTTTACGCAAACGGGCAATGAGATTCACCGCGGCCAACACCACGGCGCCAATGATAAATCCCAATACCAGGTTTGCCAGCGTTGGCAACGCCATGGCCAACCACGCCGACTGCTGCTGGGCAAAACCTTCAATGGCATGATGCAACGGCGCTACGCCGTGAACCACAATGCCGCCGCCCACCAGAAACATCGCCAGCGTTCCCACCACCGAGAGCGTTTTCATCAGCCACGGTGCTACCACCAGCAAGCCTTTTCCCAGCCCTTGCGCCAGCACGCTGCGCTTCTCGGCCAGCCAGTAACCCATATCATCCAGCTTGACGATCACCCCAACAATGCCGTAGACGCCCACGGTCACCAACAGCGCGATGCCGGATAAAATCAGTACCTGATTGAGCAACGGCGCTTGTGCCACAATGCCCAACGTAATTGCCACGATTTCCGCCGACAGAATAAAGTCGGTACGAATCGCCCCTTTAACTTTATCGCGCTCATAGATAGCCGGATCCTGCTGCGCAATCGTCTCCAGACGCTTCTGACGGGCAGCTTCATCGCCCTTGTGCTTACGCGCATGCAGGCTATGCAGCACCTTCTCCACGCCTTCAAAGCACAGATAGGCCCCGCCGATCATCAGCAACGGCGTCACCGCCCAGGGGATAAAGGCGCTGATCAGCAGCGCCAGCGGTACCAGAATCACCTTATTGAGCAGCGACCCCTTGGCCACGCTCCACACCACCGGCAATTCGCGGTTAGCGCGCACGCCTGACACCTGCTGGGCATTCAGCGATAAATCATCGCCCAGCACACCGGCGGTTTTTTTCGCCGCCAGTTTGCCCATCATCGAGATATCGTCGAGTAAAGTCGCGATATCATCTAATAAGGTTAATAAACTACTTCCCGCCACAAGCGACATCCTTCCTTTTTGTTATTGAGAGTAAAGTATGAAGCAAAATATCGCGGGGTGTAAGAGATACATATTTATAACATAAAAATAACATCAACCCCTTAATTAAAGCACTCGCCAGCGAACTCGTTTTCGCGTTTACTATCAGCCTGCTTGCTATTTTGCCGTGAGGAAGTATGCGTATTAAACAACTGTTACCCCTGGTTGGCGCGCTGTTCGCGCTGTATATCATCTGGGGGTCGACCTATTTTGCCATCAGCATTGGCGTTGCCAGCTGGCCCCCGCTGATGATGGCGGGCGTGCGCTTCCTGTCGGCGGGCGTGGTGCTGATGATGTATCTGCTGGCGACCGGGCACCGGCTGCCGCCGCGTGGGCCGCTGCTCAACGCGGCGCTGATTGGCGTACTGCTGCTGGCCGTGGGGAACGGCATGGTGACGGTGGCGGAACATCAGCATGTGCCTTCGGGGATTGCCGCCGTCATGGTGGCGACCGTACCGCTGTTTACGCTGTGCTTTAGCCGCTTTTTCGGCATCGCCACCCGTAAGCTGGAATGGCTGGGGATCGCCATCGGTCTGGCGGGCATCGTGCTGTTAAACAGCGGCGGCAACCTTAGCGGCAACCCGTGGGGAGCGCTGCTGATTCTGATTGGTTCGCTGAGCTGGGCGTTTGGTTCGGTGTATGGATCACGTATCACGCTGCCAACCGGCATGATGGCCGGGGCAATTGAAATGCTGGCCGCCGGTATTGTGTTGATGCTGGCCTCGCTGCTCAGCGGTGAACGCTTGACGACGTTACCGGATCTGCACGGTTTTCTGGCGGTAGGTTACCTGGCGATTTTCGGGTCTATCATCGCCATTAATGCCTATATGTATCTGATTCGTAATGTTACCCCCGCCGTGGCCACCAGCTACGCTTACGTCAACCCGGTGGTCGCCGTGCTGTTGGGCACCGGTTTTAATGGCGAGCATCTCTCTGCGACTGAGTGGCTGGCGCTGGCGATTATCATTGCGGCGGTTGTCCTGGTGACCTTAGGCAAATACCTGTTCCCGGCGAAAGCATCGGCTACTCCCTGCCCGACGAAGAAAGCAGGTTTAGATTCGTGATCCCCTGAATCCCGATCTGCGCGCTGCCTTCGCCGCCGCAGATCCACTCTTCCAGCCGTTCGCTCAGCGCGCTATCGCTTAGCTTCTGTCGTCCGCGTAGCGCGCACTCCCATACCACCAGCACTCGCCAGCCCTGTTCGACCAGCAGGCCGATATCCCGTCGATCGCGAGTCGCATTAGCGCCAATTTTCGCCAGCCAGAACTCGGTTCGCGTGGCGGGCACCTTAAACAAATAGCAATCGTGTTGATGCCAGAAACAGCCGTGGGTAAAAATGACGCAACGATAGTCGTCGAGCGTAAAATCTGGCCGTCCCGGCAAACGTGTGTCCTGAGCCCGCCAGCGCAGGCCCAACTGCTCGAGCAAGGACGCCATCCTTTTTTCAATGGCGGTATTCTGCGTACCGATAGCACGCATATTTTTGCTGCGAGTGGCCCTATCGTGAACGTCCGCCATTCTTCTTCTCCGCATCCCGCTTTTGTACCGCTTGCAGGATACGCGACTCCAGCAGCCTGGCCACGGCGGCAAATACCGGCACGATCACCGAGTTACCAAACTGGCGATAGGCCTGGGTATCCGAGACCGGAATGCGAAAGCGGTAGCCCTGCGGCGATTCAAAGCCCATCAACCGCGCGCACTCGCGCGGCGTCAGGCGACGCGGTCGACGTAACTGATTCTGTGGATCGTCAAAATGTTTTTCGCCCAACGCGCGATCCCAGCCGCGATCGATGAGGATCTCCGCGCCGTCTTTGTAATAGCGTGCCGACAACGTACGCGCCACGCTGCTGGCTCGCGTTGGGTCAACCAGGCCATAACCGAATCCGTTGCCCTTTTCCTGATGCTTACGCGCATAGCGATAGAGGTACTTCCACAGCACCGGCGTCAGGATAAATTTGGCATCGACATTCGGCTCTAACAGCTCGCCAAACGTCGGACGACGCGCAGGGTAAAGCGCGGGAATATCGCGCAGGGTGAAGCCCTGATGCAGGCCTAAATCCCGGCGGAAGCCAACCAGCACAATACGTTCGCGGTGCTGCGGCAGGAAGTGCTGACCGTCGATAATCTTCGGATCATCGGCCCCCATATCCGCAGCATCGGCAACTTCATAGCCCAGCTCGTCCAGGGTTTGCATGATAATGCGGAAGGTTTTCCCGCCATCGTGACTCTTGAGATTCTTGACGTTTTCCAGCACAAAGATGGGCGGCCTGCGTGCGTCAATAATTCGTACTACGTCAAAAAACAGCGTGCCTTGCGTATCACAGGCAAACCCGTGCGCACGGCCCAGGGCATTTTTTTTCGATACCCCGGCAAGCGAAAACGGCTGGCAGGGAAAGCCTGCGAGCAGAACATCATGTTGCGGAATGCATTGGCGAATATGCGCCTGCGCCTCAGCGTCGCTGACGTCGGTGCGAGCACTGAGCGTGACATCGCGAATGTCGGCGTTGAACTGGTGCTCATGCGGATCGCAGTACCAGTTCGCCTTATAGGTACGCACCGCATGTTTGTTCCACTCGCTGGTGAACACGCACTGGCCGCCAATCGCCTCAAAGCCATTGCGAATTCCACCAATACCGGCAAAAAGGTCGACAAAGCGGAATGCATAATGCGGATGATGAGCGGGCGGCTTCGGCAGCAACCCAGCAAGATGCGCCTGCTCGTTTTCGCTGAGTCGGGTATTGGCACGCCCCAACGTGACGACACGTTTAACAATAGCCGGGCTCCAGTGCTGTTCCCCTACGGCAACCAGCTCGGCGACAACGGTCTTAAGATCGTAAATCTCCAGGATATGCTCCAGCAGCGCCTGAGCGTCCGGCTCGTCGGGTAACGCTACCTCGTTTGATAAGACTCGTTGTTGCATAAATTTGACCAGATACAGAAAAGGAAAAAGAAAGCGCAAATAAAGGCGAGATTATCACAGTTTGCTGGATTCTTGTGGCGCGAATCGCCGCAGCACATCCGCATCCAGCGACAGCGGGTCGCCCGCCAGTTCGGCGCTCAGTTTTGCCATAAAGTGCACCAGGAAATCAGCATTCTTTTGCGCTAATTCCCGCCCTTTCTCAGTTTGCATCGTCGCAGGCAGGCGCAGCAGTTTGGTCTGGAAATGGTCCAGCGCGTAGGTTTTGTCATCTAACGGCCGGCGATCGGCAAAGGGATCGTCAGCATCGAACAGCGCCGTATTCATCGAACCCGAGACAGCAAACACGCGAGCCAGCCCGATGGCACCCAGCGCCTCAAGCCGGTCGGCATCCTGGACAATTCGCGCTTCTTCCGTTTGCGGTGGGATCCTGGCGCTGAAGCTGTGCGCCGCTATCGCATGAGCGACAGCGCTATAACGTTCGCTGGGGAAATGGGGGAAATCGCGGCGCAGAACGTCTAAAGTTCGCTGCGCCGCCAGCTGTGAGGATTGCGCACGATCAGGGTGATTTTTCGGTAGACTCACCAGGTCGTGAAAATAACTGGCCAGCAGAATGACGAGCAAATCGACCGGCCGCCCTTCCGCTATCTGCCGGGCGGTATGCCACACCCGGCGAAAATGGGCGATATCATGTGAAGCATCGCCGTGAAACTCATGTTGTTCAAACCAGAACTCAACGTCCTGCTGCCATGCGGTTAAATCCATTTTGGGTGTCGCCTGAGTGAATATTTTCCCCCAGCATAGCAAGATTACAGACGTTCTTCCTGCCCGTAGCGACGAGGGCGCGTGTACCACGCAATGCCGCCCAGCAGGCCGCCGACAATGCTCAGAACCAGAAAGCCCAACAACGCGCCAAGCCATTTGCCGCTGGTCGAGCCCATTTCCCCCTCAAGGGTGGCGCCGGGAATGCTCTGCACATCGCTGATGACCCAAATATAATGACCCATTGCCCAGATAAAGTAGCCGCAAAACGCGTAAAAGACCCACAGCGCCAGCTTACCGCCTGGTCCGCGGCTCGTCCTTTCTTCCATAAAAACACTCTCGTCATGCAATTCATTCAAACGGTCGTCACATTTATGATGTGACGCAAATCACATTATAACAATTTGCGTGCCGCGAGATAGTCTCCAGATCGACCTGTGGGCCACGAAGTGCCGCCACCTTGATCTCTGGCAAGTTTGCGCTGCCTGTGCCGCCATCGCCGTATCGGCACACAGGGACAATCTCAGTATCTTTATTGTTAATCGCCACTATTTATTCTGTTCTCATACAAAATAGTATTTATTAATCATAATTAAATTCATCATTTCTATATTAAAAAAGAAACGCTAAGACTTTATTTTTCATTTTTATCGTGCCATTATCATGCTTGTTATTAGCCTTTTGTTTATGCATCAAGAAGTTTTTTATGACCTTCCCGACTGTATGCCAGTGCAGTCGGGATTTTTTTTGCCTGTAGCGCCCTTCAATAAAAACATACTCAACATTAATAATTACATCAACACACATCAGCAAAACACATAAACAAATGAATTTCATGGTAATTTAAAATACAAAAAACATCATATATATTACTTTAATTATAAAAGAAATATTTTGAAATATTTAATATAACTTTGTTTCATTTATATCCTGAAATAAATTGAACTCTCAATATAGTATTCGAACACGTAACGCCGGATGACGTTACTATATTCACATGCGTTATCATGCAAAGGAAAGTATAATGAAAATTAAAGCACTGGCACTGCTGGTTCCTGCCTTATTAATGGCAGGCGCGGTAAATGCGGCGGAAATGTATAATAAAGACGGCAATAAAGTTGATCTGTACGGTAAGATCGACGCACGTCACACATTTTCCGACAACGCTGGCGATGACGGCGATGAAACCTACGTGCAAATCGGTTTCAAAGGCGAAACCCAGATTACCAACGACCTGACTGGCTACGGCCAGTGGGAATACAAAACCTACGCTAACGACACCGAAGGCGCTGGTGACAAATCCTTCAACCGCCTGGCGTTTGCTGGCCTGAAGTTTGCCAACTTTGGTTCCTTCGATTATGGCCGTAACTACGGTACCGTATACGACATTGAAGGCTGGACCGATATGCTGCCGGTATTCGGCGGCGACTCTTACACCTGGACCGACAACTTTATGGTTGGCCGTACCAACGGCGTAGCAACCTACCGTAACAGCGATTTCTTCGGTCTGGTCAACGGCTGGAACTTTGCGCTGCAGTATCAGGGCGCTAACGAAAGCGGTTCAAACAACCAGGAAGGGACGAAAAATGGTCATAACAGCGTTCGTTTCCAGAACGGTGATGGCTACAGCATGTCCACAACGTTTGATTTCGCTGATGCGGTCCCTGAATTACAGGGTTTAAGCATTGGCGCAGCCTACGCAACATCCGATCGTACCAACGATCAGGTTGCCTATGCTGGTGTTAACAATCGCTATGGTAACGGTAAAAACGGTAGTGTAAGCGCCGGCGGCGATAAAGCTGACGTCTGGACCGTTGGTGCGAAATACGACGCCTACAACGTTTATCTGGCAATGATGTATGCGGAAACCCGCAACATGACGCCGTTTGGCGATGATGGTATTGCCAACAAAACACAAAACTTCGAAGTCACCGCACAGTATCAGTTCGACTTCGGTCTGCGTCCGTCTCTGGCGTGGGTTTACTCCCGTGGCGTAGACGTTGGTGTTCACACCAACAGCAACGGTTCTTACCTGACCGACCAGGATCTGGTGAACTATGTTGACCTGGGTGCAACCTACTACTTCAACAAGAACTTCTCCACCTATGTTGATTACAAAATTAACCTGCTGGATGAAGATTCACAGTTCTACAGCGCCAACGGCATCTCTACCGACGATATCGTTGGTGTAGGCATGACCTACCAGTTCTAAGCTGTACGCGACAAGCAAAGCCCGCATTATTTTGCGGGCTTTTTACTGATTTCAGATTACGGCGCTTCCTGCAGCGCCAGACGCACAAAGCCGTTATTTTGCGCCAGCAGTTCATGGGCTTTCCAGGCATCCATCCCGGTAAGCACCATCAGTACCGCAGTTTTACAGTTATGGTCACAACTTTCCAGCGCCGCTTTCGCCGCCGCGCGCGTGCAGCCGCCCGCCTCCATCACAATCGCAATCTGCCGTTCCATCATCTGCGTCGTGTTGCCGCGAATATCAACACGCATATTGCTGTAGACCCGGCCAGTACGGACGGCCAACGCAGTGGTCAACATATTGAGCACATGCTTCTGCGCGAGAATCGCCTTCGGATTACCATAGCCCGCCACCACTTCCGCGCCGGTTTGCGGCGCAATGACGATATCGGCGAGCTCGGCGGCTTCGCTGTGCACGTTGCGGGTAATCAGCGCCCTTGTCGCCCCCAATGACCAGGCATGGCGCATGGCGCCCCATAACCACGGTGTTTTGCCGCGAACGGAGAGCCCGATCAGCATGTCTTTTTGCGTAAACCCGATGGCCTGCAGATCCAGCACACCGCGGTTATAGTCCTGCCCCGCCTCGCGCATGTCGTGCAGCATCGCCAGCGCCCCGCCCGCGATCAGCCCCACCAGCGGATGTTTTTCATCCGGCGCGTACTCATTAGCGGCCAGCACCGCGTTCCGGCCCGAAGCGCCCGCGCCGACAATCACCACCCGGCCACCGTGGCTTAAGGTTGCCACCGCGCGGTCGACCAGACGTGTAAGTTCATCAAGACAGGAGGCGACAGCATCTGAAACTATCTTATCATCTTGATTAATAAGACTTAACATATCGTGAGTGGACAGTCGGTCAATTTCAGCGGTCGTCGAACTGCGTCTTTCCATGACTGAACCTGCAAGCTTAATGCTCATAAACGGACTCCTTATTATGGGTTCTTCAACAATACTAAAGTGTTTTGTATGGAAAGCTCTGCGAGTACGGTCACAAAGAAAGGTTTGGTTTTGTCAGGACACGATGGCTTTAAGAAAAGGGATACATCGGCGATAATGATTTTTTGCCGTTGATAATAGAAGGTTTTCATGCGCAATATGCCACAACAGCCACCTCAGGCTAAGCGCCCGATGAAGCTCAGTACGCTGGTGACGCTGATGGTGTGCAGCGTGATTATTTCCGTCCTTTTGGTGGTTTACGCCTTCTATTTCATGCAGATCACTAAAGCGACTCGCACCGGCCTGCAGGACAAGGCCTTTGCCATCGCCCGCACGCTGGCTGATTCACCGGAGATCAAACGCGGGCTCACCGGGTCGCCTGAACACAATATCATTCAGCCGATTGCGACAGCGGTACAGCAGCGCAATGGCCTGCTGTATGCCGTTATCACCAACATGGATGCGGTGCGCTACTCGCACCCCAACACCCATCTGATTGGCCAGCACTTTATCGGCGCCGATCTCCAGCCTGCGCTCAAAGGCCATGAGAATCTGTCCATTAACCACGGCGTGCTGGCCGAGGCGCTACGCGTCTTTTCGCCCATCTACAATGACCAACACCAGCAAATTGGCGTGGCTATCGTCGGTATCTCACTTCAGAAAGTGGACGAACAAATTAGCGCAGCGCGGTGGACCGCTATCTGGTTCGTCTTGTTTAGCGCGGTCGTTGGCACGCTGGGGATCTGGGGGCTGGTGCGCGTGCTGAAAAATATCCTGTTTGGCTTCGAGCCGCATGAGATTTCCAGGATGTTCGAGCAGCGCCAGGCCATGCTGCAATCCATGCGCGAAGGCGTTATAGCCGTTGACGACAAAGGCCGTGTGACCCTGATTAATCAGGCTGCGCGTCACATTCTTTTTTCTGCCGATGCCCATGCTTTAGGCGCTGAGCAACACGCGCCGCTGCTCACTAACCTCAAAGAAGTGCTCGCCAGCGGCTCGCCGGTGACCGACCGTGAAATGGGCTGCAACGGCCGTCTGCTGCTGTGTAACATCGTTCCGCTGCGCAACAACAAGCGCGTCATTGGCGCCATCGGCACTTTCCGCGATAAAACCGAGGTTAGCCAGTTGATGCAGCGTATGGATGGGCTGGTCAACTATATCGACGCCCTGCGTGCCCATTCCCATGAATTTATGAACAAACTGCACGTCATTCTTGGGTTACTGCACATGAAGCGCTACGACAAGCTCGAAGACTACATTCTGCAAACCGCTCAGAACTATCAGGCGGATATTGGTACGCTGCAGCATAAAATAAAATCACCGATTATTGCCGGTTTCCTGCTGGGTAAAATCAACCGCGCGGGCGACGTGGGGGTGAATTTGACGCTGGCCGAAGAGAGTCTGGTGCCCGATAATCCAAACGAAGAACAGGTGGCGGTTCTGGTGACCGTGCTTGGCAACCTGATTGAGAACGCCCTGGACGCCATGGCCGGCCAGGGCGAAGGTGAAATTGGCCTGCTGCTACACTACCAGAATGGCTGGCTGAGCGCCGAAGTCAGCGACGATGGCCCGGGGATTGACCCGGTGCGCATCGACGCTATTTTCAATAAAGGATTTTCAACCAAAGGCGAAAACCGCGGCGTCGGGCTGTTCCTGGCCCGTCAGCAGACGGAGAACCTTGGCGGAACGCTTTCCGTCGAGTCAGAGCCTGGCGTATTTACGCAATTTTTTGTACATATTCCGTGGGATAGCGAGAGGAACAGGCGTGATTAATGTGTTAATAGTCGATGATGATGCCATGGTGGCCGACCTGAATCGTTGCTATATCGAGAGGGTGGACGGTTTTGCCTGCTGCGGTATCGCTTCAACACTCCAGCAGGCGCGAGACAAGCTGCTGGATCCTGCGCTGTCTATCGACCTGATCCTGCTGGATGTTTATATGCAGCAGGACAACGGGCTGGATCTGCTGCCTGAGGTGCGTAACGCAGGACGCGCGATTGACGTTATCATGATCTCCTCCGCCTCCGATGCCGCCACCGTTCAGACTTCGCTGCGCTACGGCGTGGTGGACTATCTGATTAAGCCTTTCCAGTTCCCGCGTTTTGAAGAAGCGCTGCTGAGCTGGCGCGAGAAAAAGCAGCTGATGGGGAGTCACGCCTACTATGAACAGGCCGATGTCGACCGCCTGCTGCACGGTGGCTCGCCCGAACTGGCAGACACCAAACGGCTGCCGAAAGGGTTGACGCCACAGACCCTGCGCACGCTGTGCCAGTGGATTGATGCGCATCCGGAAACGGAGTTTTCCACCGACGATCTGGCGCAGGCGGTGAATATTTCCCGCGTGTCATGCCGTAAATATCTGATCTGGCTTGCCCAAATCAACATTCTCTTTACCAGTATTCACTACGGGGCGACAGGCCGTCCGGTCTATCGCTATCGCCTGCAGCCGGAACAATACGGCCTGCTCAAACAGTACTGTCAGTAAGGCGATACTCGTTATCCAACAGCGTGAAACGATAGAGGTGGGCCGATGACAGGACCACCTCTTTCTTTTTCGTCACAAAAATCGCCTCAATATCCGGCCTTGCGCGCAGCGCCGCACAGCCCTTTTCGACCCCCATGCCATACATCAGCGTGGTCCAGATATCACCATCGATGGAGTTTGCGCTGACGATCGTCACGCTATTGAGTTCATTATTCAGTGGGTAGCCGGTACGCGGGTCGAGAATATGGTGATACAGCTGGCCGTCTTGTTCAAAAAATCGCTCATAAACACCGGAGGTCACGACCGACTTGTTTTCGACGTCGAGCGTGCCAATCATCGCGCCTGCGGTAGAGAACGGTTTTTTCAGGCCAATTGACCACCCGCCCTCCGGCATGCCCAGCGTTTGTACGTTACCGCCAAGATTGATAAGCCCCTGCGCCACGCCTTCCTGACGTAAAAAATCGCGCACACGGTCGGCAATATACCCTTTGGCGATCGCACCGAGATCGATCTCCATTCCCGGCTGCGCCAGAAAAACGCTCTCATCGTCGTCGTTGAGGATGACCTGCTCGTGCCTGGTCAGCGTCAGCAGATGCGTAATTTCATCCGCTGGCGGCACGCTGTCGCCCTTAAAGCCAATCCGCCAGCGCTTCACCAACGGCCCAATAGCCAGGTTAAAAGCGCTCTGTGGTAGCTCGCTTGCCGCTTTTGCGCATTTGATCAGGGCGTAAACCGGGCTACTGACCTTCACCGCACGTTGGCCCGCCGCATGATTGATATCCATCACCTGCGACTGAGCACGGTTTACGGTCAGCAGATCTTCATACTGTTTAATCAGACGGAACACGCGGGAGGCGAGCGCCTCGTCGTGGACGAAGAGTTTTAGCAGGATGGGCGAGCCCATCAGAATCGCGGAATAACTGTATACCCGAGTGGTATCTGACATCAAAATCCCCCTTCACTTCAGTTGAAATAGCCCGGCAACGCCGGGCTATGGGACTGTGCCATCCGTTCGTTATGCTGATTCCAGCATGGCCCAGGGTACCTGCTGCGCGCGCAACGCAGCCTGATGGCCGGCGAGCGTACCAAAGATAATAATATCAGCAACGGCGTTTCCGCCAATACGGTTGCCACCGTGAATACCACCGACCACTTCACCGGCAGCATAAGCGCCTGGAATCACCTGTTTTTGCGCATTCAGCACGTGAGTTTCGGTATTAATGGTTACCCCACCCATGGTGTGGTGTACGCCCGGCGCAATCTGAATCGCGTGGAACGGCCCTTCATTAATCGGCGCACGCAGCGCGGTTTTACGACCAAACTCTTCGTCGTCCTGTTTCGCCACGGCATCGTTATAGCGGGCAAGCGTTGCCAGGAAAGTCTCTTCGTCTAATCCGAGTTTAGCCGCCAGTTCACTCGCCGTGCTGGCGCTGGTCACCAGACCTTTGGCGATATACTCATCCGCTGCTTTATTTTTGCTACGGACGTGTTCGTCAAAGACGATATAGGCGTAATGTTCCGGCAGCGCAATGATCGCCGCAGAGACTTTATCGCGGGTCTCCATTTCGTTAAAGAAGCGGTTGCCTTGCTGGCTCACCAGAATTGCGCCGCCGCCGCGGATGGATTCCGAGACCAGATAAGAGGTTTTCTGTTCCACCGTCGGGTGAATCTGGATTTCGCCCATATCCACCGTGCCAGCACCAATACGCTCCAGCAATGCAATGCCGCCGCCGGTTGCGCCTTTGTGGTTGGTGGTTACGAAGCCCGCCAGATCCGGACGGTATTTCACCACCATCTCGCTGTTAGCACTGAAACCGCCGGTCGCCACGATGATGCTACGAGTCGGAATGGTGACGCTTTCCTGCTCGTCGGTCAGCAGACGCACCGCCGCCACTTCGCCGCCTTCCATTACAATATCGACCACCGAAGTGTCGAGCATGACATCAATTCCACGTTTCGTGACGTTACGCACAAGGCCACTGATGAGATAACCACCAACGGCAGAACCGTCTTTCGGGCGGTGAGTACGGTCAATACTCATGCCACCGGTGGTGGTGATATCGTTCAGCATGATGCCGCGATCCGCCAGCCATTCGATCGCCTGCGGTGCATTTTCCACAAAGCGATGCAACAGCGCCGGGTTGTTTTTGTTTTTACCGCCCTTCAGCGTTTCGGCGTAGAACAGTTCTTTACTATCCTGAATACCTTTCACGCGCTGGAAGCGGGTTTCCGCCGCGTTCATCCCGGCAGAGGCTTTAATGGTGTTACCACCGATAGTCGGCATTTTTTCGACGATCAGCACGCTCGCGCCATCATCATGAGCCTGAATTGCCGCCGCCAGACCGGCGCCACCGCTGCCAACGACAACCACGTCGTAGGCTTTTGGCGCAGCGGCATCGCCGCCCTCTTCCGCCGCCAGCGCTTTACTGGATTTCACCATCGCTTTGGAGACCGCTTTTTTCACCGCCTCGCTCTGGCTGGTTGCACCGGAAATGGCGTCAACATGTGGTGTATTCGCGTCGAGAATACGGGAACGAATCTCTTCAAAGCTGGTGACGAACTCAACGTCTTGATCGACGCCACCGGTCAGCTCGATATCGGCAATTCGGTCGGTTTCCAGGCTTACGTTAATGACCAGTTCACCGGCATCATCCTGAACGGTCTCCACAAACACGCCCGGCTTAAATTTTGACACCGTCATGCTCATATCGCGGATCATCGCTTCCACCAGCGAGAAGCGCCACAACGGTTCCGGAATGTTCAGCGCTTCACGCTGGGTGCTGTCAATAAACAGATCCAGCGTCTGGCCATCCGCAATACGGTCCGCCCAGTCCGGATATGCAATGCAGGCACGGCCGACGGCCACCAGGTCGTAACCGTGTTCCATTGCGCTCTCGATGTCGTTGTCGTTTACCACGCCGCCAACGCCCATGACCGGTACCTGCGCCAGCGTTTCAGAGCGCATGGCCACATATTTTTCAATCAGCGGCGTCGGGTCATTGGTCTCAACGATAGACGGGCGCAGGGTCGCGCCAACGGAGAAGTGCAGGTAGTCCAGGCCACGTGCGGCCAGTTTTTCCAGCAGATACATTGTGTCGTCGAAGCGGATCCCCGGGACTTCCATCTCTTCCGGCGAGAAGCGATAGCCGATAATAAAGGCATCATCCGCATACTGGCGCACCATTTTGTGGGTGATCTCCAGCACCGCCAGCGGGAATTTGGCGCGGTTGTCACGGCTGCCGCCCCACTCGTCGTCGCGTTGGTTGGAGTTTGGGGAATAGAATTGCTGAATCAGATAGGTATTAGCACCGTGCAGTTCCACACCGTCGAAACCGGCCTGGATAGCGCGGCGCACCGCTTCACCAAATTTACCCACCATGCCTTCCACTTCTGCCGTGGTCAACGCAACCGGTGTCGCAGCGCCTTCGCGCGGTGCGGCCACGGCGCTTGGCCCGACCGGTGTACGCCCACCGATCAGCTTCGGATCAACCATACGGCCACCGTGATAAATTTGCAGCAGCGCTTTGGAACCCTGGGATTTGATGGCTTCGGCAATTTTCGCCAGCCCGGCAATTTTATCGTCGCTGTCGATACCCAGCGCCCCTGGGAAAGCCAGGCCTAAGTCATCAACAAAACAGCATTCGACGATGATGGTACCGATACGCCCGGCACGAGCACGGTAGTACTCCACCAGTTCGCTGCTAACTGAGCCATCGAAATAACCCGAACACGTCGTCATAGGCGCCATAAACAGACGGTTTTTCAGCTCTGTGCCATTGGGCAAGGTAAAGGAGCTAAGTACGCGATGATCACTGTTCATAAGAATAAACTCCAAACTTTAAAAGATTTAAATTCAAGAATTCGGGATCGGGCTGCATTTGAGTTATTTGTTATGCCGATATCATGATATTAATATAGCGATAATTTTAGTTACTAAAGTCATTACGTTAGTTATAAAACTATTTAATCCCTCGAATAACAGGAATACCTCCATGGTGTTACTAATTACAATATAATTCGTTCACAATTATTTAATATAAGCCGTGCTAAATACCACTTCAAAATCAGTGGACAAACCACTTAGAATGCAGAATAAAACACAACAAAATCAATCACATAATAATTAACAAAGGCATTAAAAACACTCAATATATAATTTTCACCGCCTTCATGAGTCGTTAATAACCTATAATCTAATAGGGTTATTCGTCGCAGCATAAAAATAACACCATGATTGTCTTTTTTTGATCGCGATCAATTGCAATAGCCTTTAAAAGCGCATTATATGAATATAAGAATTTTTCAGATTGGCGCTAAATAAAATAGCGTTAATTACCTATACTCGAAATTGCCCGCAGTACTTTTGAAACATAAATAAAGTAAAAAAACTAAAAAAAGCAGCCGGCAGTTTTTGCGAATCGAATTATTAACTACTTATAGAAGCGTAATATGAACGAGAAATCTGCGACATCGCACTCGCCGACGCCGGTGAGTAAACCGAAAGACGGCAAGAAAAACCGTCTTGTGATGATGGCCCTGCCCATTATCGTGGCCGTGCTGTTACTTTTCGTCCCGGTTCCTGACGGGCTTCCTCCTTATGCCTGGCACTACTTTGCTATCTTCGTCGGCGTGATCGTGGGTCTTATCTTCGAACCGCTCCCGGGCGCCGTGATTGGCCTGACTGGCGTCGTCGCCATCGCGCTGTGCAGCCAATGGGTGCTGTTTAGCCCGGAACAGATGGCTGCCGATAAATTCCATCTGGCGGGTGCGTCCTTTAAATGGGCGGTCAGCGGTTTTGGTAACTCTACCGTGTGGCTGATCTTTGGCGCCTTTATGTTTGCCGCCGGCTACGATAAGACCCGCTTTGGCCGCCGACTGGCGCTGATTCTGGTGAAATATCTGGGCCGCCGCAGCCTGACGCTTGGCTATGCCATCACGCTGGCGGACCTGCTTCTGGCGCCGTTTACTCCCTCTAACACCGCGCGCAGCGGCGGGACCATCTACCCGATTATCGCCAACCTGCCGCCGCTGTATGGCTCCAAACCGAACGATCCGAGCGCTCGCAAAATCGGCTCATACCTGATGTGGGTGGCTATCACCGCCGCTTGTATTACCAGCTCGATGTTCCTCTCAGCCCTCGCCCCTAACCTGCTGGCGCTGGCGCTGGTGAAAAGCATTGTCGGTATCAACATTTCCTGGGGTACCTGGTTTATCGCCTTCCTGCCGCTCGGCGTGCTGCTTATCCTCACCATGCCGCTGCTGGCCTACTGGTTCTACCCACCGGAAGTGAAGGTGAACGATGAGGTGCCGCTGTGGGCCGCTCGTGAGCTGGAGAAACTGGGTAAACTGTCTCGCAATGAAATTCTGCTGCTGGTGTTTGTCTGCTGTGCGCTGATGATGTGGATCTTCGCCGCGGCGTGGATTGAACCGGCAATGGCCGCCCTGCTGATCATCGGCCTGATGCTGTGGACCGGTGTGCTGGAGTGGAACGACATTACCGGCAACAAAGCCGCGTGGAACACTTTCGTGTGGTTCGCTACCCTTGTGGCCCTGGCCGACGGCCTCTCTTCCACCGGCTTTATCGGCTGGCTGGGTAAAGAAGGCGGTATGCTGATGAGCGGTATCTCGCCGGGCGTAGCGACCATCATACTGCTGCTGGCGTTCTATCTGCTGCACTACCTGTTTGCCAGCACCACCGCGCACACCACTGCGCTACTGCCAGCAATGCTCACCATTGCCTCGACCATTCCGGGTATGAATATGGAAGTGTTCGTGCTGCTGATGGTGACCTCGCTGGGTATCATGGGGATCATCACCCCATACGGCACCGGCCCAAGCCCGATTTACTACGGCAGCGGCTATCTGCCAACCAAAGACTACTGGCGCCTTGGCACCATCTTTGGCGGCATCTTCCTGGTCGCCCTGCTGGTCATCGGCTACCCGTGGATGTCTATGATGTTCTGATTCATAACCGTCGGCGGGCAACCTCCGGCGGTTTTATTTTTATGGAGTGAAGAGCTATGTCGAACAAACCGTTTGTCTACCAGGACCCCTTCCCACTGTCTCATGACGATACCGAATACTATCTGCTGAGCCGTGAACACGTCTCCGTTGCCCAGTTTGACGGTCAGGATGTTCTCAAGGTTGAGCCAGAAGCGTTAACGCTGTTGGCCCAGCAGGCGTTCCACGATGCGGCTTTTATGCTGCGCCCTTCTCATCAGCAGCAGGTTGCTGCCATTCTCAGCGACCCGGAAGCCAGTGAAAACGATAAATACGTGGCGCTGCAGTTCCTGCGTAACTCCGACATCGCCGCGAAAGGCGTGCTGCCGACCTGCCAGGACACCGGCACCGCGATCATCATGGGTAAAAAGGGCCAGCGCGTATGGACCGGGGGTGGCGATGAAGCCGCGCTGTCGCAGGGCGTGTATAACACCTATATCTCCGACAACCTGCGCTATTCGCAGAATGCCGCGCTGGACATGTATAAAGAAGTGAATACCGGCACTAACCTGCCGGCACAGATTGACCTCTACAGCGTGGATGGCGACGAATATAAATTCCTGTGTATCGCCAAAGGCGGCGGTTCCGCGAACAAAACGTATCTGTATCAGGAAACCAAGGCGCTGATCACCCCGGCAAAACTGAAAAATTACCTGGTTGAGAAGATGCGTACGCTGGGGACAGCAGCCTGCCCGCCGTATCACATTGCGTTTGTTATCGGCGGGACGTCGGCGGAATCAACGCTGAAAACCGTCAAGCTGGCCTCCACTCGCTACTACGACGGTCTGCCGACCGAAGGTAACGAACACGGTCAGGCGTTCCGCGACGTGAAGCTGGAACAGGAGCTTATGGAAGAAGCGCGTAACCTCGGTCTTGGCGCGCAATTTGGCGGTAAATATTTCGCCCATGATATCCGCGTAATCCGCCTGCCGCGTCACGGCGCATCATGTCCGATTGGGATGGGCGTCTCCTGCTCTGCCGACCGTAACATTAAGGCTAAAATCAACCGTGACGGTATCTGGATTGAAAAACTGGAGCACAATCCCGCGCAGTATATTCCCGAGGCGCTGCGTCAGCAGGGTGAAGGCGATGCGGTCAGCATCAACCTCAACCAGCCAATGAGCGATATTCTGGCCCAGTTGTCCGCTCACCCGGTCTCTACCCGTCTGTCGCTGAACGGCACCATTATCGTGGCCCGTGACATTGCGCACGCGAAACTCAAAGAGCTACTGGATAACGGTGAACCGCTGCCGCAATACGTCAAAGACCATCCTGTTTACTACGCCGGCCCGGCAAAAACGCCAGAAGGTTATGCCTCCGGCTCCTTAGGCCCAACCACCGCAGGCCGTATGGACTCCTATGTTGACCTGCTGCAGTCTCACGGTGCCAGCATGGTGATGCTGGCGAAAGGTAACCGTAGCCAGCAGGTGACTGACGCCTGTCACAAGCACGGGGGTTTCTACCTTGGCAGCATCGGCGGCCCGGCCGCCGTGTTAGCGCAAACCAGCATCAAGAGCCTGGAATGCGTGGCCTACCCGGAACTGGGTATGGAGGCCATCTGGAAAATTGAGGTAGAGAACTTCCCGGCGTTTATTCTGGTGGATGATAAAGGGAATGATTTCTTCCAGCAGATACAGAACAAGCAGTGCGCGGGGTGTGCGCAGCGATAATCTATCGCTCTGCCTTGATTAATATCTTTTTCTGATATCAAGCTAGCATTTATTCAATGCTAGCTTTTTTTATGGCGGTAAGAAAATATTTCAATTCTGTACAATACATCTAAAAACGAAACGTAATGCATTTATCAATTAACGTCAATTAAACGCAAGCCATGATTTATTTATAATTAAACCTCAGGAAATTCGACCAGAATACGCGATTGCGCTCATTTATTGATCAAATACATTCATTGAGTAAATATAGGATTAGGGCTAACGTCCTATTCACCTGAAGAATAAACATTAAAAATAACAACCTACTCAATACATAACATTACATTTATCGAATTAATAAAATCGTTAATTCAAATAATACTCTGTCCGTCATTATCACAAAACAATATGAAGGACTTTTAAAATGCGTCATACAGCTCGATTGACACTGCTTTCCCAGTGCATTCTTCTGTCTCTTTCGGCAATCTCAGGTTCTGCGCTCGCTGACCAAACCGATCCCTGCACCGGTACATCAACAACGACCTGTGGCTTTCAGGATAAAACCAGCACAGGACCAAACGGCACCTCATTGATTTTTGTAAACAATAATGGCTCTGCCATTATGAGTGACGCCCAGAATAGCAACGCGATATATCTGTGGGATCAGACAGCCGGAGATACGCAGTCCTTAACGGTAAATGGTACCGATATGTCCGGAACATATATTCAAGGTGGTTATATTGGCACCAAAAATATCACTCTGAATAATGCCACCACCGATATGATTGAAGCTGGTAATAATACCAGCGGCGATTCTACAAACGTTAACCTGGCAATTAATAACTCGACCTTAAACGGCGAAGACGACAGCACGGCATATGGTTACAAACCAGCCCAGGGTAACAAAGCTTACATGGACGGCGCGGCACTCTTTGTCGATTCCGGATCTAACGCTGGTACCAATAATATCAGCATCAAAAATGGCAGCTCGCTAATGGGCTCTGTGTATGCTGTCACGGGCGGGGATAATAATATCTCGATGTCCGACAGCTCGATCGGCGGTACAAATGGTTCAACGGGAGCCATTTATGCTATGAGTAATGGCGGCAATAATACCATTACTCTGGAGAATAGTACTGTCGTTGGCTCGGCCAGCGAACCGACAGACAAAACTCTTTTAAAATATTTTGAAGATAATATCTCTGGCAATAGCAATGCGTCCACCATTGATAATCTGCTGAACGGTAGCACCATCGCCATGGGCGTATCCGGCACTCAGGCTTCAAGCGTTGCGCTGAGCAATAGTAAAGTTACCGGTGATATTGCCATGGTAGGCACCGGCAGCAGTTCCACTGCAAGCCTAAACCTGAGCGGAAACAGCAACGTTACTGGCGATATCATCCTCGCCGATCACAGCGCCGCAACCGTATCAATGAGCGACAGCACATTAACCGGCAACATTGATGCGACGAATGAAGGCAACACCGCTGTCGCACTGAACAACGCGACGGTCAATGGCAATATCACCACCGGCACGGGTAATGATTCCATCACATTAGCGAATAATTCACATGTGACTGGCACTGTCGACGGCGGTACGGGCGCCGATACGCTTTCCCTGGATGCGGGGAGCTCAGTTGATGGGTCTATCGCTCAGTTCGAAACCGTCAACACCGCAGGTAATAACAGCCTGACCGTTGATACCATTGAAGATAACACCACCTGGAATATCCAATCCGGTTCTACGCTGTTTGTAACCAACACCACCGGTAGTAACGTACAGGTCAATATGTCTTCCGACAGCCTGGTGAACTTAGGCACCGTTGGCGCGACAGCGAACAGCAATCTGGTGGTCAGCAACACCTCGATGAGCACCGCAAACCAGCAGAATCTGGCGATTGCTACCTATACCACCAGCGCCAGCAACCCATCGAATGCCGTCTCCGTCGCCTTCAGCAACGGCGCACAGCAGGTTGAGAGCCGCAACGGGGCTTACAACTACAACAACAGCCTGACGCAGCAAGCGCAGCCGAGCACGGTGTCCAACGGCCTGCTGCAAGCCAACAACGATACCGTGTACAACGTCATGTTCAGCAGCTCTCGCGGCGACCTCGCCAGCGACGTGCAGGGGATGATCGCCGGTCTGGATGCCGCCAAACAAGCCGGCCGCATGATCACCGACGATCTGGCGAACCGCCTGACCCAGGTACACTTGCAGAATCTGTTCGGCCACGGCGTTGATGGTGCGCAGGTCTGGGGTGATTTCCTCTACCAGAACGGCGATTACAGCGATGACGTTGACTATAAAGATATTACTCAGGGCGTACAGGGCGGTGTGGACTGGACCACGCATCTGAACAATGGCGACAGCCTGACCGGCGGTATCGCACTGGGCTGGACCCGCAGCCGTGACCGCAGCACCAACGGCGGTAGCAACAACTTTAACGACAGCGTCTATGGTAACTACTACAGCGTGTACGGTGGCTGGCAACAGTCGCTGCATGACAACCTGTGGGGCATGTTCGTTGACGGCAGCTTCAGCTATGGCGATATGCGCTATTCCACTTCAGCCAACAACGTTAGCAACGCCACGACCGGCATGACCCAGGCTCTGGACGGGTCTTCCGACGGCAATCTGTACACCACCCAAGCGCGGGCGGGCGTTAACGTCGTACTGCCAGGTGAAACCGTTATCCAGCCTTACGCAACCCTCGGCTGGGATAAAGCGCAAGAAGACGGCTTCTCTGACCAGGCCATCACCTTCGGCGACAGCCAGGTATCGGAATGGAACACCGGCATCGGTATGCGGGTGACCACCAAACTGGCGGATCTCAATAAAAACGTTGAGCTGTATCCATGGCTGGATGCGCGCTATCAAACCGAGTTTAGCGATAACTCCGATATCAAAGCGGCGGACTATCACAACACCAACGGTCATAACGCCACCATGGGTATCTTCGGCGCAGGGATTAATACCACCATCGGTAAAGATTTCTCTCTGAATACCGGCGTGTACTTCGGTACCGGCGATGTGGATAACGATGCCAGCGTCCAGGCAGGCGTAAGTTACCACTTCTAATCACTCTTCAGGCCCTGACTCTTCAGGGCCTTTTTTATACCCTCCCAGCTTGTCCACTATACGTACTCTCACTTCATCCTGTTAATTTGTCGCCTTTCCAACCTCTCCATCTCACATTTTTCCGCATTACACATTTTGTATAGTAAACAAAAGCTCTACACTTCCGCCATCGTTTCCAACAACAGGACAGCAACCATGAGATTAGGACTGGATATCGGCGGGACAAAGATAGAGGCAGTGGTATTAGATGATGGGGGGGAAATCATCTATCGGCAGCGCTACGCTACGCCAAAACAGCGCTATGAGGATTTCTTGCAGGCTGTCATCAGCGCCATTCATGCTGCGCGCGACGCCACACAACACAATATCTCCATAGGTCTGGGAATACCGGGCGCCGCAGGCCGCGACGGTTTAATCAAAAATTCGAACATCCTGGTGCTAAATCAGCAGCCATTTGTCCAGCACCTCGAGCAGCAGCTTGCCATGCCCGTTGCCGTAACCAATGACGCTAACTGCTTTACCTTATCGGAAGCCATCGACGGCGCAGGTAAAGACTACGACGTCGTCTTCGGCGTTATCTTAGGCACCGGGTGCGGTGGCGGTCTGTGCGTCGACAACCGTTTGATTACCGGGCCCAATGCCTGTGCTGGCGAATGGGGGCACAACGCGCTTCCTCACTATCACCCCGAGAAAGACGGTGCCAGCGAGGTTTGCTACTGCGGGCAAACCAACTGTATCGAGAGTTTTATCTCCGGTAGCGGCCTGGAAAGGCAATATTTCCAGATATTTAGTAAACATGATAAGGTACCGGAAATTATTGCTCAGCTGAATGCGGGGAATACGGTGATTGCCGCGCTATGGGATCGCTATCAGGACCAGGTGGCGCGCGCGCTAGCGGGAATCGTGAATACCCTCGATCCGGATGCCATCGTGCTTGGCGGCGGGGTGTCGAATATTCCACAGCTGTATACCGGCCTGCAGGAACGCATTGCGCAGTATGTCTTTGGTAAGCAATGCTGTACCCCTGTCGTACAGGCGCGCCATGGTGACAGCAGCGGCGTGCGTGGCGCAGCCTGGCTTGGGGCGCAACGTCGATAACACACATCGAGAGAGAGATGGCTAAAGCAGTCAGAATTCGCGATATTGCCGCCGCGTGCGGCGTATCGCCAGGAGCGGTATCCCGCGCACTGAAAGGTCAACCCGGCCTGCGCGAGGAAACCCGGCAGCGCATCATCGCCGCTGCCGAGCAGCAGGGTTACGATTTTTCGCGCCTGCGCAGCGATAAAATAAAACGCGTTCTGTTTTTGCTCCATCGGCAACACAATATCAACCGCGCGCTGCCCTTCTATTCGCCGCTGTTTTTGGCCATTGAGGCCGAGTGTCGTGAACAGGGTATCGCCTTGAGTTTTCTGGCAACCGGCCCCGGTGACGCGCTGGCTGAACAGGTGATGCTTCACCGGCCTGATGCGCTAATCTGCGCCGGTTTTTTTGAGCCAGAGCTAATAGCCCTGCTGGAACAGCTAAAGCTGCCGCTGGTCCTGGTCGATCTCTGGTCGCCGGGTCTGCCCTGCATCAACCCCGATAATATGCAGGGCGGCTACCTTGCCACCCGTCATTTGTTGTCGCTGGGCCGTAAGCGCATCGCTTTTCTCGCCAGCACGCTGTCACACTACAGTATCCGTCAGCGTGAAAAAGGCTATCGCCAGGCGCTGTATGAGGCTCAGCTGCTGATGCCTCCGGAGTACGAGGCCATCGCGCTACCGCAACTTGATACCGAGCAATCCCTGGTGCGCGCCATTCACGAGCTTTTCGATCTCGCCGAGCCGCCGGATGCGATTTTTGCCTACAACGATGCCACCGCGCTGCTGGTGTTAGCGGTGTGCGCCGAACGTGGGCTACGCGTGCCACAAGACATTGCATTGGTGGGGTTTGATGATATTGAACCTGCGGCATGGTCGCAGCCGCCGTTAACCACCATTGCGGTCGATAAGCAGCGATTGGGGCGCGAAGCGCTGGCGGTATTGTTGTCCGGGCAAATGGAAACCAACATTCTGCTGCCGGTAGAACTGGTGGTACGCGCCAGCTCTGGCGCGTAACGGACTATCGTCAATGCCCGGCTCAGCGTTCTCGCCTCGTCCGGGCTCTCCTGAACGCTTATGGCGTCACCATATTGAACCAGAATTCGAATTTATCCATATAGCTTAGCATCTCGTCCAGCTTCGCATGATTGCCGGTGACGCGTACGTCTCCCTGCGCTTCCGCCTGCTGCAACGATTCTTGCTTCAGGATAATTTTGTTGAGGGTTTCGCGGTTAAGCACAATGGTGGCGTCCGGGTTGCTGGCCTGAACGTTCGCGCTATGGTTCAGCACGCCGTTTTCCAGCTCCAGCTTGTATTTGCCCCCCTCGCCGCCGAGATCGACGTTAAACACCGCTTTCGCGTTCGCCGCCTTTTCGCCGTTAATATGCACCGCCAGATAGTCGAAGAACATCTCCGGCGACATCGCCTTGACGGTATCCGGGCTGGCCGTATTTGGCGTAGGTCCTTTCACCACGCCGTTACGCAGTTCCTGCGCGCCGGTCAGGTAGAAGTTACGCCACGGGCCTGACTCAGCTTGATAACCCAGCTGTTCCAGCGCATCTGCCTCCAGATTACGTGCCGCCTGGTTACTCGGATCAGCGAAGACGATTTGGTTGGTGACCTGCGCCACCCAGCGATAGTGCCCCTGCGCGTAGTCAGCTTTCGCTTTTTGCATAATGGCATCCGCACCGCCCATATAATCGACATATTTCTTCGCGGCATCGGTCGGTGCCAGCTCGTCGAGGGTGGCCGGGTTGCCATTAAACCAACCGAGGTAAAACACGTAAGTCGCCTTCACGTCATGACTCACGGAGCCATAATAACCGCGGCTGGCCCATGAGTTTGCCAGGCCCGACGGCAGCTTGAAGTTAGCGGCAATTTCATCGCGGGTCAGGCCCTGGTTAGCCAAACGTAACGTCTGGTCGTTGATATAACGATACATATCGCGTTGACTTTTCATCAACTTAACGACGTTTTCATTGCCCCAGGTCGGCCAGTGGTGCTGAGCGATAATAATTTTCGCCTTACCGCCCCAGCGATCAATCACATCATTGACATACTTCGACCACGCCAGCGGATCACGAATTTTCGCGCCGCGCAGAGAGTAAGTGTTGTGGAGGGTGTGGGTTACGTCTTCCGCCGCTTCGATCATCCCCTTCTCTTCCACATACCACAGCATTTCTGAAGGTGCTTCCGAACCTGGCGCCATCATAAAGTCATAGGTCAGGCCATCGATGACCTCTTTTTGCCCGGTGTGGGTAATGTAATCAGTCGGCTCAATTAACGTCACGGTCCCTGCGGACGTGGTGGTTCCCAGCCCTGCGCCCACCTGACCTTTGGCCCCCGGCTTCAGCAGGTTGCCGTACATATAGCTGGCACGCCGACTCATGGCATTGCCGGCCATAATGTTTTCCGACACGGCTTCCTGCATAAAGCCTGCGGGCGCGTAAACTTTTACCTTACCGGATTTCACGTCGGCCTCATCCACCACGCCACGTACGCCGCCGTAGTGATCCACATGGCTGTGGGTATAGATAATCGCAACAACGGGCTTCTTACCGCGATTTTTGTAGTACAGGTCCATCCCGACTTTCGCCGTTTCGGCGGAAACTAATGGATCAATGACCGTGATCCCCTCTTTGCCTTCCATGATGGTCATATTGGAGAGGTCGAGGTTACGGATCTGGTAGACGCCGTCGGTGACTTCAAACAGGCCGCCGATGTTGATCAACTGAGACTGACGCCACAGGCTCGGGTTGACAGTATCCGGTGCTTTCTCTCCCTCTTTGATGAAGTTGTACTGCTGAGGATTCCATACCACGTTGCCGGCTGCGCCTTTAATCAACTCCTGTGGCAGTGGAGCAATAAAACCCTTATGCGCATTCATAAAGTCGGTCTGGTCGGCGAACGGCAGGGTTTTGTACAGCGCGTCATTGCTCGTTTTGGTCTGTACCGTGGCATCGTTTCCCATTTCCTGTGCCATAACAGGCAGAGAAATCAGGGATGTTGAGCACACGCCGGCAATAGCCATCCAGCCAACCATTTTATTCAGTTTCATAAAACCTCTGTTTTTACATTTCGCCGCACAGGAAAGAAAATATTGATATAAATAATCAGCGGCAGGTGACATCTAACGAAAATAACAATGGCATTAAGCTAGCACCGGCAGAGATACAGAGGAAAAGATAAGTCATTTAAATTTAAATTTGGACGTCAAGACTTCGTATCATTTAAAAATGGATAAATCAACACTCGCGATATCGCAGCGAAAAAAGATAATGAGCAGCATATTCATTTATCTCAGGAAAACTAATGCGTAAACTGCTGCTTATGGTGTTGACATTCTGGCTAGCGGGCTGCACTTCACAACCTCCCGCCATGCTGACGAAAATTGACGCGATCCAAATTCCTGTCGTACAAAATGGCTCGCCATCAGCTGACGTTGCTGCAATGAGTTCACTCTATCAGCAGAATAAATCGATTCTTGATAATACAACGCTGAATCTGAAGACGGACTATCTGCTGAATGTGAAAACGGCGGAAATATTTGACGAGCACAGTCAGGCGCATCAGGTTTATATCTCTCTATCAAAACTTGATCAAATTCGACTGATGAACAACCTCTATTTGAAGGAGCAGAACGCGGCTGGATTACAGCAAGTCAATGAGGTCCTTCGACCTCTTACCGAGGTATGATTAAAGGCTACCGTCTGAGGCGGTAGCCTTTAATCTTTAGGAGGAACGTTTTATTAAAAGCGTTCCGGTAAATTATGCAGTTCCGTAAGATAGCCGCCACGTTTAAACGTTATATAGTGGCCGCTCTTCAATGCTGATAGCACGTTTAATATGCTACTGCGCGACAGGTGCGTACGTTCCTGAATATAATCAAGAATCGATACGCGCATGCGCATCTCTTCCGGCAGTTGGCTCATATCCAGCAAATGGTTACGAATCACCGAGTAGGTCCGCTGCTGAACCACCAGCGCATCGCGATAAAAAAGATAGGCAGTGTGGTAAGACAGCAGCGCGGCAACGTCTTCCCACACCCCGTGCTGACGAAACATCTCCATCGCGGTGTTTGCATCGACGCGCAGGATCGTGGACTCGGTTTCGGCACGCAGCAAATGGCCCCGTACGGGCTGGATCATTTCGGCAATGCCAAACAGGTGCGGGTCATAAACGGAGACAATCAAGAGCCCGTCGGAAGCCCTGAGGATTGACAGCTCACCTTGCTGAAACAGGTACAGCTGGGGCTGGTTTTTGTATGTCCAGGTCATGCGCTTTCGCGGCACAACCTTCATTTTTTCGGCAATCGGCTCAAGCAGTGCCGTCAAACGCTGGATACTTTGTTCCGGGCGGATAGGCGGTAAAATATGCATAGAAATACCTGATTAGTTCCATTCCTTACGATTATAGAGCGCAACAGGATGTCCGTAAAAATTGCACAATTAAGCATTTACGCATATCCCGAACCCGCGATAAACCGCAACTTTGTTTAAATCTAAACAAAGTAAGCAATTCCCTGGCCTATCATTATAGAAACGGCGACCAGGGTCGCCGACTCAAAATGCTCGCCAGATAAGTACCGCGATCCCCGCAAATAGCGCCCATTTAACGATGTAGTACACCGCCTTATTCCATTTTTTCAGCCGTTTTCCCACAATACGAATCTGATAAATATAACGAAAACTACGATTAATGCCGCCGATACGGTCGCCGACGTCATTCGGCGCTACCGCCGCACTCATTAAATTGCGTCCCAGCCAATGGTTTACCCTTTGCGCCCAGCGGTAACGCATAGGGCGCTCAATATCGCAGAACAAAATCAGGCGATTCTCACCGCTTGTATTTTCTGCGTAGTGTATATAGGTTTCATCAAACAGAACCCCTTCACCATCACGCCAGCTATAGCGTTCGCCGTCGACCTCAATAAAGCAACGATCGTCATTGGGCGTCAACAGACCCAGGTGGAAACGCAATGAGCCTGCATAAGGGTCACGATGACGCGGTAAGCGACTACCGTCAGGCAGCGTAGCAAACATCGCCGCCTTCACTGAGGGAATGCTACGCAACAGTTCGGTGGTTCTCGGGCACAGTGTGCTGGCCGACGGATGCGCTTCCTCATACCATTTCAGGTAGAAACGTTTCCATCCGGTTTTAAAAAATGAGTTAAAGCCAGCGTCGTTGTATTTTTCGGCCGCTTTAATTTTCTCCATATTTTGCAGATGGACCCCTTCGTCACGAATCACTTCCCAGTGTTCCTGTAACACAGCAAGCTCGGGAAAAGCGTCTGGGCGGAGATATGGCGTATTGTCGACGCGCGAGAAAAGATACATAAAACCATTCAACGGTGCCGTGAACGTCGAATGATCGGAAAGCTGGCGCCAGAAGCGAAACCGCACCTTTCCCCGGAAATGCACATAGAGCACGGAAATAATAATTATCAGCAGAATGATGTACTTCATCTTTGCTCACCCGACCATAGGTTACTTTAAACGTTTCGTTCGATGACCGCGGCATCAGAAATCCGCAGCCCAAAAATCTTAGCAAAGAAAATCTGCCACGAACAAAATCAGCGGGCAAAAGCGATGAGCAGAGCAAAAATGTCGGACTGCGCCACCAGCACGAACGGCAGCTATCCCTTCTGATTCAGAATAATACCACCACTAAATTAACAGTATGGTTAACAGTCTCTTTTGTGAAATAACGTTATGGAGCCTGTTTCCGATACATCTTTTCTTGAGACACACTCACAAAACCCAATAACTTGTTAACAACTCATTAATTTCACGGAATTTACTCATTATTTCCGAACTTTATAAACGCGCATTGCTAGTAGAAAAAACATAATTAGTCAAATTCAAATATAATGTAAAATTAAAAATAAAATACATAAATTTCAATCACTTAAAAAGAAGCCGACTATTTACTTCAAAAAAACAATATTACTATCACGTTAAGGCAAGTTTTTAATGGCTTCACATTGCCAAATGTAAAAATAAGGTTATGTTTAAACATAAATATCTGTAGATGTATTAAGAAGTTAGTGTCGTAAATGTATTATCCGGTCCAACAAGTCAAAGAGGGTTCCAATGAAACTGAAGCTTATTGTCAAAAGTCTGGCGCTTGCCGGGCTGATGTCAACGGTCATTCTGCCGGCTTATGCTGATATCACCCCCAAAGAGGCAACCGACACCACCAAAAAAGCCAACGACGCGCTGTATAACCAATTACCATTCTCTGACAATACCGATTTTACTAATGCGCATAAGGGATTTATTGCCGCTCTGCCTGCTGACGTTATCAAGGGCGAACAGGGTAACGTCATCTGGAATCCCCAGCAGTATGCGTTTATCAAAGAAGGTGAAAAGGCCCCCGATACCGTCAACCCAAGTCTGTGGCGCCAGTCTCAGCTGATCAACATCAGCGGCCTGTTTGAAGTCACCGACGGCGTCTACCAGATCCGTAACCTCGACCTCTCCAATATGACCATCATTGAAGGTAAAGAAGGCGTTACGGTCGTTGACCCGCTGGTTTCTGCCGAAACCGCCAAAGTCGGGATGGACCTGTACTACAAAAATCGCGGTAAAAAACCGGTTGTCGCGATTATTTATACCCACAGCCACGTTGACCACTATGGTGGCGTACGCGGCGTGGTGGATGAAGCCGATGTGAAATCCGGTAAAGTGAAGGTGTATGCGCCGGCAGGCTTTATGGAAGCCGCGGTGGCGGAAAATATCATGGCCGGTAACGTTATGAGCCGTCGTGCCAGCTACATGTACGGCAACCTGCTGAAACCTGACGCGAAGGGACAGGTTGGCGCGGGTCTTGGTACCACGACCTCAGCGGGTACGGTTACCCTGATTGCCCCCACCAATATCATCGACAAAGACGGCCAGAAAGAAGTGATTGATGGCCTGACCTACGACTTCATGCTGGCGCCGGGTTCTGAAGCTCCGTCTGAAATGTTGTGGTATATCGAAGAGAAAAAACTCATCGAGTCTGCGGAAGACGTAACCCACACCCTGCACAACACTTACTCTCTGCGCGGCGCGAAAATTCGTGAGCCGTTGCCGTGGTCTAAGTACATCAACGAAGCGATTGTTCGCTGGGGCGACAAAGCTGAAATCATTATGGCCCAACACCACTGGCCGACCTGGGGCAACGAAAATGTGGTTAACCTGCTGAAGAGCCAGCGAGACCTCTATCGTTATATCAACGACCAGACGTTACGCATGGCTAACCAGGGCCTGACCCGTGATGAAATTGCCGCCAACTTCAAGCTGCCGGATAGCCTGGCACACACCTGGGCAAACCGTGGTTACTATGGCTCCGTGAGTCATGACGTGAAGGCGACCTATGTGCTGTACCTTGGCTGGTTCGATGGCAACCCGGCCACCCTCGATGAACTGCCACCTGAAGAAGCGGCGAAGAAGTTCGTTGATTATATGGGCGGTGCAGACGCCATCATGAAGAAGGCCAAAGAGGACTACGATCAGGGCAACTACCGTTGGGTGGCTCAGGTTGTCAGCAAAATTGTGTTTGCCGACCCGAATAACCAGGACGCGCGTAATCTTGAAGCGGATGCGCTGGAACAGCTGGGTTATCAGGCAGAATCAGGCCCGTGGCGTAACTTCTACCTGACCGGCGCGCAGGAATTGCGTAACGGCGTGGTGAAAGGACCTACGCCAAATACGGCCAGTCCGGATACCGTGCGCGCGATGACACCAGAGATGTTCTTCGACTATCTGGCGGTCCATATTAACGGCGAGAAAGCCGGCACAGCGAAGTCGGTGTTTAACATTGATCTTGGCAGCGATGGCGGTAAATACAAGCTGGAGCTGGAAAACGGCGTGCTGAACCACACGGCGAACGCAGAAGCGAAAGATGCCGATGCGACCATCGCGCTCGACCGCGCGACGCTAAATAAGATCATCCTGAAAGAAGAAACGCTCAAGCAGGCTGAAGAGAAAGGTGAAGTTAAGGTCACCGGCAACGGTGCTAAGCTTGATGAGATGCTGGGCTACATGGACAAATTTGAATTCTGGTTCAATATCGTCACGCCGTAATCCCCGCTGTGTAAAAAGCTGCCTACGGGCAGCTTTTTATTAGCTCATTTAAAACGCAATCCGTATTAACCTCGCCCCCAATGTTCTGTTTCCATTCAGGAAGGCACTTATGAGTGTATGCTCGTACGGTGAGATCAGCCCGACATCGAACAAAAAGGGGTAAAATAGATACACGCCGGAAGCCATTTCCGGTGCATTGTTTTCTCGAAGGATTTTCTCAGTGGGATTTCAGTCACTGAAATGAAACGACGTAAGTGCTTGAATAGTGGCGGAGAGAGGGGGATTTGAACCCCCGGTAGAGTTGCCCCTACTCCGGTTTTCGAGACCGGTCCGTTCAGCCGCTCCGGCATCTCTCCGTTTTGATGGTTGCCATCATGCCAGGAATTTTGGCATTTTAACAGACCCAGTCTCTTCAATTACGTTCAAGTGACGAGTTTACGAGCAGAATGATGATTAAATGGCCCTGGAAAGCGAGTGACACTGCCGATAAAGCTGATTTGCCGTGGGCGCAGGCCCTGGCGATCCCGCTGTTAGCCAATCTGTCTACGGACGAGCAGGTGAAGCTGGTCCAGCTTGCCGATCGTTTCCTCCAGCAAAAGCGGATGGTGTTTTTACAGGGGCTAACCGTTGAACCGATCACCGAAGCGCGTATTGCGCTGCTGTTCTGCCTGCCGGTCATGGAGCTTGGCTTAGAGTGGCTCGACGGTTTCCATGAAATTCTTATTTACCCCGCCCCGTTTATTGTCGACGACGAATGGGAGGATGATATTGGGCTGGTGCACAACCAGCGGATAGTTCAGTCCGGGCAAAGCTGGCAACAGGGGCCTATCGTACTCAACTGGCTCGATATTCAGGATTCCTTCGATGCCTCCGGTTTTAACCTGATTATTCATGAAGTCGCGCATAAGCTCGATACGCGCAACGGTGACCGAGCCAGCGGCGTGCCGTTTATTCCGCTGCGTGAAGTGGCGGGTTGGGAACACGACCTGCATGCCGCCATGAATAATATCCAGGATGAGATTGATTTAGTTGGCGAAAACGCCGCCAGCATCGATGCCTACGCCGCGACCGACCCGGCAGAATGTTTTGCGGTGCTTTCGGAGTACTTTTTCAGCGCGCCTGAACTTTTCGCTCCACGCTTCCCGGCGCTGTGGCAACGTTTTTGCGGTTTCTATGGACAGGACCCATTACAGCGGTTGCGAGATAATAGCCAGCAGGATGAAAATCCCCCGGCAGTACACTAAAACAACACCTTGTGCTAAATTCAGCCAATTGAATCAGCAAGTTAAATTTAGTGTTGACACAAATATTCGTGCCCAGTACTATGCGCCTCGTTCACACGATTCCTCTGTAGTTCAGTCGGTAGAACGGCGGACTGTTAATCCGTATGTCACTGGTTCGAGTCCAGTCAGAGGAGCCAAATTCCTGTTTTCAGGCGTGCTTATAGGTTCCTATTTAATTAGGTTTCAATAAGTTAGCGTGAAAATATTTCCCGATGCGTATCTGGTTTTCCCTGAGCATCCGGCAAAATTGGTGGTCTGATTTGGGGTCATTTCAGTTCGATAATGGAGTGACCACCATATGTCCCTGTCCGACGCGAAAAACTGCACTATCAAGCCTTCTGATAAACCCTTTAAACTGACCGATTCTCATGGTCTGTATCTACTTGTCAATCCGGGCGGTTCACGCCTCTGGTATCTCAAATATCGCTTCAACCGAAAAGAATCCCGCATTGCCTTAGGTGCCTATCCGCAAGTCTCGCTTTCCGACGCCCGCCAGCAGCGCGACGATATCCGTAAGCTACTGGCACAGAATATCAATCCAGCACAACAACGCATGACTGAAAAAGCTGCCGCATCACCGGAAAAATGCTTTGAGGCCGTTGCGGTGGCATGGCATAAAACCAACAAGAAATGGTCGGCTGACTATGCAGAACGCATTCTTGCCAGTATGAAAAATCATATCTTTCCGGCAATTGGTCATCTGCCCGTCACGATGCTGAAAACGCAGCATTTCACGGCACTGCTGAGAGTTATCGAGGATAAAGGTTTTCTGGAAGTCGCATCCCGTACCCGGCAGCAGCTCTGCTCCATCATGCGCTACGCCGTGCAGCAGGGGCTGACCGAAAGCAACCCAGCGCAGCATCTGGAAGGCGTCACCGCACCGCCGGTTAAAAATCACTATCCCGCCCTGCCGCTGGAGCGAGATTGATTTCAGACACAAAATTTGGACCATCCCCTCCACAAGGGAAACGATAGAGAAAGTTCGTTTCTCGGGCCGTGGCGCAAAAATGCGTACCCCGCATATTGTCCCGCTATCTCATCAGGCGCTTGCCATTCTGAAGCAGATAAAGGAAATCTCCGGCCATCTGGAACTGGTGTTCCCCGGCGACCATAATCCGTATAAACCAATGAGTGAAAATACCATCAACCGGGCGCTGCGTCTGATGGGCTACGATACCAAAACCGACGTCTGCGGACATGGCTTCCGGGCAATGGCCTGTAGCGCACTGGTGGAATCTGAACTCTGGTCGCGGGATGCAGTGGAGCGGCAGATGAGTCACCAGGAACGCAACAGCGTGCGGGCAGCATATATCCACCGTGCTGAACATCTCGATGCACGCAAGGACATGATGCAGTGGTGGTCAGACTATCTTGACGTAAGCCGCGAGGGGTACGTTGCACCCTATATCTGTGCGCGGCGGCATAAAGCGGCCTGAGCCAGAGACTGCATATTTTGTTGAAAATGAAAAAGCAGATCCTGCTTTAATCCGGATCTGCTTTTACATTGCGCAACAACTGTCAGACAATCAGCACCAGCAACCGACTTGCTGGAACGCAATAGCTGCACCAGTTCAATATCATCGTTTATCTGCACCAGAAACTACCCGGAATACACGCCCCTTAAACCAATACGTGACGCCTGGCTGTGCCAGTATTTCATCGCACTTCTGAGATCCGGTTTATCGAGCAGCCTGTCATGACGGTTTTCTGCGACAGATAATGCCTTATCGAGTGCCTTTCTGACCGCCACAACATCCAGAATAACGGTTTCCCGCGGACGTCCGCCTTTGGTGCCAAACACCACCGTTAACCGGGGTTCTTCGCGCTCCAGAGCCTTCCGCCATGTCTTCAGCGACTGCGCGCTCTGTACCGCTTCCTGCGAACGCAGCCCCAGCGAGCAATTGCTTATCCGCTCACTGTCTGCCAGTTTGCCACGCCCGGCCTGTTTCAACATGCAGCGGATCGCGGCCATCTCGTTTTGCAGGGAACGTTTAGTAATGCCCTGCGCCAGCCGTTCACGGACGTAGCTTTCAATATGCCGCGCTTTCAGGTGCTCCACCCGACGGACCTGCACATTCTGCGCCATCGCCAGACGCTCACAAAAACGCTGCGCCAGCGCGATACGGTCGTGAACGGTCTTGTGACTGCCGCCCGCCAGTTTCGCCAGCCGCGTCATTTCCTGCACCAGAACCCCCATATTTTCCCCTTTTAATGATGCCTCAAATCCATAACCCAACACTGATACAGCTTTCCCCGGCGCGCAGGCCAGTAGCCCCTGAGTTTTGTCGGGGCTGCGAACGATACCTGAGCGCCGGGGCGGCAGCCGTTGAGGTGTTGTGGGGTGTCGGTTGTGCTCTCTGAGCAGCCGCCCGCCTGAGCGGGTCATCCCCCGGATCGTCCTGATCCTCCTCGATATCGGTTTGTGTTCTCCTTAATGCGTGAAATGGCCTGAAAAGGCGGTGTCAGAATCCCGCGATGGGCTGGTGCAGTGGATTTCTCTGGCCCAGAGCTAAAGGGCTGCGTGCGTCACTTTCCCGCTTTGCGCGGTTAAAGTGACGCACGGGTCTGGTGCAGGTTTACGGCCACGCGGCAGCAAAGCCTGACGGCAATGCAGCCCGCAGCCCGCCTGGTAGGGCGGTCATCAGAAGTGAAGAAATGACCTCTGCCACACTTTCTGTGACCCGGCGTGTTACGAGGTTTGCACCGGTAAAGGGAATAGCCATCCTGAATAATTCAGGTGCTTCTTTCAGGCCATGAAGCAAAGGGCGTCGTCCGCAGACAACAGAATGCAGGCAGGAAATTACATTCTGTATGCGAATACTGAAAGAAGAAACTGAATTTTGCTTTGAAAATTTTGTCATTTTTAATGAATTACCACTCCATATTTCCTCTGTGAGTGATCAGCGTAGCCATCCCAACATCTATTTTTCAAATTAACAGACTATTGCCACTCTATGAGAGCAGCAAAATAACGGATGTATCATTAGTAAATTTTATTTATGCCAGCAAAGTCATCCACGGTAAATATTAATTATTTGGAAAATAATAATTAATTTATAACGCCTTTTAATAAAAGAGACTTTCGTCAAAAAAAATCAGTTAAAAAAAACCTCTAATGTTTCATATTACTTATATATCTACCATTTCTGTTCTGGCATTCACTGGCAGTATTGTCACGTATAAGAGGGGGATTTATGTCTCAAAAAGGCCTGCGTTTTACGCTGGATGTGGACGGATTAACGCCGACGGCAACAGCTGTCGTCAGCTTTACCCTCTACCAGAATCTCTCCACGCCTTTTCTTCTCAGTGTTGATATTGCCAGCGACCGGTCCGGCCTCACCGCCGTCAGTTTTCTCGAGAAAAACGCCACGCTGACCATCTGGCAGGGTAACACCCCACAGCGCTATCTCCACGGCATCATTACCGGGATGGAAACCGGGGAAAACAACGACTGGCAGATGAATTACAGCGACGGAAAAATCGACTGGTCAGCAGAATATGATGCATGGGGTAATATGCTCAGTGAGAATAACCCGCACAATCTGAAACAGCTCATTCGTCTGCCGGGGCTGCAATATGATGCAGAAACGGGTCTGTATTATAACCGCCATCGTTACTATGATCCGTTACAGGGTAGGTATACCACGCAGGACCCAATTGGATTGCTGGGCGGGTGGAATTTATATCAGTATCCGTTAGATCCGATAACTGATATTGACCCATTGGGGTTATTCGTTCCTATTTTGGTTGGATTAGCATGTGGTTTAGTATTCGATTATGCATTAGATCAATGGAAAGAAGAACACTGTAAAGACCCTGACGCAGATACTGCGTTTGGCCAAGCAGGAAATGCAGCAAGTGGAGCAGCAGTTGGAACTTTTGGTGGGTTTGAGAATAGACCTCGTGGTGGTATCGCCGGTGGTGGGCCATCAGGAAATAAAACATCCGTTTACAGCAAGACGGTTCATAATGCTTATAAAAACAAAGTTATCAATAAGGAGACCACAAGAGTTCTCCGCAATGGAGGAAGACGAGTAGCTAAAGCAATACCATATGTGGGAACTGCTATTACTCTATATCAGTTTTATGATGCTAGTAATTGCGATGATTAAGTGCACGAGATGAATGAGATACAAATTATGAATCCGCATTCAAGACAACTCGGTCCGATAATAATCTATTTTTTAAAAACAGCCAGATTTTCTGAAAAGGAGATCGCTCTACTTACATATGACACAAGATTATTTCATGACTTGGATTTATTTGGCGACACTGCTGAAAATATTTTAGAAATTCTTCAAAGAGAATTTAATGTTGACATGTCATCTTTTAAATTCGACAAATACTTCCCTACTGAATATTCCCAAGATGTCAAACACATAGACAAGCTTAACACATTATTATTCTTTAAATTTAATGCTATTGCAAGAAAACATTTTCTAAATATAAAAGAGAAAGTGGATGGAATATATGCAAATTACCGCCCTATTACATTGCATATGATAGAAATGAGTATCAGGGAAAAAAAATGGGCCGATTCTATTGAATAAAAATATCAAAATGAATTATTCCAAAATAGAAACCATAGGGCTGACAAAAACAGTTCGCCCCACGCTGGCGGAGAAATTTCAGCAGGAAGCGAACGTGACCTTCCCACCTGAACTGGTTATGGAGCATACGTGCTATGATCCCTCCAAATATATTTTCTATATTGAAAAAGATTCTGACCATGCCTCATGCCAATATCAAGGAAAAGGTAAAGTATGTAAACTGACACCTACACCATTAAGTGTAGTTATCGTCCATAAAATGGGGCATGCAATGGGCGAAAAAGATAACGGACCAGGGCAAATGAATAATGTCAAAAAACATGAGAACCCTGTCCGCAAAGAAATGGGTATTCCGCCGAGGATGAAATACTGATGATAAAGATAAAACCTACCCGACTCAATGAGGTCTTATGTGTTTTTTTACACTCTCAAAAATGGATAAAGAAGAAATTGCTAAAGAGATGCCTTATGGACAATGCACTGAGCTGTCAGCTAAGTGCAAAACATCGTTCAGATCAAGGTGCTCAATTATTCTTCATACCCGATTAGTTCACCGATAACACGAGTAATGATTCTCTGGGGTCAGAGATAACCATAACCAAATCATGTTGTGGCGTCCCCTGATTCATCCTGACTTAGCATCTTTACCTATTGGAGGCTGAAAGACCTGTTAGGAACAAATATACCATCATGGATGTTGTAACTAAAATCGTATTTCTATACAGAGAAGGACATATGGCCCAGGTTAAAACCATCAAGCCTGTGTTATCCTGTTGTCATTAATTTCAGGGAGTTGAGCTAAGCAAGGCACTATCAGAATAATGAAAAATTCCTCTAACGATATCCTCTGTGCATGGCAGGATTATTTGAAATTCAGCGGTGCGGAAAAGAGTAAAATACCGGCCAGCCAGGTGCATGAGCACCATCAACTTATGCTCGGTGAAGATAACTGTGAAGAAAACCAGAGCGGCGTAGTGCTCCGCGTTACGCCAGAAATGCGCGAAAACTGGCGCAGGCGTTTCGTTAAGTATGGTGAAAAGGGTGAGATTACTCATATCGAACCTGTCAATCTGCTGTTTCCGGTGTTGCGCTGTATCGAGAATGAGCGTGGCAAGGCCAGCGTAAAATACCTGCCACTGTTCTCTTTTCCACTCCCCAAATCCTTCTTTGAACAGGGCAATACCTCACTGTTGGTTCCCGTTAAAGACGGACAACTGGTCAGCGCATTCCCCTTCGCTTTTCGCGAAATGTTTGGCATCCAGCTGGATGAACTGGGTGAGAACCGCCATATGATGAGTATCGTTAGTGCTCTCACCGGGCGTAAATATGACACCTTCCTTGAGGCGTTTGAGGCTCTCCAGGTATGGGTTGCTCAGCAATCAAACCGTAAATATCAGGGACTGGAAACTGCATTTAACGCCCTGGTTGCTCCGTTGCATAATGAGGATTACAACCTCAAGCGGGATGCGGAAGACTTCACTTGGTTGTGCAATAACGCGTCTGGTGACTTCCCTCTGCTGGAGCAGTATCTCAACCATATTCACCATGACGGGAATGCCCCTGACATATACGAAGTGGTAACCGGTGGCTTGTTTGAAACACAATACCCGCTGGGTCATGGACAGATGGCGGCAATACAGGCCATTAATCAGGATGAGCGCCTGATTGCCGTGCAGGGCGCACCAGGTACGGGTAAAACAACACTGTTCAAGTCACTCATTGCACAACAGCTGGTTGCCAGAGCGCTGGCAATTGCTGATGGAAAGGATCAGAACTTCGGCATGCTGGTAACGTCCACGGCAATAAAAGCGGTGGAGAATATCATTGACGATCTGCGAAGTGACCCTGCAACCCAGGATCTTGACTGGTTATGGTTTCATAGCGGCTCGAACGAACAGGTTCAGCATGAGCTTACCCGGCTTGAGCAACTGATCAGCCGCTGGCGGCAGGAAAGCTATGACGAACAACACCAGCGCGATTTTTTAGCTGTTCTGCTCAGGCATCGCGACAAGTTGAACGCCTGTTACCGGGCGTATCTGAATGAAAAGGCAACCGCGATACAGTCTGTTGTGGATTGTGATCTGAACACCACAAACGCAGAAGAGCTCCCGGCTCGTTTTATGGCAAAAATGCCCGCGGTAGCCGCTCAGGCACAGCAGTTGGGGATTGACGTTTCACTGCATCATCCCGACGACCTGGACAACTTAACCTGCCTGCTGGAACAACGCCTGCAGGAACTTCGCGGGATAAAAGCACAGCGTCTACAGGCCAGCAGAATTTATCAGACATTGCAGGCGACATGGCCACAGCAACATAATCTGCCGCAGATACTGCGCTGGATGGATTCACCACTACGCCCCGCTCTGGAACTGCATTACCGCGACTATCCGCGTAAAGGGATAAAGCGTCATCTGGCCCGACTGTTCGAGGGAAAATATCCGGCACGGCTGCAACAAATGAATCTTGCTGCACCGGAGGACTTTCAGCATTTCAGTCTTTCTTCCCTGCCCCATCGCCAGCTAGCGGCTCTGGCTGATGCGGGAGAGATGCTGTCACATCAGCCAGACAATCTGGCCCTGCTGGAACTGCTCATGCAGGACGAACCCGATGAGCAGCAGGAAGACAATCTGGTGAGCCTGTGTGCTGATATCGCAACGCTCCGGAAACAATGGCAGCGGGTCATCCGGGCACAACAGGTTACAGCGCAGTATCAACAGCATTACCCCGAAGGTAACTGGTGTGACATTTTGCGTAAACGCTTCATCAGGCAGCACCGGGAAATGTTTGAAGCTGCTATCGGCTATCTCTGGCAGGAACAACTGAAGCGAAAAATTGAGCTGGAAGAGGTGCTGACTCACTGGCGGGCTCTGATGAGTAATCGCCGCAGTGCAGGCTACTACCGCTGGCTGGATAAGCTGGATGAATTCTATCGTGCACTGTCACTAGTGTATCCGGTAATGGCAACCACACTGGTCTCCGCGTGGAAAGTGGCGGGTTATCGTAAACTTGATGAACTCAAGGGGCACAAACCCTGGCATCTGGCACTGTGCGATGAAGCAGGCATGATTTCGCTTGAATCCCTGGTGCCACTATTGAGTCGTAGCGAGAAAGCGATGATCGTCGGCGATCCTCTGCAAATCGAACCCATCAGAAACCTGTCAGAAAACCTGCAAACACAACTGCGCGAACGTCATTTTGCTGACAATAATACGTTATATGAGCGGGTTTCACCTGCAAGCGTTACAGGCTGGCACCGCGCGGCAGGTACACTTTCTGGACGAGTGGATGATACCGGCAACGGTATTATTCTCGATGAGCATCGTCGGTGCCAGAAACCCATTGCCGATCTCTTTATCCGGCTGGCGGGCTATCAAGGCGTCAGCGTGGAAACGGCCTCCCCTTCCGACCGCATTGCCAGCGCCTTTGAGAAGTCTGGTGGGCATCATTTGATGTTCTACAGCGTCGAGGGCCAGAAAGGCGATATGGTTAACACCAATCTGGATGAAGTCGATGCTATTGAGCAACTGCTGAATAAGCTGGAAGAAGCTGGTTACAATCTGACTGCCGATGTGGGCATCGTCACTCCCTATAGCAACCAGAAATCATTACTGATCAAGCGCCTTGCCCAGCGTATGAATCACTGGCAGAAAAACTGCATTGGTACAGTGCATCAGTTCCAGGGTGTGGGCTTTGAGGTCATCATTTACAGCCCGGTAATTTTTCATCCCCTTGATAATCCAAATTTTCAGAACGGTGCGCCAAACATGCTGAATGTCGTGGTTTCGCGCGCAAAACAGCAGTTTATCGTAGTAGGAAACCACCACCGGTTACGGCAGGCAGGTGGATACCTGAAAGTTCTTGCGGACACTGTTGCTGAAGATTTCATTCTTGAACAGGGCAGTCAGCATCCAAATTTCGCCAGCCTGAGCCAGACACCACGTTTGCAGCGTTATTACCGCGACTGCGAACATATCGCCGCATTCAGTGCTCTGGCGAGCCAGTGTGAACAGGAGCTGGTTATTATCACTCCATGGATCCGTCGGGGCGGTAAACAATATCAAAGGCCGGAACTGGCACAACTGGTGGCAACACAGCGGCGTGGTGTCAGCGTTAAAGTCTATTACGGGTATTACCATCAACGTCTGGACCGTGCAGAGGATAATGATGAAACTCTGATTGCTGAGTACCGCGAACAACTGGGAAAAGACAATGTTATCCGCCTGACCGAAGGTACTCATGAAAAGGTGCTGATGATCGATGGCCGCTACATTGTTCTCGGGAGCTGGAACTGGCTGTCACATGGTTATCATGATAGTTGCGAGCGTAGTGAACAGTTCAGTAATGCTATTCGTCATGAGATTAGCGCAGAGCTTGATGATGTGTCACTGGTGAAAGAACTTAGGGAGAGGTTGCGGCTGGAATAACTGACAAAGAACTAAAGCTGATAAACTGATCTCAACTGAATCTTCGACATTGCGACGATTCAGTTCTCAGTGCTATCTTTTCGTATATCTCAATATATAAAAACGGATTACTCCGAAAGCAAGTTAAATTATACACAGTTAAAACACATTGGTGGGGAATATGTATTTATCAAATCTAAAAATAAACAACTTCAGACAATTCGAAGATTTTTCCTTAAAGTTAAATAAAGGACTTAATCTACTTGTTGGTGAAAATAATGCAGGAAAGAGTTCCGTCATTGATGCAGTCCGGATTGTTCTTGATACTACGTCTGTAGAATGGGTGAGTATAAAAAGCACTGATTTCCTTAGCGGCAAGAATGAACTATATATTCAATTAAAATTTGAAGATCTGTCAACTCGTGAGTTAGGGTTATTTCTAGAATATTTAACCAACGAAGAAGTAACAACTGATGTTAACAAGAGCTGTTTATATGTAAATCTCTCAGCAAGCATAACAATTAATCCATTCAAAAAAACTCAATTTATCAAGACGGATATTCGATCTGGTTTGAGTAATGATGGCCCTATCATAGAAAGAGATATCAGAGAATATCTTGCTACAACATATTTAAAACCGCTACGCGATGCTGAGGTTGAACTATCAGCAGGGCGAACCTCAAGGCTCTCCCAGATTTTAGGGAGCAATGTCAGTTTAGCTGGAGATGAAGAGGCGACCCAGCGGATTATTGAGTTATTAATTCACGCCACACAGGCAATTCAAAATGACTCTTCTATTCAAATGACTCAAGAGAAAATTTCAACTCTCTTGAACTCTTTAACATTCAAATCCAATACCTTTACACCTTTTTTAAGTTTATTGGGGAGTAAAGAGTATACTGAAATGAGCACCCCGGAGAAAGCGTTTGCTCTCAAATCCATTTTAGAGAAATTATCACTTGAACTCAACACTTCAGGAATTAAGCATGGATTAGGTTACAACAGTCTATTGTTTATGGCTACAGAACTAATGTTAATTCGTCAGGAGGAAGAACAGTATTCACTTTTACTGGTTGAGGAACCAGAGGCTCATCTTCATCCCCAACTACAGTTGAAATTCATTAATTACCTCAGAACTGAAAATAGTAAACTGCAATGTATTCTATCCACTCACAGTCCAGTGCTTTCATCAAAAGCCCCATTGGAAAGCTTAATTTTAATGCAAGATGGAAAGGCATTTCCTTTAAGAAAGGAATGCACCGCTCTAAGTGGTGATGACTATATATTTCTTGAGAAATTCTTAGACTCAACTAAGGCAAATATGTTTTTTGCAAGAGGTATATTGATTGTTGAGGGTATTGCAGAGATGGTGTTAATACCTAAAATAGCTGAATTACTAGGACGCCCCCTAGAAGACTATGCCGTGTCATTGGTTAATGTCAATGGTTTATCCAGAAAGAGGTACGCTAAAGTTTATCGTTCTAACGCCGCTTCAACGGCCCCTTCTTATCTCCCAATTAAAGTTGGGTGTGTTACTGATTTAGACCTATGGCCAGATGAAGCGGAGGTAACAACCTCAAACAGTTATGGGTTTAAACAAAAAATACAGCCTAATGAAACCACCGGCCGAGGGGGAAACCTTCAACATTGGCTGAGTGAGTTGACGCCAGAACAAATAAACCAGAAAAAAAATAGTAAAGCCGAGTTTGATGGAGAGCTTGTTAAAACATTTATATCAAATGACTGGACATTTGAATTTTGCCTTGCCAAATATGGGTTAAGTGAAGAATTATATGAGGCCCTTCATGGTGACCTTATTGGCTATGAAAATCTTAGTACTAATGCACAAATAAAGGCTGTTCAATTATATGGACAAATCGAAAATAAAGGTGATGGAAAAAGCGAAGTGAGTTATCTTCTTGCAAAGATCTTATCGAAATATAGTGGACGACCTTCAGAGTTAAGATCTAAGCTACCTCCTTATATTATAGAAGCCATCGAATACGTGACCGAAGAGTTCTCTGATGACGAGGAGATGCCGAATGAACATTGAAATTAGTGAAAGGGACATCAACGATATAGAGCAAGAGTTAAACTTGTCATTTGATGATGCCAGACGAGAGATAATACAATCATATAATGATGTCCAGGCTTGTCCTGGTAGCGGAAAAACAACAATGGTAGCAGCCAAGTTGTTAATCATTGCAAAAAAATGGATGAGTTTACATCAAGGTGTATGCGTCCTAACGCATACTAATGTAGCTAAAAAAGAAATTATAGAGCGTCTCCAAACAAGTATACATGGTGGAAAGTTGTTAACTTCACCACATTTCATCGGCACTATTCAAGAGTTCGTTAATAAATTTCTTGCAATACCTTATCTTCGTTCTCAAGGATTTAAAATAACTCATATCGATGATGAAATATGTTGTGCAAGGGGCTGGAGTTTTCTTAATAGAGGAACGAAAAATTACCTTGAAAGAAATAGAATAACATCCATTCAAGATATGCAATATAAATTTATAGATGGATGTCTTGAGCTTAACATCCCTGGTTTCCGTAGAGAATCACAGTCGAACAGCTATCAAGATTTGATAAATGTAAAAAATACACTTATGGCAGAAGGTTATTTCTTTTATCACGAAATGTATGAAATATCAAAAGAGTATATCTACCATAACTCTGATATTATAAAAGCGATTCAATCTCGTTTCCCCATCGTTTTTATCGACGAAATGCAAGACACCCAAAAATTTCAAGATGAATTTTTAAACACGATATTTAGAAATGATAATATTCAAGTTAAGATGCAACGATTTGGCGATCCTGACCAAGCTATTTATGGGACTAATGAGGAAGAGAACCAAACCTATAATCAAGCAGAGTTAGAAAAAGTACAGAATAGTCATCGCTTTAATAGCGCTATCGCATCAATTGCTAGAAATCTAAGTTATAATCGCATAAATTTAACATCAGAAATCTCTCATCCTAATCAATCACTACATACAATATTTCTTGTTGATGATAGTTCTCGCACTAATGTATTTGAGCGTTTCGCTAATTTATGCTCGCAAGCAGTTCCGATTAACTGTGAATATCCAATAAAATCTGTTGGTGCAATTGGTAAAAGAAGTGAAAACTCTTTAACGATTTGCAGTTATTATGAGAGTTTTGAAAAAACTGATTCTACGGTAGGATTCAAAAATACTAAGTTAATTCAATATATATATGTTGCCCGCCAACAAAATCGTAACAGTGAATCTTACCGTACAATCCTTGATGGCATTATTCATTTTGGGAGAGTATCTAATGTTAAGATCACAATGCAAGATGGTTCACAATCTGATATATCAGTTGCAAACATAAAAAAGCACCTTAAATTATCTTCACTTTTTGTTGATTTCAATTTGTTAGTTATGAGCTTAATGACTAATGAAATATCTGAAGAAACTTGGGGGGATTCTGTTGTCTTGTTATTGTCTTACTTAGGTATTAATATATCTAATCGAAATCACATCTTTTTATCTTTTGAGCGTAATCTAATAAATGAAACCCTTGATAGTCCAACTAGAAATATTATCTCTTTTGAAATTGAGGGAAGGGTTATAGAGAATCAAATTGCAACAATTCATTCTGTAAAAGGGGAGACGCATGCTGCAACTTTACTTCTAGAAACAAAATATCATACTAATGATATAACAACCTTAATTGACTACATTCTTTTAGAAAATCTAACACAACCGACAGAAGCCAGAAAAAAGAAATTTATGAAGCAAATATATGTTGCACTCACAAGACCTAAATACTTATTGTGTATTGCAATGAATAAATCAGGGTTTCCGGCTGAACATATTTCAAAGCATGAGCTTGCAGGTTGGAATATTTGCGATTTAACTCAATAGTGACATTAATATTTACTATAACGAAGCTGTTGCTACAAATACCCATAGCAACAGCAATACTCATAAGAAACTATTATTTTGTTAACCATATATTTTAAAAACTTCGGTTTATTCTTCAGAGAGAGTGTTACAATATTAAAAATATATTTACATATCGTACATCATTCAGACAAAACAGGAAAGGCCCAAATATAGTATCTTATACAGTCATTACAATAGTATCAGTCTGTATACCAGAACAAGTCTTGTCATGCTAAGAATACATAGAATCTTTGAACCTATTAAGCTAACTAATTGAATGCTTACATGATCAAAATAGGTGGTCATTTTGGTGGTCTTGACAGAACCAGATTTATGATTTAGCTTAATCGTCAGCCAGTTAATGGCTAAGGCGCTCCCAGTCAGAGGAGCCAAATTTAGAAAAGCCTGCTCAGGAAACTCAGCAGGCTTTTTGCTTTTGATTCAGCGGGTTTGTCTGGAAAACGACTTCCTGGCGTGTGGATTTGGGAGGGAAAGTGTATAGAAGCCCCCCTCTATCGCCGTTACCGACATCCGAATCCGAAGTACAACGCCTCTCCATCCCCTCTCTCGGCTTACTGATACTCCCGACAACAACCGCATTATAGCCCTAAGCGAAAAACTCAACGGCAACCTACTACTCTCTTTATACGATCGTTTTATATATTCATGGACATATTTTGCCAATCATTCCTGTTTCCCATTTCATCAAGTAGTCGCATTAACTCGTAATCGCTGCGCAAATTAAATTTCCGCATAGCGCGATATTTATGCGTGAATACTGTTTTATCGCTAATCACTAACTCGCCTGCAATTTGCATAACCGACATCCCCTTGTATAAACCGATCATGATACGAAGTTGCTGAGCGGTTAGGGTTTGCTGCCGACAGTCAAAACATGAGACCGATGACTGGCGATAGCCTTCATGCTGTACTCTCCGCCAGGCCGAATTGAATGCTGTGCGTACCTGCGTCACGGGCGCCCGGCGAGGAATAAAGATAATATCCTGAAAACAGGAACGCTGAGCTGAAACTCGTGTTTCATCATCAATAAAGCCAATCACAATCCCCTTTTTGCGTAGCTGTAATTCAGGTAAACAAATAAAACACTCTCCGGGACACAAGGAAAGGACAATGATGTCAGCCACTTTAACACTTTCGGACGTGAGGCTATAATTGAATTCAATTTTCATCTGCTCATTGGAAAAGAAATCACTGAAAAACCAGGTCAGCCCACGCTGAAATAACACATCTGAATCTTTGATAACAATATTAATCATTACTTATGCCAAAACTTAATTAAACCCATCCTCAGCAGAGTTGAATCCTCAACCCGCGAGCGTCTTTTTTATATCGCCGAGTCGAATGAATATTCGACGACAATAGAGTATTCAATCTTCATCAGGACATGATTACTCTGTATCCAATCAGAGTGGCCACAGTCGATTCTTTAACAACGCGTAAAAAACCTAGAGATATGCGATACAACAAAAGCATCTCTCATAGGGAGTCATTCCTCTCTACACGATTCCCATCATCATTTATCAGTAGAAAATGGATTCTTTTTGGCAAGGCGATCAGATTCCCATTGAGCAGCAGCGTTTTACTGGCAAAGGGCGCCAACATACCAATATTTACCTGCTGTGATTTGGTGCCATCTGTCACCTCGGCGCGGTCAAAAGTAGCGTAATACGGCGTAGGATTTATCACTTTCAGCGCCAGCGAGCCGGGTTGTCGGATAAGGCTGAACTGCTGCTTCTCCGCCACATCATCGACGGACAATTCGAGATGAGCGGGACGGCAGAACAGTTTCAACTGTAAGCGTACCGCAACTTTTACCAACATCGCCTCTTTCGGCAGGTGGGCATCCGCTGGCGGAATTTCATAGATATTAAGCCAGTACAACACCTCACGGTCGGTAGGTAACGGCATCTGTGTCGCCAGTAATCGTAGACTTTTCCTCTCTCCAGGCTCGAGACGAAAAATACCGGGCAGCGGCATAACCGGTGAGTTGACCGCTTTTTCTGGCGTACCGTCTGGTGAGCCATCATCAACCCAGCTCTGGACGATAACCGGGTATGCATTACTATTGAATAGCATCAGCGAACGCTCAGGGTCAGCAGCGGAAAAGACCACCCGAGACGATTCCACCATCACGCCGGCTAACGCCAGCTGACTCAGCAATAGCAGCAACACCCCCGCAACCGTTATACTTATTTTGTTCATTACTGCACCTGAATAATTACTTGCGCGGTTGCGCTCACTTTACCTGCGGTAACCGTCTTTCCAGGTAACGCTTTTAGGGTCGCATTTAACGTTTTGGAATAGGTCGTCACGCCGCTCACCACACTCCCGCCTACGGCATCATCCAGAAGCGGATACCAGCCCGCCGCGTTTCCACCCAATACCGAACCACTTAACGAACTGAGTAAATTAAGCGGCGTTCCGTTGGTTCTGCTTATCTGAATCCCTACCCCGGTAGCGACCGAAGGATCCGTACCGTAGTTATCTGAAACCAAATAAGTGACGCCAGAGCCTGTTGTCAGGCCTAATGACGTTGCCGTCGCGGCATTACCCGGATTAACCAGAATACCCATTGCGGTCTGATTTACCGCGACACCACTCGTGAATGATGTCACCCCGCTGTTAGCCGGGCTCCCTGTCTGGCAATTAAATGAAATATTAATGGGCTGTCGTACTGTTGCCCCCGCCTGCAGTTGGGAAACAGAAATCGTCGGGAAGAGGACTAATGGCGTCACATTATTGACAACACAGGTCGCAGAGCGGCGGATATACAGACGGTTATAGAGGTTAACGCCCCCCGGCCAGTAGCCATACCAGCCATCATATTGCGAGTTAGAATCAGCGCCTACGCTCAAACCGTTAGAAAATCCCGGCCCCTTAAAAGCGATATAAGTAGCCGGTTGCGATTGGGGATAAATGCCGGTACTGGTGGCTCCCCACCCGCCAGCGCTGGTGCTGAGGCGAAACAGCTCCACTTTGGTATTACTGAAATTCTTCGCTTTCACTAAAAGCCAACCCTGCGAATCTGTATCAAGATTGGTAAGCTGCCGAGCCTTCCAGTAACGGCTGTAATACTCCCCCGTCAGCATATTGGTTGCGCGCAGCGCCATTCCGGGGACATAAGTCTGGTAGCTTTGCGGTAAACCCGCAGCCGTCCCTACCTCCACGTGACCCGCATAAGTTGAATCACCGTTGGTCGCGTAATATTCATAAAGATTATTAATATCAGCAGCCTGGCAGCGAAACAGGATCTGTTCCGGGTTATAGACCTGGTTCCCGACCATCGGAACAATCCCCGTGGCTAACAGCGTGCCGTCTGGCTGAAAAGCGCTGTTATTGATATTCACCACGGTAGGCAGCGTCCCTATAGAGCCAGCGCCATCCGGCATCCCATCCCAGGAGGCCGCCGTCCCTTTCCCCGGCTCGGTATAATAGTTTGAGGCCGAGTTTGTGTTCGTCCCGGTAATACGGTAGCACATTGCCCAGGAGAGCTGCGGCAAGCCAATCCCAACGACCAGCAGTATTGGTATAGAGAGATACTTTTTCATTCGCTGTTACTCACATTAATTCCGGCGACACGGCAGCGTCAGGTGATACATTGACTTATTCATTTCCTGGCCACGAAGGTCGTAGTTCAAAAGGCACTGCCCGCCAGCGGCATCTCCCAATTTGATCTTTAACGTGCCTTGTCGGCTGGATGCTCGCGCATAAATTTGATTACCCTGCCCCACAAGGCCAATAACCCGATTTTTGCTATCGTAAACCTCTGCACCAAGCGGTAACGGTTCCCCTCCTCCCGGCGCAAGTTTGATTAAAAGGGCATAGCCTTCAAGCGTTCTGAAGTGCACTTTCACCATTGCTCCAGAATAAGGCGCTACACGTTGCTGGTTGTCGACCAGTTCGGCGTTGGGATTACTGATCCCTTTGGCATCCAGGGTAATATCGTTAAAGGTGTAGGGAATCACCGAAGGAACAAGCGCATAACCGGAGTCGTTAATCGTCGCTCCCATTCCTCCCCCCACCAGGGCACCGCTGGCCCCCTTCGCTTCAACTAATGCAAAGGTATCGGATAAATATGGCCCCGGCGTTACGCCGCCCGCGTGAGCCACCACCGCGCCACGCGCGCTCGCGCCATACTGGGTGTAATCTTTGCCGTGCGAGAGACTCCCTCCGATGGTTGCAAAAGGCAGTTGCTGAGTGAGACTGGCGCCCGCGCTGCTACCGCCGTTATCGTAAGCGGCATTAAGGCTATAAGCGGTGTTTTGCGACTCCCCAAGGGTACCCGTCAGCGACGATTGATAGCTATCGTGGCCGCCATTGTCTGACTGATGGCTATATCCTGACGTCAGAATCGGTGAACGCGATCCCGCCCCCAACGGGAGAGAGACAGAAAACATGTAGACATTCTCAGTGCGACTGTTACTGACACCACCGCCATCATTAACGTCTGTACTTTGTACACCATACCGCGTACGTCCTGTCTGCTGCCGACTCAACGAAAGGTTGTAACTGAGCGAGTTATAATGATTGGAATAACCCACCTGATACTGCGTATCGCGACCACGCCCGCCATGGTAGGTAGTGGTTGAACCTGAAATATAGGTCTGCCCTAGCTGACCAAGCCCCTGACTTAATGTCACAACGAACTGGTTTCTCTGTTCGTAGGTGCTTGACGTCCAGGTACTGTCGCTATTCGCCGCACTACGAACCCCCAATACGTCGGTTAAGTCGCGATATCCTTCAGTTGAATATCGATAACCCGCCAGGGCCAGCGTTGTGGATGTCGGTACAAACGTACGGCTATAGTTGGCACCAAATCGCCAACCTGTCAGGTAGTTGCCAAACATATTGGCCCGGGAATAAACGGCGTTGACACCAAACGCCCCGAGTTCACTCGCAAAGACAGCGCCGCCCAGTAAAGCCTGATAGCCATCGGAAATACGCACCCCCGAGTTAGCGGTGATGGCGTTAGTCAGGCCGGTCTGCCAGGTGGCATCGGCGAACATATCGTCGCTATCGCCAATATCTCGCACCTGGCCTGCCGACAGACTGACGTGCGAACGACCAGGCCGCATTGAGCCGGGTACGGCCGCGAAGGGAACAGTAAATGACGACACGCGGCCATCCGCTTCCTGAACTTCGACCACCAAATCACCTTCGTAGCTGGTCGGATAAAGATCGTCGATAACAAAGGCACCAGGTGCGACAGTTGTCTGATAAATTTGCGTGCCCGACTGGCTAACCGTGACCTTAGCCGTTGTCGAGGCAATACCACGAATTGTCGGCGCATAGCCACGTTGAGATTCCGGAATCATGCGATCGTCGGTTTCCAGTTGGATGCCAAGAAAGCCAAGACTGCTGAAAAAGTTGCCGGAGGTGTAGCTGTCACCCAACGTCAATTCACTATTGATTGCCGGGATGGGATGCTGAACATAGGTTCTGACCGATTTCCAATGACTGCTGTCCGGGCCATTGTTCGTGGAATAGCGGGTATAATTTGATAGCTGGCGAAGTTGCCATAACCCCATATTTATCCCGGAGTTAAGCCCAAGATAAGTCGAATCGCTGTTGTAATTACCGCTTGCCTGGGTGCGATAAAAGTTGGTGTCATAGTTGGTAAAAAATACGCTATCACCGGCAGTAAGACTCTCCAGAGGCACCGCCCCGCGCGCCGTATGCATCATCTGCGCCTGCGGAATAAGTATATTCAGGCGCAGCTGGGAAAAATCAAATTGAGCGCTGGTCCCCTGAACCTGTTCAGTCACCCGCAAGCAGGTATCATGATCATCTTTGGCCTGAATGCTCCCTGGCATAATGCCAATAGCAATAAGCTGCTCGCGCGAAAAACAGGGAGAAACCTTGTTTTGTTTATCTGCAGAAAACAATACCGCCTGACGATTATAAAAATTTCCGTTGATGAAAATATCTACCTGATACTCTCCAGGCGCAACCGAATCCGCTTTATCAAAACGAGCAAGAATATTCTGGTTTTTAGCCGCACCGATCAACATACTGTTATCAAACTCAAATGGTTCTGTTTCCGCAGGAGCAGGCATATTCGACGCTGAAACCATAAGTGGTGTCATCATCCACAAAAGCAATACCAAAGGTTTAAGCCGGGTCTTACACTCTAAAGGCAGTCCAAAATTAACGATATTTTTGTTTTCAATAAAAAATTTCTGAGGGGGTATTTTATTAATCATATTCATCCCTATCCCCTGCATATAAAAATCCTAAGCAATATTTTTATCAGGGTAAATCTTATCTGCCGAGTTCCGCCTGCGCGTGAGTCTGGCCGCCATAATCATTTATTAATATAAACTTCACTTTGCTAGCCGCTGATATTGACTGTCCTTTCTTATTCATTGGCCAGGTTACCGTTGTCTTTGGCGGGATCATGCTGGTCTGAAACGGTATGATTTGCGTGCCGGATACGAGAGAAGCGCTAATGACAGAGGCATAATATCCAGATGTATTTTCTGCAACCAGTCCCCAATGCCCATTATTTTCTTTTAAAGAGAAATGGATCTGTTGGGCAACACCATCCGGGTTACCAACAATATCTTTAGGTCGATAAAATATTTTTAAGCGATTACGCAGAATGACAGACATTTGATTCTGATTTCCCTTAATCGCATTTTTTGGAGGGATCTGCACTGAGTTAAGATAAAATAAGGACTCCCGATCCTTTGGTAAATCTTTACCCGTAAAGATCAGTCTGACAGACTGTCCGGTATGTGGCTCAATACGGAACAGTGCCGGAACCGACATAAAGGGCGCATCGGTAGTATCTGGCGTTGAAGCGGGATTGTTCACATCTGACCATACCTGCATTACATATGGAATATTGTCATTATTAGAAAACTGGAGTGTTTGAGATTGAGTATCTGCCGGATAAATAACCCTGGTATTCAGCATCACCACGCTAGCCATCACCGGTGAACAGAGCATCAGGATGCAAACCGGGATAAAAATAATAAGTCGGCAAAATGCTCTTGTAGTCATTTTAAATTACTCTTGGTAAACCCCCCTTCCGAGAGTTCGGAAGGGGTGACAGCATTACTGGTAAGAAATAGCGTACTGAACACTACCCAGTACAGAACCCGCCGTTGCAGTGCCTTCTGAGTAGTACTGCACGGCAAAATCGTGAGAGGCAGACGTGGCGTTTGCGACCAGATTTAAACCCGGTGCACCGGTCTGCCCTGTCAAATCAAGCGGAGTCGATGGCGTCGCCGGGTCGACCAGTTGTAAAGAGACATTTGTCGCGGAACCCGTATTTCCCATACGACCATTGCTGGTCAGGTTATTACCGACAAAAATAGTTTTAATCGCCGTATCGGAAGTTGAAGCCGTACATCCTGAAATATCAATTGTGAAATTAGTCGTGCCTGCCGTTGTTCCCGCTGTGGCTAAAGATGAGGCAGGAACCGTTGGCAATAAGACCAGAGGAGAAGACGCATTACCATTCACATTTACAGTACAGGTTTGATCGGCAACTTCACCCTGAAACTTAATAGTATTATCCGCATTTACGGTAGTAGAAACAGTACCTAATACGGCGGCGGTGGTAAAAGCGACAGCTATCAATTTATTATTCATACTATTTATTCCTTAATAAAAAACTCAACGCTTATTTTAGCGAGTGACATCCGGGATGACTCATGTCATAAAACATTGGCCGTACGCTGCTCTTATACAAATATCACTAACCTGTAGAAGCATTACTATGAGTATACTTTTATCGCGTTTTCCTGAGTCTTACTGTTTCCCTGGTGAAATAACACACTTGCTAAACGGCAATTTATAGAAACAATTTTAATGTGGCAATTCTTATATTTGTTTTTCCTGGATTCTGTTATTAACACTAAATTAACACAGTAAGCTCGCCTTTCCGTCAATCATCATATCTTCTCGTAGAACTTCATCAACAGAAATGATTCTCAATTAAATTTATTAAAAATATGTTACTCATTGAGTCCAAAAAGAACATCTTTTTATATTCTAAATATAAAAAAGCAATCTCATACTAAGTTTTACTAAGATTTTTCCAATTACTCTTAGCAGAGATAAGAAATTGACTTCAAATGATATTAAAGGCCTGCCTTTGGACTATTTAAATTCTACGCTGGCTAAAAAACCACTGGAACACATTAAAACCCTAATGGATTCAATTGCTCCATATGGTGAAAAAATCACGCCAGTAAAAGGCGAGGTTTTACGCTACCAGGTCAATGGAAAGCGCTACTGTTATCTATTGGAGAGCGGCAGCATTAGCTTAAACAGAAGGGGGGACGGTATGGTTTTGAACAGTGAAAAGTCCCCTTTTATCATGGGCGTCAGCAACCAGTCTGCTTACGGCGATCGACTTTACGTTCGGGCCCTGGAGAAATCAGAATTAACCCGCTTACCGCTGGAAAGATTTAATCTGTTAGTGCAAAAATATGCTCTTTGGGAAAGTACCTGTGCTTTACTTATTTACACATCATCACGCATTTTTGAACATTGCACAATGATTGCGAAAATGTCTTCTTATGACATCGTGAAATTTCAGCTAAACCAATTAATGAATGAATCACCCAGCTTTCGTACCAACATTACTGCGGCTACTTATATAAAAGAGCGAACTTATCTTTCCAGAAGCAGTATCATGCGTATCATCAGTGACCTTAAAAGTGCAGGATTACTTTCTATGGAAAAAGGTGTACTAATTGAACTTAAGCAATTACCGCCAAGATATTGATTCATAACAATTTATTGGCAATAACCCATTGTAGGTTAGACTATTTATTCATACGCTATAATATAAGGACAAATCAACACAATTCTGGACAGGAACATGAGCGATAGTTTTTGGGCCACAAAATTAATGACACCGTCTCCTTTTACTGAGTGTATTATCGAAAAATTAGAACCATACTGTGAAATAAAAAATATATCCCCCCGTAAACGTCTTTATCCAAAGTCAGGGGGTAAATATTACTGTTATCTTCTGTTGAAAGGATATGTGACATACCACCGTGATAAAAATGACATTGCGGTTTTGACAGCCACCGCGCCTACCCTTTTTGGTCTAAACTATATCGCCAGCGAAAATATTATCACCTATATCAAAACGTTAACCCCTGCCACCATTGGCATCATGTCCCTGGACAAAGCCATTGAAATCATTGAAGAACATCACCTATGGAAAGCTGTAGCGCAGCATATGATGGTGTTGTCCAGTAAATTGTATATTATCAATGAGCAAATGAGCGCTCCCACCTCGTATGAATTAATTAAGTTCATCCTGTTGCAGCTGATGTCTGAAAATGAGACCTACAGGAAATCCATTACAGTGGTAAATTATATTCAGGGAAAAACACACCTCTCACGGAGTGGCATCATGCGCATTCTCACCTATCTCAAAGCGGGAGGCTATATTGAAATCCATCGCGGATTCCTCATCAGTTTGAATAAACTCCCCGCTAAGTTCTGATTGGATGCATACGACCCCCTGTAAATGGTGCTCCTGGTAATAACGTGAATCAGCGATCTTTCACAGTATGACTGCTGATTATCGTGGTTAATCTGGCGACGATGATACCCTGGAGTTCTTAATTGCGATTGCCTGTCAAACAGCTAATGGCTGAGCCTCGCCAGGCAGAAAGCCTGCTTAAAAGCAGGCTTTCTGCGACACTCCATCGCAAAATCGCCAAACGACACACCATCAAATCTGGTAATCCAGCACCGTCTCTTCCAGATCCATCGCCTGGCGTTTGATCTCTTCCAGCGACAATCCGGCATTGCACAGTTCGATAAAGCGCCACACGTAGTTCCGCTGTAGCTGACCACGTTTAAGCCCCAGCCAGACGGTATTGGCATCAAACAAATGATGGGTATCCAACCGCACCAGGCTACCGGACTCCTGCGCATCGCCCGACTGCTCGGCCACCAGCCCAATTCCCAGCCCCAGCTCGACGTAAGTTTTGATGACATCCGAATCCTGCGCGCTGAGCACGATATCCGGCGTCAGCCCCTTACGGTTAAACGCTTCATCAATGCGCGAGCGCCCGGTAATTCCCTGACGATAGGTAATCAGCGGCCAGCGGGCAATCGCTTCCAGCGTCAGCGGCGTGGTCTGAGTGAGCGGGTGATCGGTGGGAACAAGCAGGCTGTGATGCCAGCGGAACCATGGGAAAGCCACCAGCGTGGCATCGTTGCTCAGCCGTTCGCTGGCGATACCGATATCGGCGCCGCCGCTGTGCAACAACGCGTCGATTTCCTGCGGCGTGCCCTGAATCAACTCCAGGCGCACATCTTTGAAGATCTCACGAAAGGCTTTGATCACCGGCGGCAGGCTATAGCGCGCCTGAGTGTGGGTGGTGGCGATGGTCAGTACGCCGGAGGCATCATTGGTAAAGAGGTCGGCCAGACGGCGAACGTTGCTGGCCTCATTCAGAATACGTTCGGCAATCACCAACAGGGCTTTGCCCGGCTCGGTCATACCTAATAAGCGCTTCCCGCGACGAATGAAGATCTCAATCCCTAACTCTTCCTCAAGCTCGCGAATATGTCGACTTACGCCAGACTGCGATGTGTAGAGCATATTGGCGACTTCGGTCAGGTTGTAATCCTGCCGTGCCGCTTCGCGAATAATTTTAAGTTGCTGGAAGTTCACGCGTCACCCCGATTCAGTCAGATATGACGCTATTGTTAAAGTTTGTCGACCTGACAAACAAATAATAAAAACCAGCAACATATTCCTGAATGGAATATAAGCTTAGCTCACAAGCTGCAATTCACGGTTATCCAGCATTGGCCGACTCACCAGCGACATCAAAATCTCTTTCACCGCCTGCGCCTGCGGCGATAACTGGCCTCGCGCCGAAACGTTGAGCGATAAAGGCAGACTCATCGATGGCGTCGTAATGCGCGCCATCCAACCGTTCGCCGCGGCGCATAGCGATCGAGCCGCCGACTCCGGCAGAACAGTCACCCCCATACCGCTGGCGATGGCGGCGGTCAGCGTTGAGATTGACTCAATTTCACCGATGATCTTTGCCGTTAAGCGGCGCAGCGAAAAAGCTTCGTCAACGCGGGCGCGGACGGCGCTATAGTCGCGGGGTAAAAACAGGTTCATTTCAGCAACGGCGGTCAGATCCACGCTCTGCCCCGGGCAATCGCGGGTGCCCACCAGATAAAGATCTTCTTTCAGTAACGGCTGGCTCATAATCCCCGCCAGCGGCGCGCGATCGTACAGCACCGCCATATCCAGTTGGCCGTTGAGTAGCTTGTCATTCAGCACGGTGCCGCTGTTTTCATGCAGATACACCAGCACATCCGGCAGTTCGTTACGCACCGCCTGCAGCAGCGGCATGGTAATTGACGAGGCCGCCGTTCCCGGCGCAAGCCCGATTGAAACGGTGCCACTGAGCGTTTGACCGACATTGTTCACCGCCAGTTGCGCCTGTTCACACTGACGCAGAATCGTGCGGGCATGCGTATACAGAACCTTTCCAGCCTCGGTTGGCGTCACGCCGCGCTTGGTGCGAATAAGCAGCTGTTGGTCAAGTTCACCTTCCAGCGTTGCGACCTGCTGGCTCAGTGCAGGCTGCGCGATATGCAACACTTCAGCCGCCTGAGTCAGGCTGCCGATATCGACGATTTTCACGAAGTATTTCAGCCGTCTTAAGTTCATTTTTGCCTCCGGTACGAGATCCACTGCCACGCTGGCGTTAAGTAATCGGAGGAGTTGCAAGATGCTTGCCAGTTTTAAAAATCGTGCTGAAACCGGGTAATCCTATCGCTGGCGCCCTTTTTTGCCCCGGTCAGAAGATTGCCCTATGCCCCATAAGGGGTAAATATGCACTTTCACGGTGCAAGCTGCGGAGAAAATGAGCAATAAAACCTAAATTGCTGAAATTGTCAGCAAACGAACTTATTCGCGCTTTTCACCCTTTGACAAGCCGTAGGGACATCGATAATATGCGCCCCGTTCACACGATTCCTCTGTAGTTCAGTCGGTAGAACGGCGGACTGTTAATCCGTATGTCACTGGTTCGAGTCCAGTCAGAGGAGCCAAATTTAGAAAAGCCTGCTTTCGAGCAGGCTTTTTGCTTTTCTACTTTCTGCTACCGGCTCTGCTCATATTCAATCGCTGCGCGTACTGCCGCCAGCGCAACGCTAAGCTGCTCCATCGAAACCGAACCCAGCGCCACACGAATGGCCTGCGGAACATTAGGTGTCACGCAAAAGGGTTCGGCGGTTGAGACAGAAATCTGTCGATCCATCAGTAATTTCGCCACCCGATCGGCCCGACTCTCCTCAGCCAGAGGCAGCCAGAGAAACCACGAGTCCGGGTGGCTGATGCAGGGCTGCGGCCCCAGCATATCGCGGGCGAGACGCTGGCGAAGACGAGCATCACGCCTTTTTTGCGTCGCCAGCTTTGAGACGGTTCCGTCCACAATCCACTGGCAAACCAGCGCGCTCATCACCGAAGGGGTATTCCACGTAGTTGCCCGTATGGCACGTTCAAGCGCAGGACGCCAGGCATCGGGGCAGACCACCATCCCCACGCGGATTCCGGTGGCGACATCTTTTGAAAAACCGCTCACATAAACCGTTCTTTCCGGCGCATAACTGGCTACCGGTGACGGCGCACGTGCAGCCAGATAAGCGTAGGCTGCGTCTTCAATCACCAGCAGGTCGTACTGGCGGGCGATAGAAGCCAACCGCCGGCGCTGACGGCTACTCAGCACCCAGCCGAGAGGGTTGTGTAACGTTGGCATGGTATAGACAGCGCGCACGTGACGTATCTGACATAGACGGGCAAGCACGTCGAGATCGGGGCCTTCATCGCCAACCGGAATGGCGAGCAGCTCCAGCTGATACAGTGCGGCTAGCGCTTTGAAGCCCGGATAAGTTAAGGCATCGACGGCCACCACATCACCGGGACGCAGCAACCCCATGACCGAAACGGCCAGCCCATGCTGAGCACCGTTAACAATCAACACGTTCTCTGCCCGCGTGGCCAGCCCCTGAGCGCTGAGGTGATGGGCAATAATGTCCCTGTCTCCCAGCCTCCCGGCGTGGGGCTGATAACGGAGATGCGATTCAATATCGCCAACGTTAGCCAGTTGCCGCAACCCTTCACGTAACCGATCGCCCTGCCCCGGCAACGCAGGATAGTTGAAGTTAAGATCGAGCACATCTGCGGCGATCGCCTGTTGATCGATACCGTGCCCCACGGCGAGCGCGATTTCTCGTACAAAGGTGCCGCGCCCGGTCTCCCCACTCACTAACCCCATCGCCTCCAGCTCGGCATACACCCGGGTCGCCGTCGCCAGCGAAATATGATGCTCGGCGGCCAGCTGCCGATGCGTGGGTAAACGGCTACCCGCCATCAGTTTCCCGCTGCGAATAGCCTGAGCATAGGCGTCAACCAGCGTTTTGTATCGCGCCTTCATGCAATGTATCCATGACAATAATTTGATTGTACCGAATAGAAGAAACTACCATCGCCGCGACAATGACTCAACGACAAGGAGCAAGGGATGAATATCGTAGACGCAAAACAGCAGGCGCATTCCGGGTGGCTCAACGGGTTGCTGGGGGTGATTATTTTCAGCGGCTCGCTACCGGCAACGCGGATAGCGGTGCTGGAAATGGATCCGTTCTTTCTGACTTTTTTACGCGCCTCTATCGCAGGGTTGGTCGCCGTCACGCTGCTGAAGGTATTTCGTCAGCCCAGGCCACATCGCGGGCAAATCCTGCCGTTGCTCATTGTTTCTCTGGGGGTGATTATTGGCTTTCCGCTGCTGACCGCGCTTGCACTGCGCTACGTCACCGCCGCCCATTCCATTGTATTTATCGGGCTACTTCCGCTGGCGACAGCGATTTTCGGCGTCCTGCGTGGCGGCGAACGGCCACGTATCGCCTTCTGGATCTTCTCACTGCTCGGCAGCCTGCTGGTGGCCGGGTTTGCGCTCTGGCAAAGCGCAACGCTATCTCTGACCGGTGATGTGCTGATGCTTGCCGCCGTTCTGGCCTGCGGCCTGGGTTATGCGGAAGGCGCAACGCTAACGCGTGAACTGGGCGGCTGGCAGGTCATCGGCTGGGCGCTGGTGATATCATTGCCAGCCATGTTGCTCGCCGCCTTTATCACCCGACCACCCGTGCTGGATGCATTTTCCCTTTCGACCTGGACAGCAGTGGGCTACGTCTCGTTATTCAGCATGCTGATTGGTTTTATTTTCTGGTACAAGGGGCTGGCGGCGGGCGGGATCGCCGCCGTGGGACAGCTACAGCTATTACAGCCATTTTTAGGTTTGCTGCTCTCGGCCATCCTGCTTCACGAGGCGATAAGCCCGCAGATGATGATGGTGACGCTCGGCGTGATTTTGTGTGTGATCGGGTCGCGGCGGTTTGCGCGATAACGCGACGCCGGGAACGCCCAGCGTCGCGAGACGGGATTACAGCGCGGCGTGAATCATATCCAGCACTTGCATATTGCGGACGGTCTCATCCAGCGGAATCAGCCGCGAAGGCTGGTTGAGCACCGCGCTGGAGAAATGGCGAATTTCGGCCTGATAGCGGTCAGACTCGCTAACCGGCAGTTCACGCACGCCTTCAGCGGTATGCAGGTGCAGCGCGCCGGCATCGTCGAGGAACGGTTTATCAACAATCAGCATGCCTTTCGTGCCGATAATTTCCGCGTAATTGCGGCCATAAGCGTTAAAACCGCAGTGAATATTCGCAATCAGCCCATCTTCATACTGAAGCAATGCCGAGAGATTGGTATCAACGCCCTGGTCCGTTTCGCACAGCGCTTTGCAGCGTACCGGCAAGCGTCCGGTCACCATGCCGATAAAGTTCACCGGATAACAGCCCACGTCGTACAGCGCCCCGCCGCCCAGCGCAGGCTGCATTTTGATGGTATTTGGACGATCCAGCAAGAAACGGAACGAGACGTTAATATGTCGAAGTTCACCCAGCGCGCTGCTTTCCAGTACCTGTTTGATCACCCGTACGCGGTCGGTGTACTGATACATAAACGCCTCCATCAGCAGGCGGTTATGCTGTACCGCGGCCTGCTGCATCTCCTGCGCTTCGGCGGCCGTCAGGCCAATCGGTTTTTCACACAGCACGTGCTTACCCGCTTCGAGCGCGCGAAGTACCCACTCCTTATGCAGCGAGTTTGGCAACGGGATATAAACGGCCTGAATGGCCGGATCGGCAAGCAGCGCGGCATAATCGCCGTAGCTCTGTTCCCATTCACCGGTTGGCAGGTCGGCCTGGTTGCGTGATGCTACGCCGTACAGCCGCGCATTATCCGCGCGGGCAATGGCCGGAATAACCGAATTTTTGGCGATTCGGGCATAGCCCAGTACGCCCCAATTCACGACGGTGCTCATCTCATTCTCCCTGGAAATACCCAGCAAAAAGCCCGCACGAAGCGTGCCTGACGATATGTATTGCTCGCTTAAAGGGTGTTATGTGAGACGCTAATATTCACTGGCATACCCGAGCGTCGCTCGAGTACCGATTTTGCGCGATTCACATCTACTCCCTGCCCTTCAGTAAAACTACGCAGGGCGGGCGTCATTGGCAACGGAACTTTGTTATCTGATTCATATTCTGTGCGGTTGCGCGACAGCGGCTCATGCACCTCTACCCAGCGACTACCGTCCGGCTCGGTGGTGTACTTCACCGGCTGGTCGATAATCTGTACCCGCGTGCCCACAGGCACGTTATCAAACAGGTACTTGATATCGTCGTTTCGCAAACGGATACAGCCCTGGCTGACGCGCAGGCCAATGCCGAAATTCGCATTGGTGCCATGAATGGCATAAAGCCGCCCAATATAGATGGCATACAGCCCCATCGGGTTATCCGGCCCGGCAGGCACAAAAGCGGGCAGACTTTCTCCGCGCTTTGCATACTCGCGACGGGTGTTCGCCGTCGGCGTCCAGGTTGGCCCCTCCTGTTTGCGCTCCACCGCCGTCACCCAGTTACGCGGCGTTTCGCGTCCGGCCTGACCTATGCCTATCGGCAGCACTTCAACGGTATTGCTGTCCGGCGGATAATAATAAAGGCGCATTTCTGCCACATTCACCACAATCCCCTGACGCACGGTGTCGGGCAAAATCAGCTGCTGCGGGATCACCAGCGAGGATCCCGATTTCGGCAAAAACACGTCAACGCCCGGATTCGCTTCCAGCATATTGCTCAGCCCTTGCCCGTACTGGGCCGCAAATGCCTCCAGCGGCAGCCGGTTATCCTGCGGCACCGTGATATTCAGCGTGCTGCCCACTAAACGGCTTCCCTCCGGGGGAAGCGGATAAGTTACGGCAAGGGCGCTATGGCTAGCCGTCGCCAGAATTAACGCACACCAGAGTTTTACACGAGGTCCCATTTCCCTTTCCTCATTCACGGCAGATATCGGTTAATTATAGCTTTTTTCACTCACCGCGCTGCTATTCCCGTTGCGTACGAAGAATATGGTTAAAGGTTAACCAGTTGTTATATGGGAACCGGCTAGCGCTTTTGTTTCATCATCCGCTGACATACTATCGGGAAAAGCTGCAGACCTGACACAAGGAGCGAACGATGAGTAATACGGGCGTGAGTCTGACCCCTGAGCAGGCGCTGGATCAACTCCAGGCGCTGTACGATCAATCGGTAAATGCATTACGTGACGCCATCCGTCTGTTTATTGACGATCGCTCACTGCCCAGCGCCGAAGCGCGGGCCAACGGATTATTTGTCTACCCACAGCTCTCGGTCTCCTGGAGCGGCTGCGCGCACAAGGCGCAGAAAACCCGCGCGTTTGGCCGCTTTACCCACTCCGGCTGCTACACCACCACCATCACCCACCCAACGCTATTTCGCAGCTATCTGCTGGAACAATTGTCGCTGCTGCATGAGGATTACGATGCGCATATTGAAGTTAGCCTGTCGCAGCACGAGATCCCTTATCCTTACGTGATAGACGGTCTCAATCTCGATCGCTCCATGAGCGCCGATCTCACGCGTTTCTTCCCGACGACCGAACTGTCGCAGATTGGCGATGAAACGGCGGATGGCTTAACCCATGCCACTGAGTTCTATCCGCTGTCGCATTTCGATGCCCGCCGCGTCGACTTCTCGCTGGCGCGCCTGCGTCACTACACCGGTACGCCGGTCGAACACTTCCAGCCGTTTGTGCTGTTCACCAACTACACCCGCTACGTCGATGAGTTCGTGCGCTGGGGTTGCAGCCAGATCCTCGATCCTGACAGCCCGTACGTATCGCTTTCCTGCGCGGGCGGGATCTGGATCACCGCCGATACCGAAGCGCCGGAGGAAGCGATTTCCGATCTGGCGTGGAAAAAGCACCAGATGCCGGCCTGGCATTTGCTCACGAAAGACGGTCAGGGAATTACGTTGATTAATATTGGTGTCGGCCCATCCAACGCCAAAAATATCTGCGACCATCTGGCGGTATTGCGTCCGGACGTGTGGCTGATGATTGGTCACTGCGGCGGCCTGCGCGAAAGTCAGTCGATTGGCGACTACGTGCTGGCGCATGCCTACCTGCGTGACGACCACGTACTCAACGCCGTGCTGCCCCCGGATATTCCGATCCCGAGTATCGCCGAGGTACAGCGAGCCCTGTACGACGCCACCAAGCAGGTTAGCGGCATGCCGGGAGAGGAAGTAAAACAAAGATTACGTACCGGTACGGTAGTGACCACCGATGACCGCAACTGGGAATTGCGTTATTCGGCATCCGCACTGCGCTTTAACCTTAGCCGGGCGGTGGCCATTGATATGGAAAGCGCAACGATCGCCGCGCAGGGCTATCGTTTCCGCGTCCCCTACGGCACGCTGCTATGCGTGTCGGACAAGCCGCTGCACGGAGAGATAAAACTGCCCGGTCAGGCTAACCGCTTCTATGAAGGGGCGATTTCCGAGCACCTGCAGATTGGCATTCGCGCCATCGACCTGCTGCGTGCTGAAGGCGACCGTCTGCACTCACGTAAGTTACGCACCTTCAACGAACCGCCGTTCCGTTAACCCCTTTCCTCGGCTCGCCACGGCGATGCCGAGGAAGTGGTTGAACGCAGAAAAGCAAAAAGCCCGCTCGAAAGCAGGCTTTTCTAAATTTGGCTCCTCTGACTGGACTCGAACCAGTGACATACGGATTAACAGTCCGCCGTTCTACCGACTGAACTACAGAGGAATCGTGTGAACGAGGCGCATATTATCGGGGTACCCCGTGGTTGTCAAAGCCTGATTTGCAGAAAATAAATCGTTTGCTGATTTAATCTGCAATCAGGCTGAAAACTGACGATTTTTGCCGATTTTACCCGCAACTCGCCGTTATGCGGCATCTTCTTTTTTGGCTGGCGCATATTTCCACGCCCAGCGCCCGGTCACCAGACGGCGATAGAAAAGCGCGGCACGCGCTGCCCAGTCGAGGAACATCCCCATCCAGACGCCAACCACTCCCCAGCCAAGCAGGATACCCAGCACGTAACCAACCACCACGCGGCAGCCCCACATGCTCAGCATGGAAACCCACATGGCGAAGCGCACATCGCGCGCCCCTTTAAAGCCCGCCGGCAGCACCCAGGAAGCCGCCCAGATGGGCATAAAGGCAGCGTTCATCCACAGCAGGATTTTCACCACCTCTTTGACATCCTCTTCATGGGTATAAAACGACGCAAACAGCCCGGCAAACGGCGCCGTCCCCCACGCAATCACGGTAAGTACAATGGTCGACATCCAGAAGACGTGACGCAGTTGCCGTTCGGCCTGCGCGAGCTGACCGGTGCCAAGCCGTTTACCGGTGATAATGGTCGATGCCGAGCCCAGCGCGTTACCGGGCAGGTTTATCAGCGCCGCCACCGAGAAGGCAATAAAATTACCGGCAATAACATCAGTCCCCATCCCGGCGACAAACATCTGGGTCAACAGTTTGCCGCCGTTAAACAGCACCGATTCGACGCTGGCCGGGATCCCAATCCCCATCACTTCCCAGATAATCGCGAAATTCAGTGGCTTAAAGTAGCTTTTAAGCGGAATGCGCAGGGCCGGATTGAAACCCACCATCAGCACAATGATGATCATCACCGCGCCGATGTAGCGTGAAATGGTCAACCCGAGCCCCGCCCCGGCAAAGCCAAGGCCGTCCCAGCCAAATGCGCCGTAAATCAGCACGCTACTGATCATAATATTGAGGATATTCATCCCGCCGTTAATCATCAGCGGAATCTTCGTATTCCCGGCGCCACGCAGCGCACCGCTGCCAATCAGCGCAATCGCGGCGGCGGGATAGCTCAGAACGGTCAACTCGAGATAGGTCAACGCCAGCGCCTTCACTTCTGGCGTCGCGTCGCCGGCAACGATATTAATAATCCCGGCGCCAAAATAGTGAATGACCGCCGCCAGAATCGCCGCAAACAGGGTCATGATCACCAGCGACTGCCGCGCCGCCGCACGTGCCTTGCGGCGATCCCGCTTGCCGAGACTAAACGCCACCACCACCGTTGTCCCAAGGTCAATGGCGGCGAAGAACGCCATAATCACCATATTGAAGCTATCGGCGAGACCGACACCTGCCATAGCCTCTTTTCCCAGCCAACTGACGAGGAAGGTACTCAGCACGCCCATCAGCAGAACGCAGGTGTTTTCCAGAAAAATGGGTACAGCAAGGGGGGTGATTTCACGCCAGAAGAGAACTCGATAACTTTTGCGTTTTTTATACCAGGGCGTGCGCGAGACGGCCTGGCGAAGCACGGCGGTGACGTTCAAAATGGACCTTAGTTCTGAAAGTTGAAACTCCATTTCAAATGATGAGGGAGAATCACCGATCCTGCAAAACATTTTTCCTTAATTTTTGTCTGGAATGACGACAAATTGTTGATGGAATAGGCAACTGCACCACAAAGCGATAATTGGCGTTTGACAAAAGTTTTTTCGCCGCTAAGATACGACTCCACAACGATTCCTCTGTAGTTCAGTCGGTAGAACGGCGGACTGTTAATCCGTATGTCACTGGTTCGAGTCCAGTCAGAGGAGCCACATTTTAAAATCCCGCTTAAGGAAACTTAAGCGGGATTTTTGCTTTTAACGCCTTTCCTGTTCCGCAATTCGAACCAGCAATGCGCCAAGCAAGGCGAGATCGACAGGCAACGCAAGCGCAAAGACGTACCCCATCAAGCCTGGTGCTGCGCAAGCCTGAATCAGTAAGGCTGCCGCCAGCGCCACGGCGCAACTCATCATCGTGCCCATCCGTTTCTCGACAGCGTGCTGACCGTGGGCCAGCCCCAGCCCTACGCCAGCGATGAGAATGCCGGGCAACAGTGCCATCCCTGGATGCGCATTCAACGTGGTCAGCAATACCAACAGCCAGCCCATCGCGGCCAGTAGAAAGCCGTGACGCGCGATCCCCCGCTGACGCGCCAGCACAACGCCCAGAGCAGCACTTGCCACCAAAGCGGTCAACAGGATCACGCTGATGCCCACACCAACAATCGTCGCCATTTTCAGCAACAAGCCACCCGCAGCGATCCCGGAACCTAGCGCAATGGCGCGTAGCGCACCCGCTTCGCCCGGCAACGTAGCGTTATGTATCTCTGTACTCATTTTCGACTCCCGACATCATCATGAGAATAATTCATTTCTCGCTTTACATGCCGGGTAGTCTACGCCCTGTATAATGGCTTAAACAAACGCATAGTTTTCAGCTATAGATGAGAAAAACTCAGGTATGAAAAAAATACGCCTCCCGCCACTTGGCGCGCTGCGGGCGTTTCACGCAGTCGCCGAAAGCCAGAGTTTTAAACGGGCTGCCGACACGCTGGGTGTGAGCGCTACGGCAGTCAGCCATCAAATCAAACTTCTGGAGTCAGTGCTTGGGTGCCGGGTCTGCGAGCGCAGCGCGCAGGGCATGAGTCTGACGGAAAGTGGCCGAGTGCTTTATGCAGGCACTCAGCGCGCCTTTGCCGCGCTCGAAGAGGCCACAACACAGGTACTTCGCGCTCAGCAGCCGCCCTCGCTGACGGTCACCACCACGTCCAATTTTTTAACCCACTGGCTGGTGCCCAGGTTGGCGGACTTTAAAGCGGAATTCCCAGCCATAGACCTGCGTCTGCACACCAGCGTCGAGCGCGTCGATCTCAGCCAGCGAACCGTAGACGTGGCAATTCGCTACCGCGAGACGCCGGAAGCGGCGCTGCACTGCACGCTGCTGTATACCGATCGCTTTATCGTCGTCGCCAGCCCGACGCTGAAGATATGCAAACCCGAGGATTTGCAGGCGGTGACCTTATTCCATGTAGAGAATCGCCGCGTTCCAGCCGCGGAACCGAGTTGGGAAAACTGGCAAAAGCGCTATGGACCTGAAGGATTAAACATTCAGACTGGATTAACCTTTAGCGATGAAACGCATGCGCTACAGGCCGCAGTCGCGGGCCAGGGCGTGGTGATTGCCAGCGAACTGCTGGCGCGGGATCTGCTGGAACGCGGAGTGCTCACCGCACCGTTCAACATGACGTTGCCCGGCGCGAACTACTATCTGGTCGCAACCGAAGAAACCGCGCAGCGCCAGGATATTTTGGCGCTGCGGGAATGGCTGCTGCGACAGATGATAACCAAATAACCCGTTATACCGGCAGGACGATGTTGCTCCCCGCCAGCGTCCCCATACGGTTATACATGGCGCAGGCCGACTCGACGATATGCATCGCCATCGCCGCGCCGCTGCCCTCGCCCAGGCGCATCTCCATGTGCAGATACGGCTCAAGCTCGAGATGCGCGAGCGCGATACGCGCCCCTTTCTCAGCGGAGAAATGGGAAGGAATCAGATACGGTTTCACCCCCGGCGCTATCCGGCAGGCGGCCAGCGCCGACGCATAGGATAAGAAACCATCCAGCACCACCGGCAGGCCACAGGACGCGGCGCCGAGCATCACGCCGGTCATCCCGAGCAGATCATAACCACCCACTTTCGTCAGCACATCAAGACCATCGTCGGCGTTAGGCTGGTTCACAGCGATAGCGCGGCGAACAACCTCAACTTTATGCCCCAGCTGCGTCTGCGGCAGGTTTGCCCCTACGCCAACCACCGCTTCCGGCTCGCTGTCGGTGAGCACGCTCACCATCGCCGCCGCTGGGGTGGTATTTGCCATGCCCAACTCGCCCACGCCAAACAGCGTCACGCCCTGCTCCGCCAGTTGACGCGTATAGCGAATAGTTGCCATCAGAACCGACTGCGCTTGCTCCGCGCTCATCGCCGGCCCCTGCGCAATGTTGCCGCTGCTGCGCGCGACCTTCATATCAATCAAGCCGGGAATCGGATCGGCATCAATACCGACATCTATCACGTGCACGTCGGCACCGGCCTGAGCGGCCATCACACAGACGCCGGTGTTATGGCGAGTCATATTTGCCGCCTGGATTGCCGTGACAATCTGCGGCGAAACCGCGACCCCTTCATGCCAGACCCCGTGGTCGGCGCACATTACGAGGATGGCTTTCTTCGCCACCTGCGGCGTACCGTGCAGCCCCGGCATACCGGCCAACTGCACCGCCAGCATCTCCAGCCGCCCAAGGCTACCGGTGGGTTTCAGCAGCCCATCAATATGTTGCTGTGATTGTGCCATCGCGGCGTTATCGACGTCAGGAATCGCCGCTAATAATGAAGCCAGTGTTTGCATATTTTATTATTTACCCCGTTAAACGCTGGCTTACAGTAGCGCCAGCAAGAAAATCACTTCGCCTAGCTCAATGGCCGCGCCCAGCGTATCGCCGGTTTGTCCACCGAGCGTGCGTTTCAGCAACAGGCCTAAAATAAAGACGCCAATAAACGCCACCAGCAACGCACGCAGGCCATGCATACCCAGCATGGCGGTAACCAGCGCGCCGCCGATAACCAGCGTAACCCAGGTCTGGCGGAAGCTGATTTTGCCGATAAACAGATTGCCCAGCCCCTCTTCCCGCGCATAGCGGTGGCGGTACATCATCAGCACCGACCCCGCGCGCCCGGCAACACAGGCGCCGGCAATGGCGGCGAGCATCGGCGTATCGCGTAGTGCCAGTTCGCTGACGGCCAGCACTTTCGCCAGCAGAACGAAGATCAGCGCCAGGCCGCCGTGAGTGCCCAGGCGGCTGTCGCGCATAATTTCCAGCATTTTTTCACGGCGGCGAGCAGAGAAAATACCGTCGCAGGTATCCGCCAGCCCATCCAGATGAAAGCCCCCGGTCAGCAGCGCCAGCGCCAGTACCGCAAAAAACGCCGCCAGCGGGATCCCGCACCAGGCCTGAACGATGATAAATACCAGGCCGCTCAGCGCCCCGAGCAGCAAGCCAATAAACGGAAAGGTGATCACGCCGCTGACGTAGCGGTCTAAATCCAGCCCCTGCGACCAGCGCTGCGGCACCGGCAGACGGCTCATAAACGAAAGGGTAGCGAAAAACAGTCGGCTCATTTTATTTTGACTCCAATCCCTGATACCACCAGCCAGACGTCATCCGCCGCCTGCGCCAGCTTTTGGTTCACACGCCCGGCAATATCGCGAAAATGCCGGGCCAGACGATTCTCGGGCACGATGCCCATCCCCACTTCGTTGGTCACCAGCACCACCGGTGACGGGCATGCTCGACAGGCGGCGATCAGCGCGTCGATTTCTGCGTTGACTTCGCGTTCCAGCGCGTCGAAGTCCCATCGCTCAATCTCGTCCGGGTTGCCCGAGGCAAAGAGAATGTTGGTCACCAGCGTCGTGATGCATTCCAGTAAGATGGCTTCGCAGGGATCGTTGTGGGGTGTAATGATGTCGGCAAGATGTTGCCAGCGTTCTTCGGTGCGCCAGTGCGCGGGGCGACTGTCCCGATGATGTTGAATGCGCTCGGCCATCTCGGCGTCGAAAACTTGCGAGGTCGCGATATAGCAAACCCGGGAGTACTGGCTGAGTAACGATTCAGCGTGGCGGCTCTTGCCGCTGCGCGCGCCGCCGGTCACCAGCATCATGATTGCGCTTCCTGATGTTGCTGCATTGTTAGCGAGTTCCTTTGATATCAATATGTTCCCACATAACTGTGGCTAATATATCAAACACAGAGCTTTATACTCCGCATTGCTCGCGATGTCACTGAGGTTGTGGCGGTGGGATTAGGGGGAAGGAAAAACAATGGCCAGGTGACGGCAGCGCCGCCACCCGAGAAGGACGGTTACTCGCCTTTCTGCTCGCCCATCACTTTCAGTTTCTTAGAGATGTCGCGGCGTTCTTTAGACAGTTCAGCATTTTTGATGATGTAGTCATCAACGCGATCTTCGTAGTCGCCCTTCATGCTGGCAATGATGCCCTGAATAGCTTCAACGCTCATGCCCGGTTTGATGTAGTCGCTGAGGTTGTCCAGCAGCAGGACACGCTTCTGGTTGTCACGGATCTTTTTCTCAACGTCCTGGATTTCGCGCTGCAGTTTGTTCTTGCGACGGAACAAACGTACAAACTCCAGTACGTCCTGAAACGAAGGTTTCGTGGTTTCCATTTTTATACCCCTGATAGTTGAGAGTCGGATTCGTTAAAACAACGGCTACACGATAAGGTACACATTACTGATATCCCCTTCAACCAGTATGACTTCGCGTATCACCGTTGCGGCAAACAATCATTTTTGCTTTGAGTTCATCATAACCCTAAATCCAGCTGAATCGAAACAACCAGACGAAAAACCCTGCGCATCTGCCTTTTATTTACGCAATGCGCGGCACATCAGACTGGAGAGGAGCTCCAGTTGCCGCGCCAGTTCCATGCTCAGCCAGACGTAACCATGAATCGGCGTTTCCGAAAGGTTATCGCCCTTGTAGTCATTCACCAGTTGGCGTAGTTCGGCGACAATGTCGTTGAGCTTCTCGCTGTTGGCCTTAATAGGCCGCGGATTACCTTCGTACAGCGCGTGGGCGATGGAGAGCAGCGTTTGCTGCGTCATGGTCTGAGTTTCACGCAGCGTCTGGGCGTTGAGCATCAACAGATGGCTTGGGCGGGTCGCCCAGTGCGCGTTAATTTGCAGCTCCAGCATACACACCAGATTGCGGCTCACGGTCTGAATGGCCTCAAAGATGCCTTTGTGAATATGCGTCTCTTTGCTGGCCGGGGTGATCAGACCGCGCATTTTCACCACGTCGTTAAGCACCGTTTGCAGGTGTTTTTCCAGCCTCGGCCGCTCAATCAGGTTAGGCGACAGACCCGCCTGGTAGATACGGTTAAACTGGGTGACGAAAGTCGCCATCTGGATACGCCAGTGGATAAACGCCCGCTGCGGCCAGATACCGGTAAACAGCATCGCCAGCAGACAGCCGAAAATCACGTCGCCGCTTCGCCAGAGCGCGGTGGTCATATCCCCCGGCGGCGCGCCGACCACCACCCCCAACGTGATGCCAATCAACAGCGCCTGATACGGTTTCTTACCCAACGCCAGCCAGCCGCAGAGGAACATCGCCGCCGCGCACCAGATGATCATCAGCGGCAGTGAGATAAGCTCCAGCTTGAGGGCGACCAGGCCCAGCGCGGAGCCAAGCACCGTACCGCCAATCCGCTGGAAGGCGCGTGGAACCACGTTGCCCCAGAACGAAATCGGCCCCATAACCACCACCAGCGTGATCAACGGCCAGGAGCCGTCAGGAATGCCAAGCAGGCGGACGATAAGAAACGTCAGGACAAAAGCCAGCGCAATGCGTGCGCCGTGCACGGTACGATAGTGTCGATATAAGCGTATTTCAAACGGGCTGAGTGACTTATCCGGACGCACACCCACTCTCCACAAAAAACGAAAGGGCAAATTGTACCTGCTCCGTCAGGCAACGACCACCGGGAGCGCAAAAACGCCCCTGAAAAGGGGCGCTAATCGATTAAATAGAGTTTACATCAGGCTTTGTGATGCAGGTAATCGCTTAAGCGCGAGAACAGCCCACCTTTGCCAACGCTCTCCAGCGTCACCAGCGGCCACTGCGCCACCACTTTATCGCGGTCGAGCAGTTGGATTTCCCCCACCCGCTGATGAGCAGCCAGCGGCGCTTCCAGCTCTTTTTTATCCAGCACGTATTTGGCTTTAATATTCGGCACTTCGGCTTTCGGCAGCGCTAACCAGAAATCCTGATCGGTACCGAGAGCAATCTTTTCTTTATCGCCATACCAGATACGCTCGGTCCCGACCTTTTTACCGTTTTGCAGAACCTGCACGGTATCAAAGTTTTGCTGGCCCCAGCGCAGCAGCGTGCGGGCCTGGTCTTCACGACCTTTCGGGCTGTCGGCGCCCATCACGACGGCAATCAGACGACGCTGGCCGTCCACCGATGACGCGATCAGGTTAAACCCGGCACCGGAAGTATGCCCGGTTTTCAGGCCGTCAATGTGCATGGTTTTTTCCCACAGCAGGCCGTTACGGTTCTGTTGGGTGATACCGTTCCACGTCAGGCTCTTCTCGCTGTACATATGATAGAACTCTGGCTCGCCGTGAATAATCGCGCGCGAAAGCACTGCCAGATCGTAAGCCGAGCTGTGCTGGCCCGGTGCATCAAGGCCATGGACGGTTTCAAAGTGCGTGTCGCGCAGATTCAGCTTCTGCACGTAGTCATTCATCATTTTGACAAACTGCGGTTGGCCGCCGGCCACGTAGTCCGCCAGCGCCGCACAGGCGTCATTGCCGGAATCCACTATCAGGCCACGGCTCAGATCGCGAACCGAAACGCGGTCGCCCGCTTTCAGGAACATGAGCGACGAACCATTAAACACCGGGTTAGCCGCCGCCCAGGCATCACGCCCGACGGTGACGATGTCGTCCGGCGTGATGCGATGGCTATCAATAGCCCGATCCACCACGTAGCCGGTCATGAGCTTAGTCAGACTGGCTGGATTGCGCTGCTGATGTTCATTACCTGCGGTTAAAATCTGCCCGGTTGTATAATCCATAAGTACCCACGAACCCGCTTTAATCGCGGGCGGGGTGACAGCAGGCATTGCGATATTGTCGGCAAATGCACACGAAACGCTCGAAGCGAGCAAAGAAACGGCAACAAGAAAACGGGCTTTCAACGGAACATCCTCAACTTTTACAAATTCGCCGTCCTTTTTACGGAAGTTTGTGCCTCATGACAGGGCTAAATTGCAAGAAAATATGACATATCTCTATTTTCACACAAAAAAATCCCCTGCGTGACGGATTCCAGAAACGGTTCTGGCGCTTCTGATGCCAGGCTAAATCGTTTACCATGGACATTCAATGCCATACACGGACACAGTTAACGCCATGCAAGAGACCTCCAGCGCGCCGGGATTCCTGTTTCACGACTATGAAACGTTCGGAACCAGCCCTTCCCTCGACAGACCCGCGCAGTTCGCCGCTATTCGTACCGATAAGGACTTCAATATCATCGGTGAGCCGGAGGTTTTTTACTGTAAGCCGGCGGACGACTATCTGCCGCAGCCGGAAGCGGTGTTAATTACCGGCATCACCCCGCAGGAAGCGCGCGCCAAAGGCGAGAATGAATCGGCATTTGCCAAACGTATTCACGATATTTTCACGGTGCCGGAAACCTGCGTGGTGGGCTACAACAACGTCCGCTTTGATGATGAAGTGACGCGCAATATTTTCTACCGTAACTTTTACGATCCTTACGCCTGGAGCTGGCAAAACCGCAATTCGCGCTGGGATCTGCTTGACGTGATGCGCGCCTGCTATGCCCTGCGCCCGGACGGCATCAACTGGCCGGAAAACGACGACGGTCTGCCGAGCTTCCGCCTGGAACATCTCACCAAGGCCAACGGCATTGAGCACAGCAACGCCCATGATGCGATGGCCGACGTTTACGCGACCATCGCCATGGCGAAGCTGGTGAAGGCCCAGCAGCCGAAGCTTTTTGATTATCTGTATGCCTACCGGGGCAAAAACAAGCTGATGACGCTGATTGACGTCCCGCAGATGAAACCACTGGTGCATGTCTCGGGAATGTTTGGCGCCTGGCGCGGAAACACCAGCTGGATTGCGCCGCTGGCCTGGCATCCGGATAACCGCAATGCGGTGATCATGGTCGACCTGGCGGGCGACATTGCCCCGCTGCTCGAGCTGGACGCCGATACGCTGCGCGAGCGTCTGTATACGCCGAAGGCCGAGCTCGGCGACACCTCGCCGGTGCCGATTAAGCTGGTGCATCTGAATAAGTGCCCGGTGCTGGCACAGGCCAATACCCTACGGCCAGAAGACGCCGACCGTTTAGGCATTAACCGACAGCACTGCCTGGATAACCTGAAACTGCTGCGCGATAACCCGCAAGTGCGCGAGAAGGTGGTGGCGATATTTGCTGAAGCCGAGCCGTTTGTCGCATCGGACAACGTCGACGCCCAGCTATATAACGGTTTCTTTAGCGACGCCGACCGCGCGGCGATGAAAATCGTGCTGGAGACTGAACCGCGCAATCTGCCGGCGCTGGACATTACCTTCGCCGACCCGCGTATTGAGAAGCTGCTGTTTAACTTCCGCGCGCGCAATTTCCCCGGCACGCTGGATGAAAACGAGCAACAGCGCTGGCTGGAACACCGTCGGCAGATCTTCACCCCGGAATTTTTACAGGCCTACGCCCAGCAACTGGAGATGTTGTACGGTCAGTATGAGGGGAATAACGAGAAGCTATCGCTGCTGAAGGCGCTGTATCAGTACGTGCAGGAGATTGTTTAATTCAACGCAGCGACGCCGGAAAATCTTCCCGGCGTCGCTTGATGCCTGGGGCATTATTTCTGTACGGTGATGGTCCACGCCGCATCGCCAGACTGCTGATAGTCCGTGACCGTAAAGCCCTCTTCCGCCGCCCACTGCGGGATGGCTTCCGTCGCCTGAGTACAGTCGAACTCAATCACCAGCTGGTCGCCGCTGGCCAGTTCCGCCATCGCCGCCTTCGCTTCAATTAACGGGAACGGGCAAACCTGCGTGACTACGTCCAGTTTCTTCACAACCATTTTTTCTACTCCTTAAGCCGTCGCGGTTTTCAGTTTTGCTTTCCGCTGCGGGCGAACATACAACATCCACGACGCGCACCACACGCCGAGAATCATAAATACCAGGCCAATCCAGCCCTGCCAGGTCATCATCGCCGTCATCACCAGGCCGTTGCCGATCGAGCAGCCGCCGGCAATGCTGGCACCGAAGCCCATCAGCACGCCGCCGCTGGCGCTACGCAGCGTGGTGCTGGCATCGGCAGCGCGGACGCGGAATTCGCGGCTAGCTTTCGCGGCGATAAACGAGCCAATAAAGATCCCCAGCACCAGGAAGACGCCCCAGTTGAGGTACTTGCTGTCACCCCCCACCAGGAACTGCAGGATATTGGCGGTCGGCGAGGTAATGCCAAGGCCAAACATACGTCCGGTGGCCTCACTCAGCGGCCAGGCCAGCAGGGCGATAAGGCCTATCAGCACCGCGGTCACAAACGGATGCCAACGCTTTTCAAACAGCAGATGCGCCAGGCCAGTGCGGCGCGGCGGCAGAGAGGCAACCTTGAGCTTTGGTTTGCGCAGCTCTTTGCGCACAAACCACAGCGTCACCACCACTAGCAGCGCAATAATCGGCCAGACGGAGATATTCAGGGTTTCGGCAATGCCGTTGTGGGCTGTCGTGTGTTGACCGAGGAATTGGTTGAGCCCAGCCGCGTGCGGTGAACGCATAATCGCGCTCATCACCATATAGGTGACCAGTGCAATCCAACTGCCAATCAGCCCTTCCCCGGCACGATACCAGGTGCCGGTGGCGCAGCCTCCCGCATAAACGATACCGATACCAAAAACAAATCCGCCCACCACGGTGCCGAGCCACGGGAATGCGCCCGCGTCGTACTGCACCAGGCCAAGCTGGATCAGCGCGAACACGCCGATACTCTGGATACAGATAGCAATCAACAGTGCGTAAAACATGCGGTTATTTTTGGTGATATACATATCGCGAAAGCCACCCGTCAGGCAGAAACGACCGCGCTGCATAACGAATCCCAGTAAAGCCCCGCAAATCATGCCACTTATTATCATGTGCAACATAAGAATCAATTAACTCAATATTATCAGTCTTAAAATTATTCCTGACCCCGCCGGACGGCTCCAATAACCAAAAGCTCTATATTATTCCCGACGGTTATTAATATTGATTTTTTAATCACTCCACAAACGTAAGACAAAAAAAAACCGGAGGCCCAGACCTCCGGTTTTGCAACCATCGTTTTTAAATTCAGTTATGCAACATCTTCGTACTGCGGAACCGGGTTGCGGAAGCTTTTGGTCACACAGGCCAGGTAGATCAGACCGATACCGGCCCAGATCAGGCCCAGAACCATAGAGCTCTCTTCCAGGTTCACCCACAGTGCGCCAACGGTCAGCGCGCCGCAGATTGGCAGGAACAGGTACTGGAAGTGATCTTTCAGCGTCTTATTACGCTTCTCACGGATCCAGAACTGAGAGATAACGGACAGGTTCACGAAGGTGAACGCCACCAGCGCACCAAAGTTAATCAGCGCCGTTGCCATCACCAGGTCGAAGTTAATCGCCAGCAGCGCAATCGCGCCAACCAGGATGATGTTCATCGCCGGGGTGCGCCAGGTTGGATGCACATAGCCGAAGAAGCTTTTCGGGAACACGCCATCACGACCCATCACGTACATCAGACGCGCCACACCCGCATGCGCCGCCATACCGGAAGCCAGCACGGTAATGGTGGAGAAGATCAGCGCGCCAACCTGGAAGGCTTTACCCGCCACGTACAGCATGATTTCAGGCTGTGAGGCGTCCGGATCTTTGAAGCGAGAGATATCCGGGAAGTAGAGCTGCAGGAAATAGGTGGAGAAGATAAAGATCAGGCCACCAATCAGCGCCGTCAGGAAGATAGCACGCGGAATCACACGCTCAGCGTCTTTGGTTTCTTCGGACAGGTTGCTGATACCGTCAAAACCGGTAAAGGAGAAGCACAGAATCGTGGCCCCGGTAATCATAGGGATCACGTGCGCATCACCCGACCAGAACGGACGGTTGCTTGCCAGCGTACCGGCACCTTCGCCGTGCGCCACGCCATAAATCACCATACCCAGGATCACGGCAATCAGTACCACCTGGAACACCACGATCACGGTGTTAAAGTTGGCGACAGATTTGATGCTGCGCAGGTTAAAGGCGGTCATAAAGGCAACCAGTGCAATCACGAATACCCATGACGGTATCGACGGCACCAGCGCTTCGAAATAGATTTTTGCCAGCAGAATGTTGATCATCGGCGCGAACAGATAGTCGAGCAGCGAAGACCAACCCACCATAAAGCCAACGGTCGGGCTAATGGATTTCTGGGCATAAGTGTAGGCAGAGCCCGCCGAAGGATAACGGCGCACCAGCTTACCGTAGCTCAGCGCGGTGAACAGAATCGCCACCAGAGCGAAGGCATAAGCTGTTGGCACGTGACCATCGGTCATGCCAGATACGATACCGAACGTATCAAACAGCGTCATCGGCTGCATATAGGCCAGGCCCATCATAACAACCGGAATAAGCGTAAGCGTTTTACGTAATTCCACGCGAGAGGTGTTTGGAGTAACGTTATGCGACACGGTCAGTCTCCATTACGGCGATGGCCGGCGCAAAATTGAAAAATTGCCCCATTTTTTTTCTGTTTCCTCAGCGACAACGACTGTCGTTTTTTAAGTAAGTATCTATCCGGTACGAAGCCCGGCCTCTTTAATTTGATGGTTGTTTTGATGTAAAAAAAATAACCGACGCGGCAAGCACGTCGGTTAATCTCAATTTTTTACATTCGACATATTTTGCCCCAAACGGTAGCAAAAAGACAAGCCGCTGAGAGCATAATCAGCACGTCTTCTCGTCTAAACGACTGATAATTCAGCAACTCCCGAATCATAAATCTCATCAATAGCACTATTTGCTAAAACAGAGGCGATTATTCCATCGGCATACGTAACGGGTCAGGATACTGATACTCAAAGCCGAGCTCGCGGCAAATGAGATTACCGTCGATGATTTTGCCTTTTCCATTACCGCTGTCGCTAAAGCTCGGAACCGCTAACCCCAGCTCGCGCGCCATTTGCGGATAGAAAATACCGCGAGCGGGATGCAACGGCGCACAAATGTTATAAATGTGTCCACCCTTCGGCGCCTGTAATAAAAGCGTAATAGCAGAAACAACATCTTCCAGATGGACGAGATTCACGCCGTGCTGACCATCCGGCGCGGATTTACCTGCGAAGAAACGTCCCGGATGCCGATCCGGCCCCACCAGCCCCGCCAGACGCAGAATATCCACCGACGTCCCCGGCAATTGATGAAGCCAGTCTTCCAGCTCTTTTAATACCCTGCCGCTAGCGGTAACCGGTTCACGCGGCGTGCTCTCTTTTACCAGCCCTTCTTCTTTACCGTAGACCGAAGTGGAGCTGGTAAAGATAATGCGCGGAATCTGGTGCGCCAGCGCGGAGTCCACAATCTCCTGCACCGCCTGATGATAGAAATCTTCGCCCGGGCCGCTGCGGCGCGCGGGGAGCGTAATGACCAGCGCGTCAACATTCATTAAGGCATCAAGGTCATCAGCCTCACAGACCAGCTGCGGATCGAGCCGCAACGGATAGCTATCAATCCCGCACATCCGTGCGGCTTCCACGCCATCCTCTGTCGTTTTACTGCCCGTTACCTGCCAGCCGCGCGCCATCAACGACAGCGCCAGCGGCATACCCAGCCACCCTAAACCGACAATTGCCACCTTCTTCATTGCGCTATCTCCTGGTTCATCCTGCACTCCTCTCATAAGGCTACGCCACAGCGAGAAAACTGACAATTTATAGTGGTAACATGAATTGATTTAATGAATGAAAAAAGCACTTGCGCTCAACGACAAAAGTGGTTTAGGTTAAAAGACATCAAGTGAATAGTCATTCAACGAGAAATTTATGAGCCGCGTTCAATTTAAACACCACCATCATCACCATCATCCTGACTAGTCTTTCAGGCGATGTGTGCTGGGAGACATTCAGATCTTCCAGTGGTGCATGAACGCAAGAGAGCCCCCGGAAGATCATCTTCCGGGGGCTTTTTTTTTGAACCAAATTCAGCAGGGTAATGAGGAATACAGAATGTTAGATAACAGCCGTTTACGCATAGCTATTCAGAAATCAGGCCGCCTGAGCGATGATTCACGCGAATTACTGGCCCGTTGTGGTATCAAAATCAATCTCCACACCCAGCGCCTGATCGCGATGGCGGAGAACATGCCGATCGATATCCTGCGCGTTCGCGATGACGATATTCCGGGGCTGATTATGGATGGCGTGGTCGATCTCGGCATTATCGGTGAAAACGTGCTGGAAGAAGAGCTGCTGAGCCGCCGCGCTCAAGGCGAAGACCCGCGCTACTTTACCCTGCGTCGTCTGGACTTCGGCGGCTGCCGTCTGTCGCTGGCGACCCCGGCGGATGAAGCCTGGAACGGCCCGGCTGCGCTCGACGGCAAACGTATTGCCACCTCTTACCCGCACCTGCTCAAACGTTATCTCGACCAGAAAGGCATCAGCTTTAAATCCTGCCTGCTGAACGGCTCTGTTGAAGTGGCCCCGCGTGCCGGTCTGGCCGACGCCATCTGCGACCTGGTATCAACCGGCGCGACGCTGGAAGCCAACGGCCTGCGTGAAGTAGAAGTGATGTTCCGCTCTAAAGCCTGCCTGATTCAACGCGACGGCGAGATGAGCGACGCCAAGCAGCAGTTGATTGACCGTCTGTTAACCCGTATTCAGGGCGTGATTCAGGCGCGCGAATCGAAATACATCATGATGCACGCGCCAACCGAACGCCTGGAAGAAGTGATTGCCCTGCTGCCTGGCGCCGAGCGCCCAACCATTCTGCCGCTGGCAGGCGACCAGCAGCGCGTGGCGATGCACATGGTCAGCAGCGAAACCCTGTTCTGGGAAACCATGGAAAAACTGAAGTCCCTGGGTGCCAGCTCGATTCTGGTACTGCCGATTGAGAAGATGATGGAGTAACCGCCATGAGCTTCAATACCCTGATTGACTGGAACCGCTGTAGCCCCGAAGAACAGCAGGCGCTGTTAATGCGCCCGGCCATTTCCGCTTCCGACAGCATCACCCGTACGGTGGCCGAAATTCTGGAAAACGTTAAAAATAACGGCGATAAAGCGCTGCGTGAATACAGCGCGAAGTTTGATAAAACCGAGGTTGGCGCGCTGCGCGTGACTGAGGAAGAAATTCAGCAGGCCGCAGGCCGTCTGAGCGACGAACTGAAGCAGGCGATGCAGGCTGCGGTGCGCAACATCGATACCTTCCACACCGCGCAGATTCTGCCGCCGGTGGATATCGAAACTCAACCGGGCGTGCGCTGCCAGCAGGTCACCCGCCCTATCGCCTCCGTGGGGCTTTATATTCCGGGTGGTTCAGCGCCGCTGTTCTCCACCGTATTAATGCTGGCCACTCCGGCGCGCATCGCCGGCTGTAAAAAAGTGGTGCTGTGCTCGCCGCCGCCGATTGCCGATGAGATTCTGTATGCGGCGCAGCTGTGCGGCGTCAAAGAGGTATTTAACGTCGGCGGCGCACAGGCCATTGCCGCGCTGGCGCTGGGCACCGAGTCTATTCCGAAGGTGGATAAAATCTTCGGGCCAGGCAATGCGTACGTCACCGAAGCGAAACGCCAGGTCAGCCAGCGTCTCGACGGCGCGGCCATCGACATGCCAGCAGGCCCGTCTGAAGTACTGGTCATCGCCGACAGCGGCGCCACGCCGGACTTTGTCGCCTCCGACCTGCTCTCTCAGGCCGAGCACGGCCCGGACTCACAGGTGATTCTGCTGACGCCGGACGCGAAACTTGCCGAAGGCGTGGCCGAGGCCGTAGAACGCCAGCTTGCCGAGCTTTCCCGCGCCGATACCGCGCGTCAGGCCCTCTCTGCCAGCCGCCTGATTGTGGCCAACGATCTGGCGCAGTGCGTGGCGATCTCCAACGCCTACGGCCCAGAACACCTGATTATTCAGACCCGCAACGCGCGTGAACTGGTTGATGAAATCACCAGCGCCGGTTCGGTATTCCTTGGCGACTGGTCGCCGGAATCGGCTGGCGACTACGCCTCCGGCACCAACCACGTGCTGCCGACCTACGGTTACACATCCACCTGTTCCAGCCTGGGACTGGCGGATTTCCAGAAACGGATGACCGTTCAGGAATTATCCCGTGACGGGTTCTCGGCCATTGCCGCCACCATTGAAACGCTGGCCGCCGCCGAGCTGCTGACCGCCCATAAAAATGCCGTTACCCTGCGCGTGAACGCCCTGAAGGAGCAAGCATGAGCATTGAACAGTTAGCCCGCGACAACGTTCGCGCCCTGACCCCGTATCAGTCGGCGCGCCGCCTTGGCGGTAAAGGCGACGTCTGGCTGAACGCCAACGAATATCCGACGGCGGTGCCGTTCGAACTCAGCCAGCAAACGCTGAACCGCTACCCGGAATGCCAGCCCAAAGCGGTGATTGAAAATTACGCTGCCTATGCGGGCGTCAAGCCGGAGCAGGTGCTGGTTAGCCGCGGCGCGGATGAAGGCATTGAACTGCTGGTACGCGCGTTTTGCGAACCGGGCCGCGATGCGGTGCTGTTCTGCCCGCCGACCTACGGCATGTACAGCGTCAGCGCTGAGACCATCGGCGTCGAATGCCGCACCGTGCCGACCAAAGCCGACTGGCAGCTGGATCTGCCGGCGATTGCCGACAGTCTGGCCAACGTGAAAGTGGTTTACGTATGCAGTCCGAACAACCCAACCGGGCAGATTATCAACCCACAGGATTTCCGTACGCTGCTGGAGATGACCCGTGACAAAGCGCTGGTTGTCGCCGATGAGGCCTATATTGAGTTCTGCCCGCAGGCCACGCTGGCCGGCTGGCTGGCCGAGTACCCGCATCTGGTAATTCTGCGCACGCTGTCCAAAGCCTTTGCGCTAGCGGGGCTGCGCTGCGGCTTTACGCTGGCAAATGAAGAGGTGATCGCGCTATTAATGAAGGTGATTGCGCCGTACCCGCTCTCGACCCCGGTTGCCGATATTGCAGCCCAGGCGCTTAGCGCGCAAGGAATCGCCGCCATGCGCGAACGCGTCGCGCAAATCCTGAATGAACGTCAGTACCTGGTGGATGCGCTGCGCACCATCGACTGCGTCGAGCAGGTATTTGATTCCGAGACCAACTACGTACTGGCTCGTATTAAAGCCTCAAGCAGCGTATTTAAATCTTTATGGGATCAAGGCATTATCTTACGTGACCAGAATAAACAACCTTCTTTAAGCGGCTGTTTGCGCATCACTATCGGCACTCGCGAAGAGAGCCAGCGCGTGATTGACGCTTTGAAAGCGGAGACCGTATGACCCAGAAGTTTCTCTTTATCGATCGCGATGGCACCCTGATTTCCGAACCGCCGAGCGACTATCAGGTAGACCGTTTCGATAAACTGGCCTTCGAGCCGGACGCCATTCCCGAACTGCTGAAGCTGCAAAAAGCGGGTTTTAAGCTGGTGATGATCACCAACCAGGACGGGCTGGGCACCGACAGCTTCCCGCAGGCGGATTTCGACGGCCCGCACAACCTGATGATGCAGGTCTTTACCTCGCAGGGCGTGGTGTTTGACGATGTGCTGATCTGCCCGCACCTGCCGGCCGACAACTGCGAATGCCGCAAGCCGAAAACGCAGATGGTTACCGCCTGGCTGGCGGACGGCGTGATGGACGCTGCCAACAGCTACGTGATTGGCGACCGCGCCACCGACGTCGAACTGGCCAACAATATGGGCATCACCGGCCTGCGCTACAACCGCGAAACGCTTAACTGGGCGGCGATTGGCGAGCAGTTGACCCGCCGCGACCGCTACGCCCACATTGAGCGCAACACCCGCGAAACGCAGATTGATGTCGAAGTGTGGCTGGATCGCGAAGGCGGCAGCAAAATTAACACCGGCGTTGGTTTCTTCGACCACATGCTGGACCAGATCGCCACCCACGGCGGTTTCCGTATGAACATTACCGTGAAAGGCGACCTCTATATTGACGATCACCACACGGTGGAAGATACCGGCCTGGCGCTGGGCGAAGCGCTGAAAGTCGCGCTGGGCGATAAGCGCGGCATTAACCGTTTCGGCTTCGTGCTGCCGATGGACGAATGCCTGGCCCGCTGTGCGCTGGATATTTCCGGCCGTCCGCACCTCGAGTACAAAGCCGAGTTTACCTATCAGCGCGTAGGCGACCTGAGCACCGAGATGATCGAGCACTTCTTCCGCTCGCTCTCGTATGCCATGGGCGTCACCCTGCACCTGAAAACCAAAGGCAAAAACGATCACCACCGTGTGGAGAGCCTGTTTAAAGTCTTTGGCCGCACGCTGCGCCAGGCGATCCGAGTGGACGGCAATGCCCTTCCCTCCTCAAAAGGAGTGCTGTGATGAATGTGGTTGTCCTTGATACCGGCTGCGCCAACCTCAATTCGGTGAAAGCGGCGATTGCCCGTCACGGCTACGAGCCGGTGGTCAGCCGTGACCCGGATGTGGTGCTGCGCGCTGACAAACTGTTCCTGCCCGGCGTGGGCACCGCGCAGGCGGCGATGGATCAGATTCACGAACGCGACCTGGTCGAGCTGATTAAAGCCTGCACCCAGCCGGTGCTGGGCATTTGCCTCGGCATGCAGCTGTTGGGACGCCGCAGTGAAGAAACAAACGGCGTCGACCTGCTGGGAATTATTGACCAGGACGTGCCGAAAATGACCGACCACGGCTTGCCGCTGCCACACATGGGCTGGAACCGCGTTTATCCAAAGGCGGGCGACCGTCTGTTCCGCGGTATTGAGGACGGCGCGTATTTTTACTTCGTTCACAGCTACGCGATGCCGGTCAATGAATACACCATCGCGCAATGCCACTACGGTGAAGCGTTTACCGCCGCAGTACAGAAAGATAACTTTTACGGCGTGCAGTTTCACCCCGAACGCTCCGGCGCGGCGGGCGCACAGCTGCTGAAAAACTTCCTGGAGATGTAATGATCATTCCGGCTTTAGATTTGATTAACGGCACCGTGGTACGCCTGCATCAGGGTGATTACGGACAGCAGCGCGACTACGGCACCGATCCGCTTCCCCGTTTACAGGACTACGCGGCTCAGGGTGCCGAAGTGCTGCACCTGGTTGATTTAACCGGTGCGAAAGACCCGGCACAGCGCCAGATTCCGCTGCTGAAAACCCTGGTTGCCGGCGTGAACGTGCCGGTACAGGTTGGCGGCGGCGTGCGCACCGAAGATGACGTCGCGGCACTGCTGGACGCGGGTGTGGCGCGCGTGGTGGTCGGCTCAACGGCGGTGAAATCGCCGGAAGTGGTGAAATGCTGGTTCCAGCGCTTTGGCGCTGAGCACCTGGTGCTGGCGCTGGACGTGCGCATCGACGATAGCGGCGCCAAACAGGTGGCGGTGAGCGGCTGGCAGGAGAATTCCGGCGTCACGCTGGAAGAGCTGGTTGAGACCTATCTGCCCGTGGGGCTTCAGCACGTGCTGTGCACCGATATTTCCCGCGACGGCACGCTGGCAGGTTCCAACGTTTCGCTGTATGAAGAGGTCTGCGCCCGCTATCCGCAGGTGGCGTTCCAGTCCTCCGGCGGCATTGGCGATCTTAACGATATCGCCGCCCTACGCGGCACCGGCGTGCGCGGCGTGATTGTCGGCCGCGCGCTGCTGGAAGGTAAATTCAACGTAACGGAGGCCATCCAATGCTGGCAAAACGGATAATTCCTTGTCTTGATGTGCGTGATGGTCAGGTTGTTAAGGGCGTGCAGTTCCGCAATCACGAGATCATCGGCGATATCGTCCCGCTGGCCAAACGCTACGCTGACGAAGGCGCGGATGAACTGGTGTTCTACGATATCACCGCCTCCAGCGATGGCCGCGTGGTTGATAAAAGCTGGGTTTCCCGTGTTGCCGAAGTGATTGATATTCCGTTCTGCGTGGCGGGCGGCATTAAGTCCATTGACGATGCGGCGCGCATTCTCTCCTTCGGCGCCGATAAAATTTCCATCAACTCCCCGGCGTTAGCCGACCCGGAGCTGATCACCCGTCTGGCGGACCGCTTCGGCGTGCAGTGCATCGTGGTGGGGATTGATACCTGGTATGATGCAGACACCGGCAAATATCACGTCAATCAATACACCGGCGATGAAAGCCGCACCCGCGTAACCCAATGGGAAACGCTGGACTGGGTGCAGGAAGTGCAGAAACGCGGCGCGGGCGAGATCGTCCTCAATATGATGAACCAGGACGGCGTGCGTAACGGCTACGACCTGGAGCAGTTGAAAAAAGTGCGCGATGTTTGCCGCGTACCGCTGATCGCCTCTGGCGGTGCGGGGACCATGGAACACTTCCTCGAAGCGTTCCGTGATGCCGATGTTGACGGCGCGCTGGCAGCCTCGGTATTCCACAAACAGATTATTAATATTGGTGAACTAAAAGCGTACCTGGCAACACAGGGCGTGGAGATTCGGGTATGTTAACTGAACAACTGGACTGGCAAAAAACCGACGGACTGATGCCCGCCATTATCCAACACGCGGTATCCGGTGAAGTGCTGATGCTGGGCTATATGAACGAGGAAGCGCTGGCCAAAACGCAGGAAACGGGCAAAGTGACCTTTTTCTCGCGCACCAAACAGCGCCTGTGGACCAAGGGTGAAACCTCAGGCCACTTCCTCAATGTGGTAAGCATCGCGCCCGACTGCGACAACGACACCCTATTGATTCTGGTCAATCCGATTGGCCCGACTTGCCATAAAGGCACCTCAAGCTGCTTTGGCGACACCAGCCACCAGTGGCTGTTCCTGTATCAGCTTGAGCAGCTGCTGGCTGAGCGTAAAAGCGCCGACCCGGCAAGTTCGTACACCGCTAAGCTGTATGCCAGCGGCACCAAGCGTATCGCGCAGAAAGTAGGCGAAGAAGGCGTGGAAACCGCGCTGGCCGCCACGGTGCACGATAAGTTTGAGCTGAAAAATGAGGCGTCGGATTTGATGTATCACCTGCTGGTGCTGTTGCAGGATCAGGAGCTGGATTTGACGGCGGTGATTGAGAATTTGCGGGAACGGCATAAGTAAATTAAAGCGAAGCAAAGATGAAATAACCACTCAATAAATAATTATTTTTTTATATTTATAAAACCCACTATCGAAGATAGGTGGGTTTTATAATACCCTTGGAATAACTGTTGCATTAGCTTTTTCTAACAACTTATATAGTAATTCAATCTACCCTTTCAGTTACTCAGACGTAAGAATCAGAATACCGACAATACGGTAAAAGTTGACAGCAAAACACAACCTATAAGAAAACACAAAAAAGTTGTGTGAGTTGTTCTTTTTAAATTTTGGAAGTAACGCTCAAGCATCACACAAAAAAATAAAAAGGGTTACCGAATAATATAGTTTTCTTTATTGATAAGATTCTCAATAAATTTATAACTTAGATATGCCACTGCGATGGATATAAACAACAAACTCACTTTATGGTTTTCCATCCAGACTAAACCATATCTATTTATAATATATAACCCTACATGAAATATCAGAAGATGAGATAAGTACAGTGAGTATGATATCTTCCCGAAGAAGACAAAGACAAAATTCAAGGCCCCAAACAACTTATTTTCATTACACAATGCCAATAGCAGCACCATGCCAAAGATAATACTTACGACAAGGCTTACAAAAGGTTGAGCCGATGTTATTGATGTTGGGATTAAGATTCCAGAAAAAATCAAGAAAAGAGCAATGATATTAAAATGCAAAGATGAAAGTAATCCAATCTTATCCTTAATAAGTAAGAATACATTTTCCTGGCTAATTCTCCACATAACCAATCCTATAAACAGCCCATGAATTCTAAACATCCAAAAATAATCAAATGTCCATATGGCCGACAACGACAATATCAAACATATACTAACAACAATTTTCCAGAACCAAGGCCCTGACAAATAAATAATAATAGGAAGGGCCAAGTAAAACTGACCTTCGAGACCAAGGGACCACCAATACCCAAGAGCATTCTGGTGGTTGTTATTAAAGAAATTACCCATAAATACTAAATTTGATGAAACAAATCTAAAAACATCAGATATATTTTGGAAAATACCTATATTGATCCAATATTTGGACATAATTAATATTACAGCACTCCAAAAAAGCATCGCTGGGAATAAACGCAGAAATCGTCTGGCGTAGAAGTTGTATGCTTTTAATAGATCAAAATGATGTAAATCTACTTTTGATAAATAAGTACTCCCCATCAAAAAGCCAGATATTATGAAGAAAACGTCAACACCTCGACCAAAGTCAAAAAAGTGCTGCAACTCAAAAAGAGGGGAAATAAAAAAAGAATGAGCGATTATTACCAAAACAATTGCAGAACCACGCAAAGCTTCTATGTTTTGTATCTTATTATTTTTTTTCATTGAGAATTCCGTTAGTCATCCAGAAATTTATTCTTCAATTTAATATGAAAAAATCAAGTCCCTCACAACAAGGGAATCACAAGTTATAAATCATTAAATAATAAAACGCCATCCAAACTGGCTAATATTGGTTTAAAGTTAAATCAATAGAAACATCATTGTAAATTATTTTCTCAGAATTATATAATAAACTACCAGAGCAGACAGTGCATAATCAAAATTAACTATAGTAATTAGAAATTAGCTCATTAACATGTGCATCCATCGTTTTAACTCTATCACGGTGAAAATGCTTCCAATAATCCTGTAAAGATACATCAGAGTTTAAGAGTGCTTCTATTTTATTGATAAATGAATCCGAATCACCAGCTTTGAACATAAAATCATTAGAAGAACTCAGCTCAGAAGCCCCACCTAAATTGCTAGCAAGAACAGGAACTCCATTCGACACAAATTCGTAAGTAATTTGTGGTAAATTATCCTCCCACATAACAGGAACTAATCCCAGATCAACTGGCCGCAAAATTTCTGATATGTCTGACTGAGAATATCCGTCATAGATGACAATTGAATAGAATTTGGACTTCATATTCATTAGCCTGTCATAGGACTGCGGATCAGTAATCGGAGCAGCCAAGATAAAGGAAATATTTTTGGCTAAGCTTTGAGGCATTTTTTCTAATGTATCTAACAAAAAATAAAAACCTTTATCAAAGCGCATATATCCTAAATAAGCGATAGTCAAATGGTCTTTGTTTTTTTGGCATACTTTATAGTTATCATTCATTTTATCAGCATGCTTCGTCCCGATATAAGAAACCTGGCAAATATCGCTATTAACCCCCATATTAACAGCAATCTGCTTAACTCTCTCAGAAACTGCTAAGACAGAATCAAAACTATTATTGATATAATGAACAAACTTCTCTCGTCTAATTCTATGATCCGGTAATAAAACATCCTCATTTCTAGAAATATCATTTCTAGAAATAATTTTGTGCATTATTTTTTTGGTAGGATAAATTAAACGCTTCAATTTATGGGTTATAGGCCTATCTCCGAGAAGATCTTCTATCATAATCTCAATTTTAATGACAGATGTGTTAACCTTAAAAATATTACAATCTAAACATTTTTTCCCATCAGCAAAATCAATACAATTCTCTCTATCTTTATGCCAAAGATTAACCTGAGCGCAAAAAGGGAAATAATTGTGCAAACTAAGAACGAATTTGGTATTTGGCCAATCATGCTTAGCATCTAGCCAAGTAGCTGGGAATCCCTCCATGTTATTAAAGTGGATAACATCAAATCCACCTTTTTTTCTTAAGAAATCAAAAAATACATCACGCGATTTATTTTCCGAAAAATATTTATTTACCTCATCAAAAGAATAAAAACTTGGCGCCATGACTTCGGAGTTAATAATCTCATACTCGTCCAACTTTTCAAATAAAGGAGATTTCACATGCCTTATTTTCACACCGGGTGATATAGGCGAATAAATATACCCTGCCGTGAGGTAAGTAACTTTATGTCCTTTATTAATCGAGGAGTCAATTAGATTCTTTTGATATATACTAACACCACCACCTTTAGTATGGAAGAAGCGGCTAGGAACCCAGTTGATATAAAGAATATTCATTACTTACCTTCCCAGAAATCTTTTGACTCAAACGTTGTTAAAGAAGAAAGATACAATTTGCGGAGTTTTTTTCTCTTGAATGTAATTTTGGCTGAAAGATAAATAGATTTTAAAAAAAGCTTCCAGAATAAAGGTCTATTTCTTCTCACTAAAAATCCTTTTTCGAGTTCAGGTGAGAAATAAACTATTTCTTGTGTTCTTAAGGATGCATATGGATTAGCCGTCATTCCATAAATATATTTTCGACCTTTATTTACAGCTAGTGGAAGCAAGTTGCCACCAAGAGTTAATGCCACTAAAAATTTCTTTTTCAGACCATATCCAATACCAGAAGACCTGAAATCATAACCAGAAACACTAATAGACTCTATGCTACCAGCCTTATCTGAAATTTCTTTCAGCCGAGTAGCCATTTTGATATTTTTTTTCCAGAAATCAGGGCCTATTAGAACATCTTTAATGCTCTCATTAAGAGCTGAGGCGATTGTATATTTAAAGCCTAGTAGTTCAAAAAGAATACGTTTATGAATATTTATAAATAATGAAAATGCACTACTCAAACGCTCAGAATATACAATGTTTATCATTAAAAAACTTCTAAAGGCTAAATATTCAACCGTAGGAGATATTTTTGCATCGAATGACTCCTGCCATGAACAAAGACCATTCAACATAATTGGTTTAAATTTGTTTCGAAGAGAGAATGTAACATCATCGCCTCGAACAAAAAAAGGAAATGAAAACTTCAACCCTTGAATATTTGGAAATATAAAGAACCACCAAGGCCCATAATCGGCGGATTCGACAAAGTTATTGAAAAAATGATTCGATTCATAACGTAGATCCATATTCATATTTCTTGGTACTAAATTGAAACCTTGTATTTTGGCGCCGGCCTCATACTGTATATATGGTTTCTTTTCATAGAGCATAGCTCCACCCAAAGAAGTATTCGGATCAAGTGCGTATGATAAAAATGATATTGCTTTTACAATTGACTCTGGATGACATAAAGCATCATCATCTATAAACATTGTATGAGTATGATTTCTTTCTTGACTATTCAATAGTCCCGTCATAAATCCACCACTACCGCCAGTGTTCTCATTTTTCACAACTGTGACAAAATCATTTCCTGAAAAAGGAATGTCTTCTCCATTATTGATCACATATAGTTTCGTGTGAGATAAAAGTTCATCATTATCTGACAATTTTTTTATTAAATTTAGAACTTGCTCTTGACGATTAAATGTTGTGGTGACTATGCCAAGATATATTTCTCTTTTTTTCTCCGTATATGTTACATATTCAACCCCTGAAATTATTGAGTCTTCATATGCCATAAACTCTACAAATAATGTCGCATATTTATTAGAGATAATATCAAAAGGTATATTAACCCCTGAGAAAGCGCCATCTATCATCTTTTCCAGTATTAATGTTTTCCCATTCAAATTCTGGCCAAAAATGCGTAAAACGCCCTTCCCTTTAAGTAAGTGTAATTTAACTTCAATATCGTCAATAGAAGTTTTTTCCAAAAAAACTTTGAGTGGGAATGCATTAAAATATGAATTAAAATTAACCAAGCCACCTTTAAAGACAAATAATTTTTTATTTTCCTGAATGGAAAAACCTGTGCCTGAAAAATATAAATCACGTTCTTCTTGACTATTAAAAACAGGCCAAAAAAGTCTTTGTAATACAGAGTGATACATACTTAACCTTCTCAATAATATGGTTAAAACTTAATAAAAAACCACCTAAACACTAGGTGGCATTAGCGCGCCAAATCCAGACACAGAGAATAAACCTTTAGCACGCTCTTCACAGAGGATAACCAGAACTCTTTAAATTTACATTTATTCTAAAATAATTACTCATCATTTATAACGGTTTCCACTAATGAGCAACCTACGTTCCCAAATTGAATCTCTATATTTTTATTGAAAAAAGTTGCTTAACAAGTGAAGCGTTATTTATCATTGTAATTATCTTATAACATAGAAATTTGATAGCCTTATTCATTCATAGGATTATTTATCAAGATATTATTTAGAGCGTGGAACCAAGGCTATTCCAATACTCAGGGAAAAATATATTCTAAACATTAGAATAATTTCAGAGTGCAATTTTGTCTAAATTGATATATTGGAGAGATAACAAATTCATTTTTTACGAGCAATCTTATTGTCAGCATCAGTAATTTATAGGTCTCATAAAGAACAATTGTTCATACCGTTACAAAAAACTCAACAAACCTCATATCAAGCATGAATACTCAATAAGTATGGAAGTAATTATCCATAATAATTGGAGATATAGAGTCATATTGAGACGATAATAAGCAGCAATGATATTAGTATTGCATTTATTATATATTTTAAAACAAATATAGCTGCAGGGTTTGTTTAATCACAATTTCTGAGGAATATTTAGATTCAATGAGTGCTCTAGCTTTTAATCCCATTTCTTGTCTAACTTTTGGATTCTCTATTAGCCATTGGAGTTTTTCAGCCAGTTGTATAATATTTTTTTTCTCAATAACAATACCATTTACACCATTTTGTATTAAACTACTACATCCACCAATATTATAAGTTATGGCAACCCGCCCTACAGAACCCGCTTCGAGGAGGATGCGCGGTATACCTTCTGCATATACAGAAGGCAATGCAACTATATTTGAAGCACGTATAAGCTCACTAATATCACTACGAGTGCCTAACCAAGTGATATCTCCTGCAATACTCCATGATTCAATCTGTTCTAAACTAATAGCATCACTATCGTTCTCCACAATAATCCCAGCAACAAGAATCTCAAAACTGGTCCCATTTAACTCAAGTATTTTTTTTACCTTTAATAAATCTGCCAGCCCCTTGCTCCATAACATACGACTAGCAAATAGTACCTTTACCGGTAAATCGTTACTTTCTTCATGATATGAGAAATGTTTTAAGTTAATCCCAGCACCATCAATAATAACTGTCTTATGGGGTTCCATTTTTATTAATTTCAAGATTCTATCTTGATCGGCTTTATGTTCAAATGTAAGTTTGCAATTAATTCCAGAAAACAGTACGCGATATAGATGAATTATTATGTAGCGTAAGATTCTATATACTGTGGATGTATTCTCAAAGACACGCCCTAATCCAACGAAGCTATATACTAAGCGCTTCTTTCTTATTTTGCACCATAAACAACTTATTACCCCTGGTTTAATAGTTATGCAATGTAATATGTCAGGATTTAGTTTGTTTAATAGTTTAAATGCCCGTAAACAGTCACAAGCGAACTGAAATGGATTTATTTTTTTCTCATTAATATTACTTTCATAACACTTGATTCCAATACTTTCTAATCTTTGGAAAAGATCGTCATTATCAAATCTAGCGACTAATAGCACCTCATATCCAGCCTGAATAGCCGAGTTAGCACGTTCCAACCAATGCAACTCAAAATACCATGCAGAATTAATGAAATAACATAACTTTTTCTTTTCCATGGTAGAAGAATTACCTTCCCGCTTTATGTTTATATATTCCGTCACGAACTCCACCGATGATCTTCTTAATATATTTTATACTTTCAGGATGCCTGAATGCTAATAGAGTATATTTTATCAATCTTAGCGTTATATACATCCAATCAAATGGTGAGCCATTTCCAAAGAAGGATTTAGAATAAATCATATTCCTTATAAGATAATATACTTTCCATGGCGGTATGTGAGTGCTTCTACTATTTACATCATGAACCACGATTACCTTGGAAAGAAAAATTATCGGTACATTATTTAATCTCAAATGATGGCCGAAATAAACGTCATCAAAATATATGAAAAGCTCATCATAAATATATTTAGTTGAGTCCGCTAGTATAGCTATGCTTATTATCATGCCAACAAAGGATACACTAACTACACTTTCATTTTTAGTAGCATCTGGAATATATCGGTTTGGGTCAAGTTGATACTCTATATTTTCTCTAAATCCGTGAGGATGTTTTCTCCATGGAATATTCATTTTACAGCGAACGCCTGAAGTATCTACAATATTGCAAGCATATACTGTATTATTATTTAATTCTTCAGTCTTAATTCTGGAAAAAAAATCATCATTTGGATAAGCATCATCATCGTAAAAGAGTACCCAATCCGTATCCAAATTTTTGACAATCCATTCAGCCCCTAACTTAAAGCCGCCGGCTCCCCCTGTATTGACAGTACTGGACAAAACTATCAATCGTTCATTAATGATATTATTAAGCCATTCAGCAGTTCCATCCGTAGAACCATTGTCAACAATAACTACAAATTTAAAAGGCAACGCTAAGGTTGCCTCAACTGTTTTCTTTAATTTATCTAACCTATTATAGGTGACAATTAGAGAAGATATATTCATCTAACTTGTACCGTAAACACAGGCATCACAGTACTGGTCTCGAGTGAATTCAGATAAATTCTCGCTGTTTTCAATGCCTCTGCAATAGTGACATCCATATCCAGATAGCGATAGGTACCTAAGCGACCAATAAAGGTGATGTTATCTTCCTTTTCAGCTTTATCCAGGTAACTGTCCAGCAGTGCCATCTCGCCTACCTGGCGAATCGGATAGTAAGGGATATCATTTGGTTCACACTTACGACTAAATTCACGGTAACAAATTGATTTATCATGTTGCTCCCAAGGCGCAAAATATTTATGTTCAGTGATTCGAGTGTAAGGAACGGCTTGTTCGCCGTAATTCATTACGGCACATCCTTGCACATCGCCATCAGCGCGGAACATATCAAAATCTAACGTACGATAACCTAAGCGACCTAACTCATAATTATAGAAACCATCCAGTGCGCCGCTAAAGAATACATGATCGTATTCGTCACGCGACGCATGATCAAAGTTAGTATTCAACGTAGTTGTGATATTACTGTGGTCGAGAATTTTCTCAACGATCTCAGTATATCCATCCTTCGGCATCCCTTGGTATTTATGATTGAAATAGTTATCATCATAATTAAAGCGGACGGGTAAGCGTTTCAGAATAGATGCTGGAAGCTCTGAAGGTGACATTCCCCATTGCTTAATGGTGTAACCTTTAAAGAAAGCCTCATACAATTCACGACCTACAAAGCGTAATGCTTGCTCTTCGAAAGTTGTTGGCTCAACAATACTCTTATCACTTTTCTCTTCGATCAACTTGCGAGCTTCTTCAGGATTGCAAGTTGTTTTGAAAAACTGATTAATTGTGTGCAAATTGATTGGCAGAGAAAACACTTGGCCATTTACTGTCGTTTTTACCCGATTAGTATAAGGCATCATTTCTGTAAATTGTGAGATATATTCCCAAACTTCAGCATTATCGGTATGGAATATATGTGGGCCATAAGTATGTACCATGACACCAGTTTCATTATCGCGTTCACTATAACAGTTTCCTGCGATATGGGAACGACCATCAATAATACTAATTTTATGACCAGCTTCTGCCAGAATACGGCCAATAACTGCCCCAGAGAAACCCGCACCAACAATTAAAATATTCTTTTGCATCATTTGCCTATCACGCCATAGAGGCGACGTATTCATCGATAATAGAGTCCGCATCACCAATGGCTTTCAGCCGGTGGTTCTCTACCCAAATTACTTTATCACACACTTTTTTAACATCAGTCATGCTATGACTGACAAATAAAATTGTCACACCTCTTTCTTTAAATGCTTTAATCGTATTAATGCATTTTCTTTGAAACGAAATGTCACCAACAGCCAAGACCTCATCAATGATTAAAACATCTGGATCTACTTGGCTGATTACGGAAAAACCTAATTTTGCTAACATACCGCTAGAATAGACACGAATAGGCTCATCGATAAAACTACCTAACTCAGAAAACTCAATAATTTTATCGAGCTTTTTATAGACTTCAGAGCGCCTTAATCCTAAGAGTGTCGCATTTAATATTATATTTTCGCGTCCAGTTAACTCAGGATGAAATCCGCCTCCCAGTTCAAGCATGGATGCAACACGACCTTTGACCTTGACTTCCCCTTTACTAGGTTTTAACACTCCAGCTACCAAGCCTAAGGATGTACTCTTACCTGCGCCATTACGGCCAATCAGTGCAACCGACTCACCTTTGTTAACGGTAAAAGAAATATCTTCAATAGCTAAGTATTTACGTCCTTTTAAGAGACTCATTGCTCTCTTAGGGTGAAATAAAAGATCTTTAATACCAGAGCCGATATGGTGATAAAGTGGGTATTCTTTTGTAACGTTGGAAAATTCGATGACAACTGACATCATAATATCTCTGCAAAACGGAATTTGAGTTTATTAAACACCCACATACCAATGGCTAACACAACAATACCAGACGCATATAAATATGCCATATTCATATAATCAAGCTGACCATTCATGAAAAGGTCACGCCAAGCAAGGATCATATTTGCTAAAGGATTATAATCTATAATCCATTTGTATTGTTCCGGTATCATATCAGCTCCATACAAAATAGGAGTACAATAGAAGAGTAGCATTATCCCTAATGTTACAAAACGTTCAAGATCCCTAAAGAAAAGATTCAATGTTGAAAAAATCAAAGAAAAACCGAAGGTTATGATTATCTGACCAATTGCGATAATTGGAATACCCCACAACCAAACGATAGATGGAGACATGCCATAAATAAATAGAAACATCGCAATCACTGGGATCGTGCATAAAAAATGCAATCCTTCCATCATTACATTACTTAATGGAATAACAGAGCGTGGAAAGACTGTTTTCTTAATTATTTGAGCATTTGCAAGAAATGAAAACAGTGAGTTGGTCGCAGAACTTGCAAACCATTGCCAAGGAAATAAGCCCGTTATAAGAAATACCGTGTAGTTAGGTATCTGAACCCTCATTACTAATTTAAAAATAAAATAATATATCATTGCAAATAGTAATGGATTTGCAATCGACCATAAGTAACCGAACACACTGCTTTTGTAACGGACCTTAAGATCTTTGTTTGTTATAACAACAAGTAAATCGTACAGATATCCTAAATTATACTTCATCATCAATGCTCATTAGACATGCCTGCTATAATGCATGAATCCAGTTCAATTAGTAAAAAAAGGGTACGCTACCGCCCTTGGCTCAGAGAAACCAAATACCTCACCACTAGTCCCGTTGCTGGCATAGCATAGCTCTATGCACTCGCATTGTTGTCAATATGACGTAAATAGCTACTTTTACACATGACTTAGCATAAAATCCCCACCAAAGTCATGTTGTCAAGAAATTTTCTAATAATTGTAAAGTCTCGATTATCACAAATTATCAATTGGTTACAACACTCATTCGTTTGATGATAAAATGCTCAAGTTATCAATGAATTTGACAGTTCATTATAGACTTTTCTTACTCACAATCCAGCTTAACGTAGCTTTTTGAACAATAAACATACAGACAATGAATATATCTTTGCTCGTAACTGCAATTGCTGGAACAAAGTTGTTTCGCATGTAACTCGCAAAGACTACCTACAAACATCTTTTGCTCAATGTTCGTTACCCAAGATACCAGCTCCGATTCAGCACGCGCTTGAGCACCATAAACTGTTCACTGATTTCAATCGTTAAGAATCATCGCATTCATCCCACTCTTTTGCTTTTAAGAACTAAAAGTAACTGGTTTCAGTCTGAATGTGAGCAGCAGCCTGTCAAAGTGCAAAATCTCATACAAAATAATAATGAAAAATCAAGGTATTTACTTTACGTTTATAGCCCCCCGCATTGCTCCATCAGGCTATCACATAGTCGGCAATGAAAATGTGAATGATTACAACAATGTTCGCCTTGGACACTTCTAACTTAAGTAAACAGAATCAAAAGCGCTGCGTTTAAAAATTGCTCGTATTAAACGAACCGTGTTAAGCATATTGTCTGCACATGAAAAAACGATTTCGTGTGCTGGCTTACCCCAGAGCAGAATCCCCTTTACAGCTATGGTGAGTCAAGGCTCGTAGCCCCTCCAGTGCATACCGCCCCAGCAGTCCATGACATAGGCCGTACTCTTTTACCACTTAAGCCACCGGCCAGCACTCCTTCACCGTATATACCCCGTTTCTAATTTGGATATGTTCGGTTTAAGCTCCACAAAGTTATAGTGGGAATGACTTCATCCGCGTTAGCAACCATCATAAAAGAAGCCCTCTTGATGAGGGCTTTATCTCATATCGCTGCCCAAGCAAAGCAGCGCAGAAAACGTCACAGAAACTAATGTTCAATCATTACCAAACAGATCGCGTGTATAAACCTTCTCTTTCACATCAGCCAATTCTTCCGCCATCCGGTTAGAAATGATGACATCCGCTTCTTGCTTAAATGCATCCAAATCGCGTACGACGCGGGAATTAAAGAATTCATCTTCTTTCATCGCAGGTTCATACACAATCACTGGAATGCCTTTCGCTTTGATTCGTTTCATAATCCCTTGAATCGAAGATGCGCGGAAATTGTCGGATCCTGACTTCATGACGAGGCGATATACCCCAACCACTTTCGGCTTGCGGGCCAGGATGGAATCGGCAATAAAATCCTTGCGGGTACGGTTAGCGTCAACAATCGCACCGACGATGTTATTTGGCACAGACGCATAATTTGCCAGCAGTTGTTTAGTATCTTTCGGGAGGCAATATCCACCATAACCAAAAGATGGATTGTTATAGTGATTACCGATGCGCGGGTCCAGGCACACACCTTCAATAATCTGGCGGGAGTTCAGGCCCAGGCTTTCCGCATAGCTATCCAGCTCGTTGAAATAAGCCACGCGCATCGCGAGGTAGGTGTTCGCAAATAGCTTGATAGCTTCGGCTTCGGTCGAGTCGGTGAACAGCGTCGGGATATCCGTCTTCACTGCCCCTTCCTGCAGCAGCGAGGCAAAACGCTCGGCGCGCTCAGAACGTTCGCCGATAACGATACGCGACGGATGCAGGTTGTCGTACAGCGCACGGCCTTCGCGCAGGAATTCCGGTGAGAAGAAAATATTGTCGATACCCAGTTTTTCTTTAATCGAATTGGTAAAGCCTACCGGAATGGTAGATTTGATAACCATCACCGCATTGGGGTTGATTTCAACGACGTCACGGATAACAGACTCAACGCTGGACGTATTGAAATAGTTCGTTTTGGGGTCGTAATCGGTCGGGGTGGCGATGATCACATAATCTGCATCGCGATAAGCATCGCGCTTATCAGTGGTCGCACGGAAATTCAGCGGTTTGGTCGCCAGATACTCTTCGATCTCTTTGTCGACGATCGGCGACTGTTTCTGATTCAGCATGTCGACCTTGGCCTGAACGATATCCAGGGCCACCACTTCGTGGTGCTGGGCGATCAGAATGCCGTTCGACAGGCCGACGTAACCTGTTCCTGAAATAGTTATCTTCATTCGCTCTGTAACTTCTTCCGGTTAAACATTTGAGGGTGAATGCATCACCACCGTGGGACCCAACGTTGTCGGATCGGCTTGCGGCCAGTATATCGCGAATTACCGTGTCGCCGCCTATCAGACCTGACTGAATGCTGTTTTCAGACAATAAAAAAGCCCGGAGATGCGCTCCGGGCCTGGCTTTACGGATGAACTAATTCGGATTAATCCAGCCATTCGGTGTGGAACACACCTTCTTTATCAGTGCGTTTATAGGTATGCGCACCGAAGTAGTCACGCTGAGCCTGAATCAGGTTCGCTGGCAGGACCGCAGCGCGGTAGCTGTCGTAGTAAGCCACCGCGGCAGAGAAGGTCGGTACCGGAATACCGTTCTGCACAGCATAGGCCACGACGTCACGCAGCGCCTGCTGGTATTCGTCAGCGATATTTTTGAAGTACGGCGCCAGCAGCAGGTTAGCGATGCTCGCGTTTTCAGCGTAGGCGTCGGTGATTTTCTGCAGGAACTGTGCACGAATGATGCAGCCCGCGCGGAAGATCTTCGCGATTTCGCCATAGTTCAGATCCCACTTGTACTCGTCAGACGCGGCACGCAGCTGAGAGAAGCCCTGCGCGTAGGAGACGATTTTACCCAGGTACAGTGCGCGACGCACTTTCTCAACGAACTCTGCTTTATCGCCAGCCAGTTTAGCCTGCGGGCCAGTCAGCACTTTAGATGCCGCCACGCGCTGGTCTTTCAGGGAGGAGATGTAGCGCGCGAAAACGGATTCAGTGATCAGCGACAGCGGTTCGCCCAGGTCCAGAGAGCTCTGGCTCGTCCATTTACCGGTGCCTTTGTTCGCCGCTTCGTCGAGGATCACATCAACCAGGTATTTACCGTCTTCATCTTTTTTGGTGAAGATGTCTTTGGTGATGTCGATCAGGTAGCTGCTCAGCTCGCCTTCATTCCACTCGGTGAAGGTGGTTGCCAGCTCTTCGTTAGACAGGTTCAGGCCGCCTTTCAGCAGAGAATAGGCTTCAGCAATCAGCTGCATGTCGCCGTATTCGATACCGTTGTGGACCATTTTCACGTAATGACCCGCACCGTCAGCACCGATGTAGGTTACGCAAGGCTCGCCGTCTTCAGCAACAGCAGCAATCTTGGTCAGGATAGGCGCAACCAACTCATACGCTTCTTTCTGGCCGCCAGGCATGATGGATGGGCCTTTCAGCGCGCCCTCTTCACCACCGGACACGCCGGTACCGATGAAGTTAAAGCCTTCAGCTGACAGCTCACGGTTACGACGAATGGTGTCCTGGAAGAAGGTGTTACCACCATCAATGATGATGTCGCCTTTATCAAGGTACGGTTTCAGGGAATCGATGGCAGCATCGGTGCCCGCGCCTGCTTTCACCATTAACAGGATACGACGTGGGGTCTCAAGAGACTCGACGAACTCCTTGACCGTGTAGTGAGGAACCAGCTTTTTGCCTGGATTCTCAGCGACAACTTCTTCGGTTTTTTCACGGGAGCGGTTGAAGATAGAGACGGTATAACCACGGCTTTCGATGTTGAGCGCCAGGTTGCGCCCCATCACAGCCATACCGACTACGCCGATCTGTTGCTTGGACATTACATACTCCTGTCAGGTGTGGTCACCACGCCACAAATGCGCGGCTTAAAATGTGAATTCGATGTTAACTCAGGTTCGAGAAAACTGTGTAGTCTTAGATGCTTTTAAATCAACGAAACTAAAATCGTGCTGGGGTTTTAAACAAGAAACCACCACAAACGCCACGAGAAACACCCTGATTACTTCCTAAAAAAAACAGCAATCTGACGGAGATAAATAAATCCTCATCATGATTGCTGTTCTTAGCCATAATAGCGATAAATTATCCGACTAGGATATTCTCTATACTTTTACGAAATTTAGCCCCATCCTTCAAATTCCGCAGCCCATACTGCACAAACGCCTGCATATACCCCATCTTCTTCCCGCAGTCGTAGCTCTCACCCGTCATCAGCATCGCGTCAACAGACTGCTTATTCGCCAGTTCGGCGATCGCATCCGTCAGTTGAATACGGCCCCACGCCCCCGGCACGGTCTTCGCCAGTTCAGGCCAGATATCAGCGGAAAGTACATAGCGGCCTACGGCCATCAGATCGGATTCAAGCGTCTGCGGCTGGTCAGGTTTTTCGATAAAATCAACGATGCGGCTAACTTTACCTTCGACATCCAGCGGCTCTTTCGTTTTGATGACGGAGTATTCAGACAGGTCGCCTGGCATACGTTTCGCCAGTACCTGGCTACGTCCGGTTTCGTTGAAACGCGCCACCATGGCGGCAAGGTTATAGCGCAGCGGGTCGGCGCTTGCGTTGTCCAGCACGATGTCCGGCAACACAACCACAAACGGGTTATCGCCGACAATCGGATGTGCGCACAGGATAGAGTGCCCCAGGCCCAGCGGCTGCGCCTGGCGAACGTTCATGATGGTCACGCCAGGAGGACAGATAGATTGAACTTCAGCCAGCAGCTGACGCTTCACGCGCTGCTCAAGCAGTGCTTCCAGTTCATACGAGGTATCGAAGTGGTTTTCCACCGAGTTTTTCGATGCGTGTGTGACCAGAACGATTTCTTTGATCCCTGCAGCAACCACTTCGTCGACGATGTACTGAATCATCGGCTTGTCAACGATCGGCAGCATCTCTTTAGGGATGGCCTTCGTGGCAGGTAGCATGTTCATACCCAATCCCGCTACCGGAATGACTGCTTTCAAATTAACCATTATCTTGTCCACCTATATATCGGTTGATGAATTATAGCGATTAAACATGTTTAATCCACTCTGTTTTGTCATAGTACTGATTTGAGTCAGGATGATCCCTGGATGTAATCCGATAATTCAGTGGATTGCCGTGCTCAGCGGCGCGGTAGCGCAAAATTGAGGCGTTCTGTGTTGACAACATGCTGATCGACCCGATCAATATCCACCGCCGCCTGCCCTTTCTCATTCACCGCCCTCACGTTCGCCAGCGACAGCAGCGTATCCTGCTTCGCCATAAACTTCCCACGCACATCCTTGCGTAAATCGAAGTTCAGCTTCAGCGCAGGCCCACGAGAGGAGAGCTGCATCACGTTGATGTTCCTCAAAAAAATGTGTTGCGGTTTGTTATGAATCTCCAGCGAAGCGTGCTTCATGGACAGGTTGGTGATAGAGACAAACGAGGGGTTATTACCCGAGGAAATTTGAATACCGCGGACCGTATAGGCCAAAGCACTGTTGTCCATCTGTATATTATTCAGGCGGAAGTTTTGCGGTATCGACAAATAATTACCTTTGATAACACCGTAGCCAATCAGCATTCCCGCGCTATTAACCATATCGACACCATCAATAACGAAATTATCACAGCCGTAGATCGCCACCGTGGCGTTATCTATTCCCGCCTGCTTGCTGAATTCCGGCGTGATATTGCTGGCTTTCACATTACGTATAATAAAGTGTTTGCCGTTTTCCACGTGCACCAGCTGGCGGCAGTTGCTGCCGGTGATGTTGGCGACGACAAAGTTTTTCACCGCCTGCTCTTCCGGATAGCCATTATCGTAGGTGCTGCCGGCCAGGCCGATCCCGATGCCCCAGTTGACCTTACCGTTGGTGCAGTCGATATGGTCAATGACGTGGTCGGAGATAAGGATATTGCGGTCGTTAATCGCCACGTTCCACTCAATGGCGTCGCCCTGCAGATAGCTGAAGTGGCAGTGGGTGATGTTCACATCCAGCCACTGATTATGGTAGCCCTGGCGCAGAATACCGTAATTGGCTTTGGTGATGGTCAGGCGGGTAATGGTCAGGTTACGCAGCGTACGCTTGTCTTTCCCGCCGATGAAAATCTGCGCCACCGGGCCGTAGCCGCTCATCGTCAATCCGGCAATCGTACAATCACTACCACGTACGTCCAGCGTAATGTTGTAAAGGCTGGCATCACCGCTGCCAATAACCTGGCAGCCCTTTTGCAGGATAAAGCGCCCGCGCCCGTTGCCTTTCAGGGCACCGGCAACCGCCAACGTTTTCCCCGGCGGCAGCGTAATCGCCGTATTGATATTGTCGACAACCACCCCCGCCGGCACGTTGACGGTGTCGGCCTGCGCGAAGGCCTCATTGAACGCGCGGATCCAGTCGCCATTGTGCACGTAGTCACGTATGTCCACTGCCGAGCGCTTCTCGGCGGTACGCGCGGCGGTTGCTGAAAGTACCGGTAAGGCCGCGGCAAGCGTTGCCCCGGCGGTAAGGAAGTAACGTCGGGTTAAGGTGTGCATAGCGCCTCCTTAGCAAAGCGTCTGCAGCAGGCTGGCAAGCTGCCGGTTAATCACCTGCTGATTAAAATCGGTTTCGACTTTCTCACGTGCGCGCGCCAGCACCGGCTGCAGGCTGTGCGCATCCATCCGGCCAAGTGATTGCAGTTTGTCCGCCAGCGCCGTGGCGTCGTACTCCTCCACCAGCCAGCCAGAATGACCGGAGTCAATCAGTTCCGGGATGCCGCTGTGGACCGTCGACAGCACCGGAATCCCCACCGCCATCGCCTCCATGAGCGCCACCGGAATACCTTCCATATCGCCATCGGCCCCCGTTACCGAGGGCAGCAGGAAGACGTCAGCTTCATCAAGCAGCATTTTCACTTCATGACTGGGCTTAAAACCCGGCATTTCTACGTGATCTTCCAACTGATACTGTTCAATCAGGGTGCGCAGACGGCGCTCCCACGGCCCGATGCCGAGGATGCGATAGCGAAAGTTGACGCCACGCTCTTTCAGCTGGCGGCAGGCTTCAATCGCCACATGCAGCCCCTTTTTCTCGGTCAGACGCGCAACGGAGAGTATCTGCAAGCAGCCATCGGGCGCTTTTAGCGGGCGCAGCGAGAAGCGGTCCATGTTTACGCCCATTCTTGATACGGTAATTTTATCCGTCGGGCAGCCCATCGCCTGCAGCCGGTCGGCCCACAGTTGGCTGATGGGCAACATCATGTCGCCGCGGCGGAACAGCTGCTGATATTCGCTGGTGTAGTGGTTCAACACTCCGCGGCTTGAGATATCAATACCGTGAAAGACGGTGGCTATCTTCCCTTCGATCACCCCCAGTTCGCGCAGCTTGGCGGCGGTCACGCCCGCCGGGCCAAAGTGGGCGATGTAAACATCAGCGACAATCGGCGCGGGCGTGCGGCTACAGATAGAAGAGAGGATCAGGTTGCGCGCCTCCTGGCCGTAGCGCCGCGCGTTTAACGCCCGCCAGACGGCGGGACGGTGTAAACCGCGCAACGTGCTGAACGCGCGATAGCGTAGCTTCTCCAGCGCCGTTGACGGCTCATCCTGTAACCAGCGAACTTTGTCCGCCAGTTGATATTGGGTATAAGCCGCATGAGTGTTGGTCAGGTCGCCCTTTTGCAGGGCGACAATCTCCACCTCATAACCCATCTCGATAAACGCCACGATCTGGTTTAAGACAAACGTCTCAGACGATAAAGGAAATTTCAGCAGGAAGAAGCTGACTTTCATCGGCCCTCCCGGATGCGGTTCAGCACCGATTCAATCATGGTGAAGCCCTTCTGGCGTTCCCCCTCCACCGCCGCGGCGACTTTCTCACCCAGCGCCGGAAGCTGGTTGAGAATATCGCCCACCACGCCTTGCATCGAGCCGTCGAGCAGGTGACGAATGTCGATGGCCATCTCAGGCATACCCAGCTGCTGCATAATGCCCGCTGATTTGTGCTCGTAATTAATGGCAATCGCTGGCGTGCCGAAGTTCATCGAGATAATCGCCGAGTGCAGGCGGGTACCGATGGTCAGTTCGCAGGAGGCAAGAATTTTGCCAATCTCCACGTCATTAAGTTCGTCCATGGCGATATGGAAATGCTCGCGGTTTTTAACGTACTGCGCCATGCGCAGCGCGACCATGCGGTCATCGCGGTTGTAGCGGTCGATACTGGTACAGGTAGAAAGCGCCAGCACCTGATAACCGTCGTCAATCATACGGTTCACCACCTCGGCAAACGCTTTCTCATAGGCCTGCTGGGTTGTACCCAGACGCTTATCAAACGGCTCCAGCTCGCGCAGAGTAATCGCCACGGTTTTACGCTGTGCGGTCAGGTTAAGCCAGTGCTGTACCGCGTAGCTCGGTTCGAAACTGTCGTTACGATGCTCAACCAGCCAGGCGGTGTCCACGCCCTGCTCCACCTTACCGGTGTCGATATTCGCCTTCGCCATCAGCTCACGGCTCACGGTTTCACGCAGAATCAACGCGTTAGTGCGGCCAAAGACGTAGTTCGCCAGCTCGTTGAAGTCCGGGTTCTGGAACGGGCCAACGCTGTGGCCAATCATGTAGATAGGCTTGTTGGCCATAAAGGCGCACAGCGGGTACTCAAAGTGAGTCAAGCCATAGAGATCGACGTAGTTCGACCCACCTACCTGAATAATCGCGTCATAGTTGCCAAGGAAACGCACAAACTCATGAAACTCTGGCGCAATTTCAAAGTTGCGCAGTTTGCCTTCGCCGGTCACCTTAGCCAGCAAGATCTTGTGCTGGAAGCGGCGACGCAGCACTTTCTTCACGCGCCCGCTCACGCCTGCCGCCGCCTGCTGTTTCTGGCTCAGCTGATACAGCGGATCGGCAATAATCTCACGCCCCTGCAACCAGGAGGAACTGATCGGGAAACGGCTCATTACGTCCATTTCAACGTCCGGCTGCTGGCGAAGAATCGCATCGAGCAGGCCGCGCATAATCGCGCTGTCGCCGCGGTTGCCGCAGGTGTGGTTTCCCAAAATTAGTAATTTCATCATGGCCTCATCAAAAAGGGGTTCAAGCAAATCAATCAGGAACGCGTAATAACGTTTTCAGTTTTCCGCTCCGACAGAGCGGTTTTTTTAGTTCAAGCAACAGGCTGTGGCGTGACAGCATGATCACCAGCGCAAAGCTGACTACCCCCGCCAGCACCTGCATCGCCAGTAGCGCCGAGAGCGAAACGCTGCCTTCCAGCAGTCGCCCCACCGCGTAGCTTGAAATCAACGTCGGCAGAGAGAGACGGAACGGCAGCCACAGGCTCAGCAGGTAATCGCGGTAGCCCGGCCCCAGCACCGGTTTGATCATCACGAAATAGCTGAGGATGGTGTTGATAATTTGCACCAGCAGGAAGCCCAGCGTGACGCCAATCGCACCGCCGAGCTGCCCGCCGATAATCACCGCAGGAATAAACAGGAAGGTCTTAAAGACGTTGAATTTAAAGCTGATATCCACTCGCGCTTTGGCCATCAGCAGCGAACCGATCGGGTTGCCCACCGAGCGCAGCAGCCCCACCACGCACAGCAACTGGAGGATTGGCACGATGTGCAGCCATTTGTCGCCGAACACCAGCGGCACAAAGTTATTGCTCACCACCATCAGCCCCAGCAGCGCCGGGAAATTGATGATCCCCACCACCGACAGCAGCTTGTAGAAGTTCACTCGCAGCTTGTCGGTGTCGTCCTGAATCTTGGCGAACGCCGGGAACAGCACGCGGGTGATGATTGGGTTAAGCTTCATCGGCGGCACCACCGCCACGTTGTAGGCGAGGTTATAGCCCCCGGCCACGCTGGCGCCGAGGATGCGCGCGAGCGTCAGCGTCGACAGGTTAGTGTTGATGTAGTTAACAATACTGTCCGCCGTCAGCCACGCGCCAAAGCGCAGGTTAGGCATGACCGTGGTCAGCGAAAAATGCAGACCTGGACGGTAAATCTTGCGGCCAAAATAGCCGAACAGCAGCGTACGCACGGCGCTGTTGACCAGATAACCCAAAATTGCGGTCATCGCCAGCGGCCAGAAGCAGGCGCTGATCACCGTAAAGGTAAAGCCCGACAGCACCGCTGCGGTCTCAATGGAGCCGATTTTGTTAAACTCCAGCTCTTTTTGCATCAGCGCACGAAATTGCTGGCCGTGGGGGATCACCACGAAGGCCAGCGACAGCGTTTTGATCAACGGCGCGAGATCCGGGTTGTGCAGCAACCGCGCAATGGTATCGCTCAGCAGATACACCGCGGCAAACACCGCAATCCCCAGCCCGACGTTCAGCCAGTAGAGCGTGGTCAGCTCAATCTGGCTGATGGCTTTACGCTGAATAATCGAGTTGGCGATACCAAAATCCGACAGCGTGTCCGCCAGCGCGATAATCACCAGCGACACGGTGAGCAGACCAAACTGATGGCCGTCGAACATCCGCGCCAGCACGGTCATCTGCGCCAGCCCCAGGCCAATAATCACCACCGTCGCCATCGCCGACCATTTCGCGCCATTGATGGTTTTTTCTCTCAGGCCCATGTCACTTCCTCAGTAGGCTGCTTTGTTGACAAAGCCTTTGAACACCGTCAGGAAGACGATCTTGATATCGAGCCACAGGCTCCACTCGCGGATGTATTCGAGATCGAACTCCACCCGTTTTTCCATCTTCTCGAGGGTATCGGTTTCACCGCGCCAGCCGTTGATCTGCGCCCAGCCGGTAATGCCAGGCTTCACTTTGTGGCGCAGCATGTAGCCTTCAATCAGTTGACGGTACTGCTCGTTGTGCGCCACCGCGTGCGGACGCGGGCCGACGATAGACATGCCGCCGGTGAGCACGTTGATAAACTGCGGCAGTTCATCCAACGAGGTGCGGCGCAGGAAGTTGCCGACACGGGTCACACGCGGGTCGTTCTGCGTCGCCTGTTTCACCACCTTGTCGTTCTCCATGACCTTCATTGAGCGGAATTTCCACACCTTGATCGGCTTACCGTCCATGCCGTAGCGGGTCTGGCGGAAGATGATGGGGCCCGGCGAACTCAGCTTCACCGCCAGCGCGATGCAGCACAGCGCAGGCGAAATCAGCAGCAGAATGCCCAGCGCCAGCACGATATCCTCCAGACGTTTGATAATACGATTCACCCCGGAGAGCGGCGTGTCGTACAGCGGCACCAGCGGAATACCGTTCACCACTTCTACACGTGAGTGCAGGATGTTGAAGGTGAAAACATCCGGGATCAGCAGCACCGAGCAGGTGGTGTCGGCGAGAGAACGGACCACCTCTTTAATCTGGCTCTCTTCCTGCATCGCCATCGAAATGTAGACGTTATGGATTTTGCCGCTGCGGGCATCGTCGAGCAGTTGTTCAAGATTGCCCATCCAGTCGGCGTTAACGCCGCCCGGTTTAGCATCGTAATAGCTGCCGACCACTTCATAGCCCAGCCACGGCTGGTTGCGGAAGCTTTCGAGCAGCGCCTGCCCTTCCGGCATGTCCCCGGCGACGGCCACATAGCGGGTGTTATAGCCGCGATGGCGCAGCATGCCAGCGCCGTAGCGAATGAACGCGCGGCTCGCCAGCATGCCGATGGTGCTAATCAGGTACCACGCCAGCCACATGGTAAAATTGGTATTAAAATCATCGTTAAACGCCAGCAGTCCGGCGGCAAACACCAGGCTCAGCGTCCAGTTCTGCAACAGCAGCAGCAATTCGGTGGTGATACGCACGCCGCGCCAGGAGCGGTAGAAATCGGTAATACCGCCAATCATCTGGAAAACGACCAGCGTCACCAGCGCCATCAACAGATGGAGATATAAAAACGGCAACGCAACCGCCTGACACACCAGCCACAATCCCCCCAACATGATGGTGATGTCGGAAAAACGCTGCACCATGGAGATTAACGATGCATTCGTTTTAGCTCGTTCGCGCTTTTTTAGAGTCGTCATCGTTGGTCCTATTCGTCGTTTCCCCTCACCCCGGCCCTCTCCCCAAAGGGCGAGGGAGAAAAACCAATCCGCAGCCTGCACGTTCGGTTCCCTCTCCCCTCTGGGGAGAGGGTTAGGGTGAGGGGCAATAATTACTGATTAAGCAACGCCAGAATGTCCTGCGTTCGCGCCTGCATCAGCGGCGTATTTCCGCGAGACTCCACGTTTAAGCGCACCACCGGTTCGGTATTGGAAGAACGCAGGTTGAAGCGCCAGTCGGCAAACGCCAGGCTGATGCCGTCAGTACGGTCGATCTCCAGCGCGCTGCCGGCAAAGTGTGCTTCCACGCGGGCAATCGCTTCTGACGGTGCCGCCAGATGACTGTTGATTTCACCGCTCGCCGGGAACGCCGCCATGCGGTCGCGCACCAGTTCACCCAACGTTTTGCCCTTCAGGCACAGCAGTTCGCTGACCAGCAGCCAGGGGATCATGCCGCTGTCGCAGTAGGCGAAATCACGGAAGTAGTGGTGGGCGCTCATTTCACCGCCGTAAACCGCGTCGTCCTGACGCATGCGCTCTTTAATAAAGGCATGACCGGTTTTCGACATCACCGGCGTGCCGCCCGCCGCCGTGACCACGTCCACGGTGTTCCACGACAGACGCGGGTCGTGAATGATGCGCGCGCCGGGGTTCTTTTCGAGGAAGGCTTCCGCCAGCAGGCCGACGATGTAGTAGCCCTCGATAAACTGTCCTTTCTCGTCGAACAGGAAGCAGCGGTCGAAGTCGCCATCAAAAGCGATACCCATATCGGCACCGTATTTGATGACCGCATCGCGGGTATCCGCGCGGCACTCCGGCAGCAGCGGGTTAGGAATGCCATGCGGGAAGGTACCGTCCGGGGTGTTGTGCACTTTGATCAGGTTCACCGGCACATTCAGCGCTTTGAAGCGGGCTTCCAGCGCGTCAATCACCGGGCCAGCCGCGCCGTTACCGGAGTTCACCACCAACTTCAGCGGCGTCAGGTTTTGCACGTTGATGTAGCCCAGCAGGTGGTCGATATAGGCGTCACGCAGGTTGATTTTCTGGTAGCTACCGCGCGCGGCCTCATTGACCAGCGGGAAGTCGTTGGCTTCCGCCAGGCGCTGTACGTCGCGCAGGCCGGTATCGCCGCTGATGGGGCGTGCGCCTTCCCGCACCAGCTTCATGCCGTTGTAGTCCATCGGGTTATGGCTGGCGGTCACTTCGATACCGCCATCAACGCCGAGATGGAAGGTGGCAAAGTAAATCTCTTCGGTGCCGGAAAGCCCGATATCGAGCACGTCAACGCCCGCGTCGCGCAGGCCATTGGCTAACGCCAGTTTCAGCGCCTCGCTGGTCAAGCGCACATCGCCGCCCAGCACGATAGTTTTCGGCTTCAGGTATTCACCGTAAGCGCGGCCAATGCGCCACGCGATGTCTTCATTCAGCTCTTCGCCGAGCTTGCCGCGGATGTCGTAGGCTTTAAAACAGGTTAATTTAGTCATGTTTTTACCTTTCTTCAGGCAACAGTTCGCCCTGACCGTTATGGCCATCAATTTTGGTGTCGTGATTTGCCGGATGCGCCGCGCTTATCCGGCCTGCCGGGCGCTACACGCGCCCGTAACGATCCTGGAAGCGCACCACGTCGTCCTCTTCCAGATAGGCGCCAGATCGCACCTCAATCAGGTCGAGCGGGATTTTCCCCGGGTTTTCCAGGCAGTGGGTGACGCCAAGGGGGATATAGATAGATTCGTTCTCACCCAGCAGCGTAATTTGGTCATTGAGAGTGACTTTGGCGGTGCCCGCCACCACAATCCAGTGTTCCGCCCGGTGGTGATGCATCTGCAGCGACAGCCCTTCCCCCGGCTTCACGGTGATGCGCTTAACCTGATAGCGATCGCCGGAATCAATCGAGTCATACTTGCCCCACGGGCGGTAGACTTCCCGGTGGATGTGGTGTTCGTGGCGGCCGTCGGCCTTAATCTTCTCGACCACCTTTTTCACGTCCTGCACCGCGTTGCGATCGGCGATAAGCACCGCGTCTTTGGTTTGCACCACCACCAGGTCCTTTACCCCGACGGTCGTCACCAGGCCAGACTCTGCATAGACATAGCTGTTTTCGGTTTTATGGCTGATGACATCGCCATGATGCACGTTGCCTTCCGGCGTGTGGTTGCTGATCTCCCACAGCGATGACCAGGAGCCGACATCGCTCCAGCCCGCGTCCATCGGCACCACCACCGCATCCGCGGTCTGCTCCATCACCGCATAATCGATGGATTCGTCCGGGCAGCTCAGGAACGCCGCTTCATCGACGCGGATAAAATCGAGATCCGGGTCGGTGACGTCCATCGCTTTTTCGCAGGCGCGAAGAATATCCGGGCGATATTTGCCCAGCTCTTCCAGATAGCGCCCGGCGCGGAACAGGAACATGCCGCTGTTCCAGTAATATTCACCGCTGGCGACATAGGCCTGTGCGGTATCGAGATTGGGTTTTTCGACAAACTGCGCGACGTCGAAGGCCAGCGTGTCGTCTGTACCCGGCGTGACATCACCACGGCGAATATAGCCGTAGCCGGTTTCCGGCACGTTCGGCACGATACCGAAGGTCACCAGCTTGCCATTTTCAGCATACGGCGTGGCATGACGAACCGCCGCGCGGAAGGCCTCTTCGTCCTGAATCACATGGTCCGCCGCCAGCACCAGCATCAGCGGGTCGCAGTCCGGTTCGCGACGCTTAGCCGCCAGCGCCGCCAGGGCGATGGCTGGCGCCGTGTTGCGCCCTGCTGGTTCCAGAATAATGTTTTCGGTCAGCTTGTTGAGCTGACGCAGCTGTTCCGCCACGATAAAGCGGTGTTGCTCATTGCAGATCACCACCGGGCTGGCGCACTTCACGCCGTCCAGCCGGTTCACCGTGGCCTGCAGCATGGTCATGTCCCCTTTCAGGCACAGGAACTGTTTGGGGTACAGCACTCGGGACAGCGGCCACAGTCGGCTACCCGAGCCACCGGCCATCACGACCGGGAAAAGCGTAGTTTGACTCATCGTTTAACCCCGAATATCAGCAATAAATTGGTTGAGAACGTGTTCTTTATCGAGCGAACGTTCGGCCCAGGCGCGGGCGACCGCATTTCGCTTCGGCATCTTCAGCGCCTGCTCAATCCCTTCCACCAGCGACGGAACCGATTCAGGCGTCACACACACCGCAATGCCCGGATTGTCCAGACATAGCTGGCCGAGCTCGGTCTGCGGTTCAGCGGTAATCACCGCGTTGCCGCCCACCGCCAGAATATTGGTCAGCTTGGAAGGCAACACCGCATCCGCGGCGCCGCGCTTCTGAATCACCAGATGGCAGTCGCCAATCGCCAGCAGCGCGGGTAAATCTTCGTACGACTGCAGCGGCAGGAACTTGACGTTATCCAGCCCGCGTTCGGAGACCATTTTTTCCAGCCGCGCTTTACCGCCGCCCTGACCGACAATGGCAAACAGCCACGGCTGTTCACGGAGCTGTTCGGCGGCAGTAATCACGCTCTCCAGCCCCTGTTTCTCACCGATATTGCCGGAGTAGAGAATAATTTTGCGTTCATCCGGCAGGCCAAGACGCTGACGCAGCGCCATCACCAGCGTTTCCGGTACCTCGCGAAAACGGGAAACTTCCGACCAGTTGGGGAAGAAAATCACCTTCTCCGGCGCAACGCCCTTCTCGCAGGCTTTGTTCATCATCGAGCGCGAGATGGTCGATACGTTGTCGACGTTGTGCAGCCCGCTGCGCTCAAAGGCGCTGGCAAGTTTTGCCACCTTGCCGGCGCGACCGTTGCCTGCCATGCCCAAGCCCAGCATGGCGTCGACTTCATAATCCTGAATATGCAGCAGCGTCCGCGCGCCGGAGAGCTTCGCCAGCAGGCGCATACCGGGGGTGCAGAACAGCGTCGGCACCACGCCGATAATGCGATCCGGCTTCCAGCGACGTTGGGCCATCAGCGGGAAGAAGCTGCTGAGCGCAAAGCTGCCGAGATGGATCAAACGCTTCAGCGTCGACGGCTGCTTTGGCACATACAGCGGGCAGCGCCAGACGGTTGCATCGCCGTTTTCCCGACGGTAGCGCCAGCTTGAGTATTTCGCGCCAACCTGCCATTCCGGGTAGTACGGCGGCGCGGTAATCACTCGCACCTCGTGACCCTGCTGCACCATCCACTCGACCATTTCGCCGGTGTATTTGCCGATGCCGGTGAGTTCAGGCGAATAGTTGATGCCATACACCAGAATCTTCATAGGCCCGGCACCTCGGCCAATTTGTCGACCCGGAAATAGGCGCGGCTGTTTTCATGAACGTTGTCCGACGCCAGTAACGCAGGCGGTGTCAGCCAACGGTACTCATTATGCTGATCGTCCGGCAGCGTTAAGGTTCCGGCGTCCACCTGCAGGCGGAAACCAAGCACAATGTAATGGGTCGAAAAATCCGTACCGGAGAAATTGTCGTCATAGAAATGCTGCCAGACGCCGTAAAAGCGGCCTGCCGTCATCGGCAGGCTCAGCCCCAGTTCGGCCTCGGTCAGGCGGGCAAACGCCTGTTCCAGCGTTTCATCTTTCTGTACCCGACCGCCCGGCACAAACCAGTACCCCTGCGCCGGACGATTGTTGCGCTTACCCAGCAAAAACTCGCCCTGCGCGTTCTCGACGATCAAATCGATGGAGATCAGCGGCGTAGACTGCACCACGGTGGCAAACGCTTCCTGGCTCAGAAACATGCGTTACCCCCGGAAGCGGTGCTGGTTTTCCAGAAACCACTGGTAAGTGCTGGCAAGACCAGCCTCCAGCGCGATTTCGTGGTACCAGCCCAGTTGATGCAGGCGAGAAACGTCGAGCAGCTTGCGCGGCGTGCCGTCGGGTTTAGTGGCATCAAACACCACCCGCCCTTTAAAGCCCACCACTTTCGCCATCGTCTGCGCCAGCTCACGGATGGTGCAGTCAACGCCGGTGCCAACGTTAATATGCGACAGCATAGGCTGCGTGTTTTCGAGCCAGACGCCGCGATCCAGCTCCATCACATGGATACTGGCAGCCGCCATATCGTCCACATGCAGGAACTCGCGCATCGGCGTGCCGCTCCCCCACACCACCACGTCCGCGGCGTTTTGCTGTACCGCTTCATGGAAGCGGCGCATCAGCGCCGGAATAACGTGCGAATTGCTCGGGTGGAAGTTATCGTTCGGCCCGTACAGGTTGGTCGGCATCACCGACCGATAGTCGCGATTATGCTGGCGGTTGTAGGACTCGCACAGCTTGATACCGGCAATTTTGGCAATCGCGTACGGTTCGTTAGTCGCTTCCAGCGTGCCCTGCAGCAGCTCGCTTTCGTGCATCGGCTGGTTAGCCATTTTCGGATAGATGCACGATGAACCGAGAAACAGCAGCTTATTCACGTTGTGCGTATGCGCCGCGTGAATAATGTTGCTTTCAATCATCATGTTCTCGTAGATGAAATCCGCCGGGAAGGTGTTGTTGGCCACAATGCCGCCCACCTTTGCCGCCGCCAGATACACCTGATCAATATTTTCAGCGGCGAAGAAGTCGTTCACTTCGCGGCTATCCAGCAGGTTGAGCTCATCGCGGCTGCGAACCACCAGATCCACGTCGCCGCGTTGTGCAAGCTGTCGGACGATGGCCGAGCCCACCATTCCCCGGTGGCCCGCCACAAAAATACGTTGTCTGGTCATACTTAAGACTCCAGCGCGATCGCCACTTCATAACCGTGGGATTTCAGCAGGGAATGTTTCTTCGCTGCTTCCAGGTCTTTGGCGACCATTTCAGAGACCATCTCCTGCAGGGTGGTTTCCGGTTTCCAGCCCAGTTTTTCATGCGCTTTGGTCGGGTCGCCGAGCAGGGTTTCAACTTCTGCCGGACGGAAGTAGCGCGGATCCACGGCCACCATCACATCGCCCGGTTTCACGCCCGGGGCATCGTGACCGGTGACGGAAACGACAATCCCCTTTTCTTCCACGCCTTTACCTTCAAAGCGCAGTTTGATACCCAGCTGTGCCGCCGCCATTTCAACGAACTGGCGAACCGAATACTGTACGCCGGTGGCGATAACGAAATCTTCCGGATGGTCCTGTTGCAGCATCATCCACTGCATTTTCACGTAGTCTTTGGCGTGGCCCCAGTCGCGCAGGGAATCCATGTTGCCGAGGTACAGGCACTTCTCCAGGCCCTGAGCGATGTTAGCGATGGCACGGGTGATTTTACGCGTCACGAAGGTTTCGCCACGGCGCGGAGACTCGTGGTTGAACAGGATGCCGTTACAGGCGTACATGCCGTAAGATTCACGGTAGTTAACGGTAATCCAGTAGGCATACAGTTTGGCCACCGCATACGGCGAGCGCGGATAGAACGGAGTGGTCTCTTTTTGCGGAATTTCCTGCACCAGGCCGTACAGTTCCGAAGTGGAAGCCTGATAGAAACGCGTTTTCTTCTCCAGCCCCAGGAAGCGGATGGCCTCCAGCAGACGCAGCGTGCCCATCGCATCCACGTCGGCGGTATATTCCGGCGACTCAAACGACACGGCAACGTGGCTCATCGCGCCGAGGTTATACACTTCATCCGGCTGCACTTCCTGCAGAATGCGCGTCAGGTTGGAGCTGTCGGTCAAATCACCGTAGTGCAGGTGAAATTTCGGGTTGCTGCTGTGCGGATCCTGATAGATGTGATCGACACGTTCGGTGTTAAAGGAAGAAGCACGGCGTTTAATCCCGTGAACTTCATAGCCTTTTTCCAGCAGCAGTTCTGCCAGATAAGAACCGTCCTGCCCCGTTACGCCGGTAATAAGTGCGACTTTTGACATTCTATTTTCCTCAAATTGTCCCGTTTAGGGAGTCACTTTCTCTACGCGCTCACGCGTAACCACTGCGGGATTGCCACGGCAAATCATATTTGCCGGTAGCGATTTAAAAACGCTGCTGCGGGCACCCACTATGGTGCCCTCGCCAATCGTGACGCCGGGGGCAACAAAAACATCCGTCGCCAGCCAGCATTTCTCACCAACCACAATCGGCGCAGCGTTAATATCGAAATGCGCGCTCTGATAATCGTGGCTGCCGGTGCACAAATAGCATTTCTGCGAAACCACCGAATTTGCCCCAAGGGTTATTTCACCCAAGGTATATAACACTGCGTCATCGCCCACCCAGGCATAATCTCCAATGGTTAATTTCCATGGGTAAGTGATTTTTACCGACGGGCGAATGACTACGTTTTTTCCTATTTTTGCGCCAAACAGACGTAATAAAAATGCGCGCCAGCGATACAATATCTGCGGAGACCAGGCAAATAATGTGGCCTGAACCGCCCACCATATTTGTACTTTTATGCCCCCGGCACCGCGAAAACCTTTTGGTACCGAAAAGCCCGATAATTCCTGCATTTGGTATCCTTATGCTTTGTGATATAAGGCTTTTGCTTTCCCCGTTGTGCGCAGACGTAATAAATAAGATAATTCTGCAAGCAGGCCCGGCATACGTAATATTTCACGCTGCACTTTTTTTGCATCCTGGCACAACTGTAGATTATTGGTGGTGGACACGCCGCCCATCGAAAATTCCGACACCAAGCCTTTAATACGTTTAAAGGCATATCCCGACTTATACATCCGCGCCGCCAGCGCATAATCAGAAGAGACACGATACTGCACATCATAAGGATGATTTTTCAGCCCACGCAGCGGGAAGAAAATAGCCTGATGGCTAGCCGGTAGGCTGTGATAAATATACCAACCCTGCTTAGCGCTACGGCGAATCTGGGTGCCGTCGCCAAAGTCCAGCATTGCATCGCCAAGGTACATGGCATCGTCGCTTTTACCGCGCAGCTGACGGACGAACTGCGACACATCCGGATGAAAGCTGTCGCCGGAATTCAGAAACAGCACAAACTTGCCCTGCGCCATGCGGATGCCTTTGTTCATCGCATCGTAAAGCCCTTTATCCGGTTCGCTGACGTAGCGTAAGTGGTACTGGCCGTTACGTTTTTCGAGAAACTCTGCGGTGCCATCGTTAGAACCGCCATCCACCACAATCCACTCGAAAGTGAGGCTGGGATCGTTTGCCAGATGGGCCAGAGAACGCCAGGTTTTCACCACGCCATCAACGTTACGAAACGCGACGGTAACCACGCTTAACAACATGCTTCACCTCATCTGCTGTCAGCAATATTCAGCGCTTTACGCAGAATAAAAGGACAAACAATTAAAAATGCATATTCCGGACTAAATATCGAACCGGTAAAAAATAATGATATCGGCGTGAAAAGATACAGCTGCACGGCGAAATTACGATTATTCCCAAAAGCGTTAATGAACATTTTAAATACGTAGTACAGATATCCAGCCGTTAATATTACAGCGAACCACGAAAAATAAATCATTAACAGATACAGACCATTGTCTATGGTTTTACCGACATCCGCACCGTTAAATATTCCGAATGATGCAACATATTCGTAAAGAGAACCAAAACGTACGACCCCATCAATGCTGGTTAATGAATAACCGACCATCACCAACGGACCAATTATACGGTAATACGATGACGATCCTTCCGTTCCTAAATCACCAATACGCTCGGCAATATAGGGGAATGCAAACACCAGACCGATAAAAAATGCGCCTAATGAGATAATCGCCAACGGTAACTTTTTCTTGATCGCTTCTTTGTTCAGGTACTGGAAAGCCCACTCCAGCAGATAGAACAGGATAAATGTCATAACCCCAGAAAACGATCCAGAAAGAATTATCCCTGCCAGAATCATAGCATCAGACTTCGGGGTTTTGATACCAAACTGTTTGATGCAAAGCCAAATTGAGATTAATGCCAAAGCAAAAAATGCCGGTTCGAAATATAACGCAGTGGTGCGTTTCCCACCGAATTTGATAAAATTCAGCACATAGCTATTACTGTAAATAAGATATTTCGAAATCGTCGCTATCAAACTGCTGCCGCCGGTGAGAATAATCTGCGCCATCTCCAGCGCCGCCAGCGCCACCACCAGGGTAATCACCACATAGAAAAAACGCAGGATCTTACGGTGGTTATGCGGCGAAATGGTTTTGAAGCGAATGCTCCAGACCATGCCGATAATGATCACGATATAGACAAACAGCATCGTCGAGGTGACGTATTTGCTGGGGTCCAGCGATTGTCCAAACAGATAGTTGAACAGCGTCAATCCCACGCCCAGCCCGAGGGCAATCATCAGTTTTTTCAGATTAATGCGTTCAACAAACAACAGCAGCAACAGCGGAAGGAACGTCACAATGGTAATGGGGAAGCTCTCCCCCAGCTGCGCCAGCTTCACGTTAACCAACAGGTAGATTAACGGCAGCAGCAGATAGCTACAGACTCTGATAGAACGAGACATATTCCTCCAGCATCTGTTGTCCGCTGTAAGCTTTGCGGCTACGCGCGCTAAAGTTCTCCAGCGTGGTGCCAAAAATCTGCTCGGCGATCTCCGCTTTCGGTTGCTGTACCAGGGTGAGCACCTCGGCCTCATCCACCGTATGGCCGCCGGATTTTGCCAGCACCTCTTTTGCCGCCTCACTATGGGTAGCAATGACCGGCACGCCAATCGATAACGCTTCGCACAGAATCAGCGGGTAGTTATCCACCCGCGAGCTGAACAGCAGCGCGTCCAGCGGGTTCAGTTCGTTCATCAGCTGGCGTTTATCGGTCAGAAAACCGTGGTTCACCACGTTGCTGCCCTCAAACGGCGAGAACTTACCAAAGGTATGGACCTCGACCTTATCGCCCAGCGCGATAATATCGCGCACCAGCTGCTGGTTGGTTTTCCCGTCATAGCGCAGGTCGTGGGCGACCACGGCGATTTTAGGCCGCGAGGAAAAGCGTTTTACCGGCGTCAGCTCGGCAAGAATCGCTTCAGTGGCGACGTCGATTCCGTTATTGATAATCTGGCAGCGCCCTGCGCCGTAGAGGCTGTTAAAGGCCTCGGCAACATGCTGACTGGGTGAAATAAAACGGCAGCCGAGCGCCAGCATCTGGCGGAAAAGTTGACGTTTTTCATCGACCAGCGCATGTGCGCGATCGACCTTCACCGGCGGGTAGTTACTCAACGTTGGGCATTTCTGACAGCCGCTTTTCCAGCCTTCGCAGCCGTCAAGAAAGGCACAGCGCCCGGTCACGCTCCAGTGATCGTGCAGCGTCCAGATAAACGTCGCATCGCTTTTATGCGCCTTCACCCGCTCGCAGAAGCTCACCACATCCGCCAGATTCAGCCAGTAGCTGTGCATAACGTGAAAATGCAGTACCACCGGGCCGTCAGTACGGGTGACCTGGCGATAGAGGTTATTGAGATTGCCAAACACATCGCGGTTAAACAGGCGGAACAGCGCCAGGTTCGCCATTGAGGTTAACCGTCCGGTCTGCTTCACCACCTGCGGATAACGGTCATGGCTGACGCTCTTCTTACCGCCTTTGCCATAGCCGTAGACAAATTTTGACGACAGCCCCTGACGGAGTGCGCGCTGATGCAGATCCAGCGCCACGCCCGCCGCGCCGCCTTCGGCCAGACGGACGTTAAATTGCAGAATATTCATTTGATTACCTTCACTCGCGCTTTTTCGCCCACCACCAGCGCATGGTCCGGAACGTCGTCCAACACCACGCTGCCCGCGCCAATGGTCACGTGGTTACCGATGGTAATGCCGCCGATAATCACCACGTTGGCCCCCAACTCAACGCCATCCCCAATCCTTGGGCACGCCAGACTCTCCGGGCCGCGATTGCCGATAGTGATGCCGTGACGAATCGTGAAATCGTCTCCCGCCACCACGTTTTTATTGATCACCACGGCATAGCCGTGGTGGATGGTGAAACGTCGGCCAATGGTCGCCGCCGCCTGGATTTCATAGCCGAAGAAACATTCGGTGATGATGCGGTACAGCACCAGCACCGGCGCCGCCCACAGGTTGTTCAGCACATTTTTCTTGCGCCACACCGAGCAAAAATGAGCCACACGGTAGGCGATCACCATGCAGCAAGGGCGCAGGCTCCAGCTGTTGGCGCGTAAATCTTCCAGTAGCATCATTTACTCCGCAGTCCGTCGACCCAGCGTTTGCTGTTGCGCACCGACAGCAGCGTCAGAAACGTCTTCCAGGTCATGCGCTTATTGCGAATTTGATAGAGCGTGAACAGCTGATACTTCTTACTCGCCCGATCAAACTTCTCTTTGTGCTTGCGGTAGAAGCTGAAGTAGCCGGAAAACTTTTTGGGTGACGAGGTGATCTGCATTTCACCGTGGTTGATGTGAAGAATCTGCGTAGCGGCTTCAATCTTCCACGGCTCGCCGTAGGCCACCACCATGCGCAGGAAAATATCGTAGTCCTGCGCCGCCTTCAGTTCGGTATCAAACAGGCTTTCTTTAAAACGCCACGCCCAGCTAAATACCTGATTACCAATGATATTGCGCTTATAGAACAGCTGACGGGAGAACGGCGATTTCGGGTACAACGGCAGGCTGGCAGGCTGCGAGTACACCTCCCCTTCGCAGACGTAGTCATCGGCGTATAAAAAGGCGTGGTCCATCAATTGCTGTTTATGTTCGAGAAACAGCGAAAGGCGGTTGGATGTCCACTCATCGTCATCATCAATACCAGTGATAAACTGCCCTTTGGCCTGCAGAATGGCCTGATTGCGTACCGCGCATGCTCCGGAGTTAAAATCGTTGCGCGTGTACTGTACGCGGCGATCGTTGAGTTCGATGACAAACTGCTGAAGCTGCTCGTAGCTGCTGGAGCAGTCATCGACGATAATCATTTCCCAGTGAGGATAGTCCTGACGCAGTACCGATTTGATGGCGCGAATGGCCAGCTGCTGTCGGTTCCAGGTCGGCATATAAATGGAGATCAACGGGTTGTCTGTTGTCATGGTATATCCCCGAATAAGCGTTTGAGCGGTTGTTCCCCTCACCCTAACCCTCTCCCCAGAGGGAAGAGGAGACCGTTCGGTTTTCTCCCTCGCCTCTTTGGGGAGAGGGCCGGGGTGAGGGGGATGTTATTATTTCGAATCCGACTGATACTCGTACTCGTAGTACCCGTAATCCTGGTATCCCGTTGCGCGGCGGAAGATCGAGTTGAGGATCACCCCTTTCACCGCAATGCCATTCTGCTCAAAGCGGCTCAGGCTGGTTTCTACTTCCTTCAGGGTGTTAACCGCATAGCGCGTGACCATCAAGGTGGTGCCCGCGTGGCGACCGACAATAGCGGCATCGGTAACCGCGAGAATCGGCGGCGTATCGATCAGCACCAGGTCATAGTTCGCTGAACCCCACTTCAGCAGCTCGCTAAAGCGCTCGGCCATCAACAGCTCCGACGGATTTGGCGGGATCTGCCCGCGCGGGATCAGGTCAAAGTTCGCGACCGACGTCCGTTTCGCGCTGCTTTCAAACGTCGCTTTCCCCACCAGCACCTCGGACAGGCCGTTATCGTTGGTGGTGCCGAGCAGTTCGTGGGAATAGCCTTTACGCATATCGCAGTCGATCATCAGTACGCGCTTATGGGTCTGGCTGATCACCGCCGCCAGGTTGGCGCAGACGAAGGTTTTACCGATAGACGGGCTAACCCCGGTCATCATCAGCACGTTGTTCGGCGCCTGCATCATGGCGAAGTGCAGGCTGGTGCGCAGGCTGCGAATGGCTTCGATCGCCAGGTCGGTCGGGTTACCCACCGCCAGCAGCTGGCTTTGCTTATAGCGCTTCACACCGTTGACGCTCTTCACGCTATCGCGCGATTTTTGCCACTCGGAGAGCGGAATGCTGGCATAAACATTGATGCCATGCTCTTCGAGCACCTGCGGGCTTTCGATACCGCGGTTAAACAGCGAGCGCAGCAGCACGCCGACGATCGACAACATCAGGCCGAGAATAATGCTGCCCAGCACGATCAACGCTTTCTTCGGCTTCACCACCCCTGGCTGAGTAATTGCCGGGTCGACAATCCGCACGTCGCCGACGGTGCTCGCCCGGGTGATTTTCAGCTCCTGCTGTTTATTCAGCAGTTGCATATAAACCTGTTGACCAGACTCCACGTCGCGGGTCAGGCGTACAATCTCCTGCTGGGTTTTCGGCATCGCCGTCACGCGTTTGCTCAGCTTGGCCTTCTCTTCTTCCAGAGCCCGGCGTTTTTCCAGCAACGTGCGATAGGCCGGGTGGATGCGGGTATACAGCTTGGAGATTTCCGCTTCGCGGAACGTCAGCTCGTTCAGCTGCGCGTCGATGTTCACCATCGAATCGAGCACCGATTTCGCTTCCAGCGGCAGGTCTACGGAGTCTTGCTGCTGACGGTAGGTATTCAGTTTGTTTTCAGCCACGTCCAACTGGCTGCGCACCTGTGGAAGCTGCACTTCGAGGAACTCGAGGCTTTTCGCGGCTTCTTCCGATTTGCGCGCCACGTTCTGCGCCACGTAGTTGTTGGCGATACTGTTGAGGATGTCGCGGATCTGATCTTTGTCCTCACCCACCATCGTGAGCGTCAGCACGCCGGACTCTTTACCATCCTCGGTGACGCTCAGGCTATTTTGCAGGTTATTGATCATCCCCAATGTTGAATATTTGGTGACGGTAAAACTCGCGCCATCGTGGGCGGCGATCCCGGTAACCAACAGCGAAACGCCGCCTTTATTCAGCGTCTCCCCTACCTTCCCTTCTGCGCTAAACCCGTCGTCGTTGCTCAGGCGATAGAGCGTTGGGTTGATAACCTCCAGCGTAAAGGTGCTGTCGGCCATCGAGGCCGGGCGATTAAAGGCGCTGACCTTCACCGTCTCATTCTGGCGGCCCATCAGCCGTTCCCAGCCCGCCCCCAGAATCGGAAAGGTGTTTTTGCTCACGGCAATATCCAGCCCCAGATCCTCAACGGTTTTCCCGAGCACCATACGCGAGGTGATCATCTGGATTTCCGCCTCGGAGGCCGGCGGCTTGCTGGTGAGCGCATTGCTGATATCTTGCACCAGCGCGCTGCCCTGATTTTGCTCAATGCGCACCAGTGCGTCGGCGCTGTAAATCGGCGTGGCGAACAGCGCGTAAACAATCGCCAGCGCGGCAAACAGGGCGGTAATGCCGATGACCCACCATTTGGCTTCCACCACGGTGCCCACCAGGCGACCAATGTCGATCTCATCGTTGCCCGAGACCGATGGGCTTATCTGTTTTACTTTATCTGTCATGGTTATCCCTGCTGTGCTTTCAGTGCCTGCGCCCACTGGCTGGCAGACCTGTCGAGTAACTGGTACACCGCTTCAAATGCCTCCCGGCTTTTGCGATACGGATCGGGAATCTCGCGTTCGTTATCCCAATGACCAAACAGCATGACCTTGCCGCGCATCTCCGGCGCCATTTCATGCAGGGTGGCGACATGACGTTTTTCCATCGCCAGAATCAGATCGTACTCACGACACATACGGCCAGAGATTTGTCGCGCGCAGTGCCCTTCCAGCGAAATCGCGTGCTCGGCGGCAACGCTCGCGGCGCGTTCATCCGCCGCTTTACCCACTAATGCTCCCAGCCCCGCCGATTCGACGGTCAATGACGGCAGATGGCTGCGTAGCAGCCGTTCCGCCGTGGGGGAACGACAGATGTTCCCCACGCAAACCACAAGAATTTTGTTAAACATGACGGTTACCAGGTATGAATGTCTTTCGCCGAATCGGTCATGTAGCGAACGCCACTGATGGTCGGCAACAGTTGGTTGATCAGACGGTTCCAGCGAGCAACCGGTGCGGTGGTGACGTAAACCACGTCATACGGCTGGAGAATAAAGTTGGTTGCCATGACCAGTGAGGTCGCATCGGACATATCCAACTGATAGATGTTGGCCATCTTGCCGTTGTTGCCCGCTTTGGTTGGACGAATCACGAAGATACCGCTGGCATTGGAGGTCGTCAGGTCGATGCCTTCCGCCTGGCCGAGCGCTTCGGTCAGCGTCATGCCGCTGAAGTCCATTTTGAGCGTGCTCTGTTTTTTCACTTCGCCCATCACGAAGACCTTGAGATCATCGTTACGCGGTACGAAGAGGATATCGCCCGGATAGAGCAAACGGTTCTGGCTCAGATCGCCGTTTTGCATCAATGCCTGCACTGAAATGCGCTGTTCTTTGCCATCGTGAGTCAGTACCACGTTGCGCCAGTCGGCCAGTTCGCTCAGACCACCCGCCGCGTTGATCGCGTCCAGTACCGTCAGCGGCACGTTGGTGATAGCCTGCTGGCCGGATTTGTTCACCTGCCCGGAGACATACACTTTTTGCGAACGGAAGGCGGCAACGTTCACGTCGACCTGCGGGTCGGTGATGTAGGCGGCGAGACGCTGGGTAATGGTCTGGCGAATTTCCGCCAGCGTGCGCCCTTTCACCTGCACTTTGCCAATATAGGGATAGAAAATGGTGCCGTCCGGCTGGACCCAGTTACCGGTATCGCTGGAGCTACGGTACTGCCCCGCCGGGGTGGTCAACTCCGGGTGATCCCACACCGTGACGTTCAGCACGTCGCCTGAACCGACGCGATACTGGTAATTGCTTAACTCCTGATCCAGCGACATGTTCGGTTGCGCGACGTTGGGACGTGGGCGTAATTGTTCAATCAGTCGCGGGGTCAGCGGATAAACATTCACCATCCGGCCAATGTCATAATCAGCATCCTGCTGCTTAATCACATCTTTTCCATAGGTAGACATATTGCTGCCTGGAAGTATGGTGCAACCACTCATCAAGCTTACCGACACCAATAATGGCATCAATTTTAGTTTGGATTTCATCATTGATTATTTATCACTTTGGCAGAAAATTATCCTGTGCGAATTATATTAATCCGTACGATTTGATTACCTGTAAACTCACCATGCATTTATTTGCCGATGAATATAACTGGCATATATCCTAAAAAAGTTGGGATTCATCCGCAGGCTATTGACAGAATAATTCAGGCTTTACGTCACGCCTTCAGGCATGCTACCGCCCTTGGCTTTCAGCTACCAATTCACCTAAAAATCATGTTGTTATAGGAAACCCACCCATTCATAAAAAGAATAGAGAATATTCCTGGATATATAATTGCAGGGATAACATCCCCTGCATGACTATTTTATGACGCACATAAATGGCTATTCCATTCAGTACCGGGAGAATTGTTGCAGTTAAGCGAATAGCAGGCAAGGTAACTGCCGCTTAAAAAATATTTTTAAGAATAATATTAAGATTAATTAATCGAGTATTTTTAGGAATTTCTTTATATTGACAGATTACAGAGTGAGTTTCTCACCATCAAATATTTCACGGGAATATTATCCCCTATTTTCACAATATCCTTAGATTTTGTCATGATAAATCACAGGCAGACGTTGCATTTTGCCGCGGCTTTATCCATGATCAATTTGTCTTGTAACATAAGGTTTTAACCAACGTATGGAATGGATTGCCGATCCCTCTATTTGGGCGGGACTCGTGACGCTGGTCGTCATTGAGCTGGTTCTCGGAATTGATAATCTGGTGTTTATCGCCATCCTGGCGGAAAAGCTGCCGCCAACCCAGCGTGACCGCGCGCGCGTCACCGGGCTTATTCTGGCCATGCTGATGCGCCTTCTGCTGCTGGCCTCTATTTCGTGGCTGGTCACGCTCACCCAGCCTTTATTCAGCATCCGTGATTTCACCTTCAGCGCCCGCGACCTCATTATGCTGGTCGGCGGCTTCTTCCTGCTCTTTAAAGCCACGGTAGAGCTCAACGAGCGGCTGGAAGGGAAAGACAGCGATAACCCTACCCAGCGGCGCGGCGCGCGCTTCTGGGGCGTAGTGGCGCAGATTGTGGTGCTGGATGCCGTTTTCTCGCTCGACTCGGTGATTACTGCCGTCGGCATGGTCGACCATCTGGCGGTGATGATGGCGGCGGTAATTATTGCCATCAGCCTGATGCTGCTGGCCAGTAAAGCGCTCACCCGCTTTGTGAACAGCCACCCGACCATTGTTATCCTGTGTCTGAGCTTCCTGTTGATGATTGGCTTTAGCCTGGTGGCGGAAGGCTTTGGCCTCGTCATACCTAAAGGTTATCTGTACGCGGCTATCGGTTTCTCAGTAATGATCGAGTTCTTAAACCAGCTGGCTATCTTCAACCGTCGTCGCTTCCTCACCGCTAACCAGTCGCTGCGTAGCCGCACGACGGAGGCGGTTATGCGCCTGCTGAGCGGCAAGAAAGAGGATGCCGAGCTGGATGTCGGTACCGCCTCGCTGCTGGTCGACCAGGACGATCAGCAAATCTTCGACCCGCAGGAACGGCGGATGATTGAGCGTGTGCTCAACCTTAACCAGCGCACGGTCAGCAGTATCATGACTTCACGTCACGATATCGAGCACATCGACCTTAGCGCGCCAGAAAGCGAAATTCGCGCGCTGCTGGAGAAAAACCAGCATACCCGGCTGGTGGTAACCGGCGGCGATGACGAAGAAGATCTGCTCGGCGTGGTGCACGTCATCGATCTGTTACAGCAGTCGCTGCGCGGTGAACCGCTGGATCTGCGCGTACTGATCCGCCAGCCGCTGGTCTTCCCGGAGGCTCTGCCGCTGCTGTCGGCGCTGGAACAGTTCCGTAACGCGCGAACCCACTTTGCCTTCGTGGTGGATGAGTTTGGTTCGGTCGAGGGGATTGTGACGTTAAGCGACGTGACCGAGACCATTGCCGGTAACCTGCCAAACGAGGCTGAAGAGATTGATGCGCGCCACGACATCCAGAAAAATGCCGACGGCAGCTGGACGGCAAATGGTCACATGCCGCTGGAAGACCTGGTGCAGTACGTTCCGCTGCCGCTGGATGAAAAGCGCGAGTACCACACCATTGCCGGGCTGCTCATGGAACACCTGCAGCGCATTCCCACAGCCGGTGAAGAGGTGCAGATTGGCCCGTGGACGCTGAAAACCTTACAGGTCGAGAGCCACAGGGTACAGAAAGTGCAGATTATCCCGCCGCAGCAGGAAGAGTGGGATTACGAAGTGTAGTATTTTCCCGGCGGCACCATGCCGCCGGGCTTAGGGATGTTACTGCTTATCGAGGAGCTGCTTCACGTCTTTACCGGACTGGGTGTTCTTATTGCGTTCCGCCCAGTCATTTAACCGACGCTTCGCCTCGTTCTGTAGCTGACGGCGCAGTATCTGGTCTACCTGCAAACTGTAGTTCAGCGCTTCCCATTTACCGTAAACGCGCAGCGGAATAGCCGTAGACTTCAGAATATCCACCAGCTTGCCCTGCCCCTGCCAACCATCAGTAACCTGAATACCGAACTGCAGATCGCCTTCCTCTTTCATCAGATCGAGAGTGCCTTTGCCGGTCATCTGCATCAGCGAGGATTTCCCTTTCATGTTACTGAGCGCCAGAATGCCGCTATCGAGGTCAACATCGGTCGTCAGTTCATCCAGCCGTGTGGCGCTGTCATAGTTCTCCTGCGCCTGCACGTCTGTACTACGCTCAACCGCCTGCTGAACCAACTGCTGGAAGTTCAGCCCTTCGGTACGGGTGTCTCTTAGTTCAAGATTCGCCTGCCCCTGCCAGTCGCGGCGGAAATGGTTGGCATCAATCACCGAACCCGAAAAATCACCGGCCAGCGACAGTTTGCCCGTCATGTTGATGGGATAGTTGAAGGCCTTCAACAGGCTGCCAATCTCGATGTTGTCGAGCTTAGGCTGAAATTCGGCCTGCGGAGTCCCACTGCGTGCATCCAGCGTGCCCGGCAGCGACAGTTGACCACCGGCCAATGAACCTTCCAGCTGAGAGATATGCAGCAGCCCACGCTGGTTATCGGCCTGCAGGGTCACATGGGTAAACGGCAGCCCGCGCCAGACGATCTGGTTCGCGGTCATCGCAAGCGAACCATCGAAGCTTTTCAGGCCGCTATAAGGCGGTAAATTAACACCGTTGGCTATCACCGGACGCGGTTTGTTCGGCGCCGACTGCGCCTGCTGCGCGCCACCGCTGAGGAGGATATCCGAGCGCACCAGCAAGTTATCGAGGTTGAGCTTGTCGGACTGGAGGTTCAGCGACCACACCGGCTTATCGCCCAGCACCACGCTGCCTTTACCGGTCAGCGTACTGTCGTTGGCCATCAGATTGAGCGCGTTAAAGCTGAGCGTCTTCGCGTCCTCCTGCCAGCTAACGTTCACGCTACCGTTACCGTTAATGCCCTGGGCCGGAAGATCGGCGCCCTGAAGCTGCCAGCTGATTTGCGACAGCTGCGCATCCAGACTCTGCGGGTAGTTGCCCGCCTGAACGGCGGCGGAGAAACGAAGGGATAAGTCGCGCTGATCGCGGTTCATGCGGCCTGAGAAATCGACGGTGGCCTGATGCCCGGCATCCTGCTGCATCTGCAGATGAATATCGCGGACCGTCATCTGCTCATCGCTTTCATGCTGGAATACCAGCACGCTGTCAATGACCTGCAGCCCGGCAATATCAAATGACCAGCCGCGATCGCCAGACTCCTGAGGCAGCGAGGTTCCTTTTGGCGCCACCGGCGCTCGCTGGTCGCGAATCGCCTCGGTTTCCGGCGTCAATTGTACCACCGCGCCTTTGAGCATCACCTGCTCAACCTGCAGCTGATGTGACAGCAACGGCAGCAGCGCCACGTCGAGACGCATATTGTCCGCCCGCACCAGCGGCGCGCTGGCGCCGGGCGCGGTTAAGGTCATGCGTCCGGACAAAATGCTTAGCCGCGGCCAGACGTGCCAGCGCAGGGAACCGTCCAGCTCCAGCTGATATCCGCTGCGCTCAGCCACCTGCTTGATCATATAGCTGCGGAAATCGTTAGGATTGACCAGCAGCACCAACGATGACAGGCCGGCAACCAGTACCACCAGCAGAATCATCAGTGTCGTCAATATTCTTCTCATGGCACCCTCATCCGCTTTGCGATGGGTCAGTCTTTATCAATACGACTGGCAACCGCGCCCTGCTGATCGCGGTATTTGGCATCTTCACGACGGTTGTATGGACGCGCCGCCGGGCCCGACAGAGGTTCGAAGCTCAGTGCACCGATCAGCATCCCCGGACGCAGCGCCAGCGGCAGCTTACCGGAGTTGTAGAATTCCAATACGATGCAACCCGACCAACCCGGATCGATACGGTGCGCGGTGACGTGCACCATCAGCCCCAGACGCGCCAGCGAGGAACGACCGTCTAACCAGCCGACCAGATCCGCGGGCAGCGTGACCGATTCCAGCGTCACCGCCAGCGCCAGTTCGCCCGGATGCAGGTAGAAGGCGTCGCCTTCCGCGAGCACAATCTCTTCGCTCATCACACGATCCAGCGCCGCGCTGACTTCCGCTTTCGGCCCGCTTAAATCAATATAGGCGGCAGTGTGGCCGCTGAAGGTGCGAAACTTGTTGCCTAAACGCACGTCAACGGTGGCACCATTGATACGCTCAATCGGCGGACGCGGGTTAATCGACAGTCGCCCTTCGTCCAGCCAGGCTTCTATATCACGGTCACACAGACGCATATCACTCTCCTTTTGTACGACGGCCCTCTTCCGTCACGGTTGAGGGCGTTTATTGCACGTTACACAATTCGTGTGAGTTATTCAAAAAACTGGCTAATTTTCGCTTTCAGAATATCGATAGCGATGCGGTTTTTGCCCCCACGCGGCACGATGATGTCGGCGTACTGCTTGGACGGCTCGATAAACTGCAGGAACATCGGACGCACCGTTTTCTGGTATTGAGCCATCACGGAGTCCATGGAGCGACCACGCTCGTTAACGTCACGCTTGATGCGGCGCATCAGGCAGATGTCCAGCGGCGTATCGACAAAGATAGAGAAGTTCATCTCTTCGCGCAGACGCGCGTCGGTCAGCAGCAGGATCCCTTCAAGGATGATCACTTTCTTCGGTTCAATATGAATCGTTTCCTGCATGCGGGTGTGTTCGACATAGCTATAAACCGGCAGTTCAATTGGGTTGCCGCGCTTCAGCGTTTGCAGATGCTGGAACAGCAGGCTGTGGTCCATCGCGTTCGGGTGGTCATAGTTAGTTTTAACCCGATCTTCCATCGACAGATGACTTTGGTCTTTGTAATAGCTATCTTCAGGAATGACACCGATGTGCTCATCGCCCACCTGTTCGCGCAGTTCGCGATACAGCGTACTAGCAATAAGACTTTTACCTGAAGCCGATGCGCCGGCGATGCCTACAATGACGCACTGATGAGACTTATCAGTCATAAATTTTGCGACCCGATTAACCTGGATGTTAGGAAGGACGGCACGAATAGACAATATTATTCAAGAGGAAACGTTCCGAATAGTCACGTGTATCAGCGCCAAACGCGGCAATTATAGGGATTTCAGGGCAACGATACTAGTCGAATACAACGATCGGCGATGACAAAAGGAGAAACGCCCATACGTCGGATTCTACTGACGTCATACATTAACGAATATGATATTACAGGTGACACAAACTGATGATTATTGTCAATTAGCGTCACATATCTGATAAATTCCGCTAATGTTGTTGCATAATCACGGCTTGTTTCAGCATGGCCGGAGCAGCGTCGCCTCCGGAAAAACAGTGGTAATGAAGAACAATATCAGCGTTAAACCTCTCCGCCCCGCGTCACAACAGCACTCACTGCAAATACTGTTTGGTTTGTGGGCAGCGACATTTTTGTTCACCCTCTTTTCATTATCACTCATGCACACTCACAACGTGCTATCGCCGGTCTGGTTTCCGACGGCCATCATGACCGTCGCATTCTACCGTGTTAAGCGTTCGCTATGGCCCTGCATGAGCGTTGCTGGCGTACTGGGGATCGTCCTCGCCACCGCGCTTTACGCCCCCGAGCAGAATGGGCTGTTGCATCCGTTGACCAATCTTATGGAAGCGCTGGTTGGCGCGTTACTGCTGCGCCGATGGCTGAACCTCGACAACCCGCTAAGAAACTTACGCCACTGGACTCAAATGGCGATCGCCACCGCGCTGATCCCGCCATTGTTGAGCGGTATTGTGGTAGCCAGTTTGATGCCCGGAGGCAATGCTTTCCAGACCTTGCTGGTCTGGATGCTTTCGGATGCCTCAGGCGCCCTGGCGGTAGTTCCGCTGGGAATGCTCATCCGGGCAGACTATTTTCAGCGTTATCGTAACCGCACGCTGCTGATCTCGACGATTCTGACCGCAGCCATCACCCTCGCGCTCAGCGTAATCGCCATGTTGTACATGCCCTGGCCGTTTACCTTCATAATGGTACTCATGATGTGGAGCGCGGTACGTCTGCCGCGTATTGAAGCCTTCCTGATCTTTTTACTCCTCATCATGATGGTTCTGGCCCTCTCCGCGCAGCATCCGCTGGTACAGGAGAACATCGAAAACACCCTTCATACCTACCGGCTGAGCAATATGCTGGGGCTGCCGTTCCTGATGGTGCAATTACCCACAGGGGTAATGAGCATCGCGATGTATGCCGTATACAGTGAACGGCGCCGCATTGCGGAAAGTGAAACCCGCTTTCGTAACGCCATGGAATACTCGGCCGTCGGCATGGCGATAGTCGATGCCTATGGGCAGTGGCTACAGGTCAATAAAGCGCTGAGTAAGTTTCTGGGCTATCCCCCTGACGAACTGCATCAAATGACCTTCCAGCAGGTCACCTGGCCGGAAGATTTAGCACAAGACCTTGAACAACTGGACCGTCTGGCGCGTGGCGAAATTGAGAGCTACTCGCTTGAAAAGCGCTACCGTACCCGCCAGGGCGAGGCGGTCTGGGCGCTGCTGGCCGTCTCGCTGGTACGCAACGCTGATGGAACGCCGCTCTATTTCATCCAGCAGATTGAAGATATTAACGATCTGAAAAAGAGCCGCGAAGCCAACAAACGGCTGATGGCGGAGATAACCGAAACCAACGAAGCGTTGTTCCAGGAAAAAGAACGCCTGCACATCACTCTCGACTCCATTCGTGAAGCGGTGATCAGCGCCGACAGCCAGCAAAACATTATCTTTATGAACCCGGTTGCCGAGAAAATCAGCGGCTGGAAGCAGGCTGAGGCGCAAGGGAAATCATTGCACGAGGTGCTGTATATTACGCAGGGAGACCAGGGCCCGCGGCTGGAGAATTTGTACAGCGATGAAAACCTGGATAGCGATATTGAGTTGAACAAAGTCCTGCATAGCCGCTACGGCGGCAGTTTTGATATTCACCACAGCATGACCCCGCTCAGTACCCAGGAAGGCGAGCATATCGGTTTTGTGCTGGTCATTCAGGACGTCACGGAATCGCGCCGCCTGCTGCGCCAGCTCAGCTACAACGCCAGCCACGACGCGCTCACCGGGTTGCCCAATCGTTCCAGCTTTGAAAGCCAGCTGAAAGGCCTGCTGAAATCGCTGCCCGGAGGACATCAGTCGCATGCGCTGGTGATGCTCGACCTCGATTTCTTCAAGGCAGTCAACGACAGTGCCGGGCACGCTGCCGGTGATGCGCTACTGCGTGAAATTGCCGGGCTAATGCGCTCGTTGCTGCGACCGGGCGATATTCTGGCGCGACTTGGCGGTGATGAATTTGGTTTTATTCTGCGTCACTGCTCTACCGAGCAGGCGCTTAGCGCCAGCGAGCGCATTGTCGATGCCATCAAACATTACGAATTTTTCTGGGCAGGACGGTTGCACCGTATTGGCGCCAGCGCGGGGCTGACGTTGATTCACAACCATAACGCCCAACTGGCGGAAGTGCTGGTTCAGGCCGATGCTGCCTGCTACACCTCAAAAAATAACGGTCGCGGTATCGTGACGGTTTATACCCCGGTACATTCTTCTGGCGACCAGTCGTCGGCGTGCCAGATATGCAATAACGCGTAAGATCGCCAGGGCTGCCAACGTTCGGCATAACGGCGAATCTGCGCGGGCGTCATACCCGGGAAGCGCTGCTTAATCAGGTAGTCGTCCGGCAAAAAGATATCTTTCGCCTGCCAGGCGCGCAGGGCAAAGTAGTTTGCCGTCCAACGGCCAATGCCGGGATATTGTTGTAGCGCTTTTAGCGCCTGCGCCACGTCATCCGGCTGCGTTTGCGGCAGTTCTCCGCTAAGCGCAACCTGGGCAAAATGTATTAACGCTTCCGCCCGTTTGAGCGGCATGCCCAGTGCTTTCAGCGCCGCCGGGTCCGCCGCCGCCAGCCGCTCTGGCGTTGGGAACAACGAGAAAGAGGCGTCCTGTGCGAGCGGCTCGCCATACAGCGCCACCACTTTACCGGTCAGCTTCGCGGCCATCGTCACGCTCACCAGTTGCCCGAGAATCGCCCGCACGCCCTGTTCAAAGGCGTCCAGCGCGCCAGGCAGTCGTAACCCCGGCTTTGCCGCCGCCAGCGTTCCGAGCGCGCGCGATATTTGTTGTGGATCGCAGTGCAGATCCAGCAATTTCGCCACCCGCATCAGCGCTTCGTCAGCGACTGGCAGCAGCCCGGCGGAAAGCGTGACCCGCAGCACCTGGCGGGCGGGATAAGGCGTCATGGTGATAAGCCCATGGTGTGGCCCGAGCCCCCAACTGCGGGTATAGCTTTGATCATGGAAACATTCGATACCTGCGACAGCACGCGCCTGTAAAAAACCGAACATCCAGCGCCAGTCATATGGCGGCAGCCAGGGCAGTTCAAACATCCTTTATCCTTCTCGTCAGACAGCAAAGATTGCGTTACAGCATAGCGGTTAATCAATGGGAAAACCTTGCTTTCATATTCCTGTTGCCGCCATCACCACATTCCGCTAAAGTCGCCCCCCTTTCTTCACTGGCATGGGGATGATTGACGTGTTTATTGGTTTTGACTACGGGACGGCGAACTGCTCTGTCGCCGTGATGCAGGATGGCGCACCGCGCATGCTGATGATGGAAAACGGCAGTTCCCTACTGCCGTCCATGCTGTCGGCCCCGACCCGCGAAGCGGTCAGCGAGTGGCTGTACCGCCACCATCAGGTACCGGCAACGGGTGATGAAACTCAGGCGCTGCTGCGTCGGGCGATGAACTACAACCGCGACGAAGATATCGAGGTACTGGGCAATAGCGTGCAGTTCGGCCTCGCGTCGCTCAAGCAGTACATCGACGATCCGGAAGAGGTGTACTTTGTTAAGTCGCCTAAATCCTTCCTCGGCGCTAGCGGCCTCAAGCCGCAGCAGGTCGCCGTCTTCGAAGATCTGGTTTGTTCGATGATGCTGCATATTCGCCAGCAGGCGCAGTCACAGCTTCAGGAAACCATCGAGCAGGCGGTAATTGGTCGCCCGATTAACTTCCAGGGTCTGGGTGGCGATGAAGCCAACACACAGGCGGTAGGTATTCTGCAACGCGCGGCGCAGCGTGCCGGCTTCCGCGACGTGGTTTTCCAGTACGAACCGGTTGCCGCCGGTCTGGATTTCGAAGCCAGCCTCAGCGAAGAAAAACGCGTGCTGGTGGTCGACATCGGTGGCGGCACCACCGACTGCTCGGTGCTGCTGATGGGGCCGCAGTGGCGGACCCGTCATGACCGCGAACAGAGCCTGCTCGGCCACAGCGGCTGTCGGGTGGGCGGTAACGATCTGGACATCGCGCTGGCGTTTAAAAGCCTGATGCCGCTGCTCGGCATGGGCGGCGAAACCGAAAAAGGCATCGCCCTGCCCATTCTGCCCTGGTGGAACGCGGTGGCGATCAACGATGTTCCGGCGCAGACCGACTTCTACAGCTCAGCCAATGGCCGCCTGCTGCGTGACCTGGCGCGCGATGCCCGCGATGCGGAAAAGGTCGCTCTGCTCTACAAGGTATGGCAGCAGCGTTTAAGCTATCGTCTGGTGCGCAGCGCGGAAGAGAGCAAAATCGCCTTGTCCGAAAGCGCACAAATCGATACCCACCTGCCGTTTATCAGCGACACGCTGGCCACCGCCATCAGCCAGGACGGGCTGGAAGCGGCGCTGAACCAGCCGCTGACCCGTATTCTTGAGCAGGTACAACTGGCGTTAGAAAACAGCAGCGAAAAGCCGGACGTCATTTATTTAACCGGCGGCAGCGCGCGCTCGCCGCTGATTAAAAAAGCGCTGGCCGAACAGCTGCCGGGCATTCCCGTTGCCGGTGGCGACGATTTTGGCTCGGTCACCGCCGGTCTGGCCCGCTGGGCGCAGGTGGTTTTTGCCTGATATATCGTCGTTGACTTCGCTGTTTTTTCGACCTATCGTAAAGGAATGAGGGTAAGGGAGGATTGCTCCTCCCCCTGGTATCTTAGTAAGCCGGTAAGCTAATGACTAAGAGTATTACCAGTATGATGACTAGCCTCATCATAACCCTTTCCTTATATAAGGCCCCTTCGTCAGGAGGGGCCTTATATAAGGCCCCTTCGTCAGGAGGGGCTTTCCTGTTTTAGCGCCCTGCAAACGCCGCTGACGGTAGCACACGCGGCGATTGCGCGGTTTTTCATCGCCGCGGATTGCGAGGAGTCTCGTAAAGCTGACGCGATTCAGACGATTCCTTCCGTGTTTCATATTTCCTCCATTTTTCCCGAGCGTTCCGTTACTAAACTAGTATCATTTCGTGAAATGATTCAGGACGAGACACCTATAACGATGAAAGGCAGTCATAAAATTCGCTGGCGGGTAGCGCTGGCCGTGCTGGTGGTGGTCGCGGGGGCGGCTGGCATCTGGCACTTTAGCAGCAATTCTGACACCTCGGGTTCCACCGCAGCCAAACCGGCGGGAGCGCCGTCAGCTGGCGGCGGGCGACACGGTGGACGCTTTGGCGGCGCGCTGGCGCCGGTCCAGGCCGCTACCGCCACCAGTGAAGCGGTACCGCGCTACCTCAGCGGGCTGGGCACCATTACCGCTGCCAATACCGTTACCGTGCGCAGCCGCGTCGACGGCCAACTGATGACCATTCACTTCCAGGAAGGCCAGCAGGTCAAAGCCGGCGATCTGCTGGCGGAAATTGACCCCAGCCAGTTTAAAGTGGCGCTGGCTCAGGCGCAGGGGCAGTTGGCTAAAGATAAAGCCACGCTCGCTAATGCACGTCGTGATTTAGCCCGCTATCAGCAACTGGTCAAAACCAATCTTGTCTCTCGCCAGGAGCTGGATACCCAGCAATCGCTGGTGAGCGAAACCGAAGGCACGATTAAAGCCGACCAGGCCGCCGTCGCCAGCGCCCAGCTGCAGCTCGACTGGAGCCGCATCACCGCACCGATTGACGGTCGCGTGGGCTTAAAACAGGTGGATATCGGCAACCAGATTTCCAGCGGTGATACCACCGGTATCGTCGTGCTGACCCAAACGCATCCGATCGATCTCGTCTTCACCCTGCCGGAAAACGACATCGCCACCGTGGTGGCCGCGCAAAAAGCCGGTAAAACGCTGGTGGTAGAAGCCTGGGATCGCACCAACAAACAGAAGCTGAGCGAGGGCACGCTGCTGAGCCTCGACAACCAAATTGACGCCACCACCGGCACCATCAAGCTGAAGGCCCGTTTCAACAACCAGGACGACGCGCTGTTCCCGAACCAGTTTGTTAACGCGCGTATGCTGGTTGATACCCAGCAAAATGCGGTGGTCATCCCAACCGCAGCGCTGCAAATGGGCAATGACGGTCACTTCGTCTGGGTGCTGAACAGCGACAACAAAGTCAGCAAACACACCGTGATTCCAGGTATCCAGGATAGCCAGAAAGTGGTGATTGATGCCGGACTCTCCGCGGGCGACCGGGTGGTCACCGACGGTATCGACCGCTTAACCGAAGGGGCGAAAGTGGAAGTGGTTACCGCTCATGACGCCTCCACCGCAGGCGCGGAAAAACCGGCCGCCGCAGCAGGCCATAAAGGAGCGCGCGGCTGATGCAAGTGTTACCGCCGAGCAATACGGGCGGCCCATCCCGCCTGTTTATTATGCGCCCTGTCGCCACCACGCTGTTGATGGTGGCGATTTTGCTGGCCGGGATCATCGGCTACCGCTTCCTGCCGGTCTCCGCGTTGCCGGAGGTGGACTATCCGACCATTCAGGTGGTGACGCTCTATCCGGGCGCCAGCCCCGACGTGGTGACCTCAGCGATAACCGCGCCGCTCGAACGCCAGTTCGGCCAGATGTCCGGCCTGAAGCAGATGTCGTCGCAAAGCTCCGGCGGCGCGTCGGTCGTCACCCTTCAGTTCCAGCTTACCCTGCCGCTGGATGTCGCCGAGCAGGAAGTCCAGGCTGCCATTAACGCCGCCACTAACCTGCTGCCCAGCGACCTGCCTAACCCACCGGTCTACAGCAAGGTCAACCCGGCGGATCCGCCGATCATGACCCTCGCCGTCACCTCTTCCGCCACGCCGATGACGGAAGTAGAAGACATGGTGGAAACCCGCGTGGCGCAGAAAATTTCCCAGGTCTCCGGCGTCGGTCTGGTGACGCTCGCCGGCGGCCAGCGCCCGGCAGTGCGCGTGAAGCTCAACGCCCAGGCTATCGCCGCGCTGGGGCTGACCAGCGAAGATATTCGCACCGCCATTACCAGCGCCAACGTCAACTCGGCCAAGGGCAGCCTCGATGGCCCGGCACGCGCGGTGACGCTCTCGGCCAACGACCAGATGCAGTCGGCGCAGGAGTATCGGGCGCTGATTATCGCCTATAAAAACGGTGCGGCTATTCGCTTAGGCGACGTGGCAACCATCGAGCAAGGCGCTGAAAACACCTGGCTTGGCGCATGGGCGAACAAAAAGCAGGCCATCGTGATGAACGTCCAGCGCCAGCCTGGCGCAAACATCATCTCAACGGCGGACAGCATCCGCCAGATGCTGCCGCAGCTAACCGAAAGCCTGCCGAAATCCGTTAAGGTCGAGGTCCTGTCTGACCGTACCACCAACATTCGCGCCTCGGTTTCCGACACCCAGTTTGAGCTGATGCTGGCGATTGCGCTGGTGGTGATGATCATCTATCTGTTCCTGCGTAACGTCCCGGCAACCATTATCCCCGGCGTCGCCGTGCCGCTGTCGCTGGTCGGCACCTTCGCGGTGATGGTGTTCCTCGATTTTTCCATCAACAACCTGACGCTGATGGCGCTGACCATCGCCACGGGCTTCGTGGTCGATGACGCCATCGTGGTGATCGAGAACATTTCGCGCTATATCGAAAAAGGCGAAAAACCCATGGCCGCCGCGCTGAAAGGCGCGGGTGAGATTGGCTTTACCATTATCTCGCTGACCTTCTCGCTGATCGCGGTGCTGATCCCGCTGCTGTTTATGGGCGATATCGTGGGCCGTCTGTTCCGCGAATTCGCCGTTACGCTGGCGGTGGCGATACTCATCTCGGCAGTCGTGTCGTTAACCCTGACGCCGATGATGTGCGCGCGCATGCTCAGCCACGAATCGCTGCGTAAACAGAACCGTTTCTCCCGCGCCAGCGAGCGCTTCTTCGACCGGGTGATTGCAGGCTACGGCCATCTGCTGGCCCGCGTGCTGAACCATCCGTGGCTGACGCTCGGCGTGGCGCTGGGTACGCTGGCGCTGTCTGTCATCCTGTGGATCGCCATTCCGAAAGGCTTCTTCCCGATTCAGGACAACGGCATTATTCAGGGCACGCTACAGGCGCCGCAGTCGGTGTCGTTCGCCAGCATGGCGCAACGCCAGCAGACAGTTGCCGACGCCATCCTGAAAGATCCGGCGGTAGAAAGTCTCACGTCGTTTGTCGGCGTCGACGGCACCAACCCGGCGCTCAACAGCGCACGTTTGCAGATCAACCTGAAACCGCTCGACGAGCGTGACGATCGGGTACAGACGGTCATTAGCCGGCTGCAACACGCGGTTGACCGCATTCCCGGCATCGAATTGTATCTCCAGCCGACGCAGGATCTGACCATCGACACCACCGTCAGCCGCACGCAGTACCAGTTTACGCTGCAGGCCAACTCGCTGGATGCGCTAAGCGAATGGGTGCCGCAGCTGATGACCCAGCTTCAGGCGCTGCCGCAGCTTTCCGATGTCAGCAGCGACTGGCAGGACAAAGGGCTGGTAGCCTACGTTAACGTCGACCGCGATAGCGCCAGCCGTCTCGGTATTTCAATGGCCGACGTCGATAACGCGCTGTACAACGCCTTTGGTCAACGTCTGATTTCAACCATCTATACCCAGGCCAACCAGTACCGCGTGGTGCTGGAGCACGACACCCGCGCCACGCCGGGCCTGGCGGCGCTGGATAACGTGCGCCTGACCAGCAGCGATGGCGGCATCGTGCCACTGACGGCGATCGCCAAAATTGAACAGCGCTTTGCGCCGCTGTCGATTAACCACCTCGACCAGTTCCCGGTGACCACCATTTCGTTCAACGTGCCGGATAACTACTCGCTGGGCGATGCGGTACAGGCCATTCTGGATAGTGAGAAAACCCTGAACTTCCCGGCGGATATCCGTACCGAGTTCCAGGGCAGCACCCTCGCCTTCCAGTCGGCGCTGAGCAGCACCATCTGGCTGGTGGTCGCGGCGGTGGTGGCGATGTATATCGTGCTCGGCGTGCTGTATGAGAGCTTTATCCACCCGATCACCATTCTCTCGACCCTGCCGACCGCAGGGGTCGGCGCGCTGCTGGCATTAATGCTGGCGGGCAACGAACTGGACGTGATCGCCATTATCGGCATCATCCTGTTGATCGGTATCGTTAAGAAAAACGCGATCATGATGATCGACTTTGCGCTGGCCGCCGAGCGTGAGCAGGGAATGGCGCCGCGCGAAGCGATTTATCAGGCCTGTCTGCTGCGTTTCCGTCCGATTCTGATGACCACGCTCGCCGCGCTGCTTGGCGCGCTGCCGTTGATGCTGAGCACCGGCGTTGGTGCCGAGCTGCGTCGCCCGCTGGGGATCGGCATGGTGGGCGGCCTGCTGGTCAGCCAGGTACTCACCCTGTTTACGACACCGGTGATTTACCTGCTGTTTGACCGCCTGTCGCTGTACCTGAAAAGCCGCTTCCCGCGCCGTGAAGAGGAAGCGTAAGTGAAATTTTTTGCCCTCTTCATCTACCGCCCGGTGGCGACGATCCTGATATCCGTCGCCATCACCCTCTGCGGCGTGCTCGGCTTTCGTCTGCTGCCGGTGGCCCCGCTGCCGCAGGTCGACTTTCCGGTGATTATGGTCAGCGCCTCGCTGCCCGGCGCATCGCCGGAAACCATGGCCTCGTCGGTGGCGACCCCGCTGGAGCGCTCGCTAGGGCGCATTGCGGGCGTCAATGAAATGACCTCCAGCAGCTCGCTGGGCAGCACGCGTATCATTCTGGAATTTAACTTCGATCGCGATATTAACGGCGCGGCGCGCGACGTGCAGGCAGCGATTAACGCCGCGCAAAACCTGCTGCCAAGCGGGATGCCCAGTCGTCCGACCTATCGCAAAGCCAACCCGTCCGATGCGCCGATCATGATCCTGACGCTGACCTCGGATACCTACTCGCAGGGCGAGCTGTACGATTTCGCCTCCACCCAGTTGGCGCAAAGCATCGCGCAGATTGACGGCGTGGGCGACGTGGACGTCGGCGGTAGCTCGCTGCCCGCGGTGCGCGTTGACCTGAATCCGCAGGCGCTGTTTAACCAGGGCGTCTCGCTGGACGCGGTGCGCACGGCCATCAGCAACGCCAACGTGCGTAAACCGCAGGGGGCGATCGACGATAGCGCCCATCGCTGGCAGGTGCAGACTAACGATGAACTGAAAAAAGCCGCTGAGTACCAGCCGCTGATCGTGCACTACAACAACGGTGCGGCGGTGCGTTTGAGCGACGTGGCGACGGTCAGCGACTCGGTGCAGGACGTGCGTAACGCCGGGATGACCAACGCCAAACCGGCCATCCTGCTGATGATCCGCAAGCTGCCGGAAGCCAATATTATCGACACGGTCGATCGTATTCGCGCCGAGCTGCCGGAGCTGCAACAGACCATTCCCGCGGCTATCGACCTGCAAATTGCCCAGGACCGTTCGCCGACGATCCGCGCTTCGCTTGAGGAAGTTGAGCAAACGCTGGTGATCTCAGTGGCGCTGGTGATTCTGGTGGTGTTCCTGTTCCTGCGCTCCGGCCGCGCCACGCTGATTCCGGCGGTGGCGGTACCGGTCTCGCTGATCGGCACCTTCGCCGCGATGTACCTGTGCGGTTTCAGCCTCAACAACCTGTCGTTGATGGCGCTGACCATCGCCACCGGTTTCGTGGTCGATGACGCCATCGTGGTGCTGGAGAATATTTCCCGCCACCTGGAAGCAGGCATGAAACCGCTACAAGCCGCGCTACAGGGGAGTCGCGAAGTGGGCTTTACCGTCCTGTCAATGAGCGTTTCGCTGGTGGCGGTGTTCCTGCCGCTGCTGCTGATGGGCGGTCTGCCCGGCAGGCTGCTGCGGGAATTTGCGGTCACGCTGTCGGTGGCGATCGGTATTTCGCTGGCCGTTTCGCTGACCCTGACGCCGATGATGTGCGGCTGGATGCTGAAATCCAGCCGCCCGCATTCGCCAACCCGTAATAAAGGTTTGGGGCGTCTGCTGGTCGCCATGCAACAGGGTTACGGCAAATCGCTGCGCTGGGTGCTGAACCATGCGAAGCTGGTGGGGGTGGTGTTCCTGGCAACCATCGCGCTGAACGTCTGGCTGTATATCTCCATCCCGAAAACGTTCTTCCCGGAGCAGGATACCGGGGTGCTGATGGGCGGCATTCAGGCCGACCAGAGCATCTCCTTCCAGGCGATGCGCGGTAAGCTACAGGATTTCATGAAGATTATTCGTGAAGATCCGGCGGTGGATAACGTCACCGGTTTCACCGGCGGTTCCAGGGTGAACAGCGGAATGATGTTTATCACCCTGAAGTCGCGCGACGTGCGCCAGGAGTCGGCGCAACAGGTTATCGACCGATTGCGGAAAAAGCTGGCCAAAGAGCCGGGGGCCAACCTGTTCTTAATGGCGGTGCAGGACATCCGCGTGGGTGGCCGCCAGTCGAACGCCAGCTATCAGTACACGCTGTTGTCGGACGACCTCAGCGCGCTGCGTGAGTGGGAGCCCAAAATCCGCAAAGCGCTGGCGGCGCTGCCGGAGCTGGCGGACGTCAACTCGGATCAGCAGGACAACGGCGCAGAAATGGCACTGGTCTACGATCGTGAAACCATGTCACGGCTGGGCATTAACGTCGAGGCGGCCAACAGCCTGCTGAACAACGCCTTCGGCCAGCGGCAGATCTCCACCATTTATCAACCGCTGAACCAGTACAAAGTGGTGATGGAGGTAGACCCCGTCTACACCCAGGATGTAAGCGCGCTGGATAAAATGTTCGTCATTAACAGCGACGGGAAAGCCATTCCGCTCTCTTATTTCGCCAAATGGCAGCCTTCGAACGCGCCGCTGTCGGTCAACCACCAGGGGCTGTCGGCGGCGTCGACCGTCTCCTTCAACCTGCCGACCGGTAAATCCCTGTCGGAAGCCAGCGACGCGATTAACCGCGCCATGACCCAGCTTGGCGTGCCGAACACGGTGCGCGGCTCGTTCGCCGGGACGGCGCAGGTATTCCAGGAGACAATGAATTCGCAGATTATCCTGATCATCGCCGCCATCGCCACGGTGTATATCGTGTTGGGGATCCTGTACGAGAGCTACGTGCACCCGCTGACCATTCTCTCCACGCTGCCGTCGGCGGGCGTTGGCGCGTTGCTGGCGCTGGAGCTGTTCAATGCCCCGTTCAGCCTAATCGCCCTTATCGGGATCATGCTATTAATTGGCATTGTGAAGAAAAACGCCATCATGATGGTCGACTTCGCCCTTGAAGCCCAGCGTAACGGCAATCTGCCGCCGGAACAGGCCATATTCCAGGCCTGTCTGCTGCGTTTTCGCCCGATAATGATGACCACGCTGGCGGCGCTGTTTGGCGCGCTGCCGCTGGTGATTTCGGGGGGCGATGGCTCCGAACTGCGTCAACCTCTCGGGATTACCATTGTAGGGGGTCTGGTGATGAGCCAGCTGTTAACCCTCTATACCACCCCGGTGGTTTATCTGTTCTTCGATCGTCTGCGTCTGCGTTTTTCGCGTCAACCCCGACAATCGGTAACTGAATAACGATGACTGAACTACCCGCTAACGTTCGTTGGCAACTCTGGATCGTGGCGTTCGGCTTTTTTATGCAATCGCTGGACACCACCATCGTCAACACCGCCCTCCCCTCCATGGCGTTAAGCCTGGGGGAGAGCCCGCTGCATATGCACATGGTGGTGGTCTCCTATGTGCTGACCGTCGCCGTCATGCTGCCCGCCAGCGGCTGGCTCGCCGATCGTGTCGGCGTGCGTAATATTTTCTTCACCGCCATTATCCTGTTCACCCTCGGCTCGCTGTTCTGCTCACTTTCCAGCACGCTCAATGAGCTGGTCATGGCGCGCGTGCTACAGGGGATTGGTGGCGCGATGATGGTGCCCGTCGGCAGGCTGACGGTGATGAAAATCGTTCCGCGCGAGCAGTATATGGCGGCAATGACCTTCGTCACCCTGCCCGGCCAGGTTGGCCCGCTGCTTGGTCCGGCTCTGGGCGGGATTCTGGTGGAGTACGCCTCCTGGCACTGGATATTCCTGATTAACATCCCGGTTGGCATCGTGGGTGGTATCGCCACTTTGATGTTGATGCCCAACTACACCGTCCAGACGCGGAAATTTGATATTTCCGGTTTCGTGGTGCTGGCGCTGGGCATGGCAACGTTAACCTTAGCCCTCGACGGCCAGAAAGGCCTTGGCATTTCATCGCTAACGATGGGCATGTTGGTCGCCGTCGGTATGGTGTCGATTGGATTGTATCTGTGGCATGCGCGCGGCAACGACAGCGCGCTGTTCAGCCTTAAGCTGTTTAACACCTCCACCTTCTCTCTGGGGCTGGCAGGCAGCTTTGCCGGGCGCATCGGCAGCGGCATGTTGCCGTTTATGACACCGGTGTTCCTGCAAATCGGCCTTGGCTTCAGCCCCTTCCACGCAGGGCTGATGATGATTCCGATGGTGCTGGGCAGCATGGGCATGAAGCGGATAGTGGTGCAGGTGGTCAACCGCTTCGGTTACCGCCACGTGCTGGTATTCGCCACGCTCGGGCTGTCGTTAATCAGCCTGCTGTTTATGTTCACCGCGCTGGCAGGCTGGTACTACGCGCTACCGGTGGTGCTGTTTATTCAGGGAATGGTCAATTCCAGCCGTTTCTCCTCAATGAATACCCTGACGCTGAAAGACCTGCCGGACGAATTCGCCAGCAGCGGCAACAGCCTGCTGTCGATGATCATGCAGCTCTCCATGAGTATCGGCGTTACCATCGCCGGGATTCTGCTGGGCATGTTCGGTCAGCAGCACATTGCCATCGGCAGCGAGGCGACGCATCACGTCTTTATGTACACCTATATTTGTATGGCCATCATTATTGCGCTTCCCGCTCTCGTCTTCGCGCGCGTGCCGGACGACACCAGCAAAAACGTGGTTATTGCCCGACGCAAACTGAAGGAGTAGACCGTGAAATTATGGCGCCCGGGAATTTCCGGCAAACTGTTTCTCGCCATCTTAGCCACCTGCATCGTGCTGCTGATCAGCATGCATTGGGCCGTGCGCATTAGCTTTGAGCGCGGCTTTATTGACTATATCAAGCGTGGCAACGAGCAGCGGTTGCAGCTGCTTAGCGACGCACTGGCTGAACAGTATGCCCAGCACGGAAACTGGCGCTTCTTACGCAATAACGATCGTTTTATTTTCCAGATCCTCCGTTCGTTTGAACATGACAACAGTGATGACCGCCAGCCGCCCGGCCCTCCGGGGCCGGACGGCGAACCGCCTCGCGGCCCGGATCGCGGCGGCATGCCGCCGCACGGCTGGCGCACGCAGTTCTGGGTAGTCGACCAAAACGCTCGCGTGCTGGTCGGCCCGCGCGAAGCGGTACCGCACGACGGCTCCCGGCGCGGCATTATCGTCAACGGTATGGAGGTCGGCGCGGTGATCGCTTCACCGGTCGAGCGGCTGACCCGCAACACCGATATCAACTTCGATCAACAGCAGCGCCGCACCAGTTGGCTTATCGTCGGGCTGGCGACATTGCTGGCGGCGCTGGCGACCTTCCCGCTGGCTCGCGGGTTGATTGCCCCAGTGCGGCGGCTGGTGGAAGGCACCCACAAGCTGGCGGCGGGCGACTTTTCCACCCGTGTCCCGGTGAGCAGCAGCGATGAACTGGGCAGACTGGCGCAGGACTTCAACCAGCTCGCCAGCACGCTGGAAAAAAACCAGCAGATGCGCCGCGACCTGATGGCCGATATCTCCCACGAGCTACGCACGCCGCTGGCGGTACTGCGCGGCGAGCTGGAGGCGATTCAGGACGGCGTACGCAAATTCACCCCGGAATCGGTCACCTCTTTGCAGGCCGAAGTCGCCACCCTGACCAAGCTGGTTGATGATCTGCATCAGTTATCGATGTCCGATGAAGGGGCGCTGGCCTACCAGAAAGCGCCGGTCGATATCATTAGCCTGATTGAAATCGCCGCCGATGCCTTCCGCGAACGTCTTGCCAGCCGTGGGCTGACGCTCAATCTGGCGCTGGCAGAAAACGCCACCGTATTTGGCGATCCGGACCGCTTGATGCAGTTATTCAATAACCTGCTGGAAAACAGCCTGCGCTATACCGACAGCGGCGGCCAGGTGCTGATTCGCACCGAACTGCTCCCACAAAGCATCGTGCTGGAATTCGCCGACAGCAGCCCCGGCGTCAGCGATGAACAGCTGGCGAGGCTTTGCGAGCGTTTCTACCGTACCGAAGGTTCTCGCAACCGCGCCAGCGGCGGTTCTGGCCTGGGGTTAGCCATTTGCGCAAACATCGTCACCGCCCACGGCGGGCACCTCAACGTTGGGCATTCGCCTTTTGGTGGGGTTAGCATTAAAGTAGAGTTACCGCTGGAACGTGTATTACCGAGAGAAATATGACCGAGTTACCGATTGATGAAAATGCCCCACGCATCCTGATTGTGGAAGATGAACCCAAGCTGGGGCAGTTGCTCATCGACTATTTACTGGCAGCGCACTACGCCCCGACGCTGATTAGCCACGGCGACAAAGTGCTGCCGTACGTGCATCAGACGCCGCCGGATCTCATCCTGCTGGATCTGATGCTGCCGGGCACCGACGGTCTCACCCTCTGCCGCGAAATTCGTCGCTTCTCCGACGTTCCTGTGGTTATGGTGACCGCTAAAATTGAAGAGATCGACCGTCTGCTGGGCTTAGAGATCGGCGCCGATGACTACATCTGCAAGCCGTACAGCCCGCGCGAAGTGGTTGCGCGCGTGAAAACCATTTTACGCCGCTGCAAGCCGCGTCACGAACTACAAACGCTGGACGAACAAAGCCCGCTCATCGTTGATGAAAGCCGTTTTCAAGCCTCATGGCGCGATCGCCCGCTGGACCTCACCCCTGCCGAGTTTCGCCTGCTGAAAACGCTGTCACAGGAGCCTGGCAAAGTGTTCTCGCGCGAACAATTGCTGAATCATCTGTACGACGACTACCGCGTGGTGACCGACCGTACCATCGACAGCCATATTAAAAACCTGCGCCGCAAGCTGGAATCGCTCGACGCCGATCAGTCGTTTATCCGCGCGGTGTACGGTGTGGGCTATCGCTGGGAAGCCGACGCCTGCCGCCTGTCCTGATGCCTTCGAGCGGCGCGCGCTCGCCGCTCTCACTTCTCCTCTGCTCGCAACTTCGCCAATTTCTCCCATACTCATAGTGTCAGTCGATACGTTCAACGATGTTAATTTAATCAAGGAGTCACCATGGCTGGTTGGTTTGAATTAAGCAAAAGCAGCAACGATCAGTTTCGATTTGTTCTGAAGGCGGGAAACGGGGAGGTTATTCTCACCAGCGAGCTGTACACCACCCGGGCGGCCGCGGAAAAAGGCATCGCCTCGGTGCGGGTCAACAGCCCGCAGGACGCGCATTATGAAAAGAAAACCGCCACCAATGGCAAATTTCACTTTAACCTGAAAGCGGGCAACCACCAGGTCATTGGCACCAGTCAACTGTACGCGACCGAACAGTCGCGTGATAAGGGCATCGCCTCGGTGAAAACCAACGGCACCAGCGAGACCGTCAAAGATAATACCTGATGGCAGATCCTCCGCCGGGTTGTCTCCCGCGACGACCCGGCGCTTTACCTCGCCTCCCCACAGCGCTACAATGCCCGCCCTTAATGTGGGGGCACTCCCCAACTCGCCGCATCAGGTGCGGCGAATCTGACCTGTCATCAGAACGAGAAAATCATGTTTAAACCGGAACTCCTTTCCCCGGCGGGAACGCTGAAAAATATGCGTTACGCTTTCGCTTACGGCGCTGACGCGGTTTACGCGGGCCAACCTCGCTACTCCCTGCGCGTACGTAACAACGAATTCAATCACGAAAACTTGCAGCTCGGCATCAACGAAGCCCATGCGTTGGGTAAAAAATTCTATGTGGTCGTGAACATCGCGCCGCATAACGCCAAGCTGAAAACCTTTATTCGTGACCTGAAGCCGGTGGTGGATATGGGGCCGGATGCGCTGATTATGTCCGATCCGGGCCTGATCATGCTGGTGCGCGAGCACTTCCCGGAGATGGACATTCACCTGTCGGTACAGGCGAACGCCGTCAACTGGGCCACGGTGAAGTTCTGGAAACAGATGGGTCTTACCCGCGTCATTCTTTCTCGCGAACTGTCGCTGGAAGAAATTGAAGAAATTCGCAGCCAGGTGCCGGATATGGAGATTGAGATCTTCGTTCACGGCGCGCTGTGCATGGCCTACTCCGGCCGCTGTCTGCTTTCCGGCTACATCAACAAGCGCGACCCGAACCAGGGCACCTGCACCAACGCCTGCCGCTGGGAATACAATGTGCAGGAAGGCAAAGAAGACGACGTTGGCAACATCGTCCACAAATATGAGCCGATTCCGGTGCAAAACGTTGAGCCTACGCTGGGCGTCGGCGCGCCGACCGACCAGGTGTTTATGATTGAAGAAGCCAAACGTCCAGGCGAGTACATGACCGCCTTTGAAGACGAGCACGGCACCTACATCATGAACTCGAAAGACCTGCGCGCCATTGCCCACGTTGAGCGTCTGACCCAGATGGGCGTGCACTCGCTGAAAATTGAAGGCCGTACTAAATCCTTCTACTACTGCGCGCGTACCGCACAGGTGTACCGCAAGGCCATCGACGATGCCGCCGCCGGCAAACCGTTCGACACCAGCCTGCTGGAAACCCTGGAAGGCCTGGCGCATCGCGGCTATACCGAAGGCTTCCTGCGTCGCCACACCCATGACGACTATCAGAACTACGAATACGGCTATTCGGTTTCCGAGCGTCAGCAGTTTGTCGGCGAATTTACCGGCGAGCGTAAAGGCAACCTGGCCGCGGTAGCGGTGAAAAACAAATTCCTGATTGGCGATAGCCTGGAGCTTATGACCCCACAGGGCAACGTCAACTTCACGCTGGAACATATGGAAAACGCCAAAGGCGAAGTGATGCCCGTCGCGCCGGGCGACGGCCACACCGTATGGTTGCCCGTGCCGGAAGATATGGCGCTGGAGTATGGCCTGCTGATGCGTAATTTCTCAGGACAATCCACTCGCAATCCGCATAACGGCTAGTACATTTATATTGTTTTTCAATAGCAAGGATTCTTAGAAATGGATCACAGACGGAATTATTGATTCCAGATACTATTCCCTCGCTGAAAAACATAACCCATAAATGCTAGCTGTACCTAGGAACCACCTCCTTAGCCCGTGTAATCTCCCTTACACGGGCTTATTTTTTTGGCCTTCCCTCCTAAAGCGCATCGCCGCATCCTTTGTTACACTCTTTGCATACCCCCTCAAGAGGTACCAAGGATGTCAGATTTTCCAGCGAGTTTACTGATACTTAACGGCAAAAGCGCCAGTACGCCCGAGCTGCGCGATGCGGTCACGCAGCTGCGCGATGAAGGCGTGGTAATTCACGTGCGCGTCACCTGGGAGAAAGGTGATGCCGAACGCTACGTCGAAGAAGCCGTTGCGCTGCAGGTGGCGACGGTGATTGCCGGCGGCGGTGACGGCACGATCAATGAAGTGGCGACAGCGCTGATTCAGTGCGACAGCGAGCAGGTTCCCGCCCTCGGTATTGTGCCGCTCGGCACCGCGAACGATTTCGCCACCAGCGTCAATATTCCCACCGATATGGCTAACGCCCTTAAGCTGGCGATTGCCGGGCGCGATGTGCCGGTGGATATTGCCCAGGTTAATAACGAAACCTGCTTTATCAATATGGCGACCGGCGGCTTCGGTACGCGCATCACCACCGAAACGCCGGAGAAACTGAAATCCGCGCTGGGCGGTGTATCGTATTTGATTCACGGCCTGATGCGCATGGATACCCTAAAACCCGACCGCTGCGAAATTCGTGGCGAGAACTTTAGCTGGCAGGGCGATGCGCTGGTGATTGGCATCGGCAACGGTCGCCAGGCGGGCGGCGGGCAACAGCTGTGCCCGGAGGCATTGATTGACGACGGCCTGCTGCATCTGCGTATTTTCACCGGCGAAGAGCTGCTGCCCGCGCTGTTGAATACGCTCGCCAGCGACGACGGTAAAGAGAACCTGGTGGACAGCGTGTCGCCGTGGTTTGAGGTCACCGCATCGCATGAGATGACCTTTAACCTCGACGGCGAGCCGCTCTGCGGGACCTCGTTCCGCATGGAGATTTTACCGGCGGCGCTGCGCTGTCGCCTGCCGCCGGATTGCCCGCTGCTGCGTTAACGCATCGCGCGTTTTAAGATGCGCTCCGACTGACGCTTGAAATCCGCCGCCGCTTCGGCGACGGTTTTCTTGCCGTAGTCGATGGACTGCAACGCACTGTCAAACTCCTGCACCAGCTGGGGATCTTCCAGATACGGCGACACGCCGACCTTCGCCGGTAGCGACAGCGCGAGCTTAATGCCGGCCACCGATGGGTCTTTGTCATTGATCACGCCGGACGCCGTCAGCGTCTCCACGCCGCTTTTGCTGAGCGGCACACCGCGCTCCAGGCCAAGCAGCGTCACGCCCTCCTTGCTGTTGAGCAGGAAGTTAATCAGCTTTGCCGCCGCCTGCGGATGTTGGGTGGTTTTACCAATCGACAGCATCATTGACGGCTTCATAAACAGCCCCGCGTCGGTGGCGCCAGCTAACATCGGATAACTCCCCAACTCCAGCTTCGCCGGTGGTTTAAGGTTATCGGAATATTTGGTCACGGCGGTGTTCCACATGTACACGCCGCCCCACTCGCCTTCAATCCACGGCTTCATCTCATAGATATTCCCCTTGCCGAAGGAAGCGTAGTACTTCATGTCGGGAATAACGTGATTGTCGATCAGCGTTTTATAGAGCTGGAAAAACTCCACCCATTGCGCATCGCTATAGGTAAACTTTTTGCTCTGCTCATCGATGGCTGGCATGTTGTATTTCTGCACCATATAAGAGTTGAGCAACGCCAGCACGCCGAGGCTTTCCGGGGCCACCGGATAGTATTGTTTGCCGAGCTTAGTCTCAAAGGTTTTCCCGGCCTGCATCAACTCATCCCAGTTTTGCGGATAGCTTAATCCCGCTTTTTTCCACGTCTGATCGTTGTAGTAGAAGATGCGCGCGGTCATGGCAACGGGGATACCGTTTAACTTGCCCTTCACCGTCACCGGTTGAAGATCTTTGGCGGTGAACTGGTCCAGGCCGATTTCGTCTTTCACTTTATTGAGATCGTAAAAACCGTTGCCGTCTTTCGAGAACAGCGTCAGCCAGTTCCAGTTGGTTTGCATCACATCCGGCTCGGTGCCGCCCGCCAGCTGCGTGGTAAGGCGCGAGGTATGGCCGTCCCAGCCGGTATATTCCGCTTTGACGTTGATATCCGGGTTTTGTTGATGGAAGGCTTCCAGCGCTTTCAAGGTCACCTGATGACGACTGTTGCCGCCCCACCAGGACATACGCAGGTCGATGGTTTCCGCGGCCAGCGCGGAGGCAGTACAGGCAGACAGCAATAACGGGAGAGCAATACGGAATGACTTTTTAGGCATTTTTTTATTATTCCCAGAGGCAAATTCGAAAAGTAGAGGTAGGCCGGATAAGGCGTTTACGCCGCCATCCGGCACCCATGCCGAACGGCTAGTAAGCCGCCACCTCCCGCGCCATTTCGCGCGTGTACTGGCGGCTGGCGTTCACCAACATCTGGGTGTACGGCGTTTTGGCCTCGCCGTTCACCAGTGCGTCAACGCTAAGCGTTTCGAGAATTTTGCCGTACTGCATCACCGCCACCTTCTGGCAGAGATGGGCAATCACGCCCAGATCGTGGGTCACCATCAGGTAGGTCAGGTTCGACTCTTTTTGCAGCTCCGCCAACAGGTTGAGGATCTCCGCCTGCACCGAGACGTCCAGCGCCGAGGTGGGTTCATCGAGCAGCAGCACCTGCGGCTCAAGGATCAGCGCGCGAGCAATCGCCACACGCTGACGCTGGCCGCCGGAGAGCTGGTGCGGATAGCGGTCGCGAAACGCGCGATTCAGCCCCACGCGATCCAGCAGCGTGTTGATGCGCCGGTCACGCTCGCTGATACCGTGGATTTGCAGCGGCTCTTGCAGAATATCGCCAATGGTATGGCGCGGATGCAGAGAGCCGTAAGGATCCTGAAACACCATCTGCACCTTACGGCAGCGTTCGCGGCTGATGTTGTGATCCAACCGCTGGCCGTTGATCGCCAGCTCGCCCTGCCAGTGGTTAAACAGCCCGGCCAGGCACTTCAGCACCGTGGTTTTGCCGGAACCGGACTCCCCCACCAGGCCGTAAATCTCGCCCGGCTGGACGTGGAAATTGACGTCATACAACACCTGGTTGCGCTTCTCGCCTTCACCAAACACCAGGTTCAGATTTTTCACTTCAATCATGATGCGCTCCTTAATCCGTCAGCCAGCAGGCCTGACGCTGTAGCACCGGCAGTACCGGGCGACGATGCTGCATATCCGGCAGCGCGCTGATTAGGCCCTGCGTGTACGGATGCTTCGCATTGTCGAGATCGCAGGCAGCGATGGACTCCACCACCCGCCCGGCGTACATCACCAGCACCCGATCGCAGAAGCTGCGCACCAGGTTGATGTCGTGGCTGATAAAAATCAGCCCCAGACCGCGCGACTTCACCAGATCGTCGAGCAGACCCAGCACCTGCAAACGTACGGAGACGTCCAGCGCCGAGGTGGGCTCATCGGCAATCACCAGCTCCGGGTCGGTAATCAGCATCATCGCAATCATGATGCGCTGCCCCTGGCCGCCGGAGATTTCATGCGGATAGAGGTTATAAACGCGCTGCGGGTCGCGGATGCGCACCACGTCGAGCATCTCCAACGCTTTGGCTTTCGCCTCCGCCTTATGCCCTGGATGGTGCGTTAGCCAGGCTTCAGCAATCTGATCGCCCACACGCACCACCGGGTTCAGCGAGTATTTCGGGTCCTGCATAATCATCGAAATCCGTTTGCCGCGAATGGCGCGCATCTGCGCTTCGCTGGCGTTAAGCAGATCGATATCGCCAAACTGCATCCGGCTGGCGTCAATGCGCGCCTTTTTCGGGTGCAGATGCAACAGCGCGCGCCCGACGGTCGATTTTCCCGAACCGGATTCACCGACAATCGCCAGTTTTTCACGCCCCAACTGGAAGGAGACACCGCGCACCGCATGGGTGACCGCGCTGCCGTTGACAAAGTCGACGCACAGGTCGCGCACGTCGAGCAGCGGTGCAGCGTTATTCGCTGCGAGGATCGAGGATGTCACGTAGGCCATCTCCTAAGAAGTTGAACGCTAAGCTGTTGATCAGAATCGCCAGCCCCGGAATCGTCACCACCCACCAGCACTCCATCATGTAGGTACGGCCACTGGAGATCATCGCCCCCCACTCCGGCTCCGGCGGCTGTGCGCCGAGGCCGAGGAAGCCGAGACCAGCGGCGGTCAGAATGATCCCCGCCATGTTCATGGTGATACGAATAATCACCGACGGCAGGCACAGCGGCACAATATGGCGCCACAGCACGCGGGCCGGAGAGGCCCCCTGCAAGCGCACGGCGGAGATAAAATCCGCCTGGCGCAGCGACAGCGTTTCGGCGCGCGCCAGACGCGCAATCGGCGGCCAGGCGGTAAGCGTAATGGCGATAACCACGTGCTCCAGCCCTGGGCCTAAGGCGGCGACGAACGCCAGCGCCAGCACCAGGCTCGGGAAGGAGATAAAGATGTCGGTAACGCGCATCAGCACCATGTCTACCTTGCCGCCGAAGTAGCCCGCGCAGACGCCGAGCAGCAGCCCCAGCGGGCCGACGGTGACCGACACCAGCAGCACGATGTACAGCGTAATGCGCGAACCGTAGACCAGACGACTAAAGATATCGCGGCCAAACTCGTCGGTGCCAAACCAGTGCTGAGCGTTCGGCGCGGTAAGCGCGTTGCTTAAGTCCTGCACCAGCGGGTTATACGGGGCAATCAGCGGCGCGAAAATCGCCACCACCAGCAGCAGAAAGATAATCCCACCGCCAATCGCCGTTAACGGGTTACGCGCCATCTTGCCAATAAACCCACCGGCGCGGACCAGCGCACGTTGCAAACGCTGGCGGCCTTCGCCAGCGCCGCCGCGTAAAGACGTATCCAGAGAAACCGTCATGATTTTGTCCTCGGATCGAAGAATTGATACAGCATGTCGGACAGCAGGTTGAGCATCACGAAGATCACCCCAACCAACAGCACGCAGCCCATCACCGCATTCATATCGCCCAGCAGCAGGCTGCCGGTGAGATAGGAGCCAAAGCCCGGCCAAGAGAAGACGGTTTCAATCAGTACCGCCCCCTCCAGCAGCGAACCGTAGGCCAGCGCCACCACCGTCAGCAGTTGCACGAGGATGTTACGAAACGCGTGATTCCAGATCACCTGACGTTCGGTTAACCCTTTCACGCGGGCAGTGATGATGAACTCCTGCGACAGCTGCGCCAGCATAAAGCTGCGGGTCATACGGCTGATGTAAGCCAGCGAGTGGAAGCCCAGCAGCGCGGCAGGCAGAATCAGGTGATTAATGGCATTCCAGAACACCTCGCTGTTCCCGGCCAGCAGCGCATCCACGGTCATCAGCCCGGTACGGCGCGGCACGATGCCGTCAAGCCCCAGATCCACGCGTCCGGCGCCGCCGACCCAGCCAAGCCAGGCGTAAAACACCAGCAGACCCATCATCCCCACCCAGAAAATCGGCGTGGAATAACCGGCGAGGCTGATAATGCGCACCACGTAATCGGAGATGCTGTTACGACGCGCGGCCGCCAGTACGCCCAGCGGAATGCCGAGGCCCGCGCCGACAATAATCGCCATCGTCGCCAGTTCCATGGTCGCCGGGAAGACGCGAATAATATCGTCGGTCACCGGTTTACCGGTCAGCAGCGCGTTACCGAGGTCGCCGTGCAGCAGGTTGACGAAATAAATACCAAACTGGGTCATCAGCGACTGGTCAAAGCCCAGCTGGTGATAGACCTGCTGGTAGGTGCTCTGGTCGGCATCCGGGCCGACAATCGCCAGCACCGGGTCGATGGGCATCACGCGGCCAATGAAAAAGGTCAGCAACAGCAGGCCAAACAGCGTAATCGCCACCTGCATCAACCGTTTTGAAAAGCGCCGGGTCCGGGAGCCGGGCGCGAGAATTGCCGTACTCATCCTTTATCTCCTTCGCTTACTTTGTAGACGTCACGCAAGAACGTGGTCGCCGACGGGTGGGGTTTGTAGTCTTTCACTTCGTTGCGCACCACCACCGAGTCAACCATCTGCGAGACGGGAATCATCGCCGGGATCAGCGCATCGAAGCGGGTTTGAATGGCCTGGTAATCGGCAATTTGTTTCTGCGGGTTACGTTCCAGCAGCGCACCGTCGATCATCTCGTTGAGCTGCTTGTCGTAAAAGCCGGTACGCCAGCCCTGGAAGTTGGTGAGTCGCGCTTCATCGCTGTTGTCCGGGTTATAGACCAGCGCACGCAGGCTGGAGTGCGGATGCGGCTCCATGCCGCTGCCGCCGCGCCCGACCAGCATGTCGAACTTACGCTCGCGCATCGCGCCGTAAATCTGGTTGCCGGTGCCGGTAATGATTTTGGCGTTGATGCCCGCCTGCATCAGCGTCGACTGAACGGCAATGGCGATATTGAGGAACGGCTGGTCCGAGAGCACGCGCAGCGTGGTATCAAAACCGTCCGGATAGCCCGCTTCCGCCAGCAGCTTTTTCGCCTTCGCTAAGTCAAAGCTGTAGCCAGGATCCGGCAGCGTTGACGGCATCCCCGCCTTGATTGGCCGCTGGTGCAGTACGCCGTAGCCCGGCATCAGCGCTTTATTAATCCCCTGATAATCAATCAGGTAGCGTACCGCTTCACGCACCTTCGGATTGGCGAAATGCGCCTCTTTCATGCTCATCGCCACGTAGTACATGGTGCCGCGTTGCACCGCGTCGACAGTAAGCTGCGGGTCTTTGCGCAGGGCGTTGATGTCCGATACCGCCATGTTGTTGGCAATATCAAGGTCGCCTTTTTCAATCATCAGGCGCAGGGTCTGCGACTCCTGGAAGTGGCGCAGCACCACGCGGCTCATCTTCGGCTCGCCGCGCCAGTAGTCCGGGTTACGCTTCATGCGCAGCACGTCTTTGGCCTGCCAGGTCTCCAGCATAAACGGCCCGGAACCGGCTTCGTGCGTCGTCAGCCACTTGTTGCCCCAGTCGTTATCCTGTTCATGGCTCTGCACGGTTTTGCTGTCGAGCACGCCGAGGTTACCGAGCGCGCCGAGTGAGTAAATCACCAACTGCGGATCGTTCGGTTTCGGCAGGACGATCTGCACCGTATAGTCGTCCAGTGCGGTCACCTGCTTGTCGACATTCTTTTTGCTGAAGCCGTAAGACTTCCACACCGATGCCTGCGCGAGGTTAAGGTGCAGAATACGGCGCATCGACCACACCACGTCGGCGGCGGTCAGCGGGTTACCGGAGTGAAACTTAACGTTGTTTTGCAGATGGAAGGTCAGCGTTTTGCCATCCGGGCTGATGTCCCAGGATTTGGCCAGTGCCGGTTTGACGTTGGTCAGCTGTTCAGGGTCCAGTTCAACCAGCGAATCATAGAGGTTGACCACAATACCCACCACTTCATTACCGGTCATCGCGGCCGGGTCGAGGGTCAGCAGGTTGTTCATGTTCATGCCGATAATGAGCTGATCCGGCGGCGTTTTCGCCAACGCCGCCCCGCTCCCCATCGTCATGGTGAGCGCGAGCAAACACGCTCCCAGTAAGGAGGATTTTTTCATCTATCTATCGCCTGTAGGGTACGACAGGCTACGAATCCGTACGCGCCTGTCTTGTCTTTGTTATGTGTCAGTCGTGGCTGACGGTATTGGCTTCGATATATGCAAAGTTAATGTCTTCGCCCAGTCCAGGGCGCTGAGACAGGTGAACAAAGCCATCCGCGTCCATTGGGTCGATGATGCTGTTCAGGTAGGCCGCCGGCTGGTCGTAGTCGAGGAACGGATGCAGCAGACCGCGCTCATACCAGCGACAGTTGCGGATCGCCCCGACCACCGCCAGGCTCGCCGCGCCGTTGCCGTGCACTTCGCAGTCCATGCCGAAGGATTCCGCCAGCGCCGCCACCTTCATCGTTGGCGTAATGCCGCCCACGCCGTTAGCGCCCGCGCGCAGAATGTCGCACGCGCCCGCTTTCACCCAATCCGCACGGCTGTGGTGCTTACCGCCAAAGCTTTCCGGCCCGATAATCGGGATAGAGAGGTTTTCCGCCAGCCACGCGTAGGACGACATGCTGTCCTCTTCCATCGGTTCTTCAAACCACGCGAAGTTGAGTTTTTCCAGCTCCTTACCTATCCACAGCGCTTCGGTACGGCTGTACCAGTGGTAGCCGTCGATCATCAGGTCGATATCCGGCCCCACCGCCTCACGCACCGCGGCGCAGGCTTTGATATCCATTTTCGGGTTTGGCGCGAAGGAGACCGGCGGCATCCAGGTGTGCAGCTTGATAGCCTTGTAGCCGCGCGCCACGAGGGTTTCGGCAAAGGCCGCGTACTCTTCCGGCGTGGACAGGCCGCCTTCTAAATCGTCGCCGCACATGGTGCTGCCGTAGGCCGGGACTTTGTCACGATAGCCGCCGAGCAGTTTGTAGACCGGCATATTGAGCTTACGCCCAATCAGGTCCCACAATGCTTGTTCCACGAAAGACAACGCACGTTCGGTGAGCTGATGCGCGCTGCCGCGCTGCCAGTGCACCAGGTCCTGCCAGATGCGTTCGCGGTCGAACGGATCCTGGCCAACCAGCACTTTACGGAAAAAGGTATTTACCACGAACGGGCGCACGATTTCCGGCGGTGCAAACGAATAGCCCTTGCTGCCATCGTCCGCGGTAATCGTCAGCATCGCCATTTTGGCCATGCTTTCTGGCCCCGGATGGGAGTGCCCGGCGCTATCGGAGACGCGGCGGGTGGGATGCTGGAAAACGGTGACATTTACAGATTCAATTTTCATTATGTGTCCTTAGTACAACATTCGACATGGCGCTTAACGCGCCACAATCCTGTGTCCAACACTGATCCGATAAAACGGTTTTAGGGAATTGAAAAGGCGTTTCATGACTAATCTAAGCACAAAATAACAGCGCTTCCACGGACAAATAGCGCTAACAATCGACTGTTTTTTGGGCATGCGCACAAGGAGGCGTGATGTTTTTCACAAAAGGATAACGAAGTGTGAAGGGGATCGGCCTCCTCACCCTGGCGGGCGAGGAGGCAAACTTTTAGGCGAAGGTAATCTTGCTATCGAGGTAAACGTCCTGCACGGCGTTGATCAACTGCACGCCGTCGGCCATGGATTTTTTGAACGCTTTACGGCCCAGAATCAGCCCCATGCCGCCAGCGCGTTTATTGATAACCGCGGTACGTACCGCGTCGGACAGGTCGGTCTCACCGCCCGCCGCGCCGCCGGAGTTAATAAGCCCCGCGCGGCCCATATAGCAGTTCGCCAGCTGATACCGCACCAGGTCAATCGGGTTGTCGGTGGTCAATTTGCTGTACACACGATCGTCGGTATAGCCAAAGTTCACCGCTTTATAGCCGCCGTTATTTTCGGCCATTTTTTGTTTGACGATATCCGCGCCGATGGTGGCAGCCAGATGGTTGGCCTGCCCGGTCAGGTCCGCAGAGACGTGATAGTCAACGCCGTCTTTCTTAAACGCAGGGTTGCGCAGGTAGGCCCACAGCACCGTCACCATCCCCAGCTCATGCGCGCGCTCGAAAGCGGCAGAGATCTCCTCAATCTGGCGGCGAGACTCTTCTGAACCAAAATAGATGGTCGCCCCTACAGCCACCGCGCCAAGGTTGAAAGCCTGCTCAACGCTGGCATACAGCGTTTGATCGAAAGTATTCGGATAGCTCAGCGTTTCATTGTGGTTGAGCTTCACGAGGAACGGAATACGGTGCGCGTAGCGGCGCGAAACCGACGCCAGCACGCCGTAGGTTGAGGCCACGCAGTTACAGCCCGCCTCAATGGCCAGTTCGACGATGTTTTTCGGATCGAAATAGAGCGGGTTGGCGGCAAACGAGGCCCCGGCCGAATGCTCAACGCCCTGATCGACCGGCAGAATCGACAGGTAGCCCGTACCGGCTAAACGCCCGGTGTTGTAGAGCGTCTGCATGTTTCGCAGCACCGCAGGCGGGCGGTTGTTATCCACCATCACCCGGTCAACGTAGTCGTGGCCAGGCAGATAGAGCTGGTCGGCTGGAATGGTCATACAACGATGCTGTAAAAGGCTGTCGGCGTCTTTGCCAAGCAACTGCGCAATATCAGTCATAGCTATGCTCCCGTAAGCGCCGACATCATGTCGGCTGGATGTCCTGCTCAAGTTTTTTGAGCAGGATAAGCCTGGTACCGGGGGCGTAGAATGTCCAACTTTTGTCGGTTTTAACGCACAAGCTGCTGGCACGCAGACGGGACAGCTACCACCATTCGTGGAAATGATGTACCGGGCCAATCCCCTCGCCCACTTCCAGCGTATCGGCCTGCGCCAGCGCTTTCGACAGCCAGGCTTTCGCCACCGGCACCGTTTCCTGCCAACTGGCGTGACGTGGCCGTAACGCCGCCAGCGCCGCCGACAGCGTACAGCCGGTGCCATGGGTGTTTTTGGTCACCACCCGCGGCGCGGTAAACCGCGTTTCACCGTCGGCGGTAAATAGCCAGTCCGGGCTTTCGGCGTCATCCAGATGACCGCCTTTCATTAGCACCGCTTCACAGCCCAGCGCGCGCAGCGCGCGCCCTTGTTCCAGCATCTCACGTTCGCTGCGGGCATGCGGCGCGTCAAGCAGCGCCGCCGCCTCCGGCAGGTTTGGCGTAATCAACGACACCTGCGGCAGCAGACGCTGACGCAGCGTCGCCACCGCCGATGCACACAGCAGCGGGTCGCCGCTTTTCGCCAGCATTACCGTGTCGAGCACCACGTTCTGAATGCGATAACGCGCCAGCCGCTCGGCCACGGCTTCAACAATATCGGTCTCGGCCAGCATGCCGATTTTGGTGGTATCAATGCGCACGTCGCTGAACACTGAGTCCAGCTGCGCGGCGACAAAATCGGGTTCAATGCGATAGACCGATTGCACCCCGCGGGTGTTTTGCGCCACCAGCGCAGTCATCACCGAACAGCCGTAGGCACCCAGCGCGGAGAAGGTTTTCAGGTCTGCCTGAACGCCCGCGCCGCCGCTAGGGTCGGTACCGGCGATGGTTAAGGCGTTAATGCGCTTCATGCCGCCACCTCCGCATTCATCGCGTACAGCGCATCGAGGAAGGCAGGCATAAAGCTGCCCGGCCCTCGTCCCCCGGCGGCCTGCTGCCCGGCGAATTTCATCAGCGCGCAGGCACCCGCCACATTTTCCAGACGGCTTCCCGGCAGCGCACAGCTGGCCGCTACTACCGCCGACAGCGCGCAGCCGGTGCCAACCACCCGCGTCATCAGCGGATCTCCGCCCTGCACTGCCAGCGTTTGCTGACCATCGGTGATGTAATCCACTTCTCCCGTCACCGCCACAATCGCGCCGCTTTCTCGCGCCAGCTTCTGTGCCGCTGGCAGCGCCGTCGCGGCCGTATCGGTGGTATCCACGCCGCGCCCGCCGTGGCTCTCGCCCGCCAGCGCCAAAATTTCAGAGGCATTTCCACGGATCGCCGCAGGCTGTAATTGCAGTAAGCCGCGGCAGAATTCACTGCGCAGCGTCAGTGCGCCAACGGCAACCGGATCGAGCGTCCAGGGCGTCTTCGCCGCATTCGCGCTTTCCACCGCCGCACGCATCGCCTGCGCACGCGGCTGGGTTAAAGTGCCGACGTTTATCAATACCGCACTGGCTATGGCGGAAAACTGCGCGGCTTCGCCAGCATCAATTACCATCGCGGGCGAGGCGCCGAGGGCTAACAATACGTTGGCGGTGAAAGTCTGCACGACATCGTTGGTCATACAGTGAACAAGAGGGGCATGCTGGTGAAGAAGATGGGCAGTGCGCGCGGATTGCGCGGGGTTCAGCAGGTCAACGTGCATGGTTTGCTCCTGCCATAACGCGAAGAAGCAATGACCTGGAGGCCTCTGACTTCCCTACGCTGGCATTATCCAGATCAGGTGGTACGGGTATTTCTCAGCCTTCACAAGGAAGGGCACCCCGAGTCGTTTAGCGGCGTGGCCGCTTTTTTGCAAGCGTAAGGGAAGTTTCTCGCTTAAGCAAGCCTCTTCCGCCGCGAGAAATCACGCTATAAACAGCAAGGTTATATCTAATAGTCGTTAAACTTTAATTAACACGCTCACGACAGGTAAAAAAAAGATAGCCATGACTTTCTTTCATACGAAACGAAAAACCAGATAGCCATAATTAAACCCGCGACGAAAGAAAAAATAAAAAAACAAAGAAAATCATTAGACTCGCTTTAGAACCAATCATAAAAACTGTTTTCTATAGGAATAATCCTTATCGATAAATGGTAGGATGAGTTCATCTAACTATTTGAATTAATTAAAAAATAACATTTAAATCTCACTGCATTCACTACGTGAATCTATCAACAAAAATCATGATCCTAATCAATATTTATATAGTCAACTTACTGGATAGTTGCTTCGCGTTACAAAGAAAGCGGCAAACGTCTACTTGCCTTAGTGATTGATAGTCAATGATAAAAATTATTATTGCGTATGCGATCGTCTCCCTCGCGCTGGTAGCAACCGGGGCATTAGGGGCGGTGGTATATAGCAATGCAGTCTCCATAATCACGAACGACTGTTATCACTCATAACAATTAAAACCTGAAAATAATTTATAATTAACGCTCCCGAAAATATTACGGGGAGAACGTTAAACATTTATTCAGGTGACGTTCTGGTCTATATAAAAAATAAGGTTAATGATGAAAGCAAAAATAATGCTGTTAGCCGTTGTGGCAAGCTCGGCGATTCTTGCGGGTTGCTCTACCCCGGCACAGCGAATGGCGGCATGTGAGGCGCAAGGTATTTCTAAAGATACCTGCTATTTATCCGAACAAAACAGACAGCAAGGGATCAACAACGCGGCCATGACCGCGGCGTATGCCAACGCGGCCAATGCGACTCGCACTCACGACGCGGAACAACACGCGCAGGCGGCGCACGTCGCCGATCCCATGCGTGAAGCGACGCTCTCTTCTAATGTGCTAAAAGCAACGCTGTCTAACGGTTTCTTCTCGGCGACGATTAATGGCAAAAAAGCCGTTGTGAAGCGTATTAACGCCAATTTTTATGAAATTCACGGAGCGGGCTATATTATTTCCGTCAGTATGAATGCAGACGGCATTGAAAGCGCATCGTGGAATAAGACCCATGGCCGTGAAAACGGCATGCTGACCGTCAAACAATAAAAATGGATACAGGGAGGCAGACGCCTCCCTTATTCTGTTGGCGCTACTCGGCGGCGTTCTCACGCAGCGCTTTAAGCAGCAGCGTAAAGCAGGACTCAATTAGCGGCGGCAGCGTCTGCGGCCCGCGCATTAGCGCCACCGTACGCGTCAGCGCTGGTTGCTGAAGCTGCGCGACCCGCAGCGCTGGGTCTTCAAGGTGGGAGGTGTAAAGCTGCGGCAAAATCGCCACCGCCAGCTGCGAGCGCACCAGCCCGTACAGCGTTTCGATATAGTCCACCTGATAGCGCGTATTCAACGTCAGCCGCTGGCTTTCAACCAAGGCCCCGACCAACCGCTGCACGTTCCCTTTTGAGAATACCGCAATATCGCGCCCCGCCAGCAGTTTCCACGGTAAATGTGGCTGCCCGGCTAGCGGGTCGTCCCTGTGCAAAACCGCCACCAGCGGATCTTCACGCAGCGGGAAGAGCTGCAAATCAGCCGGCAGCGAACTGTCGATGGCGCCGACGCCAAAATCAATTTGCCCGCTTTGCAGGTCGCCAACCATGGCATCGTTGGTGCGATCGTGAAATTCAACGCGCAGACGCGGGAACGCCTGTGCCAGCATCTTCGGCAGCAAAGGAAATAACAGCGAACTGACCGACGGCACCAGCCCGATGCGCACCGTTCCATCGCCGCCCGCCTCGACGATTTGCTGCATATCCTGAAACGCCGTCTGCGCCACGCTCAGCACCCGCTGGGCATGGGGAAGTATCGCCGCCCCCAGCTCGGTTAACGTCACCGCCGAAGCGGTACGATTCACCAGCTTGCCGCCAAGCACCGCTTCCGTCTGCCGCAGGGCGCTGCTGAGCGCCGGTTGGCTAATGGCCAGACGATTCGCGGTGTCCGTAAAGTGACGCAGTTGGGCCAGCGTGACAAAATACTGCAGTTGTTTAAGCGAGAGCGCGGGCAATCGCTGCCAGGGTTCGGTCATGTTGTGCTTCACTCGTGACGATCACGCAGAATAAGCCGAAGTTATCAGGTGATAAGTTTTTTCATCTGGGCAACCGTTTGCTCTGCCCCTAAAGTAGCGCACATTATCCCTGTGCCGGAGATGTTATGTCCAGCAATGCTGAAAACCGCCGTCGCGCCGTTCAGGCCGCTCGTGGTGAAGTTCCGTTCGACCTGCTGCTCACCGATGCTTACATCGTCGATATGGCGACGGGTGAAATTCGCGAAGCCGACGTAGGTATCGTCGGCGATATGATTGCCAGCGTCCACCCGCGCGGTAGCCGCAGCGACGCCCTTGAACGCCACTCCCTGCCCGGTGAATTCCTCTCTCCCGGCCTGATGGACACCCACGTCCACCTGGAAAGCTCACATCTGCCGCCGGAGCGCTATGCCGAAATTGTGCTGGCGCAGGGAACCACCGCCGTCTTCTGGGATCCCCATGAGCTGGCCAACGTGCTGGGCGTGGCAGGCGTGCGCTATGCCGTAGAGGCGAGCCGCCATTTGCCGTTGCAGGTGATGGTTGCCGCGCCGTCCAGCGTCCCGTCGACGCCGGGTCTGGAAATGTCGGGTGCCGAATTCGCCGGCGCGGAAATGAACACCATGCTCGGCTGGCCGGAAGTGCGCGGCGTGGCGGAAGTGATGGATATGCACGGCGTGCTGCACGGCAGTTGCCGCATGCAGGAGATTGTGCAGGCGGGGCTGGATAGCGGCAAACTGATCGAAGGCCACGCTCGCGGGCTGAGCGGCGCCGATTTGCAAGCCTATCTGGCCGCAGGCGTCACCTCAGACCATGAACTGACCTCCGCTGACGATGCGCTGGAAAAGCTGCGCGCCGGGCTGACGCTCGAAATTCGGGGTTCCCACCCTTACCTGCTGCCGGATATCGTCAAAGCATTGCAAACGCTGCCGCATCTCTCTTCGCAGATTACGGTCTGCACCGACGACGTGCCGCCGGATATGCTGCTGGAAAAAGGCGGCATCATCGCCCTGCTCAATTTACTGATTGAACACGGACTGAGGGCCACCGACGTTCTGCGCTTCGCCACGCTGAACGCCGCCATTCGTCTGCAGCGAAACGATCTGGGGCTGATTGCCGCCGGTCGCCGCGCGGATCTGGTGGTCTTTGATTCGCTGGATAAACTCTCCGCCCGCGCGGTCTACGTCGCCGGGAAACAAATCGCCCGCGACGGCAAGCTGCTGGCAGCGATTCCCCCGGCCCCTGGCGTGACGCCGCCGCGCAATACGCTGCACCTGGATCCACTCAGCGCCGATGACTTCGCGTTGCGAGTTGGCCGCATTCAACACGGCGTCGCGCGGCTTCGCCACATCCGCGGCGCGCGCTTTACCCAATGGGGCGAAGTGGACGTCGAGATCCGTGACGGCCAGGTGCAGATTCCCGACGGATTTAGCCTGATTTGGGTTAAGCATCGTCATGGCCGACATGCCGCCACGCCGCAGATTGCCCTGCTGGAAGGCTGGGGCGAACTGCGCGGCGCTATCGCCACCAGCTACTCGCACGACTCACACAACCTGGTAGTGCTGGGCCGTCACCCCGAAGATATGGCCCTGGCGGCCAATCAGCTGATCGCCTCGGGCGGCGGCATGGCGCTGGCGCAAAACGGCGGCATTCTGGCCCACGTGGCGATGCCGATTGCCGGGATGCTTTCTGACAAACCCGCCGACGAGCTGGCCGCGGAATTCCGTAATCTGCGCGATCTCAGCGCGAAGGTTGCCGACTGGGAGCCGCCGTATCGAGTCTTTAAAGCGATTGAAGGCACCTGTCTTGCTTGTAACGCCGGGCCACATTTAACCGATTTAGGGCTGACCGACGGCACCACGCGACAGATTGTCGACCCGGTCATTTCATCACAACACACAGCACAACAATAATCATGGGAGCGCCACATCATGGCCGATAATACCCTTAACTCCACCACCTCCGGGAGCTGGTTGGAACGGCGCTTTGCGCTTTACTCGCGCGGCAGTTCGCTGCGTACCGAATGTCTGGCGGGCATCACCGGCTTTCTGGCCGCCGCCTATCTTTTAGTGGTCATTCCAGGCCTGCTGGCGGTAGGCGGAATGGATAAAGGGGCTGCCACCACCGGCACCATTCTGGTGTTCGTCGGCGGGACGCTGCTGATGGCGTTTTATGCCAACCTGCCGTTTATCGTCGGCCCCGGTATTGGCGGGTCGGTGCTGGTAGGCGTGACGCTCGCGGGCAGTGAAAACATCGGCTGGCCGATTGGCTTAGGTATTGCCTGCTGGTCAGGGATCCTCTTTTTCCTGTTAACCAAATTCGGCCTGCGCGAAGTCGTCACCCGCTCGGTACCACAGTCGATAAAGCTCGGATTAACCGCCTCTATTGGCCTGTTTGTCGCGGTGCTGGGGTTCCGCAACGCGGGGTTAGTGCTGGCGAACGCCAAAACGAACGCCTTAATGTTGGGCGATTTCCTGGCTCCTGGCGCGCTGGTCGCGCTGTGCGGGCTATTTCTGGCCATCGCTCTGCAGGCGCGACGCATTCCAGGCGGCATTCTGTGGGCCATTTTATTTGCCACGCTGGTCGGTATTCCGGCGGGCGTCACCCGTCTGCCAAACCACTTTATAGATGTGCCGCATTCACTGACGCCCGTGTTAGGCCAGATTGATATGCTGGGAGCGCTCAATATCGCCTTCCTGCCGTTCCTGTTTGTCTTCTTCGCTTCAGAGTTCTTCTCCACCATGGGCACTACCCTGGCGGTCGGCGGGGAAGCCGGGCTGCTGGATGAAGAAGGCAATATGCCGCATATTAATCGTCCGTTTATGGTCGACTCGATTGCCGCCGCGGTAGGGCCATGGCTGGGGATCCCGGCGGCCACCGCGCTGATTGAATCTTCAGCCGCGGCAGAAGCCGGAGGCAAAACCGGCCTGACGGCGCTGGCCGCGGCGGTGATGTTCCTGCTGATGCTGCTGTTCACCCCGGTGGCGCTGATGATCCCGAAAGAAGCCACCGCGCCAGCATTGATTCTGATTGGTCTGAATATGTTCAGCGGCCTGCGCAAGGTCGATCTGGCCAACTTTACCGACGGTCTGCCGGTGCTGATGATGGTGATGATCACGCTGATTGCCAACAGCTTCGGTACCGGGATTGCCGGTGGCCTGCTGTTTTACATCGTGATCAAGACAATCGCCGGTAAATGGCGCGAGATTCCTGTCGGGCTGTGGGTGCTGGCAGTGCCGCTGGTGTATTACTTTGCGACGCTGGTGCGACACTAATCTTTCAGGCCCCATCAGATGAGCGTGGCAAACACGCTCGTCTGGTGGGGAGCAGAATTATCACGCTGAATTGATTGTAATTTTTTTCAAATCTTGATGACGCCCGCCATCAGTAGATAATATATTTTCAGTTTACAAAGAGGCTGAAAATATTATGCCAGAACAATCAGACATTAAGCTAAGACCCCTTGAACGCGAAGATTTGCGCTTTGTGCACCAGCTCGATAATAACGCGAGCGTGATGCGCTATTGGTTCGAAGAACCTTATGAAGCCTTTGTTGAACTAAGCGATCTTTACGATAAACACATCCACGATCAGAGCGAACGCCGTTTTGTCATTTCGTATAATGGCAATAATGCAGGTCTGGTGGAGCTGGTTGAAATAAACCATATTCATCGGCGAGCGGAATTCCAGATTATCATCTCACCGGAATATCAGGGCAAAGGCCTGGCGACACGCGCCGCTAAGCTGGCGATGGATTACGGTTTTACCGTCCTGAATCTCTATAAGCTCTATCTCATCGTGGATAAAGAGAATGTCAAAGCCATCCATATTTATCGTAAGCTTGGTTTTATCCAGGAAGGCGAGTTAATACATGAGTTTTTCGTTAACGGCGAATACCGCAACACGATACGTATGTGTATTTTCCAGCATCAATATTTAGAGAATAATAAATCGACGGGTGGCTTGCTGAAACCGACGGCGCAATGATGACGAACATCGTCTGATATGGGCTACCCGCACCGCCGCGGAAAGCGGCTGGCGGTGCGGGTTCATCTGACGATGATTAACGTAATGACGACGCCGCCATCCTGACCCAGGTATGCCGCTTACCGCGCACCGCCATCGACAGCGTATACACGGCCTGCGGGTCAGCCATCCCTGCCACGCCGGCATCACCAAAGTTGTAAACATCGGCACCGCAGCGTTTGCTGGCGAGGGCAATCTCACGCACCGTGGCTTCATCCGCCCCTTCCTGACTGCTGCTAACGGTGGTGATGGCCATGCCGCCCGCCGCGCGAATAGCCGAAAGTACTCGCTCAATGCGGGCTTCCGATGCGCCGCGGCAGCTGGAAGGAGCAGGAACTATCACCCCATCCGCACCTGCTGCAACATAAGCCGCGTACTCGTCCGCCTCTGCCACTCCTGTGCCGTAGAACTTCGCCACCAGAATGAGTCTATCCGTCAGCGCGCGCAATTGGCTTACCGCTTCCCTTACCCGCGCAGCATCCACGCCCGGTTTGTCGTAAGCCGTCAGGCAATAAAAATCGGCCTCGGTAACCAGTCCGAGATGAAGCGGATCCCAGCCGCGAGGGTTATCCGGCGTATTTTCCGCCAGCACTTCCAGACTCACGCCCACCAGACGTCCCGTTAGCTGTTTGAAATGACGCAGCCCATCGCAGCCCTGAATACGCTGACTCTGGCAATCCATTCCTTTCACCAGCAGCATATCGGCGCCAAACGCGCACAGCAGTTCACCGTTAGTCACCTCGCCATACAGCGGCGACGCACCTGCGGCGACTTCCGCCATAATCACTCGCCCCTCGGATGCCATAATGGCCTGCTTTAACGCCGCCGCCGTCACCGGCTCGGCGAAGTCGCTGGCGCGACAGTTGAGTATTCTTTGCATAGTCGTCCCTTAGTCTAAAACCAGAAGTGAAGGCGATGGCTGGCGGAATGCCCCCTCCAGTATTTCCAGGTTAGTTAATGCCTCTTCTTCACTGACGTAATTCGCCGCGCCAGCGGTCAACGTGGCAAAAATGGCATCGTAAACGCGCCCGTAATCCCCCTTTACCGACGCAATATGTTCAATATGACTGACTCCCTGTTGATCAACGTATTCCAGCAATGCCAGCTCCTCACCTTCCGCGAAGTGCTTGTCATTTGGCATCACGCCGTTTTTCAGGCAAGTTTCCTGTTGGTCAATCTGATAACGAACAAACGAACCGCGCGTACCGTGGACCAGGAATTTCGGATAAGGCGTCTTCACCAGATGGCTGGTTTTGATGATGGCTTTCATATCACCGTAAAATAGCTGCGCCTCGAAGGTATCGTCCGGGTTAGCTGGCTGGCGAAGATGCCGCAGGTGATAAAAGACCTGCTGGGGGCGGCCAAACAGCGACAGCATCTGGTCAAGCGTGTGCACGCCCAGGCCATAAAATGCGCCGTCGAAGTTACCGCCGGGCTGATACTCGGCGTCTGGGCGGAAGTAGTCAAAGTGGCTCTCCACCTCCACAATCTCGCCCAGCTTGCCGCTTTCGATGGCCTGCTTCATGGTTAAGAAACAGCTATCAAAACGACGGTTCTGGAACGGCGTCACCAGAAGCCCTTTTTCTCGAGCCAGCGCAAACAGCGTCCTGGCTTCTTCCGGCGTGGTGGTGAACGGTTTTTCCACCAGCACGTTTTTGCCGTGTTCAAGGCAAAGTTTTGCGTAATGGAAATGGCTATCCGGATGGGTACAGACGGTCACCAGGGTTATATCCGCATCATTCAGTATATCCTCAACCTGCGAAGTAAAAGCGATGTCCCGGTAGGCCGCTTCCTGTTCCCGATCAGGATTTCGCCGCTGATCATAAATACGCTTAACGTTAAATTTATCTTTACGGGCCAGAACATAAGGTAAATGGTAGCGCGTCGCGCTTTTACCAAAACCAATAAACGCACTGTGAATCATCGTATAACCTCCTGTTAAATTCCGTTGATGCCCGCCAGTTGGCCTGCCGCCTCTTCAATGGCAGATTTACCGTCCAGCTTGCTAAAATATTGTTTATTAATCGGGAGTACCGGGCAGGCCGCATGTATATTTTCAATAATACTGTCCTGCATATAGACAACCTGCGGTCCTAATAAAATCAGGTCAGCCTTGTGATATTCCTCTTCGATACGCCCAATATTGACAGCGTAGATCGTTAACTCGTAACCCTGTTCCTTCGCGTACTGCCCCATCTTTTTGGCCATGATCGATGTCGACATACCTTCATTACAGGTCAGGATGATGGTTTTATTATTCAGCACCTCGAGACCATTTAATTCAGGCGCATCTTCGATGGTGGTTGCGGTATTATCTGCAGACAGCGTATTGACCAGCGCTTCGACTTTGTTTTTCAGCATCGTGCGTTCATAGGCCATTAAGAACGGCAAATAGATCATTACCCCTAACGCCAAGAGCAGGAGCTGTAGCAGCACGTTGCGGAAATCACCGCCCGACCCTAACCAACCTGAAAGCAGCGGCGGAACCGACCACGGCACGTAGGCGACAATACGTGAGACCATGCCAAACTCGGTGGCAAAATAGGCAATAATAAAGTTAATCTGCGGATAAATAATAAATGGGATCATAATTAACGGGTTGTAAAGTACCGGGAAACCAAAAATAACCGGCTCGTTAATATTGAATAATCCCGGCGCCAGCACGGTTCTGCCGAGCTTTTGATGACTGGAGATTTTGCTGCGCAGAAAGACCGCAATCAGCAGCGCCAGCGTACTTCCGGTTCCCCCCATATGGCCGTAAAGGTCGCGGAACGGCAGCACGATAATATGCGGTGGCACTTCGCCTCTGGCAAAGGCGGCCATGTTTTCCTGCATCGCCACCAACAGAGGCGGCTCCAGAATCGGGTTAATAATGCCTGACGGATGAATACCCAGCGAAAACAAGAAATTGGTTAAGGTGGTCAGTACCAGAAAGCCTGGCAGGTTAGTGGTTAAATGCACGAGCGGCGCCTGAATGATGGCCTGGATTATCTCATGCACCTCTTTCCCCGTACTCACCTTCACCACCGACGCCACCAGCGCAAAGGCCAGCACCACCAGCATAATCGAGAACATTGACTGGAAAGACTGTGTCACCATCGGCGGAACTTCATCACCCATACGAATTTGTAGCCAGCGGGTTTTCGCTATCCACAAAAACAGATCGGTGGCAATCACGGCGGTAATAATTGCCATAAACACGCCGCCGGCGTTGGTGAGCCCCTGAGAAATGACGCCGCTGACCTGCACCGCTTCGGAAGCATTCACAGGAACAACGGATAATGTTCCTGGCATCAAGACCAGAAATGCCGCTAATGAGACCATCGCTGGGATCATCGGCGCGGCAAACTTACGCTTGCTGGCAATACTCCAGGCAATTAATACCACCAGCATCAGCGACAAAATATTCATGGTGCCGTTCAGTATGCGATCGCCGACGCTCCTCAGCGCCGCCATCGTCTCGGCGGAAACCCACTGTCCGATAAACCCTTTCGCGTCCAGAAAAACAAAGTTCACCATAATAAAAAGCCCGGCTAACACCAAAAAGGGCACGGTGATAATGAAACTATCGCGTAGGCTTCGGAGATGAACCTCCGACGCCATTTTCTGCGATATATCAGTAATTTTCGTCAATATCGTGGTCTGACTCATGACTTTTCCCTTGCAATGAAAACAACCCCCTGCGCGGAGTTAGCACACCCGTTGACAAGACTGCTCGCTTCGCCGAGATCGGAATCCCCTCCTACGCACCGCCGTTGCAGAATGAAACTCGCCCACAACTAAGTCAATCCCTTTATTTTAAAAGTAGTCTACTTTTAAAATAAATGAGATCTGGATAAAATTTTAAGGTATGCGATATACTCCCTGACGGGCTAAAACCAGGAGGTGGACATTGCGTAGGTATATTGAAATCGCGAATATAATCAGGGAAAGGATCGTCAATAATGTCTATGCGACCGGGGAGAAGATCCCTTACGGTCATCAGCTTTGTGAAGAGTTTAGCTGTAGCAAGATAACGCTAAATAACGCGCTGGAGATTCTGGTCAACGAGGGGTTTATTACCCGTCAGCGTGGTCTTGGCACCGTGGTCAAAACGGCTACCCCGCGCTATACCCACGCCGGGAGCAACCTGGTTTCGCCGATCCTGGGCGTGAGCACCATTAATCAGACGCAGGGGCATAATGTCAGAAGTCATCTGCTGCTGTTTGAAATTGCCAACCCTTCAGCTGAGGTGGCTGAAATGTTGGCGATCCAGGACGATCGCTTCTGCTGGCATTTTCGCCGCGTTCGCTACGTCGATGATCTTCCGCTCTCCATTGAAGACACGTGGCTTCCCGTACATATTCTGCCGGAGTTCACGCGTGAAAATGCGCTGGGGTCGATTTATCAGTATGTGGAAACCACATTACGTAAAATCCCCGCCAGCAGCCATACCCAGTTCTCTTCGCTGCCGAGCGATGATGAAGCGCAAGAGTGGCTTGAGCTACAGCCAAACGAGCCGGTGAGCGTCACCCGCTCGGTCACCTATCTTAGCGACGGACAGCCGTTCGAGTTCTGTACCAGCCGCTATCATTATCAGCGCTTTAACTATAATTCGGTCGTCCAACGCAACGGCGGCTAAGGCTGCTTCGCCGCACAATCCGCCTTCACCGCCTCATACAGCAACCGCACCGCGGCAGAGAGTTGTTTGCGGTGCGGGCAGATCATATTCAGCGGCACTCTGTCGCCCAGGTAGTTCGGCAGCAGCACCTTGAGCCGCCCTTCTCGCAGATCGTCGCTGACATCCAGCCCCGATTTAAACGCAATCCCCTCACCGGCTACCGCCAGACGACGGATCACCTCAGCGTCATCGCTGGTGATATTGCCAGAAACCTGCACGCTGTGTTCTACGCCGTCGAGGCTGAGCGGCCAGCGGTCAAAGGGACGTCCGCGCAGCACGTAGGTTAGTGCATTACAGCGTTCAAGGTCGGCTAGCGTCTGCGGTTCGCCGTGGCGGGCAATCCAGTCTGGCGACGCCACCAGCACCCGGCGATTCTCCGGCGCGACGGGCAGCGAGACGAACGATGCATCGTCGTTTTCACCGTAGCGGAATGCCACGTCCACCGGATCTTTAAAGACATCGGTGCGATGATCGGAAAACAAAATCCGTAGCCGCAGCGCCGGGTATCGTGTGCGGAACTCACGGAAAACATTCAGCAGAAGATTACGCCCGAGATCGGACGGTACGGCAATTTGCAGCGTGCCGCTGACTTCATCATTGGGCGTGTTAATTTGCTGTAGCCCGTTTTGCAGCGCATCCAGCATTTGCAGAGCGTACGGTAGCCAGGTTTCTCCTTCCACCGTCAGCCGTAAGCTGCGCGTCGAGCGGGCAAACAGGCGAATATTGAGCGCCGTCTCCAGACGCTTGATTGCCGAGCTAACCTGCGCGGGCGGGATGCCAGCCTCTCGCGCTGCCTCGCTAAAACTGCCGAGCGCCGCCGCGCGGACGAACAGTGATAAATCTTCCAGCCTGAACATGTTGGCTCCTCACAGAATAATCCTCAAAACGTGCATCATCGCTGTTTGCTTACACTTTTTAAGAAAGCAGCGCTTGCCATTCAGCCCGCGCATCAGGAATCATACGGAGCTGCAATTTTATATCCAGGATAATGTGGGGATAGTATGCGTAAAACTAAAATGATGCTTCTGGGCGTACTGTTGGCAACGGCAGGTGCGGCATGGGCGGCTCCGGCCACCGGCATCAAGCAGTATGAGTTGAAAGAGTTCACCGCCGATTTCACGCGATTCAAAATTGGCGATAACGCTCCCGCGATGTACCTGACGCCGGAGTACAACATCAAGCAGTGGCAGCAGCGTAATCTGCCCGCACCGGATGCCGGCACCCACTGGACGTACATGGGCGGGAACTATGTACAGATCGGTGATACCGACGGCAAAATCAGCAAGATTTACGACGGTGAAATTTTCTATCACCGTTAATCACCCGCCAGCGGCGATCGCCTCACCGCTGGCCCGTTTTATTGGCTAGAAATAATGTACGCCGTTCTGATTCAAATATTGATTAACCGCTACCTCGCCCGCCAGACGCTCATATAATAACAGGATGCTTAATAGTAAATCGCCGCCGCTGCGTAACAGATCATCCGGGGCAATATGATTATTCTCTTCAGCCAGTTCGCTCAGATGTTCAATTATCTCCCGATATTCACCATAAATATTGACCGGCAACGTTTTCTCAACCATCTGTTCGCGGCAGTAGCGCATCGCATCGGCGGACTTCTCGCTCAGCGAGCGGCTCTGCATCAGCAATACCAGCAGCTCACGCAACTTCATCATCAACGTTTCATTATTCATTTTTCTCTCCATTGCCGCATTAATAATAATTACCACAAATAACAGGAGATGATTAACGCTCAAATTTTGCAAAGGGTGATAAAATTGAACATCTCATACACTGAGAGAGAAAACAATGTTATTAAATTGCATGATTGATTAACATCAAAACAACCAAATAATTACTTTTTCCGGATGCAATATTATTATAAAAATAAATACATAATGGGAATAAGATAATAAATAAGGATATATTCAGAAAAATAAATCTTAGCTCGTGCGGTACAAGGTGCACCGCACGAGAATAGGAGGAATTACACCGCGCGGAATGCAATCTCGCTTGGGATAACCTCACCCTGCCAGTAGAGTTGCGCGGCGACACGGCCCGCAAGCTGGCGATAAATCTCGGTGAACTCGCTGTCCGGGCGCGCGACCACGGTCGGAGTGCCTTTATCAAGATCTTCACGAAGATTAATGTGCAGCGGCATCTGGCCCAGCAGCTGGGTATGGTATTTCTCCGCCAGCTTCTCCGCGCCGCCGGTACCGAAGATAGGCTCGTGGTGACCACAGTTGCTGCAAATGTGCATGCTCATGTTTTCCACAATGCCCAACACCGGCACTTCGACCTTCTCGAACATCACGATGCCTTTTTTGGCGTCGATCAGCGCGATATCCTGCGGCGTAGTGACCACGACAGCCCCGGTCACCGGAATATTCTGCGCCAGCGTTAGCTGGATATCACCGGTGCCTGGCGGCATGTCGAGAACCAGATAGTCGAGATCGGGCCACAGGGTCTCCTGCAGCATCTGCATCAGCGCTTTACTGGCCATCGGGCCGCGCCAAACCATGGCGTTGTCGTCAGTCACCAGATAACCAATGGAGTTGGTCGCCAGACCGTGCGCCATAATCGGCGCCATGTGGGTGCCGTCCGGAGACGTCGGACGCTGGTTTTCCGCGCCCAGCATGTTCGGGATCGATGGGCCGTAGATGTCGGCATCCAGAATGCCTACTTTCGCCCCTTCAGCAGCCAGCGCCAGCGCCAGGTTAACGGCGGTGGATGATTTACCGACCCCACCTTTGCCGGAACTGACGGCAATAATGTTTTTCACGCCGTTGATGCCCGGCTGGTTTTTCACACGCTTCAGCGTGGCGATGCTATGCGACAGCTTCCAGTCGATGGCTTTCGCCCCGGTCACCCGCAGCAGTTCAGCGCTGGTTTGCTCTTTTAATTCTTCAAAGGCGCTGTGCCAGACAAACGGCATCTGCAGTTCGATGTGAACGGTGTCGTCCAGCCAGGCGACATGGTGCAGCGCTTTCAGCGTCGTTAAGTTGTGCTTCAGCGTGGGGTGCTGGAAGTTTGCCAGCGTGCCGGCCACCATCGCACGTAGACGTTCAGGTGATTTGGCCTGGGATTCTGAGTTCATCCCGACTCCTTTGTTCTTGTGAATGAATGCGTCTCTTGTAGTTTACCTGAAAGGGACACGATCCCCCACTACAAGCGCATTTCGCGATAAAAAGCGGACTACTCATAGTTCACAAAAATCAGCGCCGTCGCCTGCAGCGCGCCGGGCTTAACCTTCTGGCGGTCGTAAACGTAGTAGCTAGCCGTCAGCGGAATCATCAACGTTGTCGCATTAAGCGCCTGGCCTGCGCTGGCGCGCCAGAGATTATCGGCACTGTCCTTCGCGCCCTTCACGGTTGACAGCGCCACCGTCTTGCCGCCGCTATCCAGCACAAACCCCACGCCGTTGGACTCGCTGCCCCGTAAGACCGTACGACTGCCGTTCAGCAGGTCAGCGCTATAGAGGTAAACCGACATACCGCGCGTGGTTTGCAGGCTGGGCCCCTGCAGGTCGCGACATTGCAGCCTTATCGCGCTGGTTCGGCTTTTCCCGCTAACGACGCCGCTCGTCGGCAGCTCTGACAGCGCAACATCCGGCAACGTTAAGGCCAGGTCATCAGGAAGGCAGGTACTCTTTTTCGGGCGATAAATAATGGTCAGGTTCTCAACATAAGAGTCGCCCTTCAGGCTATTGGTTATATAGTTCACACAGCCAGTCCAGCTTAGGGTTTTACAGACGCCGAGGATAAAATTGATCAAACTGTTCGAATTACCACCAGTATTGGCGATCAGCACGCCTGGAACATATACCGAGTCTGCACCACTGGTCGTCGCCTCATAAGCAGCGTGGCTAAGCTTTACCGTGTAGGACAGCGTTTTCTCGGTGGTGCTGGTCGTACCAATCGTTTCAGAGGTTTTATCCGTCTGGACCGTCAGCTTGAGTTTCTGCCCGTTGCTAAACGGGCCGATCACGCTGTCTTTCACCACGGGAATATAGCTAATGGTGTCGTTTGCCGAATCGCACTTAATCCCGGAAAAGGTCACGCTGACGATGGTTGTGTACTGCTGCGTCAGCGCAAACTGTTCATCAACGGTGACCTCCGAGTCATGAGAAAATGAGACGGCCGACGATTTACACACCGCCCAACCGCTACTGGCATAGCCGCACAATACTAACGCGGCGATGATGGCTCCCTTCATGACGCCTCCTTTCTCAATGACAAATATAGGTTTTCAGTTCATCAATTTGCGTATCGAAGGTGACCACGCAGCGACTCTCTTGAGGGCCATCAAGCCGTACCGAAACGCTGCGCGGCAGGACGTCAGTACGGATAAACAACCGGCTGCCCTGCCCGACGAGCCCCACGTTATGGCCGCGGCTGTCCTCAACGTCATTGCCAAAGGTAAGCGGCGTGCCGTCTGGCCGCTGCGCTTTTATAAACCAGGGTTTGCGCGTATCGGTATCGAAGTGCGCCAGCACCACCGCGCCCCGCACCGGGGCCACGCTTTTTCGATTGCCAATAAGCTCGGTCTGGGTGGCGCTGCCGGAGACGTCCAGCGTGAGATGGTTTTCGCGGTATGGCGACAAATTGTCATAAACCACCGTACCGTTACCATTAGTGGTGCGGTATTTCTGTCCGTTGACAAACGCCCCTTCCAGCCCAGGCGCATCAAGAATCGCGACGGTTTCCGCCAGTCGATTAGCCAGGCTCACCCCACCCGACCACAGCACCATTCCCCCGGAAATGTTGCCGCTCATTTGCCGATACTGTGAAGATTGGCTATAGCTGCCGCCGAGCGTCGCGACTGGCGTATTCCAGCTCACATTGGTCCCGGCCGTGGTCTCCTGATGTTGCTGCTGATGGCTCAGGTTAACGCCGTAGGTAAACTGATCTCGTTCACCGAGCGTGCCGGAAAGTCCGGTATTGTTCGCCGTAAAGCCCTCGTTATCAAAGGTAGTTGAGTTGGAAATCGCCATTTGGCGGCGCGCGCCAGTCATGCCGTCGCCCCACATAAAAGGGATGGAAATGAAGATGTTAAAGCGCTTGTCATCACGACGATCGTCGGTGTAGGTCTGGCTGGCGGAGAGCGTCCAGGAGACGCGCCGCCAGCTGTTTGAATAGCTAAGCTGATAATCTTCACTGTGGCCGCCGCGCTGCCAGTAGTCACGCCACAGTAAACTTAAGGAAAAGGCTCCCCATCCCGCGGCCAGCGGCTGGCTGATATTGGCGGAGAAACTGTTTTTACGCCCGAAGTCGTTCTGGTAATAGTCGCCAATATCGTAGACATCGTGCTGTTCATGCGTATAGCTGTCTTTGTTGTTCGCCCACACATGATCGTTAAAGGTACGGTAATCTCGCGACGAGTAGCGATAGGCCGCAAGACCAAAATGGGTGGCGGTTCGGTTAAGATATTTGTTGTACGCGAGCTGATAACTTTGACCATCGAACGTACCGTTGTCCTGACGACTGTGCGAACGTACGGCATCCAGCGAAAACGCGCCCCAGCGGGTATTCCAGCCGGAGCCTATCGTGAAGGCGTTATAGTTACTCGCCAGCATCGCGCCGCCGTACAGCGTCACCAGGCTATTCAGACCATACTGGTAACTGACCTGGGTGAAATCGCTCTGTCGGCTGGCCCCTTCAATCTGACTGCGTCCCACCACGGCGTCATATTTTGCCACGCCGGGCTGGAGCATATTTGGCACTGAGCCATAGGGCACCAGATATTGCGTCAGCGTGCCATCGGCCTCTTTCACCGTCACGTCAAGATCGGCCCCGCCGCCTGCCAACTGGAGATCGGCAATCGCAAACGGACCGGGCGGGACTTCCTTCTGATACACCACAAAGCCGTTCTGCTCTATCGTCACCAGCGCATTGCTCTGGGCAATCCCCTTCACCAGCGGCGTAAAATTCTGCTTTGAGTTTGGCAGCATTTGCAGATCCCGATACAGACGCACGCCGCGAAAACGGACTGCGTCAAAGAGATCTGCAGAGGTATACATCTCCCCAGCGCGCAATACGCCCAGGAGCGATGAAAGGCTTCGTTCGAGATACAGAGTATTGCTTTTCCACACGCCGGCATCGCTATTGACCTGGTTAAAACTGGCATCAGAGTGCAGCTGCCAGCCCAGCAAATTAAGTCCGCTGTTAAACCGTGCGTAGGTATTTTTGCTGCTCCCTGCGGAATGATAATCGCTGTGGTATTGACTGACATAATAAGAAGTGTAAAACGCATTTATTCCGCGCTGCCAGTTTTCGGGCGCAATATATCCTTGCTCAACCTCATCAACAAAGGCTTGCGGCACCGAGAGATCCAGACGAAAAACGCTAATATCAAACGTGTAGCTTCCGCCCTGCACTGCCTGTTCTAATGAAATGCAGGATGATTCGGGTAATGCTTTCAGGTTAATCCCCATCAATTGGATCTGAGCACGCGTCAGGCAGGTATTATCGGTAATATTCACCGTATATTTCCCGCGCCATTGCTGATTAACATAAACATCCAGTTCATATTCGCCGGCAATCGGCTGTTGGCCGGATAATTGAAAACGGTCAGTTTTAACGCCCTGCATCCCACCAATCATAAAATGGGTATCGAAGGTTTCCTCTTCAGCCTGAACACAGCCAGCGAATAATGATAATAATACTGTCGAAGCTAAAGGGGCCATCCTTAACATAATCGGCTCCTGTTATTTTACGTTAATCCTGTCGCTGATATAGTTGCCGTGATCGTCAATAATCGTCAGAGAATATTGAGGTGCATTATTATTTTTCAGCGTTATCGTCTGATAGGCTCGTGGCGGTAACATGACTGTCTCGCCATTCACTTTGACATCATTCACTTTTATATCGGTAAGGGTAATCCAGTTAGCGTTATCATTTTTAATAACCATCTCCCGTCCGGTATAACTTAACGAGATCTGGCGAAAACTCGCGCGACTCACCGGGGCGATTCCCGTGGGTCGCCAGAAAAGTTTGATGCGATTTTGCAGCGCAAACTTAATCACATTTTTACTGCTGTTTTGCGCATCGTTAGGTGGAATACTCAGTACGTTTAAAAAGAACAGGCTCTCTCTATCCTGGGCTAACGTATTGGGCATTTTTTTGATTTTTATCTGCTGGCCGGAGTTTCCCGCCACCTTGACGACCGGCGGTGTCAGCAGAAACGGAACGTCAATGTTTTCCGGCGACCGCGACGTATCGCCATCATCAATCCACGATTGCACCAGCGAGGAACGCTCGCCTTGATTCATCACCTGGACCACAATATCCCGTTTTTCTGCTGGGTAAATCACCCGGGTCCCATACAGCACCACGCCAGCCTGAGCAGATAAACTGATTACCGCCAGGGTTAAGGCTATTATTTTTTGCATATTCATCCAGGAATAAACGGCGGCGTTCGCCGCCGTTTATTTACAATATAATTAATCAGAGAAAACCTGCATGGTAATACTAGAATCAACCTCTCCGCTGGTTACCGTGCCGCTGGTACGGGCATAATATGCGGAGAAATCCAGTGTATAAATACCGTCAGCCTGTTTCACCAGCGTGATTGATTTTTGCGGGCTAATGGCTTCTGTTGAATTATTCATGTGTACTTTAAAACCGACACCATTTTCACCCGCGGTGTTGCGGGTAATGTCACTACCATTTCCGTTAAAGCCATCTACAGCAAATGAAATACGCGGCGTAACATTCGGATCGCATTTAAACTTAATATTACCCACTGCGCTACTGGAATATTCTTTCAGTTCCTGGCCGGCATTCAGCGTATTGAATGCATCAACGCTGACGTCTGGCATCGTAATTGTAGCCTGGCTTTTGCCATCCTCAATCTGGCAAGTCGTGCCCAACACTTTACCGTTAATATGCAATACCGCTTCATCGTCCGCGGCCATAGCGCCTGCGCTCATCATAACTGCAGCTAATACCGAAGCAGACAGAATTGAATATTTCATAATGATATCCTTATTAGTATTTATTTGATTGTTGTTAAGGGTTGTTTCCCTTGAAGTAAAATTCTCACATGCGAAAAGTGTCTGCAATGTAATACTTTTGTTTTATTGATTAAAAACAAATTACACATAGCAGTATAATTACAACAAATATCTAATGATAATTATTATTTCTTAATAAATTAATTAAGCGCAAAAAACACCCATCCAGATCATTAAAACAAATAAAAAATAAAACAACATTCATAAAAATGATCTTTATATTTATGCCCACCGCGACGTGGTAAAAAAATGGCTACCAGGTCGCTGTTGCTTCTTACACAGTCCGGAAAATCGTCGTTTTTCTGCGCGAATATCCCGCCAGCTTGATTTAGCACGTGATGAGGCACGCTTTGGGCTTACCAAAGGAAAGCCTTTCAGGTAACATCAAAAGCCCTTTTCACTACATAAGAAGTAACGTTCACTATGACTCAAGTCGCGAAGAAAATTCTGGTAACGTGCGCCCTGCCGTACGCCAACGGTTCCATCCACCTCGGCCATATGCTGGAGCACATCCAGGCTGATGTCTGGGTCCGTTACCAGCGAATGCGCGGCCACGAGGTTAACTTCATCTGCGCGGACGATGCCCACGGCACGCCGATTATGCTGAAAGCACAGCAACTGGGCATTACCCCAGAGCAGATGATTGCCGAGATGAGTCAGGAGCATCAGACGGACTTTGCGGGCTTTAACATCAGCTATGACAACTATCACTCAACGCACAGCGACGAGAACCGCGAGCTGTCCGAGCTGATTTACGGTCGCCTGAAAGAGAACGGTTTTATTAAAAACCGCACCATCTCTCAGCTGTACGATCCGGAAAAAGGCATGTTCCTGCCGGACCGTTTCGTTAAAGGCACCTGCCCGAAATGTAAATCACCGGACCAGTACGGCGATAACTGCGAAGTGTGCGGCGCGACCTATAGCCCAACCGAGCTTATCGAGCCGAAATCCGTGGTGTCTGGCGCCACACCGGTGATGCGTGAGTCTGAGCACTTCTTCTTTGATCTGCCGTCCTTCAGCGAAATGCTGCAGGCGTGGACCCGCAGCGGCGCGCTGCAGGAGCAGGTCGCCAACAAAATGCAGGAATGGTTTGAATCCGGCCTGCAGCAGTGGGATATCTCCCGCGATGCGCCGTACTTCGGCTTTGAAATCCCGAACGCGCCGGGCAAATATTTCTACGTCTGGCTGGACGCGCCAATCGGCTACATGGGTTCCTTCAAGAACCTGTGCGATAAGCGCGGCGACACCACCAGCTTCGACGCGTACTGGAACAAAGACTCCGACGCCGAGCTGTATCACTTTATCGGTAAAGACATTGTCTACTTCCACAGCCTGTTCTGGCCGGCGATGCTGGAAGGCAGCAACTTCCGCAAACCGACCAACCTGTTCGTCCACGGCTACGTGACGGTGAACGGCGCGAAGATGTCCAAATCTCGCGGCACCTTCATTAAAGCCAGCACCTGGCTGAACCATTTCGATGCCGACAGCCTGCGCTACTACTACACGGCGAAGCTCTCATCCCGCATCGACGATATCGACCTGAACCTGGAAGACTTTATCCAGCGCGTCAACGCCGACATCGTCAACAAAGTGGTCAACCTGGCTTCCCGTAACGCTGGCTTTATTGCTAAGCGTTTCGACGGCGTGCTGTCTGCTGAACTGGCTGACCCAGAGCTGTATAAAACCTTCACCGACGCGGCAGCCAGCATCGGCGAAGCGTGGGACAGCCGTGAATTCGGTAAAGCGATCCGTGAAATCATGGCGCTGGCCGATGTGGCTAACCGCTATGTTGATGAACAGGCTCCGTGGGTGGTGGCGAAACAGGAAGGCCGCGACGCCGACCTGCAGGCTATCTGCACCATGGGTCTGAACATGTTCCGCGTGCTGATGACCTGGCTGAAGCCGGTTCTGCCAGAGCTGGCCGCGCGTACCGAAGCGTTCCTCAACACTGAACTGAGCTGGGATGCGATCAACGCGCCGCTGGTGGGTCATAAGATCAACACCTTCAAGGCGCTGTATAACCGTATTGAAATGAAACAGGTGGAAGCGCTGGTGGAAGCGTCAAAAGAAGAAGTGAAAGCTGCCGCAGCCCCGGTAACCGGCCCGCTGGCGGACGACCCGATTCAGGAAACCATCACCTTTGACGATTTCGCCAAAGTTGACCTGCGCGTGGCGCTGATTGAAAACGCCGAGTTCGTGGAAGGTTCCGACAAGCTGCTGCGTCTGACGCTGGATCTGGGCGGCGAGAAACGTAACGTCTTCTCCGGCATCCGCTCCGCATACCCGGACCCGCAGCCGCTGATCGGCCGCCTGACCATCATGGTGGCCAACCTGGCGCCGCGTAAGATGCGCTTCGGCATCTCGGAAGGGATGGTGATGGCCGCAGGTCCTGGCGGCAAAGATATCTTCCTGTTAAGCCCGGATGACGGGGCAAAACCAGGCCAGCAGGTAAAATAAACTGCATAAAAAAACGCTGCTTCGGCAGCGTTTTTTTGTAGGGTTTGGCTCAATACATTCCCGACGGTATAGCTTATTTCGCCGCGTGCTCGCGAATCGCCAGGCCGCGCAGGAAGTAGCGCAGGAACTGGTCGCCGCATTCGCGGAAATTTTTGTGGTCCGGCGCGCGCATCATGGCGGTGATTTCCGGCATCGACACGCGGAACTGCTGCTGCGTCAGGATCGCCAGAATATCATCGGTTTTCAGCGCAAAGGCGATACGCAGCTTTTTCAGTACGATGTTGTTGTTAATACGGCGTTCCACCGCCAGCGCCGGGGCGGATTCATCGCGACCACGTTTTTCGTAGATCAGGCCGTTCAGGAAGCACGACAGCATAATGTCCGGGCAACGTACGAAGCCTTCCTCATCCTCTTTGCGCAGCCACGGCACCAGCTGTTCAGCGGTGACGGCGGCTTCGCCCAGCGCGAAGATACGCACCAGATCGTTGTTGTTCATTTTCAGGATGTAGCGGACGCTGCGTAAAATATCGTTACTGACCATAGTGCCTTCGACGGTGGTGATGAAAAATTCGATGACCGATTCTACACGAATTACAGTCCCAGCGCCTCTTTCAGGCTCTTTAAATAGCGACGGCTCACCGGCACGGTCTGACCGTTACGCAGCAGCAGTTCAGCCTGGCCGTTATCCTCGAGACGAATTTCTTTCAAATGCGCCATGTTCACCAGATGCTGGCGATGACAGCGAATCAGCGGCGTGCGGCTCTCCAGCGTGCGCAGCGTCAGTTCGGTAAAACCCTCTTTGCCCTCGCCGCTGGTCACGTATACGCCGCTCATCCGGCTGCTGACAAACGCGACATCGTCCATTTGCAGCAGATAAATACGACTGTGCCCGGTACAGGGGATAAACTTCAGCGCCTGCTGGCCCTCGCTGAGCACCGAGACGTCCTGTGCCGCGCGTTCTTGCCGCAGGCGGGCGAGCGTTTTTTCCAGGCGTTTTTCTTCAATAGGCTTGAGCAGATAATCAAACGCATGCTCTTCAAACGCTTTGACCGCATATTCGTCAAAAGCGGTCAGAAACACGATGTACGGGCGATGTTCCGGATCCAGCATGCCGACCATTTCCAGGCCGCTGATGCGCGGCATCTGAATGTCCAGAAACAGCACGTCCGGACGCAGACGGTGCACCGCACCGATAGCCTCCACCGCATTGGCACACTCGCCGACAATCTCCAGGTCCGCCTGGGTTTGCAGCAGCACGCGCAGGTTCTCCCGCGCCAGCGGTTCATCATCGACAATCAGCACTTTAATCATGCGCTCTCCTCCAGAGGTAACCGCAGGGTAACACGGGTGAAACGGTCCGCTTCGCAGGCAACCGAGATGCCGCAGTCTTCGCCAAAGCGCATCTTGAGACGCTTATCCACCAGGCTCATGCCCAGCCCGCTGGACGGCGCGTTGGGCTGATACAGACCGGCGTTATCTTCAATCTCGAGCAGCAGATGCTGCCCCTGCCGGCTGGCGCGTAGCGTAATTTCGCCAACGTCCAACAACTGCGAGGTGCCGTGTTTAATGGCGTTCTCCACGATAGGTTGCAGGGTAAATGCCGGAAGCTGCTGGTTTGACAGCGCATCGGGTATCTCCAGATGCACCTGCAGCCGCGACTGAAAACGCGCCTTCTCGATTTGCAGATAGGCGTTCACGTGTTCTATTTCATCGGCCAGGGTGACAATTTCCGACGGGCGCTTGAGGTTCTTACGGAAAAAGGTCGACAGATACTGCACCAGCTGGCTGGCCTGCTCGCTGTCGCGGCGAATCACTGCTTTCAGCGTATTCAGCGCGTTAAACAGAAAATGGGGGTTCACCTGCGCGTGCAGCAGCTTGATTTCCGACTGCGTCAGCAGCGCTTTTTGCCGCTCGTACTGCCCGGCCAGAATCTGCGCCGACAGCAGTTGCGCGATGCCTTCGCCGAGGGTGCGGTTAATCGAACTGAACAGCCGATTTTTGGCTTCGTACAGCTTAATGGTGCCGATGACCCGCTGATTTTCGCCGCGAAGCGGGATCACCAGCGTTGAACCCAGTTTGCAGTTGGGATGAATGGAGCAGCGGTACGGCACTTCATTGCCATCGGCGTACACCACCTCACCGGTTTCAATGGTTTTCTGCGTGTAGCGCGAAGAGATCGGCTTGCCCGGCAGATGATGGTCTTCGCCGATGCCGGTAAAGGCGAGCAATTTTTCCCGGTCGGTGATCGCCACCGCGCCGATGTCCAGCTCCTGAATTAGCACCTGCGCCACCTTCATGCTGTTTTCTTCATTAAAGCCCTTGCGCAAAATCCCTTCTGTCGAGGCGGCAAGCTTCAGGGCGGTGGCCGAAAACGCCGAGGTATATTTCTCAAACATCGCCCGCTTATCCAGCAGGATACGCATAAACAGCGCCGCGCCGACCGTGTTGGTCACCATCATCGGCGCGGCGATGCTTTGCACCAGATGCAGCGCGTCTTCAAACGGGCGCGCAATCAGCAGAATAATCAGCATCTGTACCAGCTCGGCGACAAAGGTAATCGCCCCCGCCGTCCACGGGCTGAAGACCTTATCCGGGCGACCACGGCGAATCAGGATGCTGTGCACCAGCCCGCCCAGCAGCCCTTCCACCATGGTGGAGATCATACAGCTGAGCGCGGTCATCCCGCCCATTGAGTAGCGGTGCAGCCCGCCGGTCAGGCCGACCAGCCCGCCGACTACCGGGCCCCCCAGCAGGCCGCCCATCACGGCGCCAATAGCGCGAGTGTTGGCGATAGAGTCTTCAATATGCAGACCAAAGTAGGTGCCGAGGATACAAAAAATGGAGAAGGTGACATAACACAACAGCTTGTGCGGCAAACGCACAGTGACCTGCATCAGGGGAATAAACAGCCGCGTCTTGCTCATCAACCAGGCGATGACCAGAAAAACGCACATCTGCTGAAGCAGCAGCAACACCAGATTAAACTCGTACATACCCCAACACCACAGCAGAAATAAAACTGCGTAACATACACTTAGTCGGCATAACTTTCTTTGAAACCTGGCAAAAAAAGTGCAAAAAATGCTACCGATCACATTTTATCCATTCCGTCCTGGAGTGAAACGAATAAAAAACAACCGCAACAGGCCGCGACGGCAAACCCCGTCTAAAGTTAAATGGGGGATCGCATGCCCGGAGGATAAGATGGCGCTTTACACGATTGGCGAAGTGGCTCAGCTCTGTGATATCAACCCGGTAACGCTGCGGGCCTGGCAGCGGCGCTACGCGCTGTTAAAACCGCAGCGCAGCGACGGCGGGCACCGCCTGTTTAACGATGCCGATATTGACCGCATCCGCGAAATACAGCGTTGGATAGAAAACGGTGTCCAGGTCAGTAAAGTCAAAAACCTGCTGAGTGAGCCGGATGACGGCTGGCAGGAACAGCAGGAGACTGCGCTGCGCGACCTGCGCAACGGCAACCTCACCCATCTGCGACAATGGGTGAAAGAGCTGCGTCGCAGTCATAGCGCCCGAACCCTGGTGGATAATCTCTTCATCCCATTGCGTCAGCGTCTGCAAAACGCGCAGGTGACGCTGCCGACTCTGCTTGGTCTGCTGGATGGCGTACTGATTAACGACATTGCGCTCAGCCTCGCTTCCGCCCGGCGTAAATCCGGACCGCACGCGCTGGTGGTGGGCTGGAACGTCACCGATATCACCCGGCTGTGGCTGGAGGGTTGGGTGGCCTGTGAACAGGGATGGCGCGTCGACGTACTGGCCCACCCGCTCACGCAGATTCAGCCAGAGCTGTTCCCCGGCCAAACGCTGTTAATCTGGTGCGGTGCGGCCCCTGGCGCCCAACAGCTACAGCAGCTTGCACGCTGGCAGGAAGACGGCGTGGCCTTCGCACTTCCTGCTAATTAATCGTTCGTTAACAGCTGAGCTTCGCGGTATAATCTTTTGGTTAACAAAAGGAGTACACAATGAAGTCAGCTAAATTCGCCGCGATCGTCCTTTTTGCCCTGATGGCTATCAGCGGAATTGGTGGCGTGATGCTCGCCGGCTACTCGTTTATTGTGCGCGGCGGTGTCGGCTGAGCCTCAGGCTTAAGCGCTCAAAGGCGCGGTCGACGATAATCGCCGCCAGCGCCACCAGAATTGCCCCCTGCACCACATAGGCCGTATTGAATCCACTCAGGCCAATGATAATTGGCGTGCCCAGCGTATTGGCCCCCACCGTTGAGGCGATGGTCGCCGTGCCAATATTGACGATAACCGACGTGCGGATACCCGCCACGATCACCGGTGCCGCCAACGGCAGCTCGACTTTCCACAGCCGCTGTCCTCCCGTCATGCCCATTCCTTCCGCCACGCTCAGCGCCCCGACGGGTACGGACGCTAATCCGGCCAGCGTTCCCTGCAGTACCGGCAGAATACCGTAGAGAATCAGCGCGACAATCGCCGGCTGTTCCCCAAAGCCCATCACCGGCACCGCCAGCGCCAGCACCGCTACAGGCGGAAAGGTTTGCCCCATCGCCGCCAGCGTTTCCACCAGCGGACGAAACTCGCGCCCCGCAGGACGCGTAACCAGCACGCCCGCGCCAACGCCAATCACAACCGCCGCCAGGCTGGAGATGACCACCAGCTTGCCGTGCGCCAGCGTCAGCGCAAGAAACCCCGCCTGCTGATACAGCGGGCGCGGTTGTTCCGGAAAAAGCGTGTGAAACAGCGGCTCGCTATACGGCAGGCCAATCAGCAGCGCAATAAACAGTGCCAACAGCCATAGCAGCGGATCACGAAGGACGCGCATCGGCAGGCTCCTCACGCAGCAGGTCGGCAAAATGCAGCGCCCCGTATGCCACGCCTTTCTCGTTGACCACCGGCAACACCGTACGCCGCTGGGCCATAAACCCCGACAGCGCATCGCGCAGCGATAACGAATCGGCTATCGCTTCTCCTGCAACGCGTTCACCGTGGCGCACATAGTCGGCCACCTGGCGTAACGACAGCAGGCGTACACCCAGCTCGCTGCGACCAAAAAAGGTGCGGACAAACTCATTGCCCGGCGCGCTGAGCATATGCAGCGGCGAGCCCTGCTGCACCACTTCACCGCCATCGAGTAAAATCAGGTTATCCGCCAGACGCAGCGCTTCATCAATATCATGCGTCACCAGCACGATGGTACGCCCCAGCAGCCGGTGAATGCGGCGCATCTCCTGCTGCAATGCGCTACGGGTGACCGGGTCCAGCGCGCCGAAAGGTTCATCCATCAGCAAAACGTCGGGATCGCCCGCCAGCGCCCGCGCCACGCCGACGCGCTGCTGCTGGCCGCCGGAAAGCTGATGCGGGTAACGACCGCGCAGCGTGGGTTCCAGCCCGAGCAGGGCCATCAGTTCGTCGATACGCGCGTTCATTCTGGCCTTCGGCCATTTCAGCAGTTGCGGTACGGTGGCGATGTTCTGAGCGACCGTCCAGTGCGGAAACAGGCCAATCGATTGAATGGCGTACCCCATCCGTCGGCGCAGCGCCAGCAGCGACTGCTCGCGGATATCCTGTCCGGCGAAGCGAATCATCCCGCTGTCCGGCTCCACCAGTCGATTAATCATCTTCAGGGTGGTCGATTTTCCCGAGCCGGAAGTGCCAATCAGCACCGAGAACGCCCCTTCCTCAAGACGTAGTGACAGGTTTTTCACCGCCGGATGACCGCCGAATGTTTTATTGACCTGCGAAAATTCAATCACCGGCTTCTCCTTGAAGTAAGGTGGCGGCCAGACTCAGCAGCGCATCCAGGGTTACCGCCAGCGCAATCACCGGCATCACCCCCAGTAGCACCAGATCCAGCGCGCTACTGAGCAGCCCCTGAAACACCAGCGCGCCAAAGCCACCTGCGCCAATCAGCGCGGCGACCACCGCCATCCCCACGGTCTGTACCACCACGACCCGCAGGCTGCGTAGCAGCACGGGCAGCGCCAGCGGCAGTTGCACTCGCAGAAAAGTTTGACCACGGCCCATGCCCATCGCCGTCGCGCTTTCCAGCACCTGCGGCGACACCTGCTGCATCCCGGCGACCACGCCACGTACCAGCGGCAACAGCGCGTAGAGCACCAGCGCAATCAGCGCGGGCGCCAGGCCGGTGCCAGCCACGCCAAACGTCGCCAACCACGGAAAACGCTGCGCCAGCCCGGCCAGCGGCGCAATCAGCACGCCAAATAGCGCGACAGAAGGAATGGTTTGAATAATGTTCAGCACCGTGAAGACGCTCGACTGCCGTCGCGGATGACGCCAGCACGCCATCCCCAGCGGGACGCCAATCAGCAGCGCGGGCAGCAGCGTGCCCCACAACAGAGTCAGATGCTGGTACAGCGCGTCATTGAAGGTATCCTGGCGGTTGGCATATTCCTTGAGTAGCGATAACCCATCCAGCGCCCCGCTCGCAAGCAGCCAACATGGCAGCAGCCACAGTTGAACGTTAAGCAGCCATCGCCACGCCGCGCGAGTCGTGAGACGACGAATCGCATCGTTGGCGATAAGCAGCATCAGCAGTAACCACAGCCATAGTCCGCTGCCGGGCGAGGTACGCGCCAGCGGGCTGGCGCTTGCCGCAAGATGGTTGGCGGCCTCCCCCGCAGCCCATAGCAATAGCGTGAAGCCCGACTGCGCCAGCAGCAGAATAAGCAGGCCGGGAAAGCGGCCGGGCAGCCAGCATAAAATCCACAACGCCGCCGGTACCGCCAGCAGCGCCAGCGGCGAGAACGACCAAATTTGCCATAGCCACAGGCCATTGCCCGAAACCAGCCGGTTCGGGGCAAAATTGGCAAACGGTAGCGCGCTGGCGGCCAGCAGCATCAGTGCCAGCAGCGCCACCACGCGGTTAGAACAACGAGTCATGGGGATAATCGGTTACTTCACCCACCCTTTTTCTTTCAGGTAGCCCGCCGCCACGCTTTTCGCATCCAGCCCCTCTACCGCAATTCTGGCGTTCAGGGTTTGCAGCGTTTTTTCATCCAGGCTGGCAAACACCGGCTGTAACCATTTTTCGATATCCGGATAGGCTTTCAGCACCGCTTCGCGTACCACCGGCGTGGGCGCATAGATAGGCTGCACGCCTTTCGGATCGCTGAGGGTTTGCAATCCTAGCGCCGCCACGGGGCCGTCGGTACCATAGGCCATCGCCGCGTTCACCCCCGAAGTTTGCTGGGCGGCGGCTTTGATGGTCACCGCCGTGTCGCCACCGGCCAGCGACAGCAGTTGATCCTGGGAGAGTTTAAAATCGTAGGCTTTTTCGAAGGCAGGCAGCGCGTCCGGGCGTTCGATAAATTCCGCCGAGGCCGCCAGCTTGAAGGTGCCGCCATCCTTGAGATAGCGGCTCAGATCGGCAAGCGAGGTGAGCTTATTTTTTTCCGCCACGTCTTTACGCACAGCGAGCGTCCAGGTGTTATTCGCAGGCGCCGGCGTCAGCCAGACCAGATGATTTTTCTGCGCATCCAGCGCTTTCACCTTGTCATAGCCCGCTTTGGCGTTTTTCCACGCCGGGTCGTTTTCATCTTTGAAGAAGAAAGCGCCGTTACCGGTGTATTCCGGGTAGATATCCAGCGCGCCGGAAGTGATGGCGCCGCGCACCACCGGCGTGGTGCCCAGTTGAACTTTATTGACGGTGCTGACACCGTGGCTTTCCAGCACCTGCAAAATCAGATTACCGAGCAGCGCCCCTTCGGTGTCAATTTTTGATCCTACTTTCACCGGCTCGGCAGCCAGCGCCGGCAGGCTTACCGCGGCCAGCAATGCCAGCGTCCATCCCCTTGCAATCGTCATACGCTTTCCTCTTATTTTGCGCTCAATTAACAGTCGCTTAAGCAAAAAGCGTAGACGAAAATGGAGAATTCAGCCCTGTTCCGGCATTTTTAACGGGATCGTCAGCAAACTGGCGGCGAAATACAGCAGCGCAATCACCCACAGCGTGCCTTCAACGCCCAGCGGATTCACGCACAGCGTCACGATAAACGGCCCGACGAAGTTGCTGAGGCCGGATCCGAGATTGAGGCAGGAGATCGCCGCGCCTTTGTTTTCCGGCAGCAGTGAAGGAATAAGCGCGCTTAACGGGCCGAACGCGCCAAGGCCGATGGCATAAATCGCCAGCGCGGCAATCAGCGCTGCGCTACTGTGGCCGAACAACACCGGCGCGTAGCAGACCGCCAATGCCGCCAGCCCGCACAGCGTGCCGGCAAACCACACTACCGTGTTGCGCCAGCCAATGGTGTCGCCCAGCCAGCCGAAGAAGTAGTTGGCGAAGATATTAATCACGTTCACCAGCCCCCAGATGGTCAGCCACTCTTCAATGCTGAACCCAAAGCGCGGCAGATACACCGGCATCAAGATCACCAGCGAGAATTTGCCGATATCATTGATGCTTTTCACCACCACGGCGATACGCATTTTCGGCTCACGAACCAGCACAATGAGGCCTTCCGCCAGCGCCTGGCCAACCGCCTGCCCCTGCTGCCATTGAGGCTTATCGCGGTTGAGGATCAGCGCGCAGCCACAGCCCGCCAGCACGAAAATAAAGCCGGACAGCAGCGTGGTCGTTTCCCCCAGGCGCGGGATCATAAAGCCCGAGAACCATGGCCCGACGATGGTCATGCCGACGCCGAAGGCAATCCAGAACCAGGAAACGGCGCGCCCCAGAATGCGGCTTTCACAGCGCTGGTTGATCCACACCAGGAACGAATAGGCAAATAGCGGATAAGCCATGCCGCGTACCGCGTAGCTCACCATCATTAGCGGATAGTTGCTATCAGGCAGCGCGACAAAGATAAACGGCACCGAACCGACAAAATAGAGAATCGTCGCCAGCCACATCAGGCGACGAACGCCCAGCACGCCCGCGCCAATTCCGGAGAACCAGGAGATCGCCGCCACGCACAGGCCAAAGACCGAAGACAGCAGGCTGATATGCACCGCATCAAGGCCGCGCTGCTGTAGCAGTGATGCCAGCCAGCTTTGTTCAATGGTGGCGCCGGTAATAAACAGGAAGACGCCGACAAATCCCCACACCAGCTCGCGCGGCAGACCCAGCCTCGCCCAGATACCCTGTTGAATATATAAACTTTGATCGGTCATTTCTGTTATCCACAAAATTCCCGGGGTCGCGATGCTCGCCCGGGAAAGTACTTACACGTTATGTAACTGTTCTAACTGCTGCTGTTTCGCTTTCAACAGGCTGCGGTTGACGTGCCCGACGGTGTTATCGCCCCAGCACTGGTCATACGGCATTCCGGTCAGGCTTTCGATCACCGCTTTGGTGTCGGCGGTAACCGTAGCTTTGCTGCCGCCTTGCTTCAGGCGCGCCACTTCGTCGTTCAGCACCGCGTGGGTACGGCTGTTCACCTTAAACTGGAAGGCGGACCAGATGCCCCACAGGGTGAGAACCACCGGCAGCACAATCATGATGGCGAGGATCATATTGATCGCCGACTGCGGCTGGCTGCTGTGCCCGGTAATAAAGCCGGACATTTGCAGCGCGACGCCCACCAGGAAGATGGAGAATGCCTGAGACGCTTTACGCAGCAGGCTCATAAAGCCCGCGAAGATCCCTTCACGACGGTTGCAGGTCAGAATCTCATCCACATCGGCCACGAAGGTGTAGTTGTTCCACGGAATGGAGTAGATACCGCCGCGCGCCAGACCCGCCACGCCCGCCGCCAAATACAGCAGCGACATGCTGGTGGAGCCATAGACATAGGTCAGGGCGAACAGCGCAAAGGCCACCAGCGCCATCAATGCCTGGGTAGCAAACGCCCGGGACGGGGAGTAACGCAGCGTCAGCCAGGTTGCCACGCCGACGCCGAAGAACTGCAGACCGTTAATCACGCTCAACAGGTTACTGGCCACCACTGACGAGGTGGCCAGCGCGAAGACCACGAAGTAGGTAAAGACGGAGTTGAAGATATCCTGCGCGACAGAGCCGCCAAGGTACATGCCGAGGTGGGAGCGGAAGGTTTTGATTTTCAGCGTGGACACAAAATCGTAGTAGATATCGAACAGACGTTTGCCCAGCGGCTGCTTCTCTTCGCTCTCAACGCTGCGCTCACTCAGCTCAATCTCTTCAATTGAACGTTCCCAGGTGCCGAAATAGACGAAGAACAGCACCACCATAAAGGCGACCGTGAAGATAGCCCCGGCGTAGAAGAAAGAGATAGCCGAGTCGGAACCAAAGTAGGCCAGCAGACGCCCCGGCAGGAACGCGGCGGTGAAGCCGGCGAACTGGGCAATGTACATACGTGCGCTGGTCAGTTTAGAGCGTTTGGTAAAATCGGAGGTCATTTCCGCCGACAGGGTGTCGTACGGGATCAGAATCATCGAATAGACGATTTCAAACAGGATGTACACCAGCAGGTAGATCCAGTAGTTGAAACCCTGAACCCACAGCAGGCTGTAGACCGCCACCAGCGGAATGCTCAGCAGCAGAAAGAAGCGGCGGCGGCCAAAGCGGCGGCCGAGGCGCGTTTTGTGGAAGTTATCGGAAATGTACCCCATGCACGGGCACATGATGACGTCGACGATACGCGCCACCGCAAACAGCGAGCCTGCCTCAATGGGCGTCAGGCCGCAGAATGTGGTCAGGAAGAACAGCAGCCAGGCGCTCACCAGAGTAAACGCGCCTGAACCGATCACATCCGCAAGGCCATAGCAGATGTAGTTGTGGAGTTTTATCTCCCGCACTTTTTTTATCATTTTCCATCCCCTTGAACAGTACAGAACGGCGAGGCGAAAGCCGCGCCGTCATCAAATAGCTTCAGGCGTCGGCGTTTTCCTGCACGATGGCGTTGATGTTCCATCCCTGCGGCAGCGGCGTCGGGCGACGAATGCGCAGATCGTTGAGCGTCAGTTCTTGCACACCGTTGGCGTAGAACGCCGGTAGGCCGCCAGGATAGGCATCGACACCCCAGGCGCGGCCGGTTTGCGGGTTCACGCGGTAGGCGTTATCAAGCCCCATGCCGGTTGGGCTCGCCGGGTTGCACGGTGGGCGAACGTCATAGCAGCCCTGCTCATCAGAGGGGCCGGAGAGCTGCTGCAGCGACAGCCCGTTGAAGGTGACATGATGAATATCGCCCGGTGTTTCCGCGTGCAGGTTGATGGCCCCTTCGCTCACGCCGGAGAGCTGGCTAAAGGTGATGTCTTCAACCTGGCCCGGCTGAACCTGCGGGTCGCGATGGCGCACCGAGATAAAGACCGGATCGGCTTTTCCCCAGTGGCACGGGTGACCGTGGCGGCAGTCGAACAGAATGTTGCTGAAAATCATCTGGCTGAACCGGCCGCCATCGCGGGAGACCAGGCCGATGCCGCGGTTGGACTCAAAGATTGAACAGTTGTGCACGGCGACATGGCTGATATCGGCGAAGGTTTCGGTGCCGATTTTGATAGCGCAACTTTTCGAACGAATCAGGCAATTGCTGACCACCACGTGGCGGGTCGCCTGTTGGAGCTCCTGCGGTTTGCGGGTCGTTTTGATACAGATGCCATCATCGGCAGCGCTGAAGTAGCTATCGCTAATGTGCACATGCTGGCAGCTGTCGATATCCAGCGCATCGGTGTTGGACAGCGCCAGATCGTTATCAATGGTCAGATTTTGAATGAATACCTGATTACAGCTCACCAGATGCGCGGTCCACATCGGCGAGTCGCTGATGGTGATATCACGAATGCGCACCTGCTGGCAGCCTTCCAGCACCAGCATGCGCGGGCGCATGGTTTTCGGCTGGCGATAACCCTGCTCATCGGCGCGCTCTGCGAACCAGGCGCTCGCGCCCCCTGCCAGACAACCTTCGCCGCTCAGCGTAATGTGATGAGCGTTACGGGCATAAATCAGCGCCATGCGGGAGAGTTCAGCAACGGTTTGCGTCAACTCCGCCGGATAGTCCTCAGCGTTCGGGCTGGCCAGCAAACGCGCGCCGGCCTCCAGATGCAGGGTAAAGTTGGACGGTAGAATCAGCGTGCCGGTCATCCAGTCACCCGCCGACACCACCAGCGTGCCGCCGCCGGCGCGGTCAATTTCGTCAATCAGCTGCTGCAGCTGCGCGGTCAGCGGCGTTTTACCGCTGCGGTCGAGAGAGGTGTTATGCAGTGAAATCTTCATGTGGCTACCTGCGAATGTTGAGATAGCTGCATTTAACGCGGATTCGCCGCGCCTCTCGCGGGGCAGAAGCGGGCTTTTTTACGTATTAGTGAATGGGGTCACGCCTGTTATGACGGCCTGATGCGGCTTTTGAGCAAGCGCACAAAACGCGATATGCCGGGGTAGGTGATAAGTGAGGAACGTCACAAAAAGAAGCTTAGTTAGCGCGTTAAACGGGCCGTTTAGCGCAGATTGCACGGCGATGGGCAGAGAATAGCGAGGGGGATCACAAAATGATGCGGGAGTGGGTTTTGGGGGGTTGCCCCCTCACCCTAGCCCTCTCCCCGCAGGGGAGAGGGGACCGTTGAGTGCGGCCTGATAGTTTGTACTGAACTGAAGGGTCGCCTTACAGCAGCTCGAATTCGCCCTGCTTCACACGCGCCGAATCCACGCCGATAAACACGTTAAACTTGCCCGGCTCAGCGGCGTATTTCATCTGCTGGTTCCAGAACTTCAGCGCGTTAACGTCAATCGGGAAGCTCACGGTTTGAGTTTCACCTGGCTTCAGCGTCACCTTCTCAAAGCCTTTCAGCTGTTTCACCGGGCGGCTCATCGACGCGGTCACGTCCTGCAGGTACATCTGAATAACTGTCGCCCCTTCACGTTTGCCTGTGTTGGTCACCTGCACGCTGGCGGTGACGCTGCCGTCAGCCTTCATGGTCGGTGCGGACATTTTCACGTCGGAGACCGAGAAAGTGGTGTAGCTCAGACCGTAGCCGAACGGATACAGCGGGCCGTTGGCTTCGTCAAAGTAGCGCGAGGTGTACTTGTTTGGCTTGTCGGCGTTGTATGGACGACCGGTGTTCAGGTGGCTGTAGTACTGCGGAATCTGCCCCACGGAGCGCGGGAAGGACATCGGCAGCTTACCGGATGGGTTGTAGTCGCCAAACAACACGTCGGCGATGGCGTTACCGCCTTCGGTACCGGCGAACCAGGTTTCCAGAATAGCGTCGGCCTGCTGGTCCTCTTTCACCAGCGTCAACGGACGACCGTTCATCAGCACCAGAACCAGCGGTTTGCCGGTGGCTTTCAATGCCGCAATCAGATCCTGCTGGCTTTTCGGAATTGACAGTTCGGTACGGCTGGAGGCTTCGTGGGCCATGCCCTGCGCTTCGCCCACCACCGCCACAACCACGTCGGACTGTTTCGCCGCGGTAACCGCTTCGTCAATCATCGCCTGCGGCGAGCGCGGGTCGACCTTCACTGCTTCCTCATAGAGGTTGAGGAAGTCGATGATGCCTTTGTCGCTGGTCACGTTCGCGCCTTTGGCGTACAGCACTTTGCCTTCACCGCCCATCACGTTTTTAATCCCGGTCAGTACGGTCACGGACTGTCCAGCCACACCGGCGGCAGACCAGCTCCCCATCACGTCACGCTGGCTGTCGGCCAACGGGCCCACAACCGCCACGGTAGCGTTTTTCTTCAATGGCAGCGTTTCGAGACGGTTTTTCAACAGCACCAGGCTCTGGCGCGCAACCTCGCGCGCTTCGGCACGATGCAGGCGACTTTCGGCGTTCGTGTCCTGCGGGTCGGACGCTTTCGGCCCCAGATGGCTGTACGGATCGTTAAACAGCCCCATATCGTACTTGACGTTCAGCACGTGGCGGGTGGCGTCGTCCAGCTCGGCCATCGTCACCTTGCCGGATTTCACCAGCCCCGGCAGATACTTGCTGTAGTATTCATCGCTCATGCTCATATCGATACCGGCCTTCAGCGCCACGCGAACGGCGTCTTCCGGGTCGGCGGCAACGCCGTGTTTAATCAGCTCTTTAATCGCCCCATGATCGGAGACGGTGATCCCTTTGAAGCCCCACTGGTTGCGCAGCACGTCTTTCAGCAGCCAGGTGTCGGACGTCGCCGGCGTGCCGTTCAGCGAGTTCAGGCCGATCATCACCGCGCCGCTGCCCGCATCCAGCCCCGCTTTATACGGCGGCATATAGTCGTTAAACAGACGCTGCGGGCTCATATCGACGGTGTTGTACTCTTTACCGCCTTCCACCGCGCCGTAAGCGGCGAAGTGTTTAACGCTGGTCATCACCGAGTAGCGATCCGCCGGGCTTTTACCCTGCATCGCTTCCACCATGTTTTCGCCCATCACGGCGGTTAAATAAGTGTCTTCGCCAAACCCTTCGGAAGCGCGGCCCCAGCGCGGGTCGCGCGAGACATCAACCATCGGCGCCCAGGTCATATTCAGGCCGTCATCCGCCGCTTCATAGGCTGACACGCGGCCCACGGTTTTCACCGCGTCGAGGTTGAAGGTAGAGGCAAGGCCAAGGCTAATCGGGAATACGGTACGCTGGCCGTGTACCACGTCGTAGGCAAAGAACAGCGGAATTTTCAGGCGGCTAAGGGACATCACCTGATCCTGCATCGCACGGATATCCTGGCGAGTCACGGTATTGAAAATCGCGCCGACCTGACCGTCTTTGATCATCTCGCGAATGGCTTCTTTCGGGTTGTCCGGCCCAACGCTAATCAGGCGCAGCTGGCCAATCTTTTCATCGACCGTCATTTTTTTCAGCAGTTCGGTCACAAACGCATCCCGCGCCTGCGGGGTGAGTGGATGGTTACCGAACAAATCCTCCGCCAGAGCGGGTTGCAGCGCCAGGCTCACGGCGACGCCAACAGAAAATAGCCATTTCATATTTTTGTAGTCTCTTGTATCCATGCCGGGGAGAGCGGCTGAGAGTCGATGAAAAGCCGCAGTTTGCCATAAAGGTAAAGGAGCGCGGAACAGAAAGCTAAGGTTATTCTCTGATTTTTAGAAACATTCACTCCCCCAATGATCATACAAAGCGCTATTCTTAGAAACGACAATTTGTCCCACCACAAGGAGTGGAGAATGGCTTCTCAAACTACAAATGATAATAACGCGCTGATTAACGAACTCTCGCGCCTGGTTGGTCACGCTCACCTGCTCACCGACCCGGCCAAAACCGCCCGCTACCGTAAAGGCTTCCGTTCCGGGCACGGCGATGCGCTGGCCGTGGTGTTTCCAGGCTCGCTGTTGGAGCTATGGCGCGTGCTCAACGCCTGCGTCAATGCGGACAAAATTATTCTGATGCAGGCCGCCAATACCGGCCTGACCGAAGGTTCAACGCCCAGCGGCAACGACTACGACCGCGATATCGTCATTATCAGCACCCTACGCCTCGATAAACTGCATCTGCTGGATAAAGGCGAGCAGGTGCTGGCCTGGCCAGGTACCACGCTCTATTCACTGGAAAAAGCGCTCAAGCCGCTGGGCCGTGAACCGCATTCGGTGATTGGCTCCTCCTGCATCGGTGCGTCGGTGATCGGCGGGATCTGCAATAATTCCGGCGGTTCGCTGGTGCAGCGCGGTCCGGCGTACACCGAGATGTCGCTGTTTGCGCGCATTGATGAAAACGGCAAGCTGACGCTGGTTAACCATCTGGGCATCGATCTGGGTGAAACCCCGGAGCAGATTCTCAGCAAACTTGATGACGATCGCGTGAAGGACAGCGATGTGCGTCACGATGGCCGTCACGCGCACGATCACGACTACGTCAACCGCGTGCGCGACGTCAACGCCGATACCCCGGCGCGCTACAACGCCGACCCGGAGCGTCTGTTTGAATCCTCCGGCTGCGCGGGCAAGCTGGCGGTATTCGCCGCGCGTCTCGACACCTTCCCGGCAGAAAAACGTCAACAGGTGTTCTACATCGGAACGAATCAGCCGGACGTGCTGACGAAAATTCGCCGCCATATTCTGGCTGAATTTAACAACCTGCCGGTAGCAGGCGAATATATGCATCGCGATATTTACGATATCGCCGAGCAGTACGGTAAAGACACCTTCCTGATGATCGACAAGCTCGGTACCGACAAAATGCCGTTCTTCTTCACCATGAAGGGCCGTGCCGACGCCATGCTGGAAAAAGTGTCCCTGTTCAAGCCGCACTTCACCGACCGCTTTATGCAGAAGCTAGGCCACGCTTTCCCGGCGCATCTGCCGGAACGGATGAAAACATGGCGCGATAAATACGAGCACCACCTGCTGCTGAAAATGTCCGGCGACGGCATTGACGAGGCTAAAGCCTGGCTGGTGGAGTACTTCAAGCAGGCGGAAGGCGACTTCTTTGTCTGTACGCCGGAAGAAGGCAGCAAAGCGTTCCTGCACCGCTTCGCGGCGGCAGGTGCGGCCATCCGTTACCAGGCGGTACACGCGGATGAAGTGGAGGATATTCTGGCGCTGGATATTGCGCTACGCCGCAACGACACCGAATGGTTCGAGCATCTGCCGCCGGAAATCGACAGTAAACTGGTGCATAAGCTCTACTACGGCCACTTTATGTGCCACGTTTTCCACCAGGACTACATCGTGAAAAAAGGCGTCGATGCTCACGAGTTGAAAGAGCAGATGCTAGCGCTGCTGCGCGAGCGTGGAGCCCAGTATCCGGCGGAACATAATGTCGGGCATCTGTATGAAGCCGATGAAAACCTCAAACGCCACTACCGGGAAAACGACCCGACCAACAGCATGAATCCGGGGATCGGCAAAACCAGTAAGCTCAAATACTGGGGCGAGAAAACCGACGCGTGATATGACGTTGGGAAATTCGTTGTCGGCTGGATAAGCGTAGCGCCATCCGGCCGACTGCGAGCCAGATTAACGATGGAAACCATAAGGAATTCAAGCATGTCTACGCTTGATGTCACTCGCGACGCCGATATTGAAATCCGTGACGCGCAGGCTGACGATGTACAAGCCATTGCCGCGCTGTATGCCTGGCACGTACTTAATGGCCGCGCCTCATTTGAAGAGGTGCCACCTTCCATTGATGAAATGCAGCAACGCATGAACACCATTCAGCAACAAGGATTGCCGTGGCTGGTGGCGTTGTATCGTGGGGTTATCGTCGGCTACTGCTATGCCAGCCCCTATCGCCCTCGCCCGGCCTATCGCTATACGCTGGAAGAATCTATCTATATCGACACCACAATGACCGCTCACGGTATCGGTAGCCGCCTGCTGACGGCATTAATCGCCGTATGCGAACAAGGGCCATGGCGGCAGATGCTGGCGGTAATTGGCGACGGAAATAACAACACCGCTTCGCTGCGACTGCATAAAAAACACGGCTTCGAAGTGGCGGGACAGTTGCGCAGCGTCGGCTACAAGATGGGTGACTGGCGGGATACGGTGATTATGCAGCGCCCACTCAACGACGGTGACTGGACGCTGCCGGAATAAAGAACGTTTAATCGTCCTGGGTGGTTTGCCCGCTAAGCTGGGCTTTCGCGATATTGCCTTCCACCTGGGCCTCTTTCTGCTTTTTATAGCTCAGCGCCGCGGCAGGAACCGGCATCACCTTTCCGGTTTCAACCCAGGTACGCAGACGGCTGGCGTCGGCGAAATGGGTATATTTACCGAACGCATCCATGACCACCATCGCCACCGGACGTTTGTTCATCACGGTGCGCATCACCAGGCAGTGACCCGCCGCATTGGTAAAGCCGGTTTTGGTCAGCTGAATGCTCCAGTTATCGCGGTACACCAGATGATTCGTGTTGCGGAACGGTAGCGTATACGCCGGATGGGCGAAGGTCGCCGTGTCTTCTTTGGTCGTGCTCAGTTGGCCAATCAGCGGATACTGTTTGGTGGCAATCAGCAGTTTAGTCAAATCGCGTGCGGTCGAAACGTTATGAATGGACAGCCCCGTCGGCTCGACATAGCGAGTACGAGTCATCCCCAACGATTTGGCTTTGGCATTCATGGCGCGAATAAATGCGTCATAACCGCCCGGATAATGGTGCGCCAGGCTGGCAGCCGCGCGGTTCTCGGAAGACATCAGCGCCAGCAGCAGCATGTTTTTACGGCTAATCTGGCTGTTCAAACGCACGCGGGAATAAATGCCCTTCATCTCCGGCGTGTGGCTGATATCCACGGTCAGCATCTCATCCAGCGGCAGATGGGCGTCCAGCACCACCATCGCCGTCATCAGCTTGGTAATGGAGGCCATCGGACGCACCAGATCGGGCTGGTTGGCATAAATCACTTTATTCGTTTCAAGGTCGACAATCATCGCGCTACCGGAAGCAATTTCCGGCTGCGAGGCCACGGCGGAGACGGCGGTTTTAGCACTCGCCTGAGGCGCAAAAGGCACAGCCAGCACGAGAGCGAGGCTGAGCAGGGAAACGCGAAATTTCTGCATGGTGAGTATTCTGGCGGTTATTTATGCACATTATGATGGACAACCGCTTCGCACCAAACGGTTGCGAAGCGGAATGGCCCATCATAGCGCGTAGAACGCGGCATCTGCCAGAAAATAATGGTGAATAAATGCTGCATTGCTGACGTAATTTAATTCACATCAGCAATGCATATCAGAACTCAGAATAATCGGTAGCCATAGCCCCACAGCACCACCGTCAACGCCAGCAGCACTTCAAGTACCAGCACGCCGATAGCCAGGGTGGAACTGGCGAAGCTCAGCCCCTCTTCCCGATCGATGTTGAGGAAAGTCGGGATGCCGATGTAAAGCAGATACCCGGTATAAAACAGCGCAACCGTCCCGACCAGTGCGCACAGCCACACCAACGGGTAAAGCGCCACGATACCGCTCAGGAAAATCGGCGTCGCGACGTAGCCGGCAAACACCATACAGCGTTTAAGCGACGGTCGTTGCGGATAGTTACGCGCCATCCACCAGATCACCCGTCCCATCACCGCGACACCAGCCAGCATCAGGGCATAGAAAAGCACCGCCATGCCCAGGCCCGTCATCAGCGACAGCCTGACCACGTTGCCGTCGCCAAAATTCCAGCCCAGTTGGGTGGTGCCGATAAAGGCGCAGACCACCGGAATGGCCGCCATGACCAGCACATGATGCACATAGTGGTGAGAAACGGTTTCGTTCTCGCTGCGGATAACATGCATTTCTTTGTCAGGGTGGGAGAACAGTCCCCATACATGGTTCATAACGCCTCCTCTGCACGGCTTCGTACCACGTTGCTGTAAGTATAATTCACACCAATGATTATTTTATGTACAACGCAAAAAATAGCGGCCCCTGCAATCTCACCCTGAGGGTGTATGATGAATAGTATGATGTGGTAAGGAGTGAGTGTTTGTATGGATATCAATAACCTGATTTCCCACTATGGCTACGCGGCGCTGATTATTGGCAGTATGGCGGAAGGCGAAACTATTACGCTACTCGGTGGCGTGGCGGCGCATCAGGGGCTATTGAAATTTCCGCTGGTTGTGATTTCGGTGGCGCTGGGCGGGATGATCGGCGATCAGGTGCTGTATCTTTTAGGCCGGAAGTTCGGCGGGCGTCTGCTAAAACGGTTTTCACGCCATCAGGCGCGTATTCGGAAGGCGCAGCGGCTGATTAACAGCCGTCCGAAGCTATTTGTCATCGGTACGCGTTTTATGTACGGCTTTCGTGTCATTGGCCCACTGTTAATTGGCGCCAGCGGCCTACCGCCAAAGATTTTCCTGCCGCTGAACATTCTCGGCGCGTTGATCTGGGCGTTGCTGTTCACCACCCTCGGCTACCTGGGCGGCGAAGCTATCGGCCCGTGGCTGCATCATCTGGATAAACATCTGAAGCACATTATCTGGCTGGCGCTGGCGGTGGCGCTAGTGGTCGCGCTGCGCTGGTGGTTCAAACGGCGGGAAAAACGTTCGACGGATGAATAACCGGGGCGCCGAAGCGCCCCGGTAAGGCCCAGAGGTAATGAGGATCAGAAGGTGTACTGCACGCCCACACGATAACGGGTCTGGCGATCGTCTTCGTCGCTGCTGACGGAGACGTTACCGATCTGCGCGTAAGGCTTCCAGTTTTTATCGATGCTGTAAGCCACTTTGAAATCCAGCTCATAGTCATCTTTACCGTTATCGTAGCGATTATAATCTTCGCTTTTCTTATACAGATAATTTCCTTCAAACGTCCACGGCCCGGTTTTATAACCTAACCACAGATCGCCACGGTTCACATGTTCATCGTCTTTCGTGCTGGACGTATCACGCGTATATTCGTAGCGGTAACGCCCGGCGACATAAAAACCATTTTCGAAATTATATTGCCCACGAATATACGGTTTATATATCGCCTTCGATGATGACGTTTCTAAGGCAAAACCCGGCTGAATAGCAATATTTGGCATCGCGTTAAACTGATAGCTAATAACATACTCATCACCATTATCAACGACATCATTAAACGCTTTATCCGAATGTTCACCGCCTGATTTCGTTTTGGCTTCGACCGAGAAACCAAAACCGTTGGCGAAGCGGTGCGAAATCAGCACCCTGTCCTTCTGTCCCTGCGAGGTGTCGGTATATTCATGACGCAAGTCAATCGTTACCGCGCTCGCCGATGCGCTGACAAACGCCAGCATCCCAAGAGTTATTAATTTTTTCACGCAATCGTCCTCTGCTTATTAATGTCACAATAAAATCAGGAGGAACTGGCTATAATATTTAAAAGATGAATATGTTTTTCAATAATAAAAAATAAGACCAGAGATATTGTTTTTCTGGTGAGCGATACTAGTGGGTGGGAAACGCGCTGTCATTTATTTAAATATAAATACGTGATCGCTAGCATATTTTAATTAACGCAAGGCATTTATTTTTAATTAAATTAAAAATTAGATTTTTGGCAAATATAATAGCAAGTAATATTATTTAATATGAATATTGGTTTTTCATTTCCCCCTGTATTTCAACACAGGGGGAAATAAATTCACAGCCGTTTACGACTTGTCGGTGATGTGATAACCGCCGCCCAGCGCGGAGGTCAACTGAATGCTGGCATCTACCCACTGGCCATGCAAACGCAGAGCGCTGATTCGCTCCTGTAAGGCTGGCAGTTTCGCCAGACTCACCTTCGACCCAGGAATAATCCCGGCATTCATCCGCGCCTGCGCCAGATTCACCACGCGCTGCGCGTCTTTCTCAACCTGCGCTTGCTGCTGGTTTTTCGCCATCAGCGTTTCGACCTGGCTGGCGGTTTTCGCCACCTGATTCACCGCATCAACAACCGCTTTGTTGTATTTCGCCACCGACAGATTATTCTGCGCGCTGGCAATATCGAGGTTTGCATTCAGACGACCGCTGTCGAAGATTGGCAGCGTCAACCCTGCGGTCACGCCCATCTGATTCGCAGAATGGCGGAACAGATCGCTCAAGTGCAGCGCGTCCTGCTGCAGGAAGGCCATCAGGTTGATGTCCGGATAGAAGGCCGCTTTCGCCGCGTCAATTTCACTGAGCGAGGCTTCGATATACCAATGCGCTTCCTGTAAATCCGGGCGGCGAGCCAGCAGATCATAGCCTAACTGCGACGGCATTTTGCTGGCCACGGCAGGCAGCTCAACCTTGCGCAGATTCAGCGACTGACTTTGGCTATTGGTCAGCGCCATCAGCCGCGCCTCAATCTCTTTCATGTTGCCTTCAACGTCGGCCAACTGCTGATCCGTTTTGCTGACGTTGATATCGTTTTCGGCCCCTTCGGCGGAGTTAGTAATTCCGTGCTCAAACAACGCGGTGTCGACGCTAACGATATTATTTTGTTCGCTTTTCACTTGCTCAAGAACGCTGTGGATGGCGGCTTCGGTCTGCCACTGCCAGTACAGACGCGCCACGCTGCTGGAGAGCAACTCGCGAGTTTGCGCCAGCTCGGCCACCTGCGCTTTCACTTCCCCAATGCGCGCTTTCACTTCAGCACGGTTTTTCCCCCACAGGTCGAGATCCCAACCGGCGGTCAAGCCGAAAGTCCCGTTGGTGTACCATGGCCCGGTATTACCGTCTAAGTCGGTGGCAAACGGGCCCATCAGTCCTTCTGCCGACATTTTCTGTCGCTCAAGGTCCGCGCCGAAATCCACTTCGGGGCCCAGCGACGACTTCGACATCCGGGCCTGCGCTTCCGCCAGCTTAATGCGTTGATCGGCAATTTGCATATCTGGCGCATTCGCCAGCGCGCGGCTAATCAAGTTATTGAGCTGGGCGTCGTGATAGTCTTGCCACCAGTTGCTCTGCGGCCAGCCATTTTTCACTGCGGCGGGTAAATCCGTCGCCACGCTGGAGGCCGGAGCCTGCTGCTTAATTGGGCTGCCAATATCGTGCGACGGCGCGCAGCCAGCTAGCGCGATGAGCAGGGGCAAGCCCGACAGCACGCTTTTTTTCAGAGTCAAGTTCATGTGATAGGTCGGTTACAAAAGAAGGAAAGTGATAATAATTTAAATGAATCAAATCCTTTTAGTAAAGCGTGTGGGAACATAAATAGACATACTTAAAAACAGCTAATAACACTTTAGCGTCATGGAGTGAATATGAGTCAGAACATCTACGACGACCCGAACTTTTTCGCAGGTTACGCCACGCTCGACCGTTCGGTGAAAGGACTGGACGGCGCGCCAGAGTGGCCAGCAATCCAGGAAATGCTGCCGCCCCTCGCCGGTTTGCGCACGGTTGACCTCGGCTGCGGCTACGGCTGGTTTTGCCGCTGCGCGCGCGATCAGGGTGCCGCAGACGTTATCGGCTACGATCTTTCCAGCCGTATGCTGGGACGCGCACAGGAGATGACCGATGGCGAAGGCATTACCTACCGCTGTGAAGATCTACAAAACTTAACGCTTGCCGCCAACAGTTGCGACCTGGTGTACAGTTCGCTGGCGTTGCACTATCTGCCCGATATCGCCCCGCTGTTGACCACCGTTTACCAGGCGTTAACGCCAGGCGGCGTGCTGGTGTTCTCCGCCGAGCATCCGATCTACACCGCGCCGTTGCAGCAGGGCTGGCGGCTGGACGAGAACGGGCAAAAAAGCTGGCCGGTGAGTCACTATCAGCAGGAGGGTGAACGCATCAGCAACTGGTTTGCCGACGGCGTGAAAAAACAGCACCGCAAGCTCGCCAGCTGGATTAACGCGCTGGTCGCCGCCGGGCTGGTTGTGGAACATCTGGATGAGTGGGGACCAACGGCGCAACAGATTGCCGCGAATCCGGCGCTGGATGAAGAAAAAGAGCGGCCGATGATCTTTTTACTGCGCGCGCGTAAGCCGGTGTGAGTTGGGATTGCCGGATGGCGGCTACGCCTTATCCGGCCTACAGATCGTTAGCATTGTAGGCCGGATAAGCCCGGCGCCATCCGGCAATTCACCGAAGCTTACGCTTTCAGACTCGCACCGTTGGTGGCAATCACCTCTTTATACCAGTAAAAGCTTTTCTTCTTGCTGCGCGCAAGCGTACCGGTGCCATCATCGTGACGATCGACGTAGATAAAACCGTAGCGTTTGGACAGCTCGGCTTTCGACGCGCTGACAAGGTCAATCGGCCCCCAACTGGTAAAGCCCATCAGCTCAACGCCGTCTTCAATCGCCTCTCGCGCCTGCACCAGGTGATCGTTCAGGTAGCTAATGCGGTAGTCATCGTTAATGCTGCCGTCAGCTTCCACTTTGTCTTTCGCCCCTAAGCCGTTTTCAACAATAAATAGCGGCTTCTGATAGCGATCCCACAGCACGTTCAACAGCGTGCGCAGGCCCAGCGGGTCGATCTGCCAACCCCATTCCGAACTTGCCAGGTGCGGGTTCGGCACCATATTGAGAATATTACCGCGCGCCTGATTATTCAGCGCGTCATCGGCGGTCACGCAGCCGGTCATGTAGTAGCTGAAGGAGACAAAATCGACGGTGGTGCGCAGCGCCTCACGGTCGGCATCGGTGATGTCCAACGCGATACCGTTATCGCGGAAATAACGCAGCATATAGCCCGGATAAGCGCCGCGACACTGCACGTCGCCAAAGAACTGCCAGCTGCGGTTTTCCTGCAGCGTTTTAAATACATCTTCCGGTTTGCAGCTCAGCGGGTACATCAGGCCACCCAGCAGCATGTTGCCGATTTTGCCTTCCGGCACGATCTCATGGCAGGCTTTTACCGCCAGCGCGCTGGCCACCAGCTGATGGTGAATCGCCTGATAGATTTCGCCCTTGCTGCTGCCCGCCGGCAGGCCCACGCCGGTCAACGGCGCGTGCAGCGACATGTTGATTTCGTTGAAGGTCAGCCACAGTTTGACCTTGCCCTTATAGCGCTCAAATACCGTACGCGCGTAGCGTTCAAAGAAATCAATCACTTTGCGGTTGCCCCAGCCGCCGTAGTTTTTCACCAGCGCCCACGGCATCTCGTAGTGCGAGAGCGTCACCAGCGGCGTGATGTTGTGACGGGCCATCTCGTCGAACAGCTTATCGTAGAAGGCCAGCCCGGCTTCGTTCGGCTGCGCGTCGTCGCCGTTCGGGAAAATACGCGTCCAGGCAATCGAGACACGCAGGCAGTTAAAGCCCATTTCCGCAAACAGAGCGACATCTTGCGGATAACGGTGATAGAAATCGATGGCGATATCTTTAATACCGCTGTCGCCCGTGACGCGCTCAACCACCTCGCCAAAAATACCCTGAGGCTGAACATCGGATGTTGACAATCCTTTGCCATCTTCCAGATATGCGCCCTCAACCTGGTTTGCCGCGGTCGCGCCGCCCCAAAGGAACGTCTGTGGGAATGTTTTCATCTCTCTCTCCTGTGATTAATGCTGTACGGTTAACAGCGGCTGACCGGCGCTTACCGCGCTGGCGGCAACAATATCCAGCCCCGGATAGTCATCGCTGTTGCTGATAATAATCGGCGTCGCCAGGTCGTAACCGGCGTCCAGAATCATCTGGCGGTCGAAGGTTAAGAGCAGATCGCCCGCCTGAATTTTGTCGCCCTCTTTGACGTGGGCGGTGAACGGCGCGCCGTCGAGCTTAACGGTGTCGATCCCCACGTGGATCAGCAGTTCAATCCCGCTGTCGCTCAGTAAACCGATGGCGTGTTTGGTCTGAAAAATCGAGGCCACCTCACCGCTGAACGGCGCGATCACGTTGCCTTCGCTCGGGATAATCGCCACGCCCTTGCCGAGCAGCCCGCTGGCGAACGTGCTGTCCGGCACCTGATCCAGCGCCAGCACGGTGCCGGTCATTGGCGACAACACGTCATTTTCACCGGCTTTCACGACCGCCATCGGCTCAATCGTTTTACGCGGTAATCCGGCAAAGAAGGTCAGCGCACAGGCGAGAATAAAGGCCACCGCGGTGCCAATCAGCCCCCCCCACACGCTGGCATCAATACCGCCTGGCGGGATCATCTGCGCCGGGAAGAAGATGTTCGGCAGACCGAACGAGAATGCGTAGCTATTGCTGAACGCGGTAATCGCCCCGCCCAACGCGCCGGCCACGCAGCCAAAAATAAACGGGCGACGCAGCGGGAGCGTCAGGCCATAAATCGCCGGTTCGGTGATACCAAAAAGTCCTGCGGAAAATGCCGATCCCGCCAGCACTTTCTGACGCATATCGCGGGTAGCAAGAAAAATACCCAGCACCGCCCCCACCTGCGCCAGCACCGCGGGGAGAATGATAGGTAGCATTGAGTCGTGGCCAAGGACGGTCATGTTATTGATCATCAGCGGCACCAGCCCCCAGTGCAGGCCAAAGATCACACACACCTGCCACAGCCCGCCCAACGCGGCCCCGGCCAGCCACGGCGCGACTTCGTACACCACCTGGTAGCCGTTCGCCAGCATATGGCTGAGCCAGGTCGCCACCGGGCCAATAATCAGGAAGGTCAGCGGTACCACAATCGCCAGACAAATCGCCGGGGTGAAGAAGTTTTTCATCGCCGACGGCAGCAGCGCGTTGCTGCGCCGTTCAATCCAGCAGCTGACCCAGGCGGCGAGAATAATCGGGATAACCGACGAGCTGTAGTTGATAAACGTCACCGGGATCCCGAGAAAATACTCGGCACTCGCTCCCGGTGCCTGCGCGGCTTCGAAGGCCTGAATCATCAACGGATGCGTTAACGCGCCGCCAATCACCATCGAGATAAACGGATTACCACCGAACTTCTTCCCGGCGGTATAGCCCAGGAAAAGCGGGAAGAAGAAGAACAGTGCGTCGCTGGCGGCAAACCAGATTTTATAAGTCGCCTGCTCAGGATTAAGCCAGCCGCACACCACCGCCAGCGCCAGCAGCCCCTTCAGCAGACCCGTCGCCGCCATCACGCCGATAAACGGGGCAAAAATACCGGAAACCACGTCAATCACCTGGCCGAGGAGAGAGGTTTTTTCCCCCTTCACCGCTACCGGTTCGCTGTCATCGGTGATCCCCGCTTCATAGCGCACCGCCTGCCAGACGTCGTGGACGTGGTTGCCAATCACCACCTGAAACTGACCGCCGCTCTCCACCACCATGATGACGCCCGGGTTGGCCTTCAGCGCTTCAGCATCCGCCTTACCGCTCTCTTTAAGCTTAAAACGCAGCCGCGTGGCGCAGTGAACCAGACTCACAATATTCTCTTTGCCACCAACGTGGCTGAGAATATCCTGCGCGAGTGCTTTGTATTCCATGCAATATTCCTTGACCGAGTATTAAAAACAAAAAACCCGAGAACGACGCCGGTAAGACGTCGCGCTCAGGTTTTGCCTGCATGATGCAGTAACAATCCAGTTGTGGAAGGGCTAACGCCCCTCTTTTCTCACCCGTTCAATGTGAATGGCGAGAAACATAATTTCTTCCGTCGTCAGCGACCGCTGGTAGCTGTTTTGCAAATGCAGGGCGACGGTCTCCGCGCACTTCCACGCTTTGGCGTAGTTGTCCTTCACTGCGCTGTGCAGCTCTGCGTCGTCGTCTTCTACCACCGTTCGCGTGAGCATCCGCTGGGCGAAAAACTTCAGGTGAGTCACGAAGCGTTGATAGCTTAACGACTCTTCGTTGTACTCCAGCCGCAGCTGATACTTCACCAGTTGCAAAATTTCCTGCATTACCCGGGTAACGTGCATGACCTCGGGCATTTCGCTATTCAGCTGCGCGGTCACCAGATGCAGGGCGATAAACCCGGCTTCATCTTCCGCTAGCTCAACGCCGAGACGCTGGGCAATCAGCGCCCGCGCCTCCTGGCCCAGGGCAAACTCTTTCGGGTAGAGCCGTTTGGTCTCCCACAGCAGCACGTTGCGCAGCGCGACGCCGTTTTTCTGCCGCTCAATGGCAAAATGGCAGTGATCGGTCAGCGTGATGTAGACGCTTTCCTGCAATTTTCCGAGCCGCTCGCGCGCCCGTTCGATGATCCGGTCACAGGTGGTCATCACCTCCAGCGGGATCTGACTGAGTAATTCACCTAAACGCCCCGCCAGCTCATCGCTTTGCAGGGCAAAAATTTTCTCGATTTTCGACTCATCCAATAAGTCCCCGACGCGTTTCTGAAAGGCTAGCCCTCGCCCCATCACCACCTGCTCACGCCGGTGTTCATCCAGAACCACCACCACATTATTATTAAGAACTTTGGCGATCTGCATTTATGAACCCCAGAAACAAAAAAACCTGACTCCTGACAAACGTCAGATAATCAGGTTTTGCCTGCCGTAGCAGTAACAATCGGCTACGAGTATTTCATTTAACGGTCGCTTTGCTCAATGGAGCGACGGGAAAATTGTGATGCAGATCGGATACTTTATGCCTGCCAGTCGTGAATCGCCCGGGCAATCAGTTTCGATTCCTGCAACGCGCGTACGGCAGTAAACAGCTCGGTGGCTTCAGCGTACTCTTTGCGCAGATAGCCCAGCCACTGCTTGATGCGCGCCACATGGTACAACCCGGTATCGCCCTGCTTTTCCAGATGGGCATATTTTTTCAGTAAATCGACCACCTGCGGCCACGGCAGCCGCGGCTCGTTGTATTTGATAACCCGGCTGAGGTTTGGCACGTTCAGCGCGCCGCGACCAATCATCACCGCGTCGCAACCGGTCACGGCCATGCACGCCTGCGCGCTGTCGTAATCCCAGATCTCACCGTTAGCAATAACCGGAATGGAAAGCCGCTGGCGGATATCGGCAATCGCCTGCCAGTTGATGCGCTCGGCCTTATAGCCATCTTCTTTGGTGCGCCCGTGCACCGCCAGTTCAGTGGCCCCTGCTTGCTGCACCGCGTCGGCAATTTCAAACTGCCGAGCGCCGCTGTCCCAGCCCAGACGCACTTTAACCGTTACCGGCAGATGCGCCGGCACCGCTTCACGCATGGCTTTCGCGCCCTGATAGATAAGCTCCGGGTCTTTTAGCAGCGTGGCCCCGCCGCCGCTGCCGTTAACGGTTTTCGACGGGCAGCCGCAGTTGAGATCCACGCCCCAGGAACCGAGCTCCACCGCGCGGGCGGCGTTCTCCGCCAGCCACTCGGGATATTGCCCCAGCAGTTGGATACGCACGCGGGTGCCGGAAGGCGTGCGGCTCTCGTTATGCAGTTCCGGACAGAGCTTGTAGAACGATTTTACCGGCAGCAGTTGGTCCACCACGCGCAGAAATTCGGTGATGCACAGATCGTAATCATTCACTTCGGTCAGCAGCTCGCGCACTAAGGAATCGAGCACACCTTCCATCGGTGCCAGTAAAACACGCATATTGTTATCCGGAAAAAAAAGAGGCGCTATGGTAACGTCTTAGTATGCCGCTTTCCACTGCCAGTCGACACATCAGGAGGTGAATAATGAATACCAGGGATATCCAGCTAAAGCGTATCCAGCCGCCGCGCGGCTTCAGCGACGTACCGCCGGTCACGCTGACCGATGCCACCCTGCTTGAGCGCAAAACGAAGCTGCTCGAACGGATGCAGGAAGAACGTTTTGACGCGCTGATCATCTACGCCGATAAAGAGCACGGCAGTAATTTTGAATACCTGACCGGATTTATCCCGCGTTTTGAGGAAGGTCTGCTGGTGCTGCATAAATCCGGGCACGCCACCGCGATCCTCGGTAATGAAAACCTGAAGATGGCGGCTCACTCGCGTATTCCGGTCACGCTAAAGCACTGCCCGCTGTTCTCGCTGCCGAATCAGCCAATGGATAACGAAAAACCGCTGGCACAACTGTTTAGCGAAACAGGGCTGAGCGCGATGTCGAAAGTGGGCCTCGTGGGCTGGAAGATGTTTACGGCGGCCGGGAGCGACAACACGAAGCTGTTCGACCTGCCGTGGTTTATCGTCGACGCAATAAAACAGAGCACTCACGCCGAGTTGATTAACGCCGCGCATCTGTTTATTGGCGGCGACAAAGGGGTGAGAGTGGTGAATAACGCCAACGAAATCGCCCATTATGAGTACGGCGCGAACCTGGCTTCTCGCTGCATGCTGGCAGCGCTGGATGCCGTTGAAGTGGGTATTCGTGAGGTGGAGCTGGGCGCGTTGCTCGCCGCCGAAGGGCAGGCACCGTCGGTCATCACCATCGCCGCAACCGGGCAGCGTTTTGAGAAGGCTAATCTCTACCCTTCATGGAAAAAGGTCGAGCGCGGCCAGCCGCTGTCGATGACCACCGGGTTTAAGGGCGGGCTGTCCAGCCGAACCGGGTTTGTCATTGCCGATGAAAGCGAGCTGCCGGAAAACCAGCGCGATTATTTAGACCGGGTGGCAAAGCCTTACTTCGGCGCGATAGCAACGTGGCTTGAACATATTAAGATCGGTATGTCGGGCAACGAGCTGTACGATTTAGTTGAATGCGTGCTACCGAAAGCCCAGTACGGCTGGCATCTGAATCCGGGGCACCTGAGCGCCGATGAAGAGTGGATGTCGTCACCGGTTTATCCTGACTCCGCCGAGACGCTGAAAAGCGGCATGATCGTGCAGATCGATATTATTCCGTCGGTGCCGGGGTATACCGGGGTGAGCGCCGAAGAGAGCGTGGCGCTGGCGGACGCGGCGTTGCAGCAGCAGATCGCGCGGGATCATCCGCAACTGTGGGCGCGTATCGAAGCGCGCCGGGCGTATATTCGCGAGACATTGCATATTGCGTTGAGCGATGACGTGATACCGCTCTCTAACGCCGTGGGGTATTTGCGGCCGTTTATGCTGGCGAAAGATAAGGCGCTGGTGGGTTAGTTTGCGGCCCATTCAGCTACCTCTCCCTGAATCGAGGGACAGGGCCTGATATCTGTCAGTAAGGTGAAGGGTTCCGTTCACTTTACGTCAGGCGGAACATGAGGTCTTTTCACCGGTGAACGGGCCAAGGGGGGCGGCGGCGACTGGCCGCCCCTTGCGCGCTCCCTGCGCCCGTGCAATTTATATGGCGAGAACTGAATAAGGAGCGCAACGGTGTGAGAAATCCAAATACACCTCTCCCTCGCTGATAGCTATCATCGAGAACTTGTGTATAAGAGACAGCCCTGAAAAGAGAGAGAGCCCATCGTGGCAACCGCGGCTATCGCGGTTCCAGACAGTTATCTTCTTTCCAGCCGTACAGCCACTCAATCCCACGGTAAAACTCGTCCTGGGTTTTCCCTTTCCACAGCAGGTTACGCACCTGACGCTCAACGCCCGCCGCATGGTACAGGCGACCCATTTCGCGGGTGGACCAGACGATACGTGCGGTACGCGGAATACGCACAGACTCGTACAGTGCAAACGCGCGGGCGGCATCACCGTCGCATTGCGTCAGCGCTTTGCCCAGCGTCACCGCATCTTCCAGCGCCATGCAGGCGCCCTGCGCCATATACTGGGCTACCGGGTGTGCGGCGTCGCCCACCAGCGTAATGCGATCGTTCCCCCACTTCTCCACCGGCTCGCGGTCGGCGGTGGACCAGCGTCGCCAGGAGGTCGGTTTGTCCAGCATCTGGCGCGGACGCGGGTGGATGCCTTTGAAGTACGACATCACTTCTTCTTTACTGCCGTCGCGCACGCCCCACTCTTCCGTCTCGCGGCTATGGAAGGTCACGACCAGGTTGTACTGTTTACCGCCGCGCAGCGGATAGTGCACCAGGTGACAGTGTGGGCCTGCCCACAGCACCGGCGCGTTGATGCGCAGGTCTTCCGGCATATCGTCGCGTTCCACCACCGCGCGGTACACCACGTGACCGGTGACGCGCGGCGTATCGCCGAGCAGGCTCTGACGCACCACAGATTTCACGCCGTCGCAGCCGATCAGAATATCCGCCGTCCAGCTATTGCCCTTATCATCAAATACGGTGACATCATCCGCCGTCTGACGAATGTCCACCACATGAGTGGAAGTGCGATATTTCACGCCAGGATGCTGGAGTGCCGCTTCCCAGACCGTGGCATGGATATCCACACGGTGAATAACCGCATACGGGCCGCCGAAGTGATCGCGGAACGCCTGTCCCGTCTCGATATGGATCACCTCTTCACCGTTGACCGCATCCATCATCGTGATGTGATCGGTAAAGACCGCACGCTGACGGGCGACGTCGCCTACGCCCAGGCTATCGAGCGCCGAAAACGCGTTCGGCCCCAGCTGGATCCCGGCGCCAATTTCGCCGATCTCATGCGCCTGCTCCAGCAGCATCACCTGAATACCCTGACGGGCCAGCGACAGCGCGGTGGCCGCACCGCCAATACCGCCGCCGACAATGATTGCACGCGTGACTTTTGCCATGATAATTCTCCTTTTCTGACTACGCCGGGATCTTGTCCTGCTGGTTTTCCGGAGCGGCGGCGATAAACGCCGGCAGCGCCGTACAGGCGTCATAGACCGCTTTACAGCGCGGGAATCCGCTCAGATCGCAGCCCATGCGCTCGGCGTTAGCCCACTGCGGCACCAGGCAGCAGTCGGCGAGCGTCGGCGCATCGCCAAAACAAAACGCCCCGGATTGGCTTCGACGCAGCAGTTGCTCAACCGCGCTTAGCCCCTGCTGGATCCAGTGTGCATACCAGCGTTTTTTCTGTTCTTCACTGACCTTCAGCTCATCGCTGAGGTAACGCAATACGCGCATGTTGTTGATGGGGTGGATGTCGCAACAGATGGCGTACACCACTTCCAGCACGCGCATGCGCTGCGGATCGTTCGCCGGTAGCAGCGGCGTCTGCGGGAAATGTCTGTCCAGCCAGTCAATAATCGCCAGCGATTGCCCCAGCGACTCACCGTCGTCGGTAATCAGCGCAGGTACCAGCCCCACCGGGTTCAGGCGGCGGTACTCCAGCGCGTTCTGCTGGCCGATACGGATGTTGACGCCTACCGTCTGGTGGTCAATGCCCTTCAGCGCCATCGCAATACGGACGCGGTAAGAGGCCGAACTATTAAAAAAACTGTACAGCTTCATCAGTCACCTCAAACAATTTTCACCGTAATGGGCGTTAACCCTTCGACGTTACCGGTGATGGTTTCGCCCTTCACCACCGCGCCCACGCCTTCCGGCGTACCGGTGAAGATCAGGTCGCCCGGTTGCAGCTCGAAGAAGCCGGACAGATAGCTGATGGTCTCTTTCACATCCCAAATCAGATGTTCAATATCGCTGCGCTGGCGATCTTTGCCATCAACCTGCAGCCAGATTGGCGCTTTTTCCAGCGACGGCGCGTCGGCGACTTTATGCAGCGGCGCAATCGGCGCAGAGAGGTCAAACGCCTTGCCGATTTCCCACGGACGGCCCATCTGGCGCATCTCCATCTGACGGTCGCGGCGGGTCATATCCAGACCGGTGGCGTAGCCCCAGATGTACTCTTCGGCTTTTTCCAGCGGGATATCGCTGCCTTTTTTACCAATGGCAACCACCAGCTCAATTTCATAGTGATAGTTGTCGGTCTGCGCCGGGTAGGCCAGGTTCAGGGTTTCGCCCGCGGCAACGGGGACCACCGCATCGGCCGGTTTGCAGAAGAAGAACGGCGGTTCGCGATCCGGATCAAAGCCCATTTCACGGGCGTGAGCGGCATAGTTACGGCCTACGCAGTAAACGCGGCGTACCGGGAACTGCTCATCGCTGCCAACAACCGGAATCGCTACCGGGGCCTGGGGTTCAAATACGTATTTGCTCATTTTTCTTCTCCTGATTAATAGCGCGCTTCGCGGAACAGACCCAGGGCTTCCTGGACAGGTCGGTCCGAGAAACTGAATAGCACGGTCTCTTCGGGCGTGTTGAACGACACGCTGTGCCAGGTCGGCACAACAAAAATATCTTTCGCTTTAAAGCTGAAGGTCTGCTCACCGATGGTCACTTCGCCGCTGCCTTCCACCACGTGGTAGATGGTGCTGTCGGTGGTCCGCGCCTGACGCGACTGGAAGCCTTTCGGCAGCAGTTGCAGGAAAGCGCCCATCGACGGCATCGGGTAGCCGCCGGTGACGGGGTTGACGTAACGCATCTTGTAGCCATCCCACTCGTCGGCCTCGCCCAGACGCATCAGGTCATGCAGCGCCTCGCGGCTGCGGTCATAGCGGTAGTTGAAAATCGGCGATGAGTTGCCCACCTGGTGGCGCAGCGGCAGCATGTTGGCGGCGTAGCGCGGCAGGTAATCCCCCTCTTTACGCGTCACCGGCTGCTGTTCCTCCGGGTAATCTTCGGCAAAGCCGCAGCCGAGATAGTTCACCAGCGGCAGGTCAAGACCGTCGAGCCAGATAACCGGTTCGTCGCCCGGGTTGCCGTGGTCGTGCCAGCGCCACTGCGGGGTGAGGATAAAGTCGCCGGGGCTCATCTGGGTGCGCTCTCCGTCCACGGCGGTAAACGCGCCATGACCTTCCACCACAAAACGCAGCGCCGACTGGTTATGGCGATGGCTTGGCGCCACTTCGCCCGGCATGATCAGCTGCAGGCCCGCATACAGCGACGAGGTAATCGATGACTGACCGCGCAGGCCGGGGTTTTCCAGCACCAGCACGCGGCGCACAGCCTCTTTCGCGCCAATCAGCGTGCCGCTTTCCAGCAGCAGCGGGCGAATTTCCTGGTAGTTCCAGTAGGCCGGTGCGCAGTTGGCGTTCGGCGTTTTAGGCACCAGGTGATGCAACGATTCCCACAGCGGCGTCAGGTTTTGCCCGGAAATGTGCTGGTAGAACTGTTGGCGATCGTGTTTTACATCCGCAGTCATTATTATTCTCCTTAACTTTTCACCGCGCCCATGACGGGCTGCGATTCGGGTACTCGGGATGACTGGCGTACGACCAGCGTCAGCAATGTCAGCATGACAGCGCTAACGGCGGCCGGTACGGCAATCACAAAGAACAGGGTGTCGAATGAGAAATTCATCGCCATCATCATGCCGCCGGAGACCGAACCGACGATGGCGCCACAGCGGCCAATGGCGTTGGACCAGCTCACGCCGGTGGCGCGGCTTTGCGTGGGATAGAGCGTCGCGGTCAGCGCGTTAAGCCCCACCTGCGACCCGCTGATACCGATGCCGGTGCCAAAAATCGCCAGCGCCATCAGCCACAAACCGTTTTCGCTCAGGCCAATCATCACAATGCATACCGCCCCCAACGCATAGCTGACGGCCAGCACCCAGAAAGGATTGAATTTATCCATCAGTACGCCCAACAACAGCGCGCCCAGCGTACCGCCGACCTGGAACGCCGCCGTCACCCACGAGGCGTGTTGCAAATCGATACCACGATGGTTCAACAGCGTCGGCATCCAGCTCGAAAGCAGGTAGATGATCAGCAAACTCATAAAGAACACCACCCACAGCATCAGCGTGATGGTGAGCTGACGCCCGGCGAACAGTTGGCTGATGCTGCCCTTTTGCGTGGCGGCGGGCTCATCCAGCCAGAACTCGGTGTCTTCGTAGCGCTCACCGGTCATGGCACTGAGCGTACGGCTGATTTGTGCTGGCGGACGCTGACGACGGACCAGCCAGCGCGGCGACTCCGGCAGCGCGACCAGCAGGCCGAAGAACAGCGCCAGCGGCAGCACGCCGCCCAGCACCAGAATGCCGTGCCAGCCAATCACCGCCACCAGCTGCGCGCTGACGATACCGCCGAGCGCCGAACCGAGGGTAAAGCCGCAGAACATCAGGGTGACCAGCGCACCGCGACGGCGGGACGGCAGATATTCCGAGGTCATAGTAATGGTGTTAGGCATCGCGCCGCCGAGGCCGAGGCCGGTTAAGAAGCGCAGTACAATTAACATTTCCAGATTGGGCGAGAAGGCGGACAACAGGCTGAAGAGGCCGAACAGCGCGACGCACCATTCAATCACCCGTTTACGCCCAAGCTTGTCGGAGAGCGGGCCACACAGCAGCGCGCCTGCGGTCAGGCCCAGCAAACCGGCGCCAAACAGCGGGGCAAGATCGGCGGCGCTCAGTTGCCAGTGTTCACGAATGGCCGGGGCGATAAAGCCTATGGCGGCGGTATCAAACCCGTCCATCATCACCACCAGGAAACAGCAAATAATGACGCGCCACTGCATCGCGCCGATAGGGGCGGCGTCGATTAGCGCCTGAAGTTCACGTCGTTGCGTCATAGGGAGGGCCTCGGTAAATGCAGGTTATCCATTTCGCCGTTCGCGCGTCTGGCCCGAACGGCACAGGGTAAGATGTTTCTTTTTTTGCTTTTATGTTGCCATTTTGTGATAAGAGAAATGAGTTGTACAATGGCATTTCATGCTTAACCATAACCTGGAGGTTATACCTGATGGCGGACTGGACGCAGAAACTGAAGCTACATCATTTGCATATCCTGGTGGCGCTCGGCGAGCAGGGAAATCTCACCCAGGTGGCGAAAAGAATGCACATCACGCAGCCTGCGCTGTCGAAGTGGCTGACCCAGTTTGAGGAAGAGTTGGGTCTGACGCTGTTCGAGCGGCACAGTAAAGGGTTACGTCCGTCGGAAGGCGGCAAGCTGCTGCTTCAGCACGCCCAGCGGTTGATCAACGATATCGAACGTTCGCAGTTTGAGATGGAGCGCTTTAAGCAAGGCGGGCTGGTCGGCAGCCTGAAAATTGGCTGCTCGCCGGTGGCCACCGACTGCGTTTCCCAGGCGATTTTCCCACTGCTGGCCGAAATGCCGACGCTACATCTGAATATTGAAGAAAAGGTAATGACGCCGCTGTTGCATGATTTACAGTCCGGCGTGGTGGATGTGGTGGTGGGGCGTATCGGCGGCCGGGCGCTGGAACTGCCGCTGAACTATGAAGTGCTGTATACCGAACCGGTGTGCTTTGTGGCGCGCACCGACCATCCACTGGCGCGCCTCCCCAGCCTGACCTGGAACGATCTGGCCCCGTGGCGCTGGATAGTCTGGCCAAACGGCACACCCATCCGCCAGAGTATCGATAATGCGCTGGTGGAAAACGGCGTGATGTTGCCGGAAAATACCATCGAATCGGCGTCCATGAACATCAGCGTTAACCTGCTGCAAAGCAGCGATATGATTTCGATTCTCTCCTTACGTCTGGCCGAACGCTATCAACGTCAGGGACAGCTCTCGATTCTGGCGCTGCCGCGCATTGAGCAGAAAGGCAGCGTTGGCGTATTCTGGCGCAAGAAGGATCTCCCGTCGCTGGCGCTGAGCCGTTTTCTCCACTTTTTATCGCATCCGGTACACCATGAGGGCTAACCCGCGGATAAATGGCTGATGTTCCGCTTATCTATATCAGCTATGCTCAGATTTCATGTTGTGATCGGTAGCACATTTCAGGGTTTAATTGTATGATGAATGCATTCCACCAAAGGTGAATCCCATGCTCAAATCACTGAATATTATCTGGCAATACCTGCGTGCATTCGTGCTGATTTACGCCTGCCTTTATGCCGGAATTTTTGTTTCTTCGCTGCTGCCCATCACCATCCCCGGTAGCATTATCGGCATGCTTATCCTGTTCGTCCTGCTGGCGTTGCAAATTCTGCCCGCCAAATGGGTCAACCCCGGTTGCTACGTGCTTATTCGCTATATGGCGCTGCTGTTTGTGCCGATTGGCGTTGGCGTGATGCAGTATTTCGCGCTGCTCAGCGCGCAGTTTGGCCCGGTGGTAGTCTCCTGCACGATCAGTACCCTGGTGGTGCTGGTAGTGGTGAGTTGGAGCTCACATCTGGTACACGGGGAACGTAACGTCGTTGGGCAAGAAGAGGCGAAAAAATAATGCTCCATTATATATGGTGGTCGCTGCCGCTGACCCTGGTTGTCTTTTTTGCCGCCCGTAAGCTGGGCGCGCGTTTCAAAATGCCGCTGCTCAACCCGCTGCTGGTTTCTATGGTGGTGATCATTCCGTTCCTGATGCTGACCGGAATCCCGTACGACCACTATTTCAAAGGCAGCGAAGTGCTGAACGATCTGCTGCAACCGGCGGTGGTCGCCCTCGCCTACCCGCTGTACGAACAGCTGCACCAGATTCGCGCGCGCTGGAAATCCATCATCACTATCTGCTTTATCGGTAGCGCGGTGGCGATGATTACCGGCACCACCGTGGCGCTGATGATGGGCGCATCGCCGCAAATTGCCGCCTCTATTCTGCCGAAATCGGTCACGACCCCGATTGCGATGGCGGTGAGCGGCAGCATCGGCGGTATTCCAGCCATAAGCGCGGTGTGCGTGATTTATGTCGGGATCCTCGGCGCGGTGTTTGGCCATACGCTGCTGAATCTGATGCGCATTACCACTAAAGCCTCACGCGGCCTGTCGATGGGCACCGCGTCGCACGCCCTCGGTACCGCCCGCTGCGCGGAGCTGGACTACCAGGAAGGGGCGTTTAGTTCACTGGCTTTGGTCATTTGCGGGATTATTACCTCGCTGATCGCACCTTTCCTGTTCCCGATTATTCTGGCGGTCGTGGGATAAAACGAGACAAATCACACATTTTTGGTTGAGATTGCATGCGTTGCACTAGCAATGAGATATTGATCACTTATTGTCGCGTTCGTGCCCCGTACACTACGATCCCATTACATTGTTATGAGGCACAACGCCATGCATCCACGTTTTCAATCTGCTTTTACGCAACTGGCGGCAGACCTGCAGACCGCTATCGCTCCGCTGTTAGCCGATCCGCACTTCCCTGCCCTGTTAAGCGCCGGGCAGGTCTCATCGCTGCAACAGGCGACGGGGTTGGACGAAGACGCGCTCGCTTTCGCGCTCCTGCCACTGGCGGCCGCTTGCGCCCGCGCAGACCTCTCTCACTTTAACGTTGGCGCGATTGCCCGCGGTGTCAGCGGCACCTGGTATTTCGGCGGCAACATGGAATTCCTTGGCGCGACCATGCAACAAACGGTTCATGCCGAGCAAAGCGCCATCAGCCATGCCTGGCTGCGCGGTGAAAAAGCGCTGCAAGCGATTACCGTCAACTACACGCCGTGCGGCCACTGCCGTCAGTTTATGAACGAGCTGAACAGCGGACTGGCGCTGCGTATCAATCTGCCGGGCCGTCAGCCACACACGTTGCAGGATTACCTGCCGGACGCCTTTGGCCCGAAAGATCTGGAGATCAAGACCCTGCTGATGGACGCACAGGATCACGGTTATCCGCTCGAGGGCGACGCACTGGCACAGGCTGCGATTCGAGCCGCGAATCAGAGCCATACCCCGTACAGCCAATCGCCGTCTGGCGTCGCGCTGGAGTTACGCGATGGCACCATTTTCAGCGGCAGCTACGCTGAAAACGCCGCGTTTAACCCAACGCTGCCACCGTTGCAGGGCGCACTGAACCTGCTGAGCCTGAACGGCTACGACTACCCGGATATTCAGCGCGCCATTCTGGCCGAACGCGCCGACGCGCCGCTGATTCAGTGGGATGCCACCGCCGCAACGCTGAAAGCGCTCGGCTGCCACAATATCGATCGCGTTCTGTTGGCATAACCCAATAAGCGCAGCGCCATCAGGCTGACTGGCGCGGATTGCCGGATGGCGGCTTTGCCTTATCCGGCCTACAAACGGTAATCCGCCTCCGTTGTCTAATTTCCCCGCAATTAAACGATGGTTTCTTGCGCTTGCCCGACGGGTAAAGTAGCCTGATGTCTCCCTCGTCCACGGTTGAGCCAAGTTCATGTTAAAGCGTGTGTTATACAGCCTGTTAGTCCTGTGCGGCCTGCTGCTGTTGACCGTGCTGGGTCTCGATCGCTGGATGAGCTGGAAAACAGCGCCCTACATCTATGACGAGCTGCAAGATCTCCCCTACCGTCAGGTGGGTGTGGTACTCGGCACCGCGAAGTACTATCGCACCGGCGTGATCAACCAGTATTACCGTTACCGTATTCAGGGTGCCCTTAACGCCTACAACAGCGGCAAGGTCAACTATCTGCTGCTGAGCGGCGATAACGCGCTGCAAAGCTATAACGAACCGATGACCATGCGCCGCGATCTGATCAAAGCCGGCGTGGCGCCGGAAGATATCGTGCTGGATTACGCCGGCTTCCGTACGCTCGATTCCATCGTCCGTACCCGTAAAGTGTTCGACACCAACGACTTCATCATCATTACCCAACGCTTCCATTGCGAACGCGCGCTGTTTATCGCCCTGCATATGGGCATTCAGGCGCAGTGCTATGCGGTGCCATCACCGAAAGATATGTGGAGCGTTCGTCTGCGTGAATTCGGTGCCCGCTTTGGCGCGCTGGCCGATCTTTACCTGTTTAAGCGCGAGCCGCGCTTCTTAGGCCCACTGATCCCGATTCCTGCCCAGCAGGAAGTACCGGATGATGCGCAGGGGTACCCGGCGGTAACGCCGGAGCAGCTGCTGGAACTGCAGAAGAAAAAATCCTGATAACCTCAACGCTTAAACGTAAAAAAGCCCGGTTTAAACGCCGGGCTTTTTGCCTAATGTATATGTTATTTCTTACGCGCGTATTTCAGTGAATCCAGCGCCACCGCGAAGATAATAATCGCGCCTTTGATAATGTACTGCCAGTACGGGTTGACGCCGATATAGGTCAGACCGTAGTTGATAACGGTGAAGATGATAACACCGGTCACCACGCCGAGCACCGTACCCACGCCACCGCTGAATGAAACCCCACCCACCACGCAGGCCGCGATAGCATCCAGTTCGTACATAAAGCCGAGGTTGTTGGTTGCTGAGCCGATACGACCCGCTTCCAGCATCCCGCCGAAGGCGTAGAACACGCCTGACAGCGCATAAATCACCAGCAGGTTCAACGCAACGTTCACACCGGAGACTTTCGCCGCTTCCGGGTTGCCGCCGATAGCGAAGATGTTTTTACCAAAGCGAGTCTTGTTCCACAGGATCCAGACAAACCCAACGGCAATCAACGCGTAGAAGGTAATGTACGAAAGGCGGAAGCTACCGAGTGCGACAAACCCTTGCGTGAAGGTCGAGAAGCCGCTGTCAAAGCCGGAAATCGGCGACGCGCCCACGAAGTCGTAGTACAGGGAGTTAATGCCGTAAACGATGATCATCGTACCCAGCGTGGTGATGAACGGCGTCACGTTCAGGTAAGCGATGATAATCCCGTTAATCAGGCCGATCACCGCGCCAATCGCGCAAACAATCAGGATGACTACAAAGATTGGCATGGTCGCCATTTCCGGGAAAACCTTGTTGGCGTTTTCCATCGACTGCAACAGCGTCGCGGCAATCACCGCCGCGAGGCCGACCTGACGACCCGCCGACAGGTCGGTACCCTGGGTCACAATCAGCCCGGCAACGCCGAGGGCAATAATAATACGTACAGAAGACTGAGTCAGGATGTTACTAAGGTTCAACAAACTTAAGAAAGTCGGGTCCTGGATAATAATAATAGCCAGCAGAACCAAAAGAACAACGTAAATACCGCCATCTTTCAGATAAGTGAGAAAGCTTTTTTTATTTAACGCACTCATGTCGAGCCCCTGAAATTAAAGGTGCAATGACGCAAGACGGAGAATTTCGTTTTGCGTTGCGGTTTTCGTTTCTACAATTCCGGCAACCAGGCCATTACTCATGACAAGGATACGGTCAGTAATACCCAGCAGCTCTGGCATTTCTGAAGAAATAATAATGATCCCTTTATCTTTCTTTGCCAGCTCGGCGATTAATTGATAAATTTCAAATTTTGCACCCACGTCGATACCGCGAGTCGGCTCATCCAGCATCAGAATTTCAGGCTGAGTTAACAGCCAGCGTCCAATAATAACCTTCTGCTGGTTACCGCCGGATAACGAACCAATTTGCGTGTGATGCCCTGGGGTTTTTACGCGCATCGAGTCGATAACCCATTGGGTATCGCTCTTCATACGTGAATTATCCAGCAGGCCGACTTTGTTTTTATAACTCTTGATATTCGAAATTAAAGAGTTAAAGCCAATATCAAGGTAAGCATAAATACCGGTTGAGCGGCGTTCTTCGGTAACAAGCGCAAAACCGTTATTAATCGCTTCGTTGGCGTTATGGTTGTTGATTTTCTTACCGTGCAGGGTAATGGTCCCGCTCGACTTTTCACGCACGCCAAACAGCGTTTCAACGATATCGGTACGCTTGGCGCCCACCAGCCCGGCGATACCGAGGATTTCCCCTTTACGCAACTGGAACGATACGTCGCGAATTGACGGCTGGCGCAGGGATGTCAGGTGCTGCACGTCGAGGATCACTTCCCCCGGTACGTTCTGCCTGTCCGGGAAGCGCTGGTTTAGCGAGCGCCCTACCATCATGGCGATGATCTTGTCCATATCCAGCCCTTCCAGCGGCTGGGTAGCAATCCACTGCCCGTCGCGCAGAACGGTGATTTCGTCGCACAGCTGGAAGATTTCTTCCATTTTGTGCGAAATATAGACGATGCCGCAGCCACGATCTTTCAGCTTACGGATAATGGTGAACAGATGGTTCACCTCTTTCTCCGTCAGCGATGAGGTCGGTTCATCCATAATCACGATTTTGGCGTTATAGGAGAAGGCTTTAGCGATTTCAATCATCTGCATCTGCGAAACAGATAACGTGCCCACGCGCGCGCGCGGGTCAATATCAATATCCAGCTCGTCAAAGATGGCTTTGGTATCGCGATACATTTTGTCCTGATCGACAAACATGCCTTTGGTGGGATAACGCCCCAGCCACATGTTATCCATCACAGAGCGTTGTAATACCAGGTTCAGTTCCTGGTGGACCATCGAAATACCGTTTTCCAGCGCCTCTTTAGCGGAATGAAAATCGATTTCCTTGCCCTGGAAGAGAATGCTGCCGGAATCTTTTTGATAGATCCCAAATAGGCATTTTAATAACGTTGATTTGCCCGCACCGTTCTCACCCATTAATGCATGGATAGAGTGTGGACGAACTCTCAGGTTAACATTATCGAGTGCTTTTACGCCGGGAAAAGACTTGTTGATCTGGCTCATCTCCAACAAGAATTCACCTGACGGCTCTCTATTATTGTTGTCCATATATATACCTGGCCGCGATAATTCTGAGTCAGTATTTATGGGGCACACAGATGTGCGCCCCATATATTTAAAGATTACTTACCGGTGAATTGGCTAAGGTTATCTTTATCTACGCCAACGTATGGAACGCGGACGATTTTGTTTTCAATTTTCCAGGTGGTGCCATCAGCGGCGCCTTTACCTTCAGCCAGGTTTTTCGCCAGGTCGAAAGTGGCTTTCGCCTGGTTATTTGCATCGTTCAGCACGGTACCGGCCATCGCACCCGATTTAACCAGCGCCAGCGCTTCCGGCAGGGCATCGACGCCGAACACCGGGATAGAAGATTTGTTGTGCGCTTTCAGCGCTTCAACCGCACCCATCGCCATCGCGTCGTTGTTGGCAATCACGACTTCAATTTTGTTGGCGTTCGGGCCAGACAGCCAGGCGTCCATTTTATCTTTCGCCTGAGCGGTATCCCACATTGCGGTATCCAGCTGCAGCTGCTGGGTTTTCAGGCCTTTGTCGTTCAGCTCTTTGATAACGTAGGTGGTACGCGCTTCCGCGTCCGGGTGGCCTGGTTCGCCTTTCAGCAGGACGAACTGAATCTGACCGTCTTTGTTCAGGTCCCAGTTCGGGTTCGCCGCCCAATGCTTAGCAATCAGGTCGCCCTGGATAATACCGGACTCTTTTGAATCGGTACCGACATAGAAGGCTTTGTCATAGCTATCCAGCGCTTTACGTGAAGGTTCTTTGTTGAAGAAAACGATCGGCACGTTCTGGCCGCGCGCTTTTTCAATCACCGTGCCCGCCGCTGCCGGGTCAACCAGGTTGATCGCCAGCGCTTTCACGCCTTTTGCCAACAGCACGTCAATCTGGTCGTTCTGCTTGGACTGGTCGTTCTGGGAGTCGTTCATCAGCAGCTGAACATCCGGGGCAGATTTGCCGTCTTTCTCAATCGCCTTGCGCACAACGGACATGAAGTTGTCGTCGTATTTATAGATAGTCACACCGATACGGGTATCGGCAGCGTGCGCTGCGGCACCGAAAAACATACTGGCCATCAGAGCAGACAGGGTTAACACCTTCTTATTCATGGTATCTCCGGTTTTATTATGCAGGGTAGTACGGGTGAAAATAGTCGGCGGGCATGGTTAATGGAATGTTACCACCCGACGAAATTCACTGATCAAAATTTGTTCTTCCGTGTTGAGTAACGATCCAGAGTACGATTTATTCTGTGTTTGCAGCTGGTCTACGCTATAAAAAGTGATTAATCACCGTTACATCATGTTTCAGCCTGATAAACGCTGCCACTATAGCCATCGCGATGTTAACAATCTGTGAATTTACTCACAGATTGAAAACGGTTACATCGGATTAACAACTTAGTTCGTGATGGGATGCACAAATTGCCGCTGAGCCACCGAGTGGCGGCGAACCAGGGTCGGCATAAAACAGTGCGTAGCGTCACCGTCGAGCTTTCCTGCAGCGCCGAGCAGCGCCAGTTCAGTGGCTTGTTTTGCCATAGAAACAATCGGATAGCGCACGGTGGTGAGTTGAGGATCGGTATAGCGCGCAATCGGGATATCATCAAAACCAATCACCGAAACCTGCTGCGGCACCGCAATACCGTTATCTTTGAGCGCGCTTAGCGCCCCGGCGGCCATGTTATCGTTATACGCAAAAACCGCCGTCAGTCCGGCGTTGCGCCCGAGCAGCTCAACCATTGCCGCCTCACCGCCCTGCATATCTGGCGTCCCGGTGCCAACCCAACTGTCCGGCGCCACGATGCCCTGTTCCAGTAAGGCTCGCGCCCACCCTTCCCGACGCATGTCGTCATCTTCGATGTTGTGACTGGAGGCCAGGTAGCCGATACGCTGATGGCCATGATTGAGCAGCATTCGGGTGCCCATCAACGCGCCACTGACGTTGTCGAGGCAAACGCAGCGGTGCGCATAGCCGGGGACGATACGATTGATCAGCACCATGCCGGGCATCTGAGCCATGAACTCGCTCAACTCCCGATCGCTTAGCGCTTTTGAATGGACGATCAGCGCGCTACAGCGCTGACGTATCAACACTTCAATGGCGTTACGTTCTTTGTCCGCTTCATGATAGCTGTTGCCAATCAGTACATTTTTTTGATACTGCTGGGCCACTGTATCAACCGCTTTCACCAGCGCCCCGAAGAAAGCATCGGAGACATCCATCACCACCACACCAATGGTATCGCTGACCTGGGTGGCCAGCGCCTGCGCGTTGGCGTTTGGCCGATAACCTAACGCGGCAACCGCTTTCATCACTGCCTCGCGGGTATCCTGGCTTACCAGTGCGCTGTTGTTCAGCACCCGGGAGACGGTAGCAACGGAAACGCCAGCCTGGCGCGCGACATCACGAATGGTGACCATACTCACCGCCCGATTGAATAGTGCTGCAGTTCACGTGACACCTCCTGGGTCCATCAAGATGCGCTATTCTGGCAGCGAGCTGGCGGCAACTACGTGAGGGCGGTCACACGTCTGGAAACGGTTACATCCATTTTGTTAATGGTTGTGATCTCGATCGTTATCTAAATGTATTGCGGAATGAAACACCAGCAGCTTTTGCCGTCAACTGCCGCCATAGCCATTCCACCAGCCCCTGACGGAAGCGACGCAGCCACAGCACGGAAAAGACGAGGTTGACCAGCCAGACAGGAACAACGAAAGCCAGCAACGTCAGGCGATCGAATTCCATAAACAGACCGAAATGATAGAAGAGCGTGGTGCAGATGAGCGTTTGCAGCAGATAGTTAGTGAGCGCCATACGGCCCACGCAGACAACGGCTGCAGCGAGTTTAGAACGGCTGATTTGCGGCCAGTAGCCATAGGCCAGCGCCGCATAGCCCAGCGTCTGGATGGGTGCGCTGATTTCCCGCGGGACCTGTAACAAGAAAGCGCACCAGCGGTAGTCCCAACCGAGATGCCACTGCGCGGCAATCGCGGGCAGATTAATCACCATACCGAGCGGAATACAAATGCCCGCACAGCGGCGATAATGACGGAGGCTGAACTGCCCTTTCAACCAGCCGCAGCGCATCAGCGCCGCCCCCATCAGCATCATGCCCGCCAGCTGCCAGCCGTACTGCGCGCCCAGCGCCAGCAGGTTAGCGGATAACATATCAGCGCGATTGCTGAACGCCTCCAGCCCGCCGTTCAGCTTCCAGTAGTGTTCATACAGCAGACTGGAAGCATCCGGCACCCATGAACGGCTCTGGCCGCTGTCGGCAATCAACCCCAGCAGGATCAGCACGGCTACGCCGACGACATAGAGCATCACGCCGGTATTAAACAACGCTTTGACTTCCCCGGCGTCACGCACCAGCCGCCAACAGATAAGCCCTACCAGCGCGTAGGCCAGCAGAATATCACCGTCCCAAAACAGCAACGCATGGATAAAGCCCAGCAGCGCCAACAGCGTTAAGCGGCTTTGGATCCAACGTGAACCGCGCGGTAGCAGTAGCTGGAGCCCGGCGCCAAACAGGAGCGCGAAGAGCGTCAGGAATTTGACCTGAGCAAAGAGATCGAGAATGGCCCACGTCCAGGCATCGCGCGAGGTGACCTCGCCGTACCAGGCCGGGTTAAGATAGGCGGCCTTCGGCAAGCCGAAGGCGCTGATGTTCAGCAGCAGGATCCCCAGAATGGCAACGCCACGAATAAAATCCAGCGTGACGTTTCTCTCCATGTCCCCTGCTCCGCTGATGTATTAGTTGTGGTGACGCACCGCGCGCAAGAACTCCTGGCGAGTGTTCTGGCTGGACTTGAACAGACCGCCGAGCGACGTGGTCGTGGTCGCGCTGGTGGCATCGCGAATGCCGCGCGCTTTCACGCAGTAGTGCACCGCGTCAATGGAGACCGCCACGTTGTTGGTCCCCAGCAGCGTTTGCAGCGCAGTCAGGATTTGCTGCGTTAAACGCTCCTGCACCTGTGGGCGCTGAGCGAAAAACTGCACGATACGGTTAATTTTCGACAGGCCAATCACCGAGTCTTTCGGGATATAGGCGACGGTCGCTTTACCATCAATGGTCACAAAGTGGTGTTCGCAGGTACTGGTTAGCGTGATATCGCGCACGGTCACCATTTCGTCGACCTTCATTTTGTTTTCAATGACGGTGATTTTCGGGAAATTAGCGTAATCCAGACCAGAGAAAATCTCGTCCACATACATTTTGGCGATGCGGCGCGGCGTTTCCATCAGACTGTCATCACTTAAATCGAGATTCAGCAACTGCATGATCTCAGTCATATGTCCGGTAATCAGGCGCTTACGGGTTTCATTATCCATTTCGCGCACCGGTGGGCGCAGCGGGGTTTCCAGACCACGGGCGACCAGCGCTTCGTGTACCAGGACCGCTTCTTTACTCAGTGATGACATTATTATTTCTCCTGCAGGTGTGCACTTTGCTTTTGTCGGTGCAAAGTTTGCACTCATTGTGCGTGAGGCGACGCACAGAATCCAGTATTCGTCGCGATAATTATTGCAATCGTTCTTACCTTTCAGGCTGCGGACGCCAGACCAGCGCGCCACCGATCAGCAGCGCAACCGCAGCAATCCCCAGCGCGGGCTCCAGTCGCTGGGTCAGCCAGGTCGAGAGCGCCGAAGTCATTGGCCCTATCAGTTGCCCGACGGCATAGCCGGTGGTCAGCAGCCCGGCCATATAGCGGGCGTGATTTGGCGCCAGCTCGCGGCCATAAAGCAGAGAGAGTTGTACCGCAGCGAGGAATCCGCCGCCAACCAGCAGCGCGCCGACAACCAGCCCGCTCATCCCCGGCAGCAGCCAGGCGGCCAGCACGCCGACGCCCTGCAGCCACAATACTATCGCCAACCGCTGGTGCGTGTGACCCAGGCCACGCGTAGCAATACTCAGCGCAATCCCTGTTGCCCCCGCGAGGCCAAAGACCGGCCAGATAAACTGAGCAAACAGGCTGTCCGGGAAACGCTGGCTGGCCATTTGCGATAAGAAGGTGGCGGGCAGAATATAGCCAAAGCCCGCCAGGCTGTAGCTCCACACCAGCCGCTTCAGGTTGCGGGTTAAGGTTAATGGCTCCGGTTTTTCACCGCTACGGTGCAGTTCGCCGGGCCGCGGCAACCAGCGGCCAATCAACGCCACCAGCAGCAGCGCCAGCACGCCGTACAGCTGCCAGCCCGCCGCCGCGCTCAGCGCCTGCGCATGAATAAATACGCCCAGCAGGCCGCTTATCGCGATCCCCGCCCCCGGCCCGGCAAACACCGCCGCACTGAGCCCCGGCCTGGCATAGTGCGCCAGCCGTTCATTCACCCATGCCGCCGTCAGCACCATCGACCAGCCGCTCATGCAGCCGATAACAAAACGTAGCGCACCGTGCAGCCAGGCGTTATCCGCCAACGCGGATAGAAAGGTCAGCGCCACCGCACCGATGATGCCAAGATACAGTCGGGCCTCAACGCCGCGATGGGTCCGCATGGCATCCCAGGCACCCACCAGGTAACCCAGATAGTTAAGCGCCGCCACCAGCCCGGCGCTGGTCAGCGTCAGCTCACCTTCCGCAATCATCAGCGGCACCTGAGGCGTAAAAGCAAAGCGCCCAATCCCCATCGTTGCCACTAGCACCAGAAAGCCGCTGAGCGCAATTCGTACCGGCATGAAAGCCTCAAATGTGAATGTAAAGTTATCTTTATGATGCAACATGTAAATGTTATGCGGAAGTGAAAGTTACTCACCAGCGATGAATTATCTGTATGATGGGACTATTAATTCTGACCAAAACCGCGAGGAGCCCGCATGGAAATGCTTGAAGAGCACCGCTGTTATGGCGGCTGGCAGCAGCGCTGGCAGCACCATTCCACCACGCTGAACTGCCCGATGACGTTCAGCCTGTTTTTGCCACCGGAAGGCAAAAAAACGCCGCCGCCAGTGCTGTACTGGCTGTCCGGTCTGACCTGCAACGACGAGAACTTCACCACCAAAGCGGGCGCGCAGCGTGTTGCCGCAGAATTGGGTATTGTGCTGGTCATGCCGGATACCAGCCCACGTGGCGAAGGCGTGGCTAACGATGCCGCTTACGATCTTGGCCAGGGTGCTGGCTTCTACTTAAACGCCACCCAGGCACCGTGGGCCGCCCACTATCGCATGTACGATTACCTGCGTGACGAACTGCCGGCGCTGATTCAGGAACAGTTTAACGTGAGTGAACGCTGTGCCATCAGCGGCCACTCGATGGGCGGCCATGGCGCGTTAATGCTGGCGCTCAAAAATCCGGGTCAATATTGCAGCGCTTCGGCCTTTGCGCCCATCGTCAACCCAAGCCGTGTGCCCTGGGGAAAGAAAGCCTTTAACGCCTATCTCGGTGACGATATTGCACGCTGGGCCGAATGGGACAGCACCGAACTGTTGCTGGCAAGCCGCGCTGAAGCGCCGGTTCCGCTACTCATTGACCAGGGCGATAACGATCAATTCCTGGCCGACCAGCTACAGCCTGCGGTGTTTGCCGAAGCCGCGCGGCAGAAAGACTGGCCGCTCACCCTGCGTATTCAGCCGGGTTACGACCATAGCTATTACTTTATTGCCTCCTTTATTGAAGACCATCTGCGGTTCCACGCGGAGCATCTCTTTGCGTAGATAAGCGCAGCGCCATCCGGTAATCTGCCCTACCCTGCCGGATGGCGGCGTAAACGCCTTATCCGGCCTGCAAATCAGCGCCCGGCAGCGTGTAGGGATACGCCTTACGATACTGCAACGGCGTTTTGCCCATATTCTTGCGAAAACAGGTAATAAACCACGCGTATTCGGTAAAACCAACCCGTTCAGCAATTTCCCGCACCGAGAGCTGTGAATGCAGCAATAATTCGCAAGCCTGACGAATTCTCCGCATCATCAAATATTCCTGAATCGTGCCGCCGGTTTCATCATGAAAACGCCGGGAGGTGTGTCCGCGCGAACAGCCCATTACCGCCGCAATCTCCTCCAGCGAACAGCGTTCGTGGTAGTGATTTTCCAGCCAGCGAATGATGGTCGATGAAAAGGTATTATGCCCGGTCGCCTGCTCCTGCTGCGGCAGCAGGCTAATCAGTTGCATAATCAGGAAGGCGCTGTCGCTGGTGCTCCAGCTCTCCTCGTGGGTCAACGTTTCAAAGCGCTGTAACAGCGTTTCAATCACCGGCTGCAGGTCGCCCACATCAAACACCCGCGCCTTCTCACCGCGGCCACACAGCTGGCGCAGCAGCATCTGCTGACGGGGAAAATCCCGTAACCACGGTTCTAACAGCAGCGGGTTAAAGTGCAGGGTCGTACGATGATAAAGGTTACGTTCATCCTGCTCGACGTACACCTTGTGCAGCTTGCCGGGCGGGAAGATAAACAGGCGACCCGGTTTGACCGTGTACTGCTGGTGTTCCATCAGCGCAATCCCGACGCCACGCGACACCGAGAGAATCTCCGCACACTGATGCCAGTGATAGTAATTGGCCGGCATATTTTGCATACGATTGAAATAAATCGATTTATCGTTGAGATGGATCTGCTCAAGATAAGTCGTGTCTTCCGTTCGCTGGGAGTGGGCCACCGCGTTTGCCTCGTATGTTAATAAACTTAAACTTTCATCATCGAAGTAAAACTTTCAGGCCAAAATACTCCATAAAATTATTTTTAATTACCTGAGATGCGTAAAAGTAAGAGCGCAATCACATTTGCCACACGGGGCAACTTCCTATTATTCGTCCGCCATCAACGATATGAAACGGGATTTCATCATGCGGACGAAACAAGAATACAGTGCACAATTAACACATTGGATTACGGCAGCGGTTCCTCATCTGTCGGCCGATTGCACGCGCCTTCACGCAGGAAACACCGCTGCGCAATACCCGGACGAGGTGGCCGGGATGGAAGGTTTTATTCGTCTGCTGTGGGGACTGTTTCCACTGGTTAGCGGCGGCACAACGCCGGAGTGGCACGATAAATTCATCACCGGCGTACGTAACGGCTGTAACCCGCAGCATCCCGGCTACTGGGGGGATGTCGGCGATAACGATCAGCGCTGCGTTGAGATGGCCGCATTTGGCCTCGGGCTGGCGCTACCGAACAACGGACTGTGGCAGGCGCTGTCCGCCGCGGAACAAGATAACCTCGTGCGCTGGCTCAGCCAAAGCGCGGATGTCGCCGTGCCGGACAATAACTGGCACTTTTTCCCGGTGCTGATTCAACTGGGTCTGAAATGCGTTGGCCGTGAATATGACATGGCGGTGATCCACCGGCATCTCGACGCCATCGAACCTTTCTGGCTGGGCAACGGCTGGTACTGCGACGGTAAAGGTAAACCGCGTGATTACTACATCTCCAGCGCCTTCCATTTCTATGGCCTGATCTACAGCCATTTTATGCAGGATATCGACCCGGAGCGCTGCCTGCGCTATCGCCAGCGCGCCCAGCAGTTTGCCCAGGATTATCGCTATTACTTCACTGCCGACGGCGCGGGCATTCCGTTTGGCCGTAGCCTGACCTATCGCTTTGTGCAGGTCGCCTTCTGGAGCGCCGTGGCCTTTACCGGGCTGGACGTCTTCACGCCTGGCGTGGTCAAAGGGTTGATTTTGCGCAATCTGGAGCACTGGCAGACGCAGCCGTTTATCGACGCAGATGGGCTATTTACGATCGGCTATGCCTACCCGAACCTGATTATGGCCGAAGACTACAATAGCCCCGGTTCACCGTACTGGGCGCTGAAGGCAATGCTGATTCTGGCATTACCGGAAGAGAGCGCCTTCTGGCAGGCCGAGTGTGAACCGCTGCCCGCGCTGGAGACGATCCACCCGATTCCCGAAGCCGGGCAAATCATCGTCCACAGCAGTGAAAACCGCCACGCCTGGATGCTGATGTCCGGTCAGTTCGACAAGAACAACTTTGTCAACTTTGAACAAAAATACTGCAAATTTGCCTATTCCAGCCAGTTCGGCTTCACCCTGGAGCGCGGGCGTTATGGGCTGAATCACGCCGCCGTCGATTCCATGCTGCTGTTCAGCACGGGGGATGACTACTATCGCGGCCGCCGCGAGTGTGAGCGTTCGCAAGTGACCCCACATTGGATACGCAGCGAGTGGCGTCCGTGGCACGACGTCGAAGTCACCAGTTGGCTCATCCCGCTGGAAAGCGGCCACATCCGCATTCACCGTGTGAACACACCGCGGGCGCTGAACTGCGTCGAAGGGGGATTTGCCGCCAACCGCCACCGCCAGACACGGCTCGAACAGCTTGCCGATGCCGTCACTGTGCAAACGGCAGATGATTACAGCCAGGTGGTTAATCTGTACGGCAATCGCGAGCCGCTTGTTGTTACCACGCCGCCAAACAGCAATGTGCTGTACGCCGCCCCAGCCGATATTCCCTGCCTGTCCGCGTCGCTGAGCGCCGGTACCCACTGGTTGGCCTGCTACGTTAGCGCCGACCTGGGCACCACGCGACCGCTGCCGGAGGGGCTGGAGTTTGACCCTGCTACACAACAGTTAACCGTGAACGGTAACCCGCTCACGCTGGTATAAACCTGACCTCTGAATCACGGCGGAGACCGTAATGACAACCACAATTCAGTCGACTCGTTCGGCGTATATCAAGTTAAGTCTCTTTGTTTTCCTCTTTACCTTTACCTGGGCGGCAAGCTTTGGCCTGTACGCCATCTGGCTTGGCGACAAAGCCGGGCTGGACGCTGTCGATATTGGCACCGTGTTTGCGGTGAACGGCGTATTTGCCGTGGTGATTAAGCCGGTGTACGGCTACATCATGGACAAAATCGGCATGAAAAAGCACCTGCTCTATTTTGTCTGTATTGTCTCGGCGCTGATGGCCCCCTTCTATATCTGGATCTATCTGCCGCTGCTGCAAAGCCACTTTATCAGCGGCATGATCGTCGGCGCGCTGTTCTTTAGCCTCGGCTGGTATGCCGGCGTCGCGGCGGAAGAGTCCTATGTTGACCGCTTCAGCCGCCTCTACAACATGGAGTTTGGCCGCATCCGCATGTGGGCGGCGCTGGGCTGGGCCACCGCCTCGTCGTTCTCCGGCTTCCTCTATAACATCTCGCCTAAAATCAACTTTGCCATCAGCAGCGTCTCGGCGCTGTGTATGTTCGCCGTGCTGCTGACGCTCAAGGTCGACCATTTCGGCCAGGAGGAAAACAACGTCCTGTCGAAAGATAAGATTGTGATTACCGACGTGCTGCACCTGCTGGCGAACCGCAAATTCTGGATGTTTGCGCTCTATATTGCCGGCGTGGCGTGGATGATGTTTATCGCCGAGCAGCAGTTCTCCCGTTACTTCGTCACCTTCTTTGCCACCAAAGAAGAAGGTAACGCCATGTTCGGTTATATGAGCACCGCCCAGTCCGCCGCCGAGTTCTTCGGCATGATGCTGGTGCCCGCCATTATCAATCGCATCGGTGCGAAGCAGGGGATGCTGCTCACCGGGTTGGTGATCAGCCTGCGCTTGATTATCTCCGGCCTAACCAGCGACCCGCTGATTATCTGCCTGGTGAAACCGCTATACGGCATTGAAATCGCGCTGATTCTGGTGTCGGTGTTTAAGTATATCGCCGAGCATTTCGACAAACGCGTTAACGCCACCATGTACCTGCTGGGCTACCAGGCGATGATTTACGTCGGCTCTATCGTGGTCGCGCCGCCTGCGGGTTATGCCTATCAGACTATCGGTTTTGAACATACCTATCTGATTATGGGCATCATCGCCCTGGTCTTTACCGGCGTATCCGCCCTCACTCTCTCTGCCTGCTACAGCCACAAGAAGAACGCTGTAGGCCAGGAAATCAAACACGAAGCGATTAATTAAAAACGGGAATATGACAGCATGACGTCTGAAACGATCAGCAAAGAACCGCTCGCCTGCCAACCGCTCCAGCCGGGCGAACGTGAAGCACTTGGCCGTAAAATTCGCGGGATAATGCCCGACCTGCTGAAAGCAATTGAGAGCAACGCGGACTACTTTGGTCAGCGTTTTCCGGATGCGGCCTGCGAGAAAGGGATCTATCCCATCATCGACAATATTGAGTGGACCACCAGCTTCTGGACCGGCCAGCTGTGGCTGGCCTATGAATGGACCGGGCAGGCGCGCTATCGCACGCTGGCGGAGCAGCATATTCATTCGTTCGGCCAGCGGATTATCAATCGCGATCATACTAACCACCACGATCTGGGCTTCCTCTACAGCCTGTCATGCGTGGCGGGCCAGCGCCTGACCGGCAACCGCGAAGCAGGCTATATCGCCCTGCTCGCTGCCGAAGCGCTGATGGAACGCTATAACGAAAAAGCCGGGATCATCCAGGCCTGGGGGGAGCTGAACAACCCTGAACAGCAAGGGCGTATGATCATCGACTGTAATATGAATCTGCCGCTGCTGTACGAGGCCAGCCGCGCGAGCGGCGACCCGCGCTACGCCGAGGCGGCAAAGCAGCATATTGAGCGCGCGCGTCGCTATATCGTGCGTGAAGATGGTTCGACCTTCCACACCTGGTATATGGACGTTGAGACCGGCGCGCCCCGTTTTGGCAACACCCATCAGGGCTTCTCCGACGACTCCTGCTGGGCGCGCGGCCAGGCATGGGGCGTTTATGGCTTCCTGCTGAACTACCTGTATACCGGCGACGAACGCCTGCTGGAACTCAGCCAGACGCTGGCGAACTATTACCTGAATCGTCTGCCAGACGATCTTATCTGCTATTGGGATCTGGCGCTCACCGACCCTACCAGCGAACGCGACAGTTCAGCAGCAGCCATTGTCGCCTGCGCGCTGCTGGAATTAGTAAAACATCTCCCGGCGACACATCCGGATAAGGAGGGCTACGAGACGCTGGCGCTACGCATGATCGGCAATATGATCGACGGTTATGTGAATCGTGAACATACGCCGGGCCAGGGGCTGCTGAAGCATTCGGTGTACTACTTCAAAGGTGGAATTGGGGTGAACGAGTGCTGTAGCTGGGGGGATTACTTCCTGATGGAAGCGATCACGCGGGCGGTACAGAACTGGCGTAGCTACTGGTAAGAGAGGTTGCCCGATGGCGCTACGCTTATCGGGCCTACGCGAGCGCGCAATATGGTCGCGCAGGGTAAAACCCGGCACGACCATCATCACTGGTTAGAAGCGGTAATCCACTGCCATAAAGTAGCGGCGGCCATCTTCGTTATAGCTGTAGTCGTCGCGCGACAGATCTTTATCCCCGAGGTTCAGCACGCCCGCGCGCAGCTTGATATCCTTGGTTGCCTGCCACGCCCCGCCGAGATCCCAGGTGGTGTAACCGCCCGGCGTTTTGGAGGTTTCGCTCACCGCGCGCTGCTTGCCGTTATAGCGTGCCGCCAGGTAGAACGACCAGTCCTGCACCGGCGTCCAGTCCAGACGCCCATTCGCGGTATGGAACGGCAGTTCCTGTAGCGGTTTATCCTCGCCGTTGCTCAGATCGCGACCGTCATTGTAGGTATAGTTCAGCGTCACCTTCCACTCATCGCCAAACGGCACCTTCAGCTCGGTTTCCACACCACGAATACGCGCTTTATTGACGTTATAGTAGGAGAATACCGGCACGCCATTGTCAAAGCCGACAAAGTTCGGGTAGCCCGGCGCGGCGTTGCGATCGCGCGTACGACTCACGTTAATCATATCGTCAATATCGTTCTGGAAGGTGGTTACGCTGCCCTGCACGCCTTCCAGCCAGCCCTCTTCCCCCTGGTAATAAAGACCGATTTCAAAGCTTTCGCTGGTTTCCGGTTTCAGGTCCGGGCTACCGACAATACGACAGCCGCCGCGGCACGAGTTGGAACTCCAGTCCGGGCTAAGCTGAAGCAGCGATGGCGCTTTAAACGCGGTTGCCCACCCCCCTTTCACCGTTAGCGTATCGGTGGCGCTATACACCAGATACGCACGCGGGCTCCAGTGATCGCCATAGGTCTGGTGATCGTCCATACGGATCCCGGTGGTCAGCGCCAGCGGTTCGAAGATGCGCCACTCGTCTTCGAGGAACAGCGCATACTGGCTGGCGGAGGTTTCGCTGCTGGAACCGCCGGTCAGGTTGACCGGATCGCTCAGCTTATCGTGACGCCATTCGCCGCCAAAGGTCACCAGTTGATTAATCGCCCCCAGCGGCAGCACGTATTTGCCGTCGATGGTGTTACTTTGCGAAGTGATATTACTGCTATTGCCCGGATTCTTGTTGACCACCTTTTCGCCGTAATACTTCAGTTCGCTGTTACCTAAATCCCAGCGTCCGTTGTGGCTCAGCGAGTAGTTCTGGCGCTCCAGACGGTTACGGTCGAGAGAATCGGAATCACGGTCCTGTCGGTCGAAACCGTAACCGGCGGTGATGTCGTTATTTTCATTCGGCGTCCAGGCAAACTCCACGTTACCGTCGCGGCTGGTGTAACCCTCGATGCGCGGTGTTTCGCCGGTGGTACTGGTCGTCGAACTCTGCGGACTATCCTTCTCACGCTTCGACAGGCTCCCAAACGCCTTCATGCCCAGCACGCCGTCCACCAGCGGGCCGGAGGTGAAGAACTGGCCGTTCCAGGTATCGCCGCGATCGCGATGTTCCTGAATGGTGGTATCGGCAGTGACGGAACCGGTCCACTTCGCGCCGATTTTTTTGGTGATGATATTCACCACGCCGCCCAGCGCATCAGAACCGTAGAGGGAAGACATTGGGCCGCGCACCACTTCGATACGTTCGATGGCGTCAACCGGGATCCAGTTCAGGTCGAAGTCGTTGTGGCGGAAAACGGCGTTTCGCGAGTTAACGCGTTTACCGTCGATGAGAATCAGGGTGTAGCTGCTGTCCAGGCCGCGAATGCTGACGCCCTGACGGTTATCCCCCTCGTTGGTGAGCTGGACGCCCGGCACTTCTTTCAGCACATCTTTCAGGTTCTGCACCGGCTTGCGCTGCAAGTCTTCCTGGGTAATGACGCTGATGCTCGCGGGGGCATCCTTTACGCTTTGTTCGGTAGCCGCCGCCGTCACGACCAGCACTTCATCATTATCTGCGGCCGCTGCGGGCAGCGCCAGGGACATTACGGACGCGCACAGTCCGCCCCGAACGATGGGGTTTAACCTAAACATTTCCTTTCTCCATGAGGTGAATACTGAATTAAAACAAAAGGGTCTTACTCACAAATGCTGCTTGATACCGCTCACTGGCGGCCTGTTTTTTATGCAGATGTGGCTGGTCCCTCCGGTATCAGCTTCACCGGGATAAGGAAGTGGCTTCATCCATTTGTATGGGTATGGATGATAAAAGTAATGATAATAATTATCAATTAAGATTATTTAAAGTTATGTCAAGACGTAACAAAAATGCCGCGCATAAAAAAACCTCTCCGAAGAGAGGTTTTTGTTATCACCGGGAACCCGACGCGTTATTTCTTAAAGCGTTCCGGGAAGTGCATTTCGCTATAGCGAACGAAGTGCGTACCACGGGTCAGCTTGTAGCCGAACCAGATAACCAGGAACAGCGGGATACCGATATAGGTCGCCGCGACGCCGCCCCAGTCGATGGTATCGGCGAGGAACGCTTCGTAGTTCTGGCCCAGCGTGATAATCAGGCACAGCACGAAGGCGAAGATCGGCCCCAGCGGGAAGAACCCGGAGCGGTACGGCAGGTTGTTAATATCGTGACCCTGCATAACGTAACCACGGCGGAAGCGATAATGGCTAATCGCAATCCCCAGCCAAGCGATAAAGCCGGTCATCCCGGAGGTGTTCAGCAGCCACAGGTACACGGTCTGGTTGCCGAACATTGAGGTCAGGAAGCACAGACCGGCAATCACGGTAGTAGCATACAGCGCGTTACGCGGCACGCCGCCACGGGAGAGCTTCGAGAAGATGCGCGGCGCTTTGCCATCGCAGGCCAGGGTGTACAGCATACGGGTAGAGGCGTACATGCCGGAGTTACCCGCCGACAGTACCGCCGTCAGGATAACGGCGTTCATAATCGCCGCCGCAGAGAGCAGACCCGCGTGCTCGAACACCAGAGTGAACGGGCTGACGGAGATATCCTTCACGTCGTTACGCAGCAGGCTTGGATCGGTGTACGGAATAATCAGGCTGATGATCAGGATCGCGAACACATAGAACAGCAGGATACGCCAGAACACCTGACGCACAGCGCGCGGAATATTCTTCTCCGGATCTTCAGATTCACCCGCCGCGATACCAATCAGCTCGGTGCCCTGGAAGGAGAAACCGACAATCATTGCCACGCCGATCATCGCCGACAGGCCGCCAGCAAACGGCGCGTCACCGGTTGTCCAGTTGCTCCAGCCGACCGGCTGCGCACCCTTGAAGATACCGAGGATCATCATAATGCCAACGACGATGAAGATAATCACGGTCGCCACTTTGATCAGCGAGAACCAGTATTCCGCTTCGCCGAATCCCTTCACAGAGATGTAGTTCAGCAGGAAGATAACGCACAAGAACAGCGCGCTCCAGATCCAGCCCGGCGTGTCCGGGAACCACCAGCTCATCACCAGCTGCGCGGCCACGAGGTCAACGGCGATGGTCACCGCCCAGTTGTACCAGTAGTTCCAGCCCAGCGCGAAGCCGAAGCCCTCTTCCACATAGTTCTGACCGTAGGTGGCAAAAGAGCCGGATACCGGCATATAAGCCGCCAGCTCGCCCAGACTGGTCATCAGGAAGTAGACCATCAGGCCAATCAGAATATAGGAAAACAGCGCGCCGCCCGGGCCCGCCTGAGAAATGGTTGCGCCGGACGCAACAAACAGACCCGTACCGATAGAACCGCCAATGGCGATCATCGTCAGGTGACGCGCCTTGAGTTCGCGACGTAACGCGGGCGCTTGTGTGGTTTTCGTTTCGGAACCCATGTGAAAATGCTATCCATCCAAAAAATGAGGCGCGATTGTAGCAGACGATTCCGCTATATCACGGTAGAAATGCGCAGTTATAAGAGACCTTCATGATTGGTCTCTTATTATAAGTAAAGCATCCACTGGCGGTTTTAGATATCGCAGTAGTGCAAAAAGCGCTTCAGGGCATTAGAAAGATGCTTTTGCCGATGATGGATGCGCCACAGCGTGCGGCTCAACTTCGGTAGCGGGATAGTCACCTCCTTCAGCGTACCGGCCTCGAGCTGCTCGGCAATCACCCGCCGCGACAGGCAACTGACGCCCAAATCATGGCGCACGGCGTGTTTGATGGCCTCTGAGTTACCCAACTCCATTCCCATCTGGAACTGCGGCAGATGTGAAAGCAGTAAATAATCAACGATTTCACGCGTGCCAGAGCCTTTCTCACGCAGGATCCACGGCACCATCGCCAGCTTTTCCAGCGTGACCTCACCCTGCAACCAGGCGCTGTCTGGCGCGGAGAACACCACCAGCTCATCCTCCAGCCACGGTTCGGCAATGATATCCGCCGAATGGCACGGCCCCTCAATCAGGCCAATATCGACGCGGAAATCGGCCACGGCGTTAATCACATCCTGGCTGTTGCCCACGCTCAGCTCCAGCGGCAACGAAGGAAAATCTTTGCGATAGCGCGCGATAATCTCCGGCAAAATATAGTTGCCGATAGTACTGCTCGCATACACGCGGATGGCGCCGTTATCTTCACGGAACAGCTGTTCAATTTCGCCCGCCTGCTCCAGCAACGCCAGCGCGCGCGGGTACAGCAGCCGTCCGTGCTCATTGACCACCAGCCGCTTGCCGACGCGGTCGAAGAGTTGAACGCCGAGCTGCCCCTCAAGGTCAGTGAGCGCCGCGCTGACCGCCGACTGCGACAGCGCCAACATCTGCGAAGCCTGAGTCGTCGAACCGCTTTTCAGCACTTCCGCAAAAACTTCTAACTGCCGCAGCGTGATATGCATATGTTTTCAGCCCGCAAGAGCCGCCCTTACCAGTTATTACGATTAATTATAAATATATAATCAATTTTACCTTTAAGCCAGCCGAGCGTAACCTTTTAGCCAGACAAAGGAGAAGGTTATGACACAAGTCACCTTAGAAACGCATCATCATCGCGGTATCAAACATTTTATCCCTGGGCTCGCACTGAGCGCCGTGATTACCGGCGCGGCAGTCTGGATCGGCAATATCCCGGCCGTAGCAGGCGTCGGCATGAGCGCACTGACGCTGGCCATCCTGTTTGGGATGGTGATTGGTAACACGATTTACCCGAAACTCTGGCAGTCGTGCGACGGCGGCGTGCTGTTCGCTAAACAGCATTTACTGCGTCTGGGCATCATTCTTTACGGTTTTCGTCTGACCTTCGCCCAGATTGCTGACGTGGGCGTGAGCGGAATTGTTATCGACGCCCTGACGTTGTGCAGTACCTTTATGATGGCCTGCTGGCTCGGGCAGAAAGTGTTCGGTCTGGACAAACACACCAGCTGGCTGATTGGCGCCGGTAGCAGCATCTGTGGTGCTGCGGCGGTACTGGCAACCGAGCCTGTTGTTAAAGCCGAAGCCAGCAAAGTGACCGTCGCGGTCGCAACGGTGGTGATTTTCGGGACGCTGGCTATCTTTATCTACCCGGCCATGTACCCGCTGCTGGCGCACTGGTTTACCCCTGAAACCTACGGCATTTACATCGGTTCGACCATGCACGAAGTCGCGCAGGTAGTGGCAGCCGGTCATGCGGTGACGCCGGAAACCGAAAACGCGGCGGTGATTGCCAAAATGCTGCGCGTGATGATGCTGGCTCCGTTCCTGCTGTTTATGGCAGCGCGTGTAAAACAGCTGGCTCCGGCAGGCGCGTCGCAGAAAAGTAAAATCACGATCCCATGGTTTGCCATCATGTTCATCGTGGTCACTATCTTTAACTCGTTCCATCTGCTGCCCAACAGCGTTGTGCAAATGCTGATTACGCTGGACACCATCCTGCTGGCGATGGCCATGGCAGCGCTGGGTGTGACCACTCACGTTAGCGCACTGAAAAAAGCCGGTGCGAAACCGCTGATGATGGCGCTGGTGCTGTTCATCTGGCTGATTGTTGGCGGCGGTGCGATTAACTACGCGATTCATTACCTGATGGCATAATCGACAACGACTAACCCCCCTGAACCCGCTATACTCACTCTCCCAATTTGAGTATGGCGGGTTTACTTTTTATGAAATACATCGGAGCGCACGTCAGCGCCGCAGGCGGTCTGGCCAACGCCGCAATTCGGGCCGCAGAAATCGAAGCGACCGCTTTCGCCCTGTTCACCAAAAATCAGCGTCAGTGGCGCGCCGCGCCGTTGACCACCGAGATTATCGACGACTTCAAAGCCGCCTGTGAAAAGTACCACTACACCCCGGCGCAAATTCTGCCGCACGACAGCTACCTGATTAACCTCGGCCATCCGGTTGAAGAAGCGCTGGAGAAATCCCGGGAAGCCTTTATCGACGAGCTGACGCGCTGTCAGCAACTGGGGCTGACGTTGCTGAACTTCCATCCGGGCAGCCACCTGTTGCAGATTGATGAAGACAAATGTCTGGCGCGGATTGCCGAATCCATCAACATCGCACTGGCGCAAACCGAAGGCGTGACGGCGGTGATCGAGAATACCGCCGGTCAGGGTAGCAACCTCGGCTTTAAGTTTGAGCATCTGGCAGCGATCATTGACGGCGTAGAAGACAAGTCGCGCGTCGGCGTATGCATTGATACCTGCCACGCTTTTGCCGCCGGCTACGACCTGCGCACCAAAGAAGCCTGTGCAGACACCTTCGCGGAATTTGAACGTATTGTCGGCTTCCGGTACCTGCGCGGTATGCACCTGAACGACGCCAAAAGCGAGTTCGGCAGCCGCGTTGACCGCCACCATAGTCTGGGCGAAGGTAACATCGGCCACGACGCGTTCCGCTTTATCATGCAAGATGAGCGTTTTGACGGTATCCCGCTGGTGCTGGAAACCATTAATCCGGATATCTGGGCGGAAGAAATTGCGTGGCTGAAAGCGCAGCAGACTGAGTCCGCTGCTGCTTGATTGCCCGGTGGCGCTGCGCTTACCGGGCCTACTGATTCGGGTTGGCATGATAAAGCGTAGCCGCCATCAGACGTAAAAAAAGGGCCGAATCGTCGGCCCTTTTTCACATTCACTGAACGCTTACGCTTTTACCGCAACTTCACCTTCCGGGCGCTTCAGCACCGCGTAAGAGAGGCCAGCCACCAGCGTACCCGCGACAATCGCAATCAGGTAGCCCAGCACCGGCGTGATAGCGCCAGGAATCAGCAGAACAAACAGACCACCGTGCGGTGCCATCAGCTTCGCGCCTACCGCCATCGAGATAGCGCCGGTTACCGCGCCGCCAACGATACAGCATGGCAGAACGCGCATTGGGTCACGGGCAGCGAACGGAATCGCCCCTTCAGAGATAAAGCACAGCCCCAGCACCAGCGCCGCTTTACCGCCTTCACGTTGACCTTTGTCGAACTTGTTACGCGCAACCAGCGTCGCGATACCCATCGCCAGCGGTGGCACCATACCGGCAGCCATAATCGCCGCCATCGGTGCATAAGTCTGGGTAGACAGCAGACCCACGCCAAACGCGTATGCCGCTTTGTTCACCGGACCACCCATATCGGTACACATCATCGCCCCAAGGATAGCGCCCAGCAGGACTGCGTTAGCGGTGCCCATGGTTTGCAGCCAGTGGGTCAGCCAGTTCAGCAGCGCCGCAACCGGCGTACCGATCAGGTAGATCATGGCCAGACCGACAATCAGGCTGGAGACCAGCGGGATGATCAGAATCGGCTTCAGCGCTTCCATGCTCGGCGGCAGCTTCAGCTTAGTACTGATAAGTTTCGCCACGTAACCGGCCAGGAAACCGGCAATGATACCGCCGATAAAGCCGGAGCCGCCGCTCACCGCCAGCATACCGCCGATAAGACCCGGCGTCAGACCCGGACGGTCTGCGATGGAGAAGGCAATAAAGCCTGCCAGCACCGGTACCATCAGGGCAAAGGCTGAACCACCGCCGATCTGCATCAGCGCCGCGGCCAGCGTGCCTTTGACTTCAAAGGCTTTAATACCAAACGCGAAGGAGAGCGCGATACACAGACCGCCCGCTACCACCATCGGCAGCATGTAAGAAACGCCGGTCAGCAGGTGACGATATGCCCCGCCGCCGCTCTCTTTTTTCGCCGCATCGGCAGGCGATTTGCTCTGGCCAGCAGGCTGGTACGGCTTGGCCTCGACCATCGCTTTGTCCAGCTCCTGCGCGGTTTTCTTCAGCGCCAGGCCGGTCGTGGTGCGATACATCGGCTTACCGGCAAATTTCGCCAGATCCACTTCGATATCCGCCGCCACGATAACCAGGTCAGCCTGTTCAACTTCTTCCGGCGTGATGGCATTGCCAGCGCCCACGGAACCGCGGGTTTCTACTTTCACCCACAGGCCGCGCTTTTTGGCCTCGGTTTCAATCGCTTCCGCCGCCATAAAGGTGTGCGCGACGCCGGTTGGGCATGCGGTTACCGCGACAATACGCTTCACCGCGCCGGTTGCCGTCGGCTCGGCCTGCGCCGGAGCTTCATAGGGCAGCGCGTGCGATTTGGCTTCGCTCAGGAACAGTTCCGGATGAGAAACCGCGCGATTGATATCGCCAAGATAAACCTGTTTGCCTACCAGCGCGGTATCGGCTGGCAGCGTGGAACCCAGCACGATGGCCAATTCGGCATCGTTTGGGTTATCAATTAACTCCAGGCGCGCTTTCTGCGCCGCCGCGCCCAGCAGGGTCTTCGCCATATAAGCACGAGCCTGTCCGAGTTTGGCATCGATAATCAGCAGCGTTTTCATACGCCTCTCCCCTGCTGTTAGTTAAAAGGTTTCAGGTCGACACGCGCCATCATCGCGGCCAACTGGGTACGGTCGGTAATACCGACGTTGCTCTGGCTTACTGCTAACGCCGCAACGGCGGTGGCAAGACGCAGGGTATGCTCGCTGGACTCGCGCATCAGCAGGCCATAAATCAGACCGCCAACCATCGAATCCCCTGCCCCTACGGTGCTCACGACTTCCACTGACGGCGGCTTGGCAATCCATTCGCCGGAGGCATTCACCCACAGCGCGCCTTCCGCGCCCAGCGAAATCACCACGTGGGCGATACCCTGCTCACGCAGCGCGTGGGCGGCATCGATCACGTCTTTCATTTCAGGCAGCTTACGGCCTGCCCAGATCTCCAGCTCGCGGCGGTTCGGTTTCACCAGCCACGGCGCGGCTTTCAGACCCGCAACCAGCGCTTCGCGGCTGCTGTCGAAAATAATGCAAGGGCACTGGCTGCGCAGACGGGTCATCCAGTCGGTGAACGCTTCCGGGCTGACGCCGGCAGGCAAGCTGCCACTGACGCACACCATGTCGAACTGGCCCAGCCAGCTCAGGGAATCGTTGACAAAACGCTCCCAGTCCGCCGGAGTGACTTCGAAACCGGAGAAGTTAAAATCAGTAACTTCGCCGTCTTTTTCGGTCAGCTTAACGTTAATGCGCGTGCGGCCCTGCACCACCTGAAAACGGTTGGCAATACCCAGCTCGCTGAACAGCTGCTGAAAACCGTCCTGGTTGTCTTTCCCCAGGAAGCCGCCAACGGTCACATCGATGCCGAGATCTTTCAGCACTTTTGCCACGTTGATGCCTTTACCCGCCGCGTGCAGCCCGGTGGTACGCACCAGGTTGACTTCGCCGCGTTCGATTTCTGGCGTGAACCCTACCAAATCATAGGCCGGGTTTAAGGTAATTGTGGCTACTCTTCTGCTCATTTATGCGCCCTCCCCAAGGCCTGAAGCAATGGCTTCGCCAATGGCGTCCAGCGCCTGGCGAGCATCATCTCCCTGGGCGGTAAAGCGCAGACGATGACCTTTTTTGACACCCAACGCGACCACCTTCATCAGGCTGCGACCGTTAGCCGGTTTACCGCTGCCGTCGAGGTTGGTGACGGTGATGTCACTGTTAAACTGTTTAATGGTATTTACCAGCATGGTGCCCGGACGAGCGTGCAGACCGTGTTCGTTACGCACCACGAACTCTTCGCTCAGCACATCATCAGCCGCTGCATCATCGCTGGTCAGCAATGCCAGCAGCGTGGCGGCATCAGCTTTCAGCAGACGTTCAGCTTTGTTGTCGAGCAGCAGGTTGACCAGGCGGTTCAGCACCGCGGTCGGCTGCGTATCGGCCATCGCCACGGTGAGCAGCACGGAAGCCGTCTCCTCGCCTACAGCAAACGGAGTGGCCGCACGGCTTACTGCGATAGCGCTGCGCAGGTTGCCTTCCGCACTGTCGCTCAGCCAGATGCCCTGCCCCAGATTCAGCGGCTGCTCGTTGATCACTTTCGCCACGAAGTTCGCATCCGCAGCACCGGCTTCTTTCAGCCGCGCGGCGTTCAGCGCCTGCAGCGTCACCAGATCGCTGGCGGCAACGTCCAGAGACAACATGTCGTTGTCCAGCTTCAGCGCTTCGCTCTGTTTTTCGCCCATCAACAAGGCGCGAAGTTCTTCCGCGGTGGTGGCGGTCTTCAGCTGTTCAGCTACCTCGTCATCGCTCAGCACGTGCGTCAGCTGACGCAGCAGGCCAAGGTGCTCATCGGAGCTGGCGGCAATACCAATGGCGACATAGGCGGTCTGCCCTTCACCCCAGGTTACGCCCTGCGGAAACTGGTAAACCTGAACGCCGGTTTTCAGCACCTGATCGCGGGTATCGGTAGTACCGTGCGGAATCGCAATGCCGTTACCTAAGAATGTGGAGGTTTGTTGCTCACGCGCCAGCATGCCGGCGACGTAGCCTTCCGCAACGTTACCCGCGCTAACCAGCGCAGCGGCAACCTGGCGAATAGCCTCTTCTTTATTTGCGGCCTGCTGGCCGGGATGGATATCCTGAACAGTTAACTGGAACATGGTTCCCCTCGCTCGCTGAATTGAATCGATTCAGCTTTTGTGAGAAAAAATCGTCGTACCTGCCTGAGTTACTGCGGAAGACGACGCTGAAACGTTTCAATAATTCTGTGCCTTTCTTAATCAGCCTGCAAGTTTTGCTGGCAAATTGATCGCATAAATTAGATCCACAGCACATTTCGTTAGCATTCTTGCCACATTTGCTGAAGCGGGATGACGCTCACCTTCACCACTTCAGCATGATGTAAGCTCGTTTTTTGAAATGCGTTTTTAATTTTCCGTGCCAAATTTGATTTAGGTGACTGTTCATAATCTGGCTCGCGGCGTAAACTCGCCGCCTCTCCTACAGTGACCGATACAACACCATGCAAAACAGTACCGCCGCCGCCCCACGGCGATCGCTTGATTTCACCTCGACCTCTTTTTTGATCGTCGCGTTTTTAACCGGTATCGCCAGTGCGCTGCAAACGCCGACGCTGAGCCTGTTTCTCAGTAATGAGGTCCACGTCCGCCCGGCAATGGTCGGTTTTTTCTTTACGGGAAGCGCGGTGATTGGCATTTTCGTCAGCCAGTTTCTGGCAGGCTACTCGGATAAACGCGGCGACCGGAAAAACCTGATCGTCTTCTGTTGCCTGCTTGGCGTGCTGGCCTGCGTATTGTTTGCCTGGAACCGCAACTACTTCATTCTGCTGTTCGTGGGTGTGTTCCTCAGCAGCTTCGGCTCTACCGCCAACCCGCAGATGTTTGCTCTCGCCCGTGAGCATGCGGATAAAACGGGCCGTGAAGCGGTGATGTTCAGTTCCATCATGCGCGCCCAGGTGTCACTGGCATGGGTGATCGGCCCGCCGCTGGCCTATGCGCTGGCGATGGGTTTCGGTTTCACGGTGATGTATCTGTCTGCGGCAGTGGCATTTGTGGTGTGCGGGGCGATGGTCTGGCTGTTTCTGCCGACCATGCGCAAAGAAAAAGTGGCCGTTAGCGGCGCCATTCAGGCACCGCGCACCAACCGCAAAGATGCGTTGCTGCTGTTTGTCATCTGTACCCTGATGTGGGGAACCAACAGCCTCTACATTATCAATATGCCGCTGTACATCATCAACGAACTGCACCTGCCGGAAAAGCTGGCCGGGGTGATGATGGGCACCGCCGCCGGGCTGGAAATCCCGACGATGCTGATTGCGGGCTACTTTGCCAAACGGCTGGGTAAACGCTTCCTGATGCGCGTCGCGGCGGTTGCGGGGCTATGCTTCTATATCGGTATGCTGACCTTCAACAGCCCAGCGCTGCTGCTGGCGATGCAGCTGCTGAACGCGATTTATATCGGTATTCTCGGCGGGATTGGCATGCTCTACTTCCAGGATCTCATGCCAGGCCAGGCCGGGTCAGCCACGACGCTGTACGCCAACACCTCGCGCGTGGGCTGGATTATCGCCGGTTCACTGGCGGGCGTGGTGGCGGAAATCTGGAACTATCACACCGTGTTCTGGATTGCGCTGGTGCTGTGCGTCGCCACCATCGGCTGTCTGATGCGCATTAAAGACGTTTAGGGCGCCGTCAACGCTTCAAGATCCAGAAGCCAGGTCATCGCCTCTTCCCGGCTCGCACCGCACATGTCGCGCGCGGGCTGAAGCCCGGCGCACACCTTCGGGCGCAGAGGCGAAGTGAAAATTTTACAGCGCTGATTCTCATCCAACTGCACACAGGGCGTGTTAGCCGGTTTGCCGTTGGGCATACCGGGGATCGGGCTGGATATAGAAGGTGCAGTGCAGCAAGCCCCGCAGTCCGGACGACATTCCATCGCGGGTTCTCTGTTAAGGTGACAAGGTGGTTGTGGCGCACAGTACCACCTTTTAATGAGGGTTAGCAAAAGCCTTTAATTCCGCTTGCCTGAAACGCCCGGCGCGAGTACTTTTACGCGATATTTTAGCCCCCTATTTCACAGGATAATTGCAATGCCAAGAGCGAACGAAATTAAAAAAGGTATGGTGCTGAATTACAACGGCAAACTGCTGATTGTAAAAAACATTGATATTCAGTCACCGAGCGCCCGTGGCGCTGCAACGCTGTACAAAATGCGTTTTTCTGACGTCAGCACCGGTCTGAAAGTTGAAGAACGCTTCAAAGGCGACGACATGGTTGATACCGTGACCCTGAACCGCCGCTTCGTTGACTTCTCCTATATCGACGGCAACGAATACGTGTTCATGGATAAAGAAGACTATACCCCGTATATCTTCTCCCACGACCAGATTGCGGAAGAGCTGCAGTTTATCCCGGAAGGCGGCATGCCGGACATGCAGGTGCTGTTGTGGGACGGCCAGGTGCTGGCGCTGGAACTGCCGCAGACGGTCGATCTGGAAATCGTTGAAACCGCACCGGGCATCAAAGGCGCATCCGCCAGCTCTCGTACCAAACCGGCTACCCTGACCACCGGTTTAGTTGTGCAGGTGCCGGAATACCTGACCACCGGCGAGAAGATCCGCATCCATATCGAAGAAAAACGCTATATGGGCCGCGCGGACTAAGCGCTGGTTTTCACATAGCAAAAGAAAAGGACAGCCAAATGGCTGTCCTTTTTTATACTTGCTGTATTGCCCTTCCCTCCAAAAGCAGAGAGAAAAAACCGCGCGATGCGCACCTCGAGGCCCAAGGGCGCCGCGACGGTTGACTCGCTCCTGAGGAGAGAATCAGGACGGGGAAATCGTCTTTACAGCAGGTCGCGGAACTTGGTCATTTTCAGCGCCAGCTCAACGCCGCGCACTTCCGCCAAACCTTTCAGACGACCAATCGCGGAGTAGCCCGGGTTGGTTTTCTTCTTCAGGTCGTCCAGCATCTGGTGACCGTGGTCAGGACGCATCGGAATTGGACGCAGGTCGCCCGCTTTCTTACGGCGCTGCTCTTCGGTCAGGATTGCGTCAACCACGGCAACCATGTTCACGTCGCCCTGCAGGTGCGCGGCTTCGTGGAAGGTTTTCGGGTTGTCTTCACGGCAGGTAGAGCGCAGGTGCGTGAAGTGGATACGATCGCCGAAGGTTTCAATCATTTTCACCAGGTCGTTATCGGCGCGCACGCCGTAAGAACCGGTGCACATGGTGAAGCCGTTGTTGATGCTGTTAACGGTTTCTTTCAGCCACTGCATATCTTCAATGGTGGAAACGATACGCGGCAGGCCGAGGATTGGGCGCGGCGGATCGTCCGGGTGTACGGCAAGGCGCACGCCCACTTCTTCTGCAACCGGCACAATCGCGCGCAGGAATACGGCCATGTTTTCACGCAGCTGATCTTTGCTGATGTGATCGTATTCGGCCAGACGCGCGCGGAACTGGTCCAGGGTATAGCCCTCTTCCGCGCCCGGCAGGCCGGCAATGATGTTACGGGTCAGTTTAGTGACTTCCGCTTCGCTCATCGCGTTGAAATAGTCCAGCGCCTGACGCTGTTCTTCAGCGGAGTAATCCGCTTCAGCGCCTTCGCGTTTCAGGATATGCAGCTCGAAAGCCGCAAACGCGATCTGGTCAAAACGCAGCGCTTTAGAGCCGTCTTCCAGGGTGTACTCAAGGTCGGTACGCGTCCAGTCGAGGATCGGCATGAAGTTGTAGCATACGGTGTCGATACCGCATTCCGCCAGGTTGCGGATGCTCTGCTGATAGTTAGCAATCCAGGTCTGGTACTGGCCAGAACCGGTTTTGATATCTTCGTGCACCGGAATACTTTCGACGACGGACCAGGTCAGCCCTTTTTCCGCCAACAGCGCCTGACGCGCTTTGATTTCTTCTACCGGCCACACCTGACCGTTCGGGATATGGTGCAATGCCGTGACTACGCCGGTAGCGCCAGCCTGACGCACATCATCAAGAGATACCGGATCGTTCGGGCCGTACCAACGCCAGGTTTGTTCCATTGCCTCACCTCTAAAGTTGTTATACCAATAAAATCGCTGTTAATGACGACTACCATACATGTTTATTCCGGAGCGTCAAATAATCCGCCTGGATTGATTGATCCAGCTCACACTAACGCGATAAATACGGCACACCAATTCAATTTGCTGTCATATAACTTTACACTGCCGACGTTAATTAATCGTTAATCGGATGTATAGACAATGAAGACAATCGCCTCGTGCACCCTCCCCGCCAACGTGCAGTTACCTCAATATGATAGACAACAGCTGCGTTCGCGAATTGTGCATTTCGGTTTTGGCGCCTTTCACCGCGCGCACCAGGCGCTGTTGACCAACCGGGTGCTCAATCAGCACGGCGGCGACTGGGGAATCTGCGAAATCAGCCTGTTCAGCGGCGACCAGCTGATGAGCCAGCTGCGTCAGCAGGATCATCTGTTTACCGTCATGGAGAAAAGTGCGGCGGGTAATCAGCCGATTATTATTGGCGCGGTAAAAGAGTGCCTGAACGCCAGGCTCGATTCATTGGCGGCGATCATCGAAAAGTTCTGCGAACCTCAGGTGGCGATTGTCTCTCTGACCATTACCGAAAAAGGCTATTGCATCGATCCGGCCACCGGGCATCTGGATCTGACCCAACCGAGGATCGTCCACGATCTGCAAGCGCCTGACGAGCCGCATTCCGCGCCGGGGATCCTTGTCGAAGCGCTGCACCGCCGTCGCGAGCGCGGCCTGCCGGCATTCACCGTACTCTCCTGTGATAACATTCCCGACAACGGCCACGTGGTGAAAAACGCGGTGCTGGACATGGCCGCTAAACGCGATCCGCAACTGGCAAGCTGGATTGCCGAATATGTCAGTTTCCCCGGCACCATGGTTGACCGTATCGTTCCGGCAGCCACCGACGCGTCGCTGGCGGAAATCACCCGCGAGCTTGGCGTGGAAGACCCTTGCGCCATCAGCTGCGAGCCGTTTATTCAGTGGGTCATTGAAGATAACTTCGTCACTGGGCGTCCGGACTGGGGCAGCGTGGGTGCACAACTGGTTGACGACGTACTGCCGTGGGAAGAGATGAAGCTACGGATGCTCAACGGCAGTCATTCCTTCCTCGCCTACCTCGGCTATCTGGCGGGCTACGCGCACATCAGCGACTGTATGCAGGACGCTTCCTACCGCCGCGCCGCGCGTCACCTGATGATGGCAGAACAAGCGCCGACCCTGCGTATTTCCGGCGTAGATCTGGGCGCCTATGCCGACAGCCTGATCGAGCGTTTCAGCAACCCGGCGCTCCAGCATCGCACCTGGCAAATCGCCATGGACGGCAGTCAGAAGCTGCCGCAGCGCCTGCTCGACGGTATTCGTATTCATCTTAAACAGGGTAGCCGCTGGCCGCTGCTGGCGCTGGGCGTGGCGGCCTGGATGCGCTACGTGAGCGGCGTGGATGATATGGGCAATGCCATTGATATTCGCGATCCGCTGGCCGAGAAAATTCGCGCTATCGTTGAAACCAGCCATGATGAAAACCGCGTGGCGGCCCTGCTGACGCTGCAAGAAATCTTCGGCAGCGACCTGCCCGCCAACCCGCAGTTTGTGCAGGCCGTGGAACAAGCCTGGCAAAGTCTTGTCCGTGAGGGCGCGCGCCAGGCGGTGCTGACGGCGCTCAACCGTTAACTTTTCCTGCCATCAAGCGGGCCATTTAATCTCAGGCCCGCTTCAGGACTTCTCTTTTGATCCCGTTTTCGCCAGGATAAAGTGATCCAGGTAACACTGTTCTCTTTCATCCCGGAGTTTTCGTGACTAAAACCAATCTGATCACCGGCTTTCTCGGCAGCGGTAAAACTACCTCCATTCTGCACCTGTTGGCCCATAAACCCGCCGATGAAAAATGGGCCGTCCTGGTCAACGAATTTGGCGAGGTGGGCATTGATGGCGCACTGCTGGCCGACAGCGGCGCACTGCTGAAGGAAATTCCCGGTGGCTGCATGTGTTGCGTCAACGGTCTGCCCATGCAGGTCGGCTTAAACACGCTGTTGCGCCAGGGGAAACCGGATCGTCTGCTGATTGAGCCAACCGGCCTGGGCCATCCGAAGCAAATTCTCGATTTGCTCACCGCGCCGGTCTATGAGCCATGGATCGACCTGCGAGCCACACTCTGCGTGATGGACTCACGCCAGTTGCTGGACGAAAAGGTCCTGCATAACGAAAATTTCCGCGATCAGCTGGCGTCCGCCGATATTATCGTCAGCAATAAAGCCGACCGCGCCACCGCTGAGAGCCAACGGGCGATGGCAGAATGGTGGCAGCAGAACGGCGGCGAGCGCCTGCGCGTTGACGCGACCCAGGGCAATATCGACGTCGCCCTGCTTGATATTCCTCGCCGCAATCGGGTTGAACTGAAAGCCAGCGCCGCCCACTCTCACTCACATCCCTCGAACAAGGGCCTGGCGGCGTTAAGTCTGCCGGAACATCAGCGCTGGCGTCGTAGCGTGAACCAGGGTCAGGGTTATTATGCCTGCGGATGGATTTTTGATGCAGATACGACCTTTGACACCATCGGCCTGCTGGAGTGGGCGCGACTCGCCCCGGTTGCCAGACTAAAGGCGGTGATGCGCATTCCTGAAGGCCTGGTGCGTATTAACCGTCAGGGGGCAGACCTGCATATCGAAACGCAAAACGTCGCGCCGCCCGATAGCCGTATTGAACTGATTAACGATGCTGAAAGCGACTGGAATGCACTACAATCGGCGCTGTTGAAACTTCGTTTAGGGTGATACCGCTAAGGTTTGCGCCGAGACTAACTGCGGTGAATATGACGATGCGTACACGTTTTCCCCTGATTTTATTGCTTAACGCCGCTGGCGTTGCGCTCTTTATGTCGTGGTTCCTGCCAGCGAACCACGGGCTGTGGTCGACCGTTGATCTGGCGATATTTCATTTTTTCAATCAGTGGCTGAGCGCCGATAACCTCGGCTACGCATGGTTTTTAGCCATCATCAATAACCGCGCCTTTGACGGCTGTTCGCTGCTGGCAATGGGCTGCCTGATGCTGAGCTTCTGGCTCAAAGAGGATGCCGGTGGCCGCCGCCATATCGTCATTATTGGCCTGGTGATGCTGCTGGCGGCGGTGATCATCAACCAGCTAGCGCAGCACCTGATGCCCGTCACTCGCAGCAGCCCGTCGGTTTCTCTGCCGGGCGTGCACCGCGTCAGTGATTTTATTGCCTTCTCCACCAAAGACGGCTCCCGGGATAGCTTCCCGGGGGATCACGGAATGATGCTGCTGATATTTGCCGCATTTATGTGGCGCTATTTTGGCCGTCGCGCATTTCTTATTTCACTGGTTATTTTTGTGGTTTTTGCCTTCCCAAGGGTCATGATTGGCGCCCATTGGTTTACCGATATCGCCATCGGCTCACTCACCGCCGTTTTGATTGGCGTGCCGTGGGTATTGATGACGCCATTAAGCGATAGGGTCATTGGGTTATTTGAGCGAAATTTACCCTATTTCACTAAACTCAAATCAGGTCATTAAATAACCTTTCCATCTGACATTCCAAAGAGAGGGCTATCGCCCTCTTTTTATTTTTTATATTTCCCTCATCAATGTCATCTTCCGGTCACAATATTCACTCTAATAATGAATGAGTTGTTGATTTTTTACCCGCTAACGCTGAATTTTTACCCATTCACAAATTTTAACTTTGTGTATCACTATTTCTTATAAAAAATCGGCCAAAAGCGCTCGCAATGCCGCTTTCGTTAAGGTAATCTCATTCGCGTTTGTCGTTTCAAAGAGCAATTATTGTGGTCATAAATTAAAGTTTGTGCGCTGCACCACAAATCTGAATTCAAAGAATTGTCTCATTGATTGCGTGTATTTAGTCTCAGACGCGTTTGGCATTTTTTATAACGGCTACGGTCGTTAAGGACTTCAAGGGAAAACAACGAAAATGGTCAAATCTCAGCCGATTTTGAGATATATCTTGCGAGCGATTCCAGCGGTAGCAGTTGCGGTTCTGCTTTCTGCATGTAGTTCAACCAGTAATACCGCAAAGAACATGCATTCTGAGACGCATGCTGTGGGCACCGAAGATGCCTCATCACTGCAAGCCTCTCAGGATGAATTTGAAAATATGGTGCGTAACCTCGACGTGAAATCTCGTCTGATGGATCAATACGCAGGCTGGAAAGGCGTTCGTTACCGTCTGGGCGGCGACACCAAACGTGGTATCGATTGTTCCAGCTTCGTACAACGCACCTTCCGTGAACAGTTCGGTTTAGAGCTGCCGCGCTCCACCTGGGAGCAGCAGGAAACGGGCAAATCCGTTAAACGCAGTCAGCTGCGCACCGGTGATTTAGTGCTGTTCCGTGCCGGTTCTACCGGTCGCCATGTTGGTATCTATATCGGCAACAATCAGTTCGTTCATGCATCTACCAGCAGCGGTGTGACTATTTCCAGCATGAATGAACCATACTGGAACAAGCGTTACAACGAAGCTCGCCGTGTCCTGAGTCGTTCGTAATGAGGTTTACCGTCGGTTTCCCTTGGCTGACGGTAAGCATAAAAAAAGCACTGCTTCGGCAGTGCTTTTTTTATGCTTCATCAGTATTCTTTTCTTTGGAGTTCCGTAGCATAGAGAAGTTGCATGTTCACTCGTTATTCGTCGATTAACCGCCACATTATCTCTTCCAGCGTTGTCGCTGGCCTGATGATTGCTCTGCTTGCCGGGGTGATCCAGTTTTCTGTCTTTCATCATCGTCGCGCGGTACAGTTCGATACCACCATTTCAAGCCTGCAGAACTACCTCAACGGTTATTTTCGTCAGATCCTGGTCACGATGGATTCACTCCAGCCGCTGACCATGAACCCGTGTGACGATGTGTCATCTGAGCTGACCGCTCGCGCCGCCTTCAGCATGAACGTCCGCGCGTTTCTGCTGGTGAAAGATCATATTGCCTACTGCTCTTCCGCCACTGGACAGATGTCGCTGCCATTAAAAGATCTGGTGCCGGATCTTGATCTCAACAAAACGCACGTCATGGGGATCGTCGCCGGTACGCCGATGATGCCCACCACGCCCGCCTTTGTACTGTGGGTTAAGAGCCCGCTGCTGGAAAATCGCGGTATCTTCGCGTCGATTAACGCCAATTTAATGCCGTGGGTCCTCTACTCATCGAAACAAACGCCGTACAACGGCGTGGCGCTGGTGGTGAACGGCAAAACGGCAATCTCGACCTTTAGCAGCAAACCGCTCGCACTGAGCGATATTACCGACCCCCCAGTGCGCCATGTGAAAATTAAAGGCGTTCCACTGGAGGTGTATCTTTATAGTAACGCCTCGGGTACCGATAACTCGCTCTATGCGCTGCTATTAGGCCTGACCTGCGGTCTGATTGGCGGGCTGCTGTGCTTCTATATCCTGACCATTCGCTCACGACCGGGGAAAGAAATCCTCTCTGCTATCAAGCATCGTCAGTTCTATGTGGTTTATCAGCCGGTGGTAGACGCCAAAAATCAGCAGATTGCCGGAGTCGAAGCGCTCATGCGCTGGGCGCATCCGACCGCAGGCAATATTCCGCCGGATGCCTTTATCAGTTTTGCCGAAGCGCAGAATCTGATCGTTCCCCTCACCCAGCATCTGTTCGAACTGATCGCCAGTGATGCCGCCACCCTGAAAGACATTCTGCCTCCCGGCGCGAAGCTGGGAATCAACATCGCGCCGGGGCATCTGCACGCGGAAAGTTTCCAGAAAGATATCCGTCAGCTCGCAGCAAGCCTGCCCGACAACTATTTCCAACTGGTGCTGGAAATCACCGAACGCGACATGCTCCATCTGGAAAAGGCGATGAGTCTGTTCAGCTGGCTGCGTGGCGAAGGTATTGAGGTGGCGATTGATGACTTCGGTACCGGCCACAGCGCATTGATTTACCTTGAGCGTTTTACCCTCGATTATCTGAAGATCGATCGCGGTTTTGTCAGCGCCATTGGCCGGGAGACAATTACCTCTCCGGTGCTGGATGCCGTGCTGACGCTGACCCAGCGGCTGGATATTGTCACGGTAGCCGAAGGCGTGGAAACAGAAGAACAGGCGGCCTGGCTGCGTGACCATGGCGTCGATTTTCTGCAGGGCTACCTGATAAGCCGCCCACTGACGCTGAAAGACCTGACGGCGGAATACCATAAGCCTGCAAAGTATTTCACAACGGAATGACGCTCGATTAAGATTTCGTGATAAAAGATGTGTTCAATCAAGATGTTTCAATGCGGGGTAGCCCTGTCGTGATCATAGCGCGTATCTGTTTTGCCCTGCTGCTGCTTTGCGTTTTACCGACGCAGGCACAAACGATCAAAGAGAGTTTCGCTTTTGCGGTGATCGGCGAGCCCAAATACGACGTTGATTTCCACCACTTTGACTACGTTAACCCCGCGGCCCCCAAAGGCGGCAGCGTGACTCTTGCGGCTATCGGCACCTTCGATAACTTTAACCGCTATGCGCTGCGCGGCAATGCCGCCGTTCGCACTGAATCGCTGTACGACGCGCTGTTCACGACCTCCGACGATGAGCCAGGCAGCTACTATCCGCTGGTTGCCGACCGCGCGCGTTATGCTGACGATTATTCATGGATGGAACTGACGATTAACCCTCGCGCCCGTTTTCACGACGGCAGCCCAATCACCGCCGAAGATGTCGCTTTTACCTTCCACAAATTTATGACCGAGGGCGTACCGCAGTTCCGCCTGATTTACAAAGGATCGACCGTCAAAGCTATCGCCCCGCTTACCGTGCGTATTGAGCTGGCAAAGCCCGGTAAAGAGGATATGCTCGGCTTGTTTACGCTGCCGATTCTGCCGGAAAAATTCTGGAAAAATCATAAACTCAGCGATCCGCTCAGCACGCCGCCGCTGGCCAGTGGGCCGTACCGCATCAGCAGCTGGAAGATGGGGCAATACATTGTCTATTCCCGCGTCAAAAACTACTGGGGCGCCGATTTACCGGTTAACCGCGGACGCTGGAATTTCGACACGCTACGCTACGACTACTATCTGGATGATAACGTCGCCTTCGAGGCCTTTAAGGCGGGAGCCTATGACGTGCGCTCCGAGAGCAGCGCCAAAAACTGGGCCACCCGCTATATTGGCAAAAACTTTACCAGCGGTTATATCGTGAAAGATCAGCAAAAGAACGATGCCGCGCAGGATACCCGCTGGCTCGCCTTTAACATCCAGCGACCGGTGTTTACCGACCGTCGGGTGCGTCAGGCGGTCAGCCTGGCGTTTGATTTTGAGTGGATGAACAAGGCGCTGTTCTATAACGCTTACAGCCGCCCCAACAGCTATTTTCAGAACACCGAGTACGCCGCCCGCGGCTATCCTGACGCCGACGAACTGGTTCTGCTGGGGCCGCTAAAAGACCAGCTGCCGCCGGAAGTGTTTACCTCGATTTATCAGCCGCCGACGTCGAACGGCGACGGCTTCGACCGCGAAAATCTGCTCAAGGCAGGACAGCTGTTGGATGAAGCGGGTTGGGTTCTGAAGGGGCAACAGCGGGTCAATGAAAAAACCGGCCAGCCGCTGCGCTTCGAACTGCTGCTGGCCTCCGGCGGAAACGATCAGTGGGTGATGCCCTTCCAGCATAATTTACAGCGGCTTGGCGTCAGAATGGACATCCGCCAGGTGGATATTTCACAGCTCACCAACCGCCTGCGTAAGCGCGATTATGACATGATGCCAAGCCTGTGGCGGGCGACGCCGTGGCCCAGCGCGGATTTACAGATCTCCTGGTCGTCGGCCTACATCAACTCGTCGTACAATGCGCCCGGCGTCGCTAACCCGGCGATTGATAGCCTGATCAAACAGATCATTCGCTGGCAGGGCAATAAGCAGAAACTGGTACCGCTCGGCCGTGCGCTCGACCGGGTGCTAACCTGGAATAATTACATGCTACCGATGTGGTACATGTCCGGGAGCCGTACGGCCTACTGGAATAAGTTCTCTTACCCACAGGTGCATCCGCTCTATTCATCATCCGGCATTGACGCGCCCGGTTTTGACACCTGGTGGTATGACGTCAACAAGGCAGCCACGCTGCCTGCATCACGACGCTAAGGAGAGAACATGGGCGCCTACCTGATTCGTCGACTGTTGCTGATTATCCCAACCCTATGGGCCATCATCACGCTTAATTTCTTTATTGTGCAGATTGCGCCGGGTGGTCCGGTCGATCAGGCCATCGCGGCGGTGGAGTTCGGCCATCAGGGCAGCCTGCCCGGCGGTGGCGGCGGAATGGGCGGCGGCCAGGCACGCGCGGGCGTCAGTAATATTGCCGAAAGTCAGTATCGCGGCGGGCGCGGGCTCGACCCGGAGGTGATCGCTGAAATCACCCAACGCTATGGCTTCGACAAGCCGCTACACGAGCGCTATTTCAAGATGCTGAGCGACTACCTGCGCTTCGATTTTGGCAACAGCCTGTTCCGCAACGCCTCAGTGATGCAGTTGATGAAAGAGAGCCTGCCCGTCTCTGTCACGCTAGGGCTATGGAGTACCTTGATCATCTATCTGGTCTCTATTCCGCTTGGCATCCGCAAGGCGGTCTATAACGGCAGTCGTTTCGATATCTGGAGCAGTACCGGCATTATCATTGGCTACGCCATTCCGGCGTTCCTGTTCGCCATCGTGCTGATCGTGTTGTTCGCGGGCGGCAGTTACTACGACATTTTCCCGCTACGCGGGCTGGTCTCGGCCAATTTCGACACCCTGCCGTGGTATCAAAAAATCACTGACTATCTCTGGCATATCACCCTGCCGGTGCTGGCGACGGTGATTGGCGGCTTTGCGGCGCTGACCATGCTGACCAAGAACTCGTTTCTCGATGAAATCCGCAAACAGTATGTCGTCACCGCCCGCGCGAAAGGCGTCGGCGAAAAACAGATCTTATGGAAACACGTCTTTCGCAACGCCATGCTGCTGGTGATTGCCGGTTTTCCCGCCACGTTCATCAGCATGTTCTTTACCGGGTCGCTGTTGATTGAGGTGATGTTCTCCCTCAACGGACTGGGTCTGCTGGGTTATGAGGCCACCGTCTCGCGCGACTACCCGGTGATGTTCGGCACGCTCTATATCTTCACCCTGATTGGCCTGCTGATGAATATCGTCAGCGATATTAGCTATACGCTGGTCGATCCCCGCATTGATTTTGAGGGCCGCTAATAATGACCCTGAGTTCCGTGAATCAGGCGCGCTGGGCGCGCTTTCGCCATAACCGCCGTGGCTACTGGTCGCTGTGGATTTTTCTGGCCATATTTGTGTGCAGCCTGTGCGCTGAACTTCTCGCCAACGACCGGCCGCTGCTGGTGAGCTATCAGGGCAGCCTGTACATGCCGGTACTGAAAAACTACGACGAGAAAACCTTTGGTGGTGAATTTGCCACCGCGGCCGATTATCAGGATCCGTGGCTCCAACAGCGGCTGGAGAATAACGGCTGGGTCGTGTGGGCACCCATTCGTTTTGGCGCCAGCAGCATTAACTATGCGAGCAATGTCCCCTTCCCTTCCCCACCCTCCCGCCAGAACTGGCTGGGCACCGACGCAAATGGCCGTGACGTGATGGCACGCATTCTCTACGGTACGCGGATTTCGCTGCTGTTCGGCCTGATTCTGACCTTCTGCGCCAGCGTGATGGGCGTGGTAGTCGGTGCCGTACAGGGCTACTACGGCGGGCGTATCGACCTCTGGGGCCAGCGCTTTATTGAAGTGTGGTCGGGGATGCCAACGTTGTTCCTGATTATTCTGCTCTCAAGCGTGGTACAACCCAACTTCTGGTGGCTGCTGGCTATTACCGTGCTGTTTGGCTGGATGTCGCTGGTCGGCGTGGTGCGCGCTGAGTTCTTGCGTACCCGCAACTATGACTATATTCGCGCCGCACAGGCGCTGGGGGTGGGCGATCGCAGCATTATTCTGCGCCACATGCTGCCCAATGCGATGGTAGCCACGCTGACCTTTATCCCGTTTATTCTCTGTAGCTCCATCACCACCCTGACCTCGCTCGATTTTCTCGGCTTTGGTTTGCCGCTTGGTTCGCCGTCGCTGGGCGAGTTGCTGCTACAGGGTAAAAACAACCTGCAAGCCCCGTGGCTTGGGATCGCCGGCTTTCTCTGCGTCGCCATCCTGTTGTCGCTACTGATTTTTATTGGCGAAGCGGTACGCGATGCCTTCGATCCTTCTAAGGCGGTGTAAAATGCAGCAGCCACTTCTCGAAATCGACAACCTCTCCATCGCCTTCCGCCAGCAGGGCACCACCACCACGGTGGTCGAACAGCTATCGCTGTCGCTGAACGCCGGAGAAACCCTGGCGCTGGTTGGCGAGTCCGGTTCGGGGAAAAGCGTTTCGGCGCTCTCCATTTTGCGTCTGCTGCCGGAACCTCCTGTGACCTACCCTACGGGTGATATCCGTTTTGCCGGCGAGTCGCTGCTTCACGCCAGCCCACAGACGCTGCGCGGCGTTCGCGGCAACCGCATCGCGATGATTTTCCAGGAGCCGATGGTGTCGCTGAATCCGCTGCATAACCTGGAGAAACAGCTCTACGAAGTGCTGTCGTTGCACCGCGGTATGCGTAAAGAAGCGGCACGCGGTGAAATTCTCGACTGTCTTGACCGTGTGGGTATCCGTCAGGCGGCAAAGCGGCTGGCTGACTATCCACATCAACTCTCCGGCGGCGAGCGCCAGCGGGTGATGATCGCCATGGCGCTGCTGACCCGCCCGGAGTTGCTGATTGCCGATGAACCCACCACCGCGCTGGACGTTTCCGTGCAGGCACAAATTCTTCAGCTACTGCGCGAACTGCGCGTCGAGCTCAATATGGGGCTGCTGTTTATCACCCATAACCTGAGTATCGTGCGCAAGCTGGCTGACCGGGTAGCGGTGATGCAGCATGGCCGCTGCGTGGAGCAAAACGCGGCAACGGCGCTGTTTGCCGCACCTCAGCATCCCTACACCCGTAAACTGCTCGACAGCGAACCGGCGGGCGAGCCAGTTCCCCTGCCGCCGGATGCCGCACCGCTGCTCGAAGTGAACCAGCTCAGCGTCGCGTTCCCCATTCGCAAAGGTATTTTGCGCCGCGTTGTCGATCATAACCGCGTGGTGAAGGCACTTAGCTTTACGCTGCGGGCCGGAGAAACGCTGGGGCTGGTTGGCGAGTCAGGGTCGGGGAAAAGCACCACCGGGCTGGCGCTGCTAAGGCTGATTGCCTCACAGGGGGATATTCGTTTTGCGGGCGAAGCCATTCAGGGTCGCGACAGGCGACAGATGCTGCCGCTGCGTCATCGTATTCAGGTGGTGTTTCAGGATCCGAACTCATCGCTCAACCCGCGACTGACGGCGCTGCAGATTATTGAAGAAGGGTTGCGGGTGCACCATCCGTTACTGAGCGCCGCTGAACGTGAACAGCAGGTTATCCACGTGATGCAGGAAGTCGGGCTGGATCCCGAAACCCGCCAGCGCTATCCGTCGGCGTTTTCCGGCGGGCAACGGCAGCGAATCGCTATCGCCCGGGCGCTGATCCTCAAACCGCAGCTGATCGTCCTCGACGAACCTACCTCATCGCTCGATCGCACGGTTCAGGCGCAGATCCTGACGCTGCTGAAGGCATTACAGAAAAAGCACCGTCTGGCCTATATCTTTATCAGCCACGATCTGCAGGTTGTGCGGTCGCTGTGCCACCAGGTTATCGTGTTACGACAGGGAGAGGTTGTCGAGCAGGGTGAGTGTCGGCACGTGTTTGCCGAACCGAAGCAGGCGTATACGCGTCAGCTCATTGCACTGAGCTGACGGTCAAAACGGGTTGTTGCCGGAAAAGGGTTCGGCAATCGCCACGCCGAAGTTTTTCAGGCGGCAGGTAGCGGCAAACTCGTCCTGACGTTTGACGAACAGGCACGGCTCCCCTTCACACTCCAGCACCGAACAATCAACGGAAATATCCGTCAACGCCTGGCTAAGCGAGTGCATCACCGGCCAGGCGTTATCGCCGTCCGGACTCAGAAGTTTTAGCGCGACCAGCGCGTTATCGCCCGCCACGCCATTTTGCGGAATCGGTTCAACTTTGGAACCTGCAAAACCCGCAGACCAGCGATAGTCCTGTGGCAGTCGATGTACGATTGAAAGCTGGAATGTCATTACGTTTTTCCCCGGAAGCCACATGGCTTCACAATTATTTCACATCCATATTAACACATTGTTGACAAATCGTCTTGCATCCAGCAAAAAAACGCCTGCATTCAACATTCTTCATACGACATTGTTCGGTGTACTGATGCATTTCCGCGCTATATGTACCCGTAACTGTGATCTAACGCAACCTTTTTATCTACAACAATGTGACTTTTTACATTAATGGATTTTACATAAAAGAAACATTACACCCCAGCGGCAATGGCAGTTCTGTTGATATGTATCAACAAAGGGGCGTATTTCGCCCCTACTAAAGGTGTATTAGTGCGCGGTTTTGCGGGGACGGCTGGCGTAGAGATAGAAAAGAATCGAGCAGGAGGCGCAAAGCGCAATGGAAATCAGCATCGGCCAGGCGGTCGTAAAGGTCGCCATCGACAGCAGCGCCCCGACGATAGCGCCAATGCCAAAGCGGAAGGTTCCCGCCAGCGATGAGGCGGTCCCGGCCATATGCGGGAATTCATCGAGGATCACCGCCATCGCATTAGACGAAACCATTGATACGCAGCCAATAAATGCCGCGATGCCCAGCACCAGCGACCAGAACCCCACATCCAGCAGCGCGGTCACCACCATCCAGATAGCCATCACGAACTGAATCAGTAGCCCGGTGCGGAACATACGCAGCGCCCCGACCCGACGCACGAAGCGGCTATTAATGGTGGTCGTAATAAACAGAAAGACAATGTTCAGAGCGAAGTAGTAGCCAAAATGCTGCGGCGAGACATGGTTCAGCTCAATATAGACAAACGGCCCGGCGCTGAGGAATGAGAACATGGCGGCAAAGCTGAAGCCGCTCGCCAGCATGTACGACAACACGCGCTTATGGCGAAATAATGAGGCGAAGTTGCCGAGCGTGGTCCCCAGACGGAACGGCTGGCGCTTGTCGACCGGCAACGTTTCGTCAATAAAGAAGTAGATCATCGCCGAAGCCAGCAACGCCGCAATAGCCAGAATCCAGAAAATGGCGTGCCAGCTAAACCACACCAGCACCGCGCCGCCGACCATCGGTGCCACCAGCGGAGCAATGGTGGTAACCAGCATGACGAACGACATCATCCGTGAAAACTCTTCCTTCGGATAAATATCGCGCATCAGGGCGTTGATCACCACGCTCGCCGCCGCGGCCGCCAGGCCGTGGAAGAAGCGCGTGGTAATCAGATAGTCGATGGAAGGCGCTAACGCACAGGCCACCGCCGCCGCCGCAAAGATAAGCGTGCCGCCCAGGATGACCGGCTTACGTCCCAGACTGTCGGCCATCGGGCCATACAGCAACTGGCCGAGGGCAAATCCCAGAATATAGGTGCTGAGGGTCATCTGCGCGCTGCCGGCCGGTACGCCAAACTGTGCGGAAATCACCGGCAGCGCCGGAAGATACATGTCGATCGACAACGGCATTAACATGGCCAGAAGGCCAAGAATGAAAACAATTTTTAACGACGAGCGCGGCCTGGACGTCACAATCTACCTCTGTTCAGTGGGTTAGCGCATTGGCGCGCCAACGCTGGCGATTTCTTCTGCGGTTAACGGACGATATTCCCCAGGCTCCAGCTCAGGGTCGAGGATAATTTCACCGATACGCTCACGGTGCAGCCCGACCACGTGGTTCCCGACAGCGGCGAACATGCGCTTCACCTGGTGATAACGGCCTTCGCTGATGGTTAAACGCACTTCGGTCGGCGTCACCACTTCCAGCACGGCAGGTTTGGTCAGATCTTTTTCGTTATGCAGCTGTACGCCTTTGGCGAACTGCGCGGCGGTATCGTCGCTGACCGGGTTTTCCAGCGTCACCAGATAGGTTTTTTCGCAGTGATGGCGCGGCGAGGTGATGCGATGTGACCACTGACCGTCGTCAGTCATCAATACCAGCCCGGTGGTGTCGATATCTAAACGCCCCGCGGCATGCAGCTTATGTGCGACCGGCTCATCGAGGAAATAGAGCACCGTCGGGTGATCCGGGTCTTCCGTCGAGCAGACGTAGCCCTGAGGCTTGTTCAACATGAAATAGCGCGGACCGTTCTGCTGGGTCAACGAATTGCCTTCATAGGCCACGTTATGTTCAGGTTGCAGTTTGAAAGCGGTATCACGTACCACTTCATCATCAACGGTCACATGGTGGCCGCGGATCAAACGCCCGGCAATAGCACGGCTGACGCCGAGTTGCTGAGCGATAAACTTATCAAGTCGCATGAAGTATTTTTAGCCTGTAAAAAGTGCCGGGCGCCGGACGAAGCGTCCGAAAAAAGGGGTAATAACAATCGGTAAGTATAACGGGCTTACCCTGCCACTCAAGTGAAAAGATTCATGGCATACTATTTGTCTGTTAAGGACAATCACAACGCTCATGACTTTTACACTTCGCCCCTACCAACAGGAAGCGGTTGACGCCACGCTGGCCTACTTCCGCCGCCACACGCAGCCTGCGGTTATTGTTCTGCCAACCGGCGCGGGCAAAAGCCTCGTTATCGCCGAGCTGGCGCGGCTGGCGCGTGGGCGCGTGCTGGTGTTGGCCCACGTCAAAGAGCTGGTGGCGCAAAACCACGCGAAATATTGCGCGCTGGGGCTGGAGGCCGATATTTATGCCGCCGGGCTACAGCGCAAAGAGAGCCACGGTAAGGTGGTTTTTGGTAGCGTGCAGTCCGTCGCCCGCAATCTTGACCATTTTCAGGGGGAGTTTTCGCTGCTGATCGTCGATGAGTGTCATCGTATCAGCGATGATGACGACAGCCAGTACCAGCAAATTCTCAGCCACCTGCAAAAGGTCAACCCGCAGATTCGCCTGCTCGGGCTGACGGCCACCCCCTTCCGCCTCGGCAAAGGCTGGATTTATCAGTTCCATTATCACGGCATGGTGCGCGGCGATGAAAAAGCGCTATTCCGCGACTGCATCTACGAGCTACCGCTGCGCTATATGATTAAGCACGGCTACCTTACCCCGCCGGAACGGCTGGATATGCCGGTGGTGCAGTATGATTTCAGCCGCCTGCAGGCCAACAGCAACGGCCTGTTCAGCGAGGCGGATCTCAACCGCGAGCTGAAACAGCAGCAGCGTATTACGCCGCACATCATCAGCCAGATTGAAGAGTTCGCCCAAGCGCGCAAAGGGGTGATGATTTTCGCCGCCACCGTTGAGCACGCCAGGGAAATTACCGGCCTGCTGCCCGCCGATGACGCTGCGCTGATCACCGGTGAAACCCCAGGGCCACAGCGCGATACGTTGATTGATGCCTTTAAAAATCAGCAGTTCCGCTACCTGGTCAACGTGGCGGTGCTGACTACCGGATTTGACGCCCCGCACGTCGACCTGATTGCCATTCTGCGGCCGACCGAATCGATCAGTCTGTATCAGCAGATTATTGGCCGCGGCCTGCGCCTGGCACCGGGGAAAACCGACTGTCTGATTCTTGATTACGCCGGCAACCCGCACGACCTGTACGCGCCGGAAGTGGGTGCACCGAAAGGCAAAAGCGACAACGTGCCGGTTCAGGTGTTCTGCCCCGACTGCGGCTTTGCCAACACCTTCTGGGGCAAAACCACCGCCGACGGCACGCTGATTGAACACTTTGGCCGCCGCTGTCAGGGCTGGCTGGAGGACGATGACGGCCATCGCGAGCAGTGTGACTATCGCTTCCGCTTTAAAAACTGCCCGCAGTGTAACGCCGAAAACGATATTGCCGCCCGCCGTTGTCGCGAGTGCGATACGGTGCTGGTCGACCCGGACGACATGCTGAAGGCGGCGCTAAAACTCAAGGACGCGCTGGTGCTACGCTGTAGCGGCATGGTGTTGCAGGACGGGATGGACGAGAAAGGCGGCTGGCTGAAAATCACCTACTACGACGAAGACGGCGCCGACGTTAGCGAGCGTTTCCGCCTGCACACCCCGGCGCAAAAAACAGCGTTTGAGCAGCTATTTATCCGCCCGCATACCCGCACGCCCGGCGTGCCGCTGCGCTGGATTACGCCTGCTGATATTATCGCCCAACAGCCGCTGCTGCGCGCACCGGATTTTGTTGTCGCCCGCAAAAAAGGGGCTTACTGGCAGGTGCGTGAAAAAGTGTTCGACTACGAAGGGCGATACCGCCGAGCCAACGAGCTACGTTAATCGCGCGTCTGCTTTACCCACAACAGGTCATCAACCGCGAAACCCAGACCACGCGCGATGGTGAGGTAATTCTGCCGAACCTGCGGCGGTAGCGTTGGCGTGCGTGACAGGATCCACAGGTAGTCACGGTTTGGGCCGCTTACCAGCGCGTACTGATAGTCGTCATCCAGCGCAATCACGTTGTAGCCGCCGTAAAATGGGCCAAAGAAGGAAACCTTGAGCGCCGCTGTCGTAGGCTTACCGGTGAAGTAGGCCTTGCCTTCACTCAGCTTCCACTCGCCTTTTTGCGGGTCGAAGCCGCGGTTGGCGACTGAGATACCGCCATCGGAACGCTTGCCGTAGGTCGCGCTAACCTGCTCAAGCCCTCGCTCAAAGCGGTTTTCCAGGCGAGCAATTTCATACCACTTGCCCAAATAGCGGCTCGCGTCAAAATCACTTATCGGCGTGACCCCTTTTGGCGGCGTCGGCGAACTACAGGCCACCAGCGCCAATGAAATAGCAACACCTGTCACGACGGGCCATAGCTTCATGTTCTCTCCTGTTGAAAGTGATTATCACTTCAGTGTAGAGGATAAACGAAACCGCACGGACAGATTAGGAACATCTCACCGGATACGCAGGTTCTTGACGCTAACGGCTTATTTGATGGCGAGGTTTTCATTGCCCGCGCGGGGATTGGAGGCTATAATGCCGCCCGCTTTCACATCCGTGAAGCAGATCATTTGCCTGCTGCTGGGTCGCCTGTAGCAGGATTAATCAAGAGAGCTATTCAATGTTTACTATCGAAGCACAAGTACGTAAAGAGCAGGGTAAGGGTGCGAGCCGCCGCCTGCGCGCAGCTAACAAGTTCCCGGCTATCATTTATGGTGGCGAAGCAGCTCCGGTTGCTATTGAACTGGATCACGACAAGCTGTGGAACCTGCAGAACAACGCTGAATTTTACAGCGAAGTTCTGACCATCGTTGTTGATGGTAAAGAAGAAAAAGTTAAGGCTCAGGCGGTGCAGCGTCACCCGTTCAAGCCGAAACTGGCTCACATCGACTTCGTTCGCGCTTAATCGCCAGCGAGTCTACGTGACGAAAAAACGGCTCCCATCGGGAGCCGTTTTTTTATGCCTGCCGTTTATTGAGTTGCCGCTTCTCGTATCACCGTTTCCGTTCCTGTCGCCGCAATAGTTTCATTATTGACGCTATCCGTCAGCGTAATGCCGCTGACTTCGGCAAAATTCCACGCCTGCGCCGTATTCTCAAACGTCACATTATTGAACTGACTGTCACGCAGGAAGGAAATATCTGTCGCCTTTGTATTACGGAACTTGACGTGACTGAACGACAGATTCTGATGATACGCATCGCGGGAAAAAGTGATGCCATAGGCCGCCGCCATCTCATCCGCCGTCATACCATCAACCAAAATGCTGTTCTTCGTCGCCGTGCCGTCAACAGTCACATTTTCGACCGTGATATCACGGAACTGCGCAGGTTCAGCGGCTGGCGTGGTGTCGTTGACGTCCGCACTGTATTTGATGGTGAAGATAAACGGCTCTTTGGCTAAATCTTTCATTGCGTTGTTGCGGAATACGACGTCACGCGCACCGCCGCCGTAGTAAGGACGACTCTTCATGCGCAGGCCAATGTCGGTGAGGTACATGACATTGTCTTCCGCTTTAATCTTCTCAATCCATGCGCCAGTATGGCTGCCGGTCACCACCGCGCCGTGGCCTTTACGGAAGTAGTTGTTAAAGATCCACGCCCCGCTTTGCGCTTTCTGCTCAAACGTCTCCACGCCTTTGCCATAGCCCGCCGCGAAGTTCATGCAGTCGTCGCCGGTGTCAAAAAAGTTGTTGAACACCAGACCGTTCTGGCTATTGCCCAATTCAATGCCGTCGGCGTTATTGCCGTCGAAGGTTTTGTGCGACAGCGCGTTAAGAGTGATATTTTCCGACTCCAGCGCCATCACGCCGTGAAACGCCGGGTTGAGGATGGTTAACCCTTCGAGATAGAGATTGCTGACGCCGCGCAGCGTCATCATGCTGGAGCGACGATTCTTATAGGCGCTGTCGCTATCCATCCCTTCGGCAATGGCCTGCTCGGTCTGGTATTTCGCCAGAATGCCATCTTCGCTGACCAAACTCGCTTTGCTCGCCCGGTACTGCGGCAGGGAGTTGCCTAACTCATCGGTTATCGACTCTGCCCCGCCCGCTTTCACACCCCGCGTCCAGCCGTTGCCGTCCAGCGTGCCTTTCCCCACGATGCGGATATTTTTGAAGGTACCGGCATGCGAGCTGCCGCGATCGTCCACCTCTAGCGCGTTTATCAGCGACGGCGGGCGCTTCGGCAGCGGATTATCGGTATACGGATAGAGGTAATAGCCCCTGCTCAACGGATAGTCTGCTGGATTTTCGGATCCCAGCAACGTCGCGCCTTCCGCGATTTCCAGCGTCATGTCGCTATGCAAAAACAGCGCGCCGGTTTTAAACACCCCGCCGCGAATTGTGACCTTACAGCCCTGCGGATAGCGGTCGACGGTACAACTGTCGATAGCCTGCTGGATAGCCGCGGTATTGAGTGTGCTGCCATCATCGACGGCACCAAAGGTTTTGACGTCTACAACCTGCGGCTGCTTCGCGGTGCGCAGGGTCACTGGCGCGCTGTCCGCCGACTCTTCACCGCTGGCATACACCGCCCGGACGGTAAATTGATACTCGGTATCCGGCTGGAGATCGGCCGCGGTAAAGGTGCGCAGATCGATTTTCCGCTGCCAGCCATCGTTGTTCATTGTCTGGTAGAAGTTGTCGATATAGGGTTTCGCCGGAGAGTAGCGGTCCTGGTTTTCCCGGGCACTACCCAGCAGCTCACCGTTACGGTAAATGCGGTAATCCACCACATCCTGCGCGCCGCTTTGCGGTTTTTCCCACACCAGTACAGCGCTATCCTCATCAGCGGAAAGGATCGGCGACTGGACATTTTGTGGCGCGGCAAGGCCGGACGGCGTGGCGGACGATGAGTCGCTGGATTCATCACCACAGCCGCTCAGCATGCCCGCCAGGGCAATGGCGGTTATGATCGAACAGCGTGAGTGCCTGAAGGTATTAAGCATATTCTATTTTTCCTCGTTGTTATCCACGGCCAGCCGCGACGGGTGGCCGTGTTAATCGCCGCCTGAACGAGCCGGCATATTTCATCCATAAAACAAAACGTTTTTGCATTAAAAACAAAACGACATTTTATTTAGTGTTATTTGAGGAAAAAAACCGCGATTCGGCTCAATAATTAATCAGGAAGAGAGTATGAGATGCAGATAGTGCGAGGAGGGTCACTCAACATCATTGGTTTGAGGTGCAGATAACGCCTGCCCGATGTCGGGCAGGCAAATTGCGATTACTTACCGCCAGAGGTCCGGCGCTGTAGCTGGTCACGCAGATTCGGCGGGGTGCCTTTAATCGTCAGCGTGTCAGTCGCCGGGTCCCAGAAGATGCGTTCACCCAGCAACATCGCGTCGAAGTTAATCGTCAACCCACCGCCGCTGCCGGCAAACTTGGTCAACTGACGCAGGGTGCTACGATCCGCCGGGAAGCTCTCTGCCAGCTCATAACCTTTTTCAGCAGTAAACTCGCTGAAGCTGACCTCGCTCACGCCGGAAAGCTCTTTAGACAGCGACTCCAGTTCAATCTCTTCACCCGCTTGCAGCTGTTCGTTGCAATAGGTATACACCTGCTGACGCACGTTCTGACGCTCGTTTTTATCCAGCTCCGCTTCAGCAGCGAAATCATCCAGCGCCTGCAGCAAACCACGGTTCTGCACCTTGGCGTTTAGCCCTTCGCTGGCACCGAGGAAGTCCATAAAGAAGTCGGCGACTTTGCGCCCAACGCGGCCTTTGAGGAAGGTCAGGTAGCGGGTCGATTCCGGGTTAGTTTCCCACTCGGTGAGATCGATTCGCGCCACAATATCGGCATGGTTGATATCCAGATAGTGAGTCGCGCTGATATCCAGCTGCTCATTGACGCGCATGCTGCTGAGGTTGTTCAGCACCGCCACCAGCAGATACTCCACCGCCAGATAACGGTAGTGGCAGAACAGCACAATGCCGCCGTCGGCGAACGGATACTTCGCTAACTCATCGCGCAGACGCCCTGTGGCCGCGCGGCTAAACGCGAGGAAATCTTCCTCACCCTGGCGCTGTAATTTTAGCGTTTGCGCCAGTTCACTCTCTTCGGTAAACAGGCCGTAGGCTTTGTTTTTGGCGCTATACACCCGATGTAGCTCGGCCATCATCTCTTCAACCGGCGCGGTGGGCTCCAGCAGCGTGTCGCGCAGCACCACGTCCAGATTTTGCTCATCGCGTTTGACGAGCTGATGCAAAGCAATCTGGTCGATATCCAGACTCATGTTAAACTCTCCTTTAAGATCGGGTGTATTCAACCACCCCCGATATAACAGTGCAACTCGCATATTACCGGGGTCGCGGCAGTATAATGCGCAAAGGATAACGCGTTACGCCGAAAAAAAGCGGAAAAAATGCTGCTGCTACGGTAATATACTGCCCTTTAATGAACAGACAGATTTCGATTTATGCCACAACAATCCCGCTATAGTGATGAACACGTAGAACAGCTGCTGAGCGAGCTGGCTAACGTGCTGGAACAACATAAGGCCCCAACCGACCTTTCTCTGATGGTGTTGGGCAATATGGTAACCAACCTGATTAACAGCAGCGTGGCTCCGGCTCAACGCCAGGCTATCGCGCGTTCTTTCGCCCAGGCGCTGCAATCTTCCATTAATAGCGATTCTGCGCACTAAGGGTACAAGCAACAGTTTATGGTGACACATCGTCAGCCTTACCGAGAAAAGGTCTCCCAGATGGTTAGCTGGGGACACTGGTTCGCCTTGTTCAACATGCTGTTGGCCATGGTGCTCGGTAGCCGCTATCTGTTTGTCGCCGACTGGCCGACGACGCTGGCAGGACGCGTGTTCTCCTACATCAGCCTCGTCGGGCATTTCAGCTTTCTGGTGTTCTCCACCTATCTGCTGATTCTGTTTCCCCTGACCTTTATCGTCATGTCCCAGCGTCTGATGCGCTTCCTGTCCGCCATTCTGGCGACGGCGGGCATGACGCTGTTGATTATCGACAGCGAGGTCTTTACCCGCTTCCACCTGCACCTTAACCCGGTGGTGTGGGAGCTGGTTATCAACCCCGATCAAAATGAGACGGCTCGCGACTGGCAGCTGATGTTTATTAGCGTGCCGGTGATTCTGCTCGTCGAAATGCTGTTTGCCACCTGGAGCTGGCAGAAACTGCGCAGCCTGACGCGCCGCCGACACTACGCGCGCCCGGTCGCCTGGTTTTTCTTTGCCTCATTTATCGCTTCGCACGTGATGTATATCTGGGCAGACGCTAACTTCTATCGCCCAATCACCATGCAGCGCGCCAACCTGCCGCTCTCCTACCCGATGACGGCCCGCCGCTTCCTGGAGAAACACGGGCTGCTTGACGCGCAGGACTACCAGCGACGCCTGGTGGAGCAAGGCGACCCGGAAGCGGTCACCGTACAATATCCGCTGAGCGATCTGCGCTATCGCGATATGGGTGCGGGCCAAAACGTCCTGCTGATTACCGTCGATGGGCTGAACTATTCACGCTTTGAGCAGCAGATGCCGTCGCTGGCACGCTTTGCCAACGATAACGTTAACTTCACCCAGCATATGAGCGCCGGTAACACTGCCGATAGCGGTATCTTCGGCCTGTTCTACGGCATCTCGCCTGGCTATATGGACGGCGTGCTTGCCGCGCGTGTGCCAGCGGCACTCATCAGCGCCCTTAATCAGCAGGGATACCAGTTGGGGCTGTTCTCTTCTGACGGCTTTGAAAGCCCGATTTATCGTCAGGCGCTGCTGTCCGACTTCTCCCTGCCCCCTGGCAAGTCGCAGAATGATACCCAGACGGCAAGCCAGTGGATAAACTGGCTGACCAACAATGCGCAGGATGAAACACGCTGGTTCTCATGGGTGTCGTTTAACGGCACGAACGTCAGCAGCGCGCAGGCAAGCGATCGTCAGTACAGCCGCGCAGCCGCGCAGGTCGATGAGCAAATCGGCCGCGTGCTGGACGCTCTGCGCGATTCTGGCAAGCTTGAGAATACGGTAGTGATTATTACCGCCGGTCACGGCGTGCCGCTCAGCGGGCAGAAAAATAGCTTCAACTGGTCGCGAGCCCAGCTACAGGTACCGCTGGTCATCCACTGGCCTGGTACCCCGGCACAGCGCATCGACCTACTGACCGACCATAAAGATGTGATGACCACGCTGATGCAGCGCCTGCTGCACGTTAGCACCCCTGCCAACGAGTACTCGCAGGGTCAGGATCTGTTCAGCGCGACCCGCCGCCATAACTGGGTTACTGCGGCCGATAGCAACACGCTGGCGATCACCACGCCCGCCATCACTGTAGTGCTCGATCATAACGGCCACTATAAAACCTGGACTGCCGAGGGCGACCGCGTACGTGACCAGAAAGCCCAGCTCAGCTTGCTGCTACAGGTGCTGACCGAGGAAAAACGGTTTATCGCTAACTGATTGATTAATTATGAATCAATCAGTGAGTTACCTGCTTGCAATCGGCGATAAAAGCGGTAGTATTTCCCCCATGCGTCGGCACGTAGCGCAGCCTGGTAGCGCACCGTCATGGGGTGTCGGGGGTCGGAGGTTCAAATCCTCTCGTGCCGACCAACTTTTATCATTTAGATCAGGTGGTTAGGGAGTTAAACACCCCTTACCTTAACCGCCTGATTCTAGCAACTATTGTACATGTGTACAATGGTCTTTTCTCGCATATGTACATGCTCAGGAATTAACCACGCTTTGCACTTTCTCCCTGTTCCTTTACTTATCTTTACTTAAGGTGGCAAAGCTACCTACAAGATCGAAGATCTCACGAGTCGCAGTTTCTATTAGCCCTGACACCCCCGCCATGACGTGCATTCGCTACGGCTTCGCCGTTGTCGCTCGCTATGCTCGCTACGCTCATAGGACGGCGACCAAAGGCCGCCTTTGCTACGGCTGCGCTACGTGCCGGAAGGTCAAAGGCACACTGTAGAAGGGCGTAAGAAAGCCTACACTGAATATGTGCATATAAGGTATTAGGTAATATTCCTCACTCCGTGAGAGAGATCCAATTCATTCCTTTTTTACAGTGTAAGGACGCGCTAGCGTCCGTCTAATGCCGTAGGCATTGCTTTTGACTTTCTTCAATGCCTAGCATTGATAAATATTCCTCAATGGGGAGGGTGAAAGATAAGGGATCATCTTGAAAGATTTCCCATAGTTCCCGCTTCCTTGCTTCATCGCTTCCGTGTTCGTGTAAGCTGAACCAGTGTTCAAACTCGGCCCATAGGGGATCAGATTGCATTGATCATCATCCTGAACTAGTTAGGCTTATGTTTGCAGTTATCGAAGTGATGGCGCACCATTGCACCGCCCCGGCCCTGCTTCCCACAATGGGGGCAAGTCTTGATAGGAAGATTCAACAATCCTTCACTACGTTTCTTGCTCATTTCTTCACTGATTTGATACTTCTTACCCGTGAGACTAGGGCAATTCTCAAAATGATAGCGGTGTGCCAGATTATCAGGCACTGATTTACCACAATGGGGACAATCTAAACGAGGGCGGGAAACTCCACGGAAACGATCACCTATAGCGGCCCTCTGTTCATCAGTAAGATTCTTTTTGACACCTTTTTTAGCTAAAGAAATGTTTCGCTTATGTTCCTCTGTCCTATCTTTCCCTAGATGGGCTTCACGCATCCTCTGTTTTGTTTCCTCGCTATGAGTGCGACCTAAGAAGGATTGAACGGGCGGCCTTTGACTCATAGTAATTCGACGCTTTTCTATAGCTTCTGGACTTTGCTTTTTTCCCTTCAAAAATGCGCTATGAGTGATAGAAAAAAGTTCTCTTGCCGTCTGATACTGCCTAGCAGTTATCTTAATATTAGCTTCCCGTGTTCCTTGTTCCTTCTGGCTCATACGCCAAAAAGCATAGGTGAGAGGGCCGGAAAACATACGCGCTAGTAAATGGTGAGCCGTGTAATGTTCGCGGGGAGTTAGGTAAACCAGATTGTAAGGGCGATTACTACCACCCATTGAACCGGGCATAATGTGATGTACCTCAAAGCCCTTTTTGCGGTTTCTGGTGCGTTGGCTAAACGAATAGCGCGGCTTACCGTTCCGGCTTTCTGCTGAGGCAATGAGTTTTAAATAAATCCCTTCCATATCCATTAAAACGCCTCCATTTTGGCTAACTGTTTCCGTGCCTTAACTTTGGCCCATCCGGGGAAGGAATCAGATCCGGCAATGATTGCTAATGCGTCTGCTTTCTTCACCTTATCGGCTCGGAAGTCCTTCAAAATCTGCTTAAAATATATAGATCTCTTACCTGCCATAAAACGCGCTGTGCGCCTCTCTGCTGCGTTGTGAGTGGTAAGCAATACCTTTCCTTACTTACCACGAGAAAAGGCCGCTTATGCGGCCCTGTGTGCGTTAGAATCGCTATCTATATGAAATTCTACGCTTTATTTATTTTTATTCTAGGCTTGTAATTGAAATAGTTTCAGGTATACTAATGATGGGATCTAATAAGTAGATTTCAGATAAACTAACTAATTGATTTAATTAGAGTTTTTAGGGCATATCGCTATCAACTGGCTTTGATGGATGTCATAAAAGCAGGAGGGATCGAGGTTCTTACGGGTGATTGTCATAGCATCATGAGCAAAGTTAGCCAGGTGGATCGGGCGCACTTCCCAACCGATATAGCCAGAAAGGAAAATCAGTAGAGCGGGTAAGGTGTATCTAGTTTTATGTTTCATTTTACTTTTACTTTCCGTGTAGTTATCTCACTGTCTCCCGTCTGCCTCGTTATCAAATAGTTATCGCATTTCAGGCACTTAGCAAGCTGTTTCATCCATCGCCACGCACCAGACAAAGCGCCTTTTTCAGTGCTGAAAGCATATCGAGGGTAGAGATAAAACCCATAGTGAGGGTTTGTATCAGTGTCTATAATCATCATTGCTTTAATGGTCTTATCCTCATCTGAAACGAGGTATTCAAAGCGATCAATAGATTCTATGTCTTGCCTTAGTTCCTCCCGCATAGCCTCCACTGGCAAACGCCCCCACATTTCGGGTAAGGCTTCTTGCGTCTGCTGGCAAAGGTACAAAGGGATCGAGGCGGTAGGCTCCCCGGCCTTTCGATAGGTTTTGATAATTGGCATCCATGCCCCCTATAAAGTTTCTCTTTATAATACCGCCGTAATTAAAATCACTTCTTATATATACTGCGGTAATTAAAACCCCCTAAAAAGGGGGCTTAGTTCCCCAGCTGGGGATCAGGCTGCTGGATTGCTCCAGCTTTTCCCCGTGCTGGTTTTGACGTTCTGAGAAGTTCCTAAACGCTTCCATGCTTGGCGCACTTTACGGGCATATGCTGGATCACGTTTATCTATATCCGCGTTTTTATCCCCATAGCGCCACTCTCTGAGAGTCTTTTCTTTATCGCCGTTGTTATCAGCATTCATTTTATGAAGCATGATCCGTACAACATCAGCATACGTTTTGCGATCTTCTGGTGTGTCTCCCATTGTTCCCGGCTTCCCGTACCCAAATACTGGATCATCTTTTGGTGCTTCTTTCATACGGCGGCCCTGTTCAATGAAACGGGTCATATAATCTTTTTGTGCTTCATTGAATAGTTCAGGGTATTTTTTATAGAAACGCTCGGCTGTTCCTGTGGTCAATTGGGCTGGCCCCCATGCCGTGCTTAATCCTGCTTCCTCTGCACGGGTACGGATAAAGCGATTCTTAATACCTCCCGTTTCTGCTGCGGAGAATGAACGATATAGACGGGTATCACTCGGATCAAACTGTGTTGATTCCGGTTCCTTAGCTGCTTGGGCGTGTTGCTCTGGAATTACATTAAACTCCTGAGTAGGGGCCGGGGCTGGCTGTGTCATAGTTGGCAATGGGTTAGATTGTTCTGTCTGGTTTGCTTGGGCTGCTGCCTGAGAACCGAAACGAGTAAATAAACCTATGAGCCGGGTTAGTTCCTCTGGTGTCGTGGTTTCTACACGTCCACCGCCAGCCTCAATAGCTCTTACTATCTTCTCTGCGTTTTCAGGAATGGAAACAAAATCAATCATTGCCTTAGATCTTCCCGCTGTACCTGATACTTTATCGATCAGGCGTGGGATTATATCGGCTACTCTCCCTGCTGCGTATTGACCTGCCATAGCTCCCGGCATCCCTGCATGAACTGCACCAAAGGCCGCGCCTGTTGCTTTCGCTCCCGTGGCTCCTGCTGCCTCTGCCATGCCACCGCCTACAGTGGCTTGAGTCTGCATAGTTTCGGCTGCTTGTCTCAATGCCTCATTAACATTTGTTGCCCCTGCTGCCTCTGCCTGTGGTGCATATTGAGTTAGACGATTTGCAAATGTTTTTGTATTAAATCCCTGTCTCATATTGGCATAATCAAAAGCCTGTGAACGGGAAGCATTTGATATACCTTCTCGGATCTGTTGAGCATATGAGGGATCAATATCTCCACGGGCTACAGCATCATCTACGCTTGAAAGAATATCCTTTGTATTAATCTCACCCTGAGCGCGGCCTTTAAGAGAATCAGCACCTAAGAAAACGTTATTCACATCAACGGGATTTTCTTTAGTTCCCAATAGGTTAATTTTTGAATCCTTCCCAAAATCACCCGCACCTTGTGCGAAATACTGATCAGCCTGTTTGTAAAGGCTACCAGCATTAGGATCGATAGATTGGATCACTGTATCGGCTTCGTTTCGTAGGCTATCGCGTACTTCTTTCAATGCGTTATAACTGGCTGTTTCTTTATCAGCAAAGGCTTTGCTCATCTTCTCGCCTAACGTCTGTTTCCACATATCAAGATCATCAATAGTGCGGATCTTAGAGTTCTGGAAAGCCTTTAAAGTATTGCGAGTATTCGCAGTAAGATTTTGCTTACCTAATTCAATATCTTTTGATAGATGGTTTTGAGCTACATCTTTCGTAGTATTCAATTTGATTTGCTTCACGTTGGCACTGTCTAAAACATCCTGCGCCCCTGTCTTTTTGGTCTGATAGAGATCGTTAGCTTTCTGCCTCCAATCTGCGATCATGTTCTGCGCTGTCTGTTGAACATCTGCCCCTGTATCAGCACCCTCTACCGCACGTTGAAAACTAGCGCCTGTGTTCTGTTGCGCTATGTTCTGTTCATATGGTGAGGCGGTTCCTGTTGCCCTGCTACGCTGTTCCTCACGAATAAAACGCTTACCTGCGCTGCTTTCGGGGTTGGCTACCTGAGAAGGGTTTAACATTACATTCCCGGTTTCATCAGTGGTAGCGGCTTTAAATGCCTGCTGTGCTTCTTCATCACCACCCTGATAAACACGCTGTGCATAATCTGGCATAGCTTGGGCTGCTTTATTAACCTGAGAGATCCCGCCTAGTGATTCCGGTAAAATTCCGCGCAATGCGTTAATCCCTTTTTTTGCTAGTTCCCCTCCAGTGTGAATAACTACACCTAATGCGGCATCTTCTGCGGTTTTCTCTAGGCTGAGATCTTCACCTGCTGCTTTCTGTCCTGCCATTGAACCAGCGGCATTAGATAAAGCAGAAGCCAGCAAAGGAGAACTAAAACCAGCGGCCTCCATTGCTGGAATAGCAAGACCGCCTGTAATGTCTGCTACTGCCCCATAAGCTAAAGCGCGTGGTAATTCCTTAGAAACTACTCCGGCATTATGTGCGGTTTCAGGGTTTGCCATTTGTTCAGCATACCAATTCTTAGCCGCTCCCTGTGGGGCCGCTGTCTGCCCGGTACTGTGATCAGTAAGTAGCCATTTTGCACCACCAGTAAGCAAGGCATTACCCAACGAGCTAAACGCCTCTCCGGGGTGTTGTAAAGCATAACCTATGCTTTCCTTGTCCTCTGTCTGTTGCGGAGCTTGTGGGGCTTCCTGTGCGCTCTGAGAGCGTAATACACCGCTGATCTCATCGTCGCTCATGTTGTCGGGAAACTCTACGCGCTGCCCGTTAAAATCAATAACTTTTGGCATTGATTCATATCCTTATGAAAAAGGGGCAAGCGCCCCTAAGTTTACTGTACAGCTTCAATTTTCCCGGTTTGTGGGTTGTAGCGATGTGTGATACCTGCTGCCTGTGGTGAAGTTGTTCCGCTTTTCTTTTTCTGCAATCCAGCAATAGCCGCATTGTTTTGCGCGATCAATTCCCTTGCTGCTCTACGAGCATCATTTTCACCAATCTTAGGATTAGTAAGAATGGTTCTAGATGATTCAGCTTTACCGCTCTCATAGTCCGTGATCGGGCCTTGTCCTTTCAGTGCTTGGCGTGAGTTAAGGAAGATTTGACCGCCTAATTTTTCACGTAATGCTACTGTTTCGTTATATGCGTTAGTGTGGAAAGGCAAACCAATAGTAGCGGCATCATACGAACCATAAGCACTATCAAAACCAGGAGAATTTAATAGCTGCTGAACAGTGTTATTTTCTTCCTGAAGTGCTGCAATTGTCTGATCTGTATTTGCATTTTCTTTAGCTGTTTGTGTCTGCTGCTTCTCTGCTCGTTCTGTCGTACCTTGCCCCGGCATTACAGGCCGTGCGTAAGCATCTGCCAAAACACCCGGCGTAGTTGTCAGGTAAAGCTGTTCACCATTTGGCCCATAACTACCCTCTGCCGGGATTAGTTTGTTATTTGCACCACGTTGCAAACTGACAGTATCAGGAGAATTTAAACTCTCTGTACCATCACCGCCGCCCTGATCCTGTGCTGCTGCTTGGCTGGCTTCAATTTCTGTTTTAGTCGCTGGTTTGAAAGAGTATTTTCCTTTCTCATCCTGAGACACGGAAACAGGGCCATTAGGAGTATAGTTAACACCCAACTGATAACCCGGCGGTAGCTGCTGCGCTTGCTGCTGTGTTGGTATAAATTTACCTCGGAGGCTATTAATATAACCACCATCAACGGGAACATAACGCCCCATATTTGTAAGCAAATCAGTAGTATTTCCGGTTTCTACATATTTCTGAATATCAACATCCGCATAGCCTTTTTTCAGGAGGTCAGGGATCATCTTCTGGCGTTTAATCATAGACACATGAGCATTAACCGCATCTCCTGCACGTTGTATGCTCTGCCCTGCATTCTCACCAGCTAAGTAGCTTGTACCGTAAGCAATCAGGCCCGTAATCAACTGGCTTTTACGATCATCAGGTGCGAGATTGAAAACCATCCCATCATTACCAATGATCTTACCTTCTGTATCTTGGGCCGGAAGGGTGTCAAAGTTTGCTTGTCTCTGCTGTTGTTTATCATCGAAAGCACTACGATCATCGTTATCAGGATCTATATTTGGTAAACCCTGAGCCGTAGGCGTTGGATTACGGTAGCGCCCTAATACATCACTTTGAGTAGGGTTGTATTGCTGATCACTTAACAGATATTGCCCGTTAAAGGAGCCACTATTAATCATATCTTGGATAGCCATTACTTAGCCCCCTTAGCTCGTTTCACAATATCCGGGATAAATTCATCTTGATCGTGAAGTGTTGTTTTATGTGTAGGTGAATGCTTACCGTGATGTTTATCGAGAATAGGATCAATTTCATTTTGACCGTATTCACTGAGCATAGAAATAGCATCCTGTGGGGAAATTTTCCCGGCATCCTGAGCCATTTTAAGATTACTTAAAAACTCATGATATGGGTTCTCAATCTCATTGAAAGCCGGATCATTGTTCAGGTTTTTCAAGAAACGTTGATGTTTTTCTTCCGTGTAATCAGAAACAGGATCAAAGATATTAGAGCCAATGGGGGCTAAGAATTGCTCTTGTTTCGCCATATGTGCTTTTTGTTCGTCCTGCTGACCTGCCCCAGATTGAAACGGGTTATTTCCAATTCCTGTATCTTGTGCTTTAGCTTCACCACGTAAGGCGGCTGCTTGCTGCTGATACATATTTAGCAAATCATTTGCTTCCGGGGCCGTTAACGGGGCTACCGGGTTATTTTGGTTAATCATTATTGAAAGCCTCCGAATGTGCCGCCGTGGGTAAAGTCAGGCACACCGCTTTGATCTGTATTTAAATTGATACCGCTGATAGGTTGGGTTTGTTCCTGCTGCCGTGCTGCACGGATTTGATCAAGACCTATTAACGAATCATTTCTTAAAAATTCTTGAGGTTTGCCGCTGCCCTGTTGCTCTTGCTGCCCCTGCCCTTGTTTGGTTATTCCGCTAATTTGCTGGTAAGTGTTGTAATAATCTTTTGCTTTCTGCGCCCAACTGCCAGCGGTAGAGGTAGAGGAAAGGCCCGTATTACTTACAGCGGCCTCGCCTCCTAAATGTGTAGCTGCTGCACCACCTGAGCTAAGAGAAAGTCCTCCGGGGCTTGCTCCTGCTAAGATGGAATAAGACGGCGTAGCCGTGATTGCTGCGCCTGTTCCACTGGTCATAGAGGCAACGGAAGGGATCGCGGGTACGGTCTGCCCTATGGCTGTTCCTGCGGGGATTAGAGAGCTTCCAGCGGCTCCGGCTGCTCCTGCACTGCCTGCACTCCCTGCGGCTGCTGTAGCGCCTCCTGCGGCGCTTCCTGCACCCATTGCACCCGCTGCCGCCCAACCACCATAAATCATAGCTACGGCTGCGCCTACGGATTGCATAGGGTGGCTTCCGACCCATCCACGCACACCGATAGAATGGGCTACGTCCTGCCCTGTTCGGCTGGCATCATGAAAGAGGTCTTTAAAAGCATCATCAGGATGGCCCTGAAAAGTCTGTTTAACAGCTTTGAAAGGTTGCGTTATGGAGTGTTCACCCATGCGCATAACTGATTTTAGAAAATTAGCCATGTGCCACCTCTCAAAATGAGCTTAACGCTTGCCCGAACATACCACCGAATACGCCCCCGGCTTGCTGTTGTTGGCTATATCCCCCGGCTGCATCTTTCGTACTGCCAAAAATACCATTCAACATGCCACTATTACCCATAGCCATACCACCCATAGCCATTATTGGAGTAAGTAAGCCACCACCGCTACTAGGGGTTTTTGTAGTCTGTGTTGTGGTTCCTGTAGAGGTTTTGGACAATTCAGCCATATTTAATAGATACTGATTCGCATAACCCAAACGAGCCAAAGAGGGAGCGCTCATAAGTTGTTGATTATATCGGTTAATATCTAATTGCTGTTGCTGATAAGTACGCAACATATTTCCGGCGTTTACTGCGTTCTGCTGGTTCTGGAGATTTCCGGCGATCCCTTGTCCATAATAGCCCATACCTTGCCCATACATATTAAGCCCGGTTGATTGCTGATTTTGTCCAATATTGGCAAGCTGGCTTGCTGTACCGCTTTGCAAATTGAGATAAGACATTAAGCGGTTTTGGGCGTTTTGTTCCTCTGCGGTTCGATATTGCACGGAAGCAGATCCAATAGCTTTGGCTGCATTGCCTATAATCACACCCTGAGCCACACCAGCACGGGAGCTATTAATATTGCCTGAACCGATAGCAGATTGATCTAATGCGTGTTCCTGCTTCTGAGCATAAGCATTAATATCTTCGGTAGCTTGTCCAATCTGAGACTTAACAAGATCGTTATTCATCTCACTTGAAAGCATATTCTGATAATCTGCCTGTGAGAGATTTTGTAATCTCGAAAGAATATCAGTAGCCCCGCTTAACTGCTCCTGCCCCTGATTAAATAGCTTTTCACCGCCGCTTGTCATAAGCTGTTGTGCTTTGGTGTACTGGCTATAATCTTGCCCCGTCATCAGGTTTTGAAGTGCTGCACGTTCAGCGGCTGGCATTTCTGCCATTTGCTGAGGTGAAACGCTAATGTTTCCAATTTCTTTAATTGCTTGATTGGTGTAATTTTTATAATCTGTGTTATTCATTAAGAAACTACTAGCGGTTCCGCTACTTTGTTCTTTAACTGTAGATTTTGAGCTACCACCGCCGCCCAATATTTTTTTAACTGCTCCACCCATATTAGGGAGTCTCCTTACTCTTATTAGTTTTCGTTATTAACGAAAGCCCTTTGTAAGTCCTTTTATCTTTCGTGGGATTTGATTAATCAACTAAGTGATTAAACAGTTTTGTATGTTCTTCACGGCTCAATTCCCCTTTACTCATTTTCTTTTTGAGTAATTGGAGTTCTGCCGTTTTTCTATCCCGTGCATCTAATTGCTTAGTAGTTTTTGCACTTGGGTTAGATCGTGCTGCTTTGGCCTTAGCACTAGCAAGCGCTCTCTCTTGAGCGGTTTTCTTATTCTGGCGATACTGATAGCTTTCTAAAAGCATCTGTGCAAAGTTCGGATCATATGCCTTTTCAATATAATCAGCCTTAATACCACGATTTAGCGCATCATCAATTAGTTGTTTACGCCATTTCATCCAATCCGGGTACATGTTCTGCATGGTAGCATCTGTATTAGTCCAGCGATGGCGGGTTAAGGCTTCATGCTGTTCCTTACGAACATTGGCGATGTGCTGCGCGTCTGCTTCAATTTCTTTTTTCATCAATCGAGCTGATTTAAGTTGATCATGATAATTACGGTAATCATCCCCTGTAATTTGAGGGTGATTTAAGCATTTCTCCAGATAGGCAATATTCTTATCTACTGCTGTTTCTTTGGTTAGTAGCTGTAATTCAATCCACTGATTACCCTGATCAAAAGTGGTAGCGGCAAGATTCAGAAAATCACTTTGTTCGTCTACCTGCTGCGCTCGTTTTGAGAGTTCTTTGATCTGCGCTTTAGTCATGGCCTTACCATCAATATCTAAAAGCGTATTTTCATCTAGATCGTTGATAATGCTAACAATATCTCCTTGCTCGGCATCACGATCTACTAAGTCGCTTGTATCCTGATTAGGATCAAAATCTGTTTCTTCCTGCTCTGGTTCATCTTCATCCTGAGAGAAATCAAACTCCATCAAATCAGAAGCATCAGAAATGTTTCCACCATCGGGGCCAACATCAGCGGCTTTCGTGTAAGTTTTTTCAATTTCACCCGGTGTAGTTTCAACAACATCAACCAGATCCATAAAATTAAAATCACTTGTATCAAAATACATATCGCTCATATTTTAAATTCCTTTTAAATATCAATTTTGGGAGCCGTATCTTTAACGGCATTAGAAACAATGTTGATCACTTCGGCTAAATTATTATATTTGTGTACGCAAGCATCACGCTTACCTGATGTAGTTAGATTACTTGTAATATCAGGTAGATAGATGTGTTCACGAATATATTCGCCTACTTTCTCAAACTCTCGGTAGAACATTGAGCAAAGGGCTTTAAATTCGGCCTCACTGTGTATTTTTTCATTGTTTGGTAGCATGATTTTTCTTCCTCTGAGTGGGAAAGGATAGCCGGGGAGGTTGCTTATTCTCCCGGCTTCCTTTAAACTATATTTTTACGGTTTCGGCGGCTTTCAACGTGGTTAGACTTCCAGACGGAAGCGAGGCGCACACCGAAAGTTAAAGAATGGTAAAAACTCGCAACACCTTATTAACTCATAAGGTGGGCCGCTGCATTACCTAACGCCGTTGATAGTGGGCGCTGTGATGTCTGTAGCATGTTTTGCAGCCCCTAGAATGATCTCACCATTAACCGCCTTGCGTTTTACTTCTACCTCATCTGCTTTAACCTGTACGGCTGCTGCTTTGATTTGGTTTTCAGTGTCCTTAATAGCATTTGCTGCCATTTGTGCGGCTTGAGCCGTTAAGCTCTCTTGTAGCTTGATAGTGCGATCATGCTCACCATTTTTAGTAATATCGTAGATTTTCGCATCAATCAGCGCTTTCTCTGCTGCATCCTTAGAAAGAGCTAATTTCTCACGCTCCAATTTAATTTTATTAAACTCGGAAACAATAAAGGCTTGTTCTGCCTGTTCTGCGGCTGCGTGTTGATCTTGGGTCTGCTGTGGGTCTGTCAGATAGATAGCCGGGTCTAAATCCATACGCTTACACATTGTTTTAAGCATTTCGTAAACGTTCTGCGGAGTAATAAACGGCATATTAGCTTGTGAGATCTGAGCGCCAAAGGTAGCAAGCTGTGTAATCTGGTTAACCTGCGCTAAATCGTCTGCACTGGTGTTAATGTCTACTACAAAATCACCTACAGGCGGTAAGGCGATCCCTTCTACTGGCTGACCGTCCGGCCCTTCCAGTGGGAAACCTTCATCACGGATAGTCTGATAAATCAGGCTATACAGTGGGCTAATGAGTGTACGGGCAATATTCTTAGATAGCGTGTTGCCGTCTAAACCTTCCTGATAAACACCTAACGCCACTGTTTTAGCGGAAGTACGATCTACACCATTGCTAAAATCTGTTGAACCGTTCCGGCTTGATAATGAAGCCTGAGCGCTCTGTAATAGATCATCTTTAGCACGGTAGAAAGTATCTGTTAATTGATGACGTTCAAACGGCATAACCGCGCCAATCTGACTAACTTCAATAATTGCGCCCGGTCGGTGTGCATTTAACAGGCTTTCACGTTTAAGGCTTCTATCTGCCACCTGATAAGCAGGCCATGCACTCATTTTAGCGATCTGCATCTGCATACGAATCAAATTAGAAATATGCTTTTGGTAAGGGGCTGCAACGTCATAAAAACTACGTCCGTAGTAGCTGCCTAGCAGTGTTTCACATTGCCCGTGAACAAATGGAATACGGCTAACTTCCTCAACATTAAGCAATTCACTACGGGTAGTAGTGATCTGATAGAGGCGAGTTTCACCTTTGCTATTAAGCTGAGAGCTATAGCAATAATGCTCAAGAATATCTATTAGTTTCTCTTTCGGGTCTGTGCTTTCACTTTTAAAATCTGAATCTGTGCCACTGAAAGGATCGGAAAAATACAGCGTAGGTAATACGTTTTCTTGTTCGTTATCTGCTGCGCGTTTAAGTTTCTCCGGGTCATACCCTCTAAGCTCTGCATCCCCTACCGTTGATTTTACACGGTGGCAAAGATACCTAACTTTCGTGAAATCTGAACCATTACGGGTATCTACCCAAATATCAGCGGCCTCTACAGCCTCAATAACTAACTTACGATCAATCTTAATAAGTGGAATATCACCACGGATTAGCCAAACATCAACCGCTGTTTTCTGGCCCGTCTGGGGGTCAATTGTGGGTTGTGTGGTTTTCTTCCATTTAAAGCCTTTAATATCACCAGTTTTCTTATCTGCAAAATCAGCGGGTAAATCAATTTCCCAACCTTCCGCTAACTGGCTCATAAGCTCGGAAACTTCGATCCAATCTTCTGAGGTTGCTTGTTCGTGTTGTGTGCTTTCATCAATGAAACATTTTGCATAGCTATCACCAGTAATCAGCGTTTGCTTAATCAGGGTTTCTAATAGCTCATATCCGGGATTATCACGGAGAAAGATTTTATTCACGTTATCAGTGATAAGTGTTTCAATCTGCTGATTTTTAAAAGCACCACCTGAGCGAAACACTACCGCTAGTTGATCATCTTCTGTAAAGCTGTCCAGTAGCTGCGGCAATGCCTCTTTAACATACTGATACATTACAGGCTCTACATAATCAGAAGTGATTAAACCTGTTTCCTCCTCAATTGAGGCTTTAGGAAGTTTGGCAGTGTAAAACAAATAACTTTTGTTATTGCGTTCAAGTGCGGTAGCGTGATCATCTTCCGTGCGACTAAAATCATGGAGGACTTGAGTTAAAATCAAATCCTCTTTAGCTTTTGATAATTTCATGTAATAGGGTTCCTTCCCTTCTCCCCGTTTCGGTGGAGTGGTGTTATAGGTTTAATTCCAAAGCGCTATAAGTTCCGCTGTTTATCCCGTGCATATCGTGAACAAAACAGCCTTTACCATCTATCAGGCTCATAACTGCGTATCGGCTTGCGTCGATAACGTGATCAGCACCTGCATAACCTAGCGTTTGGGTTCTTTCGTTGTATTTATATGAATACACATGCTTTTCTTTGAACCATTCACCACAAGCATTAGAAACTTTAAGCTGTCCTTTGCTTACTAAGTCTCGCATAATGGCTAAACCCGGCTCTATTTGGCGGGGGTTCCTACCTTTTTTGTGATATTCAAAATCAAGTTCATATTCTGAGGGGTTTCTAAATGTACTTGGGATAACATTTACCCCATATTGCATAAGTAATTTAGCTACTGCCTCTGTTGCTTCTGAATTTCTCCCACCATCTACAGGCACTTGTAAAGGCACATGCCGATAAGGAGAATTTAAAATTACTTGTGCTATGCCTCTGGCGCTTCTGGCTTCCTCTGATTCATCTAATACCCATTCCTTAGCTACGATGTAGGTTTGTGTGTCCGGGTCATAGTAAGAGAGAACAATCACACTAGGATCATTAACATGGCCTAAATCACATGCTAGTAAGGCTCTCCAGTGTGGAGCGGGATTAATATCAAAATCATGTATCTCTACATCACTATCAGCAAACGGGAAAACAGCGCCTTTACCTACACACGGCAAACCTTTAGATCGCATATCCCTTTGCCATTCGGGATATTTTGCTAACTGTTTCTCTATCTGATCAGGCGGGAATCTTTCAGGCACATCAAACCAGGTGATCGGGTAAAGTAAAATTGTTTCATTTTTATCTTTTTCGAATAACTGGTTTAGTGGGGTGTTCCCTTCCTCTGGTGTTGCTGTGATGATAATCAAACCATCATTACCAACCCCCAAAGCATTTGTAGTACGTGCTAGGCACTGAGAATAGATAGAAAGTGAATAGGGCGACTCTTCGTCTAAAGCGCAAAAACTTACCTCGCGGCCCATAAGCCCGGCTCCCTCATCGCTGGATGAGAAGAAAGCAAGCTCATTTAATCCGCCGTCTACATGCCTGATACGGCATTTAATAACCTGCGCTCCGTCGCGTTCAAAGCCTTTGTTAAGTTCTATACATTTACGGGGGATCGTTCCTGTGCCTATTTCCTCAACTAAGGTAGCATTCGATGTACCTAGTAAATGTTTTTGCTGAATGTCTCGGACAGATTTTAAGTCTACCCCGATACACCAGAATAGACGGCCTGATCCCTCTATGCGTTTCCCTTTCCACCATTCAGGATATAAGCCTGTTATGTGGTATGTTAGTTCTAACGTTCCGCAAACTGTCTTACCTACGCGATTACCTGCCCTTAAAAACCTGCTACTATATTTAGTGCTTAGGTTCATAAATTCTTTTTGATATTCAAAGGGCTTGATAAAATCAAGTTTGTTATATTTGCGGTAGTTGATGTAATCGTAAAAGCGGGTAATAAATGCTGTTTGTTCATCGGGAGGCATACTTAACAGCATTTCGGGGGTTATTGCCTCCAGTGCTGCTAAGTCATCCATGATTAGCGCACTACTCGCAATTGAGCCACCATATCAGCGGCAACACGTTTAGCATCTTCCGGGCTGGCAATAGTTGCTAGCTGCTCTGCGATTTCTTCCGTGGCGATGTTCTGAATATAGTAAGGAGCAAACTTAACGATCAGGTTAACGATAGAATCAAGTTTCACTTTTGAAAGGTCGTTTTCTGCTTCCTCTAATTTCTTCACTGCCAGATCTACAGCACGGAAAAATAAATTTTCTTTATCCAGTTTTTGTCTAAAAAGCTCTGTGCGTTCTCTTGTTGTCCGGTTAGGTGTTCCGGGGGTTCTACCCGGCCCTTGTCCGGGAATAAAGGCTCTACGCTCTGTGATCATTTCCATACGTTTACTTTCCTTTAGGTGAAAAACAAAAAACCCCCGATCCTTGCCTCCCTTCACGGTCTGCAACGTGGAGAGATTTAGAAACGGGGGTTTTGTGTGTGGTCTACATTTCGAGAATTGAAGCGGAGCGCCGTAGCGCTTCCGCTGCCCTCTTTGGGGCATTCATTTAGCTGTGTGTAAGGGCTTAACGCATTAGCGTTAGTGTTCCCTGTGGGAACGGGTTAACGGTAGTGGCTCAACCTCCTGAGAGGGCGCATAGAGCCACTTACCGCCGTTAATGCCTATGGAGTAGGCCAACCCTTACAGCACACCCGGCCCCGATAGCGCTACACCTTCCTTTTTTAGCCGCTCTTATTTTGGGTGGCGGCTCCTTACTGGCGGGTAAGGGGTGGAGGCGGTGAAGGTATCAAGACCGGGATCAAGCAAGATTAAACGTTTTATACCTTGTCTAGAGGATAGGTGTTTAAATTGCTCTGCTGTTCTTTGATAACAAAGTGAGAAAGGCGGCCCGCTCTGTAATACGGGCCATTCCTTGAATAAAATCCCTATCGGCTTTAATCGGTAGTAGTGTAATTAGATTAAAATTAAGGGTTTACACTTCGTTAAGTGTTCTGAATCGTGCCGCCTGTTTCAAAGTAAATCTTTGCAACGGCAAGAAATAATTCTAAAAATTCCTTATCAATCAAATCCATTTGCGCGGCCTCCCTACATTGGGTACAGGTGGCTTACTCTCACCCGTTGCGCGTTTGCGCTTTTCTTCCTCAAGCATTGCGAGGGCTTCCGGGTCTGTCCAGTCTTTTGGATCTTTGAAGTAATCAGGATTAGTTTTAGGCAAAATCACATTACGGAAGTTATCAAAAGCTACTTGCTTATGTTGTTTTAGCTTCCGTGGGTCTTTAATGCCAACGAACATATTTACCGGATTTAGGTTGTCTTTATTTACATCCAAATAGTAAATAGTTTCATTTTTCTTGAGTTCGCGGCCTGTTGCCATTTCATAGACACAAGCGGCTAAATCATATTTTACTTGCTTCCGTGTTCCATCGTCGAAACGGAACCAATCAGGAATAACCCACATATAGCCGTTAGCTGATTTGGTTTTCTGTTTGATCCCGGCTGGCTGATTGTTCCATGCCTTTCTAAGCCCCGTTGGGCTTGTTTCGTCCAGATAGTAAAGCCTCATGAAAAGATCTTTGTATTTCATTTCTATATCATCCCTGATCATTTTGGCCCCAGCTGGGGGAGCCGGGGCGCTGTTTCTTTTAAATTGTGATACCACCTACCACTAAACCGGGCTTATCAAGGAAATTGTAAGAGGCAAAATCACCATAAAAGAGATTAGCCAACACATCACGGGCTAATGCTGCGGCCTCTGCGGTCTTGTAGCCGTCTTTGGTGTATTGCTTACCCTCAATCGAGATAGTGAGCCTGTAGCCCCTTTTGCGGCGATGTACGCCCACATAAGGGCAATTGCTGGAAGTGGAGGATCTGCGGTTCCGCATGTTTTCGGAAAAAGTAGCGGGTCTTAGGTTATCAATATCATTGTTAAGCCGATTACCATCAATGTGATCCAACATCGGGGGCCATTCACCCTTAACAACCCAATAAACTAGGCTACTAATGCCATAGATAAAACGCTGATAATCGTAATCAGGGTGGCGGTACTGAGTGAAAAGATAACCGTTAGTCTTGTTAAAGCATCCAATAGGGCCGGGTTTGCGTTTTTTGTTTGCTTCTAGGGCTTCATCTGTCCAGTAGAGAGCGCCATCTTTATAGAAAAGTAGTTCTTTCAAAGATTCATGCGGGGGCGGTACTACCTTTCTCACTGGCAAGCCTCCCGGATAACATAGGCCGCGATCTCACCGATAGCCGCAAAGCGGGTAGCAGGTCGATCAGGGTTGTAGTGAGTATTGAAAATGTTATCAATCTCTGTTTTCGTTTCCGGGGAGAGACTTTTAAAGCACTCTTGCGGGTTATCGAGGATTGCACGTAGGCGCTTTACTTCCTGCTCTAGTTCTGCTTTCAACATTATGCGATCTCCCCTTCCAGTGAGGTTAGATTCTTGATTTTAAGAATATTTTTAATCTCATTGCTTGTTTTTGTAATAAAATCATCAAACCGTTGTTTTTCTTTAGCTTCACCATCTGCAAAACCTGCGCTGTAGGCTGCATCATTTGCATCAAATTGATCACGATTACCCGTGATACTTGCCGGGGCTGGCTGTGCTTTTGCATATTCGTTAAGAGTCGCCACCTGTGCGGGGGTTAAGCCCTCACCATTAACATAGTGTTTTTCTTTACCTGCTTTGGCTTCTGCCACGGTCATAGCTTCGTGAGTTTCTTCGTAGCGTTCAGCCTCATATTCTGCGGCGATTTCTTCCAGTGCTTCTACACGGTCTGCTAAGGCGCTTACCCGTGCATTGTTCAAAATTACATATTGGCTAAAGCATTCATACTTTACGTTATTAAACATTATGTTATCTCCATATAAATTAACGTTTTACCGCCTCCCGATATTCAGGAAAGGTAGTAGGTACACTGAGAAAAGAAGAATCAAAATTCTGTAATTTCGTCGTATAGGAAAACTTGCCGCTGAGATTCAGAGGCATGTTCCTTAAAAAATTCATCTGCCATTTGAAAACGTAGCTGTAAGAATTTTTGTAAGTTATTCAATTCATTGTAGTTAACAGTAAACACAAGATTCATTGATGGTTCACTCTTAACATAAAGTGTTATTTCGTAGAGGTTTAGATCTGTTGTACCTTCCACGGTTAACCGGAAGTCATGGAGATCCATAAATCTGAGTAAGGTAGGGTGTCTTTCTTTAAACTCTGACCGGGTAGCACTGAATGCTTTAAGAATCTCCTGTATACGCTGATCACATAGTGGCAGGTCATCAATAGTCATAGCTCAAACCCCTGTTTTAATTTCGGCGGTATTATAAGAGTGAAAGCTCTTACCCCGTTCTAAGTGATATTCAATGCTCTTGATTGCACTCTCTAAGCTGCATAACACTGATCGAGCATACCGATCACCAACTGAACGCCCATCTATGGCGCTGCGTCTGTTAAGAGACTCTTTGATCCCTTCAACTGTAAATTCTTCCTGAGACTGCAAGAGGGTGCGGAGTGTGCGCAATGGGATGCGAGTATTACCGCTTTCGTGGTGAGTTCCGGCCCCGTAGATCACATCATCCAGCCACTGAGGGAGGCGATCACCTACCAGATTGATAAACTCTTGAATGTATGGATTCTTTACCATCTTTGGCTTTCTCCCTGCCCCTTTGGGGTTCCTTCCGTCTGGAATCGCTGTAAGGTCTTTTTTAATTTCGGCGGTATTATTATAGGTAGTTGAATAATAACTATTTTTAAACTTCTCCCTACCAAAACCAGCCTTATTTAGAATCTCTTCTAAAGCATCCTTGCTTAACATCCTGTTTCTTTTCCCTTTTCCTGTTCCTCATAAAAGGGTTATACAAAACAGGACTATCTATATTTACAACCAATAGACAATTAATCTGGATGATTTGAGAGGAAAGCAGAAAAGCCGCTGAAAGATCGATTTTAAGGCCGATTTTAAGCACTCTGGCGGGTTTTCTGTGATTTGCTGTTGTGGGAGATTATTTTTAACCCGCGCTGCTCTCTGGCGTTCCCTGTAGGCTCTCTGGTGAATCTTCTTACAAGTGGGGCAAGCTCCCGATTTGACATACTTCCGTGTATCTCCGCAATGCTTGCAGGGATCACACTGTCGGAAAACCTGATTCATTGATTACCTTCCGTTTCCTGTATTTTCTATTAGCTTCTGATTTGCAAGCGGGGCATTTACCATTAGACGCATAAGCAGACTTATAGCCGCATTTCTTGCAATCCTTCCAAATGTACCCAACCCCACTTTTAAAAAATTCTGGTTCCCGTGGTTTGTATGGCATCCCTGATCCTTCTGAGCCGATAGGCTCTGTAATAGATGTTCTACATCTCACTGATTAAGCAGTGATAATAATATTGATCTTGATTGTATAAATCTGACCATCAATATCTATCTGAACATCTCCACCGCCTACATTGTGAACAACTAAAAGCACTACATCATGAGTGATAGCCCTTTGAGTAAGGTTAGATGGTAAAGTACCAACGATCTTAGGGTTTGCTGTATGGTCAGTAAGAAGATTGATAGCGATGTTATCAGCGGCCTTATAAGGTCTGGTTAAGGTGTAGGTAGTATCATCAACCTTAACTAATCCTGTGCCTGTAAGTTCTACCGCTGCTTTGGGAGCATCCACCTTAGCACCTTTGATTTTATAGTTAACGGTGTAGGTGATTCCATCCAGTACAAAGGAGCCTGATCCCTGTGCTGTCTCCGTGTTTGGTGTGAGATTACGAATAATTGCAGAATCTCCCGAATATACAAAGTCTACGTTTGTATTATCTGACTGAGGGTTAAAGGTACTACCCTGATCAACGGATAGATCGATAGGCTCAAAATACAAAGCACTACCTGAATCATCATGAAGATAATCAAGAGTGATAACGTTCTTATTGGACGGTAAAGGAGTACGTTTCTTAGTGTATTTTAGAAAATTAGTAGGATCGCTTGGGTCTGGATAAGACTGTACAAGCGTAAAGGTTTTATAAGTGTTGGTATCTACTGGAGCCGGGGCAGTAGTTGAAACATCATTCCTACCATCGGAAGATCCCTTAACTCCGTGTAGGTCATAAGATGTAAGCATTCTGATTTTTGACATGATTGATCCTCAATATTTTTATTATGGTAAGCGGCAAAATCATGTAATGCCGTCCAGTTAGTTATGGGTATACTTTTAAGGGTTGTAAGGTGTTTACAAGACATAAATCTAAATTAAATAGTTGTAATATAAAGATATTATTTTTAAAAGTCTGACCAGTAGACCGATCAGAATTAGCAAGGCTCAATGGGGTTTTTCTTATCAGGTGGGGGTGTGTAAAAAGCTGTCGCAGACAGCCGGGAGGGGAGTAAACAGGAGTGATTATCATTTGCATTATCATTCGTATCTATGAGGATGCCACCTAAGCCCCCCACAAGATTTAGCAACAGTCTTTCAGAGACAGGGATATAACTATAAATATCAATGACTTACATCACTCATACACACCTGAAAATGTGTACAATCCCCAGATAATTGCCAAAGGCAATCGTTATATTTGTATATAATTAGCAGGATCATTATTATTACCCACATTCATTAGCCACCTAATTAGCCTGCTAACTAATTGAGGCCCACGATTGGACAAACATAGATATTACAACTGTTTATATAAGTTTCTATCTGTCTTTATCCAGATATAAACGATCCCTATTAGTTATCAATCTCACCCAACTAACGCCACGCCTCATAGTGAGGGAATATCTATTGATGTTCTGTTTTCTTTGTCTTTTTTCTTTTCAGTGTAAAGGCAAACTTGTTTGCCGTCCTAACGAGCGTAGCGAGTTAAGGCAACTGAGCATTGATAATATAACAGCCCTGTATGCTTAGGCATCCAGCCCGATCCCATAGCTTTTATCGAAAGTAAGAGAGTTATAACCATTTATTTCTATGGTGATTTAGAGTTAAAGAGTGTAGGATATTTGGACATTTCGACGGATCAGGAGGCTAGATTATGAGTAAAGAAGTAGCTAAACAGGCAGAAAAACAGGTTAGGATTCAGGTTTATACAACTGAGGAAAAGCATAGAGCATTCAAGATGATATGTGCGGGTAATGGTGAGAAAATGACGGATGTAGTAGACAAGTTGATCACCGCCTACCTCAAAAAGAACGGGGTAAAAATAGAAAAGTGATAAGGTGCATCCTTGCACCTGCAATGCTGATAGCAAAGAGGCCGCCCACTGAGGCGGCTTTCTTTTATCAGTCCAGAAGGTGAGCTATGTTCTCTGGTTTGATGTGGGAATAGCGGGAAAGCATAGTAATAGTTTTATGACCTGATACCGCCATTAGCTGAACCGTGCTTAACCCCTTCTCCGCTGCTCTGGTGATAGCTGAATGCCTCAAGCTATGGAAACATACATTGTAGACTTTCGCTAGCCGTGCTGCCCTTCTGAAAGCCTGTGAGACAGCATAAGGAGTGAGATCAAATAGTCTCGCGTGTCTGTCTCTGCCGTCGCAAAGTTCGCGGAGCATTTCACATGCTTTCGTAGAGAGTGGAACCTTACGCGCTTCCCCGTTCTTAGTCTGGTTATCCATCAGACGAATGATCCGCTTATTGAGATCCACCATATAGGGAGTGATAGCTAAGATCTCATTTCTTCTCATTGCTGTTTCATAAGCCAGTTCAATGATCGGCTTACTCTTATCACTGGCAAATGAAAGAATCATTTCTAATTGCAGTGGCTCTATTATCTCTTCCCGTGCCTTTCCTGCCTCTGGCAGTTTTACCCCGGCTACCACATCAGCACAAGCTATGCTCTTTTCATCAGCGGCCCAACGTAAGAGGCGGGATAGTAATTGTAGCTCTAGGCGCACGGTAGAGCCTGAGACAGCTTTTAAGCGCTCCTGTCGGTACGCTATCACATCTTCTTTTGTGAGGGCTTCTAGAGGCTTCTGGTTGAGTGTACGGGCGATAACCACAAGGCGAAAATAAGTAGCTTCATAACCTCCCCTTTTCTTACCTGCACGGATCATGATCTCATTCATGTAAGGAGTAGTTAGGCTTTCTACAGTGTTCGTAGAAGGTTTAAGCCCCGCTAAATATTCGTTAGCTGCTCTCTCACATTCGGAGTATGTATCACGGGTTATTGTCTTTTGGGGGAACCCCTTCACGCGCACTTGCGCATTGAATTTACCGGATGGTAATTGGCGGATTGTAGCCATTAAAAACACTCCTAATAATGGCTAAACCTTTGAAACGTAGCTAGAAAAACCGTCATGGGGTGTCGGGGGTCGGAGGTTCAAATCCTCTCGTGCCGACCAACTTTTACAAGAAAACCAATCGTAACAGATTGGTTTTTTTTTATTTTTAATGACTTTCATAACTAGTGCATTAAAATTTTGATAATTCACATCTCTACATAGATGGGTTACTGCATCGACAAATACACTCTGTTATACTGAACTGCCCACTATTACCGCCAAAAACCTAAAATGATTAAACTACTATCAAAATATATTTCCATTGGCGTTATTAATACAGCCATACATTGGGCTGTATTTGGAATCTTAACCATCATTTTTTTTACCACTCAAGCTACAGCTAACCTGATAGGATTCGTGGTCGCCGTCAGTTTTTCCTTTTTTGCTAATGCGAAATTTACTTTCCAGGCAAAAGCTACTACCACAAGATATCTATCTTTTGTTATTTTCATGGGATTATTAAGCTATCTGACTGGATTTATAGCTGACTATATATCCCTGCCCCCACTGGCAACACTGGTTATATTTTCTGGTATTAGTCTTATATTAGGATTTATTTACTCCAGATTCTTCGTATTCAAGGATGCTGAACAGTGAAAATATCATTAGTCGTACCTGTTTATAATGAAGAAGATGCTATCCCTATCTTTTATAAAGCCGTAAGGGAGTATGATGCCCTCAATAAATTTGAGGTCGAAATAGTTTTTGTCAATGATGGAAGTAAAGACGGCACTGAAAATATTATCAATGCGCTAGCACTAGCAGATCCTTTAGTTAAGCCGTTGAGTTTTACCCGCAACTTTGGCAAAGAGCCAGCTCTATTTGCAGGGCTTGAACATGCAACAGGTAGTGCAATTATACCGATTGATGTCGATCTGCAAGACCCTATTCAAGTAATCCCATTACTCATTCAGAAGTGGGAAGAAGGCGCTGATATCGTACTTGCCAAAAGAAAAAATCGTTCCAATGATACTTGGTTGAAAAGAAAAACGGCAGAATGGTTTTACAAGCTTCACAATAAAATTAGCTCTCCCGCAATTGAAGAAAATGTAGGGGATTTTAGATTGATGTCTCGTACAACAGTCGAGAACATTAAACTTCTTCCAGAACGCAATTTATTCATGAAGGGAATTCTCTCATGGGTGGGAGGAGAAACGAAGGTTGTTGAATATAACCGCGCCGAAAGATCGGCCGGTGAAAGTAAATTTAATGGTTGGAAATTGTGGAATTTAGCCCTGGAAGGAATAACCAGTTTCTCCACATTTCCATTACGAGTCTGGACATATATTGGTCTTTTTGTCGCATTAGTTTCTTTTATTTATGGTGGTTGGATGATAATAAATAAAATCATCTGGGGAAACCCTGTCCCTGGCTATCCCTCTTTACTTGTCTCCGTTCTATTTTTAGGTGGTGTACAATTAATAGGGATTGGTGTATTAGGTGAATACATTGGCCGAATCTACACCGAAATCAAGAAACGGCCAAAATATATATTAAAGAATTATTCCAAGGATCCAAAATGATAGACTTAAAAAAAATAAACGTCTGGTATCTTTTATTATTGATACCATACCTCTCTATATTTATTATAGAATACAACACTCCTGTGCATGCTGATGATTATAATTATTTCATAATGGGGAATTCTATAAGCAACCATTTGCATCATTATTTAACCTGGAGCGGTAGAATTGTATCTGACTACTTCAGCACTCTTTTGCTATCTACCTCATCAGCGTTATTAAAAAGCACAATCATAGCTTTTATCTTTACAACAATAATCTTTTTGATTACAAAAATAAGCTACATAAAAGATAAGAAGATAAAAAACTCCAATTTATTCGTTCAGTTCATTTCTATCTTTGCTATATTTTGGATCACTAACCCGATTAAAGGTGAAATTATTTTTTGGGTAGTTGGCTCAGCTAACTATTTGGTCACCAATTTCTTTATCATTATATTTTTATATGCACTTTTCAACTATCTCGCTAACAGGAAAAATTTATACTTACTGCTTTTAGTTTCTTTCTTTGCTGGTTGTAGTAACGAAAATACCTGTTGGATAGTTTTATTAATCTCTATTGCCAGTTCCATTTATATTTATAAAAAAGAGAATAATAAGCTTCTCTTTATTTCGACAATACTGGTTTTGCTCGGCTTTGCCACATTAATATTCAGCCCTGGTAATTTTGCTCGTGCAGCTGCATCGCCAGAGTTTATTAACACTACATTCTTTGAGCGTGTTTTACACTTTTTCCGGGAAAGTGTTCCTCACGCGCTAGGTAAAACCTGGTTACCAGTATTAATCACAGTAATATTTTTAACCCCCTATATTGGTAAACGCAAAAACTTAGATTTCTATCTTTCTGTTTCATTCTTATGTGCAGGATTTTTAAGTATTTTATCCATGGTAGTTGCACCGTCTGTACCACCAAGAACGTTAAGCGGCGCTCATCTATTCTTTATGTTATCCGCCTCTTTCGCAATAAAGAATATTTTAGTTAATCGTCCTAAAAATGGATTAAAAACATTTAGCCTATTATCATCATTAGCGTTAATAACCTTTATTTACTCATTCCCAGAAATGTTATACTCTTATATCACTGTTAACAATCAAGTGAAAATAAGAAACTATGAAGTATATAAAGGTCTTTTAGAAAAAGATAAAAACATCACTGTTCCTAAGTATTACTTCCCCAAAACCTTAAGAGCCGGTGACTCTATTAACTTATTCCATAACCCTGCTAACATAGCAAAATATTTCGGTTCTAAAAAGCCAATTAATGCTCATATTATGAAATATGACTTTTCTGTTATTCTGACAGGAAACAGGTATCCTATACACCACTCAGGGATTAATAGCTTATACCTTGGAAAAGATAAGCTTTATTCAGGTTCAACAATTGCTTTAGATATTAGCCCTTCTGATTTTGTAAAAAGCGAAAGTAACTATCGTTTAATCATCATTGATCACAATGGTAAGAAAGAGAACATAAAATCAAATGAAATCAATGAAATATATGATATGAACATCATTGGTTTCACCTCGAAATTCAACCCAAACAATATATCAAAAATAATTTACAAAGATGTCAACGATAATCCAATAGTGCTATTATCTCGATAAATATAAAGGGCTACGTTGTAGCCCTTTATTAGCCGGTGTAGCAAAAAACAAACTGATAATATTTAAAGAGATATCGAAACTATCCTACCCCCCCTTAACCTCAGTAGTGGAAACCCCCACCTGTACGACCGCCACCGATATGATCTCCACCACCTAAACCATGAGCGCTGTGAGAGTTGGCGGCATTGTTGGCACCGTTGCCGGTTCCATGCTCGCCATGATCAAAGCCTGAAGAATGGCTGTTTCCACCGCGCACTGGTTTGCTAAATACGCTGTGGTAGGCAATAGCAACTTGTGTTGTTGGGGGGAGAGATCCCGCGGCGACAACACCATTTTTGGTTTGGACCTTAGTTGCCGGATTAAGGCTTGAAGCCGCGACATTCATGGTGTTAGCTGACACGTTAGCAAGATTATCTTGTGCCGCTTTCAAATCGGCCTGGGCCTGTGAACGTAACGCCCCCGCCTCACTGGCCGCTTGCGCCCAGCCCACAACAGTACCATGACCATAATTCGCATTTACAGAATCAACATCGCCTTGTGCCGCATCCAGCATACGTTGAGCATGAGCAACTTGTTGTTGCGCGGCAACCATATCATCAGCAGCGTAAGCCACTGTGGTACCCAATAAAGAAACCACTATCAATAATTTATTAACAAACATAAACCATCACCATTAACAATAATTAAAATACAAACAGTCACATAATGAAATAAACATACACTATTTTTATTTTACGACGCGAATTAATTAATTATGAAAATGAATGATATTCAACCATGATTGATTTAAATCAATTTAAATACGCCTTTTATTTCATCCGAAAGTGCTATAAGTCACATATACATGGTGACAAATTTATGTATCTAATTAAGATAATTTTTTGTTTAAAAAATGATGCGTTAATACTGTTGATAAGCCATTCAGAATAAGATACCTGGTTCTGCTTATTCCTTTATCCCTTTGTTCTTTTTCATCTTTTCTCGACCTTTGCAAGATTAGTCGAAAAGTATAAAGAACAAACAACCCTTCAAAAACAAGCATAAAAACAGACAAAAAACACAAGAAAGCAGCATCAAACACTCTTAAAACAGCAAAAACACAAAATATAGAACCATTCCTAATGCAAAATACAGTAAAAGACGATTACCATTCACCTCAGGAATGCTATGCTTTCCTCGTTACAACTGATAAAAAAGGATGAACAGTGAAAAAATCACATAAGCTTGCCGCTTCATTACTCGCCATCGCTTGCGTATCCAGCAGCGCCTGGGCCGCAGAACAGCCGCTGGAAAAAGTTGCCCCTTACCCGCAGGCTGAGAAAGGTATGAAGCGTCAGGTCATTCAGTTACCGGCACAGAAGGATGAGTCGGCCTATAAGGTAGAGTTATTGATTGGTAAAACGCTGGAGGTTGACTGCAACCATCAGCGTCTGGGCGCCGAGCTGGAAAGCAAAACGCTGGAAGGCTGGGGTTATGACTACTACGTGGTAGAGAAAGTCAGCGGCCCGATGTCAACGATGATGGCCTGCCCTGACCAGAAAAAAACCAAGAAATTCATCACCGCTTCGTTGGGTGACGATGGCATGCTGCGCTACAACAGCAAGCTGCCGATCGTGGTTTACGCCCCGGAAAATGTGGAAGTCAGATACCGCATCTGGGAAGCCCAGGAAACGGTACATAACGCCGAAGTGCGTTAACAAAAAAACCGGCGATTATGAACTGCACCCAAAAAGTTGGACACCCAACGAAGTAAGGTGCAGTTTTTTATGAGCAAGTATTCTCTCAGCTTTAACTGAGTCCAGTGGAATACCGAACTCAGGCCCTTATAACCGCTTAGTATAAACCGTCCAACATTATGGGGTCAGTTCAATTATGCCGGTTTTTTTCTGCTTGTTGATAAGACATCCCGCACTTACAGCGCGATATCAGCAACCTCTTTCACCGGCACGGCTTTCGGTGTCGTCTGAACAGCCGGAACCGGATCCGCTTCACGCGGCGCTTCATGACGCAGACCCAGTACCTCACTGGTGTAGGCCAACGTTTGTTCAATCAGGTGCGGGTTTTCTGTCAGCGTTGAGCCATAGGTTGGCACCACCGCGCGAATCTTGCTCTGCCATTCAGCGGTTTGCATCTTATCCTTAAACACTTTCTCCATCAGTTCCAGCATGATCGGTGCCGCGGTAGACGCGCCTGGCGATGCACCCAGCAGCGCGGCAACGGTACCTTCATCGTCGCTCACCACTTCGGTACCCAAACGCAGCACGCCGCCAATGCGGGCATCGCGCTTAATAATCTGTACACGCTGGCCTGCCTGCCACAGACGCCAGTCCTGCTTTTTCGCCATCGGGTAGTAGGCGCGCAACGCAGCATGACGATCTTTATCTTTCTGCAGCACCTGGCTAACCAGATATTTGACCAGATCGAAGTTATCCAGGCCCACGTTAAGCATCGGCAAAATGTTGGATTTATTGGTAGACGCCAGCAGGTCCCACAGCGAACCATTTTTCAGGAAGCGCGTGGAGAAAGTGGCGAACGGCCCAAACAGCACCACGCGTTTACCGTCGATAATACGCGTATCGATATGCGGTACCGACATCGGTGGTGCGCCCACGGAGGCCTGGCCATAGACTTTCGCCAGATGGTGATTCACCACTTCCGGGTTCTCGCACACCAGGAACTGACCACCAACCGGGAAGCCCGCATACTCTTTTGCCTGCGGGATTTTGGTTTGTTGCAGCAACTTCAGCGCCGCCCCGCCCGCGCCAATAAAGATAAACTTCGCTTTAATCGTGCGTTTTTCATGGCTGTTGTTAGCGTCTGAAACCGTCACGCTCCAGCTGTTATCTGCGTTACGACGGAAACGGCGGACCACGGTGTTCAACTGGAGCGAAAAACCATCACGCTTTTTCAACGCATTGATCAACTGACGAGTGATCTCGCCGTAGTTCACGTCGGTGCCGGCTTCGGTACGCGTAGCGGCGATTTTCTGCTGCGGATCGCGCCCTTCCATCACCAGCGGCGCCCACGCTTTGATCTGCTCGTGGTCTTCGGAATAGCGCATGCCGTTAAACAGCGGGCTCTTCTGCAACGCACGGTAGCGGGCGCGCAGGAAGTTGACGTTGTCATCGCCCCACACAAAGCTCATGTGCGGCACGGTATTGATAAAGCTTTTCGGCTGCGTCAGCACGCCGCGTGTGACCTGATGCGCCCAGAACTGACGAGAAATCTGGAACGCTTCGTTAATATCAATGGCTTTTTCGATGCTGACAGAACCGTCAGCTTTTTGCGGGGTGTAGTTCAGTTCCATTAGCGCCGAGTGCCCGGTACCGGCATTGTTCCAGCCGTTTGAGCTCTCTTCCGCAACGCTCTCCATTTGCTCAACCATGGTAATCGACCAGTCTGGTTCAAGCTCCTGCAGCCACGTACCCAGCGTAGCGCTCATAATTCCGCCACCGATCAGCAATACATCCGTCTCGTGAACTGCACGAGCTTTCGCCTTATTCGCCACAGAAGTCTTCTCGGTACCCGATTTCTGTGAGTTGGGTACAGCTATCTTTTTTTTCATCGTAGGGGGCCTTACTTGACTGTCGAGTTGTTACACGCAGGTAAAAACATCCGTACAGTTACGTTACCACCAGGACGGGAAAATTTAAATATTGTTTAAAATTTAAGTTGAGTTTTGAGATCTGTTATTAAAATGTTTAATAAATGTGTACAGAAAATGAGATTTGGTACTAGTAGAATGTGACGGGAAGCGGTATTATTCCCCCCTTTGTGATGGTACGCACGGAAGCTGTGGCTTATAGAAAACCGGCCATCGATAACCTGCGAATAACCTATGTCGAACATCTCCTCATTGAGCATTCTGCGCTCGCCATCTCTGCTCACCCGCGAAATCCTGGCTGGCGTCATTACCGCTCTGGCACTGATCCCTGAAGTGATCTCGTTTTCGGTGATTGCTGGCGTTGACCCTAAAGTCAGCCTGATCGCCTCGGTCGTGCTGTGCCTGAGCATGTCGTTCCTTGGCGGACGCCCGGCGATGGTCACGGCAGCCGCGGGTTCGGTCGCGCTGGTTATCGGCCCGATGGTCCACGTACACGGCGTGGCCTACATTTTACCTGCGGTTTTGCTGGCCGGCATCATTCAAATTTTGTTTGCTCTGTGCGGCATGGCGAAACTGATGCGCTTTATTCCCCAGTCTGTAATGACGGGTTTCGTTAACGCGCTCGGTATTCTGATTTTCTTTGCCCAGGTGCCGCACTTCTGGAGCCGAAGCCCGCTTATTGTCGCGCTGTTTGCCGCCACGATACTTATCGTACTGTGGCTACCGCGCGTAATGAAAAGCATCCCTTCCCCACTGGTTGCCGTCGTGCTGCTAACGCTGTTTACCGTGACCAGCGGGCAGACTCTACCCACCGTCGGTGACGCGGGTTCAATGAGCGGCGGCCTGCCGGGCCTGACTCCATGGTTAGTGCCTTTTAACCTGCAAACGCTGCAAATTATCTGGCCCTGCGCGCTGAGTATCGCCTTCGTCGGGCTGATGGAATCCCTGCTCACGGCGAAACTGGTGGACGACCTCACCGCCACGCCGTCCAACAAAACGCGTGAAAGCGCAGGTCTGGGTATCGCCAATATGCTGGCTGGTTGCTACGGCGGTATTGCCGGCTGCGCGATGATCGGTCAGACCATCGTCAACGTAGAGATGGGAAAAGGCCGCAGCCGCGCTTCGACGATCGCCGCCGCGCTGGTGCTGCTGCTGTTGGTGACCGCGTTAAGCGAAGTGATGGCGAAGATACCGATGGCGGTACTGGCGGGGATTATGGTGATTGTGGCCGTTAAGACCTTTAGCTGGCCAAGCCTCCAGCCCGCGACGCTCAAGCGTGCGCCGTGGCCGGAAACGCTGGTGATGCTGGTCACCGTTGGCGCAACGGTCAGTACCGGTAATCTGGCGATTGGCGTACTGGCGGGGATCATCATGATGGCGATCGTGCCTGCACGCCTGAAGCATCGTGCGAAGCTTAAAGCAGAAACACCGTCGCCAGCCCCAGAAAAATAAAGAAACCGCCGGTGTCGGTGATCGCGGTGATCATCACGCTCGAGCCGACCGCTGGGTCGCGCCCAAGCTTAGCCATGATCATCGGGATCAGCACCCCCATAATCGACGCCACCAGCAGGTTCAGGATCATCGCCAGCGTCATCACACCACCGAGCGCCAGGTCGTCATACAGTAGCCAGGTCACGGTGCCCATAATGCCGCCCCAGACGATACCGTTAATCAGCGCTACCCCCATCTCACGCAGGATCAGGAACGAGAAGTTACCCGGCTGAATATGCTGTAAAGCCAGCGCGCGCACGATCATAGTAATCGTCTGGTTACCGGTATTACCGCCAATGCCCGCGACGATCGGCATTAACGAGGCCAACGCCACCAGCTGCGAAATGGTGTGTTCAAATCCATCAATCACGCGCGAGGCGATAAACGCAGTACAGAGGTTGATGGCCAGCCACGCCCAGCGGGTTTTCACCGCTTTCGTCACCGGCGCAAACACGTCTTCTTCACTGCTCAGACCGCCCATACGACGCAGATCGCTGTCGGTCTCTTCATAGACGACGTCAACGATCTCATCGATGGTCAGACGCCCCATCAGCTTACCCTGTGAATCAATCACCGCGGCGCTGATTAAGTTGTCACGTTCGAAGGTACGAGCCACGATTTCTGATTTTTCTTCCGGATGGAAGGCGACCGGATCGGATTCCATCACCTCATGCACAAACTTGTCCGCTGAATTGAGCAGGATGGTTTTCAGCTCCAGCTCGCCAATCAACGTCTGATCGCGCTGGATAACGAACAGTTTATCGGTGTTCTCCGGCATTTTACCCAGGCGGCGCAAAAAGCGCTGCACCGAGGCCAACGTGACGTCCGGGCGAATGGTAATCACCTCGAACTCCATGATCGACCCCACCTGCTCGTGGGCGTAGTTCATCACCTGACGTACGCGCGCACGCTCTTCCGGCGACATCGACGCCAGCAGGCGTCCGGTCAGGTCGCGCGGCAGGTGCTGCACCAGGTAAATCTGTTCGTCGATATCCAGCGTTTGCAATGCATCGAGCAACGCCCGGTCGCTCATATCTTCGATGAGGTCGTCCCAGACGTTCTCCGATGCTTCCAGCAACACCTTCCCGCGACGATCGTCTTCGACCATGTTCCACAATGCATGGCGCTCTTCGGACGGTAACGCTTCCAGGGTATCGGCGAGATCAGGCGGCGGCAGGTGCGCCACTAAGCTGCCGACTTCAGCGAGGTCGTCAACCAGGGTGCCTTCATCGTACTGCTCGGCGAGCGTGAGTTTGCCCAGCAGCGCGGAAGTTACCGCTTTATCGGTGGTCAGCAGCCAGATCAGGCGCTGACGCTCTTCATCGCGCAGGCGGGCGCTGTTCTTTTTCAACAGAGACATGAATAATCCTTATTCGTGAGACGTCGCCCAGCCGGATGGCCGGGCGAATTAAGCATAGCGCGGAGAGATGTAAAAAAGTTTAAACAAGCCGCCCGTACGGTGAAAAAATCGGCAGAGCGGCAAAAAAAACGTTAGGCGGTACGGGCGACGGCGTCGCGGGAAGCGCGTTCACGCTCCTCGCCCACCAGTTCACTCAGCTGACCATTGCGCATTTCCAGCAGACGATCGGCATGAATAAAGTAGTGATCGTCATGGCTGATAGCAAAAATGGTTTTCCCCATCTGTTGCATCAGCGGCAACAATATCTGGTAGAACTCGCGGCGGAAGTGCGGATCCTGATCGGCGGCCCACTCATCAAGCATAATGATGTCGCGTTCTTCCGCCAGCGCCAGCAGCAGCGCCACGCGCTTCTTCTGCCCTTTTGACAGCTTCAGATCCAGAATGCGCCCGTCCTCCAGCTTAATCTTGTGCGTCATCTGTAGCTGAGTCAGCCATTTCTCAATCAGCGCCGGGTCCGCGTTCTTGCCTTCCGGGCCTAATAGCTGGTCAAACAACCAGACATCGGTAAACACCGCCGAGAACAGCTTGCGGTAGTCTTCCGGCTTATCGGCCGCCAGCGGCTGACCGTCCAGCAGAATCTGCCCGGATATCGGTTGATACAGCCCGGTCAGCAGCATCGCCAACGTCGATTTACCGCTGCCGTTGCCGCCAATCAGAAAGACCAACTCGCCACGCTTGAGCGTCAGGTTCAGCGGGCCAACCGCGAAGGTGTTGTCTTCATAGTGGAAGGTCACATCGCGCAGTTCCAGCGTCTGCCAGTTCGGGTGCGCCGTCGGCTGCGGGAAAGTTTCCTGATACGGCGCCAGCGCGAATTTATTCAGTTTATTGAACGCCACCTGCGCGCTCAGCAGCGTGGGCAGCGCGCCCACCGCCGACAGCAGCGGCGTGCGCAGGAACAACAGCGTGAGCGAGTAAGTAGCGGCAACGTTGGTGTCAGCCCAGCCGAGGCTGTTCGCCATCCAGAACACCAGCCCAATGGCCCCCAGCATCATGATATTTGACCAGTTGACCGCGCTCAGATGGAAGGTGTCGGCCCGCACGATATGATGACGGTAGTCTTTGGCATTCGGCGTGAATTTTTGTTCAAAGACGTACTCCGCGCGCTCGCGATTCAGGGTCAGCTCTTTGCGCCCTTCCAGCACCGTCTGGTAATCGTCGTACAGCCGATCCTCGGTTTCACGGAGTGTCGCCATGTGTTTATACACTCGCGCCACCAGCACGAAGCCACCCCAGATGGTCAACGCCATCCACAGGGCGGTAATCAGCAGCATTTTGCTCGACAGCATCGCCAGATAGGCCGCGGAACCCACGGTCAGGATGATCCCCTGCACCAGCTCCGGCAAACGCACGAAAGCGATGGTGATCGCACGGATATCGCTGGTCAGCCCCGCCAGCAACGCAGCACTGCCCAGCTTCTCGACGCGCTCCACCTGGGTATCGAGGATCCGTTTGATAAATTCCCGGCGCAGGCGATAGACAAAATGGTGGCCGAGCGTGGTCAGCGCCAGCTGTGAACCCAGCGTGACCGCCATCAGCAGCAGCAGCAAACCAAGAAATTCCGGCAGTACGGCAAGCGTGGTATCAACCGTCTCAATCAGACGTACGTTAATAAATGCGATAAGCCCGATACCGAGCGCGGCGCTCAACAGGCTTAAGACGATAACGCCGATAAAAGGCCAGCGATACTGACGCCAGACAAGTAACAGAAGTTCCATAGCAATGACCAGGGCAAGAAAAAACAGCCAGCAGTGTAAACTGCTGACAGACTACATCAAGAATAATTCTTATTTTTATTTGTCATTCCGCGGCGCGGCGGAAGGTCAGGTTATAGCGCCACGGGCCGACCTGCGGGTGGCTCCCCTCTTTGAGTGGCAGAATCGCGTGATAAAACAGCCGCGACTCACCGCCCCACACCACCACATCGCCATGCTCAAGCAGCACGCGTTGCAGCGGATCGCTGCGATTCAGACCACCGAACTGAAACACCGCAGGCAGGCCGAGCGAAACCGACACGATCGGCGCGTCCAACCGGGCTTCGTCTTTATCCTGATGCAGCGACAGCTTCGCCCCCGGCTGGTAACGGTTAATTAAGCAAGCATCGGGGTTAAACGTGGGGTAACCCGCGCCAGTTGCTGCCTCCTGCGCCAGTTGGCGAAAACAGTCCGGCATCGCGGGCCAGGGTTTTCCGCTCTGCGGATCAACGGCGGCGTAGCAGTAGCCATGACGGTCCGTACTCCAGCCAAGCGGGCCGCAGTTGGTCATCGCCACCGACATGGTATAGCCGCCCGGCGTGACCATATGACGAAATGGCGAGACCGCCGCCACCTGCTCGATAGCCGCCAGTAGCGCGGTACTGTGCGCCCGCGCGAACCGGCGTAGGATCACCGCGCCAGGCGCCAACGGTTCCGACCACGGCGCCTGGTCGGCAAACAGATCTAACATTCGCTCTCCTGTTCTTTTTCACGCGCAAGCAATCGGGCTTTACGGGCCACGCCCCAGCGGTATCCCGACAGGCTGCCATCGCCGCGCACCACCCGGTGACAGGGCACCAGTATCGCCAGCCGGTTCGCCGCACAGGCGCTGGCCACCGCACGCACCGCTTTCGGCTTGCCAATAGCCTCTGCCACCTGCTGGTAGCTGCGGGTTTCACCGAACGGAATGGCGCGTAGCGCCTGCCAGACCTGCTGCTGAAACGCGGTGCCGCGGATATCCAACGGTAAGCTCAGCGCCGCCGCGCGCGACTCGAGGCTCGCCATCACAGCGGAGGTTGTCTCGCGGACTTCCGCACCGGCAACCAGCAGCCTGGCCGCCGGAAAACTCTGTTGTAGCTCGCTAAGCAGGCTAGTCTCATCGTCTCCCAGCAATACGGCGCACACGCCGCGCTCACTGAGCGCCACCAGGCAGCGCCCTAGCGAGCACTTACCGACGGTATAGTGAATCTCCGTCGCTTCGCCGCCCCGACGGCGGGTACGCGCGGTCATCCCTAACAGCGCGTCGGCGTGGCGATAGTAGCTGCTGCTCGACGGAAAGCCCGCCGCCAGCACCGCCTGCGTCACCGGTTCACCCTCGCTCAACGCGTCCCGCAGGCGGTTTGCGCGCCAGGCCTGTTGCCAGGCTTTTGGCGTTACGCCAGTTATTGATTTAAACATGCGATGGAAGTGATACGGGCTGACGGCGACCGCCTGCGCCAACGCGTCAAGCGTCACCGGGCTATCCTGCTCCAGCAGCCGACAGGCGTGGGCCACTTTGGCAATTTTCTGCTGCTCAGGCGAGAGCGCATCCGGCTGACAGCGTTTGCAGGGACGAAAACCGCCCGCCAGCGCCGCGCTGGCATCGCTGAAAAAACGGACGTTCTGACGCAGCGCATGACGCGCGCGGCACGAAGGACGGCAAAAAATGCCGGTGGTCAGCACGGCAAAGACAAACTGACCGTCGGCTTTCGCATCGCGATCGAGAACCGCCTGCCAGCGCGCCTCGTCGGTGTGTAGAGTATCAATCGTCATAACAGGCTCCTCCTTCTAGTGTAACTGCCACAGTGCCTGAAAGGAGGAAATAAAAAACCCGCAATCTTGCTTTTTAATTTTTCCCGTTGACCTGGAAGGCGCGGAACTGCGGCGACATCCAGGTGGTAAAACCGTCGCCTTTTTTCATTATCATATACACTGCCAGCCCCTGCTCGCGCACTACCTGCTGGGCTTTTTCGGTCCCCAGCACCATCAGGCCAGTATCCCAGGCGTCGGCTTCCAGTGCGGTCGGCGCAATGACGGTCACCGACACCAGCTTGTGCGTTATCGGGCGTCCGGTTTGCGGGTCGATCACGTGCGAAATGCGTTTACCGTCGAGTTCATAGTAGTTGCGGTAGCTGCCCGAGGTGCTGATGCCATGACCGTTAATATCCACGATCGCCTGCACCGCGTTTTCCCGGTCGGTCGGTTTCTGAATCGCTACCCGCCACGGCTGGCCGTCGGCGTTCATTCCGCGGCTCACCAGCGCGCCCCCTACGGAGACCAGATAGCGCGAGATACCTTCTTCAGTCATCAGACGCGCCAGATGATCGGCAGCATAGCCCTCACCGACGGTAGAAAGATCGACGTAAAGATCGGGGATCGACTTTTGCAGATACTGCCTGTCCGCGCGGTTGATAACGGTTAACTTGTCCAGCCCGGTACGCGCTTTCGCAGCGTCAATCTGCGCCTGAGTTGGCGTACTGACCGGCTGTTTGTCCGGGCCAAAGCCCCAGAGGTTCACCAGCGGGCCAACGGTTATGTCCATCGCCCCCTGGGTTTTACGCCCAATGCGCAACGACTCGGTGACGATATCCGCCATTGCTTCATTGACCGGCCACGGCGTGGTGCTCCGCGAGTGGTTGAAGCGCATCAGCGCCGAGTCATTCTTCCAGGTCGACAGCAGACGATCGTCGCCATCGAGTTGGGTTTGTACTTTGGTACGGAGCTCTTCCGCCCTGGACTTATCCACACCCACCACGCTCACGCGCCAGAAGGTGCCCATGGTCTTCCCTTCCAGCACGGTTACCGCGGCTTTGGGAGTCGCCGGCGCGCTGGCGTTATCACAGCCCGTCAGCAGAATCACGACGCTCAACAGCGCCATTCGTAAAAAAGTCATTTCCATCCGTTATTACCCTCCTGCAATCGGCGCAAGAGTACACTAATTTGCTGAAATTCGGCACAAAAAAAGGGGCCAAAGGCCCCTTTTGCAATGGTCTTAACAGTATTAGAACTGGTAAACCATACCCAGTGCAACGATGTTATCGGTAGAGATACCAGCTGCCTGAGTGAAGTCGTTTTTGTCCAGCAGGTTGATTTTGTAATCAACGTAGGTAGACATGTTTTTGTTGAAGTAGTAAGTCGCGCCCAGGTCGATGTATTTCAGCAGGTCCTGGTCACCGTAGTTCACGATACCGTTGTCGATGTTCTTACCTTTAGACTGCAGGTAAGCGATGGACGGACGCAGACCGAAGTCGAACTGGTACTGTGCAACCACTTCGAAGTTCTGAGCTTTGTCAGCAAAACCGTAAACGCCAGCGTTCGGGGAACCACCGAAACGAGTTGCGTTGTAGGTCTGAGTGTACTGAGTTGCCAGATAGATGTTGTTAGCATCGTATTTCAGGCCAGCAGAGTAGGTTTCAGCGCGGTCGCCGCTACCGTAGATTTTGCTGGTTGCGCCAGTCGGAACGCCGGTGTTTTCATCACGAACAACGTAAACGCTGTTGTTCTGGTCGGTAGTACGTTTAGAAGAAGAGATCGCACCACCGATGCTGAAGCCTGCGCCCAGATCGTAGGTCAGGGAGCCGCCGAAGCCGTCACCGTTCTGTTTCAGAGCCTGACGACCGTTAGCAGTCGCGCCTTCGCCGGATACGCTGCCGTTTTTACCCTGGTACTGCAGAGCAAAGTTCAGGCCGTCAACCAGACCGAAGAAGTCGGTGTTACGGTAGGTCGCAACGCCGTTAGCACGGGATTGCATGAAGTTGTCAGAACCGTAGGTGTCGCCGCCGAATTCCGGCAGAACGTCAGTCCAGGAAGTTACGTCGTAAACAACGCCGTAGTTACGACCGTAGTCGAAAGAACCTGCGTCAGCAACGCGGATACCTGCGAAGCCTACACGAGTCCATGCCTGGTCAGAAGAACCTTCAGTGTTGTTCGCCTGAACGTTGTATTCCCACTGGCCGTAACCGGTCAGCTGGTCGTTAACCTGAGTTTCGCCTTTGAAGCCCAGACGAACGTAGGATTGGTCGCCGTCAGCGCTATTGTCGCTGGAGAAGTAGTGCAGACCATCGACTTTACCGTACAGATCTAATTTGTTGCCGTCTTTGTTATAAATTTCAGCCGCATTTGCTGCGCCCGCTACCAGCAGAGCCGGTACCAGGAGGGACAGTACTTTAACTTTCATGTTATTAACCCTCTGTTATATATATATGCCTTTATATATGCCACTGCTTACTGATTAACCCTCATTAATCAGTCGGCAGACCCATTGTGCTGTAAAAACAGGAATAATCCAACAGGAATATGATACGAAAACCATTCAAATGTTTCATTTATCCACATAGATGTTTCTAAATGTAAATTTAAGGGAACTTTTATAAGCACAAAAGGACCATAAAAATAGCACTAATAATCAAAAACAGAAAAAATACATACACGAAATCAATAGGTTAAAAAACATAAAAGGTATAGCACTGAATGGTAAAACAAAACCTTCACCCATAACTAAAATAGTCAGTGCTATCATCATTAACTTTATTTATTACCGTCATTCAGTTCTGAATGTCTGTTTACCCCTATTTCCACCGGATGCTTCGCATCCGGTTTTTTTTACCTTTCTTTACGCAAACTTAATCAACGTGTGCTACCCATCGTAAATTATAACGACTATTAACTAATCGTTTTTCAGCCAAATAAATGTCATTGCACACCGATAACAATTAATGTCTTGTTATTTAGTGCTATTTTTCCTTGTGATTTGGTAAATAATTGTACAATACAGCCTGAATTGTACAGATTATCCCCAAGGCTGAATTTTCCTGCGATCAAATAATAAAACACCTTTTCGTTCCAGCTGCTCACCGCATCCTTACCCACGACGATTTTGCCTCGTTGATACATCCTGGTGAATTTTTTGTATATACTGCCTGCAGTACAAAAACAGGGTTTGCATGCCTCAACGCGTTATAAGCTTGAGCATATCCTCATTCAGATGCCGTTATGATGGGTTACACACGCCAATGAGTCAGTCCGACAAGATGAGCCCGACGAAATTCTCCCTGCTTCCTGGGAGCATCACGCGTTTCTTCCTTCTTATGATCATTGTCCTGCTGGTGACGATGGGCGTGATGATTCAGAGCGCGGTTAACGCATGGCTGAAAGACAAGAGCTACCAGATTGTCGATATGACACATGCCGTACATAAGCGCATTGATACCTGGCGCTACACCACCTGGCAAATCTACGACAATATTGCCGCTTCCAGTACCAACGCCGCTCCCGGCGACGGCCTTCAGGAAACACGACTGAAGCAGGACGTCTATTATCTGGAAAAACCACGGCGTAAAACCGAAGCGCTGATTTTCGGTTCTCACGACAGCGCAACGCTCGACATTACCCAGCGAATGTCGACTTATCTCGATACCCTATGGGGCGCAGAAAATGTGCCGTGGTCGATGTACTACCTTAACGGTCAGGACAACAGCCTGATCCTTATCTCTACGCTACCGCTCAAAGATCTCTCTTCTGGCTTTAAAGAATCGACGGTGGGCAGCATTGTTGACTCGCGTCGCGCCGAGATGCTCCAGCAAGCCAACACGCTGGATGAACGTGAAACCTTCTCATCATTACGCCGCCTGGCCTGGCAGAACGGCCGCTACTTTACGCTGCGTACCACCTTTAATCAGCCGGGGCACCTGGCGACCGTCGTGGCGTTCGATTTGCCGATCAACGACCTAGTTCCGCCGACCATGTCGCTGGACAGCTTCCGTCTCGAGCCCGATCCGGCGCAGAATGCCCAGCGCAGCCAGGAGAAAGATCCGGGCGACAGCGTTGCCATCAACTTTAATAGCTCACGCATTGAGATTACCTCGGCGCTGAACACCACCGGTATGCGCCTGGTGTGGCAGGTGCCGTTTGGCACCCTGTTGCTGGATACCTTCCAGAACATCATGCTACCGCTGCTGCTGAACATTGGCCTGCTGGCGCTGGCGCTGTTTGGCTACTCCACCTTCCGTAATCTGCCTACGCGTGGCAGCACCAGCAGCAGCGTGTCTTCAAGCGGCACCAATAATGAGCTGCGCGTGCTCCGAGCAATTAATGAAGAAATTGTCTCTTTATTACCGCTGGGGTTGCTGGTACACGACCAGGAATCGAACCGCACGGTCATCAGCAATAAAATTGCCGACCATCTGCTGCCGCACCTCAACCTGCAGAACATCACCAGCATGGCGGATCAGCATCAGGGGGTGATTCAGGCCACCATCAATAACGAACTGTATGAGATTCGCCAGTTCCGCAGTCAGGTATCACCGCGTACACAGATTTTCATCATCCGCGATCAGGACCGTGAAGTGCTGGTGAACAAGAAACTCAAACAGGCGCAAAGACTGTACGAGAAAAACCAGCAGGGCCGCGCCGCGTTTATGCAGAACATCAGCGACACGCTGAAACAACCGATCAAGGCATTAGCAAACGAAGCCAGCCACATCGATACCCCGGACAGCCAACGGCTGGCTAATCACGCCGATCTGCTGGTACGGCTGGTGGACGAAATTCAGCTGGCGAATATGCTGGAAAATGACAGCTGGAAAGGCTCCTCCACGCAATTCTCGCTGCAAGAGCTGATCGATGAAGTGGTGCCGGAGGTATTGCCGTCGATCAAACGTAAAGGGCTGCAGCTGTTAATCAACAACCAGGTCCCGGCCAAAGAGCAGCGCCACGGCGACCGCGACGCGCTACGCCGGATCCTGCTGCTGCTGATTCAGTATGCGGTCACCACCACCCAGATTGGCAAAATTACCCTTGAGATCAGCGCTGAAGAGTCGGCGGAAGAGCGCTTAACCTTCCGCATTCTCGATACCGGTAGCGGCGTATCGCATGGCGAAATCGACAATCTGCACTTCCCGTATCTTAACGATACCCAGTCGGATCGCTACGGTAAGGCCAACGCCCTCACCTTCTGGCTGTGCGATCAGCTGGCGCGTAAGCTTGGCGGTCATTTGAATATTAAGGCGCGAGAATCGCTGGGGACCCGCTATACGCTGCACGTGAAAATGCCGGTGCGCGAAGAAGACGCAGAGGTGGAAGAACTGCTGCTTGACGACGTGGTCGCCATGGTGGATATCACCTCTAACGAAATCCGCAATATTGTCACGCGTCAGCTGGAAAGCTGGGGGGCAACCTGCATCAGCCCGGATGAGCGCGCAACAAGTCAAGAATTTGATCTGTTTTTAACTGATAATCCGTCTAATCTTACTGCTTCCGGCTTGCTTTTAAGCGATGATGAGGCTGGAGTACGCCAAATTGGCCCTGGTCAACTGCGCGTCAACTTTAACATGAGTAACGCTATGCAGGATGCCGTGCTCCAGCTGATTGAAGAGCAGCTGGCGCAGGAAGAAGTCTCGGAATCACCATTGGGTGGTGATGAAAACGCCGAGCTTCAGGCCAGCGGTTATTATGCGCTGTTTGTTGATACGGTTCCGGAAGATGTTAGCAGGCTGTATACTGAATCCGCAGCAAAGGACTTTGCCGCACTGGCACAGACAGCTCACCGCCTTAAGGGTGTGTTTGCCATGCTAAATCTGGTACCTGGCAAGCAGTTATGTGAAACGCTTGAACATCTTATTCGTGAGAAAGATGCATCCAGCATAGAAAAATACATCAGCGACATTGACGCCTACGTCAAGAGCTTGCTGTAGCAAGGTAGCCTTTACATGAACAATATGAACGTAATTATTGCCGATGACCATCCGATTGTGCTGTTCGGGATTCGTAAATCCCTGGAACAGATTGAATGGGTAAACGTTGTAGGCGAATTTGAAGACTCCACCGCGCTAATTAACAACTTACCAAAACTTGATGCCCACGTGCTGATCACCGACCTCTCCATGCCTGGAGACAAGTACGGCGATGGCATTACGCTGATTAAGTACATCAAGCGCCATTTCCCTGGACTGGCGATTATCGTACTGACCATGAACAACAACCCGGCCATTCTGAGCGCCGTGCTGGATCTGGATATCGAAGGGATTGTGCTGAAGCAAGGCGCCCCGACGGATCTGCCAAAAGCGCTGGCAGCCCTGCAGAAAGGGAAGAAATTTACCCCGGAAAGCGTTTCTCGTTTGCTGGAGAAAATCAGCGCTGGCGGCTACGGCGACAAACGCCTGTCGCCGAAAGAGAGTGAAGTTCTGCGTCTGTTCGCAGAAGGTTTCCTGGTGACCGAAATTGCCAAGAAGCTGAACCGCAGCATTAAAACCATCAGTAGCCAGAAAAAATCGGCAATGATGAAGCTGGGCGTGGAAAACGACATCGCGCTGCTGAACTACCTCTCCTCCGTGACGCTGTCGCCGTCAGACAAAGACTAAACCTTGTTGCTTATCGGGCCTGCTTTCCGTAGACCCGATAAGCGCAGCGCCATCGGGCAACCTCGCACAAATTGCCGGATGGCGGCGTTGCCTTATCCGGCCTACCAACAAAATCCCTTACTCTCGCGCTTTACGCACTCTTGCGGCATACACCGTCAGCGTTTGTTTCAACACGTCCAACGTTACCGGCTTCGACAGGCAGCTATCCATACCCGACTCCAGGCAACGCTGCTTCTCTTCTGCCAGCGCGTTTGCCGTCACGCCGACAACCGGTAGCGTCAGCCCCAGTTGGCGAATGCGCTGCGTCAGACGATAACCGTCCATATTCGGCATGTTAACGTCGCTCAGCACAATATCGATATGGTTCTTACTCAGCACGTTCAGCGCGTCAACGCCATCGTTGGCGGTCTTGCACTGATAACCTAACGATCCCAGCTGATCGGCCAACAGACGACGGTTAATCGGATGATCGTCGACCACCAGGATCATCATATCGTCGTTGCTGTCCTCCGGAGCTTCCGGCGTCGATTGCAGTTCTTCCACGCCGCCCGTCGCCACCTTAACCCGATAAATGCGCCCCAGCAGGCTCATCAATTCGTGTGGCGAAACGATGCTGTGCACCCATTGTCCCGGCGCGAACTCCTGCGGAATGCCGATATGTCGACGACAGAAGACTACCGCCGCTCTGCCTGCCCACGGCTGTGAGAGTTCATCATCGGTGATTAACACATCATCCGGCGCTGGCGTTTCGCCGTCATAAATTCGCACGTCCATGCCGTGGAAAGCGAGCAGCGACTGAATAAAATCAGCCAGCGAGGCGTTACGCACCGCCAGCCAGCAGCGAATCTTCGCCAGACCGTCAATCTCCAGCGGCGTGGCGTCCTGCTCGCCGTACAGCGGAATACGCAGCGTAAACTGGCTGCCCATGCCCGGTTCGGTATCGACGGCAATATCGCCGTCCATCATATTGACCAGCTTTTCACAAATAGCCAGCCCCAGCCCGGTTCCCTGGAAATTACGCTGCACGCCTGTCCCCACCTGGAAGAACGGGTCAAACAACCGCACCACCTCTTTGGCCGGGATCCCAACACCGGTATCGCGGATACTGATGCTCAGATAGTACCCTTCCCGCTTGAGATGCAGCACGATGCAGCCGATATCGGTGAACTTAATGGCGTTGCTCAGCAGGTTGGAAATCACCTGCTGAAGGCGCATTGGGTCGCCCATCAGCTTCATCGGCACATCCGGCTCGATAAAGCAGTACATTCCCAGCTGTTTTCTGACCACCAGCGGCAGATAGTTGGCGGTGATGTGGTTCATCACCTCCTTCGGTGAGAATTCGCGCGGCTCAATTTTTAGCTGCTCGGACTCAATTTTCGAGAAGTCGAGAATATCGCTGATGATTTTCAGCAGCAGCCCGGAAGAGTTATTCATCGCCGTCACCAGGCGGTCAACGCCCTTCGGCAACTCTTTGGTTTGCAACAGGTCCAGGTTACCGATAATCCCGTACAGCGGCGTACGCAGCTCATGGCTGACGGTGGCCAGGAACATCGATTTCGACTGGCTCGCCTGTTCAGCCGCCTGCGCCATCTCCTGTAGTGACTCTTCCATTTTGACGCGGGAACTGACGTCCACCAGCACGCAGATCGCCACGTTTTCGTTGCGATAGCGCGAATGCACGAAGCTGATTTGCAGGTTGGTATTGTTGCTGGTCAGCACGTCGACGAAGTTCACCTGCTGGCCGCAGATTATCTGCGTCAGCCGCTGGCGGTCTTCGTGGGTCAGCATGTTGAGATAATTGTGCGCCAGCTCGTTACTCAGGATATTGGTTCCGTCCTGGGTACGCAGAATACAGATCCCTACCGGCGCCGAAGCGACGATTTTACGGTTGAACTGCTCGTGCTCTTCCAGACGTAATGCGTCAGATTCAGCGGGTAAGAAAATTCGCCGCTCGTACATCCGCGCCATGGTAAACAGCGCGATACCGGTGAGCAGGTTCAACAGCAGTGCATTAAGCACCAGAATACGAATACGCTCCAGGACCGCGTCCAGCGGTACTGAATAGACAATGCTCAATGACGAAGGTGCCAGCGTTTTCTTCAGCACCAGCTCACGATATCCGGCGGTGTAGCCAAACCACAGCCGTTCCTGCATCCCGCGCGTGCTGATACGCAGACGTGTATCCGGCCCGGCCAGCGAGATCAGCGTATTGCCATTATCATCAAGAATCGACACGCCCATGGGCATACTGCCCGGAGTAAAGAAGTTTTCGGCGCGGATGGTTTGCTCCACGCCCAGCAGTGCCTGCAGGCGGTTAGCTAAATAAACCGGCGTCAACGCGTAGAAGTAACCAACGCTATGGCGCGGCCCCTGTCCGACCCAGAACAGATTGCCGCCGCGATCGTCCTGCGGCGCATTACGGTAGTCCATAATGCGCTGGTGCAGCTCTTTCAGCGCTTCGGTACGCTCAACCGGCATTTCGCGCAGGCCAAAGTTGGCCATACAGAGATTGTCGCTGCCGATCAGAAAAACACGATTAAGGTCATAAGCCGCCGAGAAATTTTCACGCCAGTAGCGCAGGAACCAGGCCAGCGACTCCAGCGGCCCACGCCAGGTGGTATCGAGCGCGCCGCAGTCGGAGTCAGAGAATAGCGGCTCAAAATCCGGCACGTCAGAACTGTCTTTTGAGGAAATGGCGGGCAACACGCCGTTGGCGGCGGTTAAGCGGTTTTCCGCAATGTACTTCAGCTCCTTTATCACATCGGAGGTTCGCTGGAAGTAGCGCTGCGCCTGATCGGAATTGAGGTTAAATTCCTGGCGGATTTCAGACTCTTTCTGATGCAGAGCATTCACAATATAGAACACCGACACCAGCGCGATAAGCAGCCAGAGCAGCAGCGCCAAAGCCCGGAACAGGTAGCGTGAGACTTTCAGCGTTGTGCGAAAGGAGACAAGATATTTCAAGTTGACGAAACTCCGCCGTCAATGGCAAACAGGATGTGGTTAAGGTAGCGGTAAAAGACTTTTACCGCAATGTTAATGAAAAAAGGGCCGGTTTTCACCAGCCCTTTCGCAACGTCATATCACGATTACTCGTCTGCGTCGTCCGCAACGTCGTCATCGCTGTCGGTTTCCGGCGCGATTTCATCATCGCCTTCCGCCACGCTACCGTCGATAGCGTCCAGCTCTTCGTCGTCAACCGGCTCGGCCACGCGCTGCAGACCCACCACGTTTTCATCTTCCGCCGTACGGATGAGGATCACGCCCTGGGTGTTACGCCCTACCACGCTAACTTCCGATACGCGAGTACGCACCAGGGTGCCCGCATCGGTGATCATCATGATCTGGTCGCAGTCGTCAACCTGTACCGCGCCCACGACGGAGCCGTTACGCTCGGTCACTTTGATAGAGATAACGCCCTGCGTCGCACGCGACTTGGTCGGATACTCTTCAGCAGCGGTACGTTTACCGTAGCCGTTCTGGGTCACGGTCAGGATGGCGCCTTCGCCGCGCGGAATAATCAGCGACACAACGCTGTCTTTTTCCGCCAGCTTAATACCGCGTACGCCGGTCGCGGTACGACCCATCGCACGCACGGCATCTTCTTTAAAGCGCACCACTTTACCTGCGGCGGAGAACAGCATGACTTCATCGGTTCCGGAAGTCAGGTCAACGCCAATCAGCTCGTCGCCTTCGTTCAGGTTCACCGCGATAATACCGGCAGAACGCGGACGGCTGAACTCGGTCAGCGCCGTTTTCTTCACGGTACCGCTGGCGGTCGCCATAAAGACGTTCACGCCCTCTTCGTACTCGCGAACCGGCAGGATAGCGGTGATACGTTCGTTCGCTTCCAGCGGCAGCAGGTTAACGATCGGACGGCCACGCGCGCCGCGGCTGGCTTCCGGCAGCTGATAGACCTTCATCCAGTACAGACGACCACGGCTGGAGAAGCAGAGGATCGTATCGTGGGTGTTGGCCACCAGCAGGCGGTCGATAAAGTCTTCTTCTTTAATACGGGCTGCTGACTTGCCTTTACCGCCACGACGCTGAGCTTCGTAATCGGTAAGCGGCTGATACTTGACGTAACCCTGGTGAGACAGCGTCACGACAACATCTTCCTGGCTGATCAGATCTTCGATATTAATATCGGCGCTGTTGGCGGTGATTTCGGTACGACGCTCGTCACCGAACTGTTCGCGAACCAGCTCCAGCTCTTCGCGGATCACTTCCATCAGACGCTCGGCGCTGCCCAGAATGTGCAGCAGCTCAGCGATCTGTTCCAGCAGCTCTTTGTATTCGTCGAGCAGTTTTTCATGCTCAAGGCCGGTCAGTTTCTGCAGACGCAGATCCAGAATCGCCTGTGCCTGCTGTTCGGTCAGGTAGTATTTCCCGTCGCGTACGCCAAACTGAGGTTCCAGCCATTCCGGACGCGCAGCGTCGTCGCCCGCACGTTCCAGCATCGCGGAAACGTTGCCCAGATCCCACGCCTGTGCCACCAGGCCCGCTTTCGCTTCGGCCGGCGTTGGCGCGCGACGGATCAGTTCAATGATCGGGTCGATGTTCGCCAGCGCAACCGCCAGCGCTTCAAGGATGTGCGCGCGGTCGCGTGCTTTACGCAGTTCGAAAATGGTACGGCGAGTCACCACTTCACGACGGTGACGCACGAACGCGGCGATAATATCTTTCAGGTTCATGATCTTCGGCTGACCATGGTGCAGCGCAACCATGTTGATACCGAAGGAGACCTGCAGCTGAGTCTGGGAGTAGAGGTTGTTCAGCACCACTTCCCCGACCGCGTCGCGTTTCACTTCAATCACGATGCGCATACCGTCTTTATCAGACTCGTCACGCAGCGCGCTGATGCCTTCAACGCGTTTATCTTTTACCAGCTCGGCGATTTTCTCGATCAGGCGCGCTTTGTTCACCTGATACGGAATTTCGTGCACGATGATGGTTTCACGACCGTTTTTCGGGTCAACTTCCACTTCCGCGCGCGCGCGAATGTACACTTTGCCGCGACCGGTGCGATAGGCCTCTTCAATTCCGCGACGGCCATTAATAATGGCGGCAGTCGGGAAATCCGGACCCGGGATGTGTTCCATCAGGCCTTCGATAGTGATGTCTTCATTATCGACATAGGCCAGACAGCCGTTGATCACTTCCGTCAGGTTGTGCGGCGGAATGTTGGTCGCCATACCTACGGCGATACCGGACGAACCGTTAACCAGCAGGTTAGGAATTTTGGTCGGCATGACGTCCGGAATTTTTTCCGTGCCATCATAGTTGTCCACGAAATCCACCGTCTCTTTTTCGAGATCGGCCATCAGTTCATGAGCAATTTTCGCCAGACGGATTTCCGTATAACGCATTGCCGCGGCGGAGTCGCCGTCGATTGAACCGAAGTTCCCCTGGCCATCCACCAGCATGTAGCGCAGCGAGAACGGCTGGGCCATACGAACGATGGTGTCATATACCGCGGAGTCGCCGTGCGGGTGGTATTTACCGATCACGTCACCAACGACACGGGCTGATTTTTTGTAGGCTTTGTTCCAGTCATTGCCCAATACGTTCATGGCGTAAAGTACGCGACGGTGTACCGGCTTCAGGCCATCTCGGACATCCGGCAGCGCACGGCCAACAATGACCGACATCGCATAATCCAGATAAGAGTTCTTAAGCTCTTCCTCAATGTTGACCGGTGTAATTTCTCTCGCAAGGTCGCTCATCTAACCGCTATCCCTCTACTGTATTCCCGGATTCAAAGGTCGCAAATTATAACACATTAGCGTAAAGACAGGTAAACCCATTAGCACCTGCCAGACGCTTTATTCGCGCGTCGGTGCTGATATACTCGCAGACAATAATGAAATAAGGAGCAGGAACACCCATGAATGCCGAAAAAGCTGCGGTAGCGCATAACGTTGACCACGAAGAGATCGCCAAATTCGAGGCCGTCGCGTCACGCTGGTGGGATCTGGAAGGCGAATTTAAGCCTTTGCACCGCATTAACCCGCTGCGTCTGGGCTATATCGCCGAACGTTCTGGCGGCCTGTTCGGTAAAAAGGTGCTTGATGTTGGCTGCGGCGGCGGCATTCTGGCCGAAAGCATGGCGCGTGAAGGCGCGACGGTCACCGGGTTAGATATGGGCTTTGAGCCGCTGCAGGTCGCGAAACTGCACTCACTGGAAACCGGCATTCCCGTCGAGTACGTCCAGGAGACGGTTGAAGAGCACGCTGCAAAGCATGCCGGTCAGTATGATGTGGTGACCTGCATGGAGATGCTCGAACACGTGCCGGACCCGCAGTCGGTGGTCAAAGCCTGCGCGCAGCTGGTAAAACCCGGCGGCCAGGTGTTCTTCTCTACTCTTAACCGTAACGGCAAGTCCTGGCTGATGGCGGTCGTCGGCGCGGAATACATTCTGCGCATGGTGCCGAAGGGGACGCACGATGTGAAGAAATTCATCAAGCCCGCCGAACTGCTGAGCTGGGTTGACCAGACCGTGCTGAAAGAGCGCCATATGATTGGCCTGCACTATAACCCGATAACCAACCGCTTCAAGCTGGCGCCGGGCGTTGACGTTAACTATATGCTGCACACCACGGCAAAAGCCGAATAAGCAGCCAACACGCTCTGTAGGCCGGATAAGACGCGTCAGCGTCGCCATCCGGCAATGATTCCGACAGCAATGCCTGATGGCGCTTCGCTTATCAGGCCTACCAATCATGAGTATTGTCACTACGACGAAATTGCGCTGCATCATTTGCGCAATTTCCCCCTTCGCCGAAGAAATCAGCACTCGATCAAATTTTCATTTTTTTTTGCATATTATTGACATCCCCGCCAGCCCTTATGCGCCGTGGACTTAGCCTTTTTTACGCTTTATCAACCTCAATTTAACGCCAAAATCAACCCTTGTACTCAAAAGAATCCAGACTAGAATACTCACCATATAGCGTTCAATTAATCAACGAACCCCTACATGTAGTATTTATCCACAGGTTTTACGACTACCGGAATTGTGGATAAATCGGGGGATATTTTCCTTTTCACGGACAGGTAAAAATCACATGAATCAGAGTCTGCTGGTGACGAAGCGTGACGGCCGCACAGAGCGCATTAACCTCGACAAAATTCATCGCGTGCTGGATTGGGCGGCGGAAGGGCTGCATAACGTGTCGATCTCTCAGGTCGAACTGCGTTCGCACATCCAGTTCTACGACGGAATTAAAACGTCTGACATTCATGAAACGATTATTAAGGCCGCTGCTGACCTGATCTCTCGCGAAGCGCCGGACTACCAGTACCTGGCCGCGCGTCTGGCGGTGTTCCACCTGCGTAAAAAAGCCTACGGCCAGTTCGAGCCGCCGGCGCTGTTCGACCACGTGAAAAACATGGTTGACCTGGGTAAATACGACAATCATCTGCTGGAAGACTATACGGAAGAAGAGTTCAAGCAGATGGACTCGTTTATCGTTCACGACCGTGACATGACCTTCTCCTACGCTGCCGTTAAGCAGCTGGAAGGCAAATACCTGGTTCAGAACCGCGTCACCGGCGAAATCTACGAGAGCGCCCAGTTCCTCTATATTCTGGTGGCGGCATGCCTGTTCTCCAACTACCCGCGTGAAACCCGTCTGAGCTATGTAAAACGCTTCTACGACGCCGTTTCCACGTTCAAAATCTCGCTGCCGACGCCGATTATGTCCGGCGTGCGTACCCCAACCCGTCAGTTCAGCTCCTGCGTACTGATCGAGTGCGGCGACAGCCTGGACTCCATCAACGCCACCTCCAGCGCGATTGTGAAATACGTTTCCCAGCGTGCCGGTATCGGTATCAACGCTGGCCGCATTCGTGCGCTGGGTAGCCCGATTCGCGGCGGTGAAGCCTTCCACACCGGCTGCATCCCGTTCTACAAGCACTTCCAGACCGCGGTGAAATCCTGTTCGCAGGGCGGCGTGCGCGGCGGCGCGGCAACCCTCTTCTACCCAATGTGGCATCTGGAAGTGGAAAGCCTGCTGGTGCTGAAAAACAACCGCGGCGTTGAAGGTAACCGCGTGCGTCACATGGACTACGGCGTACAGATCAACAAGCTGATGTACACCCGTCTGCTGAAAGGCGGCGACATCACCCTGTTCAGCCCGTCCGACGTCCCGGGGCTGTACGATGCGTTCTTCGCCGACCAGGACGAATTTGAGCGTCTGTACGTGAAATACGAAAACGACGACAGCATCCGTAAACAGCGCGTGAAAGCGGTCGACCTGTTCTCGCTGATGATGCAGGAACGTGCCTCTACTGGCCGTATCTACATTCAGAACGTTGACCACTGCAACACCCATAGCCCGTTTGACCCGGCCGTTGCGCCAGTGCGCCAGTCTAACCTGTGCCTGGAAATCGCCCTGCCGACCAAACCGCTGGACGACGTTAACGACGAAAACGGCGAAATCGCCCTGTGTACGCTGTCGGCGTTCAACCTGGGCGCCATCGGCAGCCTTGCTGAACTGGAAGAGCTGGCCGTGCTGGCCGTGCGTGCGCTCGATGCCCTGCTGGATTACCAGGACTACCCGATTAAAGCCGCACAGCGCGGTGCGATGGGTCGTCGTACGCTGGGTATCGGCGTTATCAACTTCGCCTACTGGCTGGCCAAAAACGGTAAGCGCTACTCCGACGGCAGCGCCAACAACCTGACCCACCAGACTTTCGAAGCCATTCAGTACTACCTGCTGAAGGCCTCTAACGAGCTGGCGAAAGAGCAAGGCGCGTGCCCGTGGTTCAACGAAACCACCTATGCCCAGGGTATCCTGCCGATCGACACCTACAAGAAAGACCTGGATGCGATTACCAACGAGCCGCTGCACCTGGACTGGGAAGCGCTGCGTGAGTCCATCAAGACCCACGGCCTGCGTAACTCCACGCTCTCCGCGCTGATGCCGTCCGAGACCTCTTCGCAGATCTCCAACGCCACCAACGGCATTGAGCCGCCGCGCGGCTACGTGAGCATCAAAGCATCGAAAGACGGTATTCTGCGTCAGGTTGTGCCGGACTACGAACACCTGGGCAACGCCTACGAGCTGCTGTGGGAAATGCCGAACAACGATGGCTATCTGCAGCTGGTCGGCATTATGCAGAAGTTTATCGACCAGGCGATTTCCGCCAACACCAACTACGACCCGACGCGCTTCCCGTCAGGCAAAGTACCGATGCAGCAGCTGCTTAAAGACCTGCTGACCGCCTATAAATTTGGCGTGAAGACTCTGTACTATCAAAACACCCGCGACGGTGCGGAAGATGCGCAGGACGATCTGGTGCCGTCCATTCAGGACGATGGCTGCGAAAGCGGCGCCTGTAAGATCTAATAACGATTGCCGGGCAGCGCTACGCTGACCCGGCCTTGCTTTCCGTACCAACCAAAACCCTTTTCGGTGTACGGATTTATTTGCGATGATATTGTAAGCAGGTAAGTAAACGCCATCCGGCATTACTCTCCAGACAGGATTGACATCAATGGCATACACCACTTTTTCACAGACGAAAAACGATCAGCTCAAAGAGCCGATGTTCTTTGGCCAGCCGGTCAACGTGGCACGCTACGACCAGCAGAAATACGACATCTTCGAAAAGCTGATTGAAAAACAGCTCTCCTTCTTCTGGCGTCCGGAAGAAGTTGACGTGTCCCGCGACCGCATTGACTATCAGGCGCTGCCGGAACACGAAAAGCACATTTTCATCAGCAACCTGAAGTATCAGACCCTGCTGGACTCCATTCAGGGCCGTAGCCCGAACGTAGCGCTGCTGCCGCTGATCTCGATTCCTGAGCTGGAAACCTGGGTGGAAACGTGGGCGTTCTCCGAAACGATCCACTCGCGCTCCTACACCCACATCATCCGCAACATCGTCAACGATCCGGCGATTGTGTTTGATGACATCGTCACCAACGAACAGATTCAGAAACGTGCCGAAGGCATCTCCAGCTATTACGACGACCTGATCGAAATGACCAGCTACTGGCATCTGCTGGGCGAAGGCACCCACACCGTTAACGGAAAAACCGTGACCGTGAACCTGCGCGAGCTGAAGAAAAAGCTGTATATCTGCCTGATGAGCGTCAACGCGCTGGAAGCCATTCGCTTCTACGTCAGCTTTGCCTGCTCCTTCGCCTTCGCCGAGCGCGAGCTGATGGAAGGCAACGCCAAAATCATTCGTCTGATCGCCCGCGACGAAGCGCTGCACCTGACCGGCACTCAGCACATGCTGAACCTGCTGCGCAGCGGCGCGGATGACCCGGAAATGGCGGAGATTGCCGAAGAGTGCAAGCAAGAGTGCTACGACCTGTTCGTGCAGGCCGCCCAGCAGGAAAAAGAGTGGGCGGATTATCTGTTCCGCGACGGCTCAATGATTGGCCTGAACAAAGACATCCTGTGCCAGTACGTTGAGTACATCACCAATATCCGCATGCAGGCAGTCGGTCTGGATCTGCCGTTCCAGACGCGCTCCAACCCGATTCCATGGATCAACACCTGGCTGGTGTCTGATAACGTGCAGGTCGCGCCGCAGGAAGTGGAAGTCAGCTCTTACCTGGTTGGGCAGATTGACTCGGAAGTCGATACTGACGATCTCAGCAACTTCCAGCTTTGATATGAGCCGCGTTTTTCTGCGCATCACTGGCACACGGTTGCTGTGCCAGGATGAACACCCGTCCCTGCTGGCGGCGCTGGAGTCTCACAATGTTGAGGTGGAGTACCAGTGTCGCGAAGGCTACTGCGGCTCCTGCCGCACGCGGCTGGTCTCCGGTCAGGTTGACTGGTTGACCGAACCGCTGGCCTTTATTCAGCCGGATGAAATTTTGCCCTGCTGCTGCAGGGCAAAAGGTGATATCGAAATTGAGATGTAACGGTTAGTGCACTTCGTGTGCGCTAACTAACGGCATCGCGCCACGGCGTTTCATCTGCGCGATATACAGCGCGCCCGCCAGTACCACCAGCACCGCGCCGACCAGGTAAATCGCCCGGTAGCCGACCCCTTCCACCATCAGCCCCATCACGAACGCGCCGATCGCCAGCCCGGCATCCATCGCGTTAAAGAACAGCGAGTTCGCCACGCCAATTTTATGCGGTTCAACCGAGCTGATAATCTGCGTCTGGAAGATGGGCGTTACCGAGCCGTAACCGATGCCAATCAGCGCGCCAGCGAGAATCATCGACACGCTGCCGTGGGTATAGCCCAGTACCACCAGGCCGACGGTGAAGGCCAACAGGCAAGGATAGACCACATACTTCGGCCCTTTGCGGTCGCAAACGTTGCCGGTAAAGGCGCGGCAGATCATCAGGAACACCGCGTAACACAGCAGGAAGTTGCTGGCGGCGGCCATCAGGTCCAGCTCACGGGCATACAGCGCCAGGAAGGCCGAGACGCCAGCGTAGGAGAAGGTCATAAAGAAGGTGACCATGGCAAACGGCATCGCGGCTTTATCAAACATGGCGGAGAAGCCGAGCTTCGGCTGCGAACCGTCCGCATGACGAATCACCGGCGGTACACGGACAATCAATGACAACACAATACCAATCGCCGCCACCGCCGTACACATCCAGAACGCCTGGCTGAATGCGCTATGGCGCGCCATGTTCAGACCAATCCACGGCCCCACGACCATCGCCAGCCCCATCGCTAAAGAGAAAAAGCTGATGCCCTCCCCACGTCGGGAGGCGGGTATCAACCGCGCGGAGATGGTCCCTTTTACCGTCGTAATAATCCCGAAGGTTATTCCGTGCAGCACGCGAATAAACAGCAGCGCTTCAATAGAATGGCAAAATGGATACAGCGCGGTGACAACCAAAAACGCCAGAGAGGAAAGCATCAGAATCGTTTTGTTCGAATATTTCCCCACCCACTGCCCGGCAAACGGTCGCACAACAATCGCAGCGGCGAGGAAGCATGTGACCAACAGGCCGGCCTTATCGGCGGTGGCGTGCAGGGTATCGGCAATATAAATAGGGAGTAACGTCAGGAGGACATAAAACACGAAGAAAATAATAAAGCTAATAATCGTGATGGCCCAAAAATCTTTAGTCCATAATTTTTCTTTCATTGATTGGCAACCTTGTCCCTACGGCGCGCAGTAATACATTCACCTTGAATATATAAATTCAATAATGCATCACAAATAAAAATAATCGCGTGCGTAATTTTGTGATTAAGTCCGTTGAAAAATAATAGGTATCATTATTTAATTAGTAAAATTAATCATTTTAATAAGTTTAATTAGAGATAACTAATGACACTCACGCAAATCAACGCGTTGCTGACGGTGCTGGAGTGCGGCGGATTCACCGAGGCTGGTAAACGTCTGTTTATGACGCAATCGGCAGTCAGCCAGGCCATCTCCGCGCTGGAAGAGGAGTTAGGTGTCGCTATTATGCTACGCGAGCGGCGTAAAGCGATTTGCCTGACGCCCGCGGGCGAGCGTATCGTCGCTCACCTGCACCGCTTAATGAGCGAAGTTCACGCGGTGAAAGAAATTGCCGAACAGGAAAAAAAGACCCCGCAGCGCCTGCTACGGATTGGCTGCTTCCCGAGTATTTGCGCCAGCGTGCTGCCCGCCGTGGTGCGCTATTTTGAACAGCATCATCCGAATATTAAAATTGTTCCTCATGAAGCCAACAGCGCGGAAATTATTGAGGCAATTCGCAATAATGATATCGACGCGGGTTTCGTGCATATTCCGGTCGAAGGTATGTTTGTCACGCCGATATACAAAGACCGTTTTACCGTCGTGGTCCCCGAGAATCACCCTTTTGCGGCGCAAAAGCAGGTCTCGCTCAGCGCGCTGCGCGACGAACCGCTTATCGTCAGTAAAGGGCGTTACGAAATGAGCATCATGGCGCTGTTTGCGGGCATGAATATGACGCCGCAAATCAAATACGAGTTTAACCATCCCAGCACCGCAATGAGCTTTATCCACCAGGGGCTGGGCATCGCGCTTCTGCCGGAACTGACGCTCAAAACGCTGGCGCAGCCGCTGCATTCCGTGCCGCTGGAGCCCGCGTTCTATCGCCAGATTTCACTGATCGCCCGCGAACCACCGATCGAAGGGAGCCCGTTGCAACGGCTGCTCGCATGCTTGCACCAGTTGGCTCACGACGGAAGCCTTTAAGAAAGTCGATATATGCCGCAAAACGCGCAGTAATGCTTTCGATAAATGCTCGAATATGTTCGATATCAAACAATTTATGTTGGTAATGTGACTTAATGTGCTTAAAACGAACATTGAGGACACATAATGGACAGCGCCTCTGCACGTGATTTTGACGTCATTATTATCGGTGGCGGCGCCACTGGCGCCGGTATTGCCCGCGACTGCGCCCTGCGCGGCCTGAAGGCTGCGCTGGTTGAACGCTTTGATATCGCCACCGGGGCAACCGGGCGTAACCATGGCCTGCTGCACAGCGGCGCGCGCTATGCGGTCACCGACAGCGAATCGGCGCGCGAGTGTATCAGCGAAAACCAGATCCTGCGCCGAATTGCTCGCCACTGCATTGAGCCAACCAGCGGCCTGTTCATCACCCTGCCGGAAGATGACCTCCAGTACCAACACACCTTTATCAACGCCTGCCGCGCCGCAGGCATTGAGGCCGAAGCCATCGACCCTGCTCAGGCCAGAAGAATGGAACCGTCGGTCAACCCCGCGTTAGTCGGCGCGGTACGCGTGCCGGACGGCACAGTAGACCCCTTCCGCCTGACCGCTGCCAACATGCTCGACGCGCGCGAACACGGCGCCACTATTCTGACCGCTCATGAAGTGATGGGCCTTATCCGCCACGGCGATCGCATACAGGGCGTGACGCTGCTGAATCACCATAGCGGTCAAATGTGCGAACTGCATGCGCCGGTGGTGGTTAACGCCGCCGGTATCTGGGGCCAGCGCATCGCGGAATATGCCGATTTACGCATCCGCATGTTCCCGGCCAAAGGATCGCTGCTGATCTTCGAAAGCCGGATGAACCAGCACGTGATCAACCGCTGTCGCCCGCCGGCCGACGCCGATATTCTGGTGCCTGGCGATACTATTTCGCTGATTGGTACTACGTCGACACACATTGATTATGCCGATATCGACCGCTGCCGCGTCACGCCTGACGAGGTGGACATCCTGCTGCGTGAAGGGGAAAAACTGGCCCCGCGCATGGCCAGTACGCGTATTTTGCGCGCCTACTGCGGTGTGCGCCCGCTGGTTGCCAGCGACGACGATCCCAGCGGACGCAACGTCAGCCGCGGTATTGTGCTGCTGGACCACGCCGAGCGCGATGGTCTGGAAGGGTTTATCACCATTACCGGCGGCAAACTGATGACCTATCGCCTGATGGCGGAATGGGCCACCGATGCCGTCTGCCGCAAGCTGAATCATCATCGTCCCTGCGTCACCGCCGACACGCCGCTGCCCGGTTCGCAGGAGTCTACGGAAAAAACCTTGCAGCGCATGATTTCGCTGCCCGCGCCACTGCGCGGCTCGGCGGTTTATCGCCACGGCGATCGCACCCCGGAGTGGCTTGGTAACAGCCGCCTGCACCGCAGCGTGGTGTGTGAATGCGAAGCGGTGACCGCGGGTGAGGTGCAGTACGCGGTGGAAAATCTGGCGGTCAATAATCTGCTGGATTTGCGCCGTCGTACGCGCGTTGGCATGGGGACCTGCCAGGGGGAGCTCTGCGCATGTCGGGCGAGCGGATTGCTGCATCGCTATAACGTCACCACCGCTGCGCAGTCGCTGGAGCAGCTGTCCGATTTTCTCAACGAACGCTGGAAAGGCGTGCAGCCTATCGCCTGGGGCGATGCGCTACGTGAAAGCGAGCTAACCCGCTGGGTGTATCAGGGGCTGTGTGGTTTAGACAAGGAGTCCAGTCATGAAATTTGATAGCGTGATTATCGGCGGTGGGCTGGCCGGGCTGCTGTGCGGAATACGACTACAGCAGGCAGGGCTTCGCTGTGCAATCGTCACGCGCGGCCAGAGCGCGCTGCATTTTTCGTCCGGATCGCTGGACTTGCTCAGCGCGCTGCCCGACGGCCAACGGGTCGATGATCCAGCGACAGGGCTGACATTACTGACCTCCCAGTCGCCACAGCATCCCTATTCCCGACTGGGCAGCGATAATGTGCTTCGCTATGCGCAGCAAACGCAGACGCTGCTGAGCGATTGCGGTATCAAAATGCAGGGTCACGCAGCACAGCCGCACCAGCGCATCACGCCGCTTGGCACGCTACGCCCCGCCTGGCTCAGCCCGACTGAAGTGCCAGTTGCGCCGCTGGCGACAGGTTCACTTCGGGTGGTCGGTATCAGCGGCTTTCTGGATTTCCAGCCCCATCTGGCGGCCGAATCCCTGCAACAGCAGGGGCTGGCGGTCGATACCGCTGAAATCGATCTGCCGGAGCTCGATGTCCTGCGCGACAACCCTACCGAGTTTCGCGCCGCCAGTATTGCCCGCGTGCTCGATGAAAAAGCGCTCTGGCATCCCCTGTATGAAGCATTACTGCCGCTGTGTGCTGGGCAAGACGCGCTGCTCATGCCCGCCGTCTTTGGTTTGCGCGATACCGCACTGTTTGACTGGCTCAACGCCAGCCTGCCCTGCGCATTATTTCTGTTGCCTACGCTGCCGCCCTCGGTGCCTGGTATGCGTCTGCACGCCGCGCTTCAGCGGCGGTTTATCGCTCTCGGCGGTACCTGGATGGCAGGCGACGAGGTGGTACGCGTCAGCCAGGTCGAGGGGGAAATTCAGGCTATCTGGACGCGTAATCACGGCGATATACCGCTGCGCCCGCGCTTTGCCGTACTGGCCAGCGGTAGCTTTTTCAGCAACGGCTTAACCGCCGAACGCGATGGGATTCGCGAGTCAGTGCTGGGGCTGGATATTATGCAGCCCGCGCCGCGCGCGGCCTGGTATCGCGACGATTTCTTTGATCCGCAGCCATGGCAACAGTCTGGTGTCATCGTCGATAACGCCTTGCGCCCCGCATTGCACGGGAAAACCGTGTTGAACCTGTTCGCCATTGGTTCAGTATTAGGCGGCTACGATCCGATTGCCCAAGGCTGCGGCGGCGGCGTTTGTGCCGCGACCGCCCTGCATGCCGCCAAACAGATCATCGGCCTGGCGGGAGGTGAAGCATGAACCAGCAAAGTTTTGAAAACTGCATCAAATGTACCGTGTGCACCACCGTCTGCCCGGTGAGCCGCGTCAACCCGCGCTATCCGGGGCCAAAACAGGCGGGGCCAGATGGCGAACGCCTGCGGCGTAAAGACAGCGCGCTGTACGATGAAGCGCTCAAGTACTGCATCAACTGCAAGCGCTGCGAAGTGGCCTGCCCTTCCGATGTGAAAATCGGCGATATTATCCAGCGCGCGCGCGCCGACTATAGCCAACAAAAACCCGGCCTGCGCGATGCGATTCTCAGCCATACCGACCTGATGGGTACGCTTTCCACGCCGTTTGCGCCCATCGTCAACGCCACCACCGGCCTGAAGCCGGTACGCCAGCTGCTGGACACCGCGCTGAAAATCGACCATCGCCGCAGCCTGCCAAAATACTCCTTCGGCAGCTTCCGTCGCCGCTATCAGCGGATCGCCGCGCAGCAAGCGCAATATGCTGAACAGGTGGCGTTCTTTCACGGCTGTTACGTGAACTACAACCACCCACAGTTGGGGTTCGATCTGATTGGCGTGCTTAACGCGATGGGCATCGGCGTGCAGTTGCTCAGCAAAGAGAAGTGCTGCGGCGTGCCGCTGATTGCTAACGGCTTCTTTGATAAAGCGCGGCGTCAGGCACAAACCAATGTCGCTTCGCTGCGAGAAGCCATCGAGACAAACCATCTGCCGGTGCTGGCAACCTCATCCACCTGCACGTTTACGCTACGCGATGAGTATCCGCATCTGCTGGAGGTTGATAATCACGGCCTGCGCGACAGCATTGAGCTGGCCACGCGCTGGCTGTGGCGCAAGCTGGATGACGGCGCGAAGCTGCCGCTCAAACCATTACCGCTGAAGGTGGTGTATCACACGCCGTGTCATATGGAGAAGATGGGCTGGTCGCTGTATACGCTGGAACTGCTGCGGCAAATTCCGGGTCTGGAGCTTCAGGTGCTCGAATCGCAATGCTGCGGTATTGCCGGAACCTATGGTTTCAAAAGCGAGAACTACCCGACATCGCAGGCGATAGGCGCGCCGCTGTTTGCCCAAATTGAGGCCAGCGGCGCGGATCTGGTGATCACCGATTGCGAGACCTGTAAATGGCAGATTGAGATGTCCACCAGCAAGCGATGCGAGCATCCGATTACACTGCTGGCCCGGGCGTTGGCCCGATAAGCTGCGCCCCAACGGTCCCCTCGCCCCTTTGGGGAGAGGGTTAGGGTGAGGGGAAATGGGCGGATTGGTTAACGCATGATTACCCTCACCCCGGCCCTCTCCCTGAAAGGGAGAGGGGGAAAACAACGCGCCATCGGGCGCTTACAGCACCAGCGAATCAACCACGTTAATCCAGCCATGTTCGCTGGCCACCGGTTTGCCGTGGAGCCAGCGACGCAGCATGTTCAGCGCCATCATGGCGCACACTTCCTGGCGTATCGCCAGGCCATGACGCGTATTGCTGAACTTCACCTGTAGCGCGTGAGTGCCTTCCGGCGTCGAGAGTGCAAAGTTAATGTGCTCGCTCTCCAGCCCGCTCACCGCCAGGGCCAGCCCGGCAAAATGATTCACCCGCCGCTCGGCGGCCCAACGTGCGGTTTGCGCCAGCGTCTCATCCTGCGGCGGCACCACTTCACTCGCCAGCAGCGGCGCACCGGCGCGAGAAAGCTGGAGCGCGATAAGCCCGCTGGTAAACTGCTCGCTCAGCGTCAGGCTTAGCTGTTTTTCTTTCAGCACGCGGGCCAGCTGTGCAGGTACCCCCTCAGTACCTTCAAAAATCAGGCTTTCCCCGGCCACTTTCTGCACCTCTGGCCATAACGCCAGCATCGCCTCGCGATGTTCCGACGGCCCGGTCAGCTTCAGTTCTATAATCGGCATGGAAGAACGGTAGCCCATGGTCACGCCCGGCGGCAGATCGAGATGCTGCAGGCTCTGGGCGAGATCGCTTTCCGAGCGGCCAAACGTGGTTAAGCGCAGGCAAACCGGCGGCTCGCCGACCGGATAACGCTGACGAATGCGCGGCAAAATTTCATGTTCCACCATCACCTTAAATTCAGACGGCACGCCCGGTGTGAAGAACATCAGACAACGGTTGAGCTTAACGGCAAAACCGCAGGCGGTGCCAACCGGATTATCAATCAACTCGGCGCTGGCGGGAATCTCAGCCTGCTTGCGATTGCTCGGCGCCATGACGCGGCCACGCTCGCTGAAGAAGCGCTCCATAAACGCCAGCCACTCCTCGTGCAGAATCAGCGACTCACCCTTCGCGGTGGCGGCCGCCAGAGCGCTGAGGTCATCGCTGGTCGGCCCCAGGCCGCCATTGACGATGAGGATGTCAGCCTGCGTGCTACGCTCGCGCAGAATCGCCACTAAATCGTCCAGGTTATCCCCCACGGTATTGCGGCGGGACAACGGAATACCCTGCTGGAAACAAAAATCGGCAAGCCAGGCTGCGTTTGTATCGACGATCTGCCCCGATAAGACTTCGTCACCGGTGGACAGCATCTCTACCGTTATCATCACTTTCTCCAATAAAAAGAGGACGATTAACTATAACGCAAGCGAAGGATTTAAGAAGAGAAAACTGGCGCAGCGGACGCTGCGCCGGAGAAAATCAGAATGATGCGCTGACGCCAACGTACGGGCCATCGGCCACGGCGTTGTCGCGGTTGCCGTCTTTACCCGCCAGGTTCAGGTAACGATAGCCCGCTTCAATGCTGATTGGACGCATAAGGGTGAAACGCGCGCCCGCATTGGCTTCAGTGTAGCTGTCGATGCCGCTGGACAGGGAATCCGGAGAGTAGTAGTACTCGCCGAACAGACGCAGGCTGTCGCCAATTTTCCACTGCAGGCCGCCGCCAACCGCTGCTGCATAGCCTTCGTCGCCGTCGTTCGGGTTCGTGTAGATACCTTTACCGCCAACGGTCGCCAGGAACGGACCCAGCGGGATATTCAGCCCAAGGCCCAGACCCGCGACGTCGCCGTCGTCGTCGTTGTGCGTCCAGTTACCGGTTAATGCCAGGCCCGACGTTTCGGTGCCCAGACCAAAGCCCAGGTTGGTATAATCTTTACCGGCCTGACCGTTAAAACTGATCGCACTCGCTGACGCAGAGACAAACATCAGCCCTGCCAGACTCAATAACACGCTCTTTTTCATCTTATTCCTTTCACGCAAAGCGAAAATAAACCCCATAACCCGCTGAATTGTACTGCGATACACGGCGGATTCAATGTACGAAACGGACAATAATCGCCGGGATTGTAACGAATTACTTCCCATTCATCCGCAACAATGATGTTTATTATTCACAAAATAGCTGCAACTTATTATTGATCAGGATAACTGTGTGGCAACCCAGAGGGTCAGCTGATGTCGTGAGACTTTTATGCCGCCGCTTGTCATCGCTTCGGGCAAGCGCAGCCAACGGCAAGGCTGCTGAAAACCGGCCAGTTTATCTTTTGCCCAGGCGGCCAACTGCGGTAAATCCAGCGCAGGTTCGCCCTCCACCACCGCCACCGGGCGCTGACCAAATTCAGCGTCATCCACCGGGACAACAAACACCTGATTCACCAAAGGGTGCTGGACGATAACCCGCTCGACCTCTTCCGGCTGAATACCTTCGCCGCCGCTGAAAAACAGGTTATCCAGGCGGCCAATCACCCGCAGCCGACCGTCATGCAGCTCGCCGCGATCGCGGGTGGCAAACCAGCCTTCGGCGTTGACTAACGGCGCTAAACGCCCATCGCGCCAGTAGCCTGCCGCCATGCTGCTGGCCCGCAACCAGATTTCGCCGTCCACCAGGCGCAACTCCCGGCCCGGCAGCGGTGCGCCCACATCGTCCCCACCGTTGGCCTCACGCGCGCAAACGGTAGAGGCGAATTCGGTCAGACCATAGCCGCAAAAGGTGCGAATCCCTCGGGCTGCCGCCTGTTCGGTCAGTTCGGCAGGAATGGCCGCACCGCCCAACAATACCGCCTTCAGGGACAGCGGTTGATTGTCGTTCAGCAGTCGCCACAGCTGCGTCGGCACCAACGAGGCATGGGTGCAATGCGCCAGCGCCTCGGCTAATGGACGTTCGCTGACCGCCATCTGCGCGCCCGCCAGCAGCCATCGCCAGAAGATGCCCTGCCCGGAAACATGAAACAGCGGCAGCGACAGCAGCCAACCGTCATTTTCCCCGAACGGTATCAGGCTCAATACCCCTTTCGCGCTCGCCAGATGCGCCGCGCAGCGGTGTACGGCGGCCTTCGGTAACCCTGTCGAACCGGAGGTCAACGTCATTGATGCCAGACGATCCGCCTGCCACTCCACCTCGCGATACTCCTCCGCTTCTTGCAGGCTGAGCGCCGGGAGGCCGTAATGCACTTGCGCATCAAGATTCAGGATGTGGCTCAGAGTGAGCGCCGGCAGTAGCTCGCCAACCAGCGATGCAGGCAGGCGTGGGTTGAGCGGTAAAATTCGCGCGCCGCACTGGAGCAGCGCCAGCCAGGCCAGCACGGCGTCCGCGCTGTTACGCGCGCACAGCGCCACGCCATCCTCAGCTTTGACGCCCTGCGCCTGAAACCCCGCGGCGAGCCGATCAATACGCTGGCACAGCGTTGGCCAGTTCAGGCTTTCATTATCAAAACGCAGCGCTATCTTCCCGTCGCGTCGCGCGCGCCAGTGTCGCCATGGCCAGGTTGTGAAAGTCACAGTAACGGCTCCATATCCTCAATCGCGCCGCACGGCAGCGGGCTTTCCGGCCAACAGCGAATCAGCTGCGTCTGCATCAGATTCAGCGTGTCGAGGCCCGGCATGGTCTGCGGCGTCAGCCAGGCGGCAATGCGCGCCAGTTGGGTCAGCCCAAGGCTGGATTCGAGAGAAGAGCTGATGACCGCCGTCAGGCCAAGGGCATGCGCCGCGTCGACCTGTTCTTTCACCCGCGCCAGGCTGCCGGTCAGCGTCGGCTTAATGACCACCGCCCGCACGCCCGGTTCAGCCGCAAAGCGAAAATCCGCTTCCCGCAGGCTTTCGTCCCAGGCAATCGCGATGCCGGTTTCCCGGGCAAAGGCGCGCGAGTCGTCACGGGTTTTACAGGGTTCTTCGAGGAAGGCAATCCGGGAACGGTTATGCGGATTAACGTATTTGGCGAACTGCTGGGCTTTCAACGGCGTCCAGGCGCGGTTGGCGTCAAGGCGCAGCGTCAGCTCAGGCACCGCTTCCAGCAGCAGGTTGACCACCATGCCGTCGCGTACCGCTTCGTACAGGCCCACTTTCACCTTCGCCACTTTCTCACCGGGCATCTCAGCAAGCTTCAGTACCAGATCATCAGGATCGCCGGTACACAGCGGCGCCGCGCGATAGTCTGCCGCCAACGGTAGCGCATCGTTGACTTCCGCCAGCGCGCAGCTGATGCCAAACGCCACGGAAGGCACGTCGGGCAACGGCGCGTCACCGCCCTGCCGCCAGGCGTCGGCCCAGGCCAGCAGCGCAGACTGCGCTTCGTCCAACGTTTCGCGGCTAAAGCCCGGGAGTGGGGAGATTTCTCCCCAGCCGTCCCGTTCGCCATCACGCAGGTAGACGAATAACCCGTCGCGGGTTTTCAGCCGCCGATCGCGCAGCACCACACCCGCGTCCATTGGAATCTGCCAGCGATAAACCTGCGCGCTACGCATTACGGGTTCCGTTTGAATTTGCTGAAGTCAGGCTGACGCTTCTGGTTGAAGGCGTTGCGGCCTTCCTGACCTTCTTCCGTCATGTAGAACAGCATGGTGGCGTTCCCCGCCAGCTCCTGCAGACCGGCCTGGCCGTCGCAGTCAGCGTTCAATGCCGCTTTCAGGCAGCGCAGCGCCATCGGGCTGTTTTGCAGCATTTCGCGGCACCAGCGCACGGTCTCTTTTTCCAGATCCGCCAGCGGAACCACGGTGTTCACCAGGCCCATATCCAGCGCCGCTTTGGCATCGTACTGACGGCACAGGAACCAGATTTCACGCGCTTTTTTCTGACCCACAATGCGCGCCATGTAAGACGCGCCCCAGCCGCCGTCGAAGGAGCCCACTTTCGGACCGGTCTGGCCGAAGATGGCGTTTTCCGCCGCAATGGTCAGGTCGCACATCATGTGCAACACGTGGCCGCCGCCGATGGAGTAGCCAGCCACCATCGCCACCACCGGTTTCGGGCAGGTGCGAATCTGACGCTGGAAGTCGAGAACGTTCAGGTGATGCACGCCGCTGTCGTCCTGGTAGCCGCCGTAGTCACCGCGTACTTTCTGGTCGCCGCCGGCGCAGAAGGCTTTATCACCTTCGCCGGTTAAAATGATCACGCCGACGTTGTCGTCATAGCGCGCGTCCGCCAGCGCCTGGATCATTTCTTTGACCGTCAGCGGACGAAACGCGTTGCGGACCTGCGGGCGATTGATGGTGATTTTAGCGATGCCGTCAGCCGATTTTTCATAACGAATGTCGGTAAAGCCTTCGGAACAGTCGTGCCACTCGGCAGGGGTGTACAGCATAGCTTCATCAGGATAAATCATAGCGATTCCTATAAGTTAGCAGGCAAAATCTGCGCCAGACACGCGACGACGCCTGAGGGATTTTCCCGGTGCGCGTTGTGTCCGGCATCACGAATAATATGGCAAGGCAGCGCCAGCGTTTCGGCAATCGCCTGAAACTTGCGGTCGTGCTCGCCACAGAGATACCAGAAAGGGAAAGTACGGGCTTGCAGCGCCGGACGCAGATCGTCCTGCACCGCGAGAGAGGTGGCCAGCAGCATCGCCGCCAGCCCAACGCCGTGGTTCTGCTGGCGTAGCGCCACCAGCGCATCGCGCTGTTCGGCGGTCAGGCTGGCGAACACCGGCTGCTGATACCAGTCGGCAAAGACCTCAGCCAGCGGCTGCTGGGCAAAACGCTGCGCCCACTGTCGGTCGTTGCGCCAGCGCTGCGCGCGCTCGGCGTCGTCCATCAGGCCGGGATGACCGCCTTCGACGATAACGCCTGCCAGGCCGTCTGCCCGCGAGCCACAGGCGTAGTGCATCGCCACCCGGCCGCCCAGCGAGTACCCCACCAGCCAGTAATTAAGTATGTTGTAACTAAGCAACGTCGCCGTGAGCAACGCATCCACGTCGGCGAAGCCGTCTACCTGCACGTTCGCCGAGCTACCATGGCCGGGGAGATCGATATACAGCCGGTTGGCGCGCGTAAAGCGTTCGCCCACTGGCTGCCATTCCCGATGGTCGCCGGAAAAACCGTGCAGGAACACCAGCCACGGCTGCGTTGGGTCGCCCCGCTCGGCGACGGCGTGGAGAATCATAGATGACTCACCTGCGCCAGCAGTTGTTGCAGCGTTTGCGCGCCGTCGGTGTCGTTAACCACCAGTTCAATCACCGTGGTTGCCGGCGCACGCCAGGCGGCAGCGAGTGCGGACTCCAGCGCCGCCCAGTCCTGCGGCTGATGGTAGTTCAGGCCAAACATTTTCGCCGCATGTTCAAAGTGCACGTTCTGCGGCATGGCGTAGAAACGCTCGCGCTCTTCCACCGGTGTCGGCAGCAGCGAAAATATCTGCCCGCCGTTATTGTTGACCACAATCAGCACCAGCGGCGCGGAGACCTGGCGCAGCAGCGCCAGCGCGTTAAGGTCGTAGAGCGCCGAAAGATCGCCGACGATTGCCAGCGTTGGCCGCGCGCTGCCGCGCTGCACGCCTGCCGCCGTCGAAATCAGCCCGTCAATCCCGCTGGCGCCACGGTTGCTGTAGACCGGATAGCCCGCAGGCAGCTGGCCTAAAGCGTCAATCAGGCGCACCACGAGACTGTTGCCGACAAATAGCTGCCCTTGATCCGGCAGATAGTGGCGAATACGGTGCGCCAGCTGCGCTTCGCCGAAACGCTCGCTCTGGGCAGCCACCGCCTGCCAGGCCTGCGCGGAGAGCGCCGGAATAACAGTGGCCCACGGCGCGCGTTTTTCAGCAGGATGCTTCTCCAGCCACTGCTCGATATTGCTGACCAGTCGACGCCCGCGATGGTGTGCCGGGTCCAGGCGGCCGGGGAGCGAGTCTACCAGCCAGTATTCGTCCGGCTCGCAGGCAAGCTGCCATTGCAGCACCCGTTTGCCGGTGAGGCTGCTACCGATTTGCACCACAATATGCGCCTGTTGCAGCTCGCTGACCGCCGCCGGATTACCCAGCCACAGATCGGCGCAGGGCAGCGGTTGCCCGGTTTGCGACAGTACGTCGCCAATCAGCGGCCAGCCCAGCGTTTTGGCCCATTCGGCGACGCGTTTGCCCTCTTCCGCGCTCATGCGCCCCGCCACCACTACGCCGCGTTTCTGCCGCCAGAAGAACCAGTCGCGCTGGACCGCGCTCTCCTGATGCAGCGCTTCGCGCAGCCAGGGTTTATCTCCCTGCCACCAGTCGCCCAGCGCCTGCTGCCAGGCCAGCCCGGTGTCATCCATATCGCCGTACAGCGGTTCCGCGAACGGGCAATTAATGTGAACGCCGCCAGAATGCAGCGCACCCAGCGCATCATCCACCACCGATACCAGCCAACGAGCTGGAATATCCTGGCTCGGGCGCGGTAGCGATACGGTCTGCGAAGGGTGCGAAGCAAACATTCCCGGCTGGCGAATCGCCTGATTCGCGCCGCAGTCAATCAGCTCCGGCGGACGGTCGGCGGTGAGGAGAATAATTTTTTCACCGGTCAGCCCGGCTTCAATCAGCGCAGGATAGAGGTTCGCCACCGCGGTACCGGAGGTGACGATAACGGCCACCGGCTGGCGGCTCACTTTCGCCAGGCCCAGCGCCAGATGGCCAAGGCCGCGTTCATCAAAATGGGTATGATGAATAAAGGCGCGGTTTTCCGCCGCCGCAAGAGTGAGCGGCGTTGAACGCGACCCGGGGGCAATGCAAACGTGGCGCACGCCATGACGGGTTAAAGCTTCCAGAATCACCGCCGCCCAGCGTCGGTTAAATGCGCTTACTGACATGAATTTGTCCGGTATCAAATATTGCGACTCAGTATAAAGACTACGACAGCGTAGGATTTTGATATGAGTCGATAATGTTCTATTCAGAGAATAGCAATGAGCGCAGCCCCGCCGCTTTATTTTCGATTTCCTGCCACTCCTGCTCGGGGTCGGAGCCTTCGACAATCCCGGCCCCCGCATACAGCCGCACGGTCTTGTCCTCCACCCTGGCTGAACGCAGCGCGACGCAAAACTCACTCTGCTGCCGCGAAAGATAGCCCGCGGACCCCGCGTACTCTTCACGGGTAAACGGTTCAAAATGGTCAATAAACGCCAACGCCGCCGCTCTGGGTAACCCGGCGACCGCCGCCGTCGGCTGAAGCTGGAGCAGGCACAGCGTGTCGTCCGGTTGCGTGAGTTCTGCCTGAATGCGACGGCGCAGATGCTGTACCTTACGCAGGCGGACGATTTCCGCAGGCAGCACATCCAGCGCGTGCGTGACGTCCTGCAACCGCTGGCAGATATCGTCAACCACCAGACCGTTTTCCCGCTGGTTCTTATCGTCGTGCATCAGCCAGTCGCCCAACCGCTGCGCGATGACCGGATCGTCATGCGCGGCCACCGTTCCGGCCAGCGCCTCGGTCAGCAGCTGCACGCCACGTCGCCGCCATAAACGTTCCGGCGATGACCCCAGAAACGCCCGGCGAGCGTCAAAGGCCATGTAGAAATGATAGCAAGAGAAATTGACCCGGCGACTGGCGGCCATCAGCGCACCGGCGTCCGGCGCATGGCTGAAAGTGAGGTCCGTCGCGCGCGCCAGCACCACTTTCGTGAACTCACCGTCGCGGATCGCCTGGGTCGCCTGCTGAATCAGCCGACACCAGCCCTCTTTGCCTGGACGATGGGTTTCGCTCTCCTGATGCAGCGAGAGTTCAGCAGAGGAATGATGGGCGCTGAGCGCCGCCAGACAGGCCCGCGCCCGCTCGGCGTCCTGTGCCAGCGAAGTCTCGCTCCACAGATTCAACCGCAGGGTGGCCCGGCCAGCTTCACGTCGCCATTCCAGACGCGGCAAAAACAGCGTGCCGCGTGTCGGTTCAAAGGCATTAACGCCACACACGCGGATGTCATCACGCGGCAGCGTAGCAAGAAAGGCATTCGCCTGCGCCAACGAGGAGAACGTGCACACGGTGTCCAGCGCGGCAATCTCTTCCTTGCCGCTGCGCTGCTGCCAGTAAAATTGTGGCCAGACCGCCTGACCGTTCAGCCAGGCGAGCGGGTCAAAGGCATCATTCAGAGGGAAAGCTGCTTCAAGGATTCGCATGCCGGGCAACGCGGGAAAATCGTCTGCCAGAAGCGCTGACAGGCGCTGCAACGCCGCTAAAATCGAACGCACGCCAACCTCCCTATCATAAAAACCACATAGTATAAGGGGTACTACCCGTAAATTGCAGTACCCACGATTAGGGAGTAAATAAGCGCGAAGGCAATATCGCACTGAAAATCAACGGACTTTGTCTTTTACTATAGCCAGGATTCGCGGTTATGCGCGCACCGCTTCGCGCGCCATACCCACGTGCGGAATGCCGTCCTCGTCATAAACGTCGGTGACGGTAATAAAGCCATACTGGGCATAAAAATCGCGCAGATGCGCCTGTGCGCCGAGGTAGAGCGCCCGCTGCGGCCAGCGCTGCTGGCACGCGTCGACGGCCCGCGTCATAAGCTGATGGCCTAAACGTTCGCCGCGCACATCGGCGCTGACGATGACCCGGCCAATCACCACCGGCTCAATCTCTTCCTCGCTCACCAGAATTCGTGCATAGGCCACCAGCCGGTCACCCTTCCAGCCCAGCAGATGACGGTTCTCGCCCAGCAGATCGTCACCGTCCACATCGAGGTACGGACAGGTTTGCTCCACCACAAACACTTCGCAGCGCAATTTCAGCAGCGCGTACAGCGCCGGGACGGTGAGTTCAGAATGGTGCAAATCTTGCCAGCGAATCATGGTAGGCTCCTTAGACCTTATTTTTACCGCCAGGGGCGCGGCACTATGCAATTGACTTTTTTAGGCACATCCGCGGGCGTGCCAACCCGTACCCGCAACGTAACAGCAATGCTGCTGAACCTGCAACATCCGACCCAACCCGGGCTGTGGCTTTTTGACTGCGGTGAAGGTACTCAGCACCAGTTGCTGCATACGCCATTTAACCCAGGCAAGATTGAGCGTATTTTTATCAGCCACCTGCACGGCGACCATCTGTTTGGCCTGCCGGGGCTGATTTGCAGCCGCTCGATGGCCGGTAGCGCTCAGCCGCTGACGCTGTACGGCCCAACGGGGCTGAAAGAGTTTGTTGAAACGACGCTGCGCCTGAGTGGTTCATGGACCGACTTCCCGCTGACGATAGTGGAGATCAGCGCCGGCGAGATCCTTGATGACGGGCTGCGCAAAGTGACCGCCTACCCGCTAAATCATCCGGTAGAGTGCTATGGTTTTCGCGTTGAAGAACACGACAAACCCGGTGCGCTGGACGCAAAACGGCTGATTGCCGACGGCGTCCCCTTCGGCCCGCTGTTCCAGAAGCTCAAAGCAGGCGAGCGCATTACGCTGGCGGATGGGCGTATCATCGACGGCGCTGACTATCTCGCTCCGGCGACCCCCGGCAAAAAAATCGCCATTTTTGGCGATACCGCCCCCTGCGAAGCGGCGTTGGCGCTGGCCCGTGACGTTGATCTGATGGTCCACGAGGCTACGCTGGAAGCGGCGATGGCGGAGAAAGCCAATAGCCGCGGTCACTCCTCAAGCGAGCAGACCGCTAAACTGGCGCTGGCGGCCAACGCCAGGCGGCTGATTATCACTCACGTGAGTTCGCGCTACGATGCCGAAGGCTGTCGCCGTCTGCTGGCCGAGTGCCAGAGCCACTTTGCGAACTGCGAGTTGGCGGAGGATTTCGCCACCTTCACGCCAGAATAACGTTTTGCCTCAGCGTGCCGATAACTCAGCTAATAAGTTCACGCTGTATCATGCTGAGGGCACCATGGATAACTTCCAGAAAGAGATCGACGACAGGGCTAACCTGACCCTGTCCAACCGTTTTGAGCTGCTGCTGTTCCGTCTGGGCAAAGCCTCGCAGAGCGAGGCTTCAGAGCTGTACGGCATCAACGTCTTTAAGCTGCGCGAAATTGTCCCGATGCCGAGCTTCACCCGCCCCGCGGGTATCAAGCCGCCGCTGATGGGGATGGTGAATATTCGCGATCAGATCATCCCGGTTATCGATCTCGCCGCCGTCACGGGGTGCACCCCGAGCAACGGACTGAATATTCTGCTGATTACCGAATACGCCCGCAGCGTGCAGGCATTCGCCGTGGAATCGGTTGAGAACATCACCCGCCTCGACTGGACGCAAATCCACACCGCCGAGAAAGCGGTCAATGGTAAGTACATCACCAGCATCGCCTGCCTCGACGACCATCAGGAGAGCAACAACCTGGCCATGGTTATCGACGTGGAGCAAATTCTGTATGACATCACCCCGTCAAACCACGATCTGCACGCCAAAGCGCTCAATCCGCGTAAGTTCAACATTAAGCCGGGGGCAACGGCCATTGTCGCTGAAGACTCGAAAGTGGCGCGCGCGATGCTGGAAAAAGGGCTCAAGGCCATGGATATTCCCGCGCAGCTGCACGTCACCGGCAAAGAAGCGTGGGAGAAAATTGAGCTGATTGCCCAGCAGGCGGCGCAGGAAGGGGTACCGGTGAGCGACAAAATCGCCCTGGTGCTAACCGACCTCGAGATGCCGGAGATGGACGGTTTTACCCTCACCCGCAAGATCAAAACTGACCCGCGTCTGCGTAATATCCCGGTGGTGATCCACTCTTCTCTATCGGGCAACGCTAACGAAGATCACATCCGCAAGGTTAACGCCGATGGCTACGTCGCCAAGTTTGAGATTAACGAGCTGGCCTCGGTGATTGAGCAAGTGCTCAATAAATATGGCAATAAGAGCGACGCTGCGCTGCATTCAGTAAGGTGATCCTCCCTGTGGCTACGCGCTCTGTTGCGTAGCCAGCCCTCACCGCCTATCTGCCGAAATGATCACGGTCACAAAACGCAGTCATCATTTTTGGCATGCGATCAATCCCCTTCGCACAACAGATACTTGTTAAAGCCATGTTGCAACTGACTGCATAAAATTGTTAACGCTGATTAATGCGTAATACGCATCAGTCGATGATTTTAATGCGCTTATCTCCTTCATTGTCCTGATCCAGTCTGCTGAAACAGGCGCGCTATAAGCGTCACGAACAGACTGGAGATAAAAATGCATCTACCTGCTACAACAATGACCATTCAGGCAAGGGCTGGCGCAATTTTGCGCGTCACTTCAGGTAACTTTCTGGAGCAGTTCGATTTTTTCCTGTTCGGTTTTTACGCCACCTACATCGCGCATACCTTTTTCCCCGCCAGCAGCGAATTCGCCTCGCTGATGATGACTTTTGCCGTCTTTGGCGCCGGTTTTCTGATGCGGCCAATCGGCGCGATTGTGCTGGGCGCTTACATCGATAAAGTGGGACGCCGTAAAGGGCTGATTGTCACGCTCTCTATCATGGCTGCCGGCACGTTTCTGATCGTCCTAATCCCCTCTTATCAGGCCATCGGCCTGTGGGCGCCGCTGCTGGTACTTTGTGGCCGTCTGTTGCAAGGATTCTCCGCGGGCGCGGAGCTGGGCGGTGTATCGGTGTATCTGGCAGAGATTGCCACGCCGGGCAATAAGGGCTTTTATACCAGCTGGCAGTCAGGTAGCCAGCAGGTGGCGATTATGGTGGCCGCGGCGATGGGCTTCGCGCTGAATATGGCGCTGGAAGAGAGTACGATCCACGACTGGGCCTGGCGAATTCCGTTCCTGTTCGGCTGCCTGATCGTACCGTTTATCTTTTTGCTGCGCCGCAAGCTGGAAGAGACGCAGGAGTTCCAGACCCGTCGCCATCATCTGGCGATGCGGGATGTTTTCAAAACCCTGCTGGCCAACTGGCAGGTTGTTGTAGCGGGCATGCTGATGGTCGCTATGACGACAACCGCCTTCTATCTGATTACCGTCTATGCCCCGACTTTCGGTAAAAAAGTGCTGATGCTCAGTGCATCCGACAGTCTTCTGGTCACCCTGCTGGTCGCCATCTCTAACTTTATCTGGCTGCCGATTGGCGGCGCGTTGTCGGATCGTTTTGGCCGCAAAACGGTGCTGGTGACGATGGCGCTGCTGGCGCTCATCACCGCCTACCCCGCACTCAGCATGCTGGCTCACGCCCCGAGCTTCAGCATGATGCTGACAGTGCTGCTGTGGCTTTCTTTTATCTACGGCTTGTATAACGGCGCAATGATCCCCGCGTTAACGGAGATTATGCCGGTAGAAGTGCGGGTGGCGGGGTTTTCACTGGCGTATAGCCTGGCGACCGCGGTGTTTGGCGGATTCACGCCGGTGATATCAACCGCATTAATTGAATATACCGGCGATAAAGCGTCACCGGGCTACTGGATGAGCTTTGCCGCCGTCTGCGCGTTGTTAGCGACGCTGTATCTGTATCGCCGTCGGGCGCTCTCGCTGCAAACCAGTCATTGAAGCCGCCAGCGCGTTAAGCTCCGTGACGGTGTCCAACATGATACTGTTCGGTGATGAGCTTTTCTAACTCGGCGGCGACATAGGACTGCATCCGCCCGTTACGTCTGATAAGCCCCACCGTCCGTTTCACCTCCGGGTGAGTCAGCGGACGGTGGGTTAAGACGGAGTGTTCTGCGGCGGGCATCGACATGGCGGGCACCGCAGCGATGCCTATCCCCGCTTCAACCATCCCCAGCATCGTCGTCACATGCCGCGTTTCACAGATGCTGGGCCGCTCTGGCGTCACGTCCCCCAGCATTTGATCGAGTAAATTACGGTTGCCGGAGGTTTTATCGAGGCTGATATAGTCGTATTGATAAAATGCCTGCCACGTCAGGCTTTTTTGACGGGCGATGGGGTGATCGCGTCGGCAGGCCGCCACGTAGACGTCCGCTACCAACGGCAAAAACTCGATATCCGGCTGTAAATTGCACGCAAAGCAGATGCCGAAGTCGGCCTGTCCGCTGGCGACCGCGGCAATGACGTTTCCCGCGCTGCTATCAATTATCTTAACCCGCACGCGAGGATAACGCAGTTGGAAGCGACGAATCACATCCGGCATAAAGTAATATGCCGCAGAGGGCACCGTCGCTACCGTCACTAACCCAACGCGATCCTGGCTCGCTTTATTGACGTCGGCCAGCACCGACTCGACGTTCATCAGCAGCTGACCGGAACGTTCCGCAAAAGTCTGCCCGTAGAGCGTCAACGTCACGTGGCGGGTGGTTCTGTCGAACAGCTTAACCCCCAGCGCCGACTCCAGCTTTTCAATCCGGCGACTTAATGCCGACTGCGAAAGGCAAATTGATTCCGCGGCAAGACGAAAGTTGCTGTATTCCACCAGCGCGCGAAACGCATAGAGATCGTTAAGATCAAAATTGACGGCCATCGCTGCGCGCCCTCTGTTCTGATGATGATCGCGGAGAAACACGGTTAACACATCTTTTGACGACGTCAATCCAGCGTGGGAATTTGAAGCGTGTTGCTGTCGAGTCGGCGTTCATGCACTGCCCCTGTTGTTCACATAAAAGCATCATATCAGCAACAAACGCATCGCGTCCCCCTATTCCAGACGCCAGGGAAAGAGGTGAATCAGGTTACTGGCCAGCGGGTACAGGCCCAGGCTCTCGGTTCTGGCTTTCACTTCGTCCATAGGCAGACCGGGAATGGGCTCACGCCCTCCCCAGATAAGCAGGCCACGACGGGCGTAATCCTCCATCACTTCGAGGGTTTTGCCATTATTCAGCCTGATCAATACCTTGTTGCCTTTGACTGTCTGCAGACAGCGCGCCGCATCGGCAATATGCATCGTTATGCCAACGCTATTTTCCTGACCCAGGGCCACGACAATGCCGTTTGCCGCCACGGGCGTGATGTTCAATGGCACCGGAGGCTGACAATCACTGCGAATAGACAGACCGTGAGGAATGGTCGGCGGTAAAGGTGTGGGGCTTTCAGAGAGCTCAAGCCGCATGCCGTTTGCAAACTCAACAATCAGCTGGCTGCCCTTTTGCAAAACCAGCTCGCCCTGTTCACTGACAAGAAAAATATTCATACGCGATGCTCTAAGGAGTCATGGTGTGGTCAACACGATTAATCATATAGGGGAAGAATGGGTTAGATGACATTCGCATCAAGAAATCCAGTTCCACGACCAGCGTCGAACGCTCACCGCGTGCGGCGAAGGTGCCCAGGCTAATCCCAAATTCATTTCGCGGTTCGGGGTAACGTCCATAGAGGGAATCACTCATCGGGAACGGTAGCGCAATGTGGGATAGCGAGTAAATATCGCGCGGATAGTCAATGCCCAGCGGTTCAACCATGTCATTCACCTCACCCGCAGGAAGAGTGCGCGCTTCGCTATCGGTGGAGGTTGTCGAGGCGGTCGACACGATGGTGACGCCGTATTTTCGCGGTGGCGAGGGCAGCATCCGGGAGAGCGCCGTCGTCGACGAGGCCCGCAGCAATGGCGTCACGCTCGCCGCCGGGTTCAGGTCAAACAGCACCACTTCACTGCCGTTTGCCGGCAGCCTTTCATATAAGCCGGAAATGACGGCGGCGCTGCTGACCGTCGAATCCACTACCGACTGGAAGGTCAGTATCGGCGGCAGCGCATTCAGCGTGTGTTGTCGGGAAGCGGCAAGCAGCTGCGTTTGCAGCGCCTGGGTTAGCCCGTAAGACTGACGTGCGGCATTGACCGGGAACGAGTTGTATTTAAAAGGATTATATTCGGGGACAATGCCAAGCCACGCGGCTTTAGCAAATGCCGGAAACACCGCCGGCCAGCCCGCAACCCCGGCAAAACGGGCAAAAGCGGTAATGCCAATCATCGGTGAGATCAGAATCACCTGCTGCGGTTTCGCCAGCGAGGGGTCATCCAGCGCATCCAACGCGTATTTCAGCGCCAGCGCCCCACCGTTTGAATATCCCACCAGATGCAATGGCAGCTGTTTTGCCGTCAGCGCTTTTGCCTCTCGTACCGCCAGCCGGGTGGCAGCAGCCCAGTCTTGCCAGTCCACATCCGTGAGAGCTCCGGGTACCGTGCCGTGCGCGGGTAAACGAATGCCAATCGCCACGTAGCCGTGCTGCTGATAGTTTATCGCGATGTGCCGCATGCTGTAGGGCGAGTCGGTGAGCCCATGCAGTAACACCACCGCCCCTTTCGGCTGGCCCTGCGGTTTCAGGATAAAGGAGCGATTCCAGTCGACGGCAAAATGTCCAGGATAATTCGCGCTTTTGGCGTAATAGCGATTGAAGGGGATCTGCTCATCAGGGGCCAACTTGTCGGTGACATTGACGCGAACTGCCTCAAAAAGACGGTTTTCCGCATTGATGTAATCCTGCCAGCTGGCTTTATCTATCTCTTTCGCGCGCATCTCGTGCGGCACAAAGGTATGCCAGCGCTGCAATGCAGGCTGGCTCTGGATGTCGTAAACACGCGTACCCAGCACGCCAAGCAGTACGAAAACCACCAGCAAAACAAAGCGTTTAGTCCATTTTATTAGCATGATGGTGATGCAGTTCCTTATGTCAGGCTCGCGGGGAATTATTTTTATTATGAATAATTTATAGCGTCTGTCATAACTGATTCAGCATTCGAATTTTTGCCCGGCCAGTTGTCGGCGGCTTTAACCAGATAGCCTTTGTACTGACTATCTGATGTAAAAGTATGTTACGCCCTTATTCATAATGAGTGCTGGTAACCCGTATTCTTGCTCTGCTGCCCGGTAAATAAATACCCATTCTGGCAGCTCTTTACTTAGTTTCTGCAAAACGCGCAGATCTTTTCGGGCAAGCTCTGGCGTATTAATGACATCTCCGCGGGAAAGCGTACCGACATGCAGCGAGCTAGCCCCCATTACACCACTGAACAGGTAACTTTTTCGTCTGAATTACGTGTCAGGAAAGTTGTGATAGGGGTGTCAGCGAGGAGCGGACATTCTGTCAGGAATCACAGGATTACTTTTTCTCCATAACCAGTGATCCATTTGAATCACATGAACACTCCTGATTTTCATTTTTTTGACAATGGCAAAGTTGACACTTAATTGAAACTAAACAGAGGACAGTGGACGGATTAACAGGCGTACATTTCTATTATGGTATTTAACATGATTCTGGTATTGAAAACCAAATCGCTCAGCCAAATAATTTGAACGCTGGTTTTCTTCCGCAATAATACAGCATACCGGGGAGGTAAATGTCTGGTCGGCCCAGCCTAAGATCGCTGCCAATGCCTCATTGGCGTAACCCTTTCCGCGCATTTCTGCGATGATTGTCCATCCGGCTTCTGGATAGGTTAATGCTGGCTCAATATTACGATGCGCATCCTGAAACCCAAAAGCGCCAATATAAAGATGGGTCGCTTTCTCAAAAACGGCCCAGTAACCATAGCCTAACGCATGCCAGTGGCCTATATAACGTAACAAGCGAGCCCATACTGCTTCTGACGTGGGAACTTCCCCGCCATTTATCTTAACCATTTCTGGATCAGCCCAGCATGCCTGAAGAGCAGAAAAATCTTCCAACGTGAAATGTTTTAGAATTAAGCGCTCAGTCTCTAGCTGAGGAGCCTGCTGCAAAATCATCATATCTCCTTGAATAGTCAGGTTACATTGGCTGTTTTTTTTAATATAAATTGCAATCAGACTAAAACATTAACATAAAATTAACAATAAATTCTTCCCACAAAAATCATCTGTACGCATCATTATCGGCAATCAGTCAATAAACATGATGCTCCAAAACAAAACGGTTCGCTTTTAGCACTGAGCAGACAAGCTAACAGAACTGAAGGTTCCTATGAGCGAGGAGCAGACCTGATTGTACAAAGCATGTAGCCAGATTACGGTGAATTCACTGATTGACAAGTGAGTCAAATCTGACGAGCATCCAAGGAAACAAAACTGCGCTAACGTAACCAAATCTGAATAACTGATCGGTTCACGAGGACAACACATAGTGTCATTTAATAATAAAAACCTGTTTATTACTTTCTTATCCCTCTGCACATTTCAGGCTTATGCAGCACAATGCACTGGGGAAACCTTCGCTAAAAACAAACTGAACAACTTCATCCTTCTGAGCCAGCAGACAAGAACTGAAATTCCCAAATCTGTATCAATGACTATTGATAGTCCTGATGGGTATCTCCGCACATCGGTTCAAAGCAACTTCAGTCAATGCGGTGAGCTAATTGGCGGCCATATGAAAGAGGTCAAAACCTCAACAGGCCAGGAAACCGTTTTCACGGCAACCTCTGAAATTCAGTTGAATAAAACAGAATTTGGCTGGAGCATCCAGGGAGACTCAAACGGGGTCATAACCGATAAGAAAAGCCAGAAAACCACACAGGTATATCAGCAGACTCTTGAGGGAATGTACCAGCTTAACAATAAAGGAATTATCAGCCGCGCGATTAATCGATCAATTATCGCGGCCACAAAACCGGAAGATAAAGACAAAACCACAGTGAGCACAATCGACTACGCCTTCAATTCGTCAGGATTACTGGCAAGCGCAACAAGCAAAGGAAGTATGGCGATAGATAATAATACGATTGTATACAGTTATGATGACCATCATCGCCTGATCAAAACCCAGTCACCCTCAACCATAGAAGAGTATGGCTATGATAACCAGGGCCGCGAGTTGACCCTGAGCAAGACCCAAACCTATTTCACCATCGAAAAAAATCTGACCACCTGCGAGGAGTGGAACACACATGGAGAGTGCACTCATGCCAATATGGATATTACGATCACCCCAACCGATCGGACAGGTAAACAATATGTCGACAAACATAACGCCGTAATGACGGCGAAATATGAATACTGGAACTGACCATTTCACCTACTACTGTAAGTATCCCTACAAAAGAACCACCAACTTTTCACTAAACGATTATGAAGGAGGTTATGGCATGGTCTTAATCAGGACGCCAAAGTTAAAAGATATACCCTCTCTAAGTAAGTTGTTTCTGCAACTGGGATATCAAACAGAGGGAGAACGCTTAGAAAAGCACATTGCGCAGGAGCATACCGGTCTTAGCATATTGGTTGCCGAATCAGAAAAAGAACTTTGCGGGGTTATTGTGATGAATTTTATCACGCCTCTGCATGAAAATAGCTTATGGGCATTAATTTCAGCTCTGGTCATAGATGAATCATTGCGAGGGGCAGGGATCGGGCGGAAGCTCCTCATCGCCGCTGAGCAAATCGCCCTGGAGAAAGGATGTTCTCAAATTGAGCTTTCAAGCAGTGAAAGAAGAGTCAGAGCACACAAGTTTTATGAAGATAATGGTTATCAGGAAGTGAGGAAGCGTTTTGTTAAACACCTCGACGACGTTCCCGTTGTAAATTAACGCCCTCGCAAGGTTTGCATTGTTCGCTCCTGGCGCAAACTGCGAAGCATGGTATCCCGTAGCATCCGCCGTTTCCCGGATGCACAGTTTCTTTACCTGCCGGTATGAGGTAAACAGCCAGACGACGTTTACCCAACATTTATCACAGTCAAAAAATGCCCCTCCCCGTCCCAATCCCTCGGATAGCTGGCCTTTAATCATCCCGGCGCATGGCAGACCGCCTCAATATTATGACCATCAGGGGCAATGACAAATGCCGCATAGTAGTTTTCACCGTAGGAACGTAAGCCTGGCGCTCCGTTATCCTGGGCGCCCGCACGCAAAGCGGCATTGTAAAACTCATCAACTTGCTGCCGGGTTTTGGCGACAAACGCCAGATGCAGAGGAGCCGGTTTGTCATTCGTGTGGAACAGGCAAAGTGAAACATTGTCGGAACTCATTTCAACACCGTAATCCGGTGTGCCTTCATCGATAAGCTTCACGCCAAGCGGCTGAAGCGCGTTGAGGAAGAACGTTTTACTTTTTTCGTAATCACTTACGCCGAATTTCACATGATCGAACATTATTTATTCCTCGGAAAAGATGAACAAATAAAGAGTATAGAAAGAGATTTAAGTTAAATTCATTTAAGAACGCGTCAATGTGATGAGCATCAATTTTAAAGATCGCGATATCGACAGCATCAGTCCTGTTTGTTTTTTTAAGCTCCGCCCGAGCATCCTGAAATAAAATTAAATAACAGGAAACTCAGATATCAAGCGCGGCCTTAATTGCAGCTTCCATTTTCTCCGGGGTCGTCAACGGCGCAAAACGTTTAAGCGGTTTGCCGTCGCGGCCAATCAGAAACTTGGTGAAGTTCCACTTGATTCGCCCACCCAGCACGCCGGGCAACGCATCCTTCAGATAACAAAACACCGGGTGCGCCGCCGCACCGTTGACTTCCACTTTCTCGAACATCGGGAAGCTCACACCATAGTTGATGTGGCAGGTCTGCGCGATGTCATCTGCATTTCCGGGTTCCTGCTGACCAAACTGGTTGCAGGGAAAACCCAGCACCACCAGCCCCTGGTCGGCATACTTCTTGTAGAGCGCTTCAAGACCTGCGTATTGCGGCGTGAAGCCACAATGGCTGGCAGTATTGACTACCAGAACCAGCTTACCGGCGTAGTCGGCCATCGGGATAAGCTGACCATCCAGACTCGTCGCGGTGAGTTGATAAAAACGATTCATATCGGGATCCTTATGGCAAAACATTGTCGTCATCGAAGCAATTCCGATTTCCCACCACGCAGCCAGTTAACAGCAATACACCTGCGAAGGCCTGGGCAGCTTCCTTAACCAAATCGGGTTTTGGTGAGCAACGGGCGGCAAATCAGCACCATCGCCACGGCGCTACACAGGGGAAACAGCGCCAGCAAAAGCCAGGGATAGATGGCCTGCGTTGAGGGGGTCAGCGCCTCGTCAAGCAGCCCGCCAAACGCTAAATTCCCCGCCAGCACCGCGACGCCGCCGGCAGTAGCGAGCGCGCCATAGTGCGCGCCAAGCGTCGACTCCTCAGCAAAACGGGGGATCAGATCCTTAGCCGACGGCACCAGCAGCATTTGCCCTAAGGTCAGCAGCGTCACAAAACATATCGACGGAATCAATCGCTGCCAGCCTTCTGCCGGCGGCGTCGAGGCGAACAGCGCCACGCTGGCGAAAGCGGTGGAGAGCAGCAAAAAGCCCACCGGCAGGATCCTGACGGCCCCCACGCGATGAGCAACTCGCGCCAACGGCAGCTGCAACGTCACTATCAGCAGCGAGGCGAGCATAAACAGCGGCCCGAGATCTTTTTCACTACCGCCCGCGCGCTGGATCTCAACGGGCAGCGCCAGATAGAGTTGGTTATAGCTTAGCAGCCACGAACTGTAGGCAATAATAAACGCCACGAAACGCGGCTGACGAAATGTCGTCCACCACGGCAGAATGTTGATCTTCTGCGTGCGGCGCGGCGCGGCGGGCAAAGCGAAGGAGAGCAGAACCAGCGCAACGATAAACACCCCTGCCCCCGCCAGCGCAACCTGGCGAAAACCAAGGCCCGTCAGCAGCGCGCCCAACGCGGGCCCCAGGACGGCACCAAGCTCACCGCAGACCGCAAACAGCGCGAACCACTCCGCGCGGCTGCGTTTGCCGCTCGCCTCACTTTGTGTTCCCGCTTTGGCCAGCAAGGCTTCAATGGAGGGTGAGAACAGCGCCCCGCCGATCCCCGTCAGGCAGGCTCCCAGAATAATCGGCCACAGCGATTGGCCCAGCGCCAACAGCAGATATCCCACAACCCGGATAACACAGCCAATCAGGATAATCGCACGCGCGCCAAACCGGTCGGAGAGCGCGCCGCCGATAATAAACATCCCCTGCTGTGAGAAAGTACGCAGCCCCAGAATCAGGCCAATCAGCCCACCGGAAAGCAGCATGTCGTCGCGCAGAAATATCGCGAGAAACGGCACTACCGCATAGAAGCCGATATTAAAGACAAACTGGCTACCCAGTAATACCGGCGGCCAGAGCGTCGTGGCGGGGCGCAGGGGAAAACGCAGCATGCAATTATCCGGCCTTAAACAATAAAGTGGATATGTTTTTTACCATGGAAGCGGGAAATCTCAATTTTGGTCTTCACGCGAAAAACATCCCACAGCAGTTCCTCACTGAGAATATCCTGCGGCGTTCCGCTGGCGATAATTTGCCCTTTTTGCATCACAATCAGCGAATCGCAGAACATGGCGGCATGGTTCAGATCGTGAATAGCCACAATGCTGGTCACCAGCAGTTCGCTAATCAGCTGCATTAACTGCATCTGGTGATGAATATCGAGGTGGTTGGTCGGTTCATCAAGCAGGATTTCCGTCGGCGTCTGCGCCAAAGCACGGGCGATATGCACCCGCTGACGCTCCCCGCCGGACAAACTCAGCCACCCCTGCTCGCTTTTATCCAGCATATCAACGCGCTGCAGCGCCGCGGTGACGGTTTCGTCATCGTGCGTGCTCCAGTTAGAAAACGGCGTATGATGCGGAATTCGCCCCAGTTTGACCACGTCGCGAACGCGCATATTGGCTTCGGTCATACCGTGCTGCTCAACAAACGCCACCCGGCGAGCAAGCTGCTTTTTCGCCATCTTCGCAATGTCTTTACCGTCGAGCGTCACGCAGCCCGCATCCGGGCGACGCAGGCCTGCAAGAATGCGCAGCAGCGACGATTTGCCGCAGCCGTTAGGGCCAAGCAGCCCCACGGTTTCACCGCGCGCAACCTGTAGCGAAACGTCGTTGACGATGACCTTTTTACCGACCTTCCAGGTAATATGTTCAGCGCAGATACTCATCACTTATTCCTTGAACGGTAGATAATGATGGCAAAGAATGGCACGCCGACCAGCGCCGTCACCACGCCTACCGGCAGGCTTTGCGGCGCAATCAGCAGGCGAGAGGCGATATCCGCCAGCACCATTAAAATCGCCCCGGCCAGCGCGCAGGCAATCAGCAACGTGCGGTGTAGCGGGCCAAAGAAGAAGCGCATCACGTGGGGCACCACCAGCCCAACGAAACCAATCGAGCCGGCCATGCTGACGATGGTCGCGGTGATAAGCGCGGTGGTGGTAAAGAGGATGAGGCGCACCCAGGGGACCGCGATCCCCAGCGAGGCGGCGGCATCGTCGCCAAAGGTGAATGCATCCAGCGCCCGGGAATAATACAAACAAACGGCCAGGCCAATCACCACCACCACCAGCACCAGCTGGAATTCCGGCCAGCGCACGCCGCTAAAACTGCCCAGCAGCCAGAACATCACGTCACGCGCCTGCTGCGCGCTGGCGGAGGTGCTGATGGTGTAGGCGGTAATAGCGTTGAACAGCTGAGAAGCGGCAACGCCCGCCAGAATAGTTCGTTCGTTCCCCCCACGGGCACCGTTGGTCAGAAAAGCCACGAAGGCAAAAGCGGCAAAGGCCCCGGCAAACGCCCCGGCGGACAGCGATACCGCGCCGGTGCCGATACCCAGCACGACCACGGAAACCGCCCCCGTCGACGCCCCGGCAGAAACGCCGAGGACATAGGGTTCCGCCAGCGCATTCTTCAGCAGGCTCTGTAACACCGCGCCGCAGATAGCCAGCCCCGCGCCACAGCAAGCCGCTACCAGCGCGCGGCTCAGGCGAAAGTCCCAAATCACGCTTTCATAGATACGATTAAGCGGAACGTCGGTCAGCCCCATCTTATTACCGATGGCGTAAAAGACGTTTTGCAGCGGGATGGCAAGCTCTCCCACGCTGACGCCAACCGCAATCACCAATAATAACAAGATGATAGATAACAGGCACGAGGTGGTCAGAAACAGCCCCTGTCGCGACGCAATAGCGGCAGCCGTCATCAGTTGAGCCCCAGTTTTCTGAGCTGTTCGCCCACCTGTTCAGCGCCGTAAAGAGTGCGGATGGTCGGGTTCATCGCCTGCCCGTCCATCACCACGATATGGCCTTTTTTCACCGCATCCAGCTGGCTGACCGCCGGATCGGTTTTCAGGAATTTGATTTTTTCTTCTGCGTTATCCAGCGCCCAGCGGTTACGGTCGAGGCTGGAGACCACAATCACATCCGGGTTTGCCGCGATAATGCTTTCCCAGCTTACCGTCGGCCATTCGGTTTCAGACGTAATGGCGTTATGGCCGCCCAGCACGTTGGCGATAAAGCCCGAGGCGCTATTTTTTCCCCCAACGTAGGCATCAGCTGAAGGCGATGCGCTGGAGAACCAGAAGACGAAGGAGAGATCTTTTTTATTCTTGCTGAACTCCGCGCGCAGCGCATTTTCACGCTTTTTGAAATCCGCCACCAGCGCGGTGCCCCGGTCCTGCACATTAAAAATGGTGGCGAAGTCTTCAATCTCTTTATACAGCCAGGTCATGTCCCAGAGCTGCTGGCGGCTGCCGTACATATCGCCCGTGCCTTTTTTGGTGGCGCACATGCCGGGTGAAACATAGCTGTTTACGCCGAGGGTCGCGAAGTCTTCGCGTTTAGCGACCTTACTTTCCGGGCCTAATAAGAGGGGGTTTTGTGACGGAACAAAATCAGGGTTTTGCGCCAGAATAGATTCAAGCGTAGGAATCTCCACCGTCAACAGTTTGATTTTTTCATTCTGCTTCGCCAGCTGCGGCAGCACCTTCGTTGGCCAGAAGGCGCTGGCGACCACGTTATTTTGCAGGCCGAGCAGCAGCAAAATCTCCACCGTATTTTGCCCCAGCGCCACAACGCGCTCCGGCGGTTTGCTGAACGTCTCTTGATAGCCGCAGTTTTCAATGGTCAGAGGATAGGTCGTGGCCATAGCCGAGCTGACCGACGCCAACACCAGGCCCAACGCGCAGAGGGTCTTTTTCATTTAAACGCTATCCTTCATCAAAAGGGTTATCGAAAACCGGGTGGTCTTTTTTTAATGTAAATGAAACTCATTACTGAGGCGGAGTTTTATACAATGACCCATTTAGGGTGTCAATGAGAGATAACGCCCGCGGGTTAGCATGACCGCGGGCAGAATGCGTTGAGGGTCAGAAAGCGCGAAACGGCGAGAAATAATAGATGGCGATGGTGGCAGAGATACTGACGATGACGCTGATCATAAAGTAGGTTTTAAAGGGCTGCTTTTGGGTTTTATGGCGAAAAACTTGCTGCCCGATCATCGCGCCAACCCATCCCCCTACCACGCCAAAGAACAGCAACGTCGCTTCCGGCACTCTTCGCCAGTCCTTGCGAGCCGCCATCTTATCGACCCCGTAAATCACCAGCGTCAGCAGGTTCGCCAACAGCAGCCACATCATCACAGGATGCGCGGTAAACAGGCTCGCGATCGCCGCGAGGGCCAGCAGCAAATAACACCAGCGGTTGAGATTCATAGAATTAACGGCAGTCCTGTTTAAAAGATTTTAACGCCGCATTATACGCAGTGTCGGCGGCGGGAAGATACCGACGCCGACTCTCCCAACGCTAATTCACCGCCAGACGCAGCGCCAGGTCCTGCGGATACGGGTCGAAATAATTCTGCGTCAACAGATAGCCATCCGGGTATTCCGCAAGATAGTGTTTCAGTAGCGTCATCGGCGCAAGAATGGGCAGCACCCCCGCACGATAATGGAGAATCACATCCCGCAGCTCCGTACGCTGCCGCGTGTTGAGCTGATTACGAAAGTAGCCCTGAATATGCATCAACACGTTGGTATGGTTTTTACGCGACGCCGGTTTCTTGAGAATAGCCATCAGCTTATCGCGATACGCCTCAAAGAATGCGTCCAGATCCTCCCACGTATGCAGTGAGGCGACAAACGGCCCAATCTCCCGATACCCGGCCTGGTGATGCGCCAGCAGCTGCAGTTTATAGCGACTATGAAAATCAAGCAGCGCCCGCCGCGTCAGGCCATTTTTACGCAGTTGCTGTAGCTCATGCAGCGCAAAGACCCGCTCAACAAAGTTTTCTCGCAGCAGCGGATCGTGCAGCCGCCCGTCTTCTTCCACCGGCAGCCACGGGTACTTCGCCATCAGCGCGGCGGTAAACAGCCCCGTTCCTTCTTTACGCCCGCGATTGCCCTTCTCGTCATACAGCCGCACCCGCTCCATACCACAGCTGGGTGACTTCGCGCAGACGATAAAACCGGATAGCTCGCCTAATCCGGCCAGATACCCGGCGCTAAAGTCGGCCATTTTTTCACTGACGTCTTCATGAGGCGCGTGGCTGAACCGCATACGGATATCACCTGCGGTGGTTTGCACCAGCCGCAGCGCCGGGCGGGGGGTCGGCAGGCCAATCGCCATCTCCGGGCAAATGGGCCGGAATGTGACCCACTGCGCCAACCGGTCCATTACAAAGTCCGTCCGTTTATGGCCGCCGTCGAAGCGCACGGCCGCGCCGGTTAAACAGCTGCTGATCCCAATCACCGGTTGCGTTTTCATGGCGTCCTCCTCGTTATGGCGCTTTACGGGAGAAGAACAGCGTCACCGTACCGACGGTGAAACCGAATTTCTTCATCTCGGTTTTGTTAAACAGATGGTTGCCATCCTGCAGATACATCCAGTCGTCAAAATGCAGTAGCCAGGTTTTGCCGTTGGCTTTCACATTCATGCTGTAATGCCAGTTGAACGCGTTTCCCGCCGCCTGCCCTTTGGCGACCCCTTCGATGTCTCCGGCGGTTCCCTCATAACGATCGTCGCCAAGCCGTCTGATGTGCCACACCCGCTGCTGCTTCTCGCCATCGTCATAAACAAACCGTTCATTCAGGGTTAAGGTATTGCCCACCACGTCGCCATTGATAGCCACGTGGAAACGTCGCAGCTGTTTGCCGCTGCGATCCTGAACCATCCCCCATGCCTGAGTTTCCCCCTGGAAATACTGGAAAATATCCAGCCGAGGTTGCTGCTGGCGGTAGTCGGCGATGTCGGCGCTACAGCCCGTCAGTTGCATCATTAAGGGCAGACTTAAAGCCAGTAAACGTTTCATTTTTGACCTCCTGTGAGCTGCTGGCGCAGCTCCGGGTATTGCGTACGCGGATCGAGCCAGATGGCGAGAAAGTTGTGGCTGAAATCCGCCGACTGCCGTGGCCCCAGCGGCATAAAGCGCGTTTGCGCCGCCGAGGCGCGGTACCAGAATTGCCCCTGTTTATCGTTCAGCACGAAGGCCAGCTGCGTACCCGGTTCGACGTCCGGCCATAATTCCGCCAGCATGCGCAGCCAGGCCTGACTCTGCGCCTCACGCGCCAGAATCCCCTGCGCCTGCCACTGCTCGCGGGTGGCGTTAACCAGATCCTCCCGCTCAATATGCCGGGCGTAAGTGATGATCAGCGCCTGATCCTGAGTTAACCCGTGATATTGCCCGTCCGGCGCGCGGAGCTGGGAGGTATAGACCGTGAACGGCCCCCAGGTCAGCGTCGCGTCGCCGACTTTCCGCCAGCTCAACCAGTCCGCGGCAACGGCCGATGGCGCAGCGACGGCCAGACACAACAGCATCAGTAGCGCAGATTTCATTGCCGTCTCCCCAACAGAATGTGAAATAACAGCATTAACACCAGCCAGCCTGTCGTCAGCGCGCCGACGACGACAATCGTCGGTTGCAAAAAGGTGATGGCGCCCAGACGTTGTCCCAGCCAGTAGGCGATCGGTCCGCCGCAAACCGCCATCAGCGCCAGTATCCATCCCGGCAGCGTGGTTGAACTGGCGAGCTGCGTCCAGACCGTCGCGAACATCAGCCATAGCGCAATCATCCAGAGCGGCAGTACGCCTTCGCCATGAAAATCAATCAGCCCCGTCAGCGCCCAGAGCGCATCCAGACAGCTGCCCGCCACCGCCAGCAGTAACGCGTATAAACGGCGCGCGGTGGGCAGCAGCATCAGGGCCAGAATGGCTATCCCGAGCCACAACACCAGTCCTTGCTCCCGAAAGAACACCACCAGAAACCAGTAAAGGTCGAAGCCGACGGCTAACAGAAAAATCTGCAGATAGCGTTTCATACGCGCTCTGCCGTCAGTTGCACCACGCTTATCGTGCGGGCGTTGAAACCGGCCTCGCAGTAACCGAAGTAGTACAGCCACATCCGGCGAAAGCGTTCGTCGAAGCCCAGTTTCTCGATATCCTGCCAGGCGTGGGTAAAACGCTGCCGCCAGTGCGCCAGCGTGCGGGCATAGTCCGGCCCCATATCAAACAGGTTGCGCACCACGAAATCGGTATGCCGCGTCATCAGTTCGCTCATCACCGTGATGCTGGGCAAAAAACCGCCGGGGAAGATATAACGCTGAATAAAATCAACGCTTTTGCTGTAGTCACGATAGCGCTGATCCTGAATGGTGATCGCCTGAATCGCCATTTTCCCCCCCGGACGCAGGCGCGCCTGGCAGGTGCGGAAGAAGGTGGGTAGATAGCGTTGGCCGACGGCCTCAATCATCTCCACCGAGACCAGTTTGTCGAACTCCCCGGTGAGATCGCGATAGTCACACAGCAACACCTGCACCCGATCCTCAAGCCCGGCGCGGGCAATGCGCGCTTTCGCCCACAGGAACTGCTCCTGCGAAAGCGTGGTGGTGGTGACGCGGCAGCCATAATGCCGCGCGGCGAATTCCGCCATCGCGCCCCACCCCGTACCAATCTCCAGAAGATGATCGCTGGCGGTCAGCGCCAGCTGCTCGCAAAGACGCGCCATTTTGGCCTGCTGAGCCTGCGTCAACGCCTGCTCATCGTCAGTAAACAGCGCGCTGGAATAGAGCAGCTCTTCATCGAGAAAGTGCGCATAAAATTCATTACCGAGGTCGTAATGCGCGGCGATATTTTCTCGCGCCTGCTGGCGATGGTTGCGACGCGTCCAGTGGCGCAGGCGTTCGATGGGCCTGCCCAGCAGACGAAAGCCGTTCTCCAGCTTTCCTAGCGTGCTGCCGTTGAGCGCAAAGATCTCCAGCAATGACGTTAAGTCATGCGTTTGCCACTCGCCGTCAATCCAGGCTTCCGCCGCCGCCAGGCTTCCTCCGGTCAGCGCCCGCCAGTACACCCGGGGGGAGAGAATATGCACTTCGGCGCGCAATGCGGCAGACGCGTCGCCAAACTGAAAGGCTTGCGCCCCTTCCCGCACCGTCAGCGAGCCGTGGCGAATGCCGCTCAGCAGCCGGAAAAGCAACCAGCGCGCGATGCGGACGTTGCGCGGAATATCGGGTTCAAGCGCAAAGACGGGATCGGTCATGATCGTTTACTCCTGCTCACGGATGGGTGTATAGCGGCACGCGCTTGAGCCACAGCTTCAGCGCCTGCCAGTAAATAGCGAGTACGGTTTTCAGCGTCATCAACGGGATGCGCAGCAGCAGTGAACGCAGGTTTGTTCGCGTCAGCGGCTCGCGTTTCAGCGTCAAGGTGGCATCAAATATCTTCGCCGTCTGATGATTTTCGATGTGCATATGCAGCGTTTTGCCCGGCGGGTTAAAGCGCCAGTGATAGATCATGTCCATCGGGTTAAACGGCGAGACATGGAAGGCTTTTTCCACCGGCCGCAGCGCCTGGGCGTCGACGGCATAGTAGTGGCGCTCATTCCACGGCGTATTACGGACTTCGGCAAGCACCCACCGCAGGCTGTCTGAACGGTCATAGCAGTAGTAAAAATTGACCGGATTAAAATGGAAGCCGAGGTAGCGCAACTGCGTCAGCAGCATAACGCGGCCATCAGGCTGCTCGCCGGTCAGCAGGGCAAGCTGCTCCAGCACGCGCGCTTTTAACGGCGTTCCCAGCGGATAATCCGCATCATAGAACGCCGCCGCCGCGAAGCGATTGCGCTTCACCCCCACGCCGGGAAGCTGTGGCAGTTCATCCAGATCGAGCCAGGCCATAAACACGTGGTAGCAAAACTGGTGCGCCTTGGGCTGAAAACGGCGATGGCGTAACACGCCCTGGTAAAGGCAGCTGTTCATTTGAGCGCCCCTATTCCGTGCACGACATCCAGCGCGCTGCGAACCCCGTCCTCGTGAAAACCGTTATACCAGTAAGCGCCGCAGAACCAGCTGCGATGCAGTCCGTTGATTTCGCTGCGACGCGCCTGCGCGCGCCAGCTTTCCGGGTTAAACAACGGGTGCTCGTAAACAAAGCGTCGCCAGACGTAGCGGTCGTCAATCGGGGCGTCGGGATTGAGCGTGACGCAGAACAGCGGGCTGCCTGCGGGCAACCCCTGCAGAATATTCATGTTGTAGGTGACACAGGCGCTGTCCCGCTCCTGTTCGCTCAGCCGATAGTTCCAGCTTGCCCAGGCGCGTTCACGCACCGGCAGCCAGCGGCGGTCGCCGTGTAACACCACCTCATTGCGCTGCCAGCCGATAGCGCCCAGAACGTCTTGCTCGGCAGGTGTGGGTTCCTCCAGCATCGCCAGCGCCTGTCGGGAGTGGCAGGCGAAAATCACCTGATCGAAGGCGTGGACGGCGTCTTCAAGCTGGATTTTCACCCCTCCCTCGTAGCGAATCACCTGCTGTACCGGCGCGTTGAGGCGCAGCGTCAGACGATCGCCTGACTGTTCCAGCATCGCGCGGATATACTCCCGCGAGCCGCCGGGTACCACATACCACTGTGGACGGTCGCGGATATCCAGCAGGCCGTGATGCTCAAAGAAGCGTAAAAACAGCGGCAGCGGAAAACGGCGCATTTCGTGTAGCGATGATGACCAGATTGCCGCGCCCATCGGCAGGATGTAATGACGGGCAAAAAAGGCGTCAAAACGGTGCTCTTCGAGGAACATCTGCAAAGTGGCGCACGGGTCGGCATCGTTTAACGCCTGTTTGGCCAGACGATTAAAGCGGACAATCTCCTTCAGCAGCCCCCAGAATGCCGGGTTCACGAGGTTACGTCGCTGGGCGAACAGCGAGGTGAGCGTGTGGCCGTTATATTCAAGGCCGCTTTGCGGGTTATGTACCGAGAAACTCATCTGCGTTTTCTGGCCGTGGATACCCAGTTCGCTCAGCAGCCCCATAAAACGCGGATAGGTGCGGTCGTTGTAGACGATAAAGCCGGTATCAATGGCGTAGTGTCCCTGCGGCGTAGCGACATCAACCGTCGCGGTATGGCCGCCCGGCGTCGCTTCCGCTTCAAAAACGGTGACCTGATGATGGCCGGCGAGCCGCCAGGCGCAGGTCAGCCCGGCGATGCCGCTGCCAATAATCGCGATCTTCATGAGCGCACCATCCTGCGTAACAATACGCGTTGCAGACATGCGGGAAGCCCGGCTAACGCGCGTAGCGCGATGCCAAAAGCGGTCGGGAAGGCGATATGGTTTTTCCCTTTCGCAATCCCGCGGCGAATGGCTTTCACCGCATATTCCACGCTCACCTGAGCGGGCATGGGGAAGTCGTTTTTGCGGGTTAGCGGCGTATCGACAAATCCCGGAGAAACCACGGTAACGGCAACGCCTTTCGGCTCCCAGTCCAGACGCAGACAGTCGGCAAACCAGCTTAACGCCGCTTTCGACGCGCCATAGGCTTCCGCCCGAGGGAAGTGCAGCCAGTGCGCCATTGAACTCACCAGCACCACGCGGCTGCCGCTAATCAGCTGCGACTGCAAGGCTTCCAGACAATTGACCGGCCCCATGAAGTTGGTGGTCATCACCCGCGCGACCCGCTCAGCGTCGATGACGCCGCGTTCGAGATACTCGCAGGTTCCGGCACAGAGAATGACCAGATCGGCGTAGCACCCCTGAAGCGCCTGGCGACAGGCATCCAGGTCGGTCATGTCGAACTGCAGCGCGGTGATATTGGGGCTGTACAGGCGCAGCGTTTCCAGGCGCAGGGCATCGCGGCCGCAGGCAATGACGTGATAACCGTCATCGGCCCACGATTTTGCCAGCCCGGCGCCAATACCGGAGGTTGCGCCGGTGATGAGGACAGTCATCATGAGCGCACCCTCCGTTTGACGCCACGCACCGCCCAGCCCAGCACCGGCAGGTGTTCGTAGAGCATCTCGCCGGCATCGTAGTAATCGCGCTGGTGAACGATCCGGTCATCCTGAATCTTAACCATCGAGCACCCTTTCAGGGCCAGCGATGCGCCTGCGGCAATGCGGGGATGCGACCAGTGCATGGTCCACGCCACGGCACAACGCGGCGCGTCATACAGCGGCGTCTCAATGGCAAAGCGGCAGGCGTTGACGTTAGCCAGCAGGTGCGTGAAATAACGCTGGATCGTCAGCAACCCGCGATGGGTGCCGAAAGGATCGACAAGCGTGGCATCCGCATCATAGATCGCGGCAAGCGCCGAAGCGGGCTGGCTGTCCAGCCCGGAGTAGTAATCAACAAACCTGTCGATGACGGATGGCAATGCGCTCATAGATCCTACCTTGTCGTGCAACAACATCGTGTGATGGCATACTTAAAACTTACACAATTAATAATATTTGTCCAAGTTTTGGATGAAATAAATTTTTAATCCTTTTAAATTCAATTTGATAAAAAGTATTCTGTGATGGGTTTAAAATGACAAAAATCAGCCCTGCCACCTGAACAGCGGCAAGGAAAAAACGTCGGGATGGCTGAGAGGGAGGTGTTACAGCGGGATCACATCAAGAGAATCGACCTGCTGCTGCCAGAGGTCTATCTGTTTTTTTCGCGCGACGGTGAGTTTGCCGGAAGTGACCAGCAGCCATTTGCGCTGCGGGAAAATCTCCGGGGCCAGCGCGGCGGGCGCCGCGGGAAGTACATCAATGCGATGCCCCTGCCCGGTACGTTTCAGCGCTTCAAGCCAGATTTCGCAAGGGTCGCTAAGGTGCCAGCCGGTAATCAGGTAATTATCACCCGGCGCGCGTTTATCCCCTTCCAGACAAAACGAGGTGTAGGAGATGATGATGCCGTCGAGAATTTCCCGCAGCGTCATCATTGCCGCGACGTTGGCCGAGACTTTACTGCGCAGCGGGCGCAGCACTTCCGTCACCAGTTCAGGACGGGGATATTCGCGACCGGCGTCGTAAATCAGCTGGCGCAGGGACTCAATTTTGCCTTCTTTCAGGCGTTGCAGCATGCTCTCCTGCAAGGTGAGCCAGTTATTGGTTTGCCGTGCCCCCGGGCGGGACAGCAACGGTTTCACCTGGCTGACCGGCACGCCCTTTTTCACCCAGTCGAGAATTTTGAGCGCCTGCTGGATATCATCATCGCTGTACTGACGGTGCCCGCCATCGGTGCGCTCTGGCTTGAGCAGGCCGTAGCGACGCTGCCAGGCGCGAAGCGTCGTGGCATTAATGCCGCAAAGCCGGGAAAATTCACCAATGGAGTAGGACATAAAGCGCACCTGATAACCAACAATACACTCAATATACTACGAATCACGGCGGGTTGAAGGAAGTGCGAAATTTAGGGTAAGGCTTTCAGGATGTGCGCGCCTGTTGTTGATGGCTATCAGAACGTCATTTACGTCGCCCTGCTGAGATAACAACCACTTAGCGGAAAAACGGGCTTCCCTGCCCTTATTCAACTCACGCCGCGTTCTCATCCAGCCATGCCAACAGCCCTTCCAGAGAGAGCTGCGCAGGCCCACGCGCCGTGGGCTGGCCCTGTTTCAGCACCAGTAACGTCGGCAAACCGCGTACGCCGAGGGCCGCGGCGAGTTCCTGATGCTGGTCCGCATCAAGATAGCGGCTGTCGAGCGCGGCAACCCGCTGGCTGAGTTTTTCATGCGCCAGCAGCTGCCAGAGTTTGCGGCAATGTACGCAGCGCTCCGCGCCCACGAACAGCAGAATCGGTCGTTCACTCTCCAGCTCGCTTGCCGTCGCGATGGGTCTGAAGGCGCTTTCCGCGACGCGGAACAGCTTCGGACTGCGGCGCAGCGTGTCATTATCCGTCGCCACGCACAGCGCGTCGGCGCTTTTGCTGTAGGGCTGCACGCCCGCCACCCGCACCACGCTCTGCGCGGGGCCTGCCGCTGCCGCGCCGGGCTGGCGCAAGGTGCGAACATCGACGGCGGCAATCGGCGTCTCCTGCGGCTGCGCCAGCTGTGGGATCCAGCCATACGGTATACGGTAAGCGCGGTAAACCATATTGTTATTCAGCGTCTTACCCCAGAACGGCGAAATGTATTCCCAGACGATTTCATGGTCACGGGTGACCTCGAAAATACGCCCGTTTGAGCCTTCGTTAATCAAGGTGTTGCCGTTTTCCAGACGCTGCATATTGCTGATATACGGGCTGTAGAAACGGTAAGAATCGGTCGGCTGCGGCAGGTCCGCCTCATACGGCGAGTAGCGCCACTCGATATCAAGGGTAATCGGGTTAATCTCGAGGATCCGCGAATGATCGCGCCAGGCGTTTTTCACGCCGTCCGCCGACGCGGGGTTCGGTGCGCCATATCCGGCCCAGCCGCCGTTATCGAAAATCAGGATATTGCCCGCTCCCGGTAGCCCCTGCGGAATCATATGCGCGTGGTGCTGGCCGATAATCCAGCCGATATGCTTCAGCTCCGGCTTGCTGTAATCAGGCCCAAGCTGCCAGACAATCTTGCCGCTCTGTTTATCGATAATGGCGATAATATTCGATTCGCGGGCATCCCAGATAATATTGTCCGGATGGAAGCGTTGATCGCCTGCGTCGTACCATTTGTTCGGCCCCAGCGCCGACATGGAGTTGATATGCATCCAGTCGCCCATGCCGCCGCCGCTGGCGCGCATGTTCGGATTGTTATACAGCGCCGTACGCGCCGCGTCGTCAAACCCCAGCTCCTCAAAATGGTCGCTGCAGCGCCATTCCCATACCACGTTGCCCTGCCAGTCGACCTCAATAATGGTGTCGTCCAGCAGCAGCTTGTCGGAAATGGCCTCATTCACCAGATTGGTATGGGCCAGAATCAGCGTGTTGCCCCCTTCCACCTGCGGCTCCAGCCCCGGCGCATAGTAGCCTACCGGGTTACCCGCTCGCTGATAATCATGGTGCGCGCGCGCCATCCAGCGGGTTTCATTGCCCGGATCGCTCACCTGCTCGTAGCGGTCGAATTTCCAGGTAACGTTACCTTCCCAGTCCACCTGAATCAGGTCGAGCATATCCTGCATGCCGTAGCGCGGGTCGCGCTCGCCGCTGTGACCGAGAATCGCGCCGCCGGGCAGGATTTTATTGGGAAACCCGTGCAATTCAGGCCATTCACGCACCACCTGGCCGTTCATATCCACCAGCACCGCACCGTGTTCGGTGGCCTGGAAAAGGGTGTAACCGCTCCACGCCCGCTGCGGATCGTAGAGGGTGGCGCCGGTTGGGTAGACGGAAGGATGTCCCATATAGTTGCTCCTTAAAGAAAGAATCAGGCTGAAGTAATCAATTGGCGAATATGCCGGCAGGCGGCGGTAAACGACGCGTCGTCGCGCAAACGCGGGTGCGGCAGCGCGAGGCTCACCACTTCGCGAATCCGTCCCGGGCGCGGTGAAAGCACCACCACCCGGTCAGCAAGCGCCACCGCCTCTTCCACATCGTGCGTCACCAGCAGCGTGGTGGTGCCGGTGCTTTGGTGAATCTGTAACAGTTCCTGCTGGAGTGTGTGGCGCGTCAGGGCATCCAGCGCGCCGAACGGTTCATCCAGCATCAGGATCTGCGGACGAGCGACCAGACCGCGGGCAATCGCTACACGCTGCGCCATACCGCCGGAAAGCTGTGCGGGCAGTGCGCTGGCGAACTCAGTCAACTGCACGCGCGCCAGCATCGCCTGCGCCCGCTGGCGCTTCTCGGCCCGGCTAAGTTTTTCATCCGCGAGGCCAAGCATCACGTTGTCGATCACGCTTAGCCACGGGAACAGGCGGGGTTCCTGAAAGACGATGCCGCGCTCTTTACCCACGCCGGTCACCCGCTCGCCGTTGATCCGAATCTCGCCCTGGGTGGTCGGCTCCAGACCCACCAGCATTCGCAGCAGCGTCGATTTCCCGCAGCCGCTGCTGCCCACCAGCGCCACCAGCTCGCCGGCGGCAATATCCAGGCTAAAGTTCTGTAGCGCCGTCACCTGTTGCCAGGATTTACGCACATGCTGAAAAGAGACCAGCGTCGAAGAGGTCATAGTTGCTCCTGTTGGCGCCAGCGGGTGGCGCGAATTTCCAGTAAACGCCCGGCTTTATCCAGCGCCGCACCGGTAACACCGACCAGCACCATGCCGCACAGAATGGTCGGCATATCCAGCAACTGCTGGGCGTTGATCATCAGACTGCCGATACCCACGCCGGAGGACATGAAATACTCCGCGCCGATATTGCCAAGCCAGGCATAAATCAGCGCCAATCGTAGACCGGCGAAGATACCCGGCGCGGCGCCGGGGAGAATCAGGGAACGCAAACGCGCGAAGCCCTTTAAACGCAGGACGTCAGCGACCTCGTCCAGCTGCGGGCTGCGCTGGGTGACAGCCTGTAAGGTGCTGAAGAACATCGGGAAGAAGGAGGCCAGGGCGATAAAGACAATTTTGCCGCCGTTATCGTTACCCACCCATGCGGTCAGCAGCGGCAGCCAGGCAAACAGCGCAATATGGCGTAGAACGTTGAGCGTTGGCGTGAAGATCTGTCCCACGCGCGGTCGTAGCGCTAACAGCAGCCCGCAAAGCAGGCCGCTCGCGATACCCAGCGCGCCGCCGATCAGCGCGCGCCCAAGGCTTGCCAGCATCGCCGCGGTTAGCTCACCGTTCACCATCCCCAACACAAAGCGATCGGCCACCGCCAGCGGCGAGGAGAACAACGCGCCGTCGATCCAGCCCCACTGGCTCGCCAGTTGCCACAACACCAGCAGCAGCGCCGGCAGCTGCAACGCGCGCCAGCTGGCCTGCGGTTTCCAGGCCAGGCGACCTGTCGCGGGCTGCGGCCAGAACACCAGCCGCGAGTAGGCGCGATTCGCCGCCCACTCCATCAGCATGCCGCTAATCCCCACCACGGCGATGGTGACGAAGACGATATCCAGTTGAAACAGCTGGCGTCCCCAGACCATCAGGTAGCCAATGCCTTCCGAAGAAGCCAGCAGTTCGACAACAATCAGCGACACCCAGGCCTGTGAAAGCGCCAGCCGCAGGCCGGTAAACCAACCCGGCAGGCTCGCCGGGATCACCAGCCAGCGCAGGCGCTGCCAGCGGGAAAAATTCATCACCCTGCCCGCTTCACTCAGCGTCAGCGGCACGCTGGTCACCGCCTGCTGGGTATTCAGCGTCATCGGCACGACGGTGGTTTTCACAATCACCGCCAGCTTCAGACCGTTATCAATGCCGAACAGCACCATAAACAGCGGGATCCAGCCCAGCGTGGGAATCTGCGCCAGCGCGTAAAACAGCGGCTCCACCCGCTGCGCCGCCGTAGGGACTAAACCAAACAGCGCGCCAAGCAGCGTTCCGGCCAGGGTGCCTAACAGCAGCCCCAGCGCCAGATGCTGGAGGCTGAACCCCCACTGCGCCAGCAGGTCGCCGCCGAATAACGACAGTGCGGTATCGGCAACCACCGACGGTGGCGGCAGGATCTGCTCCGGCATCCAGCCTTCGCGAGCGGCGATGAACCACAGGACAAACAGCAGCGCGGGCAACAGCCACGGCCAGCCGTTCAACCGGAATATGGGCCTTCCGGGAAGGCGGGTTCTGATGAGTATCTGCGACATAGCGGTCCACTTTTCGTGAAGTTATGCCGCTATAAAAACGTGACTTTTCTCACGCCGCCATTGCGTTACGTGAATAATCCCGATGCAACAAATGCATTTCAGCCTGCCGGGTACGCGGCCTTTGCTTTAGCTTTTTTTTGCCTTTGCTTTGCCAATAAAAGTATTTAACAGCGGGGCGGGCGGCTCTTTAGGGTGAGAAAAAAACTCAGGGGAGCAAGACGTTATGATGAAAGCACTTTTTCGCCGCACCATACTGGCACTGACGGCGACGGTCGGTCTGATGACCAGCCTTCACGCCGAAGAGCTGCGTACCATCCGTATTGGCGTACCGGACCAAAGCGCGGGCAGTCAGCCGTTTATCGAGGGGCCGGTGGGGATGGCGTATATTCGCCACCAGCTTGAAGACGTGTTTAAGCCGCAAGGCGTCGAGGTGCAATGGCAGTTCTTTAAAGGCGCGGGCCCGGCGGTGAATGAAGCGCTGGCCAACCGACAGCTTGATTTCGTCTACCTTGGCGACCTGGCCGCCATTATTGGCAAGGCCAACGGTCTGCCGACGCGCCTGCTGTTAGGCAGCCGCGGTTCAGAATCGTACCTGGCCGCCACCAAAGCCTCGGGCATCAAAACGCTGGCCGACCTGAAGGGTAAGCGCGTGGCGGTCTATCGTGGCACGGCTGACCAGTTGGCCTTTGACCGCGCGTTACAAAGCGCCGGTTTGACCGAGCGTCAGCTGCAGGTGATCAATCTCGACTGGAACGCGGGCAAAGCGGCGCTGGCCGCCGGACGCGTCGATGCGGTGTGGGGCGGCGTCTCGCTGCTGGCGCTGCGCGGCGATAAGATAGACGTGGTGGTGAAAAGCGGTGATTCCGGCCGTCAGAACACCACCCAGGCGGGCTTCCTGGGTACCCAGAGCTTTATCGAAGCCTGGCCGCAGGCCACCCAGCAGATTATCGACGTGCTGGTAAAAAATGCGGCGGAAATCAGCAACGAGGCCAATCGTGAAGCCTGGTCAGCGGAAATGGCCAGACAGAGCCAGATTCCGCAAGCGCTATTCCTCGAAGAGCTCCAGCCGCAGGAGCTGAACTTTAGCACCTCGCCGCGCATCGATCCGTTCCTGACTGAGAGCTTTAGCAGCAGCGTCGAACAGGCCAAAAATGGCCGATTGATCCGCAGCGCATTTGACGCGAAGCAATGGGTAGACGGCCAGTTTGTCGAACAGGCGTTGAAAAGCCAGAAGCTGGAGAAACACTGGCCGCAGTACAATCCTCAGGGCCAGCCGCTCAACGCCGGTTAAACGCTCACTCCCTGCGTCAACGGCTGAAGCTGACGGTCGGCATGCAGGATAATCTCCATCAGCTTTTCTGCAAGCGGCGGCTGGGCCGCATGAACCGGGGAGATAATCGCAAACCGGGTCTGCATCAGCCGCCACTCGTCCGGCAGGTCGCTCAACTCCAGCTTAACCAACTGATGACTGTGCTGACACAGCGCAAAACCATCTTCGCTGGCGAAGCTTATCGCCTCGGTATGTGCCAGCGTCGACCACAGCGCATAGATATGGTCGCACTGGATCGCCGGGGTAAAGTCTTGCCGCTGGCTCAGCGTCGCCAACACTTTACGCACACCCGGCGGTAAATAGGGGGCGGCAAACGGATAGCGCAATATCTGTTGAATAGAAACAGGCCCCTGCTTTGCCAACGGATGGCTGGCATGGCAGACGAAAAAACAGCGCTGTGGGCTGAGCGGCTGCACCCGCAGCTGTGGATCCAGCTCGGCCTGCCAGCTGTCGGCCACCACAAACGGGTATTGCTGCGAGGTCAGTGCATGGTGCAGGGCATACCAGTTGTCGATATGAAAACGCACCCTCGCCTGCGGCAGACGCCGATGAAATTCACCGACCGCCGCTGGAATTAACCGCGCGCCGGGCGCCGGGCCGCAACCGAACGCCACTTCGCCGTTTTGAGCATCGTCCGCTTCACGCAGATGGCTGCTTAACTCGACGTTCAGCTCCTGAAAGCGACGCGCGTAGGGCAGCAAGGTTTGCCCATGCAGCGTCAGGGTCGGGAGCTTGCTCTGACGGTCAAAAAGCGGGTGGCCGACGCTCTGCTCCAGCGCCTGAATGCTGCGACTAAACGCCGATTGCGACAGGCAGACCGCCTCCGCCGCGCGATTAAAACTGCCATATTCAACCAGCGCGACAAAGTTGCGCAGTTGGCGAAAATCGAGATGCATAGGCCCGCTTCACTTTCTGTTTACATTTAATCACAGTACTGGAAAGCGGCGGTCCAGCGCAATGCCGGTCATCCGGCCTCCAGCATGCCAAAGCTGACAATTCGCGCCCGCCCCAGCTCTTTCGCGCGATAGAGCGCCACGTCGGCAGCGCGCAGCAGGTTGTCACTTTGGACATGTTCCGGGTAGCTGGCGACGCCGATCGAGACGTCCACGTGGCCAATATCCGTCCCGGCAAAACGCAGCGCCATCTCGCGCACGCCGTTATAAATATCGGTGGCAACGCGGCTGGCGGCCTCTTCATCCATGCCGTTAAGCAGCACCAGGAACTCTTCACCGCCGTAGCGGAAAGCCGTGCCATGATCGCGCACCACGCGCTGAATAATCGCGGCGACGCTTTTAATCACCCCATCCCCCGCCTCGTGGCCAAACCGGTCGTTAATGTGTTTAAAGTGATCGATATCGATCATCAGGCAACTGAGCGGTTCTTTGCTGCGCATGGCCAGGTTCAACTGAGTGCCCAGCATATCTTCGAGGTGGTAGCGATTACGCAGCCCGGTCAGCGGGTCGTACAGCGCTTTTTCCAGCAGCGCGTCGCGCAGCCGCTGGTTGGCCAGGGCCAGACCCAGCGCTTCCGCCATCAGCTCCAGATAGGCGCGTGTCGAGGCGGTTTGCTCATTGAGATTCTGGAATGAGAGCAGCCCAATCGCCTCGCCCTGGGCAATCAGCGGTACGCACAGGGAATGGCTGTGGCACGTCTCCGGCAGATGGTAGCAGCCGATATCCGGCTCGCCGTGCATCGGCGGATGGCTTTGGCCGCGACGTACCGCCCAACATTCATCCGGGTGAAAAGGACTCGCTTTCCCCTCCGGCGATAGCCACTCGGCAACACAGCGCATCTGCCAGGGATCGCGGTCGAGAACAAACAGCCGTCCGGCCACGCCGGGCGCAATGTTCGGCGCGAACAGCTCCGCGACGTTAATGACGTCGTCAAAATTCTCACAGCCTTGCAGGCGCTGAGTCATCCGCGCTAGCAGTTCGCGTATCGCCCAGTTGGCATCGCGCTCTTTTTCCAGCTGCTGCCGCGCCAGGCCGTTTTCGCGGAAAATACGCACCGCCTGCGCCATATCGCCAATTTCATCAATTTGCTTGAAGTCGGGCGTTTCCACGGCATAATCCTGCGATGCCAGCCGGTGCACCACGTCGCTCAAACGCACGACCGGGCGCAGTACGCGGTGTTGTAAAATAAAGCCCAGCACGAATAAAAACAGCAGCGCCGTCAGCCCCACCATCACTTCCGACAGCGTGCGCAGCGTGCGGGACGCCCGCGTCGCATCGTCAATGGCATCGCGCGCGCGGTTATCCAGAAGCTGGCGGAAGTGATCGATTTTCTCCTGCGCGCGGTCCAACTCCTGCTCATAAATTTTGCCGTAAAGCAGCGCCATCGCCTGTGCGGTTTCACCGCGCGCCATATTGGCCAGCGCCGCTTGCTGCTCGTCCTGTAGCGCATCGACAATCTGCACGCCCTCGTGCAACAGCGCCAGCTCCTCGCCCGTCGCCCCGGCGTCGTTCAGTTTTGATAATCGGTGTTCAATCGATTTCAGCGCGGTTTCTTTCTGCCGGTATTCCTTCAGCACATCCGGGTCTTTGCCGACGACGTACAAGCGCGCCAGATCGGATAGCGCCCAGGCGTCGTTGTCGATCTCCTCAGTGAGCTGGTCGAACACCTGTCGCTGCGCCACCGCCTGACGTTCGGTATTGTCCGCGCTGGAGGCCATCAACATGACGATACCGGAGGCGATAGTCAGACAGACCGTCGCGCCGTAGGCCCAGTTTGTTATGGTCGCTATTCTCACCGATGGCTTCCTTCTGCGACGAATATTCAATAAGCATCATGGAAATTATAGGAAATGCCCATTTCCGCGTGACAATAAAAAAAGCGGCCGTAGCCGCCTTTTGTTATCGTCATGGCATTACGCATCTGGAGGATTTTTTCCTTCCGCCATAAACTCTTCGTCCAACCCTTCAACGTTCCCCGCGTGGTCACGCCCGGAGAACAGGTTCCAGCAGGCGAGGAACAGCGCCGCAATCAGCGGACCGATGACAAAGCCGTTGATGCCGTAAATTTCCATACCGCCAATGGTGGTAATCAGGATCAGGTAGTCAGGCATTTTGGTGTCTTTCCCCACCAGCAGCGGGCGCAGAATGTTGTCCACCAGCCCGACAATCACGATAAAGAAACCGACGATAAAGAGCCCTTGCCACAACTGGTCGGTGGCGAAGAGAAATATCGCCGCCGGTACCCAGATAATCGCCGAACCCACGGCGGGTACCAGCGACAGAAACGCCATCAGCGCCCCCCACAGCACGCTCCCGTCGATACCGACAATGGCAAACGCAATGCCGCCCAGCGTCCCCTGAACCACCGCCACCACCGCCGTGCCTTTGACCGTCGCCCGGGTGACGCCGACAAATTTGGCAAACAGATGCTGTTTCACAAAATCGGTCAGCGGCAGCGAGTCCAGAATCTGATTCACCAGATACGGGCCATCTTTTAGCAGGAAGAACAGCAGATACAGCATGATGCCGAAGCTAATGGCGAAACCGAAAGTGCCCTTACCTATCAGGAACGCGCTGCCGGCCAGGTACTGCCCCCCCGCCAGCGCGACATCAGAGAGTTTTTTCTGAATTTGCGCGACGTTATCCAGGTCGTGCTCTATCAGAAAACCGCGTGCCCAGTGCGGCAGATGCGAAAAAATGCTGGCAATGACCTGCGGAAAACGCGTGTTGTTCTCCTGCAGCTTGGTGTAAATCACATTCAGCTCAAGCGCCAGCGATGACAGGATCGCCATCAGCGGAATAAACACAATCAGGCAAATAATGACAATCGTGATGAGCGATGCCAGCTCGTTGCGCTCGCCCAACGCGCTACGCAGCTTATTTTTCACCGGGTTGAACACCACGGTGAGAATAGCCGCCCACAGAATGGCGGAAAAATAGGGAGAAAGAACGTCGAAAAATGCCCAGGTGACGAGGGCGAGAATGAAAATAAAGAAACCTTTGGTCAGTCCGTTAAAGCGCATTGCTGAGTCCTGTTGCGGGAAATCTGTCACGACTATAGGTGCGTTTGGCGGGATTTACCAGGTCAGGGCGTTATGCGCCTCGTCGAGTGGCGCCGGGTGATGTTGAGAAAAACCGCCGTAGCGCTAGCGCATCATGAAGATGTCTCATGTTGCAATGAAATTAAGTCGCTTTCACTCCTCCAGAGGCTCTGGCATAAAATACACATTATTAACTTATTGGCAACATGAAGCCGCCGGATGCGTGAAGCAAAACACGCTGAATCATCAACAGGCTCGGTTTTCATTTCCCGACTCAGGAGGCAAGACTGCCATGAATAACGATTTTACTTTTACTATTAAGCACAGCCTTTTCGACGAAAATTATAATCCTTCTGAGAATACCCGTATCACGACTAATTTTGCCAATCTTGCACGCGGTGAAAACCGTCAGCAGAACTTACGTAATACGCTCAAGATGATTGATAATCGCTTCAATAACTTAGCGTACTGGGATAATCCGCAAGGCGATCGTTATTCCGTTGAGCTGGATATTATTTCCGTTGAAATGAATATTGCGGGCACCGCCTTTCCGGCCATTGAAATTCTGAAAACCAATATTATTGATAAAAAAACCAACGAACGAATTGAAGGGATTGTTGGCAATAACTTCTCATCTTACGTTCGCGATTATGACTTTAGCGTCCTGCTATTGGAGCATAATAAGCATGGTACTGAATTTACGATCCCGGAAAACTTTGGCGATTTGCATGGCAACATCTTTAAGCATTTCGTTAATTCAGCAGAATACAAAGCACAGTTTAAAAAACCGCCGGTCATCTGTCTTAGCGTATCCAATAAGAACGCCTATCAGCAGACGGGCAATCAGCATCCGGTTCTGGGGATTGAATACCAGCAGCACGGCACCTCGTTAACCGAACATTATTTCAGCAAGATGGGCCTGAAGGTGCGCTATTTCATGCCGAAAAACAGCGTCGCGCCGCTGGCCTTCTTCTTTACCGGCGATTTGCTGAGCGACTACAGCGACCTGGAACTGATCGGCACCATCAGCACGATGGAGACCTTCCAGAAAATTTATCGTCCGGAAATTTATAACGCTAACTCCGCGGCAGGTTTGCACTATCAGCCGAATCTGAGTCAGCAGGATCATTCATTAACCAAAATTGTTTACGACCGGGAAGAACGCAGCCGGCTCGCCATTGAGCAAGGCAAATTCACCGAAGAACACTTTATCAAACCGTACAAACATATTCTTGAGCAATGGTCAGCCGACTACGCGCTTTAATGAATTCACATTAAAAGGTTATCTATTATGAAAACATTGCTCCCGACATCAACGGCTGGCAGCTTACCAAAACCGTCCTGGCTCGCGCAGCCGGAAACGCTGTGGTCGCCATGGAAATTACAGAATGAAGAGTTAATTCTGGGCAAACAGGATGCGCTGCGTTTGTCACTGGACGATCAGCTACGGGCCGGAATTGATATTGTCAGCGACGGTGAGCAAACCCGTCAGCATTTTGTCACCACCTTTATTGAACACCTCAGCGGCGTCGATTTTGAAAAACGCGAAGTGGTGAAAATTCGTAATCGCTACGATGCCAGCGTGCCAACCGTGGTCGGTGCCGTCGAGCGTAAAAAACCGGTATTTGTCGATGACGCGCGTTATTTACGTCAGCTCACCAAACAGCCGATAAAATGGGCGCTGCCGGGGCCGATGACCATGATCGATACCCTGTACGATGCCCACTATAAAAGCCGCGAAAAGCTGGCCTGGGAATTTGCCAAAATTCTCAACCAGGAAGCGCGCGAGCTGGAAGCGGCGGGCGTGGACATTATCCAGTTTGACGAGCCGGCCTTTAACGTCTTCTTCGATGAAGTTAACGACTGGGGCATCGCCACGCTGGAGCGCGCGATTGAGGGGCTGAAATGCGAAACCGCCGTGCATATCTGTTATGGGTACGGTATTAAAGCCAATACCGACTGGAAAAAGACGCTGGGCAACGAGTGGCGTCAATATGAAGAAGCGTTTCCGAAGCTGCAGGCGTCGAATATCGATATCATCTCGCTGGAGTGCCATAACTCCCGCGTGCCGATGGACCTGCTGGAACTGATTCGCGGTAAAAAGGTGATGGTCGGGGCCATTGACGTCGCCAACCATACCGTCGAGACGGCGGAAGAGGTTGCCGATACCCTGCGCAAAGCCCTGCAGTTTGTGGATGCCGACAAACTGTATCCGTCAACCAACTGCGGCATGGCACCGCTGCCGCGCCACGTGGCCCAGGGCAAGCTCAACGCGCTGAGCGCGGGGGCGGAAATCATTCGTCGCGAGCTGGCGGCGAAGTAACCTCACAACACACAGGCGATCGCCAGGATCGCCTGTCATCACGCGGGCTACGCGTTCTGATAAAGATCCCAGCGGTTGCCATACAGATCTTCAAACACCACCACCGTACCGTACTCCTCCTCGCGCGGCGCTTCGCAGAAATGCACGCCTTTCGCCTTCATGGCATGGTAATCGCGCCAGAAATCATCGGTCTGTAGGAACAGAAAGACTCTTCCGCCGCATTGGTTACCGATAAAACCTTCCTGCCGTTCGTTGGACGCGCGCGCCAGCAGAAGATTGCAGTCGCTTTCCGGGTTGGGTGATACCACCACCCAGCGTTTACCCGGCTGTGGCGTATCTTCAATAAGCGTGAACCCCAGTTTGTCCGTGTAGTACTCAATCGCGCGGTCGTAGTCGTCGACCACAATGGCCACGTGTCCCAGACATCTTTTTTGCGTTCTCATTAGCGGCTCCATTCAGATTTATATGCGACTACCCTACACGCTTTCACGCATAAAAAAACCGCCGATAAATCGGCGGTTATTGACATCATCACGCTGGATTACATCAGCGGCATCGCCAGCTGAACGATGTTAATCAGCGGCTGCGGGTAGATACCCAGCACCAGCACCAGCAGCGCGGAGATCAGCACCACGATACCGCCCGCGCTGTACTGCCAGTTAGACGGCGCATCGCGGCCCGGCTGCTGAGGCGCGCTGAGGTACAGGCTCACGGCAACGCGCAGGTAGTAGTAGAGGCCAATCGCGGAGCCAACCACCACCGCGCCAACCAGCCACCACAGGTGCGCCTGGACGCCGACAGCCAGCACGTAGAACTTACCGATAAAGCCGAGGGTCATCGGGATACCGGCCAGCGACAGCATCATCACCGTCATCACCGCCGCCAGAATCGGACGGTTCCAGAACAGACCACGGTAGGAGTACAGGGAATCTGCATCCGGGCCACGGTACGGGCTGGACATCAGGCTGACGACGCCGAACGCGCCGAGGCTGCTGAACAGGTAACCGGCCAGGTAAACGCCAACGGTCTCCATCGACATCTCACCGCTATGCAGCGCAATCAGCGCCACCAGCAGATAGCCGAGGTGGGAGATAGAGGAGTAACCGAGCAGACGTTTGATGTTGGTCTGGCTCAGCGCCATCAGGTTACCGAAGATGATAGAGGCGAAGGCGATAATGCCCAGCACCACGCGTACCGCTTCGCTGTCGCCTACCGGCGCGTACAGGAACAGACGCATCACCACCCCGAAGATGGCAATCTTGCTGGCGGTCGCCAGGAAGGTGGAGACCGGCGCAGGCGCGCCCTGGTAAACGTCTGGCGTCCACAGGTGGAACGGCACCAGCGAAAGCTTGAAGCCCAGACCAACAATCATCATCCCAAGGCCTGCCAGCAGCAGCGGTTCGTGCAGCATGTTGTCGCTGAGGCTCTTACCGAGCGCCAGGAACGACAGGTCGCCAGACTGCGCGTACAGCAGCGCGATACCGAACAGCAGGAACGACGATGCGGCAGCGGACAGAATGGTGTATTTGATGCTCGCTTCCAGCGAACGTTTCTGGCGGAAGGCGTAGCCAATCAGACCGAACAGCGGCAGAGAGATAAGCTCAATCCCGAGGAACAGCGCCGCCAGATGGTTGGCGTTAGCCAGCAGAATGCCGCCCAGCGCGGCAATCAGCACCAGCAGGTAGAACTCTTCCCGGTTATCGGTGTAGCCCTCAAGCCACGGATAGGCGAAAGTGCAGGTCGCCAGGCTCGCCAGCAGCACCAGCCCGGTGTAGAGCATCGCGTAACCGTCAACGCGCATCAGCGGGGTGACGTCCATCGCGCCCGCCTGGCCAACAAACCAGAGCGACACCAGCGCAGCGTTAAGCCCAATGACCGACAGCGTGGCATTGAGGAAGTGATTGCGTCGCCACGCAATGGAGAGCATCACAACCACCACCGTCAAGCCGACGATCAGCAGCGGTAACAGCGCGATCAGTTGTTGTGGAGTTATTGTCATGGCGAATTACGGCCTTGTAGTTGAAACAGAATTAACAAACCACTGCTGGATGTTGCCCATCGCAGAATGTGACGTGTCGAGAATCGGCTGCGGGTAGAAGCCCAGCAGAACCAGAAGCACGACCAGCAACAGCACGATGAACAGCTCGCGCAGCGACATCCCTGGCAGCTCTTTGGCCGCGATTTCGCTCTTCGCTTTGCCGAAGTACGCCCGGTGCAGCATCGCCAGTGAATACACTGAAGCGAAGACCAGACCAAAGGTGGAAATCACCGTAATCACCGGCACGATATGGTAGCTGCCGAACAGGATCATAAATTCGCCGACGAAGTTACCGGTACCCGGCATCCCCAACGTCGCGACGGCAAAGAACATTGACAGCGCCGGCAGCCACTTAATTTTGCTCCACAGACCGCCCATCTGACGCATGTCGCGGGTATGCAGGCGCTCGTACAGCTGGCCACACAGAATGAACAGACCGGCCGCGGACAGACCGTGCGCAATCATCTGAATCACCGCGCCCTGGTACGCCAGCTGGCTGCCGGTATAGATGGCAATCAGCACGAAGCCCATGTGGGAAACGGAGGTGTAAGCAATCAGACGTTTGATATCGTACTGGGTAAACGCCATCCACGCGCCGTAGAAGATACCAATGACACCCAGCCACATGGCGATAGGCGCGAACTCGGCGGAAGCATTCGGGAACAGCGGCAGCGCAAAGCGCAGCAGACCGTAGGCCGCGGTTTTCAGCAAGATACCGGCGAGGTCAACGGAACCGGCGGTAGGTGCCTGAGAGTGCGCGTCCGGCAGCCAGCCGTGCAGCGGAACCACCGGCATTTTCACCGCGAAAGCGATGAAGAAGCCAAGCATCAGCAGATATTCCACGCTGTGGGACATCGGGGTCTTCAGCAGATCCTGATAGTTGAAAGTCCATACGCCGGTCGCATCGTGATGCACGAACACCAGCGCCAGGATGGCAATCAGCATCACCAGACCGCTTGCCTGGGTATAGATGAAGAACTTGGTGGCCGCCGTGATACGCGTTTTACCGTCGGAGGCTTTATGGCCCCAGAGCGCGATCAGGAAGTACATCGGCACCAGCATCATCTCCCAGAAGAAGAAGAACAGGAACATGTCGATGGCGAGGAACACGCCGATAACGCCGCCCAGGATCCACATCAGGTTGAGGTGGAAGAAGCCCTGGTATTTCTGGATTTCATTCCAGGAACAGAGCACCGCCAGCACACCCAGCAGACCGGTCAGCACCACCATCAGCAGCGACAGGCCGTCGATAGCAAGGTGGATAGTGATCCCAAAACGCGGGATCCACGGCAGGATGAACTCAGACTGCCACTGCGGCAGACCGGCAGATTGCGTGAGTGAGTAGCCGCCCTGCAGCCACAGCTGCAGGCCAAGCGCCAGCGTCAGTCCCATGGTAATCAGCGCTATCCAGCGCGGCATCTTCACGCCAAAGCGTTCGGTCTGCCAGCAGAGGAAACCGCCAATAAAGGGAATCAGTATTAGCCAGGGTAATAACATGGCAATTCATTTCCTTATTCAACTATCCGGTGGCGACATCGCTCGCCGGAACAGGAAAACAGCACGACATTTTCATGGGGAGGAAAACCCTCCCCAACGAATTAACGCAATACCATCAACAGCGCCAGCACCACCACGGCACCAATGCTCATTGACGCAACATACCAGCGCAGATAACCGTTCGCGCTCAGCACCAGGCCTTTGCCTGCAAAGCGGGAAAGGATCGCCGGAATGTTCATCAGCGCGTTGAGCGGGTCGCTCTTCAGCAGCCAGGCGATGCCCAGGAATGGCTTAACGAACACTTTGTCGTACAGCCAGTCAAAGCCCCAGGCGTTGTACCACCAGGTACCCAGCAGACGGCCCGGCGCGCTGTTGGCGATAGAGGTCACCAGCGTACGTTGACCCAGCCACAGCCATGCGGCAATCAGGATACCGGCAATCGCCACGATGCCTGAGGTGATTTCCAGCGTCAGCACGCGGCCATGTTCCAGTTCGGTCGTCGCCGGCAGTACGCCGTGCAGCGGCGGTACAATCAGCGCGCCCACGAAGGTCGACAGCACCATCAGCACAATCAGCGGCAGGTGATGGGTAATCCCCTTCCCTGCGTGCGCATGAATCTGCTCTTTACCGTGGAAGACGATGAAGATCATACGGAAGGTGTACAGCGAGGTCATGAACGCACCGACCAGACCCGCCACCATCAGATTGATATGACCGTTAGCCATCGCCCCGGCAAGGATTTCGTCTTTACTGAAGAAGCCCGCGGTAATCAGCGGCAGCGCAGAGAGCGCGGCGCCACCGATCAGGAAGCAGGCATACACCAGCGGAATCGACTTACGCAGGCCGCCCATCTTGAAGATGTTCTGTTCGTGATGACAGGCCAGAATCACCGAGCCGGACGCCAGGAACAGCAGCGCTTTGAAGAACGCGTGGGTCATCAGGTGGAAAATCGCCGCATCCCACGCCTGCACGCCCAGCGCCAGGAACATGTAGCCAATCTGGCTCATGGTGGAGTACGCGAGTACACGTTTGATGTCGGTCTGCACCAGCGCGGCAAAGCCTGCCAGCACCAGCGTAATCGCCCCAACGATCCCCACCAGATGCAGCACTTCCGGCGTCATCAGGAACAGGCCGTGGGTACGGGCAATCAGGTAGACACCTGCGGTAACCATCGTCGCGGCGTGGATCAGCGCGGAGACCGGCGTCGGGCCGGCCATCGCGTCCGCAAGCCAGGTCTGCAACGGCAGCTGCGCGGATTTACCCACGGCACCACCCAGCAGCATCAGCGTTGCCCACATCAGCATGTTATTGCCTGCGGCAAAGTGCGCCGGCGCCAGTTCCACCATTTCGCGGAAGTTCAGCGTGCCCAGCTCGTTGTAGAGGATGAACAGCGCGAACGCGAGGAACACGTCACCCACACGGGTTACCACGAAGGCTTTCATTGCCGCCGCGCCGTTCTTCGGATCGGTATAGTAGAAACCGATCAGCAGATAGGAGCACAGGCCCACGCCTTCCCAGCCCAGATACATCAGCAGCAGGTTATCGGCCAGTACCAGAACCACCATGCTGGCGATAAACAGGTTGGTGTAGGCGAAGAAGCGGGAGTAACCCTCTTCACCGCGCATGTACCAGGAGGCGAACATGTGGATCAGGAAGCCGACCCCGGTTACTACCGAGAGCATGGTCAGCGACAGGCCGTCCAGCACCAGGTTGAAACCGATATTGAAATCACCGACGGACATCCACGTCCACAGCGGCTGGCTGAACGCCTGTTTGCCGTTAGCGAAGAAGTCGATGCCGACGTACGCCGTGACCAGCGCAGACAGACCAATCGAGCCAATCCCCACGGTGGCGGACAGGTTTTCTGACCAGCGCCCGCGGGAGAAAGCCAGCAGGACAAAGCCAATTAACGGGAAAATAATGGTTAAGGCAAGCATGTTCATCCGCGCAACTCACTTACTGAATCGATGTTCAGGTTCTGGCGGCGACGATGGAGCTGCAGCAGCAGCGCCAGGCCAATACTTGCTTCCGCAGCCGCGAGGGTAATGGCGAGGATATACATCACCTGACCGTCGGTCTGGCCCCAGTAGCTGCCGGCGACCACAAAGGCCAGCGCGGCGGCGTTAATCATGATTTCCAGCCCAATCAGCATAAACAGCAGGTTACGGCGGATAACCAGGCCGGTTAAACCCAGCACGAATAAAATCGCGGCGAGGATCAGCCCATGTTGTAAAGGAATCATGCGTGTTCCTCCGTTTTCCTTTTCGCGCTATCGCCGGAACGGTTGCTCAGCACTTCGCCCGGACGGTCTTCACGGCCAATGTGGAAGGCCACCACCAGCCCGGCCAGCAGTAGCATCGACGCCAGTTCTACCGCCAGAACGTACGGCCCGAACAGTGCGATACCGACTTCTTTAGCGCTGATGGCGTTTCCGTCGATGCCCTGATCATTCAGGCCGATGATGGCGTAAACCATCACCGCCAGCAGCACGGCGGACAAAATCGCCGGGCCAATCCAGATTTGCGGCTTCAACCACTCACGTTCCTGAGCGATTTCAGCGCCGCCCAGGTTCAGCATCATCACCACGAAGACGAACAGCACCATGATGGCGCCCGCGTAAACGATGATCTCCAGCGCACCGGCGAAATACGCGCCCAGCGAGAAGAACACCCCGGCAATTGCCAGCAGCGAGATAATCAGATACAGCAGCGCATGTACCGGGTTAGTGTGCGTAATCACTCGCAGCGTCGCGAGGACAGCAATCAGGCCACAGATATAAAAAGCGAATTCCATTGCCCCTCTCCTTACGGTAACAGGCTCTTGACGTCGATAGGCTTAGCTTCGTTCTCTGCTTCGCCCTTATCTTTGCCGTCGATTGCCATACCCGCCATCCGGTAGAAGTTATATTCCGGGTATTTACCCGGACCGGAAATCAGCAGATCCTCTTTTTCGTACACCAGATCCTGACGTTTGTATTCGCCCAGTTCGAAGTCCGGGGTCAACTGAATCGCCGTGGTCGGGCACGCTTCTTCACACAGGCCACAGAAAATGCAGCGCGAGAAGTTAATGCGGAAAAACTCCGGATACCAGCGGCCATCTTTGGTCTCTGCTTTCTGCAGAGAGATACAGCCCACCGGGCAGGCTACCGCGCACAGGTTACAGGCCACGCAGCGCTCTTCGCCGTCCGGGTCGCGCGTCAGCACGATACGGCCACGATAGCGCGGCGGCAGGTAAACCGGCTCTTCCGGGTACATTTGCGTTTCGCGTTTGGCGAACGCATGCAGGCCAATCATCCAGATACTGCGTACCTGGGTGCCGAAGCCTACGAGTAATTCTTTTAAGGTCATGGTCTATTCGCCCCTTATTGCGCCTGCCACAGAATGACAGCCGCCGTTACCAGCAAGTTGATCAGCGTCAGCGGCAGGCACACTTTCCAGCCGAAGGACATTACCTGGTCATAACGCGGACGCGGTAATGAGGCGCGAATCAAAATGAACATCATCATGAAGAACGCGGTTTTCAGCGCGAACCAGATGAACGGCGGTAAGAACGGGCCTTGCCAGCCACCGAAGAACAGCGTCACGATCATCGCCGATACGGTAACGATACCGATGTATTCCCCCACGAAGAACAGACCGAATTTCATGCCGGAATATTCAATGTGGTAACCATCAGCCAGTTCCTGCTCGGCTTCCGGTTGGTCAAACGGGTGACGGTGACACACCGCTACGCCCGCAATCGCAAAGGTAATGAAGCCGAAGAACTGCGGAATCACGTTCCACAGGTGAGCCTGGTTATTAACGATGTCGGTCATATTGAATGAACCGGCTTGCGCCACCACGCCCATCAGGGACAGACCGAGGAACACCTCGTAGCTCAGGGTCTGCGCAGACGCACGCATCGCCCCCAGCAGGGAGTATTTGTTGTTACTCGACCAGCCGGCGAACAGCACCGCGTACACCGCGAGGCCTGCCAGCATCAGGAAGAACAGGACGCCAATATTGAGGTCGGCGACCACCCAGCTTGGGCTGACCGGCACAATGGCGAAGGCCAGCAGCAGCGAGGTAAAGGCGATCATCGGTGCCAGCGTAAAGATGACGCGGTCCGAGAATTTCGGTACCCAGTCTTCTTTAAAGAACATCTTGATCATGTCCGCAACCAGCTGGAGCGAACCGCCCCAGCCCACGCGGTTCGGCCCGTAGCGGTTCTGGAACAGACCCAGCAGGCGACGTTCGCCGAAGCTCATGAACGCCCCGCAGGTGACCACCACCAGCAGGATGACCACGGCTTTAACAATGCTGAGGAGGATCTCAATCAGATCCGGCGTTAACCAACTCATGCTTTTGCCTCCTGCAGATTATCAAGGCGCGCACCCGCCAGCACCGGCGCAATGCCCGGCAAGCCCATCGGTAAGCCCACCTGCCCTGCCGCCAGCCCTTCAGAGATGAGCAGCGGGAGAACGATGGTCTGGCCGTCGTAGCTAAAGGCGATATTCGCGCCCGCGTTAACGCCAAGCTTCGCGGCATCTGCCGGGTTCAGCTTGATGTACGGCTGCGGCATACGGCTCTGGAACACCGGAGAGCGCTGGGACATTTCGTCGCTACCGAACAGATGGTAGTACGGCGCAATACGCCAGTTGCCTTCCTGCGCCTGGAAGCTTGCCGGAACGGTGGTAAAGAATTCCAGACCGCTTTCCGATGCTTCAATTAAACGCACGCCCGGATCGCCGTGGCGCAGTTTGCCGCCCACTTCGGCCTGGAACTTGTTCCATGCCTGCGGGGAGTTCCAGCCCGGTGCCCAGGCGAACGGGATTTGCGAACGCGGCGCTGACGGCTGGTTGTTCCCTTCCATCGAGAAGGCAAACATGGTGTCTTTATCCTGCGGCTGACGCGGCTCGTGCACGCTGATGTTGGCGCGCATCGCCGTACGACCGCTGTAGCGGTGCGGTTCACGCGACAGTTTCTGACCGCGGATACGGAAGCTGGCGTCCGGCGCGGCATTTTTAATGCCCGCCAGCTGCGGCAGCTTCTCGATGGCCGCATCAATAACGTGATCGAGCTGCGTCCAGTCCACTTCACGGCTCTGCACGGTGCTGTGCAGCGAGTGTAGCCAGCGCCAGCTTTCGAGCATCACGGTGTTGCTGTCGTAGTACGCCGGGTCATACACCTGGAAGAAGCGCTGTGCGCGGCCTTCGTTGTTGATAACCGTTCCGTCACTTTCGGCGAAGCTTGCCGCAGAGAGGACCAGATGCGCTTTATCCATAATCGCGGTGCGCTGATGGTCAATCACCATCACCAGCGGCGCTTTGGCGAGCGCGGCGTCAACGCGTGCCGCAGAAGCGTGGCGATGCAGGTCGTTTTCCAGCACCACGACCGCGTCTGCCGCGCCGGTTTCCAGCTCGCTTAACGCCGCTTCCAGAGAACCGCCGCCAATCATGCCCAGACCAATGCTGTTCACCGCACGCGCGATCATGGTTACGCCAACGTCGGCGCCACGGCCCTTCAGCGCTTTCGCCACGTTGGCAGCCGCCTGAATAATCTCCGCGCTACCGGCGTTGGTGCCGGAAACGATCAGCGGTTTCTTCGCCCCGGCCAGCGCCTGGACGATCACGTCGATCTTGTTTTGCAGGTCGCGATCCAGGCCTTCAACGGCCGGCGCGCTATTGTCCAGCGCATGCGCGATAGCAAAACCAAGGCGTGCCTGATCTTCCACCGGCGCGCGGTAGGTCCACGCCGCGATGTCGTCAAGACGGGTATCGTCGACGTTGGTGACAAACAGCGGATGCTTCGCGCGCTGGCCGATGTTGAGGATCGCCGCAATCTGCCAGTCAGCCACTTTCTGCGCCGCCGCCATTTCACGCGCTTTGCCTTTCACCGCCTGACGTACCGCCAGAGCCGCGCGAGCGCCGGTTTGCGTCAGGTCTTCACCCAACACCAGCACCGCATCATAGGATTCAATTTCGCGCAGCGCTGGGGTATGAATACCGCCTTCACGCAGCACTTTCAGCACCAGTTGCAGACGTTCCTGCTCGCCCTCGGCGATACCGGTATAGAAGTTTTCCGCCCCAACCAGCTCGCGCAGCGCGAAGTTGCTTTCGATGCTGGCGCGCGGGGAACCGATACCGATCACTTTCTTAGACTGGCGCAGAATATCTGCCGCGCCCTGCATCGCCTGTTCGGCGTTCAGCGCGATCAGGTCATCGCCACGGCGCTGAACCGGCTGACGCGGACGGTCTTTCAGGTTCACATAGCCATAGCCGAAACGACCACGGTCGCAGAGGAAGTAGTGGTTTACGGTACCGTTGTAACGGTTTTCGATACGACGCAGTTCGCCGTAACGTTCACCCGGGCTGGTGTTACAGCCCAGCGAACATTGCTGGCAGATGCTTGGCGCAAACTGCATATCCCACTTACGGTTGTAGCGCTCGGAATGCGTTTTGTCGGTAAACACGCCGGTCGGGCAAATTTCGACCAAGTTACCGGAGAATTCGCTTTCCAGGGTACCGTCTTCCGGACGACCGAAGTAGACGTTGTCGTGCGCGCCGTACACACCCAGGTCGGTGCCGTCAGCGTAATCTTTGTAGTAACGCACGCAGCGATAGCAGGCGATGCAGCGGTTCATTTCGTGAGAGATGAACGGCCCCAGGTCCTGATTACGGTGGGTACGTTTAGTAAAGCGATAGCGACGGAAGCTATGGCCGGTCATCACGGTCATATCCTGAAGGTGGCAGTTGCCGCCTTCTTCACAGACCGGGCAGTCGTGCGGGTGGTTGGTCATGAGCCACTCCACCACGCTCTCGCGGAACTGCTTCGCTTCTGCGTCGTCGATAGAAATAAAGGTGCCGTCGGATGCCGGAGTCATACAGGACATCACCAGGCGACCACGCGTGTCTTCCGCGTTCTGATATTGCTTCACCGCACACTGGCGGCAAGCACCGACGCTCCCAAGCGCCGGGTGCCAGCAAAAGTACGGAATATCAAGGCCCATAGAGAGACATGCCTGTAGCAGGTTGTCCGCTCCATTAACCTCGTATTCTTTGCCGTCTACATGAATCGTAGCCATTAGCGTGCTTCCAAAATAAATAAATCTTTAGATTACCAGCGCGTCTTAAGCAGGTTCGGCTGAATCCCATGAATTGCATGAGTGTTGCTGAACTGCTGCTTAATGCCTGCCTCGAATTCGTCGCGGAAATATTTAATGGCGCTCTGCAGCGGTTCAACCGCGCCAGGCGCATGCGCGCAGAAGGTTTTCCCCGGGCCTAAGAATCGACACAGTTGCTCAAGTGTCTCGATATCGCCAGGCTGCCCTTCCCCTTTTTCAAGGGCGCGCAGAATTTTCACGCTCCACGGCAGACCGTCGCGGCACGGCGTACACCAGCCGCACGACTCGCGGGCGAAGAACTCTTCCAGGTTACGCACCAGCGATACCATGCCAATCTCGTGGTCGACGGCCATCGCCAGCGCCGTACCCAGACGGCTGCCCGCTTTACCGATGCTTTCAAATTCCATCGGCAGATCAAGGTGCGCTTCGGTCAGGAAGTCAGTGCCCGCGCCGCCCGGCTGCCAGGCCTTGAATTTCAGGCCATCACGCATGCCGCCAGCGTAGTCTTCAAGGATTTCACGCGCAGTGGTGCCAAACGGCAGCTCCCAGAGGCCCGGGTTTTTCACGCGGCCAGAGAAGCCCATCAGCTTGGTACCCGCATCTTTGCTCTTCGAGATGTTCTGGTACCACTCGACGCCGTTCGCCAGGATAGCCGGGACGTTACACAGCGTTTCCACGTTGTTGACGCAGGTGGGTTTACCCCACACGCCGGAGCTCGCAGGGAACGGCGGCTTGGAGCGCGGGTTAGCACGACGGCCTTCGAGGGAGTTAATCAGCGCCGTTTCTTCGCCGCAGATGTAGCGCCCTGCCCCGGTGTGCACGAACAGCTCAAAATCAAAACCGGTACCAAGGATATTTTTCCCAAGCAGCCCCGCTTCGGTCGCTTCGGCAATGGCGCGACGCAGATGCTGTGCCGCTTCAATATATTCGCCGCGCAGGAAGATGTAGCCGCGGTACGCCTTCAGGGCGAACGCGGAAATCAGCATGCCTTCCACCAGCAGGTGCGGCAGCTGTTCCATCAGCAGGCGGTCTTTATAGGTGCCCGGCTCCATTTCATCGGCGTTACACAGCAGGTAACGGATGTTCATGGATTCGTCTTTCGGCATCAGGCTCCACTTCAGGCCAGTAGAAAAGCCCGCTCCGCCGCGCCCTTTCAGGCCAGCGTCTTTGACCTGGTTGACGATTTCGTCCGGCGCCATGCCGCCGAGCGCTTTACGCGCGCCGGCATAACCGTTTTTCGCCTGATACTCTTCCAGCCATACCGGCTGCTTGTCGTCGCGAAGACGCCAGGTCAGCGGATGGGTTTCGGGAGTCAGAATAATATTTTTCATTATTTATACTGCTCCAGTAGGTCAGGAATGGCTTCCGGCGTCAGATGGCTGTGAGTATCCTCATCAATCATCATGGTCGGCCCCTTGTCGCAGTTGCCCAGGCAGCAGGTCGGCAGCAGAGTGAAACGGCCATCAAAGGTGGTTTGACCCGGTTTGATGTTCAGCTTCTTCTCAATGGCGGCCTGAATACCCTGATAACCCGTAATGTGGCACACCACGCTGTCGCAGTAGCGAATAACGTGGCGTCCTACCGGCTGGCGGAAAATCTGGCTATAGAAGGTCGCGACGCCTTCTACGTCGCTTGCGGGAATACCCAGCACATCAGCGATAGCGTAAATCGCGCCGTCCGGTACCCAGCCGCGCTGCTTCTGAACGATTTTCAGCGCTTCAATGGACGCCGCACGCGGGTCTTCGTAGTGGTGCTTCTCGTGCTCAATAGCTTCACGCTCTGCCGCACTCAGCTCAAAAGCCTCGGTTTGTGGTTGTTGATTCTCGTGCATAATTAGCGGTCCACGTCTGACATAACAAAATCGATACTACCCAGATAGACGATCAGGTCGGATACCAGGCTGCCGCGAATCGCCGCCGGGATCTGCTGCAGGTGCGCATAGCTCGGGGTACGGATTCGGGTACGGTAGCTCATGGTGCTGCCGTCGCTGGTCAGGTAGTAACTGTTGATACCCTTGGTGGCTTCCACCATCTGGAAAGATTCCTGCGCCGGCATCACCGGGCCCCAGGAAACCTGCAGGAAGTGGGTAATCAGGGTTTCGATGTGTTGCAGCGTGCGCTCTTTCGGCGGCGGCGTGGTCAGCGGATGATCCGCCTTAAACGGCCCTTCCGGCATATTGTCGAGGCACTGCTGAAGAATACGCAGGCTCTGGCGCAGCTCTTCCACTTTCAGCATCACGCGGGTGTAGCAGTCAGAAACGCCACCGCCGGTCGGGATTTCGAAGTCGAAGTTTTCGTAACCAGAGTACGGACGCCATTTACGCACGTCGAAGCCGATACCGGTTGCACGCAGGCCGGCACCGGTAGTGCCCCACTCCAGCGCTTCTTTGGCGGTATAAGCAGCAACGCCGACGGAGCGGCCTTTCAGAATGGTGTTACGCAGCGCCGCTTTCTCGTAGGAATCAAGACGCTTCGGCATCCACTCAAGGAATTCACGCAGCAGGCGATCCCAGCCGCGCGGCAGGTCGTGCGCGACGCCGCCGATACGGAACCAGGCCGGGTGCATACGGAAACCGGTAATCGCTTCCACCAGATCATAGATTTTCTGGCGGTCGGTAAAGGCGAAGAAGACCGGGGTCATCGCGCCGACGTCCTGAATGAACGTTGAGATGTACAGCAGGTGGCTGTTGATGCGGAACAGTTCAGAGAGCATCACGCGAATCACGTTGACGCGATCCGGCACGGTAATCCCCGCCAGTTTCTCCACCGCCAGCACGTACGGCATTTCGTTCACGCAGCCGCCGAGGTACTCGATACGGTCAGTGTACGGAATGTAGCTGTGCCAGGACTGACGTTCGCCCATCTTCTCAGCGCCACGGTGGTGGTAGCCGATGTCCGGTACGCAGTCGACAATCTCTTCGCCATCAAGCTGCAGAATAATACGGAATGCACCGTGCGCAGACGGGTGGTTAGGGCCGAGGTTAAGGAACATAAAGTCCTCGTTTTCGGTCCCACGCTTCATCCCCCACTCTTCCGGTTTGAAGGTCAGCGCTTCCATTTCCAGATCCTGCTTGGCTTTGGTCAGCTCAAACGGATCGAATTCGGTGGCGCGCGCCGGGTAGTCTTTACGCAGCGGGTGGCCTTCCCAGGTCGGCGGCATCATGATGCGACGCAGGTTCGGGTGGCCGTTAAAGGTGATGCCGAACATTTCCCAGGTTTCACGCTCATACCAGTTGGCGTTCGGGAAAAGTTTGGTCAGCGTCGGTATGTTCAGATCGTTTTCAGACAGCGCTACCTTGAGCATGATGTCGCGGTTGCGGTCGATGGAGATCAGGTGGTAGAAAACGGAAAAATCCGCGGCCGGTAAACCGTCGCGGTGAGTACGCAGGCGTTCGTCCATACCGTGCAGGTCGAACAGCATGACGTAAGGTTTCGGCAACTTCTTCAGGAAATCGACAATTTCCAGCAGCTGTTCACGCTTAACCCAAACGACAGGAACCCCGGTGCGGGTGGCCTGAACGGTAAATGCATCCGGCCCAAAACGGTTGCGCAGTTCGCCGATGACCGGATCATCAAGGTGATCGCGGGTTTGCCATGCGGCCGCTTCTTGCGCGGTTAAATCGGTCATATTGTTCACCATTGCAAAAGGTCCGTGGTGACTGCCGGGAGTGGCCTTCGCGCTGTTGTATGTTGATCTGCGAAGTCAAAATGCCACCGCCCGCAGGCGCAAATTAAATCTCGTCAGGCGTGCGCAGATTGGTCACTGCAATGCGTTCGCCGCGTTTACGCTCGCGTTCCGACTGCATATTGGCGCGGTAAACGCCCTGATCGCCAACCACCCATGACAGCGGGCGACGCTCTTTACCAATCGATTCCTGCAGCAGCATCAGCGCCTGCATGTAGGCTTCCGGACGGGGTGGGCAGCCAGGGATATACACATCGACAGGAATAAACTTATCGACGCCCTGCACCACGGAGTAGATGTCGTACATGCCGCCGGAGTTGGCGCAGGCACCCATCGAGATAACCCATTTCGGCTCCAGCATCTGGTCATACAGGCGCTGAATAACCGGGGCCATTTTGGTGAAACAGGTTCCCGCCACCACCATCAGGTCTGCCTGACGCGGGGAGGCACGCAGAACTTCCGCACCAAAACGCGCAACGTCATGCACCGCAGTGAATGACGTCACCATTTCAACGTAGCAGCAAGAAAGGCCGAAGTTGTATGGCCAGATTGAGTTCTTACGACCCCAGTTGACCATATCGTGCATCGCGTGTTCGAGTTTCCCCATATACACGCTTTTGTTCACCTCTTGCTCCAGGGGATCGGTGACAATCTCCTGCTTTTGCAGAGGGTAACGGTCGTTCTCACCGTTAGGATCTATGCGGGTGAGCGTATAATCCATCTTATTGCCTCGCTTTTACTGCGTATTACGGTTAGTGACGCTGTCGGTTTCTGGGTTAACCAGCGTGCGGCGAGAACGTGCTGGCGTCCAATCCAGCGCGCCAATGCGAACGAGGTAAACCAGGCCGGCGAGCAGCACAAATATGAAAATGGCGGCTTCGATAAAGCCAACCCAACCGCTTTCACGGATGGACGTTGACCAGGCGTACAGGTAGAGCGCTTCCACGTCGAAGATGACGAAGAACATCGCGACCAGATAAAACTTGGCCGACAGGCGCAAACGTGCGGAGCCAACGGAGTCGATACCCGATTCAAACGGGGTGTTTTTGCTTCGCGCGCGCGCGCGACCGCCAAGGTACCAGCCGCCGATTAACATCAGGCAACACAGGCCAATGGCAATGATCAGAAAGATAGCGAATGCCCAGTGATGAGCGATGATTTCAGTGGATGTTGACATACGCAAAGCTTTACCAAATAAGTAGCACGACCTGCTCTGCTCTTACCGGCAGATGGACGCTACATCGATTCATGGGGAGGATTAAAAAACCTACAAACAGCCCAATTGGAAACGTAGACCGCAAAATGTTGAGGTTTTTTACTCCTTTCTATAACCTTTTGTCAACTTTAACAAAAGTTTCCTCACATTAATTTACATCAAAGGTATTTCATTAACATTACGTGCCCTTTGATTCGATTCGCTTCAGAAGACCTTACGGTTTACCTGTTGTTGAATCGTGTCCGTATTGTAGCATTAACCGGAATTACCCCTCTATTTTGACAGGATTTTCTGATGATTCATCCCCCCAAAGAGAGGTATTTTCTTGATCTAAGACACGCTTTTGTTAATTCGCCCTGTAAAACGGCAACAATCTATCCGTTTTTTTAACATTAGCAGGTGATATGACATCGCGTTTGGTGAAGGGGGAATTGATGGATGAAATATTTCTAATTACATGATTATTATCACATTATTAGATTCATTTTTTCTTCGGTATCGCAAAAGCACAAAAAAAGAACCGCAAACTCGTTTTTTATCGTCTACGATTCTTTTTTGCACTTACATTTTGTTACCACTTTTCAACCGGAATGTTAATCAATGTCCCTTTCAAACATGAGGGTATTTTCTCCGTCTTCCGGGGTATACATTCCCGCTGAGGGCCAGGGATTGTGGCGCGGTTCCTGAGACTGGAAGATCATCTGCGTCAGCTCGTTTTCACTCTGCGCATCATAGCTCAGCATATATTCGGTTTCCGGCAGCTCCGGCATCCCCTCGCCTTTACCCAACGCACGCAGATCCGGACTCATCATTTCCACCGGACGCGCAGTGACGCCAAGCCCTGCCTTCACCGCCGCGCGAACGGCTGAGAGCGTCGAGGCGACATAGGCCAATCGCCATGGCATGCCTGCGGCATCCAGCGTTTTAATAATCGTATCGCGGAACGGGCTCGGATCGTCAAGCAGCACCAGCGGCAGCGGCTCTTCAGGACGCAGCATAAATTCGGACGCACAGTACCAAAGCGTAGGTGAGGTACGCAGCACCGTCGAGGTAAAGCCTTCCAGCGGATGCGTGGTCAGCGCCAGGTCGACCTCTTTGTTCCGCAACATATCGCCCATAACGCTATGACGCTTCACGCGCACGTCAAGAGCCAGCTTCGGATAGGCCGAGCTAATTCGGTTTAGTAAAAAAGGAAGAATGGTGTCCGCCGATTCATCAGATGAGCCCAGCGTCAGTTGCCCCTGAAGCGGACTAAACATTAGCGACGTGCATGCTTCATCATTAAATCGCAGAATTTTTCGCGCATAGCCCAACAGCTGGATTCCATGCTCCGTCAGCAGCTTATTTCGCCCATGACGGGCGAAGAGCTCCTTTCCCACCAGCTGCTCCAGACGCTGCATCTGCTGGCTCACGGCGGATTGGGTTCGACATACCGCAGCGGCGGCGGCGGCAAAGGTACTCAGATCGGCAACAGCAACAAACGTTCTCAGCAGATCGAGATCGAGGTTCAGTATCGGACGATTGGCATTTATCATATTAATCCACTTACAGGTTCGGAGACCGGCCTGCCTTATTGATGCTGCACTCAAAAATTTCAGGCTAATCCTTTAATCATCTTTCACCAATCGCTGACGAATGACTGCCTGACGAGTGTCAGTATTAAAATTGTCTGTTGCCAGAGTCAGCAACAGTTCCTTTTAACAATATATCCTTTAGCCTGTAGCTATTTATCGGACTCCCCCCGAGCGAAGCCTTGCGTAGGAAGTGGCAAGAAGCGTCGTCACGATAATGCGCCAGGAAGATTGCTGTACGTTTTAAAATAAGCCAGTAAACATGATGAATAACAGTGAGTTATAAAAACAATCATTGATAATCATCAACGAAACTAACTCTTAAGGGTCTTACTAACCATAACATATTAACCGAAAACCATAAGATTTATAAGCCTAAATAAGCTGTATCTCAAAGGGAAAAAAGGTTCAGAATCAAAACAATTTAAGAAATCTAACAAATCACATTCATTACTTTTCAAAATATAAAAAAATATTAATCTTTATCGGATGCCGCCATTAACATCAACTTCACAAAAGTAGGTATCATTACTAATCCTTATTTGTTGGGATTTTATTTTAAATTAAAATGGTTGAAGCAGGCTTAAAGTATATCCTGGCCAACGATACCTAAGCTAAACCATTTCTTTTTCCTTAGACATAAAAACCACTTTATCGACTAATGATGGCATATCGAACTACAAAACAATAAATTAACAAAACATCAAACAAAGACAGCCGTCATTACCCAGTAAAAAACAATGTTCCAACGACAAAAAATGAACAAAATCTTCTACTGCTAACCCTTCAAAACAGCGGGGATGGGGAGTACATTGTTCGGTGCTGACTTCCACGGCAGGGAGTGGCAATAACAGCTAAAAAGGTCAAAGGTTCATGTCCCCCATCGAAAAATCCAGAAAATTAGACAACGTTTGTTACGACATTCGCGGCCCGGTACTCAAAGAGGCCAAACGCCTTGAAGAAGAAGGCAACAAAGTTCTTAAACTGAATATCGGCAACCCGGCGCCTTTCGGGTTTGACGCGCCGGATGAAATTCTGGTCGACGTGATCCGCAACCTGCCGACGGCGCAGGGTTATTGCGACTCCAAAGGTCTCTATTCCGCGCGTAAGGCCATTATGCAGCACTACCAGGCGCGCGGTATGCGTGACGTCACGGTAGAAGACATTTACATTGGCAACGGCGTTTCCGAGCTTATCGTGCAGGCCATGCAGGCGCTGCTCAATAGCGGCGACGAAATGCTGGTACCGGCTCCGGACTATCCGCTGTGGACAGCGGCAGTGTCATTATCCAGCGGTAATGCGGTGCACTATCTGTGCGATGAGTCCGCCGGCTGGTTCCCGGACCTCGACGATATACGCGCGAAAATTACCCCACGCACGCGTGGCATCGTGATCATCAACCCGAACAACCCTACCGGCGCGGTATACTCAAAAGAGCTGCTGATGGAGATCGTGGAGATCGCCCGCGAGCACAATCTGATCATCTTCGCCGACGAAATCTACGACAAGATCCTCTATGACGCGGCGCAGCATCACTCGATTGCCGCCCTGGCGCCGGATCTGCTGACCGTGACCTTCAACGGTTTATCCAAGACCTATCGTGTGGCCGGTTTCCGTCAGGGCTGGATGGTGCTCAACGGGCCGAAGAAACACGCGAAAGGCTACATTGAAGGGCTGGAAATGCTGGCCTCGATGCGCCTGTGCGCCAACGTTCCGGCGCAGCACGCGATTCAGACCGCACTGGGCGGCTATCAGAGTATCAGTGAATTTATTACGCCGGGCGGACGTCTGTACGAACAGCGTAACCGCGCGTGGGAGCTGATTAACGAGATCCCTGGGGTTTCCTGTGTCAAGCCACAGGGCGCGCTGTATATGTTCCCGAAAATCGACGCGAAACGCTTCAATATTCATGACGATCAGCGCATGGTGCTGGACTTCCTGTTACAGGAAAAAGTCCTGCTGGTTCAGGGCACTGCCTTTAACTGGCCGTGGCCGGATCACGTCCGTATCGTCACCCTGCCGCGTGAGGACGATCTGGAAATGGCCATCACCCGTTTTGGTCGCTTCCTCTCAGGCTATCACCAGCTGTAATCATCATCTGAATTGGCCGCCGGCATTTGCATCCGGCGGCCATCTCTGCGCACAATGCCTTTACTAAAGCTACTGAGTAAGGGTTGTTATGAATCAGAGTCATTTTTTTGCCCACCTCTCCCGCCTGAAGTTAATTAACCGCTGGCCGCTGATGCGCAACGTGCGCACCGAGAACGTCTCTGAACACAGCCTTCAGGTCGCGATGGTCGCTCACGCGCTCGCCGCCATTAAAAACCGCAAGTTTAACGGCCAGCTCAACGCCGAACGTATTGCACTGCTGGCGATGTATCACGACGCTTCCGAAGTGCTGACCGGCGATCTGCCGACCCCGGTCAAGTATTTCAACTCTCAGATTGCCCAGGAGTACAAGGCAATAGAAAAAATCGCCCAGCAGAAGCTCATTGAGATGGTACCGGACGAGCTGCGCGATATTTTTGCGCCGCTTGTCGACGAACATCAAAGCAGCGAAGAAGAGAAAGCGATTGTGAAGCAGGCAGACGCCCTGTGCGCCTACCTGAAGTGCCTGGAAGAGCTATCAGCCGGTAACAACGAATTCCTGCTGGCGAAAGGTCGTCTGGAGAAAACGCTGGCCTCACGGCGCAGCGAAGAGATGGATTACTTTATGGCAGTGTTCGTACCCAGCTTCCATCTTTCACTGGATGAAATAAGCCAGGACTCGCCGCTTTAATCCCCCCGACGACGGTGAGTTTGTAGGCCGGATAAGACGTTTACGTCGCCATCCGGCCTACCTATCCCGTTCATCAGAACGGGAATAAAATCGGCACCAGTATCACGCAGATAATCATCACCAGCACCGTAAACGGCACGCCGATTTTGACGAAGTCGCTGAAGCTGTATCTTCCGGGCCCCAGTACCAGGGTGTTTACCGGTGACGACACTGGCGTCATAAAGGCCGCCGAGGCCGCCATCGCGACGATCATCGCAAACGGATAGGGCGACACTCCCATCGATTTTGCCGTCGCCAGCGCAATCGGCGCCATCAGCACCGCCGTGGCCGTATTAGAGATAAACAAACCAATCGCCGCGCACATGACGAACAGACAGCCCAGCATCAGATAAGGCCCCTGCCCGCCGCCGACGTCCATCAGCCCTTTTACCACCAGATCGACACCGCCGGTTTTTTGCAGCGCTAACGCGAACGGCATCATCCCGACGATCAGGATAATGCTCGGCCAGTGAATTGATTTATAGGCGCTCTGGGCATCGATACAGCGGAATTTGCCCATCAGCAGACAGGCGATAATCGCGGCAATGGGGTTAGGAATTTCATCGGTGAGCATCAGCGCGACCATCAACACCAGGCAAAAGATGGCGTGCGGCGCCTGGCTGTGCGCCGGTGATGCATCGCTCACTTCAACCGGCAGATTGAGGACCACGAAATCGCGGCCATTCTGCGCCAGCTGGCTTATCTGCTTCCAGTTGCCGACCACCAGCACAATGTCGCCCAACTGCAGTGACTCATCCACGACCGAGCCATCGAGCGCTTCGCCATCGCGTTTCATCCCCACGACGTTCAGACCGTAACGGGTACGGAAGCCCATTTCACGAATGGTTTTACCAATCAGTTCGGACTCTGGAATCAGCGACACTTCCGCCATCCCGACGTCCAGCGCCTGATCGGAGAAATACTCGCCGCGCAGCACCATCGGCTCGAGCATCTGCTCGCTACAGAACTGACGCAGGTCGATTTCAGCGGCGGACATATCAATCAGCAGCACGTCGCGCGCGCGAAACTCAGATACCCCATTAACGTTCACAATCACCCGGCGAAAACGACGCCAGCGTTCCACCCCGATAATGTTGGCGCCATAGCGCTCGCGCAGCTTCATGTCGTCGAGACGCTGACCAATCATCGGCGAGCCGGGACGAATCGCCAGACGACGGGCACGGCCGGTCAGGTGATATTCTTTAATCAGATCGCGGAAGGTGCTGCGTTTACGGCTATCCCGCGGCTGGCTGCCATCATCGCCATTCAGTAAAAAGCGCATGACCAGCATATAGAGGATGCCGAAGACCAGCACCACCAGACCAATTGGCGTGACGCTAAAGAAGCTGAAACCCTCAAGCCCCTCACGAATAAGCTCACTGTTGATAACCAGGTTAGGCGGCGTAGCCACCAGCGTCATCATACCGCTGATAAGCCCGGCAAAGCTCAGCGGCATCATTAAACGCGAAGGGGAAATATTCATGCGCGCCGAGACGCTAAGTACCACCGGGATAAAGATAGCGACGACGCCGGTCGAGCTCATAAACGCCCCCAACCCGGCGACGGTTAACATCAGGAATACCAGCATTTTGGTTTCGCTGTTTCCCGCCACCTGTACCAGCCAGGAGCCCATGTTGGTCGCCACACCGGTGCGCACGAGGCCGTCGCCGATAATAAACAGCGCGGCAATCAAAATCACGTTAGGGTCGCTGAAGCCAGAAAAAGCTTCGCTTAGGGTCAGCGTGCCGCTGAGCACAAAGGCCACAATGATGCCCAGCGCGATCGCATCCATGCGCACCTTGCCGGTGGCGAAAAGCACCACCGCAATTGCAAGCAGACATAGCACCCAAATCAGTTCACCGTTCACAGCACATCCTTGTCATCAAATAAGCGGTAAGTTGTTCAAGTAAAAAGCCGTTGACTATAGTGACAGAAAAAAGCCCCAACGATGTGGGGCTAAATCATAAGATCATGCATTCTGCGAGACGTTGACCCAGCCATCAGCCTGTTTTTCAACCCGCAGCGACGCCAGCGTCGAGAGGACAAAGTCGACCTCCAGCAGCTCGGGCGTCTCCGGCGGTACGTTCACGGCGGCGACATGGCAGCCCGCCGCTAACCCCGACTGTACACCCGCCAGCGCATCTTCGACGACCAGACACGCCTGCGGTGGCAGACCCAGCAGTTCGGCACCCAGTAAATAGGCGTCCGGTTGCGGCTTTCCGCGTTTGACTTGCTCGGCGGTGACGAACACCGCAGGCGTCGGCAGGCCCGCCGCGCGATGACGCGCATGGGCGACCGGAATGGAGCCAGAGGTAACGATGGCCCATTGAACGCTTTGCGCATCAAGATGCTGGAGCAGCGCCACCGCGCCAGGCAGCGCACGAATACCGTCGAGATCGTTCGCTTCTATCTGTTCCAGCCGCAGAAACTCGGCCTGAATTTCCGCCTCCGATTTATCCGGCATAAAATGACGCAGCGTGGTGATCGCCTGTTTGCCGTGAATAAAGTCCAGAACCGCTTGCGGATCAACGCCGTAGCTTTCCGCCCAAAACTGCCAGGAACGCTCAACCACCGGCAGTGAATCCACCAGCGTACCGTCTAAATCAAACAGGAAACCTTTGCACTGCACAGCGGCCTCCATCAGGCGTTAATGATCTGATTAATTTCGTTGCTGCTCAGATGATACTGGCGCGGGCACCCGTGCCAGACGTTCAGCATGCGCTGGTATTTGTCCCACATCGGGGTCTGCGCGTTGAAGCCGTGAGTCCCCGCATCAAAGTGGGTATAGCGGCCTTCCACATTCACCATAAAGCGGACATAGCCCAGGAAACGCGCTTCGGTCGCCGCATCAAAGCCGAGGAAAGTGACACGACGTTCATCAATGGTGTCGGCGTCTTTCAGGTTGGTCCAGGAGACGTGCAGCGCGTGGTACATCTCCATGATGTCGATAACGATACGACAGGTCTCTTCTTTGAGTTCGCCAAATTCACGGTCCAGTTCACGCATCTGTAAACCATAACCACGTTCGATAATGGTCTGCAGGCGGCGGTAGCGCTCAGCGTTGTCGGGATCAAGCATAGTCATCATTTTGTACTGATTGGACAAAATCAGACGTTGAGCATGGGTCATTTCCATTTTTCGACTCCTGTTGCGCTTTGCAGCATAAAAAAAAAGACACAAGGTTTGTGTCTTCTTTTATATGCGTTTTTCGCTATCAATTACAAATCATCGAGGAAAGTTTTATCCAGTTGTTTGAAGGCGCGCTTAAGCGTGTCAGCCAGCGCCTGGTAATCCGGCTTTCCTTCGACCGGCGCGAGCGCCTGCCCGGCTTCCTGTAATTTGCCGCGCACTTCATAGAACCACTGCAGGATTGACGGCGGCAATGGCGTGACGGAACGCTTACCCAACCACCACAGACCTTGCATCGGCAGGCTCAGCGCAAAGAGCGCCGTGGCCACCGCGGGGCCAAGCTGACCACCCAGGGCGATTTGCCAGCAGAGCGTAAAAATCGCCAGCGGCGGCATCAAGCGTATCGCATGGCGCGTCGCGCGAATCACGCGATTCTCAACAAACACCGGCGCAAGACGTTTTTCCAGCGGCCACGTCTTTGCATAGTGCTGCCCCCGGCTAAACAAACTGAAAAAACTGACCGGGCGTTGCTCGGGAGTCGACATGGCTAACCTCAACTTCTCGTATAAAAATTAAAATATTTTTGCAAAACAACAACTGGGTATGACATCGTTCAAAAAATTTTGGCATAGGCCCGGCAATCGGGTATCCTGTGCCAGCCTGAGATAACCTGATTCTATACACTCCGGCACATCAAATTATCGCATATTCTGCCATTGGCTGAAAATTATGCAAAATGGCTTAGAATCAATATGTATTTCTTAGATCATGCCTGAAAAGTGTTCCGGGCATGATGTTAATCATAAATGTCGGTGTCATCCTGCGCTACGCTTAATGACTCATTGACGTTTTTTTAGCCACGTATCATAAATAGGTACTTCCATGTCGAGTAAGTTAGTACTGGTTCTGAACTGCGGTAGCTCCTCACTGAAATTTGCAATCATCGATGCAGTTAATGGTGAAGAATACCTCTCTGGTTTAGCCGAATGTTTCCATCTTCCAGAAGCACGTATCAAGTGGAAAATGGACGGCGGTAAACAAGAAGCGGCTTTAGGTGCAGGCGCCGCTCACAGTGAAGCGCTGAACTTCATCGTTAATACAATTCTGGCACAAAAACCAGAACTGTCTGCTCAGCTGACCGCGATCGGCCACCGTATCGTACACGGCGGCGAGAAGTACACCAGCTCCGTTGTGATCGACGAATCCGTTATCCAGGGCATCAAAGATTCTGCCTCTTTCGCTCCGCTGCACAACCCGGCTCACCTGATCGGTATCGCCGAAGCGCTGAAATCCTTCCCGCAGCTGAAAGACAAGAACGTTGCTGTATTCGATACCGCGTTCCACCAGACCATGCCGGAAGAATCTTACCTGTATGCTCTGCCGTACAGCCTGTACAAAGAACACGGCATCCGTCGCTACGGCGCGCACGGCACCAGCCACTTCTATGTGACTCAGGAAGCCGCGAAAGTTCTGAACAAACCGGTTGAAGAAGTTAACATCATCACCTGCCACCTGGGCAACGGCGGTTCCGTTTCCGCTATCCGTAACGGCGTGTGCGTAGACACCTCCATGGGTCTGACCCCGCTGGAAGGTCTGGTGATGGGTACTCGCTCTGGCGATATCGACCCGGCTATCATTTTCCATCTGCATGACACCCTGGGCATGAGCATCGACCAGATCAACAAGCTGCTGACCAAAGAGTCCGGCCTGCTGGGTCTGACCGAAGTGACCAGCGACTGCCGTTATGTAGAAGACAACTACAAAGATAAAGAAGACGCTAAACGTGCAATGGACGTTTACTGCCACCGTCTGGCGAAATACATCGGCGCTTACACTGCACTGATGGACGGTCGTCTGGACGCGGTTATCTTCACCGGCGGTATCGGTGAGAACGCAGCGATGGTGCGTGAACTGTCCCTGGGCAAACTGGGCGTTCTGGGCTTCGAAGTTGATCACGAACGTAACCTGGCTGCCCGTTTCGGCAAGTCTGGCTTCATCAACAAAGAAGGCACTCGTCCTGCCATCGTTATCCCGACCAACGAAGAACTGGTCATTGCACAAGACGCCAGCCGTCTGACTGCCTGATATCACACCGCCAGCCTAGCTGGCGGTGCTGTTTTGTATCCCGCCCGAAACTGGCGGTAACGAAAGAGGATAAACCGTGTCCCGTACTATTATGCTGATCCCTACCGGAACCAGCGTCGGCCTGACCAGCGTCAGCCTTGGCGTGATCCGTGCTATGGAACGCAAAGGCGTTCGTCTGAGCGTCTTTAAGCCTATCGCTCAACCACGTTCCGGTGGCGATGCGCCTGACCAGACTACTACTATCGTTCGTGCAAACTCATCAACGACGACAGCGGCTGAACCGCTGAAGATGAGCCATGTAGAAACGCTGCTCTCCAGCAATCAGAAAGATGTGCTGATGGAAGAGATCATTGCTAACTACCACGCGAACAGCAAAGATGCAGAAGTGGTGCTGGTTGAAGGCCTGGTCCCAACCCGTAAACACCAGTTCGCTCAGTCTCTGAACTACGAAATCGCGAAAACGCTGAATGCGGAAATCGTCTTCGTCATGTCTCAGGGTACCGACACGCCGGAACAGCTGAACGAGCGTATTGAACTGACTCGCAACAGCTTCGGCGGCGCGAAAAACACCAACATCACCGGCGTTATCGTGAACAAACTGAACGCACCGGTTGATGAACAGGGCCGTACTCGCCCGGATCTGTCTGAGATCTTCGACGACTCATCCAAAGCGCAGGTCGTGAAAATCGACGCTGAACAGCTGAAGGGCCACAGCACGCTGCCTGTACTGGGCGCGGTACCGTGGAGCTTCGATCTGATCGCCACTCGCGCGATCGATATGGCGCGTCACCTGAACGCCACCGTGATCAACGAAGGCGATATCAACACCCGCCGCGTGAAGTCCGTAACCTTCTGTGCGCGTAGCATCCCGCACATGCTGGAGCACTTCCGTGCAGGTTCCCTGCTGGTGACCTCCGCAGACCGTCCGGACGTGCTGGTTGCAGCCTGCCTGGCCGCGATGAACGGCGTGGAAATCGGTGCCCTGCTGCTGACCGGCGGCTACGACATGGATCCGCGCATCAGCAAGCTGTGTGAGCGTGCATTCGCTACCGGCCTGCCGGTATTCATGGTGAACACCAACACCTGGCAGACCTCTCTGAGCCTGCAGAGCTTCAACCTGGAAGTTCCGGTTGATGACCGCGAGCGCATCGAGAAAGTTCAGGAATACGTTGCCAACTTTATCAATCCGGAATGGATTGATTCCCTGACTGCGACCTCTGAACACAGCCGTCGTCTGTCTCCGCCGGCATTCCGCTACCAGCTGACCGAGCTGGCGCGTAAAGCGGGCAAACGCGTTGTTCTGCCGGAAGGCGACGAACCGCGTACCGTTAAAGCGGCCGCTATCTGTGCGGAACGCGGCATCGCAACCTGCGTCCTGCTGGGTAACCCGGACGAAATCAACCGCGTTGCGGCCTCTCAGGGTGTTGAACTGGGCGCTGGCGTTGAAATCGTTGATCCGGATGTGGTTCGCGAAAGCTACGTGGCTCGCCTGGTCGAACTGCGTAAAAACAAAGGCATGACCGAAACCGTTGCCCGCGAACAGCTGGAAGACAACGTGGTTCTCGGTACCCTTATGCTGGAACAGGACGACGTAGACGGCCTGGTTTCCGGTGCGGTTCACACCACTGCGAACACCATTCGTCCGCCGCTGCAGCTGATCAAAACTGCGCCGGGTAGCTCTCTGGTGTCTTCCGTGTTCTTCATGCTGCTGCCTGAACAGGTTTACGTTTACGGCGACTGCGCGATCAACCCGGATCCGACTGCAGAACAGCTGGCAGAAATCGCGATTCAGTCCGCTGAATCCGCCATTGCTTTCGGTATCGAACCGCGCGTTGCAATGCTCTCCTACTCCACCGGTACCTCTGGCGCAGGTAGCGACGTAGAGAAAGTTCGCGAAGCAACTCGTCTGGCACAGGAAAAACGTCCTGACCTGATGATCGACGGCCCGCTGCAGTACGACGCCGCTGTTATGGCTGACGTTGCGAAATCCAAAGCACCGAACTCTCCGGTTGCCGGTCGCGCTACCGTGTTCATCTTCCCGGATCTGAACACCGGTAACACCACCTATAAAGCGGTACAGCGTTCTGCCGACCTGATCTCCATCGGGCCGATGCTGCAGGGTATGCGCAAGCCGGTGAACGACCTGTCTCGTGGCGCGCTGGTAGACGATATCGTCTACACCATCGCGCTGACCGCGATCCAGTCTTCACAGCAGCAGTAATTCTTGCTGATGATGGCATGAAAAAGGCGACCAACAGGTCGCCTTTTTATTTACAGTAGCTCTCGCGCGGCCGACACAATATCATGCGCAGTCAGGCCATATTCTTTCTGTAAAAAGTCCTGTGTTCCCACCTGGCCGTAGCATTCTTTCACCCCCACCCGCCGCATCGGTACGGGACACGTTTCGACAAGCACTTCCGCCACCGCTGACCCCAGGCCGTTATGGATGCTGTGGTTTTCACAGGTCACGATACGCCCGGTTTTTTCCGCATAGTTTTTTACCAGCATTTTGTCGATAGGCTTGAGGGTAAACATGTCGATCACCGCCGCGCTGACTCCGAGCTGTTCAAGCTGTCGTGCCGCCTCCAGCGCCTCTGTCACCATAATACCGTTGGCAATCAGCGTAATATCACTACCTTCGCGCAGCACGTTGCCCTTGCCGATGGTAAAGGTTGACCCTGGCGCATACACGCTCGGCGCCTGCTTGCGGATGGTACGCAGCCAGTAAAAACCGTCGAGGTTGATGAGCTGACGCAGAATATCTTCAAACATCACCGCATCGGTGACTTCCAGCACCACCGAATGCGCCAGACCGCGGACAATCCCCATATCCTCAAAAGACATGTGCGTACCGCCGTTATGACAGGCGGTCACTCCCGCGTCAGAGGCAATCACCTTAACGTTATTGCGCTGATAATCCAGCGACATAAACAGCTGGTCAAAGCAGCGGCGGCTGGCAAACGCGGTGAATGTGTGAACAAACGGCTTACGCCCGGTGAGCGATAGCCCGGCGGCGGTGCCAATCACGTTCGCTTCCATAATGCCGCAGTTGATCACATGTTGCGGATACTCGCGGGCAACGCTGTCCATCGCCATAGAGCTCATCAGATCAGCTTCCAGCGCAATGATCGGGCTGCCCTCGGCAATCTGCTGGGCAACAAATCCGGCGTATACTTTACGCATTTCCAGAGCGTCTTTTTGTCCTGCTGGGGCAACCTTAATCATGTTCAGTCTCCAGTTGGCGAATGCTCTCGTTTATCGTCTCTTTCATCTCATCCGTCAGGCGTAAATGGTGGTTATTGGCGAGATTCTCGAGATAGGGCACCCCCTGGCCTTTGACGCTATCGAGGATCACCACCCGTGGGCGAGCATCAACAGGCGGCACCGGCTGTACCGCCGCCAGCAGCCCTGGGATGTCATCGCCTTTCACGGTCACCACGTCAAAACCAAAGGCGCGGAATTTTTCGTCAAGGTTGAAAGGACAGATAATGTCATCCAGCTTGCCGTCAAGCTGCAGCTTGTTCCAGTCGACAAAGACGGTCAGGTTATTCAGACGATGATGGGCAATAAACTGGAACGCCTCCCAGCACTGCCCCTCATTCAGTTCGCCATCCCCCACGATGCAGAAAACACGATTCGCGCGCCCCGCCAGTTGATGCGAGAGTGCCATTCCCGCAGCGATGGAAATCCCCTGCCCCAACGACCCCGTCGTCGCATCCACGCCGCGCGTTTTGAGCCTGTCCGGATGACTCGGGAGGCGCGTTCCGTTTTGGTTCAGCGTACTCAGCTCCTCAATCGGGAAATATCCCTTAATCGCCAGCGTACTGTACAGCGCCGGGCCGGCGTGCCCTTTCGACAGCACAAAATAGTCCCGTTCTGGCCAGTCCGGGTCTGCCGGGTCAATTTTCATTACCGCGCCGTACAGCACGGCCAGCGTTTCCACCACCGACATGCTGCCGCCGTAATGGCCGAACCCCAGATTGGTCAGCGATTTCAGGGTTTCCACGCGAATCTCACGCGCCAGTGCGCTCACTTCTTTCACATTCATGATTTAGCCCCGTTGTTCTCCTGCGCGCTGCCGCCCACAGATTTCTTTTTCGCAAAAACGTTGTACGCCACCAGCGCTGCAAACAAGGCGACGACCAGGCCCGTAATAGCAAACGGCGACATGTAGCGGGCCAGGTTCCCCAGCACAATACCGACAACGCCAAAATCAGCATCCGAGAAGGTCGTATTGGCAAAGCCAATCGCCCCCAATACTGGCAAGAGCAGCACAGGCAGGAAGGTGATCAGCAGACCGTTAGCAAACGCGCCAATCATCGCGCCGCGTCGACCACCGGTGGCATTGCCAAACACGCCGGCCGTCGCGCCGGTAAAGAAGTGCGGCACCACACCGGGTAAAATCAGCACCCACTTAAACTGCCCACACAGGAACAGCCCAACGAGTCCACCCAGGAAGCTGAACAAGAAACCAATTAACACCGCGTTAGGGGCGTAGGGATACACCACCGGGCAGTCCAGCGCCGGGCGTGCATGCGGCACCAGCTTTTCCGAGAAACCGGTAAACGCCGGTACGATCTCAGCCAGAATCAGGCGCACCCCTTGCAGGATGATGAATACACCGGCAGCAAAGGTGATCGCCATAATGATGGCGTAGACGAGATAGTTCTGACCGCCGCTGAAGGTGCTTTCAACATATTCACGCCCTGCGCTGACCGCCATGATCAGGTAGATAATCATCATGGTCAGTGAAATGGAGATAGAGCTGTCACGCAGAAAACTCAGGTTCTTCGGCAGGTTCATCTCTTCGGTCGAACGCGACCCTTTACCACAGACGCTGCCGATCCAGCCCGAAAGCACATAGCCCAACGTACCGAAGTGGCCGAAGGCGATGTCATCGGTGCCGGTAATACGCTTCATATAGCGCTGTGCCAGCGCCGGGAAGAATGCCATGACCAGGCCGAGGATTAGCGAGCCGGTAAAGACCAGTCCGATACCGTCGAAACCCGCAACGGTCAGGATTACGCCGATCATGCAGGCCATATAGAAGGTATGATGGCCGGTAAGGAAGATATATTTCAGGCGCGTAAAACGGGCGACCAGAATATTCGCGACCATACCAAATGCCATAATTAACGCCGTTGACGCACCGTACTTCTCAAGCGCAATAGAAACAATCGCCTCATTATTCGGAATAATTCCTTGTATATTAAAGGCGTGTTCAAACATCCCTCCCAGTGGATTCAATGAACCAACTAATACTGTCGCCCCACCGCCCAGGACAATAAACCCCAGGATAGTTTTAATCGTTCCCTTCACAACATCGGAAAAAGATTTCTTTTGTGCCACCAGGCCAATTAGCGCAATTAGCCCGACCAACACCGAAGGCACTTTGAGTATATCAACAACAAAATTCAGCGTTTCAAGGATAAACATATCCGCCTCGCTATATAGAATTATTGTTTGGCAAACCAGGCACGCAGCTGCGCTTCGAGTTCGTTAATATCGATGATGTTAGTAATGACCACCAGCTGACTCTCCGGCACGCTGGCGCTGGCGGCGATGTCCTTGGCCATCACGAATAAATCAGCCGCTCCCGGGGTAGCCGATGACAGATCCGAGTGCTCCACCTCAGCCTCTATTTCAAGCTTTTTAAGCACTTTTTTAATATTCATCTCAACCATAAAACTACTGCCCAGGCCAGAACCGCAAATTGCCATAATTTTCATTATTGTCACCTTTTGGGTAGAGTGCATTCCCATCACGCTAGCGCGTAATGTGCTATAAGTCGGATTGTATAAATAAATTAGAAACGTGCGATGATAGTTTTAATCTCCTCGAGACTGGTTGCCTGATGTAATTTATGCATATCTTCGTCGCTGGAAAATAATTCCGCCAGCGCAGAGATCATTTCAATATGGCTATGCTTATCCGGTGCCGCCAGCATAATAACGAGGTCCACAGGATCGAATTCTTCACAGCCAAATGATACGCCCTGCTGCAATTTCAGCAGCGACAACCCTAAGCCGTTGGCGCCTTCTTCTGGCCGCGCATGAGGCATAGCCAAACCCGGCGCCAGCACATAGTACGGCCCCAGCTTACGATGCTGTTCCACGATGGCCGCCACGTATTTTTTTTCAATCACGCCCGCTTCCAGCAGCGGCCGGGCGCAGATATCCAACGCCTGCGACCAGTCTTCGACACGCTGTTGCAGCGTAATAGTGGCATCGGAGATCCAGGTATTGAGCATTTTGTCCCTCGTCTTTTCGCAAAAGATGGGCAAACTTTATGCAAGCAGGCAACAGTTATCTGAGAGGACGCTCACAAAGATAGCGCTATCATTCAAGAACACGCAGATTTGTGATAGCGCTATCATTTCGCAATCATCACATGAAAACGCAGAAAAATTTCCCGGTTAGGGCGTATACTCCCTGACAGATGAAGTAATGGATGATAATAAAAAACGTCTGTTTAGCAGGAAAATGTATGTCTCTTACCCGAAAACGACGGAGTACCGGCAAGGTGACGATCGCCGATGTTGCTCAGTTAGCTGGCGTCGGCACCATGACCGTGTCCCGTGCGCTTCGCACGCCGGAACAGGTCTCCGATAAGCTACGAGAAAAAATCGAAGCGGCGGTTGCAGAACTCGGGTATATGCCCAATCTCGCCGCCAGCGCGCTGGCATCCGCCTCTTCAAAGACCATCGCCATGGTGGTGCCAAATCTTGCCGAGGCGGGCTGTTCCGCCATGTTTGCCGGGCTTCAGCAGATATTGCAGCCGGCAGGCTATCAAATCATGCTCGCAGAATCGCAACACCGTCTTGAACAGGAAGAAAAGTTGCTGGAAACGCTGCTGGCCTCAAATATCGCCGCCGCCATACTGCTTAGCGTTGAACATAGCGACACCGTACGTCACTGGCTAAAGAACGCCTCGATTCCGGTCATGGAAATCGGTGCAATGCGGGCCGATCCTCTCGATATGAATATTGGGATTGATAACGTAGCCGCCATGTTCGAGCTGACTGAAATGCTTATCCATCGCGGATATCAGAATATTGGTTTACTGTGCGCCAACCAGGAGCAATGGATTTTCCAGCAGCATTTACACGGTTGGTATAAAGCGATGTTGCGCCACCATATGTCGCCCACCCGAGTGATTAACGCGGCCCTGCCCGCTAACTTTTCCACGGGTGCTTCTCAGCTTCCCGAGTTTATTCTGGCATGGCCGGAGCTGGATGCGCTGGTCTGTGTTTCTGATGAGCTTGCCTGTGGGGTGCTCTATGAATGCCAACGTCGGCGGATTAAAGTGCCGGATGATTTAGCCGTCGTCGGCTTTGGCGACAGCGACGTTAGCCGGGTATGTCAACCACCGTTGACAACCATGGCTGTACCGCATCATAAAATTGGTCTGGAGGCCGGACGCGCGCTTCTGGAACGCCTTAACGAGGGAGACTGGAGCGACAGGAAAACCATCGTCTCCAGTTTATGCATGAGGGATAGCTGCTAGCGATTACTCGGCTTCTTCCTCAACGTGGACTTCGTTGTTGGCGTTTCGCGTCATCCACAGCGCCAGCGCCTTCAGCGAGTCATCGGTAAATTCATCACAGCGGGCAGTAATTTCTTCCGGCGTCATCCAGCACACTTCGCTCACCTCTTCTTCCTGCAAGGCAAACGGCCCGTGTGAAACGCAGCTGAACAGGCTTCCCCAAACACGGCAGTGCTTATCTTCAAAATAGAATTGCCCGTGGTCGGCGAATGGCACGCCAGCAATGCCCAGTTCCTCTTCCGCCTCGCGGCGAGCGGACTCCAGCAGCGGCTCATCTGCCTGAACGACACCCCCAGCGGTGGCGTCCAGCATACCCGGCTGGTAGTCTTTCGTTTCGGTGCGGCGTTGCACCAGGATTTTGCCCATGCCGTCGTGCACGACGATATAGGTTGCCCGGTGACGCAGGCACTGCGCGCGCATCTGTTCACGGCTCGCTTGCGCGATGACCTCATTGTCTTCGCTGACAATATCGACCCATTCCGTGCTTGCCAAATGATTCTGCTCGACCATCCGAAAACCTTACCTTGAAAGCGCTCTTTACGGCGCGTTTTGTGATTGATGGGTAACTTACGGGTTAATAGCAACCTCTGCAATAACCTGTTGATCATTGAGTGCTAAAACTTGCAGTTTATGCCCGTCAAGCAGCCCATAGCTGGCAGCAAAACCGCCCTTAGGAATGCTAACTGAACCGGGGTTAAATAAGAATATCTCATCGCGTTTTTCTGCCACCGGAAGGTGCGTATGTCCGTAAACCAACACATCATTCGCGGCCAATGGCGGAAGATTCGCCGGACCATAAAGATGCCCGTGGGTCAAAAACAGCCGCTGATGTTCGGTGAGCACCTGCTGCCACGGCGCGGTAATGGGAAAGTGCAATAGCATCTGGTCAACTTCGCTATCGCAGTTGCCGCGCACGGCGATAATACGCTCGGCAACGCTATTGAGGCGTTCTGCCACCTGGGCCGGGGCATAGCCCTCCGGCAGTGCGTTACGCGGCCCATGGTTAAGAACATCCCCCAGAATCACCAGCCAGCGTGCGCCGCTCTCGGCAAACAGCGCCAGCACCCGTTCGGCAGCCGGTAAGGAGCCATGAATATCCGATGCAAACATCAGCTTCATTAATCAAATCCCCACAATGATAAACCCCAATATCATAATGGATTACATCGACTTTTTCAGCCTGCGCGTTTTGCCGAAAGCGCCACATAACGTTGCACCGAGGCGCGCTGCCATTGGAAGGCCGCATAGTCTGCAAGCTGTTCCGGCACATCATCTCCGTTGAATACCAGCCGGTTAAGCATCAGCGCCAGGTCGGTATCCGCCAGACACCACTCGCCAAACAGGTTGGGTCGACCGTGAGCCAGCAGCGCACTGGCGGTGTCAAACAGTTTAGCCGCGCTTTTGCGTCCTGCCTCCGTCAGCGGCGCTTTTTTCTCACCAGCAAAGATAACCGACGTCGGCCGTTCTTCGCGGATAGGCATCAGGTCGCTGCGCAACCACGCCTGAATCTGTCGGGTAAGCGCGCGTTTTTGCTGGTCGTGCGGATACAACCGCTCCCACTCTGGCGGTGCAAAACGTTCATCAAGGTATTCCGTGATCGCGGAGGATTCACTGAGTGCAAAATCATCGACTTCGAGCAAGGGAACGCGACGGGTCGCCGCATAGCCGCGCCAGCCAGCCTGTAAATGTTCCCCCTGGTCGAGATTGACAGTTTTCAGGGTAAACGGCAGTCCTTTTTCCTGTAGGGCAACATAAACGGACATCACATAAGGCGAAAAGAAATCAGAATCGGACCAAAGCGTGAGAGTGGGCTGGCTCATAGTTTCCTCAATGATGGGCAGGCGAAAAACGAACGACGAGGACACGAATCGGCGTCCATGAGATCTCATTGCCAACATAGCGGGTCTTTCTATGGATGTCACTTTCCTGCGACATGAGGATTTTGCAATCAGTGATGACCTACGTCAGAGCTTGCCGCGTGACAGGCGCTTTCGTGTATGATGAAGTGGACAACAAAAAATAAGGAGAACACCTGCAATGTCTCAGTCTGACGCCGTCATCCGCATCAAAAACCTGCGCCTGCGCACCTTTATCGGCATCAAAGAAGAGGAGATCGCGAATCGTCAGGACATCGTCATCAATCTGCAAATTCGCTATCCGGCAGAGAAATCACGCAGCAGCGAAGATATCAACGACGCGCTGAACTACCGCACTATCACCAAAAATATTATTCGCCACGTAGAAAGTAACCGTTTCTCTTTGCTGGAAAAATTAACTCAGGATGTGCTCGATATCGCACGCGAACATCACTGGGTCACTTATGCTGAAGTGGAGGTCGATAAACTTCACGCGCTGCGTTATGCCGACTCGGTGTCCATCACCCTAAGCTGGCAACGCTAAGCGCCCCCTGCGGGAGGTCGTATGAGAATTCTGCTTACCGGCGGCACTGGGCTGATAGGCCGCCATTTAGTTTCGCGCTTGCTGACGCTGGGCCATACGGTGTGCGTCGTGACCCGTTCTCCGGAAAAAGCCCGACAGATGCTCGACGCGCGCGTCGAGATTTGGCCAGGCCTGCAGAATGTGTCCACCCTTGACGGTGTCGACGCGGTCGTTAACCTGGCCGGTGAACCCATTGCCGACAAGCGCTGGACCCACGCGCAAAAGCAGAAACTGTGTGACAGCCGCTGGGCAATCACCCAGCGTATCAGCGAACTCATTCAGGCGAGCGAGACGCCGCCTGCCGTGCTGATTTCCGGCTCGGCAACCGGCTACTATGGCGACCTCGGTGAAGTCGTGGTCACGGAAGAAGAGCCGCCGCATAACGAATTTACCCACAAGCTGTGCGCCCGCTGGGAGCAAATCGCCAGCTCCGCGCAGAGCGACCGCACCCGCGTCTGTCTGCTGCGTACCGGCGTGGTGCTGGCCCGCAACGGAGGGATCCTCGGCAAAATGGTGCCGCCATTTAAGCTGGGGCTCGGCGGCCCCATCGGCAACGGCAGGCAGTATCTGGCGTGGATTCATATCGACGATATGGTCAACGGCATCCTGTGGCTGCTGGATAACGATCTACGCGGGCCGTTTAATATGGTCTCTCCCTACCCGGTCCGTAACGAACAGTTTTCCCACGCGTTGGGTCAGGCCTTAAACCGTCCGGCCTTTTTGCGCGTTCCCGCCACCGCCATCCGCCTGCTGATGGGAGAATCGTCCGTGCTGGTACTCGGCGGCCAGCGCGCGCTACCCAAACGGCTGGAAGCGGCCGGGTTTACCTTCCGCTGGTACGATCTGGATGAAGCGCTGGCCAATATTCTGCGCTAGCGCCACCTATGCCTATCCGGTGATAGCGCTCGGCTATCACCGGCCAAACTAACATATTGGTTTGCAACGCAGCTTTGATGCTAAGGTATGTGTTTTGGCTCTTCGTTACGGCAATCTTTATGGTCTCAATCACCACTCCACGGCTACAGCTTTCCCCCTTCAATGAGCACGACTGGCCCTTCTTTTTACAACTGCGACAAAACCGCGAGGTGATGCGCTTTATGGGCGAAGTGCTGGATGAAGCGGCGATACATACGATATTTAAACAACGCTGCCGGGAAGCGGGTATTTTCGTTATCCGCGATGCGCAGGGCACGCCACTAGGCGATATCGGTCTGCGTATCAGCAGCAGAAACCCGCATGAAGCGGACGTCGGTTACGCGCTGTTGCCGACTGCGCAGGGTAAGGGCTATGCCAGCGAAGCGCTGGCGGCCATTTGCGACTTCGGCTTTCAACAGCTTTCGTTGGGGGCGATTAATGCCTGGGTGCTGGGCGATAATCAGCATTCGGCGCATCTGTTGGAAAAACAGGGTTTCACCCGCACGCAGGTGCTGGAAAAGGCGTATCTGTTGAATGGCCAGTACTATGATGACTGGGTGTATCGACTGGAAAGACAGGCCCGTTAACCGGGCCTGTACCCGCTTAACGCGATGCCGCACCGCTCGCCTGGAAGGCAGCCTCAAGATCGTTGATCAGCACCTCCGCCGGTTCCTGGCCGACAGAAAGACGAATCAACCCCCGGGAGACGCCCGATTCATCGAGCGCCGCCTGATTGTAACCGCGGTTAGGCGAAATAATCAGACTCTCATAGCCCCCCCAGCTAGGACCAATTTTAAACACCCGGCAGGCATCAATAAAACCTTTCACCTTCTCAAAATCGGCGTTTTTCAGTTCAAAGCTGAACAGCCCTGAGAAACCGCTCATCTGGCGTTGGATAATCTCTTTTTCCGCCGTCGACGCCAGATAGGGGTGGCGAATATTTTCGACATCGTCGCGGCGCCGCAACCAATCAATCACCTTGATGGCATTATGCTGATGCGCCTGCATTCGTACCGGCAGCGTCCGTAAGCCGCGCAATAACAGCCACGCGCTGAACGGTGCCAGCACAGCCCCTAATAGCTGATGCGAAAAATCACGAATCGGCCCCATCAGCGAAGACCGGGTAATCACCACACCAGCCAGAATATCGCTATGCCCGGCAAGATATTTAGTACAAGAATGAATAACAATATCAAAACCGAGGCTGAGTGGTTTCTGGAAGAGCGGCGTCGGCCACGTATTATCAATGGCGGTAATAATATTATGCCGCGCAGCCAGTTCGGCAATCGCCCGCAAATCGACAACTCTCATGGTCATCGAACCGGGGGATTCCGTATAAATCATTCGCGTATTAGGTTTTATTTTACACGCAATATTCAGCAGATCACCGTCGGGAATAATATCGTATTCCACATCATATTTTTGCGCCAACGACTTAACCAGTTCAACGGCTGGGCCATAGACTTGATTGACCAGAAGAATATGATCGCCGCGATTCAGGTAACCGATCATCACCGCGCCAATCGCGCCCATTCCCGATGCAAAGCATCGCGCCTCTTCCCCGCCTTCCAGACGCGCCAGCTTCTCTTCAGCCATGCGAACCGTTGGGTTCAGACCGCGGCTGTATATATAACGCCGCGTCTCCTGCAGCATATCATCGCAATATTGTTGATAATCTTTTTGCGCAAACAGGCTGGTCTGTATAATTGGCGGCGCCACTGCGCCAAAATAAGCTTCATGCGGTTCGTCCATTCCAGAGCAGGCAAGATAATCGCTTTCCAACACAGCGCCGTTATTCATTAACATATCTTCATAGCTAGCCATTATATATTTCCCATTTTATTTTCCTGATGCAGAAATATGACAGCCAGCAACGATAATTTATGTTGTATGTGTAGAAAAACGGAAAATAATAAAGGCTGGATTATCCAGCCTTTATTTTATTTGAGCGCGCCGCTGAGGAACTGCTGCAAGCGCGGGCTTTTCGGATTGCCGAACACCTCTTCCGGTTTGCCTTCTTCCTCAATTTTCCCCTGATGGAGAAAAATGACGTGCGAAGAGACATGGCGCGCAAAGCCCATTTCGTGGGTCACCACCACCATGGTTTTCCCCTCTTCCGCCAGTTGCTGCATGATACGCAGCACCTCGCCCACCAGTTCAGGGTCCAGCGCGGAAGTCGGTTCATCAAACAGCAAGACCTCCGGCTCCATCGCCAACGCTCGGGCAATGGACACACGTTGCTGCTGTCCACCGGAAAGATGCACCGGGTACTTACCCTGCTGCCGCTCGTCGATGCCCACCTTTGCCAGATACTTCACCGCCCGCTCGCGTGCTTCCTGCTTGCTCAGGCCCAGCACCTGAATGGGGGCTTCCATCACGTTCTCCAGCACCGTCATGTGGCTCCACAGATTGAAGTGCTGGAAGACCATTGTCAGGCGCGTGCGTAGCAGGCGCAGTTGGTTTTTATCAGCCACCTTGAGTTGACCGTCATTATCGCGCACCAGGCCAATATTCTGCCCATTGACGATAATCGTGCCTTCGCTCGGCTTTTCGAGGAAGTTAATGCAGCGCAGAAAAGTACTTTTTCCCGACCCCGACGAACCGATAATGCTGATCACGTCGCCAGCGTTAGCTTTCAGCGACACGCCCTTCAGCACCTCGTGCTCACCGTAGCGTTTGTGCAGGTCGATTACGTTTAGTTTTTTATCAGCCATCATGTTCTCAGTGCGTAGAAGTCGGTTTCATATGCTGTAACCAGCGCTTTTCCGCTTTGCGGAACAGGCGAATCAGCACATAGGAGATAATCAAATAGAGCACCGCTGCAATGCCGAACGCGGTAAACGGCTGATAGGTCGCCGAGTTGATATCGCGGGCAATTTTCAGCAGATCCGGAACGGTCGCGGTGAACGCCAGCGCCGTCGAGTGCAGCATCAGGATCACCTCGTTGCTGTAGGCAGGCAGCGCGATGCGCAGCGCCGACGGCAGAATAATGCAGCGGTAGAGCTTAAACGATGAGAAGCCGTAGGCGCGCGCAGCCTCGATTTCCCCTGCCGGCACCGAGCGAATCGCCCCGGCGAAAATCTCGGTGGTGTAAGCGCAGGTGTTGAGGGTTAAGGCCAGCACCGTACAGTTCAGGCCGCTGCGGAAAAAAGCGTTCAGCAGTTCGGTGCCTTTGACAATCTCCAGCGTATACATCCCGGAATAGAACACCAGCAGCTGCACATACAGCGGCGTGCCGCGAAAAATATAGGTGAACAGCCACACCGGAAACTTAATGTATTTGTTGCTTGAGACGCGGGCGATGGCGAGAAACAGCGCCATAATGCCGCCCATCACCACTGACAGCACCAGCAGCCACAGGGTGATCGCCACGCCGGTAAAGCGGTAACCGTCGGTCCACAGCAGCGCTTTCCAGTACTCCTGAATAATCTCCATCACAGGTCAGCCCTCTTCACGCCCACGGAGTAGCGGCGTTCGAGCAGCAGCAACACGCCATTGGAAACGGTAGTAAATAGCAGATAAATCAAGCCACAGACGATGGCAAAATAGAACGGTTCCCAGGTGCTCTTGCCGGCCAGTTGGGTGGCCTTGACCACATCTTCCAGCCCCAGCAGCGACACCAGCGCGGTAGCTTTGAGGATCACCTGCCAGTTGTTGCCAATCCCCGGCAGCGCGTAACGCATCATGGCCGGAAAAAGAATACGACGGAAGGTTTGACCGCCGGTAAAACCAAAGGCCGTCGCGGCCTCAATATGCCCTTTCGGCACGGCCATAAAGGCGCCGCGGAAGGTTTCGGTGAAATAGGCACCGTAGATGAAACCCAGGGTGATAATCCCGGCGATCATCGGGTCAATATCAAACTGCCCGATGCCGAGCGAGTCGGTGATAAGGTTAAGTACCATCTGCAGACCATAAAAGATCAGCAGCATCAGCACCAGGTCGGGCACCCCACGAATCAGCGTGGTATAGCCCTCAAAAATTAACGCCAGTACGCGATTTCGGGAGAGCTTGGCTCCCGCGCCAACCAGACCAATAAGCACGGCCAGAACCACTGAGCTGATAGCCAGCTCAAGGGTGACAAGGGCGCCCTGAAAAATTACCTGTGAAAACCCGTACAGCATGCTGCCAGTCCTGTCTTTACGCCCATCGCCCCGTGCGTGCGAAGCGATGGGTTACTCGTGATGATTATTCGCCGTAAACGTTAAAATCGAAGTACTTCTTCGCCAGCTTGTCGTAGGTGCCGTCAGCACGCATTTCAGCAAACGCCTTGTTCAACGCGTTCAGCAGTTCGGTATCGTCTTTACGCAGGCCCATACCGGTACCGACGCCAAACAGCTTTTCGTCTTTAATGGACGGGCCGCCGAACTGGTAGTCTTTGCCGATCGGCTGTTTCAGGAAACCTTCGCTTGCCGCCACTTCGTCCTGGAACGCCGCGTCGATACGGCCGGCAGTCAGGTCAGAGTAGATATTGTCCTGGCCCTGGTAGGAGACGATTTCAATCCCTTTCGGCGCCCAGTGCTCGTTACCGTAGGTTTCCTGGGTGGTGCCCTGCAGCACGCCCACGCGCTTGCCTTTCAGCGTGGCGAGGTCCGGGGTAACCGGGGAACCTTTTTTCACCACCAGACGCGAGTCGGCGGCATAAAGTTTGTCGGTAAAGGCGATTTCCTGCTGACGTTTTTCCGTGATCGACAGCGATGACATGATGGCATCGATTTTCTTCGCTTTCAGCGAGGGGATCAGTGCGTCCAGCGGGTTCTCCACGAAGGTACATTGTGCCTGGATGCGCTTACAGAGCTCTTTTGCCAGATCAATGTCAAAACCCACTAATTCACCCTGGGCATTTTTCGACTCGAACGGTGCGTACGTTGGGTCAGTGCCGATACGTACTTTTTGCGGAATTGCTGCAAATGCGCTGGAAGCAGAAGCAAGCGCTAAGACCAGAGAAAAAGACAACGCCAGTTTTTTCATAATCATCCTCAACAGACCGAAATTCTTGTGGGTTTTTAGAAATTATCTGAGCAGTTATCGTGCCATCTTTCGGCCCATCAAGGCAAAGTATTCTGCCCTTCCGGCTGGCTTTTTTCTCATTAAAAATGCTTAATTATGCAACCATGCGCAACTTTCGAGCAAAAAACGCACCATCATGGTGCATCGATAAAAATATGCACCATGATGACACTTCAGACCGCTTAGTCGCCGTAGACGTTAAAGTTGAAGTATTTCTTCGCCATTTTGTCGTAGGTACCATCGGCACGCAGCTCCGCCAGCGCTTTATCCAGCGCCGCTTTCAGCTCAACGTCGTCTTTACGTAGCCCAACGCCCGTGCCGTCGCCGAAGTATTTCTTGTCTTTTACCGACGGACCGGCAAAGTCAAAATCTTTCCCGGCGGGTTGTTTGAGGAAGCCTTCGCTGGCGGCCACTTCGTCCTGGAACGCGGCGTCAAGACGCCCGGCGGCCATGTCGGAGTAGATCAGGTCCTGATTTTGATAGGCGACCACGTCAACGCCTTTGCTCCGCCAGTTTTCATTGGCATAGGCTTCCTGGGTCGATCCCTGCAGCACGCCAATATGCTTGCCTTTCAGGGCGTCCAGCGTCGGCTTAATGGCCGAGCCTTTCGCGGCTATCAGGCGAGAGTCAGCCGCGTACAGCTTGTCGGAGAAGGCAATCTCCTGCTGACGTTTTTCCGTGATGGACAATGAAGAGATGATGGCATCGATTTTCTTCGCTTTCAGCGAAGGAATCAGCGCGTCAAAGTCGCTCCCCACCCAAGTGCACTTGATGCTGGCGCGTTTGCACATTTCGTTGCCCAGATCGATATCAAAGCCGATGAAATCCCCTTTGGCATCTTTCGATGAGAACGGTGCGTAGGTGGTATCGGTACCGATGCGAATGCTCTGCGGCAGTGCGGCAAAAACGCTGGCGGCGCTGCTGAGGCCCAGCAGCAAAGAGAGAGCAAGAACCGTCTTCTTCATACGTTCCCCTATTAAATCGTGATGTTGTTAACTGCGATATAGTTATGTTGTGTTGTGCTTGCCAACCTGACATTGCATCTTCTGTGCCATATTTTTCGTCATAACAGCAAACAACGTTAAATATGTTAACAATAAGATAACAAGAGGTGAGCATGAGGGAAGATATCAGCCGCAGCGTATAAATCGAGCACAAAAATGCAATCGGGATGATTAAATAGCGAGGATTTGATCGGCGTTGCAGATTTGCCCTGAAACAGGGCAAAAGATACATTAAGCGCGCTTTTTCGTGCGCGGTCAGGCTCCCGACCAGCGGGTAAACAGATCGTCCGGCAACGCGATATCGAACTGATCGAGCACCCGGTTAACGGTCTGGTTGATGACGTCATCCAGCGTTTGTGGTCGATGATAGAACGCCGGCACCGGCGGCATGATAACGGCACCTATCTCTGCCGCCTGAGTCATCAGCCGCAAATGCCCCAGATGCAGCGGCGTTTCACGCACGCACAGCACCAGCGGGCGACGCTCCTTCAGCACCACGTCGGCAGCGCGCGTCAGCAGGCCATCAGTGTAGCTGTTCACGATGCCGGAAAGGGTCTTGATGGAACAGGGTAAAATCGCCATGCCCGCCGTTTTGAACGAACCGGAGGAGATACTGGCGGCAATATCCCGCGCATCGTGCACCACGTCGGCCAGCGCCTGAACCTCACGTAGCGACAGGTCCGTTTCCAGCGACAGCGTCTGCCGTGCCGCCAGACTCATCACCAGATGCGTTTCCACATCCGGTACAGATTGCAGCACTTCAAGCATACGCACGCCGTAAATGGCGCCGCTGGCGCCGGAGATTCCAATGATGAGTCGTTTCACGCTGACCGCCTTGTATCCGTAATGGCGCCAACTTTGCCGGATTACGGCGCCAGACGCAACCGTGACGCGCTGGCGTCGGTCACAGAACTTTCGCGGGCCACCAGCCTTACCGGCAGCAGCAGATTTCTTTCGCTCTCCTCGCCAAGCAACAACTGGAAAGCATCACGCCCCAACTCACGTTTATCGACGGCCACCGTCGACAGCGGCGGATGCGCCCAGGCCGCGGCGTCGATATCATCGAAACCGACAATCGCCACGTCTTCCGGGACGCGAATCCCCCGGCGCGCGCATTCGCGCATTGCCACCAGCGCCGCCACGTCGTTGTAGGCGAAAATCGCATCCGGCGGCTGCGCCAGCGCCAACAGCTGTGACATCCCCTCCACCAGCGCCTGCTCGATATCCTTCACCGGCGGCACCTCAATGCGGTAGGCCGCGGGCAGAACCAGACCGGCATCGAATAACGCTTGCTGGTAGCCCTCGACGCGCTGGCGAATACTGTAGTGGCGCTGAGACGTGCCCAGAAACGCAATGCGCGTTCTCCCCTGCTCCAGTAGATGGCGGGTTGCCACAAAGCCGCCGTGGTAGTTATCCGGGTTCACGCAGGGAAAGTCGGCCGCCCACAGATCGACCAGCGCCACCGGCAGCGCCGACTGGCGTAACGCTGCCAATACCTCAGGTTCAAGATATCCCGCGCAGATTAACGCGTCCGGCTGGTGCAGATTAATCAGATCCGCCACCGCATCTTCCGGGCCAATCGGCTGGAAGCTCATCGCGATGTCGTTTTCACGGCAGGCATCCGCCACGCCGAGCATCACCGTGGAATAGAACGGCAGCGCGCTGGCGATATTGTGTTCGCGGTGCAGCAAAAACAGCAGCCGCTTGATGCGCCCGCTGCGCAGGCGGCTGAAGTCGTACCCTTCCGCCTGGGCAATCGCCAGAATACGCTGTCGCGTTTCATCGCTCAGCCCCGGCTGCCCTTTCAGCGCACGAGAAACTGCCGCAATCGAGACGCCGCACGCGCTGGCAATGTCTTTGATTCGGGTTTTCTTCACCATCCTTCGCTTTACCTCATTAACGGCCTGACGGGACAAAGAGTATCACGCGTGGTCATCCCCCCTGCAATCTTAAGTTTTATTTTTACTAAACATTTTAATATTCAGTACCAATATGTGTTCGCGTCGGCGAAAAACCCTCTTAATCCAACACAAATTGTGATATTAATCACTATTTTTAGTTTATTTATAGTAAAAACAAGATCAATTTCACCATTTGAAATCTACGTTATATACCCACATCTGGCCCAGGTTCTATCCTCAACGCCGCTAGTTATTTACTAAAAATTCGTCAGAGATACGCCGTAATGACTTTTTGAATCATCACACCCTGTTCGAGGATTGGTTATGACCATTGCTGATAACCTGGATACCGATGTCCAGACCGTTGATGCGGGAGAGACGCTCTCTACCCGCGAAAAGATAGGCTATGGATTAGGCGATGCTGGCGGGCATTGCATCTCAGATTTGATAAGCGGCTTTTTACTTTTTTTCTATACCGACGTCTTTGGGCTCAGCCCGGCTATCGTCGGTGCGATGTTCTTTACGCTGCGAATTTTCGACGCGATTTCCGACCCGGTAATGGGCGTGATTGCCGACCGCACCCGCAGCCGCTGGGGGCGCTTTCGTCCGTGGCAGCTGTGGACAGCCGTACCGCTTGGCGTGATTGGTATCCTGACGTTTACCGTCCCGGACATGAGCGCAAACATGAAAATTGCGTGGGCGTTCGGCACCTATTTCCTGCTCTCCATCGGCTATACCGCCAACAACGTGCCTTACTGCGCGCTGATTAACGCCATCACCAACCGCCACGATCAGGTGATGTCCTGTCAGTCCTGGCGCTTCGTGTTAAGCGGCATTGCTGGTTTCCTCGTCTCCGTCGGTCTGCCGTGGATGGTGGAATTCTTTGGTCAGGGCAACCTGGCGAAGGGTTATCAGTATGGCGTAACCGTGCTGTGCACCATCGGCATGGTGCTGTTTCTGTTGTGCTTCTTCTGGGTCAAAGAACGCGTCCCCTTATCGCTGGCGGGCAATTTCACCCTCCGCGAACACCTGAAGGGGCTGCGTAAAAACGATCAACTGCTGATGATGCTCATTATGTCGTTCCTGCTGGTGAACATTCTGTGCATCCGCGGCGGCGGCTATATGTATTTTATCTCCTACGTGCTGCAAGGCAGTGCGGCCTACATGTCGCTGTTCTTCGGCATTCTGACGATTGCCGGGATCGCTGGCGCGGTGATCGTCAATCCGCTCTCCCGCCGCGTGGATATGGTACGTCTGTACTACTGGACCAACCTGGTGCTGGTCGCTTTCGGCGTCGGTATGTACTTCCTGCCCACCGGCCCGCAGTTCCAGATACTCTGGCTGATCTGCATTGCGGTTAACAGCGTGATTCAGGGCTTCACCCTGCCGCTGCACTTCTCGATTATGGCCTTCGCCGACGACTACGGTGAATGGAAAACCGGCGTGCGCTCCTCCGGCATGAATTTCGCCTTTAACCTCTTTTTCATCAAGCTCTCCTGGGCCTCTTCCGGCGGCATTATCAGCCTGATCCTGATCATGGTGGCCTACCAACCAGGGCTGGGGAACCAGACGCCAGCATCTATTCATGGCATTACCCTGCTGCAAAGCCTGGTTCCAGCGTTGTTCCACTTTGTTCTCGCCCTGTGCCTGCTGAAGTGCCGTCTGAACGGCCCGATGATGAAACGTATTTCTACCGATCTTCACCAAAGACATTCACACATTTCTTGAGGTAAACATGATGCAGTCTGATGTGATTGAAGCCGATCTGAACCGTATTACCGTCACCGACCCGTTTCTGGGCGAATATCAGCGGCTGATCCGCGATGTGGTGATCCCTTATCAGTGGGAAGCGCTTAATGACAATCTTCCGGAGGCCGAGCCAAGCCATGCGCTGGCGAACTATCGCATCGCCGCCGGGCTTGAACAGGGTGAGTTTTACGGCATGGTCTTCCAGGACAGTGACGTCACCAAATGGCTGGAAGCGGTTGCCTGGTCGCTGAGCCAGAAGCCGGATGCCCGGCTTGAACAGACAGCCGATGAAGTGATTGAACTGCTGGCGCAAGCACAGTGCGAAGATGGCTACCTCAACACCTGGTACACCGTTAAAGAGCCGGGCCAGCGCTGGACCAACGTCGCCGAGTGCCACGAAATGTACTGCGCCGGACATCTGTTCGAAGCCGCCGTGGCGTTCTTCAACGCCACCGGTAAGCGCCGTCTGCTGGAAATTGCCTGCCGGTTTGCCGATCATATCGACACCGTTTTTGGCCCGAACGACGGCCAGCTGCGCGGCTATCCGGGGCACCCGGAAATCGAACTGGCGCTAATGCGCCTGTACGAAGTCACCCGGGAACCGCGATACCAGGCGCTGGCCAGTTTCTTCGTCGAGGAGCGTGGCCAGCAGCCGTACTACTACGATATTGAGTTTGAAAAACGCGGCGGCACTCGCCACTGGGTAGGCTGGGGCGATGCCTGGCCGGGCATGATCAAAGATAAAAGTTACACACATGCTCACAAGCCGCTGTCAGAACAGAACGAAGCCGTCGGCCACGCGGTGCGTTCGGTATATCTGATGACCGGCCTGGCGCATATCGCGCGCATGACTAAGGATGAAGAGAAGCGCCAGACCTGCCTGCGCATCTGGAACAATATGGTGCAGCGCCGCATGTACATCACCGGCGGCATTGGCTCGCAGGGTATCGGCGAAGCCTTCACCAGCGATTACGACCTGCCGAACGACACCGCCTACGGCGAGAGCTGCGCCTCCATCGGCCTGATGATGTTTGCCCGCCGCATGCTGGAGATGGAGGGCGACGCCCACTACGCCGACGTCATGGAGCGCGCGTTCTACAACACGGTGCTGGGCGGCATGGCACTGGACGGCAAGCACTTCTTCTACGTTAACCCACTGGAAACGCACCCGAAAAGCATTCCGCATAACCACATTTACGACCATATCAAACCCGTTCGCCAGCGCTGGTTCGGTTGCGCCTGCTGCCCGCCGAACATCGCGCGCACGCTGGTCGCCATTGGCCACTACCTCTTCACTCCGCGGCAGGACGCCCTGTTTATCAACTTCTACGCCGGTAGCGAGGCACAGTTCACGATGAAAGATCGGACGCTGGCGCTAAAAATTGAGGGCAACTATCCGTGGGATGAGCAGGTCACGATCCGCTTTAGCCAGCCGCAGACGGTTGAACATACGCTGGCGCTGCGCCTGCCGGAGTGGTGCGAATCACCTCAGGTACAAGTGAACGGTGAAGCCGCGCAGGGCGAAACCATCAAAGGCTATTTGCATTTGCACCGCCAATGGCAGGAAGGCGACGTGATTACGCTGCAACTACCAATGACCATCCGCCGGGTTTACGCCAACCCGCTGGTGCGCCACGCTGCCGGTAAAGTAGCGATTCAGCGCGGGCCGCTGGTCTACTGCCTGGAAGAAGCGGATAACGGCGCAGAGTTGCACAACCTGTCGCTGCCAAAAACAAGCGTGTTCCGTGAGATTCAGGGCGTGGGCGTGCTGAAGGGGAAAGTATTGCTCCAGGCGGAGGGGCTACGCCTCCCGACTGCGCAGGAAGATAAACCGCTGTACAGCTTTGATAATCGTCAGACGGCCGCCGAAAAGCAAACCTTAACCTTTATTCCGTGGTTTAGCTGGGCCAACCGTGGCGAGGGCGAAATGCGGATTTGGGTGGACGAGGCGTAACCATAAAAAAAGCCGGATGGCAGTTACGCCTTATCCGGCCTACTAAACGAGGGTGGACCGTAGGCCGGATAAGACGCGACGCGTCGCCATCCGGCATGTCCTGATTTACCCTTCGTTATGCATCTCTAAATTCTCGACTTCATTCTGCAGCTGAACGGCTTTCGCATCGTCGTTACGCAGTGAGTCGAGGAAGTCGAGATAGGTCTGATCAACGTCTTTGGTCACGTATACACCGTTAAATACCGAGCATTCAAACTGTTGAATATCCGGGTTTTCTGCGCGCACCGCGTCAATCAGATCGTCAAGATCCTGGAAGATAAGACCATCGGCGCCGATGATCTGACGAATCTCATCCACTTCACGCCCGTGAGCAATCAGCTCGTTAGCGGTCGGCATATCGATACCGTAAACGTTCGGGAAACGAATTTCCGGTGCCGCAGAGGCCAGGTAAACCTTCTTCGCCCCGGCTTCACGCGCCATCTCGATAATCTGCTCAGAGGTGGTGCCGCGCACGATGGAGTCATCCACCAGCAGCACGTTCTTATCACGGAACTCGGCGCGGTTGGCGTTCAGCTTACGGCGTACGGATTTACGACGCAGCTGCTGGCCCGGCATGATAAAGGTACGGCCCACATAGCGGTTTTTCACAAACCCCTGGCGGTACGGTTTACCCAGAATACGGGCGATTTCCAGCGCGATATCGCAGGAGGTTTCCGGAATTGGAATGACCACGTCGATATCCAAATCTTCCCACTCGCGCGCAATCTTCTCGCCAAGCTTGGTACCCATGTTCACGCGGGCGCTGTAGACGGAGATTTTATCGATAAAGGAGTCCGGACGCGCAAAGTAAACGTACTCGAACAGGCACGGGTTGCTGACCGGGTTATCGGCGCACTGACGGGTAAACAACTGCCCTTTTTCAGTAATGTAAATCGCTTCGCCCGGCGCAACATCACGCAGGAATTCAAAGCCAAGAGTATCCAGCGCCACGCTTTCGGAGGCCACCATATACTCGGTGCGGCCATCGCCCACGTCACGTTTGCCCAGCACCAGCGGACGGATGCCGTTCGGGTCGCGGAAAGCCACCATGCCGTGGCCGATAATCATTGCCACACAGGCGTACGCACCGCGAATCTGGCGATTGGTCGCCGCGATGGCGGCAAAAATGTTATCGGCTTCCAGCGGGTAATGACGGAAGTTATCCAGCTCGCTGGCGAAGATATTGAGCAGGATTTCTGAATCAGAGGTGGTGTTGATGTGGCGGCGTTTTTCTTCGAACAGTTTCTGACGTAACTCGTGCGCATTGGTCAGGTTACCGTTATGCGCCAGCGTAATGCCATATGGGGAGTTCACGTAGAAAGGCTGAGCCTCAGAGGCGCTGGAGCTGCCCGCCGTTGGGTACCGCACGTGGCCAATACCCATATTGCCCTGCATACGCTGCATGTGGCGGGCTTCAAAGACATCACTCACCAGACCGTTCGCCTTACGCAACCGGAAACAGTTGTTGGCATCAATGGTGATGATGCCAGCGGCATCCTGTCCACGGTGCTGCAGCACCGTTAGCGCATCATAAATCGACTGGTTTACCGGCATGACACCGGCGATACCGACAATACCGCACATACGTCTTTTCCTCGTTAAGCAACGACCCAAAGCTTATACTTTGGGCAAGAAACTTGACGAGCTTTGAAGGTATTCAAAAAACCATCTGATAACCGGCGAAAAATAGGGGATAAACTGCGACTGCTGCCAGTCTTCGCTTTTTGCCATGCCGGTAAAAGTGTCGAGGAAGAACAGGATAGCGGCGATAATCAGCACCCCGCGCAGCGCGCCGAAGCAGACGCCCAATACCCTGTCGGTCCCCGACAAACCGGTCTTCTCCACCAGCTGACCTATCACGTAGTTGACGATAGCGCCGACGATGAGCGTCGCGATAAACAGCGCCGCAATAGCAATCCCATTTCGAACCCGTTCGTCTTCAAAGCCCGTAAACCAGACAGACAGGTCAGTGTAGTAATGGCTGGCTACGTAAAAAGCACAACCCCACGTGACCAACGATAGCGCTTCACGAACGAAGCCACGGATAAGGCTCACTAAGCAAGAAAAGCCCAGCACCGCGATAATGGCGTAATCAATCCAGACCATATTTGTCCCACGATTTTACGCCCTGTCATCCAGTTCGGGCGCATTCTAACAGAAAAAGAAAACGTTTGCGTAGGGATTTCCTTCCCTGGCATAAATAAAAAATGGCGCTGAAAAAATATTCAACGCCATCGTTTTTCTGGTCGCTTTTGGCGTTGTTTGTGGCCCCTCACCCTAACCCTCTCCCCAGAGGGGAGAGGGTACCGTAGGGAGCCGTCGATGAGCCTGGCGCCGACTTTCTCCCTCGCCCCTCTGGGGAGAGGGCCGGGGTGAGGGGAAAATCCCACGCCTTAGTTCGGCGTATACCCCATCACCACACCGCTCAGCCCCGAGAGCTGTTTAAGCTCGCCAAGCGAACCTTTCAGCTTATCTTTCGAGGCATCCGGGCCGACCAGAATTCGGGTGATTTTACCCTGAACCGGCGTCGAAGGCGACGTGAAAGCGTGGTAGCCCGCACCGCGCAGGCTGGCTACGATTTCGTTAACCTTGTCGGCGTTCTTCAGCGCACCAAGCTGCACCACGTAGGCTTTGCCCACCGGCGCGGGTTTCTCTTCCTGCGCCGCTTTTGGCGGCGGCGTCGTGGCGGCAACCTGTTCCGTCACCGGCTTCGGCTGCGGCTTCGGTTTTTCTACGGGTTTCGGCTTTATCGGTTCGGCGGTCGGTGGGATCTGCTCCAGATCGCCGTTGCCGTTTACCGCCAGGCGGCTGGAATCGAGCGACGGCGCCGCGGCATCGCCTGCCCGAACTTCTTCCGCTGCGCCTTCCGGCGGCTGTGCAGGCAACGCCTGAGTCGCCGTCGGCAACATATCCGGTTCATCGCGATCGCCTGGTTTAGGGACCAACGGGATAGCCGCAAACTCGTCCTGATAATGCTTTTTTTGCCCGTCAAGCAGCCCTGGCAGCACAATGACCCCCAGAGCAACCAACACTATCGTCCCGACAAGACGGTTCTGAAACTTACTTGCCACCGGCTCTCCCCGCGTCTAACTCTTCCATCACATGCGCTACGGTGTGGAAAGACCCACACACCAGCACCGTATCTTCCGGCGCGGCGTCAGCCATTGCGGCATGCCACGCCTGCGCCACGCTGCCATAAACGGCACCCGCGCGCAGATGTTCGCGCAGCTGCTCTGCCGTCGCACCGCGCGGTCCTTCGAGAGGCGCACAGTACCAGCTGTCGACGACGCTTTCCAGACAGGCCAGCGTACCGGCAATGTCTTTATCATGCAGCATACCAATAACCGCCAGTACTCGCCCGGTTTTCGGCAATGATTTGAGACGCCCGGCAAGGTAGCCTGCGGCATGCGGGTTATGCGCAACGTCGAGAATCACGCGAGGCTGCAGTTGGATGGTCTGGAATCGGCCCGGCAGAATCGCGCTGGCGACGCCCTCGCGAATAGCCTCTTCGCTCACCTTAAGCCCACTGGCGCGCAGCGCAGCCAGCGCGGTGGCGGCATTCGGTTGCGGGACATTCGGCAACGGCAACTCGCGAAGTTCACCCTGCGCGTCGCTAAAGCTCCAGCTGTGCTCGCCCACCGTATAGCGCCAGTCGACGTCACGCTGCATCAGCAAAGCGCCTTTCTCCTGCGCGACGTCGGCAATTGTGCGCGGCATATCAGGTTCCCCCACCACCGCCGGTCGCCCGCCGCGGAACACGCCCGCTTTTTCGCGGCCAATGCTTTCACGATCCGGGCCCAGCCAGTCGGTGTGGTCCAGCGCGATACTGGTCACCACCGCGACGTTGGCATCAACAATGTTGGTGGCGTCCAGCCGCCCGCCGAGGCCCACTTCGAGAATCGCTACGTCAACGTTTTGCTGTTTGAACAACCACAGCGCCGAGAGCGTGCCGTACTCAAAATAGGTTAACGAGGTGTCGCCACGCGCTGCCTCAATCGCGGCAAACGAAGCCGTATGGGCGCTTTCCGCCAGCTCCTCTCCCTGTACGCGGACACGTTCGGTGTAGCGCACCAGATGCGGGGAACTGTAAACGCCCACTTTGTAGCCCGCCGCCATCAGAATGGTTTCCAGCGTGCGGCAGGTGGTGCCTTTGCCGTTGGTGCCCGCGACGGTGAAAACAAACGGTGCCGGCTGCAGCACATCGAGCGAACCCGCAACCTGGCTGACGCGCGCCAGCCCCAGATCGATGGTTTTTGAATGGAGGTTTTCCAGATAAGAAAGCCACGTAGCCAGGGGCGACGTGGCCTGAGGAATAAGATGTTTGTCCATGGTGCCCGCAACTTTCAACGGTGAATAATAGCAAAAAGGGCAGCGCCAACCGGCCCTGCCCTTTACATCATCAGGCCTCTGGTTCCTGATCCGGTACCGGCGGTACCACCACGCTCTCGCGCGGCGCGTCCGGATTCGGTGCCGGGAGGTTCATCAGCTTCGCCAGGATACTGGCCAGCTTCAGACGCATTTCCGGGCGGCGAACGATCATGTCGATCGCGCCTTTTTCGATGAGGAATTCACTGCGCTGGAAGCCCGGCGGCAGTTTCTCACGCACGGTCTGTTCGATAACACGCGGGCCGGCAAAGCCGATCAGCGCTTTCGGTTCTGCGATGTTCAGATCGCCCAGCATAGCGAAGCTGGCGGAGACGCCGCCCATGGTTGGGTCGGTCAGCACGGAAATATACGGTAAACCGCGTTCCTGCATTTTCGCCAGCGCAGCGGAGGTTTTCGCCATCTGCATCAGGGACATCAGCGCTTCCTGCATGCGCGCGCCGCCGGATGCGGAGAAGCAGATCAGCGGGCAGTTGTCTTCCAACGCCTGCTCAACGGCACGCACAAAGCGCGCGCCAACCACGGAACCCATAGAGCCGCCCATAAAGGAGAACTCGAAGGCCGCAGCGACAACCGGCATGTCATGCAGGGTACCCTTCATGACCACCAGCGCGTCTTTCTCACCCGTCTCTTTCTGAGCGGATGCCAGACGATCTTTATACTTTTTAGAGTCACGGAACTTCAGCACGTCTTTCGGCTCAAGTTCGCTACCCAGTTCTACCAGGGACCCTTCATCCAACAGGCTATGCAGGCGATTACGCGCTGACATACGCATGTGGTGATCGCACTTCGGGCAAACCTCGAGGTTACGCTCCAGCTCGGCGCGATACAAAACCTGACCACAGCTATCGCACTTGGTCCATACCCCTTCCGGGATGCTCGCCTTGCGGGTAGGTGTGATGTTGCTTTTAATTCGTTCAATCCAGCTCATTGATAACCTTTCTGCCTGAACCTGGTCGATGCCAGTTTTGCCATTAAGGGGCCGCGCATAATGCCACTTTTCCCCTTCATAGACCATGAATGTTGCACATTAAAACATAACAGCCCGAAACTTGGCATAAAAAAGTGGTCGAACCGCGAAACATGTCGTAACAGGGCACGGCTGAATCGTGCCCCGTGTGCAGGGTTTATTTTGCCTGTTTTGCCGCCTTGCGACGGTGACGGATCACTTCGATTACCCCCGGCAGCACCGACAGAACGATGATCGCCACAATCAGCAGCTTCAGGTTCTCTTGTACCACCGGCAGGTCGCCGAACAGATAGCCCGCGTAGGTGAACAGCAGCACCCACAGCAGCGCGCCCGCGACGTTATAGAGCGCAAAATGACGATAGGACATGTGGCCCATTCCCGCCACAAAAGGCGCGAATGTTCTGACGATGGGGACAAATCGCGCCAGAATAATGGTTTTTCCACCATGTCTATCGTAGAAGGCATGGGTCTTATCCAGGTAGCTGCGACGGAAAATTTTCGAGTCCGGATTGCTGAACAGCTTCTCGCCGAACAGCCTGCCAATGGTGTAGTTCACCGCATCGCCGACAATCGCCGCAATCACCATCAGCACAACCATCACATGCACGTTGATGTCGTTCGTCGGCAGCGCGGAGAGCGCCCCGGCGACAAACAGCAGCGAGTCGCCCGGCAGGAATGGTGTTACCACCAGCCCCGTTTCACAGAACAGAATCAGGAACAGAATGGCATACACCCAGACGCCATACTGCGCGACCAGCTCCGCCAGGTGCACGTCAATGTGCAGAATGAAATCAATTAAAAAACGGATAAGATCCATATTGTTTAGCCCCAAATGACTACGTTAGTCCGCCAGGAATAGCGGGCCCATCGGCACGGAAGGCAGCGCAAAGTGCGCGGGGTAGTCCACCGCCACCAGATACAACCCTTCCGCTTTCGCCGTTGCGGCGGCAAGCGTCCTGTCTTTTGCCGCCAGCAGTTCTGCAATCCAGCTCTCCGGCTGGTTTCCTGCGCCAACTTCCATCAGGCTGCCAACAATGTTCCTTACCATATGGTGAACAAAGGCGTTTGCTTTAATGTCCACCACAATATAAGCGCCGTAACGCGTCACATTAATGTGCATAACGTTACGCCACGGCGTGCGCGACTGACACTGCACCGCGCGAAACGAAGTAAAGTCGTTTTCGCCCAGCAGGCTTTGCGCCGCGCGATGCATCCGCTCGGCATCCAGCGGCTGGTGATAGTGCGTTACCCCCTGCCCCAGCACCGCCGGACGCAGCCGGTGGTTGTAAATCACGTAGCGATAGCGGCGTGCCGTCGCGCTAAAACGCGCGTGAAAATCGTCGGGAACAGCTTTCACCCAACGTACCGCAATGTCACCAGGTAAATTCGCATTTACGCCGAGCGTCCACGCCGCATCTTTACGTACGGCATGAGTGTCGAAGTGCACGACCTGGCCGGTCCCGTGTACGCCTGCGTCAGTACGACCGGCGCAGAAGACATTAATCGGTTCGTTAGCCACCTGCGAAAGCGCCTTTTCCAGCTTCTCCTGCACGCTGCGCACTTCGTTTTGCCGCTGCCAGCCGTAGTATTTGCTGCCGTCGTACTCAATGCCCAGCGCAATTCGATAGACCGGCAGTTGCTCCATTTCAGACATCAGTACAGATACTCCTGCACCAGTTTCTCGGCGATTTTCACCGCCATCAGCGCGCCGCCAAAGCGAACGTTATCCGCCACCGACCAGAACTGAACCTGCTCCGGCATGCCGTAATCGTTACGCACACAGCCCACGGACAGATGGGCGCTACCGGTGGCATCACCGACCTGAGTCGGGAATTCGCGCTCTTCTGACAGCACAATATCTTCGCCGCGCGCAAAGGCGTCTCGCGCCTCTTCCGCCGACAGCGGACGCATGGCTTCAAACGTCACCATCTGCGCATGACCGTAGAACACCGGCGACTGAATGCAGCTGGCGGAGATCATCAGACCGTCGTCCTGCATGATTTTACGCACCTGATCAACAATGCGACGCTCGTCGCTCACCGCGCCTTCACGATCCGGCAGCATCGGCAGCATGTTGAACGCCAGCTGGCGGCCAAAGAAATCATCTTCATCGATTGGAATACCGTTCAACAGCTTGGCGCTCTGCCCGGCCAGGGCGTCGACGGCTTTTTTACCGTGCGCCGAGGCGGAGATCAGGCTGGTCACGTTGATGCGCGACAGGCCGCCGTCATCAATCAGCGGCTTCAGCGCTGCCAAAAGTTGGCTGGTCTGGCTGTCCGCCACCGCAATCACATTACGGTTGCGATAATCGGCCAGCACAAATGGGTTCACCTCCGGTACCACCAGCGGTACGTCCGGCTCCAGCGCAAACAGACCGCTAAGATCGATAACCAGACAGCCGGCGTTAGTGGCCTCTTCAACATAGGTGGCGCTGGCTTCCACGCCAGCCGCGAAGAACGCCAGCTGCGCCTGCGTCCAGTCAAACTCCGCCGCGTCCTGCACTCTTACCGATTTACCGTTAAAACGCAGATGTTCGCCCGCGCTGTCGGTGCGCGCCAGCGCGTAGATATCACCCACCGGGAACTGACGTTCAGCAAGGGTTTCAAGCAGGGCTTCGCCTACGGCGCCGGTTGCGCCCAGGATGGCAATATTCCAGCCTTCAGACATGGTGATTTACTCCAGAAAAAAAGCGGCTCTGCCGGAGTATCCGGCAGAGGCATTAAGAAGACATTAACAGTGTACGGCGTTAAACCCGAGTTTTTGCAGCAGCGCGGCTGCGTCGGCGTCATCGCACTCGACGGTCAGCGATGACCATTCGCGACGCTCAAGGTAATTTTTGCGCAGCTTGTCGAATTCGCCCGGGATCCCCGCCACTTTCCGCAGCGGCGCGTCATCGCGGCGCACATCATACACCAAATGCACCAGTCTTTTCAGCGTAGGCTGATCGAGCGGGCCGTGCAGGCTAATCCGTCCGAATTCCGGCGCGGGCAGCAGCGACGAGAGCGCCACTTCTTGCGGCTGACCGATAAACTGGCTATAGGCTTCAAACACCTGGGTGGTGCCACGCGCTTTCCCTTCCAGGGTGTAGCCCGCAATATGCGAAGTGCCGAGGTCGACTTTATCCAGCAGCGCCAGGTTGAGATCCGGCTCCGGCTCCCAGACGTCGAGCACCACGCTCAGCTGCTGCCCGGCGTTCAGGCATTTCAGCAGCGCGGCGTTATCCACCACCGGGCCACGGCAAGCGTTGATCAGAATAGCGCCCGGCTTCAGGCTGGCAATCAGCGCCTCGTCGGCCAGATGCAGCGACTTATACGGGCCATCTTTATACAGCGGCGTGTGGAAAGTCAGCACGTCCGCCTGCGCCACCAGCTCGTCCAACGAACGGAAATCGCCCTCTTCGCCGTTGTCGGCGCGTGGCGGATCGCAGAGCAGCGTTTTGATGCCCAGGGCTTCCAGCCGTTTTTGCAGGCGTCCGCCTACGTTACCCACACCAACAATACCCACGGTACGGTCGGCCAGCGCAAAACCGTCGCGCTCGGCCAGCATCAACAGCGCAGAAAATACGTACTCAACGACCGCAATCGCGTTACACCCCGGTGCGGCGGAGAAACCAATCCCTGCCTGTTCCAGCCACGCCTGATCGACGTGATCGGTGCCCGCCGTCGCGGTGCCAACGAACTTAATCGCCTTATCGCCCAGCAGCGCTTCATTCACCTTTGTCACCGAGCGGACCATCAGCGCATCGGCATCGGTTAACGCCTCAGTCGGGATCGGGCGGCCGGGGACAGCCTTAACCTCACCCAAACGGCTAAAAAGTTCGCGGGCGTAGGGCATATTTTCATCAACGAAGATTTTCACGGTTCAGTACCTGTCTGAGAACGAGAGTAAACCGGGGAAGTGTGCCATAATCTGGCCGCCAGGCATACTTGCGCCGGGCATCAGTATTCGGTTTGGAAAGGATCAATCATGACGCAACCCATTTCAGGTATGCCCGCGCGCCCTCCGGGGACAGGCCCCACTCCGCTCTCTCCTGCCGGAGAACAGCCGCTTAGTACCCAGCAACGCACGGTGCTGGAACGACTGATCACGCGCTTAATCGCGATGACCTCGCAGCAGAATGCTGAGGTTTGGGCGGGCGTAAAACACGATCTGGGGCTGAAAAACGACACGCCGCTGCTGGCGCGCCACTTTCCTGCCGCCGAGCAGAATCTGAATCAACGTATTGGTACTGCCGAACAAAAGCTCAGCACGCGCCAGACGCTGTCGCAACTGACTGAACTGCTGAATCAGGGCAATAATCGCCAGGCCGTCAGCGACTATATCCGTCAACAGTACGGGCAAACGGCCCTCAGCCAATTGACGCCGCAGCAGTTGAAAAACGTCCTGCAGTTGCTTCAACAAGGGCAGCTTTCTATTCCGCAGCCTCAGCAGCGCCCGGCGACCGATCGTCCCCTGCTGCCTGCCGAGCACAATACCCTGAATCAGCTGGTGACTAAGGTTTCCGCCGCCACTGGCGACTCTACTAAGCTGATCTGGCAGTCGCTGCTTGAGCTTTCCGGCGTGAAGTCCGGCGACCCGTTACCCGCGAAACACTTTAACGCGCTGGTCACGCTACTGCAGGCGCGCCTGACCCTCAGCACGCATCCCGCCCCAACGCTCAACGTTTTGCAGGCAGCGCTCAAACAACCGCTGGAGCCGCAGGAAGGACAAGCGCTTCGCGATTTCGCCCAGCAAAACTGGAACGCCACCCCGCAGACGGTACTGACCCAGGTGCAGGTACAGGAGTTGCTGAATCTGCTGTTCCTTAAACGTATCGAGCGCGAGCGCGTGGCCCACGCCCATACCCTGGAAGCGCGCGATCTTCAGCCCATTTATGCGCCATTTGCCCCGGCCATCAACACGCTGAAATCGTTGTCAGCGCGCCCGGGCCTGGCTTTCGTGGTGTTGATTGTCGTCGCGATGCTGCTGTGGCTGGTACTGTAAGTTCAGCGCCCTCCTCTTCGCTTTATGGTAGTCAGCAAGAGATTCCTCTTCCGAAAATTAAAAACCCAGGTCGTGACGTCTGAATTGACTCACGTCCCTGGGTTATCGGAATAATATTGTTAGCCAGAGAATCATGATCCCCCCACTCCGCGGCGGCTATTGCAGAGTGAAGGAATTTCTACACCAGGACGTTATGTATTCTGTTCTGCTGCTGACATATTCACTTTATTCGCGGCAATCACGAACGGCAGATAGATAAGCGTCGCCACCACCAGACACAATACGCCAACAAATAGCGCCATCCAGTTGCCGCCGGTGCCGAAGAAGGCGATCAGCGGCCCCGGCGTCGTCCACGGTACCGCATAGGCAATCGGCGGAATAATCTCCAGCGTGATAAAGAAATAGCCAATCAGTGAGTTGACGAACGGCACCAGAATAAACGGGATCACCAGAATCGGGTTCAGTACGATCGGCAGGCCGAACATCACCGGTTCGTTAATGTTGAACAGGCCTGGCACAAAGGCCATTTTCGCTAAGTCGCGGTAGTCCTTCCGGCGAGAGGCGATAAAAATGGCCAGCAGCAAGCCCAGCGTCATCCCGGAGCCGCCGCAGTTGGCGAAGGCATCGTTGATGCCGGTCCAGGTAATCGGATACGGCGCACCCCAGGTTGAACCGTGGGAGGCGGCATACGACAGGTTCTCCAGGTTCGCTTCTGAGAAAATGGTTTCGCGAATGGCGGCAACCGTATTCGGCCCATGAATACCGAGGATCCACAGGAAGTTAGCCACCAGCCCGAGAATCAACACGGTAAAGATATTGGTGCCCATATCCTTCAGCGGCGCCTGAATCAGGGTGTAGATAAGATCGTTCAGCCCGTTTGGCGAGATTTTTGATAGCAGGTAGTTCAACACCGAGAAGAAGATCATCACGAAAAAGATAGGTAATAGCACCTTAAAAGAGCGCGCCACCGCCGGCGGTACCGCGTCGGGCATCGTGATAGCCACCTTCGGGTTTCGGGCCAGGCGACAGAATATTTCGCTGGAAATCAGCGCCACAATCACCGCCACAAACAGCCCCTGAGGCCCGAGATATTTGGTGGTGAGATAGGCCTGGCCGTCAATAATCACATACGGAGTATACACCACGAAGAACGCGCCAATTGCCGTCAGGCCGCACAGCAAGTCATCCTGCTGATAGCTGATCGCCATATTGCGCGCCACGAGGAAAGTAATCAGCACAGCCATAATATTGACCGAACCGTTCATCACCGGCGTAAAAATTTGCTGCGCGTCGGCCAGATTAGGGAATAAGGTGCCTAAATGTAAAATACTGGCGATAAAACCATCCGGCGAGAGAATGGCAAAGTTGATAAGGATAATCAGCGAGCTGGCCATGACTATCGGGAATGACAAAATAAAAGCATCCCGAATAGCCGAAACGTGTATCTGCGAATTCAATTTTATCGCAACCGGAACAAGGATTTTTTCCATCCCTCGTTCAAATGAATTCATTAAACCCATAGTGAACCCTTAAATTTAAAATAAAATGATTAGGCATAATTCATTTAATAACTGCACCATTTCTCATATCTGGCGAGAATATTGGTAAAAAGGTCATTAATTGACGATCACTTTAATTATTGTTAATTTTCGTAACCCGTATTTCGATCACAGTTAACCATGCCTAAGTTGTTCAATAATCGGGAAATAGATGAACGTGTTGGCCCGTCGTCGCAAAAGTGATTTTATAACCAGTTGTTTAAAAAGGATTTAAGGAGGTTCAAAAGTGGTATATCAGAACATCATAAATTTGCTGAAAAACAGATTAAACAGCTCAATCTACAATGTGGGCGATCTTCTCCCCTCGGAAAAAGAGCTGGCGGCGCTTTATGATGTTTCGCGCAATACCTTACGCAAGGCGTTAAAAACGCTGGAAGAGGAAGGGATGATTGAACGGCGGCACGGTTCGGGAACCTACCTGCGGAACAAACATTTTCAGGCGTCGCTGACGCACCTCGACAGCTTTACTGAAATTGCCCGCAATGAAGGTAAAACACCCACGAGTCAGATCCTGAAGTTTGAGCTTCAGCGCGCATCGGACGATATCGCCACCAGTCTGAGAGTCAGCCACGGCGAACCGGTTTATTACGCCAAACGGCTGCGCTTTATCGACAATATCGCCATGCAGGTGGAGGAAACCTGGCTTTCCGCCAGCCGTTTTCCCGACCTGACGATCGCCCACATGAAGAACTCCAAATTTGCCTATATCGAAAATGAGTGTGGGGTGAAAATTCTGGGTTGTTATGAATCTATCCAGCCGATTTTGCCGTCGCCAGAGGTAGCGCAGCTCCTGCACATTAGTGCGCTGGATCCGATAGTCAGGATGCAGACTCAGGCCGTCGATGAGCAGCAAAACCCTATCGATTACTCCATTCTCTACACCAACATGTTCGAGTTCCAGGTGAAATATTTTCTGCCGCGCAAAGCGACGACCGGCTCGCAGGTGCGCAGAGCCAGCCGATAAACGCTATTTGCGGAACGACCACAGCGTGACGCCAATTCCCAGTATGGCGGCAATGGCTCCGCCGAGAAACACGGACGCATAGCCGAACGAGGTGGCCAGCATGCCCGCCAGCGGCCCGGAGACGCCGAGCGCGATGTCCTGGAACGCGGCATAGCCACCGAGCGCCGTCCCACGTACCTGCTGCGGCACGCGCTTAACCACTTCCACCCCCAGCGCCGGGAAGATCAGCGAGCAACCGGCCCCGGTTAAAGCCGCGCCGGCCAGCGCATACCATGCGTCGGGCGCCAGCCACAGCAGCAGCAAGCCAACGGTTTCCACCAAAAGTGAACCAACCGCCACCTTCACGCCGCCAAAGCGGTCAGGCATCCAGCCAAACAAAATGCGCACCAACACGAAGGTGCCACCGAAGGCCGTCAGGGTGAAGCCCGCCATCGACCAGCCTTTGCTGACAAAGTACAGTGAGACGAAAGTGCCAATCACCGCAAAGCCCACGCCCTGTAGCGCCAGCCCCAAGCCCGGTTTCCAGATAAGGCCAATCACGCTGAACAGCGACGGACGTTCCCCGGCCATCGCCGCCACCTTACGCACCGAGCCGTTAAAGGCCCAGGCCAGCAAAGGCAACGCCATCGTGACGCCAGCCAGCACGGCAAAGCCATAGCGGCTGTTGATATACAGCCCCAACGGCGCACCGGCCGCCAGCGCGCCAAAAATCGCCATCCCGTTCCACGACATCACTTTACCGGAACGCTTCGGGCCAACCAGCCCCATCCCCCAGGTGAGCGTGCCGGTCAGCAATTGGCTTTCACCGAAGCCAAGAATTAAGCGCCCGACAATCAACAGGCCAAATTTGACCATCGTATCCACCGGCAACAGCGCCGCGCCAAGCCACGCCGCTCCGGCAAAGGCACAGGCAAACATGCCCTGTAGGGCAGAACGCTTGCCGCCGTACTGATCGGCAAGACGCCCGGCGTAGCCACGGGTTAATACCGTGGCGAAAAACTGGATGCCGACGGCGATACCCACCATGGTGTTACCGTAGCCCAGTTCCTGGTGAACAAATAGCGGAATGACCGGCAGCGGAATACCGACGGTTAAATAGGTCAAAAACACCGCGAACGCGATGCGAAAAAGCGACACGTTGGATGAAGAAGTACTTTCAGTTTGAGTTACTGCGGTCATGCTTTACTCCGAATGCTGAGTAAGGCGAGGATCTGTAGCCACGCCCCCTCTACCTGGCGATCAGGATTAAGGTGCGTCGGATGACGTTAAACGCTTACGCATTATCATGATGATAATGTTGAGCCGCGAGTTTGCCTGTTCTTTCAGGCCGTTGTCAACGCATAAAAAAAGGAGCCAGAAGGCTCCTTTTTCTTATCCGCCGTAAAAATTACAGCTTACGCATCACCAGCGTGGCGTTGGTGCCGCCAAAGCCGAAGCTGTTGGACATCACGGTGGTCAGTTTGCGATCGGTCGGTTCAGTGACGATGTTCAGGCCAGCCGCCTGCTCGTCCATCTCGTCAATGTTGATGCTCGGGGCGATAAAGCCGTGTTCCAGCATCAGCAGAGAGTAGATCGCTTCCTGTACGCCAGCGGCGCCCAGAGAGTGGCCGGTCATCGCTTTCGTTGCGGAGATAGCCGGGCTGTTGTCGCCGAACACTTCACGGATAGCGCCCAGTTCTTTCACGTCGCCTACCGGAGTGGAGGTACCGTGAGAGTTCAGGTAGTCGATCGGGGTGTCAACGCCGTGCATCGCCATCTTCATGCAGCGCACCGCGCCTTCGCCGGATGGAGCAACCATGTCTGCACCATCGGAGGTTGCGCCATAGCCAACGATTTCTGCATAGATATGCGCGCCACGTGCCAGCGCGTGTTCCAGTTCTTCAACCACAACCATACCGCCGCCGCCTGCGATGATGAAACCATCACGATGCGCGTCATAGGTACGGGAGGCTTTTTCTGGGGTTTCGTTGTATTTGGTGGACAGTGCGCCCATCGCGTCGAACTCACAGGCCATTTCCCAGCCCAGTTCTTCACCGCCGCCAGCAAACACGATGTCCTGTTTGCCCAGTTGAATCTGTTCTACCGCATTACCGATGCAGTGCGCGGAAGTGGCGCAAGCTGAGCTGATAGAGTAGTTCACACCGTGGATTTTGAACGGAGTTGCGAGGCACGCGGAAACCGCAGAACCCATCGCTTTGGTGACCACGTACGGGCCAACCGCTTTCAGGCCGCGCGGGCTGCGCATCGCGTCTGCGCCAAATACCTGCGCACGGGAGGAACCGCCGGAACCGGCAATCAGGCCCACGCGCGGGTTGTTCTGATACTCTTCTGCTTTCAGGCCAGCGTCTTCAACCGCCTGCTGCATGGAGAGATAAGCATAGATAGAGGCATCGTTCATGAAACGGACCACTTTACGGTCGATCAGACCCGTGGTGTCCAGTTTGACGTTACCCCAGACGTGGCTACGCATCCCAGAATCTTTGAACTCTTGAGAGAAAGTGATCCCCGAGCGTCCTTCACGCAGAGATGCCAGGACTTCCTGCTGGTTGCTACCGATGCTGGAAACGATGCCCAGGCCAGTAATCACTGCACGTTTCATTCAATACCTCTGTAAGTCATCACTATTTTAAAGTTTCGAGTCGCAAGATAGCGTACACTTGTACGCCGAACAAGTCCGATCAGCAAATTTATGCAGAAATTTGCGCCTGCGGACGCTCATCGTTAAGATCGGCAGACTCCTTGCCGCGCGAGTAACTTACGTGAAACAAAACGCCATACAATCAGCCAACCTCGAATTTAACAGTGAGGGTACACCTGTTTCCCGAGATTTTGACGATGTCTATTTCTCCAACGATAACGGTCTGGAGGAGACCCGCTACGTTTTTCTCGGGGGTAACCAGATAGAGGTACGCTTCCCCCTGCACCCACATCCACTTTTCGTGGTAGCAGAAAGCGGCTTTGGCACCGGCCTCAATTTCCTGACGCTGTGGCAAGCTTTTGACGCATTCCGCCGTCAGCATCCTGACGCTACGCTACAAAGATTGCATTTCGTCAGTTTTGAAAAATTTCCGCTGAAGGCCGACGATTTGCGTCTGGCGCACCAGCACTGGCCGGAGCTGGCCCCCTGGGCAGAGCAGCTTCAGGCGCAGTGGCCGTTACCGCTGGCGGGCTGTCATCGCCTGCTGCTCGATGAAGGGCGCGTGACGCTGGACCTGTGGTTCGGCGATATCAATGAGCTGACCGATAAGCTCGACGATACCTTCAATCAGCAGGTAGACGCCTGGTTCCTCGACGGCTTTGCCCCGGCCAAAAATCCGGATATGTGGACGCCCGCGTTGTTTGCCGCCATGGCTCGCACCGCCCGCCCGGGAGGCACCCTGGCGACCTTTACCTCGGCGGGTTTTGTGCGTCGTGGGCTACAGGAAGCCGGGTTCAGCATGCGCAAGAGCAAAGGTTTTGGCCGTAAGCGCGAAATGCTGGTCGGCGAAATGATGGCCCCTCAGCCCGACGCCACCCGTACGCCGTGGTTTGCGCGCAGCGGTAGCCAGGCACGGGAAGCCGCGATTATCGGCGGCGGCATCGCCAGCGCCCTGCTCTCGCTCGCCCTACTGCGCCGCGGCTGGTCGGTAACGCTCTACTGCGCCGATGCTGAACCCGCACTAGGCGCATCTGGCAACCGCCAGGGGGCGCTCTATCCATTGTTGAGCGCCCACGACGCGGCGCTGGCGCAGTTCTTCCCCGCAGCCTATCTCTATGCCCGTCGCCTGTACGATACGCTACCCATCGACTTCGACCATCAATGGTGCGGCGTCACGCAGCTTGGCTGGGATGAAAAAAGCGCCCAGAAGATTGCCCAAATGCTGACGCTGGGCCTGCCCGAAGAGATCGCCCGCGCGGTCACGGCGCAAGAAGTTCGAGCCAGTATCGGCCTGGAGACCGGCTGCGGGGGGATTCAGTACCCGCTGGGCGGTTGGTTATGCCCGGCGCAGCTCACCGCAGGCGTATTTGAACTGGCGCGCCAGCAAGGGTTACAGGCGCACTGGGGGAAAACGCTGACAACCCTCACCCGGCAGGACGATGGCTGGCAGCTGGCATTCAGCGACGGAGAGACAAGCATCGCCCCGTGCGTCGTGCTGGCAAACGGCCACAACATCAATCAGTTCGCGCAAACCGAAGCATTACCGGTATACGCCGTTGGTGGCCAGGTGAGCCATATTCCGACCACCGAAAATCTCTCAAAGCTTGAACAGGTGCTGTGCTACGACGGCTATCTCACGCCGCAGAATCCGAATAATCAGCAGCACTGTATCGGCGCCAGCTATCATCGCGGCCAGCGCGAGATGACCTTCAACGAGGACGATCAGCAGCATAACCGCCAGCGGCTGCTGGACTGTTTCCCACAGCAGACGTGGCCGCAGGAGGTTGATGTCAGCGCTAACGATGCCCGCTGCGGCGTGCGCTGCGCCACGCGCGATCATCTGCCGATGGTCGGAAACGTGCCGGATTATGCCGCCACGCTTGCCGAATACGCCACGCTGAACGAAAGTCCAGAGACGGCAAGTGCCGCGCCAATCTATCCCGAGCTGTTTATGCTTGGCGGCCTTGGGTCGCGAGGGCTATGCTCTGCGCCGTTAACCGCAGAAGTGCTGGCGGCGCAGATGAGCAATGAACCGCTGCCGTTGGACGCGCAAACGCTGGCAGGCCTGAATCCAAATCGTTTGTGGGTTCGAAAACTGCTGAAGGGAAAGGCGGTGAAGTAAGTGAGGAGATTTGCCCGGCAGCGATACCGGGCAAATTGGCTTAGCGGGAAGCCTGCTGGTAAAGGCTGTCCCACATCTCCTTGACCAACGCCTGGTCGCGCGGCGACAGTTCGCCCGCGCCAATGGCCGTTTCCAGACTCTGGGTCACGTTGCGATACAGCGCTTCTGCCGAGTGCGCTTCGCTTTCATCCAGCTCGGCAACCGCCAGCGTCAGGTGACCACGCAGATAACCGCTGGCAAACAGCTCATCATCACTGGCGTGTTCCACCATTTCATCAATTAACGCCAGAATGCGTGCTTCAAACTCCGCGATCATCTTCTTTCCTCTTTCTGTAACATGGCTTAGAGATCCTCCGGCCATGGGAAGTGTTCCGCCGTTAGGCTCGGCGTCTGGTAATAATTCTGTAGGGCCTGGATAAATTTGGCCGGGCGCGGCGGAATGCCCTCGTCAAGATAGGTCATCACCTGCGCGTGAACACGCCGCTGAAAGGCGATACGATCCGGCTCAAAATCACCTTCGAGGTTGTCGCAGCTAACGTTGAACGGGAAGCCCGCCGCCACGCAGAACAGCCAGTCAAAGGCCTGCGGTTTTACCTCAACGTCTTCAAACTGCCCCTGGGTTTTAGCATCGCGCCCGTCCGGACAGTACCAATAACCAAAATCAACCTGCTCGCGGCGCGCCTTGCCGGCAATACACCAGTGAGAAATTTCGTGCAGCGCGCTGGCAAAAAAACCGTGAGCAAAAACGATACGGTTGTAAGGCACTTCGTCATCTGCCGGAAGATAGATGGGTTCGTCGTCGCCTTTAATCAGACGAGTATTAAACTCGTCGGCAAAGCAGTCATCGAAGATGGCGATCAACTGCTGGTAGTCATGCGTCTTTGTCATTAGCTCATCCCTAACCACTGAAGGATTTCCTGTCCATGGCTGTCGTAGAGCAGCTTGGCGCTCATAACCGCCGAAACAATGACGATCATTGGGCGAATGAGCGACTGCCCTTTGCTTAACACTAAGCGCGAGCCCATGCGCGCGCCGAAAAATTGGCCAATCATCATCACAAAGCCAGTTGCCCAGATGACCTTGCCGCCAAGAATAAACAGCAGCAGCCCGCCGATATTTGACGTCGCGTTCAGCACTTTGGCGTGTGCCGTGGATTTGGCAAGATTAAAGCCCATCAGCGTGACGAATGCCAGCGCGTAAAATGAGCCCGCGCCGGGTCCGAAGAAACCGTCATAAAAGCCCACGCAGCCGCCTGCCACCAGCGCAAACGGCAGGCCGTACAGACGCTGCTGACGGTCCGCTTCGCCAAGCTTTGGCATCAGCAGGAAATAGAGACCAATGCCAATCACCAGAAGCGGCAGGATCTGGCGCAGAACGTCAGACTGCACGTGCTGTACCAGCAGCGCGCCGCTCATTGAACCAATGAAGGTCATCAAAATATTGAGCTTCTGATCGGCCAGATTCACCACCTTGCGGCGAATGAAGTACAGCGAGGCGGAAAGCGAGCCGCCGCAGGCCTGCAGCTTATTGGTCGCCAGCGCCTGCGCGGGCGGCATGCCCGCAGCCATTAGCGCCGGGACGGTCAGCAAACCGCCGCCGCCCGCCAGAGAGTCAATAAAGCCCGCCAGAATGGCGATGAAAAAAAGCGCCACCAGCATCAGCGGCTCAACCATAAATAACGCGGAGAAACTGTCCATCAGAGTACGTGTTCATCCAGTAGCGCCTGGCAGGAAGGCGGCAACGGTGGAGGCGTCTTCTTCACAGGTTTGGTGGTGCCAGGTTTTGGCGGTTCGAACCAGCTTTGCAGCTCAGCGCCGCAGCCGTCGCCCGCAGGCGGTGGCGCCTGCTCTTCACACTCGAAGCTGTTGGCCGGGCATTTCAGCCGGACGTGCATGTGGGCGCGGTGCTGGAACCACGGGCGCACTTTACGCAGCCAGTCGCGATCGCTGCCGGCTTCCAGGCACAGCTGTTGTTTAATCGCCGGGTTGACGAAAATGCGCGTCACCTCGCTGTCTTGCGCCGCCAGCTTGATCAGTTGACCAATCTCCGGTTTCCATAGCGCAGGCGACACGCCTTTACCGTCGGCGCGGACCAAATCCAGCGCCTGCGGCTTCAGCAACTGCGACGAGCTCCAGCGCGTTTTCGGTAATTGCAGGAAAATATCGACATCCAGCCCACTCTGGTGGCTGGCGTGTCCGCCGTTAAAGCGCCCGCCCGCTGGCATCCCCATGTCGCCAATCAGCATCGTCCCCATTCCGTGCTGCTGCACGTTACGGCCCAGACGCTGGATAAACTGCACCAGTTCGGGATGGCCAAAGTAGCGGCGCTGATCGGTACGCATCACCTGGTAGGTTTCCGACTGCAACGGCAGCGCTTCGGCACCGACGATACAGCCGTTAGCAAACGCCCCGATAGACTGGGCGCTACCGTTAATAGGTTGCGTGATTTTTTGCCACGGCGTTGCCGCCAGCGCGGTGCTGCTGGCCACCAGAGCCAGCAGCGCAATAACGGTTTTTCTCATGTTTACCAGCGTGGAATTGAGGTCGTCACATCGGCGTTTTGCGCGCGTTGGCGCATAAAGTGATCCATCAGCACGATTGCCAGCATCGCTTCAGCGATCGGTACCGCGCGGATACCCACACAAGGATCGTGACGACCTTTGGTGATCATCTCGACTTCCTCGCCAAAGCGATCGATCGTCTTGCCCGGAACGGTAATGCTCGAGGTCGGCTTCAGCGCAATATTGGCCACAATCTGCTGGCCGCTGCTGATACCGCCCAGAATACCGCCCGCATGGTTGCTCTGGAAACCGGCTTTGGTAATTTCGTCGCGGTTTTCGCTGCCGCGCAGTTTGACCACTTCAAAACCGTCGCCAATTTCCACGCCTTTCACCGCGTTGATGCTCATCAGCGCATGGGCAATGTCCGCGTCCAGACGATCGAATACCGGCTCGCCGAGGCCCGCCGGTACGCCGTCAGCCACGACGGTGACCTTCGCGCCAATAGAGTCGCCCTCTTTTTTGAGGCCGCGCATCAGTTCATCCAGGGCGTCGATTTTGTCCGGATCCGGGCAGAAGAACGGGTTCTGTTCAACCTGCTCCCAGTCTTTAATCGCCAGCGGAATATCGCCCATCTGGGTCAGGCAGCCGCGAATGACGATACCAAACTTCGCCGCGAGGAATTTCTTGGCAATCGCCCCTGCCGCCACGCGCATCGCCGTTTCACGGGCGGAAGAACGTCCGCCTCCGCGATAGTCACGCAGGCCGTATTTTTGCTCGTAGGTGTAATCGGCGTGCCCCGGACGGAAGACGTCCTTAATGGCGCCGTAGTCCTGCGAGCGCTGATCGGTGTTTTCAATCAGCAGGCCGATACTGGTGCCGGTGGTCACGCCTTCGAATACGCCAGAGAGGATTTTCACCTGATCCGGTTCGCGACGTTGGGTGGTGTAGCGCGACGTGCCCGGACGACGACGGTCCAGGTCGTGCTGGAGATCCGCTTCGGTTAACGGAATGCCGGGCGGCACGCCGTCAACGATGCAGCCCAGCGCCAGGCCGTGCGACTCGCCAAAGGTGGTTACGCGAAAGAGTTGTCCAATTGTATTTCCTGCCATCACGGCTCCGTTATCGTTGTTCTGTTGTTGCGTGCTGGATAAATCAGTCTTTGTACTGCCCGAAGTGGTTCTGCGCGGCAACCAACTGCGCTTTGGTCAGCATAAAGACGCCGTCACCGCCGTTATCAAACTCAAGCCAGGTGAACGGAACATCCGGATATTGGTCCATCAGATGTACCATGCTGTTACCCACTTCACAAATCAGAATACCGTCGTCGGTCAGATAATCCGGCGCGCAGCCGAGGATGCGGCGGGTCAGGTGCAGGCCGTCGGAACCGGAGGCCAGGCCCAGCTCGGGCTCGTGGCGATATTCTGACGGCAGATCGGACATATCTTCTTCGTCCACGTACGGCGGATTAGTGACGATCAGGTCGTACTGCAACTGGGGCGCGTCACGGAACAGATCGGAGCGGATCGGCGTGACGTTGTGGATCATGCCGTGCTCTTCGATGTTGTATTCGGTCACGGCCAGCGCGTCGGTGGAGACGTCGATGGCGTCAACTTCCGCTTCCGGGAAGGCATAGGCGCAGGCAATCGCGATGCAGCCGCTGCCGGTGCACATATCGAGAATATGCTCAGGGCGATGGTTAATCAGGCCGGCAAAGCGATTGTTGATCAGCTCGCCAATCGGCGAGCGCGGCACCAGCACGCGATCGTCAACGTAGAATTCATGGCCGCAGAACCAGGCTTTATTGGTCAGGTAGGCTACCGGGATACGCTCGTTGACGCGACGAATCACGCGCTCGACGATCAGCTGTTTTTCACTGGTGGTCAGGCGCGCGTTGCGCATATCTTCCGGAATATCGAGCGGCAGGTACAGCGTCGGCAGTACCAGCTGGACGGCTTCATCCCACGGGTTATCGGTTCCGTGACCGTACCAGATTTCGGCCGCGCTAAAGCGGCTGACCGCCCAGCGCAGCATGTCCTGAATGGTGTGCAGCTCATTGACTGCTTCTTCAACAAAAATCTTATCCACGTTGTCCTCCAGGGCATGCGTCGGGGTAAATTCGGCGGCTAGTTTGCCATGAAGACGGCGATAAATCAGCATTCTTGCGTAGGGCGCGGGGAAAAAAGCGTTTTCGCTGCAGGAAGGACAACGAAAAGGTAAACTAGAGGAAAATGCGAATTTGAGAAGAATCGATGAAAAACAAAAACTCATTGAGCGAGGAGGATCAGGCGCTCTTCCAGCAGCTGATGACGGGCACGCGCAAAATAAAGCAGGACACCATTGTCCACCGCCCGCAGCGTAAGAAAATTAGCGAAGTGCCGCCTAAACGTTTATTGCAGGAGCAGGCGGACAACAGCCACTATTTTTCCGACGAATTCCAGCCGCTGCTCAATACTAACGGGCCGGTAAAATACGTGCGCCAGGATGTCAGCCATTTTGAGCTGAAGAAGCTACGTCGCGGCGACTACTCGCCCGAGCTGTTCCTCGATCTACACGGCTTAACGCAGATGCAGGCCAAGCAGGAACTGGGCGCGCTGATCGCCGCCTGCCGCCGCGAACATGTGTTCTGTGCCTGCGTCATGCATGGTCACGGTAAACATATTCTCAAACAGCAGACGCCGCTGTGGCTGGCCCAACATCCGCACGTGATGGCCTTTCATCAGGCATCGAAGGAGTATGGCGGCGACGCCGCGCTGCTGGTGCTGATTGAAGTAGAAGAGTGGCTGCCGCCGGAGCTGCCGTAAGTCAACGTAGGCCGGATAAGCGTAGCGCCATCCGGCCTACAGAGAAGGCACAGATGGCGATCGCGTTAAATCGCTTTGGCCATTTTGAGATTGCAGGGACTCATTTGCCAGTTCAGGGTGCCTTTACCGTTAGCGTCGAGGGTGACGCTGGCAATGGCGGAGGTGGTGAACATTGGCGGAACTTCGCCAGGGCAGAGCTCAGCGACCAGGTAACCCACTAACGGCAGGTGAGAAATCACCAGCACCGATGACACACCTTCATTCGCTAATGCCCCGAGATAGGCGCTGACCAGACCAATATCGCCACACGGCGTCAACTCGGGCAAAACATCCACCTCTTTTGGCAGGTTCATACATTCCCCTACCACTTCCAGCGTCTGTTCCGCACGCAGATATGGGCTCACCAGAACGCGACCGATATCCACTTTTTGGTTTTTCAACCAGGTTGCCATCTGACGAGATTCATCACAACCACAGCCGGTCAGGGGACGAACCGAGTCACTGGCTGCATCGAGGGCAGCGTCGCCGTGACGCATAATAAACACTTGCATATTGCACCGCTTTTGTTAACCAGAAGCACCAGCGTCACCCTGAGGGTGACGCGGTAGCCGGGCATTGTGCCTTATCCATTCACTGAATGAAACGCTGATTTTTACCTTACTGGCGTAAGTATAGTCAACATCTGTTTACAAAATAGCCAGAAACCTTGCGATTCATCAGGGTTCACCTACTTTGACAGCCATTCATGGAATCTGTTCATCCCTGGGCCAAAAGGTCTCTCCCCGCTCCGCCCGCTGTAAAAGCGCATCGCACGGCGCAAAGCGCGGGCCATACAGACCGGCCTGTCGTTGCAGTCTGGCAACCACTTCACCCGCGCCAAGCGAATCCATATAGCGGAGCGGGCCACCGAGGAACGGTGGGAAACCAATACCAAACACCGCGCCGATGTCGCCATCGCGCGCGCTACGGATGATGCCTTCATCAACACAGCGTGCCGCCTCATTAAGCATCAGCATCACGCAACGTTCGGCAATCTGCTCTGCCGAGCAGCGGGCGTTACGCGCCGACATGCCCGCGAAGGCGTAGACCGCGGTATCCACCTGTTTCTTGCTTTTACGCCCTTTTACACCATAAAGATAGAAACCACGGCCATTTTTTCTGCCTTTGCGATCGTCATTCAAAATTGCCTGAATCAACGTTGCAGGGGCGCTAAAACGTTCGCCGTAGGCCGCTTCCAGCACAGGGAGAATTTTCGTGCCCGTATCGATACCCACTTCATCCAGTAGCTGAATAGGCCCAACCGGGAAACCAAATTTAACCAATGCATTATCAATGTCTTCCACACGCTCACCGTCAACAAGCATGCGCATGGCTTCGGCGATGTACGGGGCGAGAATACGGTTTACGTAGAATCCGGCTTTATCGGCGACCACAATCGGCGTTTTACCCTGTTTCTTTGCGAGCTTAACGGTCGTTGCGATCGTCTGTTCAGACGTCCCCGCATGCGGGATGACCTCCACAAGAGGCATTTTCTCTACCGGGCTGAAAAAGTGTAAACCAATCACCTGCTCAGGGCGCTGTGCCTGGGCAGCAATATCGCCAATGGGCAAAGAAGAGGTATTTGAAGCAAAAATAGTGTGAGGAGCGCAATAGTGTTCAACCTCACCCACCATCTTCTGCTTGAGCGCGAGGTCTTCAAAAACCGCCTCAATCACGAGGTCACGATGAGCAAAACCACGGTAGTCGAGGCTACCGGAAATCAGCGCCAGCTGCGCGTCGCGCTCGGCAGGTTTCAGATGGCGACGGCGTACTTTTTGCTCCAGTTGATCCCAGCTGTATTTCAACGCATGGTTGATACCGTTGGCGTTGATATCTTTAATACGCACCGGCAGCTTGCCCTTAATGGCGGTAACGTAGGCAATACCGCCGCCCATCAGGCCGCCGCCCAATACACCGACCGAGCCCAGCGGGCCAGGCGCAACGCTGGCGCCAGGATCTTTTTTGATATCCGTACTGGCAAAGAAAATACTGCGCAACGCACGCGACTGCGGCGTCATCGCCAGCTCGCCAAAGGCGCGAGCTTCCGCCTCGTAGCCGCTGCTGGCGCCGTGCGCCAGCCCGGTTTCAATCACCTTGAGGATTTTATCCGTTGCCGGATAGTTGCCCTGCGTTTTCTGCGCGGTTTTCTTGGCCGCCATGCTGAACAGCAGATGACGCCCCAACGGCCCCGCCAGAATACGATCGCGCACCGACAGACGGCGATGTTCATGATGCGCTTTACGCGCATATTCCGCAGCGGCGTCGAGCAAAATCGAACGCGGCACAACCTCATCCACCAGCCCCACTTTCAGCGCCTGACGTGCGCGAAGCTGTTTGCCGGTCAAAATCATGTCCAGCGCGGTACTGACGCCAATCAAACGCGGTAACCGCTGAGTGCCGCCGGACCCCGGCAGCAGACCCAACTGCACTTCCGGTAGCCCCAACACCGTCCGCCCATCGTCGGAACAGATGCGCGCATGGCAGGCCAGCGCCAGCTCGAGACCGCCGCCAAGGCAAGCCCCGTGAATCGCCGCCACCACCGGAATCGACAGGCTTTGAATTTCCGCCATCACCTGCTGCCCCTGACGCGCCAGCGACTCGGCTTGCTGGGCGCTTTGACAGCGGCCAATCATATTAATGTCGGCCCCGGCAATAAAGTTGTCGGGCTTGGCGGAGATAAATACCACACCCTGCAACGTTTTGTTGTCCCGAATTTGTTTGAGGATGGCGCGCACCTGACCGCCAAACTCCGCTTTCAGGGTATTCATCTTTTCATCAGGTACGTCGATCGTGACGACCGCCACATTGTCCGGGCGTACGGTGAAGGTAAATGCCGATTTCATCGCGTCCATTATTCAGCCTCCAGAACCATCGCCGCGCCTAATCCACCAGCCGCACAGGCAGTGACTAACCCGAAGCCGCCACCGCGACGGCGCAGCTCATTGAGCGTTTGGGTGATCATACGCGCGCCGGTTGCCGCAAACGGATGTCCGTAGGCGATGGAGCCGCCCAGTACGTTAAATTTGCTCTCTTCAATTTCGCCAGTTGCCTGGCTGCGCCCCAGCACCTCGCGGGCAAATTTTTCGCTGGCCAGGCACTGAATGTTCGCCAGCGTTTGCGCAGCAAAGGCTTCGTGCATATCAATCAACGTCAGGTCGGAGAAAGTTAGCCCTGCGCGATCCAGCGCCAGCGGCGTAGACCATGCCGGCCCCAGCAGCATATCCTGCCAGACATCAATAGCGGTAAAGGCGTAGCTACGCAGATAACCCAGCGGCGTCAGCCCCAGCTCTTTCGCACGCGATTCCGTCATCAGAATCACCGCCGCCGCGCCGTCGGTTAATGGCGTACTGTTGGCCGCCGTGACGGTGCCATGCTGGCGGTCGAACGCCGGACGCAGTTTGGCGTAATCCGCCAGCGTAGAGTTAGCGCGAATATTGTTGTCCTGTTCCAACGGATTGCGGTAGGGAGGCACGTAGGCGGTCATCACTTCATCTGTCAGTTTACCCGCCGCCCAGGCCTGCGCGGCCAGTTGGTGCGACCGGTTTGCCAGCGCATCCTGCTGTTCGCGGGTAATGCCGTAGGTTTTAGCCATCTGCTCGGCGGTGTCCCCCATACGCAGCCCGGTGGAATACTCTGCCACCGCAGGCGGTACCGGCAGCAGATCGCGCAGACGCAGCTGAGAAAAAAGTTTCAGCTTCTGGCCAAGGGTACGGGCTTTGTTGGCATCAACCAGCGTACGGGCCAACTTTTTGCTGACGCCAATCGGCAGGACAGAAGAGGAATCGGCCCCACCGGCGATACCCGCGCGAATGGTCCCCGCCATCAGACTTTCCGCTACGTTTGCCACCGCCTGAAAGCTGGTGGCGCAGGCGCGGCTGACGCTGTAGGCGTCGGTATGCACGTTCATCCCAGTGCCGAGAACAATCTCTCGGGCAATATTGGGCGCAGCCGGCATCTGCACAACCTGGCCAAAAACAAGCTGTTCAATAACGTCGGGGGGAATTTCGCTGCGCGCCAGCATTTCACCCACCACCATTTTGCCTAAATCAACGGCAGGTATACCGTGAAAAGCCGTCGCCTGTCGGGCAAAAGGGGTTCGTAACCCACTGACAATGGCAATGCGATCGCCCTGGCGGGTGATTAGTGGTAACGCCTGACTCATAACTCTCCCCTGTTATCGGAAATCGACCAAGTGGTCTGACCTGATAACATTCTTAACTAATTTTTTACACTTAGCCAATCAGGGAGAGGAAAAAATGCGAGCTAAAACACACTGAGCAGTAAAGAAAACGCCCCCATGGCATCAGCAACGGGGGCGTTAATAGAGAAGTGGTTTGCAGGGGCGATTAACGCAGGCCCAACTGGAAAATCAGAGTTTCTGCTTCGCAGGCAAAGACAAAGTCGATATCCAGCTGCACGCCGCCTTCAACGTCTTTAAAGTCGGCGGTGATTTTGCACGGTTCGGATTCTACGCCGCGCGCCTTTTCAGTCAGCGCCGCCAGCGTCTCTTCCGCGTCTGCGCGGTTGGCGAACACGCGGCTGTAAGATGCGGTGCAGTCGGAGTTGTCCATAATGGTACCAACGTCCATGCAGCAGCATACCGGAGTTTCATCAGCACTACATTTACTCATCGTAGATTTCCTCTGTTTGGTGCACTCAGGGTGCCAGATAAACTATGCGCCTATTTTACGCCCGCCCTTTGTGCGTCTCCAGTCGAGAATGTGATCCAAGGCGATAAGTGACCGAAATCACAATTAAAAATGATCTAAAACAAATTCAGGCATTCCGACGCTATGACCAAACCCGCATTTTTGCCAACCAGATCTCGTTTCAAACAACATCTTAGAAAAATCTAATAAACAATATTGCAACATACCAGCTGGTCAGACCTATACTCTCGTCACTGGTCTGATTTCTCTGTCGTAGTCCAGCCCCTACACTTCGCGCTTCTGTTACTACATGTAACATTGTTTGTATAAAAATAACTCAATGAGGTTATGGTCATGAGCCAGAAAACCCGTTACACGAAGTCCGCTCTTGCTGTCGCAGTGGCACTTGTTTCAACCCAAGCCTGGTCAGCGGGCTTCCAGCTTAATGAATTTTCGTCCTCTGGTCTGGGCCGTGCCTATTCTGGTGAAGGCGCTATCGCCGATGACGCGGGTAACGCCAGCCGTAACCCGGCATTAATTATGATGTTCGATCGCCCAACGCTGTCCGCGGGCGCAATTTTTGTTGACCCGGATGTCAACATTACCGGTAGATCGGCATTAAATGATGCCAGCCAGGACAATATTGCGCCTACCGCCTGGGTACCGAACTTCCACTACGTTGCTCCAATTAACGATCAGTTTGGTTGGGGCGCTTCTGTGACCTCTAACTATGGTCTGGCGACGGAGTTTAATAACAGCTACGCCGCAGGTTCAATGGGCGGGAAAACCGACCTTGAAACCATCAACCTGAATTTAAGCGGTGCCTACCGTTTGAATAACCACTTCAGCTTCGGTTTAGGCTTTAACGCCGTATATGCCAAAGCGAAGCTCGAACGCTACGCGGGCGATTTGGGCCAGCTGATTGCCGGCCAGATCAGTCAGAGGCCTGGCTTTGCCCAGAGCCCGGCGCTGCAAGGCGCGGCTGGGTATGCCAATAATATCCAGCCGGATACGCAAATTGCCCGTCTGAAAGGCGATGAGTGGGGCTTCGGCTGGAACGCCGGTCTGCTGTATGAAGTAGACAAAGACAACCGCTACGGCTTCACCTACCGTTCTGAAGTTAAAATTGACTTCGACGGCGACTACCGTAGCTCACTGCCGTCATCACAGTCCCTGCCAGCAGCGTTCCGTCCACTGTTCGCCAGCCTGCCGCTACCAGCAGGCACCGATGGCAGAACCATCGACGGCTCTCTGGATCTGAACCTGCCGGAAATGTGGGAAATTTCAGGTTACAACCGCGTTGCGCCGCAGTGGGCAATTCACTACAGCATCGCGTACACCAGCTGGAGCCAGTTCCAGGAGCTGAAAGCGAAAAACAGCAACGGCGAGACGCTCTTCTATAAAGAAGAAGGCTTTAAAGACTCTTACCGCATTGCGCTGGGTACCACGTATTATTACGACGATAACTGGACCTTCCGTACCGGTATCGCTTTCGATGACAGCCCGGTTCCAGCAAACCGTCGCTCCATCTCAATTCCGGATCAGGACCGTTTCTGGCTGAGCGCCGGGACAACCTATGCGTTTAATAAAGATGCCTCTGTCGACGTCGGCGTGTCTTATATGCATGGTCAGAAAGTGAAGTTCGAAGAAGGCCCGTACAGCTTCGAATCTGAAGGTAAAGCCTGGCTCTACGGCGTGAACCTGAACTACGCGTTTTAATCCTTAAGACGTGAAGACAAAAAGGGTGAACCTTGCGGTTCACCCTTTTTTATTCTGAATCGATGTCCTTCAGATCGCCCTCAATCGCCTGCGCATTCGGGTTCTCTTCCGGCTTCAGCTTGCCGCCGTTAGCGATAAAGTCATGCTGCTGGAAGTAGGCTTCACGCACCATAATGTACGGGTCAGAAGACTGGCGCAGCAGGCCGTCGGAGTCGAGAAGCTGAGCGCGCGTCTCTACGCCTTCAACCATCCACTTGCCGATAGACATCGGCCAGGTCAGCCAGGAGAGCACCGGATAAGTGGTGTCGACCATGTCGCCGCCTTCGTCACGCAGCGTGAAGCTGCCGTAGAACGGAAGCTGCAGATACGGGCCATAGCCTACGCCATAGTGCCCCAGCGTGCTGCCGAAACGGTGCGGTTGCACGCGCTGCAGTTTCGGGTTTGCCATACCGGCGACGTCAATAAAGCCGCCCATCCCCAGAATGGTGTTCAGGAAGAAGCGGGTGAAGTGAACCATCCCCGTGTACGGGTCGCCTTGCAGGAAAGAGTTGACCATAATGGCCGGCTCTTCCAGGTTGCTGGTAAAGTTGCCAAGGCCATTACGCGCGGGCTGCGGAACGTAGTCACGCCATGCGACGGCGACCGGGCGAACAATGTACGGATCCAGCACGTCAAAGTTGAAGCTGTACATCGTACGGTTAAAACCTTCAAACGGGTCAGAACGCCCCTGCTGTTCTGTTCCGGAACTTGCACAGCCCACCAGCAGTGTTGTTCCGAGCGCAAGCGCCGACAGGCGAAGCTTCATAAATGTCTCCCTGGTGATTATGGCTATCACTGATTGCCATCCATGACGGACCTTAATCGTATCCGCCTGTTTAGGTGTAAGTGATTGTAACAGCACGCCGACGATGTCTATATAGCCAATTTTATTGATCTGATCATAGCCTGGTAAAGAGCACGCCGTGGCGCTTATATTCTAACGGCGAGAAAAAAACAAATATTACCATTTTTGCACTTTCAGAATATATCCACCGCCCATTAAGCCAGCAGCCGCTACGCTTTAGCAATACGCCTCTTTATTCAGGAACATTATGATGGATGACATCAAGGTGGAAAGCGAAGAGAAGCTTAGCGGGGAAAAAATCGAAATCGATGAGGACCGGCTCCCCTCTCGTGCCATGGCAATTCATGAACATATTCGTCAGGAAGGCGAAAAAGAGATGGAGCGCGACGCGATGGCACTGCTGTGGTCGGCAATCGCCGCAGGGTTATCGATGGGCGCGTCGTTGGTCGCCAAAGGGATTTTTCATGTCGAACTGGACGGCGTACCGGGCGGTTATTTACTCGAAAACCTCGGCTACACCTTCGGTTTTATCATCGTCATTATGGCGCGCCAGCAGCTGTTTACCGAAAATACCGTCACCGCCGTCCTGCCGGTCATGCAAAATCTGACGCTGGGTAACGTCGGCTTGCTGATGCGCCTGTGGGGCGTGGTCCTGCTCGGCAACCTGATCGGCACCGGTCTTGCCGCCTGGGCGTTTGAGTATATGCCTATCTTTAAAGAAGAGACCCGGGACGCCTTTATTAAGATAGGCCTCGACGTTATGAAAAACAGCCCAACGGAGATGTTCGCCAATGCCATCATCTCTGGCTGGCTGATTGCGACCATGGTGTGGATGTTTCCCGCAGCCGGCGCGGCCAAAATCGTGGTTATCATCCTGATGACCTGGCTGATCGCACTTAGCGACACCACCCATATTGTGGTGGGCTCCGTAGAAATACTCTATCTGGTTTTCAACGGCACGCTGCACTGGAGTGACTTTATCTGGCCCTTCGCGCTTCCCACGCTGGCGGGCAATATTTTCGGCGGCACGTTTATCTTTGCCTTAATGAGTCACGCGCAAATTCGCAACGACATGAGCAATAAACGCAAAGAAGAGGCTCGTTTAAAAGCGGAACAAGAGGCCAAAAAGCAGAAACGTGAGGAAAAACAGCTCTGAATGGCGACTGTTTGAGCAGTCAAGCGGCACCGCTCTTACCCGGATGGGCAAAAAACGCTATACTCGTGCCGCTTCGTCCCCTTAGTTAAATGGATATAACGAGCCCCTCCTAAGGGCTAGTTGCAGGTTCGATTCCTGCAGGGGACACCATATCCCCCTCTCCTGGCGTCTGCCGAACTCGCTAAAAATCCCTGATAAACAGCGTTCCGCCCTCTACTATTCCTTAATGTTATTTTCATTGATGCGATACATTTCAGGCTGAACCAGCATCGTATATCGAGCGATCAGTTGCTTCAGATGCATTTCCAGTTGAGACCGGGCAGCTTCAGGTAAAGGTTCACCAGCCGTATATTGTGACAAAACACGCAGTTGCTCTTCGACCGGTATGGATTGATTAAAGGACTGCATGGTGGAAAAAACCACTGATTTCAGCTCGCTAACAGTCATGTATTTGCCCTTCTGCTCATCAAGTCCATTCAGCCGATCGCTCAGTTTTTGGAGCGTTGTCATTCCCTGATGCCAGCCGTTTAATTTTTCTGTCGGCAGCGCAGAGGCTTTGATCTGCCGCTGCCACTGGCTTTGCAATGGGGTTGCCTGCTCAGGCCACAGCGTCTGCGCCTGTTCCAGCAACTGACGGCTGTAGGTTAGCGTCCAGTCAGGAGAGAGCCGTTCCAGATGCGCCAGCTGACGTTGAGTGGCGTTGATATAGGACTGAGCCGCAGACGCAGGCGGTTTCAGGGCTTGAAGCTGCGCCGCCGACAGCGGCTGAGGCAGTGGAGCCAGGGTAGCATCAAGCCGGGCCAACTGCGGGTCCGGTTGGTGCAGAGCGTGCCAGCCATACGCCGTCGCCAGGCTGACCAGCAGCATGGTACTCATTCCGGCGGCGAAGAATGCCCACTTTTGCCTCAGCGCCGCCACGGCGACCGAGACGTCAACATTCGGCTGGCGTTGTGACTCAACCACATACACCCACTTATCTGCACTTTGCGGCGCGTTTTCCCCCACATCTTCTACTTTCAGAGACGAGTCATCGGCGTTTTCCAGACGCACGGCACCGTTATGGATCAGGTTACGCAAAGTATCCAACTGGCTTAGATGCTTTAGCTCCCGCTCCTCTAGCACCGCACCAAGATGTGAGAGCCGCTGCTCTGCCAGATAGAGCGCCTTGAGATCGCCGCCCTTCAGCGACCACGTCCGCATGAGCTGCTGTAATCGCTGGCTGAGGCTGTTAAGAATATCCACTCTGGCGGCAATCGCCTGAGGCCAAATCGCGCCCCACTGATGGCTTATCAACGCCTCAAGGATCCCCAGCCCTTCGTTCAGACCGTTCAGCCCGGCAAGATGGGTACGCGCAAGTGTGTACCAGGCTGCCGTTTGCAGCTCCACGCCGTTCTGCTCAAACAGGGAGAGACAGAGTTTTTCGACATACTGCCAGTTCACGTCCGGACGGGCGGGATGGGTCAGCTTGTTAAGTTCATCGCGAAGGAGTGCATAGTCCGGCAGCGTCCGCGGATCGCCGCCGGTTTTAATTTTACGCGCGGGAGTGTCATTCATGACCGGTTGTCCATTTGACGTCGTTAGCAAAAGAGAAGAGAGGAAATGCTGCGGCTTCACGTCTTGATGACGTTGCAGCCGTCAGCGCGAGATGGTTAAAGGTGGCTCAGATTCTGTTTGTGTCATCGAGATACTGCTGCTGTTTAAAATGTCTGATCAGCACCCGCCCTTCAGGCATAAATTCGGTGCCATAGCGCACCAGACCCACCCCTTTTAATTCAGCATCAATCGCATAACGCAGTTCTCCGGGGACATTCTGTTCCAACAGGACAACGGTGATTTTTTTTAGCCGTGGCTCATACTTGAGCAGGACGGCAGACAGCGTGCCCATCAGTTCATGCGCGGTGCCGGGCATTCCCTGGAGGATTTTAGTCATGTCAGGTAGGCCATAGTCAGGCAGGTGCGCCAGCGTACCGGCTCGACAGTTGAGAATACGCTGCATGTTATCGAGCACGGACAAAATGACCTGGTTTTCCTCGCTAACCCGATGAAGCTCAAGCCCCCCGGCGAAATGACCGGAGAGCATCTCATACAGCGAGGGCGATTTATGGGACTGAGGCATTATTTATCCTTAAGCGGCAATAACATCAGTTGGTTATTGCCGGCTTCAATCACCCGCGCCTTGTCCGGGTCGAGCGCTTCACGGTCAATTGTCAGCTTCCAGCTGTTTGTGTGCATATCCGGATGGCGGAACAACCCCACCACCGCCACATATTTTGCTTCTTCTTCCATCGGCATATTCAGCAGCGCATCGCCGCCGGGTTTCACCACCACATCGCGAGTGGCCAGTAAATCCGCGCCCAGCGTCGTTTCGCCGTCATTTAACAGCTGCTGATAGACACTCCGCTCAAAGGTCTTGATATCTTTAAGCTGATAAATTCGCACCACCACCGATTCAGACAACGAGTTATTCTCGCGCGCATCAATATTCAGGGCTTCACGCGCGGTGAAATCCAGATGCAGCACTTTTATCTTTTTATAAAACACCGCGCTAAAGGCCGATTTGGTGCCATCGCTGACGCTCTGGGTCAGGCCGCAGCCGGAGAGGATGATAGCCAGCACGGGTAACAGCCAGCGTGTAGATTTAGTCAAACTTGTACGTAACACGTCGGTTTCCTTGTTGTGGTGTTGCCGGCTGAAGGCCGGTGTAATAGCCCAGTTCTGTGGTAAACGCATTTGGAATATCGTCTGACAAAGGTTCTTCATCAGCGCCCAGTACGCCATTCATCCCCAGCCAGAAAGGCCCCTCACCCAACGGTGGCGCGGTCAGCAGACGAGTCTGGGTCGTTAGCGTGATTTTGGCTTTAAAGCGCCAGCCCAGATATACCCTCAGCATGATGAGAAAATCCTGATACAGCAGGCCATCGGGTTTCCAGCCCTGGGTTTCCTGTTGATTGTCGGTTGCCAGTGCGATCAGAAGCTGGCTGCTGGCATCCATCGCTTCATCACCCAGCGGCGTATTGCCATCCAGCAAAAAATCCTCATCACCGTAAAACCCTAAAGGCTGGCTGACCGCCACGGGACGCAGGCAGTATGGGCTGACTTTGACACGAGTATCCGGGGCCAACAGACTGACCAGTGCCTGTATCCCTTCCTGGGTTTTACCCGGCTGGCGCAGCACGCCCAGCAGCGCCAGAAAGCGTGATACCGGCGTGGCAATCTGCTTTGCCGTCCCGGGGATTCCCAGCCCGACCAGCCCCAGCAGCGACTGCGAGATGCTGTCGGTCCCCCCAGGTTCAAACGTGGCCGGGTAGGAATATTTGCGCCAGATACGGTAAAACTGCGTCAGGATACGGTGGCTGAAAATATCGAGAAATCCCTGCAACGCTTCGTGCCCTTCCCGCCGCTGGGTGATGTCATCAAGGTAGGCGGTGGGAAGCGGCGAATCGACACCGTACAGCCCCATGAAAGTGGTGCGCACCACCGGCGGCCTGCTGTCATCGTTCTCGTCATATTCAATCGCCTTCAGTTCACTGGCCGGAAAGCCCATGCCTGAATGCGGCGCAAAACGCACCGGGTCATCGGCGGGATGGCTGGTCGAACCCAATAAGGGTTTTCCCGGCTGACGTTTTTCCAGTAGCTGACAGAAACGGTAAAAGTTGATGCGATAAAGGTCGGCTTCCAGCCGTGGGTTTAGCCGGGAATGCGGCGGTTGTGCTTCTCTTCCCATTCCAGACGCTCTCCGGTCGGTTGCAGAATGATAATCAGGCGGTTAAACAGGTAGATGTCGGTATAGAGCGCAAAGAAGCGGCTGAGCATTTCGCCGAACAGACAGATGTCTCCTCGCCCGGCAAAACCATGGCTATCGAGAGTGACTTCTATCTGAACGCCGCGCACCAGATAGCCCTGCTCAAAACGCTCGGTTTCACTGTGCTTAACATCGATGATGGCCTCCAGACGACGGCGATTCATCTCGCTGTCTGTCCACTCATACAACGCCAGCGTGCCGCGCAGTACGTCCGCGTTGTCCATCATCGACAAAAAACCGCTGCCAAGATGGCTCAACACGCGCCAGTGAAAACGGTCCTGGGCCGGGGGATAACAAGGTAGCGTTGGGGCGCACAGGTTGCGTACGGCGATGCTGGCCGAAGTGGTTTTCATCACCGTATCAAGCACGGTGCTTTGCAGCGCCCGGCGAGGCAACTGACCGTTGGTGCCGGTGAGCGTCAGCGACAGGCTTTCATCCTCCGGTACCGTGTGGTTATCAAACGCCTCTCCGCCAAGGATAAGCCAGGTGTTATGCAGCCCGGATGGGCCACGGCGCACGCGGGTGTGATAGTAATATTCCGGGGCTTCATGACGCATCATTCCCCCTTTATGGCGAAAACTTGAAAACGGCACATAGCGGTGTTGGCTCGATGACATCACCGAATCCACCGCGTAGATCTCGGTATGGCCATCCTGTACGCGCATCGGGCGCAACACATATTCGGTCTGGAGACCATTTAGCGTCAGCGGGTCGGACTCCAGCGGAAACAGGTTAATCACCGGTACGCAGTTCAGGCGCAGATGCTTTTCGGTAAAGCTAAAGTCATGCTCCCAGCGTTCGCTCAGCACCACGTCGATTTCAAACCAGGGGAGCGCGGCGGGAAATGCGACGCTCTCCAGCCCACGCAGCCCGGCAAACATAAATTTCTCGCGGAAGGTGAAATATTCCAGCAGCAGCTGATAGCCACTGAAGCTGCTGTTGCCCTTCGGCCAGAGAATGTCGTCATCCCCGAATCCCAGCGCGGCAAAATGCGCGTCCAGCGGCCTGGCGTCAACCTCGCCGGGCATTCGCAGCCACATCCGCGCGACGTTCATGGTGAACGCTTCGTGCATCGCGCAGGCCAGCGGCGCATCGGCATTAAAATAGAGCGGAAGGCGGCGAAGGTCGATACGGCTCCAGTCCGCCAGGTCGCTACAATGAAAGCGTAGCGTGACCACCGATCGGCCCTCGGCATCGGTAGTCAGCCGGGCCTGCTCAAGGGAGAGCGGCTGAAGCAGCCTCTCCTGGGTGGTGGTATAGCGACAGCGTGTGCCTTTCTCGCCTATTGGCCGTGAAAGCACCTCGAAGCCTTTGACGATGCGCATCGGCTCTTTCATCTCGCGCCAGTCGGGCGTGAATTCCACTACCGACATCGAAGGAATGGTGCGCAGGTAATGCGGCCATAACAGGCTGACCAGCCCTTCGGTCAGCTCTGGCAGATCGTCATCAAGCTTCTCTCGAAGACGGCCCATCAAAAAGGCAAAACCTTCAAACAGGCGCTCAACATAAGGGTCGCGCGCGCCCGCTTTATCAAGATTGAGCATGGCCGCCTGCTCGGGGTGAGCGCGGGCAAACTCTTCGCCAGCTTCCAGCAGGTAGCGCATTTCGGCGTCGTAGTAACGCAGGGTTAAGTCATCCATAATGATTTTTTCGTCAGGTTATCAACTACACAGCACGGCGGCGCGGGCGGGATCCAACTCAATCAGGCCGGAAAGCAGCGTGTCCATTTCAGGCAGCAAGCGAGCTTTATCGGCCTCGTTGCGACCAGCCTTGTTACGCAGCAGCTTTAAGCGGCGAGCTTTGACCTCGAAGAGCAGCTCCGGCGTCCATTTTTCGAGGGTCAGCGTGCGAGCACGGTCATCCAGTTCACCGAGCAAATGCAGCGCTAATTCACTCTTACCGTACTGTTCGCTCACCCTCGCCATCAGTAAGCGCATTAGCCATTGGTCACGAGAAGAGGTATACCCCGGTTGGATTTGAAGCCAGTTGAGCGCCGCTTCAATGCCGTCGGCATCGGCTTTAGCTAACACTTCCGGCTCCAGCATCAGCACGTCATCATTGCCTGACGTGGCGGTAGTCACCGGCCCCTCTTTCCACTCGGCGATATCATCGTGCACGCTGTCGTTGATCCAGTTCAGCGTCACTTCATCACCAAACGGCGTGCCGTCACTGAACGCCAGCGCATCCAGCCCCGGCAAACGGGAGAGCAGGCCTTTGAGATCGCGGCAAAGAATATCGGCCCGCACGTTGTCGTTATCCAGTTTTATCAGCGCCTGCCAGGCGTACCACTGCACGTCCAGCCACAGATGATTCACCCCCTGCGCAAACAGAACATCAGTATGTTCCAGCAACTCTGACCAGCTCTTTTGCAGATATAAGCGTTTGAGATGCGCTTTGTTGTCCGGCTTTGGCGGCGCCAGACGGGTGCGACCACTGGCATCCAGCGGCGGCAGCGCCGTCAGCGTATCCCAGCGAACGCTTTTCATCAGATGGTGCCCGGCAAGCCAGCCGTCGGGCTGGTCGCGAAGGTATTTCGCCAGCACTTTGGCCTGGTCGAGCAGATCGCGCCCCGAAGTGATGGCACTCATGACCGGGGCCGATGGCGCGGATACCGTCGACGCCCCCTCCTCCCTGCTGGTTTGCGGAACCAGGCTGTTCGCCCCACCATTTTGCTCCAGGCGATTGTCCAACGCCTGATACAGCCCGCCGAGATTGGGTTGCGCCGTATCGCCAAACGACCGAAGCGCCTGTTCCGCCAGCAGCAGACCGCCGACGATACGCTGCATAACGGCGGTGTCCATCTCCGGGTATAACGACAGGCTATCAGTCATCCGGCTGCTGGCGAGCCATTCAAGCGCGATGGTCCGGCTCCGCTCACGATGCGGATGCAAACCCGTGCCAAAACGCGCCAGCATGGCGGCTAAAAGCTCAATGCCCTGCGCCAGGCCTGACTCACCGTCCTGATGCAAACGCGCCCAAATATAGAAAGTGATGACGCGCAAATCTTTACAGGTGTCAGTCAGTAACTTTTCCGCCAGCTCGCAAATCAGGGCAGTATCAATGCCGGAAAGTTTGTTCACCTCTTCACGAATACGCTGGAAGTCATCGTCATAACCCGGGTCTTCGCCGGTGGGCTGGGCGTCGCTAATCGGTATCAGCCAGCGTTCCCAGTCGGCGCTACGTAGGCGCGCGCTGCTCAGTAAAGCGCTCTCATCCGCACCGCTTGCCTGAAGCACGCTTTGTAATGTCGCCATTATTCCACTCCCGCTCCATCAGTTTGTGCCGCTGCGATGGCAGAGGCATCCACGCTAAATATTCTGTCTGGCAGCGTGAAGCCTCGCAGATCCAACAGCGCCAACGGACCTTTACCCAACTGCGAGCGTAATACCCACTGCAGCGTGCGGCCATCCGGCGCCGTAAAACTCATCATCCATTGGCTGCTTTCCAACTGCTGACGTTTACTCTGCTCCAGCCAGCGAATAAAGCCCCAGGTTCCGCTGTAATCACCAAACAGACGGGTGCCAGCATTAGTTGAAGTCCAGGTCAGCATCGCGCCGGGCTTAAACGTATCCCCCGGCCAGCGAAAAGCGTGCCATTCCGCCATCTGGTTGAAATAGCGAAGCGGCTGCCCGTCAATGGTGAGCTGCGTTTCCACCACCTGTGGAGCGGGGCGAGCCTGTAGCTCAAAACTAATCCCCTGGCTGCCGTCGGTAAACAAAATATCGGCAAGCTGGCTGAGCTGGTTCACCGCGCGCAGGAAATCAGGGTTAAAGTTCAGCCCCTGGCTGTGTGCGTTATCAGGCACCCATTGGTTGCCTTCTTTGTGCAGTACGCCGTTAAGCTGAGTGGTCAGGAAGCGATCGATGCGGCCACTGTCCTGACGGATAAACTCGGCCAGCATTGGCAATGAGGCATCGCTTTTGCTCGCCGCGAACGGGAAGCGGCCATTGAAAGCCGTGCGCCAGTTAGCCACCACGGAGCGACTCCAGCGATCGTTAAGGCTGGCGGCTGACGGTTGCAGCACCGTTTCCCAGGCTTGAGTCAGCGGTTGTACAAACAGCGTGTTGCCGAATCCGCTCCACTCTTCGCCCAGGCTTGCGGCGACCAGGCTGCCATATTGCTGGGTGTCGGTCAGGTCAACGCTTTTCCCCTGAAACACCGTTTGGGCGAGGGTTTGCATCATCTCCTGTGGGTCGGACGCACTGGCGATTTGTTGCAGGCGGAGCCGAACGCGCGTGATGCGGGTCAGGTAGGTTTGCAGGCTAAGCGAACTGTCGGCGGACATCACATTGCTGGCGTTATTTTTACCCATCAGCGATAACAGAGGCCCGAATGTGCCTTCCAGCGGCCCTTCAGGCCCGGCGGCGGTTTGATCGATAACGGGTTTATCTTTGCTGCCGATCAGATCTTTTGCCGAGCGAATGAGCGAGTCTGAAAGCTTCTCGCCCTGCAACCCCGTCTGTCCCTGCCAGGCCAGGGTATTCATCAGTGCAATCAGCGGCGACTGACGCACATCGCTCATCAGCGTCAACTGATCGGTTACGTCCGCAATGCTGCTCGCCGTATTCCAGCGCAGGCTATTGAGAAAATTAAGCCAGCTACCGGCAAAATCGGTGAAGTAACGCTGGGTGAGACGCACTTTTAGCGCCTCCGGCGACAGATCGGCAGAGACGGTCCCGCGGCTATCACTGAGCACCCAGTCAATCTCGTCACGGCGCGAACTGGCCGCTTTATCAATCGCTTGCTGTATCCCCCCTTCCCACGCCTGACGGGTGAACATCCCCGGTACCACTTCATGCGTGGTAAACAGACGGCTGGCATCGGTACCGCTGGTCATATCCTCAAGTGAGACATCGGCAAAATTACGCCGTACGGAGGCCAGCATATTTTGATACAGCGTACTTTCTGCGTTGCGATGGCCTATTTGCTGTAATAGCACCTGACGGTTTTCGCTGACGAGCGCCGCATCAGGCGTGATCTGCCACTGCGGCTGCTTTGACAGTTCGGAGATGTAGAAGGCCCACAGATCCGGTGACAGGCTCTGCCACAGGCCGGTTGAGATTCCCACCCGCTTTGGCTGCACGGTTTTCATTGTCTGCGCATAAAAGCCGCCGTCGGCTTTATCCGGGCGCGCCATCATTAGCCAGGCTTTCAGCTGGTCATAACCGGGTTTTGCCAGATGTGCGCGGCGATCGCTGCCCGGCGCCGAGTTGACCAGCGCCGTTAGCTTTTCCGTGAGCGCGATGTTAGCCGGGTCGCGAATCAGGCGGTTGTTTGCCACGCCGTACCACGGCAGCATGGCATTTAACAGCGGCTGATTATGATCAAGCCCAAAGCGCTGATACCACGGCGCGCCCTGCGCAATATGATGCTGTAAACGCCCGGCGTCGTTACGCAGTTCGTGCAATGCTGTCAGTTGATAATCCGATACGGAAGGATGATCAACCAACGTGCGAGCTTTATCCGCAACCGAGACGATCTGGCTATAGTTCAGCGCGAAAGAGAGCAGCAGCCCCGCGCCCCACAGCCCCACAACCGCCATCAATGACCATGCGAGCGTCTGCTCCCACGGCATACCCACACGACGGCCGCGCAGGCGAGCGCAGTCGCTGACAACACCCTGCCAGCTCTCCGGCAAGGTCAGGGAATGACGCTGCGATTCCGGAATAAACGACTCAGTACCCGACGCCGTTTGCCCCGCCGATGACGGCAAACTGAACATCAGCCCGCGCAGCACAACGCGCTGTTGTGCGTAATGCAGCCACGGGTGTAATTGCTGAACCCAACGACCAATCCCCCCCGCCTGCAAATGCTGGCCCAAACGCAGCAGAAAATCGTGGCGGTTATTTTCCACCATCTGCCCCACGCCCTGCTCTCGCAGTGGCTTTAGCAAAGCTTCAAGCTGGCGAGTTATCTCGTCGTCGCCCGCCCGTGGAGGGAAACAGGCCCCCACCGCCTGCTCAATGCGTTGCGCCTGCGACCAGTTGCTGTCGCAAAGTTGCCACAGCCAAACTGGGGCGGAATAACGCAAAAGCTCACTGATTTTCTCAAGCCCGCGCAGATCGCTGTCGCTAATCTGCGGAGTCAGACTCGCGGAAGCCGGGAGCACACGTACGATGCCATCCAACGGGCGGCCCCGACGCAGCTTGCGTAGCGCGGTAAACATTGCTGTATCAGGCTCGGTGTGCAGACTGCCGCCATAGATAAGTACCGTACGGTTGCCTTCAAGCCACTGCAGGGACTGCAGGCCAGGGACCAGTTTTTCGATAGCGGTTTCATCGCCGGTGATGAGCAGGAGGCGGGTTTTGCGAGGCCAGCGCCAGCCATAACGGCGACGCAAATATCCGCTTATTTCACTGCAAAATGACAGGTCCGTTGTTTTTTTCTTGTTTATGTCAGCAGGAGCGGATTCTCGCATCACCTTATCGCGAATCGCCAGGCGAAAAGCAATGAGCCCTAGCACGAGCAGGCTGAGAATTAATGTCCAAAGAATGAAACTGACCATGAGAATCTGACGAATAACATTCCAGTCAGAGGTAAGATCCTCTCTCCAGTACCACCAAAATAGACCGCCAGATAAAACAAGCAGCGTCACGGTGGCAATAAACAACAACGCTGTAGGGAATACAGAAAATTCAGCGGGTTTATTATCCTTGACCATATGGTTTAACGATCCCAAGTGCGAGAGTGTGTTGTAAGTCTTTGGCTATCCAGCCGCAGGGTTCTTGATGATGGCTTGCGCAAATAGCGGCCAGTGTAAGCACCGTCAGCATCTCCATATCACCGGGATTGCCCCAGTTGAGATCCTGTATATGGTGGGTCACATTCCAGCCACATTGCGCCAGTGCTGGCAATTCAGGCTGGGAGAACAACAGGCAATAATCGGGGGGGTCTTCAAGCTCGCTTTGCTGCTGTGCCCGTTCACAGACCGCCGTTAGTGCTTCATCCCCGGCGCTGTCGTAAAACTCCCCACGTGTTAGGCTGACTGGTCCTTTCTGGCTTACCAACCATAGCGCGGCAGATTCCCCAGCGGGCAATACAGCGTTAAATGAGGCTAACGCCGAATGACAGCCTGCAACCAAAATGGCCTCATCAGACGATAATGTGCGGGAGGCGCTGGCGAGGGCCGAAAGAGTCTCTTCACCTCGCCAGACATTAGCTTCATCCGGCAGTACGGCATCGGGAAATGTCACCCCCATTTGTGAGCGAAATACCCGCCAGGCCGAAAAGGAGCCCTGCCAGTAACAGCGAACAATCGGGGGCAATACGTTATCTGCTCTTTGCGCTTGCCATTGCAATACCAACATTTTTGCCAGTTGAGCCTCGCGTTCATCTGCCGGGTCAACCAGCGTCCGGGAAATACGCAGCGCCTTTCCGTTCGCCTCGTTTTTCACCTCCGGAAGCCGATGTTCTCGCTTAAGTAAACGCACCCACTGTGAAATATCGGCACCCGCTGGCCCCAGTAACGCCCATTCACTGAGAGCAAACACGTGCTGATGCTGTTTCCACCAGATTTGTTGCTGCTGCTCAATCAACTGTTCATAAAGCTGGGCATTGTGAACAGATAAACGAAAATAAAGCTGACGTATAAGCCACAAACCGCCCGTCAGGGCCATGGCCCCAAGGATCCCTCCCATTATTCTACTGGCCCCCTGGTCTGCAGAGGGCAAGAGCGCCATCCCTCCTCCACAAAGCAGTACCAGCAACGCGCACGCTGACAACCAGCGTTTACTATCGGGGATACGAGGGGTTCGGTATGGCGGATAGGCTGGAGCCGGCCTCACTGCGCGATTCCGCAATCAGGGAACGAACTTACCAGCGTGCATCCACAGGCACACCGATGCCCGTGCAGCGCCACCGGTTGTCCATCGACTTCAGAAAGCGAACTGCCTTCGCTGATGACCGTCATACCGTGTTTGTTGCATTTCACCGCATCGCCTTTACAGGCAATGCCCTTACCAAAGCAAAGATAATGCCCACCCAGCACCTTACCGCCATATTCCCGAAGACTATCGCCCTCACGAATCACCTGTTTCATTCAATGCCTCCTGCTCAGGTTGTTACCAGCGATTGAGCTTGCTCAAGCCACCCGGACTGAATAACCGATTTCGCCAACGTCAGCCGTTTCTCATTGATGCTTTCAGTCTGTTGCGCCGTCACGGTACCGGGCTCGGTTGTGAATGCTTTTAGCGAATCAGCGTTATCCAGCATCGGAATAGTCATGCCAGTGAGGTAATCCACCGCCTGAGATTCCAGCGACAACAGCCCCGCGGTACCCGCGAGACCAGCCAGTTTTGCAGCCGTCCCTTTCTGTTTGAAACTGAAGATTACGCCTCCCACCAGCGTGGCAGCGCCGACAACATCCCCGGCAATGGTCAATGGAGAGAGTGATTTATTGCAATTTTTGCCGAAGTAGATCATCCGGTAGAGGAAATAGCTGCCCCAAGGCTCGCGCGTTCCCAGCGCGTAATGCATAAACCACGCGCGGGAGTCATGTACTTGATCGTCAAACAGCGCTCTGACCAATCCAGCTGGCGTATCCGCATTCGAGGCTTCGCCGAGAGGCGGAAACAGTGTCGCGACTTTCGTCTCGGCGGACGCTTTTATCAGCGCATACTCTCGTGGCCCGTCATCGATATTAAGCATGAAAATACTATTGCGGGGGATTGCCGCTAGCACCAGTTGACCAAAACTGGTTGGGCTACGAAGCTGCTGCCGATAGTCTTCGCCAAACTCTTTTGCAGCCTGCTGCAGCTGCGTCTTTGCAATATCCGGGTCAAAATCCTTGACGCCGGGCTCCAGTACGAGCTCATCCATCTTATCCGCTGGCTGGTTGGCAATTTTTTCCTTGCGCCGTGCCTGAACTGCGCCTTGCTCCAGATCCCGTTTTGTGCGTGAAATTTCCAGCGCCCCTGGCAGCCCATCGTTATCCGTCGCTCGCTGGTAAAATGGTGTAACCAGCATTGTGCCTTTGGCATAGCGATCGACTCGCCACGCGGTAATCCAGGCTATCTGATTTTCAAAAGCTTTTTCGAGACTAACGGTTGCCCTGGGCGGGTTATATTCTGCTGCCTGTTCGTCAGTTATTTTTTCGGTGGAAGGGGGGAGGTTTAGTGTTAATTCTCGCCAGGCGTTGAAGCGGTTGACAAGAGAAGTATCTATATTAAATTCTTTCAAAATATCTGGAGGTAATTGCCGCCAGCGGTCTCTCTTAAAATCTTCAGAGAGCGCCTCAATTGGAACTTTCAGGGGTGCCCCCGCCCTAAAAGCATTACTGTAAATATCATGCAGCGCAATTTGAGAAAGTAGTTGGCTGTCACTCATATCAATATAATTAGCTTTACCTTGATCTTCAGGCGGATACCCCCCACCAATATCAGAATGCATCCCCGGATACACCACCTCCTTACTGTTTGCCGGATATTTCCCATTAGCGCGACGAATAGAATCCAATGGAAAACAGAGCCGCTGCTCGTGAGAAGAAACCAGATGCACACATTGCTTAATTAATCCGCCGTAAGTTTTCTCATCAGGCAACGCCTGGGTACCATCGGCCCAGGACATATGCCCTTCCGCCACCGGCGCGACATGCGCCACCCCCACGGACGCCACGGTATCCAGCAGCCCCAAGAACTCAACGCTTATCGGCACTTTTACTGCCCCCACTGCCAGACACTGCTCTGGCCTGTCCTTTCCCTCTTCAGGTTTTGGCAGCAGCTCGCAGAGCCAGTTAACAAAAGCCCGTGCCGCCGCCGCCCCACGCGAAAAACCGTAAACATAGAGCTTGACCCCCAGCAGCTTAGGCTTTCCTGGTTCGGTAGGCGTCAGAGCTTTTTGCAGGTCTGCCGACAAATCTTTCAGCAGATTCTGAAATGTTTCGTATCGATTATGGCTACCGGTTAACCCCAATGAAGCCCACGAAGTCGCCATACTCTTTATGGCGTTACGCGTTGCTCCATCTGAAAGTTTACAGCTATCCTCATTTTGAAAAGCCAAAGAGCGTTTCAAGGCGTCAATAATTCTCAACAACGCCCAGTTAATTCTGTCCTCTCCCATTTTGGCAAAGGCCAGTCCCGAAGTTGAATAATCCAGATCGTTGATTTCCGGAAATGGCGTCCCAACACCTGGCATATAGTATTTGTAATAGCTGCCCTTAAGGCTTGAATCAGTGTCAAGCAACCCCGCAGAGGTGGTTACGCCCCCCACTGTCCCATTGCCGATTGCGGCTCGAAACAGACGAGCAATATTGGTTGGGTGCTTTGGGTTAGATAAATAAAGATCGTTATTCAGGTTGTTACCTGTGCCGTCAAAAAAAAGACTAATATGCAATGACTTACAGCACGGCATAGCTACCCGTTTATTTTCGGTCTGGCAAAGCATATTACGGTATAAAAGTTCGAGGCTCTCTTGCTGCTTACAATTTTTCCCCACTATCGCCGCCTGAGACGGTAGACGCCCCTGCAACGGAAATTCAGGCGGATACCACACCAAATCGCTGATTACTTCGGACATACTTTCGGCTCCTTCATTTCCAGAGGAAGCTTAATCGGATAAGACGGGCTACCGTAGGTAAAACAGCTGGTTGTTACTTTCACATCATCACAGGGCAGAAAATGCACCGTGATACCGCAGGTCTCCTGTCCGGTATAATCGGGTAGTGGTACTGTTTTACTATGCTCACGATTCTGCGCCGTAATTTGCCTTTCCCAGGCTTTATACTTTTCACGATCAGCGAATCCAGGAAAACCTTCTGAAGTTCCAACACCAGTCTGCCAATCTACACGAACTGTCATTCCGGGTTTCCAGACTGCAGGTACACCATAACAACACCCACCACCACCGCCGTCAAAAGGTCCAATCGCATCAATACCCGACTGCCCGTTAACGCTGAAATGGTTAATCGCCCATTTGGTATGGTTAATGGCTTCTATTGTCCCTGCGCCACCGCTTTGCACCCGGGCTTCCGCCTTTGGCTGGCTACACCCGGTCAGTAAAAAAATACCCAGTAATACGCTGCAGGTTATTATCTTCATCCTGATTTTCCTTTTGGTTGACCTTCCACATTTACCGATAAAATGATTTAACGGTGCCGCTGGCTGGCATGATTAAATCATCTTCGTCATTGTGATAAATCGTGATCCCGATGACTGCCTGTCGCGTCAAATAACTGGTTCACACAATTCAGGCGGATACCAGCCCCAATCGCTGATTACTTCGGACAGACTTTCGGCTCCTTCATTTCCAGAGGAAGCTTAATCGGATAATTAGCATGAGCGGGTGACCAGCAACTGGTGGTTACCTTCACGTCGTCACAGGGCAGAAAATGCACCGTAATGCCGCAAGTTTTCTGTCCTGTATAATCGGGTAGTGGTACTGTTTTGCTATGTTCCCTATTATTAGCTCTCTTTTCTTTTAACCATTCCTTGTACTTTTCTCTATCAGTAAAGCCAGGGAATCCCTCTGTAGACGCCTCACCGCTTTCCCAGTCAACTCTGACTGTCATGCCCGGTCGCCATACTTCAGGTACACCATAACAGCATCCTCCCCCCCCACCCTGAAATGGTCCAATCGCATCAATGCCCGACTGCCCGTTAACGCTGAAATGATTGATTGCCCATTTGGTGTGGTTAATCGCCAGGATTGTTCCCGTCCCACCGCTTTGCGCCCGGGCTTCCGCCTTTGGCTGGCTGCACCCGGTCAGTAAAAAAATACCCAGTAATGCGCTGCAGGTTATTATCTTCATCCTGATTATCCTTTTGGTTGGCCTTCCACATTTACCGATAAAATGATTTAACGGTGCCACTGGCTGGCATGATTAAATCATCTTCGTCATTGTGATAAATCGTGATCCCGATGACTGCCTGTCGCGTCAAATAACTGGTTCACACAATTCAGGCGGATACCAGCCCCAATCGCTGATTACTTCGGACAGACTTTCGGCTCCTTCATTTCCAGAGGAAGTTTAATCGGGTAAGACGGGCTACCGTAGGTAAAACAGCTGGTTGTTACTTTCACATCGTCACAGGGCAGAAAATGCACCGTGATACCGCAGGTCTCCTGTCCGGTATAATCGGGTAGCGGCACGGTTTTGCTATGCAGTCTGTTATTCGCACTCATTTTCTTTTCCCAAGCTTTATATTTCTCATAATCAGCAAATCCCGGGAATCCCTCTGTAGACGCCTCACTGCTTTCCCAGTCAACTCTGACTGTCATGCCCGGTCTCCATACTGCTGGTACACCATAACAACACCCACCACCACCGCCATCAAAAGGTCCAATCGCATCAATACCCGACTGCCCGTTAACGCTGAAATGGTTAATCGCCCATTTGGTATGGTTAATGGCTTCTATCGTCCCTGCTCCACCGCTTTGCGCCCGGGCTTCCGCCTTTGGCTGGCTACACCCAGTCAGTAAAAAAATACCCAGTAATACGCTGCAGGTTATTATCTTCATCCCGATTATCCTTTTGGTTGGCCTTCCACATTTGCCGATAACAGGAACCGCTCTACTGGCGCGATTCCAGTGTTTTGACAACCCATGCTTCGCGCTCTTTATCCAGTAGGATTCTTTTGTCCGTCGCAGCGACCATGGCCCTGAAACAGGCGGAAAACCGTTCTTCGAGGGACTCGAACCAGGCTTCCGGGATGTTTTGATAGCGCAGTAATAGCTTTACATCGCAGAGGCACATCAGCCGCTCAAACTGGTTATCACTGAATGTGACTTTTTGGCATTTTTCACTTTTCCCTGGCAGTGAACCGTTGCCCATCAACAGAGCGGGCTTCCCGTCAAGATCGAGCCAACTCCAGAACAACGCAGGTCGTTGCAGTTGAACCTGCTGCTCTTGCGTCAGAATGTCGGAGAACAGAAAAGGGAAAATGCGGGCATCAAAGTATCGAAATAAACCGGCACGTCCTTCGTGGGTAGCATCAACGCAGTCCGTTAACCATTCCGCTAACGCCGAAAAGGGCCACTGTGAACAGATCACCATCAATGGCGCTGTTTTCTGGACTTTCTGAGCTAACTCACTAAGCCACTGGTTTTGTTGTGGATCGTTGAGCGTCATTCGTACCAGCAGAGGAGCGTCTTCTGATAAAGCGTCCTCCGGCAGCCCCTTGTAGAGAGACTGCCATTTTAGATGAGAAGAAAACTCCTGCAGCACCGGAATAACTGAAAAATCGATGCCACACTGATCGATAATAAAATCCAGGTGGTTCATTTCAATTTCGGCGTATGTCTGCTGAAGCTTGTTTAGCCAGTCGGTTGTGCTGTTCTCCATCAATTATGCCTCCCTTGGCACAAAACCCTGCGCGAGTTCCTGCGCTTTTTTCAAACACTCTTTACACACTGACGAAGGTAATTCAGGCAGCGGATAATCCTGGCTCGCTGGCCCCTCCCATTTATGCTGCCCCTTCAGGCTGAGCAGACCTGGTCCGTGCACCTTCACCTCACCCGCTGGCGTGAGCTGGATATATGCGCCTCCGCAGGCAAGCGTGATGCCATTTTTTGCCGTTAACTGCAGATGCCCCTGTGTTGACTGCACGGTAACATCCTTTAGCGCCGTCACGGAAAGTACGTCGCCGTGCGACTCCACATCCAGAGGCCCTTTCCCTGACACCAAACGTATCCCTTCCTGACGAGACAAAAAGGATATCGCCTGCTCCGCATTGACCGAGTATCGCTGTCCTGCACTGATATTGACTTCCCCCAGACTCTGGAGATAAAGCCCTTTTCCACTGTACAATAACGCGGCTTCCGGGGTGACGCTGGCAACGCCGTTTGGTGCCGACATCAGCAGTGTTGGGTCTTTGAGCTCGCTGGCTCCACTCGCAAGTTTGCTGAGAGGATCAACTGTCGGGGAGACATTGTGGTGCGTCTGTGTCACGCTTCCCCATCCGGCGACCTGATTCACCGCACCTTTCAGGAGGCTGATAGCCGAAGCCATCTCCAGCACCTGCCCCTGTGCCGCGCTCTGCCCGTCAGCACTGATAAAAATCCCCTTCTGCGCCCGTATCGCCCCCCAGCTATCCGTGCGAAGCTCAAACCCCTCGCCCCGCTTCTGCTTCTCACTGTCAACCAGGTGCCCGAGATTGAGCTGACTCTTCCCACCGTACTCCGTGCTGACCTTGATATGCTCTTTCCCGCGCTCGTCATCGAGGCGGATTTTGTTGTTCGCCGGGGTGCGCAGCACGTTACGTTTATAGTTGCGGATGGTGACGTGGTCGCCGTGCGCCGAGTCGTGCAGGACTCCGGAGATATACGGTCTGTCCGGGTTGCCGTCCTCAAAACCAATCGCCACTTCGGTGCCCGCCAGCAGTGGAAGGTGCAGGCCGTAGGTGTCGCCGGCGTACGGGCGCGACTGGCGTATCCACAGGCTCTCGAAGCCGGTTTCCCAGTTGTCCCGGTCAAACAGCATGTTGACGCGGTAGCGGCCGTCTTTATCGATATGCCCGTAGGTGTCGTTTTCCGTGGTGCTGGTGACGCGAGCCGGGAGCGTGCCGGCCATCACCGGGCGGGCGCCGGGCTGCGGGCGGAAGCTGAAATCGGCGCTGTCAGGGATGCCGTTAAACAACACACCAAAGTCTGTATCGCGACGGGCATGGCAGTGCATCGACGTCACCACCACACCTGCTGTAAACACCTCCGCCACTTCATAGCCGCCGGTCACTTTCAGCACCTGTCCCGGCGAGAGGGTCGGGCAACTGGTGAGCGCCTGAGCCTGGGTCTGGCCGTTCAGATAGCGCTCATGGCGGATACGGGCGTAAAACGCCCCGGACTCCGGCGCTGGGTTGCGGTCATAGGCGCTGCCCGGCGTCAGATAGTTATCCGCGTAGTGATAGGCGTCGCCGTAAGTGGTATCGTCGCCGCGGGTGGCATCCACTCGCGTGTTCATGTTTTCCGTGGCCTGACGGTAATTATAATCGCGGGTGCTGACCTGCTTTTGTACGACCTGGTGATGGCACTCCATCCCCCACACCGCGTCCACACCCTGCGAATGCTGCCCTGACGGTGGAATCGACGGCAGCGTCAGCCCCTTCTCATAGCCCTGCTGACCGTCATAAAACGCCACCACGTCAATGTTCAGGCGCGTGTCGGTGGTGAAACGAAACCAGACGCCCACCTCGCCCAGCAGGCGGGTGATAAAGTGCAGATCGTCCTCGCCGTACTGCATTACCTGCTCACGGCGCGGGTACTCTTTGGTTAGCGAAAACAGGAAATCCTGTCCGCGCATGTTGTGACGCTCGCGGAGAATTTTCTCGACGATTTGCGGGACCGACATATCCTGGTAAATCGCGTTCTGGTGCGAGCGGTCGAGCAGCGCCAGACGCGGCTGCAACGTCAGGGCGTAGTGGGTTTGATCCTTCGAGGTGCGAAGACGTTCGAAACCGGTAACCACTCCCTGAATCACCCGCACCGGCTGCTGAATTTTAATGCCAAAACCCTGGTCGACCGGGGCCTGCAGCGTCAGCGACGCGTCTTTCATCAGCATAGTCTCTTTGCTGATGGCATGGTCGGGGCTGGTGAACTCGATACGGTAGCGAAACGGCGTGCTCAGCGCTTCGTCGCCTTCAAACGCCAGCACGTCGAGGGCGGACTCACAGCCTTTGACCACCAGCAGATGGTGATTATGGCTGAACAATATCGGCAGGCTCATGCTCATACGCGCCCTCCTTCAGGCTGTGCAAATTCCAGCGCAATCCCCTCTTCTTCACTCCAGCTCAGGGTCAGCGACTGCGGTTTTTGTTTGGCGGCCATATGCGCCAGCAACTGCTGGCTCAGCACCGGCAGGATCTGCTGGTTAAGCAGGCTGTCAACGTTACGCGCGCCGGTATCCGGCAGCAGGCAGGCGGCGGTCAAGGCATCAAACAGCGTGCTGTCGATATGCGTCGTCAGCCCATAATGACGATGCAGACGCTGGCTTACCTGCCCCAGTTTCATCTCGACAATGGTACGCATCGCTGTTTCCGCTAGCGGGCGATAAATTACCGTCTGGAAGCGGGCCAACAGCGCAGGCTGGAAGTGGTCACGCAGAATTGGCCGCAGCAATTCGTGCAGTTCGCCTTCGCTGGCTTCCGGGCTTTCCGCCAGCAGTTGCATCAGCGGGTCGCTGCCGAGGTTCGAGGTCATCAGAATCACCGTGTTACGGAAGTCGATTTCACGCCCTTCACCGTCGCGCATAAAGCCGCGGTCGAACACCTGATAAAACAGGTTCATCACATCGCGATGCGCTTTTTCCACTTCGTCGAGCAGCACCACGCTGTAGGGGCGCTTACGCACGGCTTCGGTGAGGATGCCGCCCTGACCGTAACCAACATAGCCGGGAGGCGATCCTTTCAGTTGGGATACGGTGTGCGGCTCCTGGTATTCAGACAGATTGATGGTAATTAGCGACTTCTCGCCGCCGTACATCACATCGGCCAGCGCCAGCGCGGTTTCCGTTTTACCGACGCCGCTTGGGCCAACCAGCAGGAATACGCCCTGCGGACCGTTCTCCGATGTCAGGCCGGTCTTAGCGGCGCGCAGCCGCTGGGCGATAGCGGTCAGCGCGACATCCTGCCCGACCACGCGCTTGCCGATTTCCTTTTCCAGGCTCAGCAGTTCGCTCTGTTCATCCTTCATCAGCGAGGAGAGCGGCACGCCGGTCCAGTCGGCAATCACATTGGCGACGGTGCGGATGTCCACATCCACCGACAACAGCGGGTCACTGCGCTGCATATCGTTGAGCGCTTGCTGAAGGCGATGCGTTTCGCTCTGGCGCGAGATATCCCGGCGGCTTTCAAGCAGTTGCTCAGTCAGTTGAAGCTCAAGGTCGTACTGACTTTCCAGGGCTTCAAGCGCCGCAACAAGCGTGTTTTCTTCGCGCTCAATCACCGGCAGGCGTTCTCCGTGGTATTGATTGCCAACAGCAATATCTTCCAGCAGCGCCTGTTTCTCGATTTCAAGGGCGGTGATTTGCGCCCGGATGCGGGTTAGCTGCTCCGGCACCGTGTCCAGGCTCATGCGTACGCGGGCCGCGGCAGTATCGAGCAGGTCAACAGCTTTATCCGGCAACTGGCGGCCAGTCAGGTAGCGGCGGGAGAGCGTGACGGCGGCGCGAACCGCGTCGTCGGTAATATGCACATTGTGGTGTTCGGCATAGCGTGATTTCAAACCGCGGAGCATCAGGCAGGCGGTATCATCATCCGGCTCGTCCACTTTCACCATCTGGAAGCGGCGCTCCAGAGCGGCGTCGCGCTCGAAGTACTGCTTGTACTCGCTCCAGGTTGTGGCGGCGATAGTGCGCAGTTCGCCGCGCGCCAGCGCAGGTTTCAGCAGGTTAGCGGCATCCGCGCCGCCGGCCTGGTTGCCAGCGCCAATAATGGTGTGCGCTTCATCGATAAACAGCAAGATGGGCACCGGAGACTGCTGCACCGCATCAATCACGTTTTTCAGGCGCTGTTCGAATTCGCCCTTCACACCCGCGCCCGCCTGCAGCAGGCCGAGGTCGAGCGTACGCAAAATCACAGGTTTGAGGGACTCCGGCACGTTGCCTTCGGCAATACGTAGCGCGAGTCCTTCCACCAGCGCAGTTTTGCCGACGCCGGGTTCGCCAACCAGAATCGGATTGTTCTTGCGGCGACGGGAGAGAATATCCACCATCTGGCGGATCTCCGTATCGCGCCCAAATACCGGGTCGATTTTGCCCTCTTTGGCTTTGGCGGTGACGTCGAGCGTGAATTTATCCAACGCGTTTTGCAGCGCCGGGTTCAGCTCGCCCTCCGGAGTGTTTACCCCAACCGGGCGACCAACAAATTCTACGTCGCCCGCGGGGTGCGCCAGTTCGGCTTCGAGCTGTGCTTGCGGACGTTCTTCAGACTGGGCGTCCAGCAGCGGGCGCAGGCGCTCAAGCTGGCTCTGACCCAGCGTCAGCAGCGGCCATAAATCATCGCAGTGAACAAGTTTTGGGCTTTCAATTAACGCCATCAGCAGATGCAGACTGCGGATGTGTTCCTCGCCCTGCAAAGAAGCGGCCATCCACGCCTGTTTTAAGAGCGCGTTAAGTGCGTCGGAGAGCTGCGGACGTTGGCGCACCGAGCGCGGCAGCGCGTCCAGCCAGCCCAGCAGCGCCTGCCACATGTCGTCCATGTCCCATTCGTAACGGCGAGCCAGCACAGTGATGTCGCCTTCGCCCTGCTCCAGCAGTTTCAGCAGCCAGTGCTCCGGCAGGATTTCAGCATGCGCGCGGGTCTGACACAAGGAAGCGGCCCCTTCCAGCGCGCGGGCGCAGTAAGGATTGAGGCGACGTAACAGGACGGCTGAGTTTTCCATTTTTCTCTCTCTTGATGATTCCCGGGCACGCTACCGCCCTTCGCTTTCCCTTTTAATAAGGCACCCAAAGCGCATCAGGTCAGGCAGGCAGATTGTGTGATTCTTTGCTCAATGCCTGTCAGGACAGGCGCTCAGCAAAAAACTGCGGACAGCGAAACTGTCCGCATCGGTCTTACGCGGTGGCGCGTTCGTTCCAGGAATCGGAATGAATGATGTTGCCGTCTTTGTAGGTCCAGGTGATTTTTTCGTAACGCAGTTCAATCTGCTCGAGGTGATTGTGCTTCTCGAAAGAAGGATTCTTGATGTCGTGCATCACAGGATTCACTTTCACCACTTTCACGTTCTCAAGTTTGGTGTTGAAGTACTCCACTTCCTGACCCGCGTCGTTAATTTTGTACCACTTGAATTCCGCAGACTTGAGGGTCTGACCGGTCGTGACCGCCTTGTACAAATACGGGCTGGAAGAGTCGATTTCTTTGGTGAACAGGAACGGGGTGTGGATACGCGTACCGGTCAGCTTGCCGGTATTGTTATCGGTTGGGATGTACAGGTTATGCTCCTGCGCCACCACTTCGATACTGCCTTCACGATCCTGAACGTCTACAGAACCTTTAATGTCCGCGCCGCCGTCGTCTTTCAGCCAAAGATAAACAGGAATTGCCATGGATTACTCTCCATTGTGTTGTGAAGCGTCATCATCCTGCGATGACGCTGAGGGTTGGCCTGGTATCAGACAGGCGTTCGCCTGCGGTACCAGACTGATTTCGACACGGCGGTTGAGCGCACGGCCCTCCGGCGTATCATTCGTTGCGATCGGACGGCTTTCACCGTAGCCCTGCACCGCAAAACAGCTTTCCGGTACGTCGCCGGTATCACGCATCCAGTCGCGCACCGCTTCGGCGCGTCTCTGAGACAGCGTTTGGTTCAGTTGCGGATTACCGGTGTTATCGGTATGCCCCGCCACTACAATCAGCCAGCCCGGTTTGGCTTTAATGCCAACCAGCGAATTGACCAGCAGTTTGGTGGAGCCCGATTTAAGGTCGTACTTGCCTGAATCGAACAGCGACATGCTGTCGAGGCGGATAATTTTCGGGATTGGCTTTCGCTTCGGCTGCGGTTTGGGCGGCGGGGGCGGCGGCACATACGTGCGAATCGCCTCCAGTACCGGCAACCGCAGGCGCTCCCCCTGATACAGGCCAAGGCTCAGTCTGACCGGCACGCCATTGCGCGCCCAGTCGTCAAGCTGCCCGGCATCCTGTTGCAGAATGGCAAGGGCATCGGCTTTCGGGCCGAAGTTATCCATGGCGATCGCGTTATAGTGGGCGATATCAAAGCTCACGCGGTGCAATAGCCGATCGTTGTTCCAGCCGCTGCAGAGTAGCGCCGCGAGGGTAGCCAGCGTGAAGATGCCCAACGCGCAGCGCCGGGTGCGGGCACGCGGCGTTAAGCCTCTGCCTTCCGGCAATAGCGGCAGAACAAAATCAGGAAAAGGAGAGAGTACGGTGCTGTCGGTGCCCACGGGCTGCCAGCCTTCAACCTGCTGCATCGCGGTGTGGCGAGAAAGCCAGGCAGTCCAGAGAGAAGATGCCAGGCTTCCGGCAACAATGGGGCCAATCCCCCACAGCACCGCCGTCGGCACGATAGCCGGAACATCCGGATTCTCATCGATAAATACCGATTTGACCGACTGACGAAACCAGCTCACCAGGCTGTTCATCAAGACCTGCTGCTGCATGGCGATTGCCCCGCCGGTACTGACCCACGCGGCAATGGAGCTTGGGGCAGCAGCAGCCCGCCAAATCCTCACCCCTTCATCCGGAATAGCGGCCTGCCAGAGCATATCGTCCACCATGGCGCTACCCACCTGAGCATTGAGCACCAGCGGCACATCGTGGCCGGACGTCTTACGCAACTGACTAATTTGCCAACGCAGCGATAACAGGCGGCTGGTCAGTGCTTCGCTGTCTGCATGTTTTTGCGGGCAGACGCTGACCATGACCGACAGCTGGCGTCCCCAGTCGGGACGCTGTCTTAGCAGCTCACGCGCGACCTGCTCAAGCTCCTGATGCTCTTCAACCCGAATCCAGCAGCCCTGCGTTACGGTCAACACCTGCGAGGGCTGCGACCAGGAGAGCGGCAGATCGCCACAAACCAGGACGACAGGCTGGCGGTATGCCGCTTCCGGCAGGTTCTCAAGACGCAGCATGAGTTCATCCTGATGACGGCGGCGAGTCATCACCCAAAACGTCGCCGTCAGGCCGAAAATCACCAGCAGAAGCAGAACGGAAATCCACCGGTTAACCGGCAAAAAAAACAGGCTCACCGCGGCGCATAGCACCACAGCCCAGAGAACCAGCCCGCGCCGTTGTGCAGGACTCATTGCACCGCTCCCGGCAGCAGGGTTAACAGCGTTTGATTAAGCCAATGATCCAGCCCCCACCAGAGCGCGGCGACAACAACAGCGCTTAACGCAATACGCACAGGCCACGACGCCAGCCAGCCGCCCAGATTCCACCCGTTTTGGCACTCCGCCAGCACGGGATGCGTCTGCGGATAGCTAAATGGCGCAACGCGTTCGCTGAGCGCCTCAACCAGTTTTTGCCGCTCCGGATCGTTCAACGAACGGTAATGACCGAGAAAACCCAGCATCATCACCCGCTGGAAACAGGTCACCACCGCCGTCTCGGGGGCCGGCTCATGCAGAACCTCGCGCATCCGCTCGCACAGCGTATCACCGGCATCCATGGTGCCGAGGAAACGCCCCTGCAGGGGAATGTCATACCACTGCACGCAGGCGTCATCGTCGACGCCTCGGCCTTTGACCGTTTCATCAAGCAGGGCGCACTGCGCGGTCAGGATGTGCTGGCAGCTTGCCTCATCCAGCCCACTGGCTTTAAGCTCACGCTGGACGCGCTCCACGTCGGCGACACAGCGCTCCCACAACAAGCGTCCTTCGCCTTCCTGAAAAATCGGGCCATAGCGCAAACTAATGACCTGCAGCCAGGTGTCCTGCAGAAGGCCGTCGATATCAATAGGCGCGGCTTTTCCGTGTTTATGCTCATTCATGTTCTTAATACCGCAAAGAGTTCAAGTTCAGGCTCGCCGAGCATCCCCGGAACGTAAAACATGCAGCAACCGCTCTGCAGCATTTCGGCTGCCAAAGGATGGGTCACATCAAGACTGAAATACTGATTTTCCAGACGCAGCGGAATAGCCGCAGGCACATGACGTAGCGGCGTAAGCGGCACGCCAACGCGCGATGAGTTCACTATGCTCCTGACGTGATCGGGGCTGCCGACTTTGCATTGACGCGGGAACTGCTCCTGCAACTGCGCCACCGGCATCGGCGATCGCACAGAGAGGTAGTAATCCGCCTCTTCGCGCAGGCGGGGGTCGTGCAGGCGAGCCTGCCAGAAGTGAAGCCGCGCATCATATTCAAGCTCAATTGCTACCACGCGCGACGGCAGGCTGGCTTCCAGCAGGTCGCTCAGGAGATCAAACAGCGGCGGGAACACCTGATTTAGCTGCTCATGGTGCCAGGCGGGAATGGCGCTAACCTGATGCTCCAGTGAAAAAGTCAGCAGACTACCGGCAAGGCGGGCAAGCTCCGGATATAGCCGCTCCGGGGGATTTTGCAGGTTGCGCTGAAACTGCCCAAGCACGGGCTCCGCGCTGTTCAGGGCGTTAAGCAGCCAAAATAGCGAAACGTCCGCCACGGCGAAATCGGCCATGCGTTCGTTACTTTCCCGGCGCATGGCCATCAGGCGACTGAGCCTGGCGCGCAGCTGCGTCATCAGTTGTTCAAGCTGTAATACCAGCCAACGGCTGCCCTGCAGCGTCAGCAGAGGCGGAAGAAACGCCTCATCCATCACCCAACCGCCCTGCGAGTCTTGTCGCAAACGGGCAACCGCACATGTCAGGTAATCACTGTTGTTTTGATGGGCAAAACGCAGGGTCAGCTCCGGCTGCATGACCGCAATCTGGCGGGTATCGTCACCAAACGTATTGCGGACATCGTGCCAGCGCTGACGAAAACGGACTGGCCGCTCGGCCACCTCTTCCGGTTTCAGGCAATTACCGCCGTTCGCCCGCAACAGCGGCAGGGCCAGAACCACAATCACCTCATGTGATTCGTGGTCGAGCGTCAACGTCGGCGGTAAGGCGTCAGCATTGTCCGTGTCGATCAGCGTGCCGTCCTGGAAACGCACGTGTAAATGGCTGGCCTGCAGGCGCCCCAGCTTTAGCGTATCCGTTTCGAAAGCAACATGAATCACGCCCCAAGGCTGAGACAGGCCCATCCGGGCAATACCTTCGGCAGACCAGGCCGCATACGCGGCCTGTTGCTGGAAGTGCTGGGGAGAGACCATAACGCCCCTGCCCCATAACGGTTGTTCCGTTTTCATCAGCTTCCTGCCTTCGGTTACGATTTAGCCTTCGGCATCTGGGAAACCAGCGACAAATTCACGTCCATCCCTTCTACCTGGAAGTGCGGGATCGCATACAGCTTCACGCGGAAGAAGCCTGGGTTGTCCTCGATATCTTCCACCACCACTTTGGCGTCACGCAGCGGGTGAGAAGCTTGCAGTTCGTCGCCCGGATCGGTCATTTCGGTGACCAGACTTCGAACCCAGGTATTGAGCTCCAGCTCCAGCAGACGACGGTCTTTGGTGGTACCGATATTTTCGCGCTGAATGAGCTTCAGGTAGTGCGCGATGCGCGACAGCAGGAAGATATACGGCAGACGGGCATTGATGCGGCTGTTCGCGGTAGCGTCAGCGGTATCGTACAGCGCCGGTTTTTGGGCCGAGTTTGCTGAGAAGAAGCAGGCGTAATCGCGGTTTTTGTAGTAGCTAAGTGGAATAAATCCGAGGTTGGCGAACTCAAATTCGCGGGTTTCCGGGATCATCACTTCAGAAGGAATTTTAACCTGATTACCGGTCCCCAGATCATACAGATGAATAGGCAGATCCTGCACCGCGCCGCCAGCCTGCGGGCCGCGAATTTGCACGCACCAGCCGTTGTTGATGAAACTGCGCACCATGTTGGCGGCAAAAGCGAACGACGCGTTGGTCCACAGATATTTATTGTGATCCGGCCCCTTCACTTCTTCCACATAGTTAAAGCTGCGAACCGGCACGGTATCCGGACCATACGGCAGGCGCCCCAGCACGCGCGGCATCACCAGGCCGATATAGCGGGAGTCGTCCGTTTCGCGGAAAGATTTCCACTTGATATACTCGGCACGGTCGAAATAATTGCCGATATCTTTAATGGCGGCCACCTCTTCCATGGACTCTTTGAGGAAGAATTTCGGCCCGGCGGACCCGATAAACGGCATGTGGGCGGCAGCGGACACTTTCGAGATATTGCGCAGCAGGGCGACATCCTGCGCCGAGGCGTCAAACTCGTACGCCGAAATCAGCGCGGCGATGGGTTCTCCGCCCGGGGTGTCATATTCGTCAATATAGGTGTGCTTATACAGGCCGCTCTGAATGATTTCCGGGCTGTCTTCGAAATCCTGACGCAGGTCGTCTTTCGACATATCCAGCAGTTCGATTTTGACGTTCTGGCGGAAATCCGTTTTATCGACCAGTGACTTCAGACCGCGCCAGACGCTTTCCGTTTTTTGAAACTCTTCATGGTGCATTACCGCATCCAACTGACGACTAATCTGGTAATCAAGTTCAGCGATGTGGTGATCGATAAGGTTTTTATCGAGTTTTTCGACTCGTGAACCCGATTTGGTCAGGCATTCCAGAAACACCTGCATACCGGCGGTCAGGCGTTCATCCGCGGTGGCATCCGACATCGCCTGGGCATCCTGCCAGATATCCAGCGCGCTCAGTTCAGACACCGGGCTAAGATTGATTTTTTCAAACAGCGACGCGTACACCCCGCCCGCAGCAGGACGTTCCAGCACAACGCTGTCGCCAGCCGCGGCGTTTTCATTTTTTACAGACATGAGCATTCCTTGGTTAATCCGTGATTACCGGGTGACGGTTAGGGTTGTTTAGGGGCCAGGGCTGACAGCTCGGCGCGAAGCTCTGCGCTTAACGCCGGGTCCAGTAGGATTTTTTCCAGCTCTTTTCGGAAAGCCTGGTTATCTAGTAAGTTGGCTTTTAAATCGCGCAGCAAATTACGCATCGAGAGCATGGCCTTCAGTTGCGGTATTTGGCGGGACACCTGTTCTGGCGTGAAATCTTTCATGCTCTGGAATGCAAGGCTGATATTTTCTTCACTGCCATCATCTGCCAGCGTATTTTTAACGGTAAGATTTATTTTTGGGGAATATTCGGAAAGGACTGCATCAAAGTTGTTTTTATTAATATTAACCTTAACCCGTTCAGACAACGATGCATCCTCCTGACCGTTGCTGAAATCCCCCGCCACCAGCAGTTTTAGAGGTAATTCCGTCTTTTTCGTTGCGCCACCAGTATGCAGATCCAGCTTTAAGTTAATACGTGCCTTAGGCACCTCGCTTTGGAAACTATCGCTCATCTAACCAACCCTCGTTGTTATACTCAATCGCCATAACGCGTGTAATACTTTTGCATGAAACAGCAGGATAATATTCGAGTCAAGATCAACTTTACAGATCTTAGATCTGTCAAATGCTGAATTTTAGGAATTTTCCTCCGAATTCTTCGTTCACACCTCAGAAAAAGCAGAGTTTTTCATTAATATTTACCTTGTTACCAGTGAGATATCCCAGGTAATAAAAAAGGTCTGGTTTATTTAGGCAATAAAAGAAGATAATTGATTTAAATCAATATAAAAATAAAACAACACCGAGAGCAGTATAAATAGGTGAATTAACATTTCAAGCAAGAAAAATTCCTAATTTGGACAGTTCCAAAATAAGAATTTTCACGTTAGAGAGTGCTCTTTTGAATAACGCAATCAATTTCCTGATCGAGTCTGATTGATGATTATGTTAAGCTAACTATCGGCAGGGGGTTACTCGGCTCCAGATTAGGATCGCAGAGATAATTTTTTCAATATCGGCAGATATCAGCAACGAGGTGAACAAAGGCGCATTTATGCCCGAGCCAGTCCTCACAACACACTGTCCTTGTCTACACATATCGAAATAGGTGAGGATAAGCCTCCTGAAGCGTCGTTGTTTTTAAAGCGAAAGAATAATAGTTGGCCACTGAAAATCAAAACGTTCATCTCAAACATATTATTCTTGATGGTATCCGATTGATTTATTTTGGTCATACGCTGCGTTAACGCAATAAAAATGCATGAATACTGAGCGGCGATAGCGCCCGTCCTCATGCATTCTATCGCCACACAGCTCTTCAACCCATCATCGTCATGTGTTATCACCACCCCAGCGTCGTATTGCCCTTCGTGGTTTGTACAATTTCGCTGGTCGCTATCACACGCTGATAACCGAAGGTATCCGCGTATGTGGTCATGCCGGTGGTAGCATCTGCGACCGGTTTTCCCTGCGTGTCGATAGTTTTTCCCGTTCGCGTGGTCATGGTGTAAGCCGTCGTACAGCCAGAAAGAAGGCCCGTCAGCAGGATGAGCGTGAGGCAAGCGCGTTTACGCATAGTGAATCCCTGTTCAAATCATAAAACGCGAACGCTACGTGATTTCTGGCAAACAGGATGGATGATTGATGCGCTATCGTGTCGCAATGCCGATTGACGAAATCTCGCCATCGTCGTGCTTTGGAGAAACCCACCGGATGTGAACGGCGAGGCGGCCGAGACTTTCTTAATAATGACTGGAATGCAGAATACCGGCAGCAGGTGAAGAGAGAATGCCAGCGGCACGTGATTGATTAAATAAACAGTGCAAAAATCAACCAGGCTTCCACATCTGAACGCGGTTGCGCCCCTGTTTTTTTGCGATATACAACGCCTCGTCCGCCAGCTGAATTAATCGTTCATAATCCGGATGGCCGCTAAACATCGCCGCGCCAATAGATAGCGATAACAAAATGTCCTCACCGTCAGGCGCCTTCACTTTGGTTTTCTCTACGCGACTGCGGATGCGTTCGGCGGTACGCAACGTATCGTGGGCAGTGGATTCCGTCAACACGATAATAAATTCATCGCCACCATAGCGGAAAACGTAATCGCTGCTGCGTACGTTGTCATAAAATACCTGCGACACACGACGCAGAATTTCATCACCAGTATTGTGCCCCCACGTATCGTTAATGTGTTTGAACCTGTCGACATCAATCACCAGGATCGATAACGGGGTCCCCACGCGGTTGGCATGGGCGATTTCTCGCTTAAAGATAGTCGGCAGAAAACGGCGATTGAGCAGTCTTGTCAGCACATCCATCCCCACTTCGTGGCGGGATACCTCCTCAAACAACTCGCGTAGCAGCGTCGTAATCTGCGAAACGGTACTTCTGAGTTGCAGCAAAAACTTGTTGCGATGTGTCTTCGCGTTGAGTGGTTTAGTGGTATCGTTAATAGCGGAAAGGATACCGTCAAAATCCTGTAGCAGGCGCGAAATATGCCCGACTTCGGCAATGCCGCTGAAATAGTGCCGACCTTTGTGATTAAACCACAGACCAAAATCAGACTGGCTCAGCGGCAGGGTATTACCGATATCGGCATCCAGTACGACCTTGTAAATAATCTCCAGCTCCCACGACAACAACGAAGAGATTTGTCGTTCTTTTTCCTCTTCGGCGTTTTCCAGCAACGAGAAAATCCGATAATTTTCATCCTCTTTAGCCATACTGCTTTCGCTAAAGGAAAAGGCACGCGACATAACCTCCATCGCCAAATCAATACTATTGATAGCAAAGTGATAAATTTGTAATTTATCTGCCGACGGTTGCGGGCCATAAATAATGACGGGATAGAGTAATTTTTTTAATACCCGGAATCCCATTTCAACCAACTCGACAGGGATACCGATGCGAGCGTGAACTTCCGCCACGGTATGCTGAGCAGCCATCAGTCCCTCAACGTCCTCTACATTGCAGGAGAGGATATCAATAAGCCATTTCTCTAGTGCGGTCTTAAGTTGTTTCTCAACCTGCTCATTGCTGAGAAACTCTTCAGCATGGGGATCGGCAAGGACCACGCGATAAAACTCCACGCTCAACGCCTGTGCATGGGCAACGGCAATATCGGCAGCCTGTTGTCTGATGTGAGGTTCCGTTTGGTCGAGCAGCGTCAGCCACTCCTTTTTCATTCTTTGCAGATACATCTCCATAGCCCACATCCCCGCAAGATAGATAAACGAGTGGTTAACTAACTATGGTTTCACTTGTTGTAAGACACAAGAAAGGGCGCTAACTCACCATAAAAAAACCGCGGTCTTTGGGCTGCCCACCAAAAATGGGAAGTGGGCAAGGCAGCACCCAATACCCTGAGCCGGAACTTCAGAGCATCGAAGGCCAACGAAAAATGTGTCACGGGTATTACAGAGCTCTCGGTGCAGGGTAAAAATCTGTCCTTATCGCCAGTTCTCGATCTGTTTAACCGGGAGATTATCTCCTACAGCCTGTCGGAGAGGCCGATGATGGAGAACTTCTTCGGCACACTGAAATCTGCGTGTTTTGGCCTGAATAGGTTCAGCGAACTGAATGACCTGAGGAAGGCAATAGAGCACTATATCCATCACGATAACAACGAGCGGATCGGTCTGAAGTTAAAAGGCCTGAGCCCGGTAGAATACCGAACCCAAGCCCTGATAGCCGTTTAAAATGAACTGTCCAATTTTATGTGGTCAGTCCAAATTATCCTGGCTGATTCTATCATCTTACACACATAGCCTTGTAAGAAGCCCCACTCGGATCTGATTCAAATATTGTATTGGTATAGAGATCGGTTACACGACGTAGCTTTGAATTTGATATTCCAGCATCAGCAAGCCAGGCCAAGCCACCTACATCATAAACAGCAAGATTTCCGCCCCATTCATTTTTCAGTGCCCCCACAAATCTACTGCCGGAAGCGCTGGAAATATATACCTGGCTAGCTTCTGGTTGGACATAGCCATTATTGATACACAAGTTACGAGCATTATCCCAGGTTCGCTCATTTCCTACAGGAAACCAAAACCACTTTTTCGTCTGGAAAACATAGGTAATAGCGCCAATAGAGTCATGTCCATTCTTTCTCTTTCCTTTTATTTCTACGATTGAAGTACCGGCATCATCGATGAATGTTACTATCCCATCAGTAACAGTTACCCATGGCTGATTCGCTGTCCATTCATATGCTGATGCATCAACATCATCGCTAAGCGTTAACGTAAAAGAGGCGTTTTTAAAGCCGGTTTGCGGCACACCTGCTGTTGGCGAGAACTCATAACCGTTTATAGCAACTGATTTTAATGAAACAGACTTAATAGTGTACATGGAAGCGATGTGCGTTTCCCAATCCGCTAATTTAAGTCTGGCAAATCCCGAAGCCGTTCCCGATGCTGTATATACAGAAGTATAAGTCCCGTTGTTGTTATCATGCCACGCACCTGATTTCTCGATCGTATTTGCCATTGTAAGAACGATTTCATCTGCATAACCGGTAACAGCGTTTCCTGCTGCATCTTTTAGCGAAACGGTAATATTAATATCATCCCCAACGATAAAAGAAGATGCCATCTCAAGTGATGAATTTTCCCTGACAGGCTCACCTGCGCTAATGGCATAGAATGCTGAACGAATCGTTTCACTCCAGTGAGGCATCTTTAATGAGGCACGTTTCAGGGAACCTGTCGTCACGGCCTGATAAATAATGCTATAAACCCCATCTCCATGCTCCTTCCAGCCATCCGTTGATTTCAGTACTGCATTAGGAACCGAAATTGTGCTTGTAGACAGTTGATTTACTAGCGAGTCAACACGATTACCATACGAATCCTCAAGGGTCACAGTGACTGTAATATCCTCACCCGATCTGTAGGTCCCAGCGTTTGTTTCTATTGTAGATCGCTCAACTGAAACCTCTCCCGTTGAAATAACATAAGCGTTGGAGGTTACCGTCCCACCGTTCCATGTAAAAGACGCCTGATAGTTGCCTGAATTAATAGCCATTAATGGGGAAATAATTGCACCGCTACTGTCTACATACATCATGCCATCAATAGCTGTTCCCGGGACAGAGTACTCCCAGCCATCGGGGAGTTCACCCTTAATCAGATTACCCTGAGCATCCTTCATCGTGAGTTTGAGCAGCACCTTTTCACCTGCTACGTAACTCTGCTTATCGGTAATGAGCGTGGTATATACGTCATGTATAGTGCCCGCAACAAACTCGACCATTTTTTCGGTTTTATTTCCAGATGGTAAGGCTGCCGTTACCGTGAACGCTCCCGATTCTTTACTGGTCACCTCTGCGGTAGCCACCCCATCACTACCGGTGATACCCGTCAGCGCGGTAATTACGGTTTTGCTACTGTCGCCGCTTACGCCGAACGTCACGCTGGCACCGGAAACCAGGTTGCCTTCAGCATCTGTTACGGTTGCCTGCACGGTATTCTTGTCGGAACCATCCGCAACCGCACCGGACGTCACCACAAGATCGCTATCAGTAATCCGTGCGGTGGATGAGTCAGCCACAAACTCAGTCACCTTGGTCGTTTCCTTGCCTGCGACGGCTGCCGTAACCGTGAACGACCCCGCTTCTTTACTGGTCACCTCTGCGGTAGCCACCCCGTCGCTTCCCGTAATCCCCTTCAGCGTGGTGATTATCGTTTTGCTGCCATCGCCGCTTACGCCGAACGTCACGCTGGCACCGGAAACCAGGTTGCCTTCCGCATCCGTTACGATTGCCTGTACAGTATTTTTGTCGATACCGTCAGCCAGCGCGCCGGTTCCTACAGTAAGATTATCTGCAATGATTTGGGCCGTAGAAATGTCAGCGATAAAGGTCGTGTCCATATTCCGGCTAACGTTTCCTACCGTCGCGGTAATTTTGAATTGACCGGCAAGCGTGCTGGTCATCGTGGCAGAGGCCACGCCGTTGGTATCCGTTGTCGACGCGCTTTCCGCAAACTTAACGGCAGCGTTATCGGCGACAAAAGACACGCTCACACCGGGAACAAGGTTACCCTGTGCATCAGTCACAATAACCTGAACGCTGTTTGTCAGTTTGCCGTCCGCTTTCGCGCCGCTGGTGACGTGCATATTGCTGTCAGTGATGGTCGCGGTAGCGTCATCACTGACAAATTCGGTTGTCGCATTCGCAGATTTACCCGACTCGCGAACCACGGCGGTTACGGTGAATTGCCCTGCTTTCAGGCTGGTGACGGCTGCGCTCGCCAGACCGTTATTGTCGGTTTGCACCACTGACGGTGTCACAACGGCATTGCCCGCCGTGCCTGACGCGCTGATTTCAAGCGTAACATCCTTCGCCACGTTGCCGTTGCTGTCGGTCACTTTTACCGTCAGCGCATTGCTGTCAGTACCGTCTGCTTTTGCTCCGGTATCCACCGTCAGGTCGCCTGCGGCGATATGGGTTGCAGACTTATCAACGTGGAAATGGACAGTGGCTACTTTAAACGCGCGCGCCATCGAGCCAGAACGTACCGTGACGGTGGTTTCCCCTGCCCGCTCGTTGGTGACCCTCAGCGTGGTCCGGCCGTTCACATCCGTCGAGGAAGAGATATCGACCACACCATCATTATCCACATCGGCCTCTACGGTGAAGTTGGCCAGCGGATTACCGTGAACATCATGTACGACAGCCTCGATCTCGTTGGCATCAACGCCGTTCGCATGGGCATCGTTCTTCGTCACCGTAAGGGACGCGACGCTCGCGCTTTCAGTATCCGCAGTAAAGGTAACCGGCACCGTTTTGATTTTTCCGTTGTCCATCTTCACGGTCACGGTGCCTTTCTTCGCCACTTTACTGCGCAGCATCACGGCAGCCTGACCGCGCGCATCTGTGACCACGGCCAGCTGTTTGTTATGTGACTGAGTATCGGTAAACAGCGTGGCGGCAGATGCGTTTTGTGCATCATTGAGACCCTCTACGCTGAATGTCAGCGCCTGGCCCGGCACCACGGCTCCGGACGCGTCTGTTATGCTCGCGGTCAGGGTGGCAAACTGGACGTTATCCGCGATAACGGCTTCGTCCGGAGTCACAGACAGGGTCTCGATGTCGCTCTGCGCTGGCAGCACGCGAATAAGTGTTGTGGCGGTATTTGAGCGTCGCCCGTTGTTATCAATACTGACCGCCGTCAGGGTGTATTCCTGCTTCGCCGCATCAGGGGCGCTATAATTCCACGCCGGTACGCGAACTTCCAGCTCGATGGCAGACCGTTTATGTAGCGAGCCGCCCTGCTCCAGAAACGCCTGAGAAGGCGTCCATTCGGTGTCTTGCACACCGTATTTAGATTTCTGAACAGTTACCGGAATCACGATCGTTCTGGACGCTTCCGCTTCCATCACCTCCGGCAGGTCAATACGCAGAGCATCCTGCTTGCGGTACTCCAGAACAATATTGTTATTACGGTCGACCAGGTCATAACGGCTTCCGGTCAGGCTGCGCATTGAGGCAACCATTCCCGGATCAACCTGGTGATGCCACGGAACGCCCAGCCGGTAATTCAGCCCCAGCCCAAGACGGGTATCATTTTGCCCCGACCGCCCTTGACGCTGCTCCGCACTCAGAGTTAACAGCGGCACCGGCGTGTATTCCAGCCCGACCGTCATCGCATGCGGGTTGCTCTGACGATTATCTTTCCCAAACAGCGCAACCTCCTTCCCGTAATATTGCTCCCAGGTGAGTTTCCCACCTAGCTGCGGCACAGCAGGTAGCCAACCCTGGGTACGAATATCCCAGCCGTTAGCAGGGCGCTCTTCGTGATCCCGGACGTCGGGAGAATTTTTCCAGCCCGTCAGGCCAAAGTACCCGTTCGCACTGAGCTTCAGGAAATCTCGCCAGTATTCAGCACCGATACCCGCCCGCGCATGATCGCGAGACAGGTCGTAATCGCCAAACAGGTTGGCACCCAGCATGTAGCCAGAAGTGAAATGACGAATACCGACTCCCAGGTTAGTCTGGCTGCGATCGTCCGTACGATGTAGGCTGCCCTGGGTGAATGTCACCGTGTTGTCCCGGTCGTATACCGGCACCAGGAGATCGAGCTGTGAATTTTTGAGCGTGAAGTTTTTGTCTGCTTCCAGCTGAACGCGCGCACTCCCGAAGTTATTGAGGAATTCCTGGATTTCACTGCCGGCAGCACTGGTTGCCATCCCTCTGGCCATGGAAGCTGCGGCGTCAGAGTGTGGATTACTGGCAAGGAAGTTCCCTGCCTTAGAGGCGACGCCCGCGATGTTTTTCGCCTGCTCATTGTCGGTAGACATTGCAGACGCACTCTCGCCCCAGACGATCTCCAGTAACGGTGACATTGGTACATCCAGCTCATCGCCAGCCTGAAGGTTGTCAAAGCCGCGGGCAAAAGTCCTCAACTGATTGAGCTTTTTCAGCGCCGCCATGCTCATGTTAAACTTTGCAGCCACGGACTCAGCCGTTTCGCCGGGCTGAAGTGTATAGACCTCCGTGTTAAGTTGCTCGCCCGCAGCCGGATTTAAGAAGCGCTTATTGCTTCCCGCTCCCGCCATAGCCGGAGTAAAGGCAACAGTAACTGGAAAAAGAAACTGGATGAGGATATTAATCCATACAAAATGACGAAAGAATCTTCGCATAAATCATTAACCTTGTTTGTACTTAAACGAATTGACTATTTATCGGATATGCTTTTATGTAGTGATTTCAGAAAAAATAAACTTTCGCACCTGCCCGATATCACGCAAATTCAACTTGATAGCAATCTTCCGCACACGAGAATAAATAGTTTTATGGTTTGCGTTCATGGCTCGCGCTATGCTGGACACATCTTTATAATTCACGAGTGCATATACTATCTGCTTTTCTCTATAGGTCAGCACACTGAGTTCTCTGAGCCCATTAATATACATCCCCACAAATACATAGCAGGGCGCGATTCCTGTCAGAATCACTTTTCGAATATGTGCCAGTGAGTCAAGAACATGAAAGGCTGTTATGGAAACGAGCATGTTTGATAAAACACTATTTCCTTTTAGAAAATAGACCTTCTGATTTACACTTAACTTCCTCTTTTTCATATTGTTCAATAATTCATTGAGCGAACCGTATGAATCTATATCCACAACGCAGACATCTTTACAGTCGCATTCTTTAAAAATTTGGCGAAATGCACAGGTGATAAATGCATTTTTACTCAAAATGATATTTTCCATTATCAGATAATTATGGCTATATAGTTAAATTCGATTGCAAAAATCTCTCATACTGGCTAGTTTCGATAAAAATACTTCTGAAAAATGAACACGCTCCACTCTTTCAGAAGAGAGAGTTGTCTGTTAGTTCCTTATCCCCCAGCAGATAAAATATCGTTATCAGTCAGGGAAAATGAGTGGCATGATGAAATTATTGTGTGTGTTAATAGTATGGCTCCTTTTTCCTGAGCCAAATAGTAACCATGCGCTCGCCACCATGGCAATATGTATTGACAGAAGCATAATTTACAGAGTAAAAAGCCAAAAAAAATCAAAATTACAAGCGAAAACTCCAAATGGTGATGATGAGGTGTTTTGTGATATCATTGAAGAGAATCAACCAGGTATGTAAGAACCGGAAGTCTGCGTCTTCTGGCTACCTTTCACCATGAGGCACGGAGAGTCGGAAATGGTTTATTTGATTGATATGCGGATTAGATATCGCTCTGATGATGGTGCGATATGGCTCCAGGATGATGAAGGATCGCTAATTATCCTGACGGTGATAATGAACAGACTGCTTTCATATCTTATTGAACAACGAGGCCAGGTAGTGACCCGTGATGAGTTGCTGCAAAACGTCTGGGATATACATGGGCTGCACTCGTCAAATCACACTCTGAATAAGTACCTTTCTGAGCTCAGAAAACATTTTAAAAATTTTGGCATTACGTCTGAGTGTATCGCGACAATTCCCAGAATTGGCTTTATGTTTAACGGCGATATAGAGGTACAGATTATTGCTGACGATCAGCAGGATACCGGGTCCGAAAAAAAACTCGACAGTAATACCGATAATAGTGTCAACGGCGGTACAAAAAAAACCTACGTGTCCTTTATCTCCAGTCGATTATTTATTAGTGCGGCAATCGCATTAGGTGTCATTGCAACGGGGATTCATTTTATACCTGCTGACTTACTGCATCAGGAAAATGTGCAGGCTCAGAAGAAAGATGTGCCAACATTTCTTCTTTTCAACTATGATCAATGTTCGGTTTACACCACGCAAAATAACTCTGCCGCGTTTTCAGAGCGCAAGAAATCACTATTTCTTGAACTTGTTAAAGAGAGTGATATTGCTTGTCTGAAAGATACATCATTCCTGTATCAGGTTTCCGAGGCGTATCTTTACGGTCGCGAAGGCAGAGCGTTCATCAGCAGGTGTACGCTGAAAGATAATGAATATATTTCATGCCTGAATTTTTACTGGAGCGGATATGAAAGTAAAACCTGAAAAAAAATGGATTGCGATAGTAACTTCAGGACTGATAATCATATCGGCAGGGTTATTGTGGCATAAAAGTGCGCAGAAACCAGGTATGAAAGTAAATTGCTCAACCATCCTTCATTATGACCATGCAAAACCAGACTATATTTCCACTCTGGAGTTAACGTTCAGGCTGGACAGTGATTTTGAAGGGCTGGTCGTTCTCTCAGGCAGCATCGATACAGCAACCGGCAGGCAGACTGTCTCACGTAACATCATGTTTGATTATGATATTAAGGTTCCCGGTGAAATAATCGTGAGAAACATGAGTTATATAAAAACATCAAGGGACAATGCTGATGATGAGATTATCAAACAGAGTTTCTTCTTTGTTCCTGAAGGAACCGAGCGCCAGTTACGCTTAAGTCCATTAGGCAATGCCTGGCTCTTAGGAAACCCACAGTCCCCCTTTGTGCTGTGTGTTAACCAAAAATGATAAGCAGATTACTTTCCTGTCACGCATCAAACGTGTCGTTCATGGCAGTCGCAACCTGTTGTCTGATGTGAGGTTCCGTTTGGTCGAGCAGCGTCAGCCACTCCTTTTTCATTCTTCGCAGATACATCTCCACAGTCCGCATCCTCACAAGATAGAAAAACGAGTGATTAACTAACTATGGTTTAGAGCGCTAACTCGCCATAAAAAAAGCCCCGTGGTCTCTCACGGGGCAAATCTTTCAGGGAAAACAGTTATCCACTTAGCGCAGGCCGAACAACTCTTTATTCCTTTGCTCCAGGTATTCTTCCATGGTCGCCAGCGCATTGATTCGACCAAAAGCCGCTAACAGGTATACGGTAGCCGACTGCTGTAGCGTCGTTTTGTCTGCCATTTCCGTGATGCTGCTGGATAAAAACCAGGTGTTTGCCGCCTGCTGACACAGCGTTTTCACCGATTCCGGAAACTCTCGCGCCTCCAGTTCATGTAACAACCGACGGAATGCCGCATCACCTCGATTCTCCTCTCGTGCGTAAAAGATGATATCCATGATGACGTCCATAATGATGCGCAACTCTTCAGCGTAAATATTCATAGCGTTCTCGATACCACAGCACATCAGCAGTAGTTAAATGCATCAGAATGCGTATTTGATCCCCAGCATACCCTGTGTATCGCTATAGCCTTTATCCCCAATCTGCTGAGCGACATTTCCCCAGATATGCAGATTTTTGCCTATCTGGCCTTCAACGCCGGCTTTCAGCTCGCCGATATTGCGTGTTCCAGCCTGATAGTTCGTGACGCCATTCATGGCGACACCGTAGGACCGGGTGTTATAGATCCAGTTAGCCTCAACAAAAGGCTGGAATTCACGCTCTTTCCCCTCATCCACGGCGCTATGGCCTTTGATAAATGCCTTCATCCCCAACCGCGTTTGCAGATTACCGTCGCCTTTGTCTTCTACTCGCGTACCGTTGGCTTCCGTGTGGGTATCGGCCTTCACCCCCATCCACGTGAGTTGCGCTTTCGGCTGGAGCCAGTAGGTAGAACGCCCGTCGCTACGCTCTCCCATCAGGAAGCTATAGCCACCTTCAACGGAGGCGGTGATACCATCGGAATCGTATTTCTCGCTGGCTAATCCCTGGCCATACACCTTGTTATTGAACCAGTTATACAAGATCCAGCTGTCCAGATAAGTACCGGTTTTGTTCTCATCATTGGCGTACCAGGTTCCATACAACCCGACGCTGTACCCCGTCACCTGACCGCGAGAGTGATAGCGACTGACATCAGAGCGCGTGTTGCTCTGATTGTTACCGTAGCCCGCCATCAGACCCAGATGCCAACGATCCAGACCGTCGGTACTCCATTGCGCCAGATCGCCGCCCAACTGCAAAACGTAGCGATTGCTTTGCGTGCTCAATTGGCCGCTGGAATCTTTAAAACGCGTGTGACCCCCAACATTACGCATCCACAGGCTGGTCGTTTTCACTTCTCCCGTCAGCATGTCTATATACTGCGTATCGCCCAGACGATCGTGCAGCCGGGTCGTAAACATCGTGTTAGCGGCGGCCAGGTTAGCAATATACGAACCACTTTCCGGACGCAGCGTCGGCTGTTCAGGCGCGGGAGGTTCGGGTATCGGTTTTTCAGGATCCGGTTGTTCAGGATCGGGGGGCTCTGGCGTTGCCGGTGCGTTCATCAAGAACCAGTTACTGTATTCAGTCCCTTCACCGCGACGTAATGCGTATTCATAGCTGCCTGCGACAATGCGCCCGGCCTGCACAAAATCGCCATCAGAAGCGCCGTCGACGTGAATGACTTCAATACCATTAATCGTCTTATCGCCACTCCCGCCCGCATTAGCCACGGCAACGCGTGTGGTTCCGGAGGTATCGCCCTGAACGACCAGTTTATCGCTAACCGAACTGTCATCACCGAGCACCGTATTGAGCTTCAGCAGACCGTTATCACCGTGGTAGTTCCCGGCCACGGTCAGGATATTTCCAGCCGACGGGCCTGACCATGCCACTGTGCCATTGTTTAACGTCAGTGATGACAACACTGAATCGCCGGTCATCGTCCAGAGACTACGCGAGCCATCCATTGTCAGCGCGATGGTCCCGGCATCGGCTGCCGAGGTGGGGAGTTGGTTAGAGTTGGTCACACCGGTAAACGCGCTATCCTCTGCCATATGCAGTTGGATCTGCCCGCCCTTATCCGCGACAATATCCCCATTAACGACATAGGTGCCCGCCACATCAGTCGCGGTGTTGAGATCGTAAGATTTCACCCGCGCTTCAGCGCCAGTCGCATATATTGCCGAACCGGTTGCAACATTAATGGTGGCATTTTTGGCCAGGTAAATAGCGGCCAGCTGATCGGCCGTCGTCGAGGAAGCAAACAGTCCATTCGCCGTTGCTCCCGTCGCCGAAATATCCACATTCCCCAGAGAAATGGTACCCGCTGCGCGAGCATAGACCGCATGGGCGTTCTTACCCACCGTTTTAAGCGTACTATCTCCGTTCAGGAAAATTTCCGCCTTCCCCTTCACCGCCGTAGAGTTGGCTTCCGTATCCTGTCCTGCATAAACGGTATAGCCCGCAACAGTAGAGCCTGCGGAGGTGGTTTCAATGGTTGTTGGCCCATTAAGGGTAATGGTTGCCACCGCATTCGCATTGTTTACCGAGGCGTTAGCACGAACGCCCATTCCCGCCGCTTTAATATTGGTTTCATTATTCACCGTCACCCGAGAATAGTTTGCCGACAGTTCTCGTCCCAGGTTGATACCATCGGAACTGTAGGCACTGGTTATCGCATTGTAATTTTCAATGACGATGTTACCGCCGCCGTTTTTGGTATGGATGCCATCAGATAACATCCCAGAAGTGTTAACGGTGAGATCGTTAAACTTGTAATTTTCGCCGTTCATGTAAATAGCCCAGCCTTTCAGCCCGCTGGTTGACGCTATCGCATTAGTCGTGATAACCACTTCATCGTAGTTGGTATAGTCGCTGTTGTTGCCATTAGGATTACCGGATGAGTAGTAATAGAGGGTGTTATTCGCATTTAGCGTGTTGGCATACACGGCACTCATGCTGATATTCGTCGCCAGCAATGCGACAGTGATACACAATGCTAACTTCCTGGGTTTTAAAGGTATCGGCATCATAATAAACTCCTTGTCTTCTTCCTTTTATGTCGCTGTTAGTGCCTGTTTTAATATTTTTTCAAGACGTTATTTTTCTCAATAATAGAAAAACGCGTTAACCATGGCGTCAACGTAGGGTTTTCTGGGGATACTTTTTATTCATTTTGAATATTTATGGTGCAGGCCTCCCTCACCGCAAGGTGATTGCTATAAATATAGAGATAGATTATTTAGTCACATTTACACAGTGTGCGAAAACCGAAATAGCGTATTAATATCTGCGCCCATTTTTTTTTCCGCTCGACGCTTTGCGGCGTACACCGTTCGGATGTCGACATTGAGTTCGCTGGCCAACTGATTGCAGCCTTCGCCGGCGATCAGCCCGCTCAGCACAGAAAATTCCAGCGTCGACAGCACCTCTCCGCGAAAGAAAGCATCGCGTTGATAGATAAAACGTTTCTTTAATTTCTCACAGGCTATGCTTAATTTATCCTGTTGATATATGATGAGAAAAATGTCTTTGGAGTGCTTAAACCAATAATTTGCCAATGGTTTGAGGTATTTATCGCAAACGATAACAATCTTTAATTTTGTTTCACGTAAATAATCAATCCAGCGTTTATCGGTAAAACAACGCAGATAGCTGATAGAAAAATCAACAAAAATACACCCAAGGTACAGATAGTTATAGCTTTGCTTAAGAATCCCTTCCATGATCCCGAGAGAAAAATAGCCACTCGCTTCCGGCCAGGTACAAAAACAATAGTTCTGGCAAAATGAAACCCGCAGCGAAGTATTGGGCTTAACTTCACAGTTAGAAGGGCAACTCATACAGTTGATTCTTCCACAATCATTATTGAGCGACATCATTGTCCCCTCCTTATCCGTGATCGAATAATTTCATTGGGGTTAAATATTGTCAATATGCTTTTCTGAGTGAAAATTTTTATAAATATGAAGGTGAAGAATATTCTCATCCCTCTAAAGGTGGATGAAAAAATAACCATTTGGAACTAAAGGAAAAGAAAAGCGGAAAAAAATCTTCCGGGGGAAGGACCAGGAATTCTGCGAATGTAAATCAGATAATTACTACAAAAAAACTCGACGGTACAATTAATTATTAGTGGTATTATTTTAAAATCAATAATTCATGGACATGACGAGAATATATATCATTTTGACAGGAAGTTTTTCTTCCTGAAAAGACGAGCACCCAGCATTAAAGATGAGTATTAATTATCATACAGAGGTCGCAGCCAAAACATCGAAGAGAATAGTCAACACCGGAGCATAAATTGGAAGTGGAGCGACAGAGCGCTCCACATTTTTTAGAATTAATAACCGTCGGTGACGATTTTCGCGGCAGCCGCGAGCACGTCACGACGACTTTCTGCCTTCTGCTCTGGCTGGGTGAAGTAAGTGACCAGAATAAGCGGCGCACGCCCTTCCGGCCAGATAACGGCGATGTCATTCGTCGTACCATAATCACCGCTGCCGGTTTTATCCCCGACAACCCACGATGTGGGTAGCCCAGCCTGAATGCTGGCAGCGCCGGTGGTATTGCCTTTCAGCCACGTCACCAGTTGCGCACGCTGAGTTTCACCTAAGGCACTGCCCAACGTCAGATTGCGAAGCGTCTGCGCCATCGCTAATGGCGTGGTGGTATCGCGCGGGTCGCCGGGGATCGCGGTGTTGAGCGTCGGCTCAGTACGATCGAGCCGGAAGGTGTTATCCCCAATCGCACGGGCAAACGCCGTCACTTTATCCGGCCCCCCGAGATGGGCAATCAGCTTGTTCATGGCCGTATTGTCGCTGTACTGCAACGCCGCGGCGCTCAATTCCGCCAGCGTCATCGTGCCGTTGACGTGTTTTTCAGCGATGGGATTGTAGTTAATCAGGTCTGAAGATTTAATCTCAACCTTCTGACTCAACACCTTCTTTTGCGTTTCACTTTGCTTGAGCACCGCCGCTGCCGCCATCACCTTACTGGTGCTGCACATGGCAAAGCGCTCATCGGCGCGGTAGAGCGTCTGTGCGTTATCGGCGGTGTCAATCAGCGCCACTCCCAACCGCCCCCCGCTGCTTTTCTCCAGCGCCGCCAGCTTTTGCTGAACGTCGTTCGCCTGCGCATACAGCGGCGCACTCCCCAGCAACAGCGAAATACAGGCCGTTGTCATTAGCATTACCCGCTTAACGCGATGTCTCATCATCTTAAACTCCTGAAAATTAAATCCGTGTGGCTGAAGTATTCACAGTCAGCACAAAAAGTAAAAAACAAAAATGCGCTTGCCCTCTCAATCCCCTGCAACCACTGCCGGGCATTCAGTGAGAAAAGCATTTTCGGAATAACGCCAGAAAAATAGGCGTAAAATCAATAGGGTTTATAGCCCTGTTCAGAGCCAAACGAAGCGTCGCCAAAATGAAATTTATTACCGTATGAAATTAAAGTGTCGCCGAATCACGACAGTTGTAAGTAACTAAAAATTAATAAAAAAACCCCTCTTGTATCCCCCAATTTTTAGGCGTACATTAGCGCCATCTGGAGCACAACAGCACAGAATTCTGAGGTGATGCCAGCCACGAAAGAGGTCCGTTTTTTTCGTTGGTTGTTACCAGCTCGCAGTACCACCACCGTTCATAAGTGCGTAGAAAAAAGATACGCGGAGAGATGAGTCGTGAAATATTTCTTTATGGGCATTTCCTTTATGGTCATCGTTTTTGCCGGCACGTTTGCCCTGATGATCTAGTCGATAAAAATGCAAAAAAAACAGGAGCCATCTGGCTCCTGTTTGCATTTCTGCGACGGGAAAATTATCCCGCCGATTTTTGCTCTGACGGCAGCAGGCCGTCAGCGCGGAACATGGCTTTAATCCCGCGCACAGCCTGACGAATGCGATCGCGGTTCTCAATCAACGCGAAACGTACGTGGGTGTCTCCGTAGTCACCAAAACCGATGCCCGGCGAAACGCACACTTTGGCGTCCTGCAGCAGCTTTTTCGCGAACTCTAAGGAGCCCATCGCGGCGTAGTGTTCCGGAATTTTGGCCCACACGTACATCGACGCTTTCGGCATTTCAACCATCCAGCCAGCTTCATGCAGCCCCTTCACCAGCACATCGCGGCGACGCTTATACTGCGCAGCGATATCTCGTACGCACTGCTGATCCCCTTCCAGCGCGGCAATTGCCGCCACCTGCAGCGGGGTGAAGGTACCGTAATCGTGGTAGCTCTTAATCCGCGCCAGTGCGTTAACCAGCGTCTTGTTACCGACCATAAAGCCGATACGCCAGCCCGCCATGTTGTAGCTCTTAGAGAGCGTGAAGAACTCTACCGCGACGTCACGCGCGCCGGGCACCTGCATGATCGACGGCGCTTTCCAGCCGTCATACACGATATCCGCATAAGCCAGGTCATGTACCACCAGCACGTCATAGCGTTTAGCCAGCGCGACCACCTTTTCGAAGAACTCCAGCTCCACGCACTGAGCGGTCGGGTTCGACGGGAAGCCAAGGATCATCATCTTCGGTTTCGGGTAGCTTTCGCGAATGGCACGCTCCAGCTCGTTAAAGAAATCGACGCCTTCTACCAGCGGTACGGAGCGCACCTGCGCGCCAGCAATCACCGCGCCGTAAATATGGATGGGGTAGCTTGGGTTCGGCACCAGCACGGTGTCACCGTGATCGAGCGTAGCCAGCATCAGGTGCGCCAGCCCCTCTTTCGAACCAATGGTGACAATCGCTTCGCTTTCCGGGTCAATCTCAACGTCATAACGGTCCTGATACCAGCGCGAAATAGCACGGCGCAGGCGAGGAATACCGCGTGAGGTCGAGTATCCATGGGTGTCCGGGCGTTGGGCCACGGTGCAGAGTTTTTCAACAATGTGCGCTGGCGTGGCGCCGTCTGGGTTCCCCATGCTGAAATCAATAATATCCTCGCCGCGCCGACGCGCAGCCATTTTAAGTTCAGCGGTAATATTAAAAACGTACGGGGGTAAGCGATCGATACGCGTAAAACGGCGTTCAGAGCTGGAATCAGCCATAGGTTCCTCAGGATTACGTTAGCGCCCGAACCGTTCGAGCGACGCTGCCACCGATGTAGCATGAACAGAAAATAACCTGAAAAAATTAGCGCTGTCGAGAGGGTAAGCGAAAAAATGTTGTATCGGTAAAAAGAGGAACTAGTGAAAACAAGAATCATTTATTAAAATAAAGGATTCAATGGACATAAAACACAATGGTAACAATAAATTATCTATTGCTTTTCATTGCAGGTGGTTCAAGTCCTCCCTGAAGCGGCCATCTCTTCCTGTTCAATACGTTTGTCCTACAATCCCCTTTTAAAATTAAGGTTTTTCCCTATTCCGCGTACTGCTGGTCATCTGTCCCCGGGTTACTTATCATAAGACTTTACTGAAAACATTCGGCGCCCCCATGCACGAAATATTCGATATGCTGCTCGCGGTCTACGACCGGGCCGCATTAATGCTGATTTGCCTCTTTTTTCTGATCCGCATCCGCCTGTTCCGCGAACTGTTGCACAAAACGGCCCATACGGCGAAAGAGCTGCTGGCCGTTACCGTCATTTTCTCGATGTTTGCCATCTTCAGTACCTGGTCCGGCGTGCCGGTAGAAGGCTCGCTGGTTAACGTTCGTATTATCGCGGTGATGTCAGGCGGGATCCTGTTTGGCCCGTGGGTTGGCGGCATCGTCGGGGTCATTGCCGGGATCCACCGTTACCTGATTGACGCAGGCGGCGTTACCGCCGTGCCGTGTTTTATCACCAGTATTATCGCCGGGATCCTGTCGGGGTTGATTAACCGTCGGGTACCGAAAGAGCTGCACTGGAAAATTGGTATCCTCGGCGGCATGCTGTGCGAAACCCTGACCATGATTCTGGTGGTCGTTTGGGCGCCCACCATCGCGCTCGGCGTCGATATCGTGTCGAAGATCGGCATTCCGATGATTGCCGGCAGCGTGTGCATCGGTTTTATTGTCCTGCTGGTGCAAAGCGTAGAGGGCGAGAAAGAGGCCAGCGCCGCGCGTCAGGCTAAGCTGGCGCTGGATATTGCCAATAAAACGCTGCCGCTGTTTCGCCAGATTAACAGCGACACTCTGCGGCAGATTTGCGACATCATTCGTCAGGATATTCGCGCCGACGCCGTCGCTATCACCAATACCGAACGCGTGCTGGCCTATGTCGGCGTCGGGGAAGATAACTACCACAATAACGATGACTCCATTAGCCCGGTCACCCGTCAGGCGATTAACAACGGCGAAATCATCATAAAAAACAACGATGAAGCCTATCGCACGCCGGAAATTCACTCGATGCTGGTGATCCCGCTGTCGGAGAAAGGCGTGATTACCGGTACGCTGAAAATCTACTACTGCCACGCGCACCAGATCACCTCGTCGTTGCAGGAGATGGCCATTGGGCTGTCGCAGATTATCTCCACGCAGCTGGAAGTTTCCCGCGCCGAACAGCTGCGCGAGATGGCAAATAAGGCAGAGCTGCGCGCGCTCCAGAGTAAAATCAATCCCCATTTCTTGTTCAACGCGCTGAACGCCATTTCATCATCCATTCGCCTCAATCCGGACACTGCGCGGCAGCTCATTTTTAATCTGTCGCGCTACCTGCGCTATAACATTGAATTAAAAGACGATGAGCAGATAGATATCCGTCGGGAGCTGTATCAGATTAAGGACTATATCGCCATTGAGCAGGCGCGCTTTGGCGACAAGCTGACGGTAATCTACGATATTGACGATGAGGTGAACTGCGTGATTCCAAGCTTGCTGATCCAACCGCTGGTCGAGAATGCCATCGTGCACGGTATTCAGCGCAGTAAGGGTAAAGGCGTGGTGACCATCAGCATTGCCGAGTCAGGCAACCGCGTGCGCATTGGCGTGCGCGATACCGGGCCGGGGATCGATCCTCAGGTCATCGCGCGGGTGGAAGCCAATGAAATGCCCGGCAATAAGATTGGCCTGCTGAACGTTCATCATCGGGTTAAACTGCTCTACGGCGAGGGCTTGCATATCCGCCGCCTCGATCCAGGAACCGAAATCGCGTTCTACATTCCAAACCAGCGCACGGCCGTTCCGGCGACTGCCACATTATTGCCTTAACCCGGAGTCCCCATGAAAGTCATCATTGTCGAAGATGAATTCCTGGCGCAACAGGAGCTAACCTGGCTGATTCAGCAGCACAGTCAGATGGAGATTGTCGGCACCTTTGACGACGGTCTGGACGTGCTGAAATTTTTGCAGCACAACAAAGTGGACGCAATCTTCCTCGACATTAACATTCCGTCACTGGATGGCGTGCTGCTGGCGCAGAACATCAGTCAGTTTGCCCACAAGCCGTTTATCGTGTTTATCACCGCGTGGAAAGAGCATGCGGTAGAAGCCTTTGAGCTGGAAGCGTTCGACTACATTCTGAAGCCGTACCAGGAATCACGCATCGTCAGCATGCTGCAAAAACTGGAGGCGGCCTGGCAACAGCAGCAATCGAGCATCGTCAGCAGCAGCCCCAGCGCGCCGCGTGAAAACGACACCATCAACCTGGTGAAAGATGAGCGCATCATCGTGACGCCGATCAGCGATATCTACTACGCTGAAGCGCACGAGAAGATGACCTTCGTCTACACCCGCCGCGAATCGTACGTGATGCCGATGAACATCACCGAGTTTTGCAGCAAGCTACCGAGTAGCCACTTTTTTCGCTGCCATCGTTCGTTCTGTGTGAACCTGAATAAAATTCGCGAGATAGAGCCGTGGTTTAATAACACCTACATTCTGCGCCTGCGCGACCTTGAGTTTCAGGTGCCGGTGAGCCGCAGTAAGGTAAAAGAGTTTCGGCAGATCATGCATTTGTAGCCACTGACGGGACATCGGCGGCAGAAAGAGCCCGGGGAACGCCCCGGGCTTTGTGTATTACAGCACCTGACCCAACGTCTGACGCAGATGCGCGCCAGAACCCAGCAGGCCCGGATTGTCGTGAATAATCAGATACACCGGGATCGGGTGTACGTAGTCTTTGAAACGACCTTTGTCTTCGAAACCGCCGCGGAAGCCGGAGGCTTTAAAGAACTCGAGGAAGCGCGGCACAATGCCACCCGCAATGTACACGCCGCCGAAAGTGCCCAGCGTCAACGCCAAATCGCCGCCGAAACGGCCCATGATCACGCAGAACAGCGACAGCGCGCGACGACAGTCAGTGCAGGTGTCTGCCAGCGCGCGTTCGGTTATGTCTTTCGGCTTGTAGTTTTCCGGCACCCGGTTGTCCGACTTAACAATAGCCCGGTACAAGTTCACCAGGCCAGGACCGGAGAGCACGCGCTCGGCGGAAACGTGGCCAATCTCCTCACGCAGCACTTCGAGGATAATCCCCTCTTCTTCGCTGTTTGGCGCAAAGTCAACGTGGCCGCCTTCGCCCGGCAGACTAACCCAGCGCTTGTCGACGTGAACCAGATGCGCCACGCCAAGACCGGTTCCCGCGCCGTAAACGGCGATCGGCTTGCCTTCAACCGGCTCGGTGCCGCCAAACTGAATCAGATGCTCTTTTTTCAGCATCGGGATCGCCATCGAGACCGCGGTGAAATCGTTGATGATTTCCAGGTGCGCGAACCCAAGGTTCTTTTTCATTTCCGCAATGGAGAACTGCCAGGTGTGGTTGGTCATCGCCACCCAGTCGCCGGTAATCGGGCAAGCAATGGCAATACAGCCGTCTTCCACCGACGCGTTATGCTCGTCGAGGTAGACGCGAACCACGTCTTCCAGGCTTGGGTAATCCAGGCCAGAATAGGTCTTCGCCTGCGAAATCTCACCGCTGGCAATATCGCACAATGCCAGACGCGCATTGGTGCCCCCAACATCACCCACTAAAGCAAACTTTGTCATTCCGTTACGGCTCCGCTAAAGTCAGAATAAATCTTTGCCACACTGTAAATTCAAGGCGCGTCAACAACAATGGCGATGACGTGAGCGCCCCAGGATTATCGATCCAGGTCACATTTTTTGCGTATTTTTTAACTGGTACAGAACGGGATAACCTGTAGAGCCGTATCGTTTCAGCACCATTTGCGCTGAACGTTGGCTCAGGAAAATGCAAAGTAAACTCAGTATTCAGCAAAAAGGATATCACCATGCTCCACCCGCGAGCCCGAACGATGTTGTTGCTCTCCATCCCCGCGGTATTGATTGGCGTCGCCTCCAGCCTGATTTTGATCGTGGTGATGAAGATCGCTGCGGTGCTCCAGCATCTTCTGTGGAGTAACCTACCGAATGCGCTCGGCATTGATATGAATTCGTCGCTGTGGATTATCCTGATGCTGACGATGACCGGTCTTGTCGTCGGGTTGGTGATTCGCTATAGCCCAGGCCATGCCGGCCCGGATCCCGCCAGCGAGCCGCTGATCGGCGCCGCGGTTCCCGTCGCCCATCTGCCTGGGCTGGCGATCGCCTTGATCCTCGGGCTCGCGGGCGGTGTGAGCCTGGGGCCAGAACACCCGATTATGTCGGTCAACATTGCGCTGGCCGTGGCGCTGGGCGCGCGCTTCTTCCCACGAGTCAGCTCGCTTGACTGGACGATTCTCGCCGCCGCCGGGACGATTGGCGCACTGTTCGGAACACCGGTTGCCGCCGCGCTCATTTTTTCCCAGACGTTAACCAGCAGTAACGACGCGCCGTTGTGGGATCGCCTGTTTGCCCCTCTGTTGGCCGCCGCCGCCGGCGCGTTGACCACCGGCCTGTTCTTTCACCCTCAGTTCTCGCTGCCCATCGAGCATTATCAAACGATGCGCCTCGTCGATATTTTCAGCGGCGCGATAGTGGCTATCATCGCCATCGCTATCGGTATGATTGGCGTCTGGTGCCTGCCGCATCTGCATGGATTAGTTCACCGTTTAAAACATCCGGTACTGATTCTCGGCGTTGGGGGATTTGTGCTGGGGATTATCGGCACGATTGGCGGTCCGTTAACGCTGTTTAAAGGGCTCGATGAAATGCAGCGGCTGACTGCCGGGCAAAATTTCGGCGCAGGCGACTACATGCTTTTCGCACTGAGTAAACTGGCGGCGCTGGTCGTCGCTGCCGCCTGCGGTTTCCGCGGCGGGCGCATATTCCCGGCGGTATTTGTCGCCGTGGCGCTGGGTTTGATGCTGCATGCGCACGTTGAAGCGGTGCCGGCCGCGATTACCGTTTCCTGCGCCATTATGGGATTAGTGCTGGTGGTCACCCGCGATGCCTGGCTCAGCCTGTTTATGGCTGCGGTGGTCGTACCGGATACCACGCTGTTGCCGCTACTGTGTATCGTGATGCTCCCCGCCTGGCTGTTGCTGGCGGGGAAACCCACGATGATGGTGCCGCGTAAGCGTAAGGATTAACGGCCGCTATTTCGCGCCTCCAGCGCGTCGGTAACGGCTTTAAGCAGCGGAGGGATGTCCATTTTGGGGAGCATCACCTCCAGCAGCATTAGCCTGTCGCGGCGCGCAGCACGCGCCAGCGCGTCATTCAACTGCACGACGTTGCTCACCTTCCAGCATTCGGCCTGGCTGTCGAGGTTCAGTGCCTGTGGCAGTTGGGTCCAGTTCCACAGGCTGATCTCGTTATAGCGCTGCTCTGGCCCATGAATCGCACGCTCAACCGTATAGCCCTCATTATTGAGTAGCAGGATCAGCGGCCGTTGCCCGTCCCGCAGCATGGAGCCGAGCTCCTGAATGGTTAACTGCGCCGCACCGTCCCCCACCACCAGCACCACGCGCCGGTCCGGGCACGCCGTTTGTGCGCCGAATGCGGCGGGTAGCGTGTAGCCAATCGATCCCCACAGCGGCTGAACCAGCAAATTGGCGCCGGTGGGCAGCGTTAATGCCGCGATACCAAAGGCAGCCGTCCCCTGATCGCCCAGCACAATATCGTGCGGTTGCAGGTATTTCTGCAGCGTTTGCCAGAAGTGACGCTGGGTCAGATGCCCGGTGTCGAGCACCGTCGGCGAGGATATCCGCCGGACATCGGTGTGCCATGGGGCTAACTCTTCACTCAGCGTTATTAGCGCATCCACCGCCGCCTGCATGTCAATACCGCTAAACCAACGGGCGCCTACGCGAGCGGAAAACGGCTGTACCTCGATTGATTTTTCCGGCGCAATCCGGTGAGTAAAGCCTGCGGTGATGGTGTCGGTAAAACAGGTGCCGACGCAGATGATCGCCTCGGCATCCTCAATCGCTTCACGCGTTTGCGGCAGGCTCGCCCCGCCGCTGTACGTGCCGACAAACCCTGGCTGTTGTTCATCAAACAGCCCTTTCCCCATCAACAACGTGGCGTGCGGAATGGGATGCGCACGCATCCACTGATTGAGCGTCGCCTGGAGACCAAATCGATGAGCCAGCACGTCCGCCAGCAAAGACACATGCAGACATCCCTCCAGCAGGCCGCGCGCATGTTTAACAAAATCCTCAAGTTGGGCCGTATCCGATACCAGGGGCGCTATGGTGAGAGCGCTTACAGGCTTCGCCGTCGGCAACGCGGCAACATCGGCGGGGAGCAGCAGATAGCCCGGTCGACGATGGTGCATCACTGCCTGCAGCACGCGGTCGATCTCCTGGCAGGCGTTGCGCGCCGTCAGCACGCCCTGGGCGACGGAAATTGGCGCACTCATCTGGCGGAAATGATCGAAGTCGCCGTCGCCTAACGTGTGGTGCAAACATTCGCGACGCTGCTGTGCGCCGGTACAGGGCGCTCCGACAATATGCAGCACCGGAACGTGCTCGGCGAAGCTACCGGCCACGCCGTTCAGCGCGCTCAGTTCACCCACGCCGTAGGTGGTGAGCAGTGCACCACAGCCCTGCATTCGCGCGTAGCCATCGGCGGCATAGGCGGCATTCAGTTCGTTGGCGCAGCCCACCCAACGAAGCGTGCGGTGAGCAATGACGTGGTCAAGAAACTGGAGATTGTAGTCTCCGGGTACGCCAAACAGACTCTCAACGCCGCAGTCAGCAAGACGGTCAAGCAGGTAATCTGCCACGGTATAGGACGAAGCCATGGTGCCACTCCTTCAGCCGGTTATTTCTTTGAGTATTGAAGAAGTGTTAAGCGTGTCCAGTATTGATAAGAAAGTCGTCTGGAAAGCAAATTTTACAGATTTCAGCTGTGTACGAGTCGATGGACATTCGCTAGTGTAAGCGTATACACAAGCGGATATTCTGGAGGACACAATGGTTTATCAGGCAAGTCGCGCGCGTTACGAGACCATGACGTTTCAGCGCTGCGGCAACAGCGGCCTCAAGCTTCCCGTAGTTTCACTGGGGCTGTGGCATAACTTTGGCGATGAAACCCGCGTAGAGAACAGCCGCCAGCTGCTGCGCCACGCGTTCGATCTGGGTATTACCCATTTCGATCTCGCCAATAACTATGGACCGCCTCCCGGCTCTGCTGAGAGTAACTTTGGCCGCATTCTGCGTGAAGATTTTCGCCCTTACCGCGACGAACTGATTATTTCCACTAAGGCTGGATACACCATGTGGGACGGTCCCTACGGCGACTGGGGTTCACGTAAGTATCTGATTTCCAGCCTTGACCAGAGTCTGAAGCGCATGGGACTTGAGTATGTGGATATCTTCTACCACCATCGCCCGGACCCTGAAACGCCGTTACTGGAGACCATGCGCGCGCTGGATCACGTCGTCCGTCAGGGCAAAGCGCTGTACGTTGGGCTTTCCAACTACCCGGCGGAACTCGCGCAGCAGGCAATTGACATACTCAACGATCTGGGCACCCCCTGCCTTATTCATCAGCCGAAGTACTCCATGCTGGAACGTGGGGTGGAAAGCGGCCTGTTGAATGTGCTACAGCAGGAAGGGGTCGGCTGTATCGCCTTCTCGCCGCTGGCCGGTGGGCAGCTTACCGACCGTTACCTGAACGGCATTCCCGCCGATTCTCGCGCCGCGAGCGGTAGCATCTTCCTCAAGCCAGAACAGCTCACCGATAGCAAGCTTGAGGCCGTTCGCCAACTGAACGTACTGGCGGAACAGCGTAGACAAAAACTCTCGCAGATGGCACTGGCGTGGGTACTGCGTCAACAGGCGGTCACCTCGGTTCTGATTGGCGCCAGCAAAATTTCACAGCTGGACGATGCGGTGGGTATGCTGGCAAACCGTCATTTCAGCGCCACAGAGTGTGCCGAAATTGATGCCATTTTGCGCAGCATAAAATAACAGCGTTTTTAGCAAAAAGTGCTCTCTCCTGGCGGTTTAAGAGTTAACCCAATAATTCGAGTGTTTACCGAATTGTAATATTGCGTTAACAGGCCTTTCTGGCCACGATCGTATAGGAGAGAAGTATGTTCAGGTCACTGATTCTGGCGGCAGTGTTGTTAGCATCGGCCCCGATGTTCGCTAATGCTGGTGAAATCACCCTGCTGCCATCCATAAAATTACAAATTGGCGATCGCGATAATTACGGTAACTACTGGGATGGCGGCCGCTGGCGCGACCGCGATTACTGGCATAAACACTGGTATCGCCACGACAACGGCTGGCACCGCGGTTGGGATAAACGTAATAAAGCCTACGAACGTGGCTATCGCGACGGTTGGGGCGACCGTGATGACCATCGTGGACGCGGGCGCGGTCATGGACACGGCCACGGACATGGTCGCCACTAATTTCGGTTATTCAGGCACAGCACGCTATGCCTGAATAACAAATCAAAGAGCCTACGGGCTCTTTTTTTATGGTCAAATCCTGCGCTTCTTATTTATCAGCATTTGCCCTTGAGCAAAAAAATCCTGCCAGTATCTTATCCTCAAGATATTTCACGTCAGGATTAACATCATGAATGCTAATTTTAAAAATGAAATTCAGACATTCGGTCGTTCACTACTGTTACCTATCGCGGTATTAGCTCCCGTCGGGATGGTAATGGGAATCAGCTCGGCGCTTGGCCAGAGCTATATGATCGATAAACTCCCATTTCTGGGAAATGATATTTTTAAAGCTGTTTTATCGTCTCTGGGTTTAATCAGCAGCGTCGTTTTTAATAATATTCCATTATTATTTGCGATGGGCGTTGCCTACGGCATGTCGAAAAAAGAAAAAGGCATTGCGGTATTTGCCTCGGTCGTCGCCTATTTAACGTTGCTGATTGCCATGCACGTTCATCTGAAGCTCGCGGGAACCCTGGCGAAAGCAGATCTTTCACTGGTGGGCCAGGGCATGGTGCTCGGCGTCCAGACGCTAAAAATCGAGGCCTTAGGCGGTATTATCGCGGGCCTGCTGGCGGCCAAAATCACCGACCGCTTCTATCGACTACAGTTGCCTCTGGCCTTTGCATTCTTCAGCGGCAAGAAATCAGTGGCGATTCTGGCAATTGCCTTTGCGATTCCGGTTGGGCTGATCATCCCCTTTATCTGGGATCTTTTCACCGCCGGAATGCGCGCCGTCTCAACCATTATGATGGCGCCGGACATTGGTGCCGGTATCTACATGACGCTTAACCGTCTGCTGATACCGTTCGGTTTACATCACGTCCTGAGCTCCACCGTGCGCTTCACCGCCGCGGGCGGTACCTACCTTATTGATGGGCAAACCTACGTCGGCATTTTGCCTGCGATGAATAAGATCCTCTTTGAACTGGGCCCTTCACATCCTGCGTGGCAAGAATATATGCCTACGTTGACCAGCTACCTGGCCTCCTCGCAGATGTTGACGACCCTGTTCCGCGTGCCGGCCATCGGCCTGGCGATGTATCATATGGCTTATTTCAAAAACAAGAAATTTGCCAAAGGGATGATTCTCACCGTCGTACTCACGGCCATGCTGGGTAATATTACCGAGCCACTGGAATTCTCCTTCCTGTTTATAGCACCAAAACTGTTTATCGTTTATGCGGTGCTGTGCGGGTTACTCACTATCCCACTACAGATGCTGGAAGTCTCCATCGGTTATATTCGCGGTACCATTTTCGACTTCGGCATTTTTGGCTTGATGTACGAAAATACGCATTGGGTAAATTTAATTCTTCTCGGTATTGTGAACTTCGTCGTGTTTTATTTCGTGTTCCGTTTTGCAATCGGTAAATTCGATATCAAAACGCCGGGCCGTGAAAGTGAAATTGCCGATAGCACCTTACTGAACAATAAAGAGTACGACAAAGTCGCCGCCATGGTGATTGAAGGTCTCGGCGGCCGGGATAACATCAAACGCGTCGAAAACTGTGTTTCTCGTCTGCGCATCGATTTGCAGGATCAGAAGAAAATCAACATGGATATCCTCAAAGAATCCGGCTCGTTGGGAACCTTTATTCCCTCCAGCAACCATGTGCACGTGGTCTTTGGCCCACACGTAGAATTTGTTCGCAACGCGGTTGATGACCGTATTGTCGGCTTGAAATAAACAACCAGGAGGCGGCAATGCGCGCACTGTATGATTCAAAAAGTAAAACCATTGACGACCGCGGCATGAAGGCACTGCTCGGTCAGCAGGCTCGAGTGCAGTCATGGCTGGATGTTGAAGCCGCGCTGGCGCTGGCGCAGGCCGAACATGGAATGATTCCGGCCAGCGCGGCGGCGAATATCGCCGCCAACTGCCGGGTTGAGAATATCGACCTGGCGGAAATGGAACGCCTGTTACGCGAAATTGGCCATGGCTTTGTACCGATGATCAAAGTGCTGGTTAAAGCCTGCGACAGCGAAAGCGGCAAGTATGTGCACTATGGCGTCACCACGCAGAATATTCAGCAAACGGCCCAGCTGTATCTGGCAAAACAGTTCAACGTCCTGCTGCAGGGGTTCGTGGATGACATTCTGCGCAATCTGGCCCATATGGCGCGCGAGCATCACGCCACGCTCATGGCCGGACGCACCCACGGCAAACATGCATTGCCGATCACCTGGGGATACAAAGCCGCCGTCTGGATTGATGAGTTACTCAACGCCCAGCAGCGTATGCAAGAAGCGGAAAAACGGGTCTTCACCGTGATGATGGGGGGCGCCGTCGGCGCGTTTCACGCGACCGGAGAAACCGGACGACGCGTACAGGAGAGCGTAGCGAAAGCCTTAGGCATGCACGCGATGGCCATTCCATCGCGTAACTCGCGCGTGTATCGCACCGAGTACATCAGCAACCTGTGCCTGCTTGCCACCACCCTGCACAAAATTGCCGAAGAGGTTTACCAGACCTCAAGCGAAGAGTTTGGCGAAGTGTCCGAAGCCTTTACCAAAGGGACCGTCGGCAGCAGCACCATGCCGCAAAAGGTCAACCCGAAACTGGCGAAAGGCATTATCGCTAACGCACAAAAGCTTTATTCCGTGCATACCTCGTGCCTGTATGTCAGCCCACGCCCCTTCGAGGCAGATAGCTCGGCCTACTTTATCTTTGATGGCAATATTCAGGAGAGCATGGAGTGCATCGCCGAGATCGTTATGCGCGCCGAGGAACTGACCCGCACGCTGGTAATCAACCCCGAGCGGATGCAGCAGAACGTGCAATTGACCCACGGCCTCATCAATAGCGAAAAAATCATGATGCATCTGGTGGCGAAGCTCGGCAAAGATGCGGCGCATGAGCGCGTTTACCAGTTGGCCATGCGCAGCACTCATGAAGGTATTCCCTACGGGGAGGTGCTGCGCCAGGATCCGGTGATTCAGCAGAACTTCAGCGAGGCGGAAATTGACGCGCTGATTGACCCTTCGCACTACATCGGGCTGTGCTCAGAGATAGCGCTGGAAACCGCCGCACGCGTACAGGAGGCCCATGGTGAGTGATGCCCTGCTCTCTCTCGCCAGTCAGCGAATTGTGACGCCGGACGGAATACGCTCCGGCTACCTTCACATCTGCGGCGATAAAATTACCGGCATCGATGAGACACCCCGCGGGCGCGTCATCGACTATCACTATGCGATGCTGATGCCGGGGTTTGTCGATATTCACGTACACGGCTGGGGGCGAGGATCATTTGCCTGGAAAGGTGAACGGGACTCGCTACGCGCCATGAGTGAAGATTTAGTGTATGCAGGCGTGACGGCCTGGCTTGCCACCTCAGCCACCCAGCCAGAGGATTTCTTGTGTCAAAGCCTGGCTACCGCCGCCGAATGGATCGCGCAAGCCACGCCCGCCGACGGCGCTGAAGCGGTAGGTATCCATATGGAAGGCCCATATATCAACCCGAAGTTTATCGGTATGCAGCGTCTGGACAGCGTTCAGCCCCCCAGCATCGCCGGGTTCGAACGCTATCAACGCGCCGCGCGCGGCCATGTTCGCCTGATGACGCTGGCCCCGGAACTTCCCGGCGCACTGGCATTGATTCGTCATTTGCATCAATCCGGCGTCACCGTTTCGGCGGGCCATACGGATGCCACGTTTGACGAAATCAGCGAGGCGATTACCGCGGGTTTGAGCCATTTTACCCACGCCTTCAGCGCCATGCGCGGCTTGCACCACCGTGAGCCTGGCGTGGTAGGCGCACTGATGTACTATGAAGACACCTACGCCGAAGTGGCAAAACAAAGCGGAATTACCCTGCGCCCGGAAGTCTTCGACATCCTCTACCGGCTGAAAAAGGATCGTCGGCTGGTAATGATGAGCGATTGCCTTGGTTACGTCGATTTTCCCGAAGGCTTCGAATTTCATCATTATCTGCGCCAGGAGACATTTCGTATCCGCCAGCAGTCGCTGGAAATTACCGATTGCCACGGCTGCACACGCACCATCAGCGCCGAAGACTGGCCCGAAGTCCGCAAGCTGGAAATGAGTTTTCTCGACTCCGTCAAAAACGTGGTTGGCCGGCTGGAGCACGGCTGGGTGTCAGCGGCGCAGATAGCCTGCCTCAACCCCGCCATACTCGCGGGCGTGGCGGATCGCAAAGGTAGCCTGACGCCGGGCAAAGATGCCGATATTCTGGTGCTCGACGACCAGCAAGAACTGCAAGCGGTGTGGTGTCGTGGCGTGTGCCAGCCGCTGGTTAAATAAAAACGTCGCCGTACTGCTGCTCAAGGAAGGCTTTTAGCGCCTGCGGACTCATCCCCTGTACCTGTTGCACGAACGCGTCAACGGGTATTTTTTTGCGCGCCGGGCTTAGCCCATGCTCGCGTAGCAGCTGAAAATCGTCCTGCGTCAGATAGAAATTCACCTTCACATAGCTGAGTTGAGCGTGACGCAGGTGACTGGCAATTTTGTTGGTAAAGGCAATCAGCAGGTCGAAATCCTGCTGCTGGAGCCGGTCCAGTTCGTTGATGTTGACGCAGGCCAGCACCTCAATGTGAAAACGCGAGAGCAGCACCTCTTTGAAGTAGCCCACTTTACTCTCTGAGGAGTTGGTCACAATGATGACGCGTTTTTTCACATCCCCCACTACCCGATTTTTCAGTTCGTGCTTTTTGATAATCAGCACCAGGGTCGCCAGATGAATCGCGGAAAACGACATCTGCCAACACGATTCTATTTCGCGCAGGGCACGCTGGACGTGCTGCCAAAGGTCGGGGTAGCGGCGCTGTACATCGTGTAGCTTTTTATCGTCAAACCACAGGCGCAGTTTGTTCTGCACAATCGCCGCGTAGATAAAATGGTAAATTTCGGCAAACCAGGCGTGGTGGTTGTGAATCGTCGCATTCAGACCGCGGGACATCTCCTCGCAGGCCTGCTTAACGTGCCCGATCAGCCGCGCGTCGTACAGCGTAAAGGGACGCCAGGTAAAGGTGAGTGAGGCGATGAGCATATCCAGGCAGGCATTTTCATCTTTCTCCGCCAACACGCGATAGGGATAGGTGGTCAGGAATGCTGCCGCCGAGCTGTCGTTGATTCGCCGTCCGCGACGAATGCGCTGTAGCGCCAGGCTGAGATAGACCAGCAGATATTTCCGCCCATTGTAGCCAAGGTGAATCACCGGGCTGATGACCTTTTCATAACAGGCCGCCGCCTGGCCGATCTCCTGCGCGCACTCATGAAGAAACTGCTCGGCAATGGAACGATTGATAGGCTCGTTGGCCTGATGCGCAATCAGTTGATGACCAGTACCAATCTCGACGGTTTTCAGAATCGACATACAGGCTGCCAGACGCAGGCTGAATTCATCGCCCACCAGTTGCGAACCCTTTCTCGGTATGCTCAGCAGCGTTAACCCACTTTCCTGCACCCGGTTGAGCATGAGCGGGTTATCGTTTTTCACCGTCCCGGCGCTGACATAGAACTTTTTATAGTACTCATTTTTATTGACCACATCGTGCAGACAGAGCGCAACAAACAGATCCTGAACGCGCTCTTCACCGGTCGTGAGATAACGGTTGAAACGTACGCGCTGCAAAAACTGGATGTAATCACTGTAGGTGATGCCGGTCGTAATAAATGCATTATCCTGGTGGAGATGCGCTTCGTCCGGCAGCAGTTCGTTAAGCTCTTTCATCGTTCGCTTCAGGGTGGAAAGCGTTTTGCCAAAGCGCAGCACCGCGCTATCAACCGCGAGCGGGCTGTTATCCTGAAGGTATTTGAGAAAAGAGAGATCAAAAGAGTTCATGAAGGATCGCTGCTGTTAAACGCAAAATGCAGCATAGCGAATAAACGGTAAAGAAACCGTGACCTGTCGCGGGTCACGGTAAACAGGCCATTAATTCAGCAGCGTTCCCAGCAGCAACCAGCCGTTTAATGCCACCACCACCGCAACAATCGCCCAGCCGATGCGTTTAATCCACCGCGTGTTGACCAGTTCGCCCATCAGCTTGCGGTCGCTGGTGAAAATCAGCAGCGGAACCAACGCCAGCGCAATGCCAAAGCTCAGCAGCACCTGGCTCATCACCAGAATACGCGTTGGGTCCAGCCCCATCAGAATGACGATAAACGACGGTAGCATGGTGACCGCCCGGCGGAACCACAGTGGAATATGGAAGCGAATAAAGCCCTGCATCACCACCTGGCCGGCGAGCGTACCAACCACCGTAGAAGACAGGCCGGCGGCAATCAGGCTGAGGCCAAAGATCGTCGCCGCCGCATGGCTGAGCAGCGGTTCAAGCGTCAGGTAGGCCTGATCGAGATCGGTAATGCCAGTATGCCCGTGAAAATGGAAGGCCGCAGCGGCTGTCGCCATCATCGCCAGGTTAACGAAGCCGGCGATGGTCATGGCGATAGCGACGTCCCAGCGGGTGGCCTGATAGCGCTCTTTAGCGCTACCGCCGTGCAGATGCTGGGTCAGCGATGAATGAAGATAAATAACGTGCGGCATGATGGTTGCCCCCAGCACGCCCGCAGCCAGATAAACCGCTTCACCATTGGGTAACGACGGTAACAGCATACCTTTAGTCAGCGGCGCCAGTTCGGGCTGAGAGAACACCAGCTCGACAATATACGCTGCCGCCACGAATAGCAGCAGGCCGCCGATCACTTTCTCCAACGGTTTTTGCCCGCGGCGCTGAAGCATCAGAATCAAAAAGGTGGCAATCCCGGTCAGCACCGCGCCCTGTAACAGCGAAATGCCCAGGATCAGCTTAAAGCCGATCGCCGCACCGATAAACTCGGCCAGATCGGTCGCCATGGCGATAATTTCCGCCTGCACCCAGTAGAACCAGACCACCGGTCGTGGGTAATGGTCGCGAATCTGCTCCGCGAGGTTTTTTCCGGTAGCAATGCCCAGCTTCGCTGAAAGCACCTGAATCAGCATCGCCATCAGGTTTGCCCACACCACCACCCACAGCAACTGGTAGCCAAAGCTGGCGCCCGCCTGAATGTTGGTCGCAAAGTTGCCCGGATCGATATAGCCGATCGCAGCAATAAATGCCGGCCCCATCAGCGCCAGCCGCATACGGCGTGCGGTACGACAGCTGTTAGTTTCAATGCGACTGTTTGTCATTCTCTGCCTCAAAAACATAGCCTTTGCTATGTTTTAGGCTAACAGAATGAGAATGATTATCAAGTTCATTTAAGCAAGGTGATAATGATTATTCTGATAGCCGGAACCAATAGCCAGACTGGAGGTTGGGAAGGTTTGGTATACGCTTAAGAAGAGAGTAGTACAACGTGGAAACTTTTCATACATTTACTCAACATAACAAAAATGCATGCTTGATCACTAATTTTGAGTTTGCTCACAGGTTCTGAATATAGTGAGAGACAGATCTCGTTTTATTTAACCATGTTACATAGAATGTGCACGAAAATTTAACCCGTCTCATGTTTGGAGCAAATATGGACCGCGTCTTGCATTTTATTCTCGCGCTCGTTGTGGTGGCGATCCTGGCCTTGCTGGTCAGTTCTAACCGCAAACAGATCCGCATTCGTTATGTTATCCAGCTACTGGTCATTGAAGTGCTGTTGGCCTGGTTCTTCCTGAACTCCGATATTGGTCTGGGCTTTGTGAAAGGCTTCTCCGAGATGTTCGAAAAACTTCTCGGTTTCGCCAACGAAGGGACCAACTTTGTCTTCGGTAGCATGAACGATAAAGGTCTGGCCTTCTTCTTCCTGAAAGTACTGTGCCCGATCGTCTTTATCTCTGCGCTGATCGGTATCCTGCAGCACATCCGCGTACTGCCTATCGTCATTCGTGCGATTGGTACCGTGCTGTCGAAAATCAACGGCATGGGCAAACTGGAGTCTTTCAACGCCGTCAGCTCCCTGATTCTGGGTCAGTCTGAAAACTTCATCGCCTATAAAGACATCCTTGGTAAAATGTCCCGTAACCGCATGTACACCATGGCGGCGACGGCGATGTCTACCGTGTCTATGTCTATCGTTGGCGCCTACATGACCATGCTGGAGCCGAAGTACGTTGTCGCGGCGCTGGTACTGAACATGTTCAGCACCTTTATCGTCCTGTCGCTGATCAACCCGTACCGCGTTGATGCCAGCGAAGAAAACATTCAGATGTCTAACCTGCACGAAGGTCAAAGCTTCTTCGAAATGCTGGGTGAATACATTCTTGCAGGTTTCAAAGTGGCAATTATCGTTGCTGCGATGCTGATCGGCTTTATCGCCCTGATCGCCGCACTGAACGCCCTGTTCGCCACCGTGACCGGCTGGTTTGGCTACAGCATCTCCTTCCAGGGCATTCTGGGCTACATCTTCTATCCGGTTGCATGGATCATGGGTGTACCGGCAAGTGAATCCCTGCAGGTGGGCAGCATCATGGCAACTAAACTGGTTTCCAATGAATTCGTCGCCATGATGGACCTGCAGAAAATCGCCGCTGAGCTCTCTCCGCGCGCGGTTGGCATCATCTCCGTGTTCCTGGTCTCCTTCGCCAACTTCTCTTCCATCGGTATCATCGCCGGTGCGATTAAAGGTCTGAACGAAGAACAGGGTAACGTGGTTTCTCGCTTCGGCCTGAAGCTGGTTTACGGTTCTACGCTGGTGAGCGTGCTGTCTGCGTCTATCGCCGCGCTGGTTCTGTAATTCTCCGTCGCTAACATCAGGACCTGTAACGTTGTTACAGGTCCTTTTTTTTGTTCTCAAGCTGCCAGAGCGGACGCGGTTTATCGATCAGGTAGCCCTGCATATAGTGCACGCCAAGGCGTTCCAGCAGCTGTTGCTGTTCTTCCGTCTCGACATATTCTGCCACCACGGACAAATTCCGCAGCTTCGCCATCTCGCAGATAGAGCGAATAATCATCGCATCCATCGGGTTGTTTAAAACATCACGTACGAAGCAGCCATCTATCTTGATAATGTCGGCTTCCAGACGCTTCAGGCGCTCATAGTTCGCGTAGCCGGTACCGAAGTCATCAATCGCAATCAGGCAGCCAAACTGACGCAACTGCTGGATATTGGCAACGCTGACATCAGAGTTGGAAAAAGCCTGCTCTTCGGTAATCTCGATAATAATGCGTTTAACATCGACGTGATAACGGCGGAACAGCGCGATAATCTCGGCGGCGCTCCCCTTTTGCATCAAGGTGTACGGCATCAGATTCACCGAGAAATTCTTATCGGGAAGTTCATCCAGCGAGCTGAACAGATACTCCAGTACCTGCATGTCAAAGCGCTTGCTAAGGTTGAACTGCGCAAGGACCGGGATGAATTTATCCGGCGTCACCATACCGTCAGCGTCAACGAGGCGGCTTAGTATCTCGTAGTAACCTTCGCCGGAAGGCTTTCTGATCGACTGGGCGTAAAGCACAAAACCGCCCCAGTCCAGCGCGTTTTTAACCCGATTCAACAGCACAACCTGTTCGCTGCTTTGGTCGAAAGCGTCAACGTGACCGTTATCCAGCTTGAGGATTTGATTTCCTTCATCGGCCTGCTCCACTAACCAGCTCAGTTGCCCCAGCATATGGTGCATATTTTTATCCCGCGGGCTCACCGGCGCCCAGGAGATCGCGTATTCCAGGTTCAGAACCGCATTGTTCCAGTGGATCTCTTTATTGCTCAGAAAATTAATCAGATGCTTCAGCCGGGCCTCGGTATCCGGACCGTTCAGCACCAGCAGCAGTTCATTACCCGGCAGCTGGAACAACTTTTCTTCACTGAACAGCATCGGCTGTAGGATATGCGTGACGCTGCGTTTGCAATGCATACGCATCATCATGCCATAGTGACGGCTGAGGAAGTCGAGGTTACCAATGTGCAGACAACACAGGCTGATCGCGCCAGCGCGCGGCGTCATCATATACTCCTCCAGCGCACGCAGGTTCGGTAAGCCAGTTATCGGGTCCTGCATGGCCTGCGCCTGCCACTTGGCCTGCAGCCGCTGGCTGCGATGGTAGACCTGGAGCAAGTAAAGCAGGCACACCGTAAAGGAGATCAGCGACGACAGAATAAAAGCCAGCGAATACTGGGTTTGTATGCCATGAAGGAAATTTTTGTTGTACATCACCAGCAGGAAGGCGGAAACCGTCCAGGTCATGACGACAAGCGGGTAAGCCAACTGGCTGATGCCAAAAGAGAAAAAGATAAATATTGCCGGAACCAGATAACCCGCAAAATAATAATCGCCAAACGGCGCACACAAAAATATCATCATACCTATCAGGCTAATAAACCAACAGGTAATAAATATCTTATTTCTAAGATTGGTATAACAAGCGATATTACGATACCAGAATGCCCTTGCATAACGTGGGTTCAAGCACATCCTGAAGGGGTAATAAAAAAGACGAGTAAATATCAGTGATGCACAAACCAGGCCCTGAATATCAACAATAGAATAAATAACGGATGTTATATTAAAATAACTGTACATTAACTCCGGAATGTCAATAATCTCACCGGTAATATACATCAAAACCTTGCCCATAACTGGGGTAGCAAAGCCCAACCAGAAAACATTTAAGCCAATGTTTTTTATAGGAATACCGTGTCGCCATCGACGCCCATGCATATAGCGTAGAATAACGCAGGAGATGCATACTGCGGCCAACTGACAGAATAGCAACGTTAATGAATAAAAGGGCGATAAATGCAATTGCCAATAGTTAGTGACGGTAAAACCAATCGCTAATGGGGCGATAGCATGACGGCCAAAAAGCATAATCAATGCAATCATTACGCCAAGCGGTAGCCAGGCCAGATATACAGAATGCCCATCATAAAAAGCAGTAGGAGAGATATATCTGGATAATGGAATAGCCACCAGGCTCAATAAAAGAGCCAGGCAGAATTTCCTGAGTGGGTTAGTCCTTATCACCGTCATGCGTATCAGCCGATATCCTTTATCGTACGTAATTTGACTCTTTGAATATTATGGTCGCGAATTTGTTGGCGCAAGTTTAAGCGATAAAATCCTGATCTACACCGGACTTTTGAACGTAAATCGCTGTATTTTTGTACACAACAAGGATGAAAAAAACCCCCGCCTTCAGGCGAGGGTTTCAAATTTTGGTGGAGCTAAGCGGGATCGAACCGCTGACCTCTTGCATGCCATGCAAGCGCTCTCCCAGCTGAGCTATAGCCCCAACGTAAAGCTGTCGAGTTGACGGGCGGCATAATATGAATTCCCTCGCACAGTGTCAACGGCAAAATTCGCTAACGGCATCTAATCGCTGAAAAAGCAGACAAACGCGCCGGTTTACGCGCCTGCTCGCAAACAGGAGTTATGCATGTCACGTTTTCCACTAAAACGATGCTATAACATGAACCTGTAATTCCCACACAGCAACTCAGGAAATAGTATGCTCAAGGAACGAATGACGCCGGAGGAGATCGCCCACCTGACAGGCTATAGCCGCCAGACCATTAACAAATGGGTGCGTAAGGAAGGCTGGAAAACGTCTCCTCGTCCCGGCGTTCAAGGCGGTAAAGCCAGGGTCGTCCACGTCAACGATGAAGTCGTGGAGTTTATCCACAGCGCGCAGCGCGCTTCAGAGCCCCCTGCTCCCTACATTTCCGATAACCCCTTCCATACGCTGCTGCTGACGCTGGTTGATGAGATGACCGAAACTGAACAGAAACAGTTGACCTCGCTGCTACTCCGGGAAGGAATTAGCGGTTTATTGCAACGTTTAGGAATCCGTGGTTAAACGCAAGAGATGAAAACACTTCCTGCCAAAATGTCGACCGAAGAGCTCGCCGAGCGCTTAGGGATAACCCGACAAACCGTTAACCGTTGGATTCGCGAGCAAGGCTGGCACACCGAACCCATGCCGGGCATTAAAGGCGGCCGCGCGCGCCTGATTTTTATCACTCCTGAAGTGCTGGACTACCTCGCCAATACCCCAGCGCTGCGTAGCCATACCACGCAAAGCCAGCTTGGAGAACCGCCTCGCAGCTACACGACAAATGAATCTGAGGTGGTGTGGCGACAAATTACCGACGTCCTGCAGAACATGACGCCGCAGGAACAGCAGCGTCTGCACCATTTGCTGGCGCGTGAAGGCATTTGCGGATTTCTTTCCCGGCTAGGGCTAAGCCAGGACGAGACGTAAAAAAAGCGGGTTTCCCCGCTTTTTTCTTGCTCAACGCCGTTTTACTGCTGGCTTTCACGCTCAGCGATAAAACCCAGCGCCTTGTTGATGCGCTCGATACTACGAGATTTGCCAATTGCGTGCACGGTGACGTCCAGCGCAGGCGACTGCCCAGCCCCGGTCACCGCAACGCGCAGCGGCATACCCACTTTACCCATGCCCACTTCCAGCTCATCGGCGGTTGCCTGAATCGCGTGGTGAACGTTTTCCGCAGTCCACTCAGTGATGGCGGCAATTTTATCGCGCACCACTTCCAGCGGCTGACGCGCAACCGGACGCAGGTGTTTCTTCGCCGCATCGGCGTCGAACTCGGCAAAGTCTTCGTAGAAGTAGCGGCAGCTTTGCGCCATCTCTTTCAGGGTTTTGCAGCGCTCGCCCAGCAGTTTCACCAGCTCGCACAGCTGCGGTCCAACGCGGGTATCGATATTTTCCTGCTCGATGTGCCACTGCAGGTGCGTCGCCACGTATTCCGGCGCCAGCGTATTGATGTAGTGATGGTTCAGCCACAGCAGTTTATCAGTATTGAACGCGCTGGCAGATTTGCTGACCGCATTCAGAGAGAAGAACTCGATCATCTCTTCACGAGTGAAGATCTCCTGATCGCCGTGGGACCAGCCCAGACGCACCAGGTAGTTCAGCAGCGCTTCCGGCAGGTAGCCGTCATCACGATACTGCATCACGCTGACCGCGCCGTGACGCTTGGACAGTTTTTTGCCGTCGTCACCGTTGATCATCGACACGTGCGCATAAACCGGTACCGGCGCATTCAGTGCTTTCAGGATGTTGATCTGGCGCGGCGTGTTGTTGATATGATCTTCACCGCGGATTACGTGGGTGATTTCCATATCCCAGTCATCGACCACCACACAGAAGTTGTAGGTCGGGGAACCGTCAGTACGGCGGATGATCAGATCGTCCAGCTCCTGGTTGCTGAATTCGATCGGGCCGCGGATCTGGTCGTCAAAAATAACGGAACCTTCTTGCGGGTTAGCAAAACGCACCACGCATGGCTCATCGGCAGCATGATGTTCGTGACCATGGCGGCAACGGCCGTCGTAACGCGGTTTTTCACCGTTAGCCATCTGCTCTTCGCGCAGCGCATCCAGACGTTCTTTGGAGCAGTAACATTTATAGGCAGTGCCCGCTTCCAGCATTTCATCAATCACCGCGTTGTAGCGATCGAAACGCTTGGTCTGATAGTACGGACCTTCATCCCACTCCAGATTCAGCCAGTTCATTCCATCCATGATGGCTTCAATGGCTTCTGGCGTTGAGCGCTCAAGATCGGTGTCTTCAATACGCAGCACAAACTCACCGTCGTGGTTACGTGCAAAAAGCCAGGAATAAAGAGCAGTACGAGCGCCGCCGACGTGCAGATAGCCTGTCGGGCTAGGCGCGAAGCGAGTTTTGATTTTCATGAAATGGCCTTACGTTTATAAAGATGCCGACAACCGGCAAATCCCGGAAATACAAGTGGGCAATATTCTAGCACTCCCACTCGGTTGTTCCCACCGCAAGCGCATGCTTTGCTGATTTTGCATATAATTCATACAACATAGCGCGTTTTGCGATCGCTTTGTTTATTTTTACGACGAACGAACAAATTCTTTAGAAAAGGCGTTGACTCATTTTCAACTCTCCCTATAATGCGACTCCACACAGCGGGGGTGATTAGCTCAGCTGGGAGAGCACCTCCCTTACAAGGAGGGGGTCGGCGGTTCGATCCCGTCATCACCCACCACTTCGGGTCGTTAGCTCAGTTGGTAGAGCAGTTGACTTTTAATCAATTGGTCGCAGGTTCGAATCCTGCACGACCCACCAATGTAAAAAGGCGCCCTAAAGGCGCCTTTTTGCTATCTGCAATCTGGAAGATTCGAACCTGCAGCAGGTTCGTGTCGAACGCAGTGAGACAACGGAGCCGTTTACGGCGACGGCCCGAAGGGCGAGCGAAGCGAGTCATCCTGCACGACCCACCAATGTAAAAAAGCGCCCTAAAGGCGCTTTTTTGCTATCTGCAATCTGGACGATTCGCACCTCCGCCCTCAGCCATTCAAGTTCAGCCATATTCTGCCGATACTCCTTATATTTACCCGTATAAGGCGTATACCATGACCGTTATCAGCTCTACCTCTATTCCAGCCCTGAAAACCACTACCAGCACCGCCGCGCCGAGCGGTAACGACGCAGCCTCACAAATGGCGCGCATTACCCAGCAGATCGTCAAACTCACCCAGCAGCTTAAAGAAATCGCCGACGGCAACGGCAGCGCCGAAGAAAAACAGAAACAGGCCGAAATGATTCAGGAGCAAATTACCATGCTGGAAGCCCAGCTGGCGCAGCTGCAGAACCAACAAGCTGAAAAAGCGCAGGAAAAACAAGAAGCCTCTGTGACTGCTATCGCCAATGTCAACAAACCCAGCGACGAGCACCAGATCGACATCTACGTCTGATACAGCGGATCCTGCTGGCGTTCATCCGTCAGGCGCTGGCTTTGTTCGCGTACCACATCCCACAACGCCTGCGCGGCGGTGGAGAGCGAACGGTTTTTCCGCCGTACCAGCATTAACTGGCGCTCAACGCCAGGCGCCAGCCTTTTCACCACCAGCGGGCTGCCTTCCGGAAGCGGCAATGCCAGCGCGGGAATAATGCTAATCCCAATGCCCGCCGTCACCATCGGGAACAACGTCGCCGGGTGACCAATCTCCTGCACGATATCCGCCTCAATATCGTGCAGGCGCAGCGCGGCATCAATCAACATTCGGCTGCCTGACGCGTAGTCCTGAAGCACCAGCTTTGCCGCTTGCAGCGCCTGCCAGCTAACGTACGGCAAATCCGCAAATGAATGATCGCGTCGACAAAGTAGAAAAAAAGGCTCCGACAGTACCGTTTCGCACTGCAAATCCCCTACCACGCCAGGATCGATAACGATGCCAAAATCCACGTCCCCCTGACGAATACTTTCCAGTACCCACTGTTGAGGGCGGTCGTGCAGCACAAAGCGAATCTCGGGATAGCGCAGATTGCTCTCGGCAATACACTGCGGAATGAGGTGTGCGGATATGGTCTGGCTTGCCGCTACGCGCACTGTCCCACTGAGCTGTTGGCCAATCCGCCCGGCTTCACGCAGCGTACTGTGCAACTCATCCAGCTGGCGTTCAAGCCGCTGCGCCAGCTGCTGCCCGGCCTCGGTCAGCACCACCTCACGCGTGGTGCGGTCGAGCAAACGCACGCCGGTCTGATGTTCCAGCTCCTTAACGCTATGACTCACCGCCGACTGGCTGAGGCCAATGATCTCCCCGGCTCGGCTGAAGCTTTTGGCCCGGGCAACCGTAACAAACACCTTTAACTGACGCAGCGAGTAATTCATCTGTTTTTTTCATCAATGGATGCAATAAATCAATTTTATTTCTCAAAAATAAAAAAGCAAAATGTCTGCATCGATCTTCAGGAGTCTTTATGAAACTTTTTCGCGTTTTAGACCCGTTTACGCTAACCCTTATCGCCGTTGTCCTGCTCGCCACCTTCTTCCCGGCGCGCGGCGATTTTGTGCCGTTTTTCGAAAATCTGACCACCGCCGCCATCGCGCTGCTGTTCTTTATGCACGGCGCCAAATTGTCGCGTGAGTCGATTATCGCCGGCGGCAGCCACTGGCGTCTGCATCTGTGGGTGATGTGCAGCACCTTTGTGGTCTTTCCGGTGCTGGGCGTGCTGTTTGCCTGGTGGGCGCCTGTTAACGTCGACCCACAGCTCTACGCGGGCTTCCTGTACCTGTGCATTCTGCCTGCCACCGTGCAGTCGGCAATCGCCTTTACCTCGCTGGCGGGCGGTAACGTCGCCGCTGCGGTATGTTCGGCTTCGGCTTCCAGCCTGCTGGGGATCTTCCTCTCGCCGCTGTTGGTTGGCCTGGTGATGAACGTCCACGGCGCAGGCGGCAGCCTTGAGCAGGTCGGCAAAATTATGCTGCAACTGCTGCTGCCGTTTGTTCTCGGCCACCTGTCCCGCCCGTGGACCGCCGCCTTCGTGACAAAGCATAAGAAATGGATCGCCAAAACCGACCAGACCTCCATTTTGCTGGTGGTCTACTCCGCTTTCAGCGAAGCGGTCGTCAACGGTATCTGGCATAAAGTGGGCGTGGGTTCACTGCTGTTTATTGTGATTGTGAGTATCGTGCTGCTGGCGCTGGTGATCCTGATTAACACCGTGGTCGCTCGGCGGATGGGCTTCAATAAAGCGGATGAAATCACGATTGTCTTCTGCGGTTCGAAAAAGAGTCTGGCCAACGGTATCCCGATGGCCAATATTCTCTTCCCGACGTCGGTGCTGGGAATGATGGTGCTGCCGCTGATGATCTTCCACCAGATTCAGCTGATGACCTGCGCGGTGCTCGCGCGCCGCTATAAAGCGCAGACGGAAAAACTGCAGGCCAAAGAACAGGCCCGCGTGTAAAGTTAGCGCTTGAGGGGTTGCACCAGTTGGCTCAACCCCTCGGTTTTAATCAACAGCGTGAGCTGCATCAGTTCACCAAGATGGCCCGCCGGAAACTGATCTTTGCGGGCAAACCACAGCAGATACTCTTCCGGAACGTCGATTAAACGTCGGCCTTTATACTTACCGAATGGCATCTCGGTATTAGCAATCTCAACCAGCTGCGCTTTATCCACCTTAGACTCCCAGCAGCCGCAGCATTTCGGCCTCATCAATCACCGCAATGCCCAGTTCCTGCGCTTTGGCAAGCTTAGAGCCCGCCGCTTCACCGGCAATCACCAGGTCGGTTTTCTTCGATACGCTGCCCGCGACTTTAGCCCCGAGTTCAACCAACCGCGCTTTGGCATCATCACGGGACATCTGGCTCAGGCTGCCGGTCAGCACCACCGTTTTACCGGCGAACGGGCTGTCTATCTCTTCGGCATTGATCACCACCGGAGCAGGCCAGTTGACGCCTTCTTTTAACAGTTGCTGAATAACTTCGCGGTTGCTGGCTTCGGCAAAAAAGTTAAACACGTGGTTAGCGACCACGACACCGACATCCGGCACCTTCTGTAGCTCTTCAATGGATGCGGCTTCCAGCGCCTCCAGCGTGCCAAAGTAGCCAGCCAGCCCAGCGGCCGTCGCCTCACCCACTTCGCGAATACCTAAGCCATAGAGGAAACGGGCGAAGGTCGTTTGTTTGGCTTTTTCCAGCGCGTTAACCACATTCTGTGCCGATTTCGGCCCCATGCGATCCAGCCCGGTAAGCTTACCAGCCGTCAACGTGAACAGGTCCGCAGGGGTATGGACGTACTCTTTCTCCACCAGCTGGTCGATGATTTTATCGCCCATGCCGTCAACGTCGAGCGCGCGTCGGGAGACGAAATGCTTGAGCGCCTCTTTCCGCTGCGCGCCGCAGATCAGACCGCCGGTACAGCGGGCCACGGCTTCCCCTTCAACGCGTTCAACGTCGGAGTTACATACCGGGCAATGGGTCGGGAAAACAATCTCCTGCGTTTCGGCAGGACGCTCAGAAAGCACCACGTTGACGACCTGCGGGATCACATCACCGGCGCGACGAATTACCACTTTATCGCCAATGCGCAGCCCCAGACGCTCAATTTCATCGGCGTTGTGCAGCGTTGCGTTGCTGACCAACACTCCCGCCACCTGAACCGGCTCCAGACGCGCCACTGGCGTAATCGCCCCGGTGCGCCCCACCTGGAATTCGACGTCACGCACGAAGGTCATCTGCTCCTGGGCCGGGAATTTGAACGCCACCGCCCAGCGCGGAGCACGGGCGACAAAACCAAGCTGTTCCTGCAGCGCCAGCGAGTTGACCTTAATCACCACGCCATCAATATCAAAACCCAACGTCGGACGATCTTCTTCAACCTTATGATAGTAAGCGAGTACTTCCTCCGGCGAGTCGCACAGCGTCACGCGGTCGCTCACCGGAAGTCCCCACGCTTTAAACTGCAGCAAACGCCCCAGATGGGTATCCGGCAGCACGCCGCCTTCCAGTACGCCCACACCGTAGCAGAAGAAAGTAAGCGGTCGCTTCGCTGTGATGCGCGGATCTAACTGGCGCAGCGAACCGGCGGCGGCGTTGCGCGGGTTAGCGAACACTTTGCTGCCGGTACGGCGCGCCTCTTCGTTAATCTTTTCAAACCCGGCCTGGGGCAGGAATACTTCACCGCGCACTTCCAGACGCGCCGGGATGTTATCACCGTGCAGCTTCAGCGGAATAGCGCGGATAGTACGAACGTTAGAGGTAATATCCTCCCCGGTGGTGCCGTCGCCGCGCGTCGCCGCGCTGACCAGCACGCCATTTTCATAGAGAATGCTCACCGCCAGGCCATCGAGCTTCAGTTCACAGCACCAGGTCAGCTTATCGCTGCTATTCAGACGATCCTTAACGCGCTTGTTAAACGCCAGGAAGCTCTCTTCGTCAAAAACGTTATCCAGTGACAGCATCGGCACTTCGTGGCGAATCTGACTAAAGGCCGCCAGCGGCCCTGCACCGACGCGCTGGGTCGGTGAGTCAGCGGTAACTAACTCAGGGTGCTGCGCCTCCAGCTCGCGCAGCTCGCGCATCAGGCGGTCGTACTCGGCGTCGGGCAGTTCCGGCGCATCCAGCACGTGATACAGGTATTCATGATGGCGAAGCGTCGCTCGCAGTTCATTCAGTCGTTGTTCTATTGGTTGCATATCACACCATCAATGATAAAAAACCCCCGACAGGCGGGGGTTCAGGAAGGATTGAAAACGCACGAACCTTATCAGGCGTTGGCGTCTTTCACTTCGCGAATACGATCCTGATACTCGCGCAGCTTTTGCGGAGTCATCATACGACGCTGATCGTCGAGTACCACGCCGCCCACTTCATCGGCAATGTACTGCGCCGACTGGAGCATCAACTTGAAGTTTTGCAGCTCGTCACCGTAGCCCGGCACCTGCATGAAAATCGTCACGCCAGGGGTCTGCATATCGCTCATGTTGTCCGGATCAAAGGTACCGGGTTTGAGCATATTTGCCAGGCTAAACAATGCCGGGCCGCTCCCATCCGGGCTAAGGTGGCGGTGGAAGATGTTCATGTCGCCAAACTTAAATCCGGCCTGTTGAATGCTGTTGAGCAACAACTCACCGTTAATGTGCGAGCCCTGGTGAGCGGATACGTTCATCACGATCACCGTCTCTTTACGCTCTGGCTTGACCGGCTGAGCAGGTTCCGGCGCGGGCTGAGCGACCGGCTCAGGCTGCTGTACCGGCTGCGGCGCTGGCGCTTCTACTGGCTGAGCGGGCTGTGGCGCAACGGGCTGCTGAGCAACCGGCTGCGGTTGCTGTACCGGCGCGTGCTGGGGCTGTTCAACAACCGGAGGGCGCACAGGCTGTTGCGGCTGCACAGGCTGCGGCGGTGGAACCGGCGCGTGCTGAGCAGGCTGATGCGGCTGTTGCACGGGCGGCTGCTGTACCGGCTCCTGCACGCGCGCAGGCTGAGGCGCCTGACGCTCGTAAGGCGGCTGGTACTGGTGTTGGGGCGCGTGACGAGGTGCTTCATGCTCCCCGGCAACCCCAGGGGCGTGATTGACCTTGTGGACACGAACTTCACCCACGCCTTCAACATTGTCATCAAAGTCATCTTCCGACTCATCGTCGGCATCACGAGACTTCATACGCTTGATTGGGCGATCGCGGAACATCGAGGAACGTTCTTTACGGCTCGTCCAGAAACCATGAACCAGTAAAGCGAGTATGGCGATCGCGCCAACAATGATTAATATCAGACGCAAATCCTGCATCATTATATTCTCTGTTGTTCTAACACCTTGCCACCACGGCAAACATTTACTCACTAAGAGTATTTGCCCATCACGTCAAGTGCAAGTGTACACATGACATTCACCGCATAAAGATGAATTAAATCGTACTTTTTGCTTGTTTTTCGAACATTTCTTAACTGGTCATTGTCCAACAACTCGCTAATATAGTGTCGTCTTTTAATGTAGTCAGACAAAGGAGCTTCATCTGACCATGGTTTCATCGTCCACCCCTGCCGCACGTAGCGGCGTTTACTATTTCTCTCAGGGCTGGAAACTGATCGGCTTGCCGGGCATTCGCCGATTCGTCATCTTACCGCTGTTGGTCAATATTGTGCTGATGGGCGGCGCCTTCTGGTGGCTGTTCAGCAAGCTGGAGAGCTGGATCCCCTCGCTGATGGGGCGTATTCCCGACTGGCTGCAGTGGCTGAGCTATCTGCTTTGGCCGGTTATCGTGATTTCGATTTTGCTGGTCTTCGGCTACTTCTTTTCTACTATCGCCAACTGGATAGCCGCACCGTTTAATGGCCTGCTGGCCGAGCAGCTGGAAGCGCGCTTAACCGGCGCAACTCCGCCGGATACCGGTATTGTCGGTATTATGAAAGACCTGCCGCGCATCATGAAACGTGAATGGCAGAAGCTGGCGTGGTATCTGCCGCGCGCCGTTGTGTTGCTATTGCTCTATTTCATTCCGGGCATTGGTCAGACGGTCGCACCGGTGCTGTGGTTCCTGTTCAGCGCGTGGATGCTGGCGATTCAGTACTGTGACTACCCGTTCGATAACCATAAGGTGCCGTTTAAAACCATGCGTGAAGCGCTGCGCACGCGTAAGGTCACCAACATGCAGTTTGGCGCGCTGACCAGCCTGTTCACCTTAATTCCGGTGCTTAACCTGGTGATCATCCCGGTAGCTATCTGCGGCGCGACGGCAATGTGGGTCGACTGCTATCGCGATAAACACGCGATGTGGAAGTAAGCGCCTGCTGTTTCAGGCAGTTGCTCAGGTGACTGGCATCGTAGAAGTGACAGTATTCGGCAATATCCCGCAGCGAGAGAACGTCTTGCTGCATTAAAAATCGGGCGTGACGCAGCCGTAGGGCGATTAAATACTGCTGCGGCGTCATCCCGGTTCGCTGTTTAAAACGGCGCTGAAAGGTGCGTAACGTCAGTGAATAACGTTCCGCCAGCGTCGCCCACTCTACTCTGGACTGCCAGTGACACTCTATCCATGAAAGCGCAAGGCATAACCGTTCCTCCACGCTGAGTTTCGCATTCGTTTTCTGGCGATAACCCGGCAACTGGCTCAGCAGCCGCAGCAGGAAAGTTTCCTGCTGCGCGCTACGCAGCATCTCACTCTCGTTGCACTCCCCCATCTCAGTGCAGGCAAATGCGTTAATCTCCCCCACTACCTTCAGCCACTCGGGGACCGCCATATACCATAACTGTGGCTCTGGTTCCTCAAACAGCAGCGCAGTACGACTTTTAAACCAGTTCAACTCTCCCAGCGGAACATGCAACAGGTTAATAGCGCAGGTTTCCCGCATTTCAGTAAAAGCGTGACGATCGTCAGCACGCAGCGCCATAAAAGAGCCCGCGTGCATAAACCAGGGGTAGCCGTTGACGATATGGGTCATCGTCCCGGAGAGCAAAAAGAGTATTTCGTGATAATCGTGATCGTGCTCGGGGTAAGCGATGCCTGGCAACCAATATTGCACGCAAACACGATCGCCGGGGCGATTGAATACGCGGGATTGATGCAAAGTTTGCATGGCCATTTCCTGAGCTATCGTCAGAGTAGCGAAATTAAACTGCCGGCGATTAACTTGTCAAACACCTTATTTTTAAAGGGAAATAATTTAAAAATCACGGCTGAAAATTGAGTTTTATTGTCCTCAGACAGCGCTTGAAAAAGCGTCATTTTCATTCTGTGAGGGCCAACACAGCTTCTGAGGATAAAAACGACAGGCTGGCCGAAGGGTGGCAATCAGATAAAAGTCAGCGACGCTTATTCGGGCTAACGTAGCGCCATCATTTCGCGATGGAGTGGAATTATATGGTCAGCACGATAAATAAGCAGGCTTATATCAGAATAAGCCTCTGTCTGTTTGTTTTCTATTTTGCATGGTCCACCAGCTGGTCATTTCTGGCAATCTGGCTGGCCGATAACGTCGGTCTGAACAGTGAAAAGATTGGCTTTGTCCTGTCAATCAACGCCCTGTTTGCGCTGGCGATGAAGCCCGTTTGCGGCTATATCATGGATAAGCTCGGCCTCGGCAAACACCTGCTGGTCATCGTGACCCTTGCTTCGGTGCTGGCGGCTCCCTTTTTCATCTGGGTCTATCAACCGCTGCTCGGTTTTAATCTGATTGCCGGTATGCTGGTTGGCGCGCTGTATCTTTCCTTCGCGTATCTGGCGGGGGTGCTGGTATTTGAATCCTACGCCGACCGCTACAGCCGCGCCTGGTCTTTTGAGTTTGGCCGCGTGCGGATGTGGGGTTCGATGGGCTGGGCAGTGGCATCGCTGTTTGCCGGGCAGCTGTTTAACCTGTCGCCGAGCTACAATTTCTGCGTCACATCGCTGGCCTGCGTAGTGCTGCTTATGCTGCTCGGCATGCTAAAAACGCAGGGCGAAGGTATCGACTGGCAGGCAGTGAACGCCGGGCAAAAAGCGCCGGTCAATAAAACTGACGTTAAAATGCTCTTTACCCAAAGTGGATTCTGGATCCTGATGCTCTTTTACGGCGGAATTATCTGGATGATGCAGAGCGCCGAACAGCAGTTCCCGCGTTATTTTGTCAGCTTCTTTGCCGACCATAAACAGGGTAACGCGATGCTCGGTTATATGGGTTCAGTTCAATCCGCCGTCGAATTCATTCTTATGTTTTCTATTCCCTGGCTGATTAATAAAGTCGGCGCGCGCAACGGTCTCCTGTTAGCGGGTTTTGTGATTGGACTGCGGCTGATTGTTTCCGCACTGGCAACCCACGCGTGGATGATTGCCATTATTAAACCCTTCTACGGTCTGGAAATGGCGCTGCTGCTGGTATCCATCTTTAAATATCTCTCCCTCTACTTCGATAAGCGCTTAACCGGTACCGTTTATATGGTGCTCGGCTGCTTTAACTACTTAGGTATTGCGCTCATCAACCCCATTGCCGGAATGCTCTACGATCGCTACGGCTTCGCCAAAACCTACCTGGTGATGGGCGTCATTGCCTGGGTGATTACGCTTATCGGCATTCAGGTGCTCGGTAAAGGACGCTATGGCCGCACCTCGCCAGCGCCGATCTCCGCGACTCAGGGCTAACGCATATCATGCCTCATCCACATGGATGGGGCTTATACCTTGTCTTATTCCATCCCGCTTGCCATTATTTCCCTTCAGTATATAGATATGCGAAATCCTTACTTCCGCAGAATCTTTAAGCAGGTATGCTGGTCCAGTACCCCAAATTTCATACAGTTAAGGACAGGCCATGAGTAAGATTTTTGAAGATAACTCCCTGACTATCGGTCATACGCCGCTGGTACGACTGAACCGCATCGGTAACGGGCGCATCCTGGCGAAGGTTGAATCACGTAACCCGAGCTTCAGCGTCAAATGCCGTATCGGTGCCAATATGATTTGGGATGCCGAAAAACGCGGTGTACTGAAACCGGGTATCGAGCTGGTTGAACCGACCAGCGGTAACACCGGTATCGCTCTGGCCTATGTCGCTGCCGCTCGCGGTTACAAACTGACGCTGACCATGCCGGAAACCATGAGTATCGAACGCCGTAAGCTGCTGAAAGCGCTGGGCGCGAACCTGGTGCTGACTGAAGGCGCGAAAGGGATGAAAGGCGCGATTCAGAAAGCGGAAGAAATCGTCGCCAGTAACCCGGAAAAATATCTGCTGCTGCAACAGTTCAGCAACCCGGCTAACCCGGAAATTCACGAAAAAACCACCGGCCCGGAAATCTGGGAAGATACCGACGGACAGGTTGACGTTTTCATTGCAGGCGTGGGCACCGGCGGTACGCTGACCGGCGTGTCTCGCTATATTAAAGGCACAAAAGGCAAAACGGATCTGATTTCCGTCGCCGTTGAACCTACCGACTCCCCGGTTATCGCTCAGGCGCTGGCCGGTGAAGAGCTGAAGCCAGGCCCGCATAAGATCCAGGGGATCGGCGCTGGTTTCATCCCGGGCAACCTCGATCTGAAGCTGATCGATAAAGTCGTCTCAATTACCAATGAAGAAGCGATCTCCACCGCGCGTCGCCTGATGGAAGAAGAAGGTATTCTGGCCGGGATCTCTTCAGGTGCAGCGGTTGCCGCAGCGCTGAAACTCCAGGAAGATGAAACCTTTACCAATAAGAATATTGTGGTTATCCTACCATCTTCGGGTGAACGCTATTTGAGCACGGCGTTGTTCGCAGATCTCTTCACTGAGAAAGAACTGCAACAGTAATGCCAGCGCGTTAAAATTGTGTAAAAAAGCACCCTTTTGGGTGCTTTTTTGTGGTGCACGTCAAACTTTTACCCCCCCTGGCATTGCTTCACCTCCGTAGGTCTGGTATTTAACCATCATATTTATTTTGAGCCGCGAAATTATTCATTACAGCTTTTCCTGTGCTGAATCGATTTTATGATTTGGTTCAAATCCTGCTTTCGCGGCATAATGTTTAATGATAAGCGAAACGTCAAAGGCCAGAAGCGTCTGCGTCGGAAGGTTTGTCGCCGATGGTAGTGCTGATTTTGTGGACGTCGCTTGAATTGAGTAATACAGGCTAAAGTGTAGCCACCAGGCTAGACTTTAGTTCCACAACACTAAACCTATAAGTTGGGGAAATATAATGTTCCAGCAAGAAGTTACCATTACCGCTCCGAACGGTCTGCATACCCGCCCTGCTGCTCAGTTTGTTAAAGAAGCGAAAGGCTTCACTTCTGAGATCACTGTGACTTCCAACGGCAAAAGCGCTAGCGCGAAAAGCCTGTTCAAACTGCAAACTCTGGGCCTGACTCAGGGTACTGTTGTCACCCTGTCCGCAGAAGGTGAAGACGAGCAGAAAGCAGTTGAGCATCTGGTTAAACTGATGGCTGAACTCGAGTAAGTTCAACGAGTTCTTTTAAATATCAGTCACAAGTAAGGTAGGGTTATGATTTCAGGCATTTTAGCATCCCCGGGTATCGCTTTCGGTAAAGCATTGCTGCTGAAAGAAGATGAAATTGTCATCGACCGGAAGAAAATTTCTGCCGATAAGGTTGAGCAGGAAGTTGAGCGTTTTCTGAACGGTCGCGCTAAGGCGTCCGCGCAGCTCGAAGCTATCAAAACTAAAGCTGGCGAAACTTTCGGTGAAGAAAAAGAAGCCATCTTCGAAGGGCATATCATGCTGCTCGAAGATGAGGAGCTGGAGCAGGAAATCATAGCCCTGATTAAAGATAAGAACATGACGGCTGACGCGGCTGCGCATGAAGTTATCGAAGGTCAGGCGACTGCCCTGGAAGAACTGGATGATGAATACCTGAAAGAACGTGCGGCTGACGTACGTGACATCGGTAAGCGCCTGCTGCGCAACATCCTGGGTCTGGCGATTATTGACCTGAGCGCGATTCAGGACGAAGTTATCCTGGTTGCCGCTGACCTGACGCCGTCAGAAACCGCACAGCTGAACCTGAAAAAGGTGCTGGGTTTCATCACTGACGTCGGTGGCCGTACTTCCCACACTTCCATCATGGCGCGTTCCCTGGAACTGCCAGCGATCGTGGGTACCGGTAGCGTCACCACTCAGGTGAAAAATGGCGACTATCTGATTCTGGATGCCGTAAACAACGTGGTTTACGTCAACCCAACCAACGAAGAAATTGACAAGCTTCGTGCCGTTCAGGAGCAGGTTGCTTCTGAGAAAGCCGAACTGGCAAAACTGAAAGATCTGCCGGCAATCACCCTTGATGGCCACCAGGTTGAAGTTTGTGCCAACATCGGTACCGTGCGTGATATCGACGGTGCTGAGCGTAACGGCGCTGAAGGTGTTGGTCTGTACCGCACCGAATTCCTGTTCATGGACCGCGACGCGCTGCCAACTGAAGAAGAACAGTTTGCTGCGTACAAAGCCGTTGCTGAAGCCTGTGGCTCTCAGGCGGTGATTGTCCGTACCATGGATATCGGCGGCGATAAAGAGCTGCCGTACATGAACTTCCCGAAAGAAGAGAACCCGTTCCTGGGCTGGCGTGCCGTGCGTATCGCGATGGATCGTAAAGAGATCCTGCGTGACCAGGTACGCGCCATCCTGCGTGCTTCCGCTTTCGGTAAGCTGCGCATCATGTTCCCGATGATCATCTCCGTTGAAGAAGTGCGTGCACTGAAGAAAGAGATCGAGATCTACAAACAGGAACTGCGTGACGAAGGTAAAGCGTTTGACGAGTCAATCGAAATCGGCGTGATGGTGGAAACACCGGCGGCGGCGACAATTGCGCGTCATTTAGCCAAAGAAGTTGATTTCTTTAGTATCGGCACCAATGATTTAACGCAGTATACTCTGGCAGTTGACCGTGGTAATGATATGATTTCACATCTTTACCAGCCAATGTCGCCGTCTGTCCTCAACTTGATCAAGCAAGTTATTGATGCTTCTCATGCTGAAGGCAAATGGACTGGCATGTGTGGTGAGCTTGCAGGCGACGAACGTGCTACACTTCTGTTGCTGGGGATGGGTCTGGACGAATTCTCTATGAGCGCCATTTCTATCCCGCGCATTAAGAAGATTATCCGTAACACGAACTTCGAAGATGCGAAGGTATTAGCAGAGCAAGCACTTGCGCAACCAACAACAGACGAATTACTGGCGTTGGTTAACAAGTTCATTGAAGAAAAAACAATCTGCTAATCCACGAGACGCGGCCCAAATTACTGCTTAGGAGAAGATCATGGGTTTGTTCGATAAACTGAAATCTCTGGTTTCTGATGATAAAAAAGACACCGGAACCATTGAGATCATTGCACCGCTCTCTGGTGAAATCGTCAACATCGAAGACGTACCGGATGTAGTGTTTGCTGAGAAAATCGTTGGTGATGGCATTGCTATCAAACCGACCGGCAACAAAATGGTTGCGCCGGTTGACGGCACCATCGGTAAAATCTTTGAAACCAACCACGCTTTCTCTATCGAATCCGATAGCGGCATCGAGCTGTTCGTTCACTTCGGTATCGACACCGTTGAACTGAAAGGCGAAGGTTTCAAACGTATCGCGGAAGAAGGCCAGCGCGTGAAAGTTGGCGACACCGTTATCGAGTTCGATCTGCCGCTGCTGGAAGAGAAAGCCAAGTCTACCCTGACGCCGGTTGTTATCTCCAACATGGACGAGATCAAAGAGCTGACCAAGCTTTCCGGTAGCGTTACCGTGGGTGAAACTCCGGTGATTCGCATTAAGAAGTAATTCTTAACCGCATATAAAAATGGCGCCGATTGGCGCCATTTTTTTTGCCTGTAGGCCTGATAAGCGCAGCGCCATCAGGCAATATGCCATACGATTGCCGGATGGCGGCGCAAGCGCCTTATCCGGCTTACCAATTACAGCTGCGAGGTCACCGGACGAAAGCACGGCTCGCGCATCAGGATTTTCATCCCCTCCGGGCCACTTTCCAGTATCCGACGTTCGGAATCGGACACCTGCAGCTCACATTGATAACCACCGGTGACGCCGAACATCGCACGCGCGACGCAGGCATCCTCCAGCGCATTTTGCCCACTGGTATCAAAATGGCCCACCAGACGCCCGTTATGGCGAATAACCAGACGGTAGCTCTTCATCGCACCTCCTCTGCCGGCGGCAGAATTAATTCATCGCAGCCGCATTTCTGCGTCCAGCTCATCACCTCAAGCACCCGCTGTGCCGCATCATGGGCGGCATCGGACAGCGTTTTTTTCTGCACAATGCCGCTAATCAGCTCGGCGCAGAACAGATCGCCAGTGCCTTTTAAGTCCGTTTCCAGACGTGGATGATCAATGATGGCCGTAGATTCCGCGGTCACTACCGCCACCGTAATATTTTCTGTCGTCTGGCCCGGCGCGCTGGTGATCACCACCCATTTTAGCGTCTCAGATAACAGCGATTGCGCCGCCGCAATCGCCTCATTCAACGTGCCACAGGGCTTACCGCTGAGCATTTCCAGCTCGAATACGTTCGGCGTTAGCCCCTGCGCCAGCGGCAACAGGTGCGTACGATAGGCCTCTGGAATTTCTGCCTTCACATACATCCCGCTGTCGACATCGCCAATTACCGGGTCGACCAGAATGCAGATATCCGGATGCGTGATCTTCACCATTTTCAGCCACTGCGCTAGCAGCGCAATCTGCTCAGCGCTGCCCATATAGCCGGTGGTCACGGCCTTCAGCTCGCGCAACGCGTCACGTTCATTCAGTGCGGTGAGATAACCGCCAAACCATTCGCCGGGAATAATTCCACCGTAGAACGTCTCGTAATGCGGCGTGTTGCTGAACAGCACCGTTGGCACCGCGGTGACCCGTAGGCCATGCGCTTTTATGGCCGGAACGGCAATGCTGTTGCCGACGCTGCCGTAAACCACCAGAGACTGCACCGCAACGATATCCGTTTGCAGCGCGCGGTGCGTATCGTTGAAGAGCACCGACTGTATTTCACTATCCTGCCCCATCTCCTTCTCCTCATGACTCTGGACAGCGGGCGAGCGCCTCACTATTATCGTCATATGCTAAATTTCATTTTGTCATAGGTCAATAATGATCGACGGAAAAAGCGCCAACGAAATCTTTGACAGTATTCGTCAGCATATCACCAGCGGCCAACTGGCGAAGGGTGAAACGCTGCCGCCGGTCAGGGAACTGGCTGCAAGACTGGGGGTAAACCGTAATACGGTGGCGTCTGCCTACAAACGGCTGGTGACCTCAGGACTGGCGCTAAGCCTGGGACGCAACGGCACCGTTGTGAAAGAGACACCTGCGCCAACGGCACTGGAAGGTGGGAATCCGCATACGCCGCTCACCGATCTTTCCAGCGGCAATCCGGCGACGACCAGATTACCTGACCTGGCGCGTTATCTTTCGCACATCAGCCGCACGCCACGCCTTTACGGTGATGCGCCGGTGTCTCCAGCGCTGTATGACTGGGCGCTGGAATGGATGCAGGATGCCATGCCCGCCGCCGGCGATATCGACCTGACCAACGGCGCGGTGGATGCCATTGAGCGCCTGCTCTGCGCGCACTTGCTCCCCGGCGACAGCGTGGTTGTGGAAGACCCCTGCTTTCTCAGCAGCATTAGCATGCTGCGCTACAGCGGTTTTAATGCCAGCCCGGTAGAGATTGATGGCGAAGGACTGGTGGCGGAAAAGCTTGAACTGGCGCTCGCCAAAGGCGCGCGCGCGGTGATTTTAACGCCACGCGCCCACAACCCCACAGGCTACAGCCTGAGCGCCGCTCGCGCCGCCGCTATCCAGCAGGTGCTGAGTCGCTACCCGCAGGTACTGGTTATTGTCGATGACCACTTTGCGCTGCTGTCGTCCGCGGCCTGGCATCCGGTACTCACGCCGCAAACCCAGCACTGGGCCGTGGTTCGCTCAATGTCTAAAACGTTAGGCCCGGACCTGCGGCTGGCTTTTGTCGCCAGCGACCCGGCCACGTCAGCCAGGCTAAGACTACGGCTTAACGCCGGTAGCCAATGGGTCAGCCATCTGTTACAGGATCTGGTTTACGCCTGCCTGACGGACGAAGCCTACCAACGTACTCTCACCGAATCCCGCCTGTTTTATGCTGGCCAACAGCAGAAACTGGCTGAGGCACTGGGCCGCCACGGTGTAGACGGCGTGCTTCAGGGGGACGGCCTGAACCTATGGCTACCGCTTGCAACCCCCAGTCAGCGTACAGCGTTTGCGCTGGCAAAAGCTGGCTGGCTGGTCCGCGAAGGTGAAGCGTTTGGCGTCAACGCGCCCGCGCACGGCCTGCGTATCACCCTTTCAACCCTTAACGACAACGACATCAATCGTCTGGCGGCCGATATTTATCATGCGCTTAGCCTCTGACAGGAGAACATCCATGCGCGTCCATTTTGTGCTTCACGAATCGTTTGAATCCGCAGGCGCTTACCTCCCCTGGGCCGAGTCTCGCGGCCACGACGTTAGCTGGACTCACGTCTATCGGTATGAAAGTGTCCCCGACAACGCTGACGGCTTTGATATGCTGGTGGTGTTCGGCGGACCTCAGTCGCCACGTACTACGCTTGCCGAGTGCCCCTACTTTGATTCACAAGCCGAGCAGCGGTTGATTCGTCAGGCGATAGACGCCGGGCGCACCGTCGTCGGCATCTGCCTGGGTTCGCAGCTGATTGGTGAAGCGCTAGGCGCAGCCGTTTGTCAGAGCCCGGAAAAAGAGATTGGTCACTACCCGATTACCCTCACCGCAGCAGGCCAACAGCACCCGCTGTTCAGCCACTTTGGCTCACCGCTCATCGTCGGCCACTGGCATAACGACATGCCGGGCTTAGCCGCCGGAACGGTCATTCTGGCCGAAAGTGATGGCTGTCCACGTCAGATCGTACAATATGGCGATAAGGTGTACGGCTTCCAGTGCCATATGGAATTTACCGCTGAGGCGGTTGAAGGGCTGATTCAACACTCTGAACAGGAGTTGGCTGAGGCCAAAGGCAAGCCATTCATTCGCTCAGTAGATGAGATGCGTACCCATGATTATCGTGAAATGAACCAGAAACTGTGGGAATTCCTTGATAAGCTGACCCAATCGCCCTCCAGTTCGTCTACGGCGCAGCGCCACCGGGATCGCACACGGTTATAAGGAGAATACATGCCAGCATCATCGCTAAGAGCCGTTATCGAAGCCTGCGACCGCGCCATCTCGCAGGAAGACTACGCCACGTTGATGGAATACTATGCCGACGACGCCACCCTGGTCGTCAAGCCGGGGATGGTAGTCAGCGGCAAGGAAAACATCCGCAAAGCGTTTATCGCCATCGCTGATTACTTTCAGCATCGACTGGTGGTAACGCAGGGTCGTATGGAGATTATTGAAGGGGGCGATAACGCGCTGGTGATTATGGAAACGCGGTTAGATATCCCGCTCGCCGAAGGGGGCACGACACAGGTCACGCGCCGTGCGACCTACGTGTTTCGCCAGCAGGAAGGGCGTTGGCTGTGCACGGTAGACAACTCCTACGGCACCGACCTGCTGGATAGTCCTGCGGTTTAGATCCCCGCCCCCTGGCTGAAGTGCTCTTCGCCAAACACGCCGGTAGACAGGTAGCGATCGCCGCGATCGCAGATGATCGCTACCACCACAGCTCCCGGATTCTGTTCCGCTACGCGAATCGCGCCGGCAACCGCGCCACCGGAACTGACGCCGCAGAACACCCCTTCTTTTACCGCCAGCGCGCGCATGGTATTTTCCGCGTCGTTCTGGTGAATATCCAGCACCTGGTCCACCAGGCTGGCGTTGAAAATCCCTGGCATATACTCGGCAGGCCAGCGGCGAATGCCCGGAATGCTGCTGCCCTCTTCCGGCTGTAGGCCAACGATGGTGACCGCTTTCTCCTGTTCGCGCAGAAAACGCGACACGCCGGTAATGGTGCCGGTGGTGCCCATGCTGGAAACAAAATGGGTGATACGCCCTTCTGTTTGCTGCCAGATTTCCGGGCCGGTGGTGGTGTAGTGTGCGTACGGGTTGTCCGGATTGTTGAACTGATCCAACAGCTTGCCTTCACCGCGTTGGGCCATCTCCAGCGCTAAATCGCGGGCGCCTTCCATCCCCTGTTCTTTGGTCACCAGAATCAATTCGGCGCCGTAAGCACGCATCGCCGCACGGCGTTCCTGGCTCATGTTATCCGGCATCAGCAGCTTCATGCGGTAGCCTTTCAGCGCGGCAATCATCGCCAGTGCAATACCGGTATTTCCGCTGGTGGCTTCAATCAGTACGTCGCCCGGTTTAATTTCACCACGCTTTTCCGCCTCGACGATCATCGACAGCGCCGCGCGGTCTTTTACCGACCCTGCCGGGTTGTTACCTTCCAGTTTGATCCAGATTTCGCTGCCGTTTTCCGGCCCCAGACGCTGTAATTTGACCAGCGGCGTGTTGCCGATCGTTTGTTCTAATGTATTCACTTCTGCTGTCCAATAAAAAACCCGGCAGCGTTTTGCGTACCGGGCCGTCGGCCGGGCAAGCGTAGCGCCCCCCGGCAAAACCACGTGCGATTAAGCTATCAGGCCGTTTCGGCCAGAGCAAGCGTCTCATGGGATTCGATCCGCTCGTCACCATGATACAAACGCGCGTTCTGTAAGCCGACAAACAGACGCTCGCCGCGCAGCGGCGCGTCGTCACCGCGCATCACCACGGTTAGCGGATCGTGATACCACCCCAGCGGCTGCACGACTAATTGGGTGTAGTGCCCTTTCGGGCTGGCTTCCAGCACCTGCACTGGCAGCGGCGAATCGAGGCTGGTACGGCGGCTGACATCCACTTCCCACGGACGCAGGAACAGATCCACGGGCCCCTGATAAGATGGCGTGTAGCCTAGCGGCCAGCGGTGCGCGCCAACGTGGAACTGCCCGCCGCGCACGATACCCTGCAGACGGTTCACTTCGCCCATAAACTCCAGCACGAAGCGCGTAGCTGGCTCGCGCCATACCTGATCCGGCTCGTCGGCTTGTTCAATATTGCCCTGGCTCATCACCACCACGCGGTTGGCAACTTCCATCGCCTCTTCCTGGTCGTGGGTGACGAACACGCTGGTGAATTTCAGCTCTTCATGCAGCTGACGCAGCCAGCGACGCAGCTCTTTACGCACCTGCGCATCCAGCGCGCCGAACGGTTCATCGAGCAGTAAAATTTGTGGCTCCACCGCCAACGCGCGAGCCAGCGCCACACGCTGCTTTTGCCCGCCGGAAAGCTGCGCCGGATAGCGATCGGCAAGGTGCGCCAGTTGCACCATCTCCAGCAGTTTGGTCACTTTCGCTTTAATGGTGGCGGCATTGGGTCGTTCACGACGCGGCAGCACCGTCAAACCGAAAGCAATGTTGTCAAACACCGTCATATGGCGGAACAGCGCATAGTGCTGGAACACGAAACCCACCTTACGATCGCGCGCATGCAAGCGACTGACGTCAGTGCCGTGGAAACGGATGTGCCCACTGGTCTGGTGCTCCAGCCCGGCGATAATACGCAGCAGCGTGGTTTTCCCGGAGCCAGAGGGCCCCAACAGCGCGACCATCTGGCCGGAAGGGATATCCAGAGAGATATCATTCAGCACCTGGGTGCGACCAAAAGATTTCTTAATATTGGCAATCTCAATGCTCATGATTTCCCTCCTGTTGCGCGCGTTTTTCTTGATTATGCAAACGCCACTGCAACGCACTCTTTAAAAACAACGTCAGAATCGCCATCAGGGTCAGCAGCGCCGCCGCGGTAAAGGAACCGACGGCGTTGTAATCCTGTTCAAGCAGTTCAATCTGTAACGGTAACGAAAGCGTCTCGCCGCGAATTGAGCCGGAAACCACCGATACCGCGCCGAACTCGCCGATAGCGCGAGCGTTGGTCAACACCACGCCGTACAGCAGCGCCCAGCGAATATTCGGTAACGTTACGCGTCTGAACATTTGCCAGCCGGACGCACCAAGCAGAATCGCCGCTTCATCTTCCTGACTACCCTGGCTGAGCATCACCGGGACCAGCTCGCGAACCACAAACGGACAGGTGACGAAGATGGTCACCAGCACCATGCCCGGCCAGGCAAACATAATTTGCAGGTTGTGTGCTTCCAGCCAGCCGCCGAGCGGACCGTTGGAGCCGTAAAACAGCAGATACACCAGACCCGCCACGACCGGCGAGACCGCAAACGGGATGTCCAGCAGCGTCAGCAGCAACTGACGGCCCGGGAAGTCAAAACGCGTCACCAGCCAGGCGAGCAGCACGCCGAATACCAGGTTTACCGGCACGGTAATCAGCGCAATCATCACCGTCAGCCAGATGGCGTGCAGCATGTCCGGATCGGCCAGGTTTTGTAATACCGGCATTAATCCTTTGCTGAACGCCTGGATGAAGATATAAATCATCGGCACCAGCAGGATAAGGGCCGAAACCAGTACCCCGGTACCAATCAGAAACCATTTGCCCCAGTTAAAGCGGGGCGCGTCATAACGCTTCAATTGAGTCACTTCCGCCATTAATGACCTACCACACGCCGACCAAAGCGACTTTGCAAAGTATTGATGGTGAACAACAGCAGCAGAGAGGCTGCAAGGATCACCGAAGCAATCGCACTCGCCGCCGGATAATCAAACTCCTGCAGGCGAATAAAGATCATCAGCGAGGTCACTTCCGTCTTCCATGCGATGTTGCCAGCGATAAATATCACCGCGCCAAACTCGCCGAGGCTACGCGTAAAGGACAGCGCCACGCCCGCCAACAGCGCCGGAGACAGCTCCGGCAGCACCACTTTACGGAAGCTCTGCCAACGCGTTGCGCCCAGGGTTTCTGCCGCTTCTTCATACTCCGGGCCTAATTCCTCCAGCACGGGCTGCACGGTACGCACCACGAACGGGATACTGGTAAACGCCATTGCCACCGCGATGCCGATCCAGGTATAGGTCACCTTGATATCAAACTTCGCCAGCCATTCGCCGTACAAACCGTTCACCGAGAACAGCGATGCTAACGTCAGGCCAGCCACTGCCGTCGGCAGCGCGAAGGGCAGGTCCATCAAGGCATCCAGCAACGTGCGGCCAGGAAAACGGTAGCGCGTTAAAATCCACGCCATCAGCAAACCAAATACGCCGTTAAAGATAGAGGCGACAAATGCCGACAACAGCGTCACCTTATAGGCGGCGACCACCTGCGGGTTGCTGATCACCTCCCAGTATTGCGACCAGCTCATCTCAGCGAGCTGCATCACCAGCGCGCTGAGCGGCAGTAACAGAATCAAACAGACAAACAGCAGACTGGTGCCGAGGCTTAAGGTAAAGCCCGGCAGCACACGCCTGGAGGAAACAGCAAACATTACTTACGCCCCGCCGCCAACAGCTTGTCTAACTCGCCACCGCTGGCGAAGTGCGTCTTCATCACTTCCGGCCAGGCACCAAACTTGTCCTCCACGCGGAACAGTTCTGTTTGCGGGAATTTATCTTTCAGCTTGTCCATCACCTGCGGGTTATTCACGCGGTAGTAGTAATCGGTGATGATGGTCTGCGCCTGCGGGCTGTACAGATAATTCAGGTAAGCCTTCGCCGCCTTCTCGGTACCGTTGGCCTTCACGTTTTTATCCACCCATGCCACCGGGAACTCCGCAAGAATATTGACCTTTGGCACCACCACTTCAAAGCCCTGTGCTTCATACTGTTTGCGGATGTTGTTCACTTCGGATTCGAAAGTGATCAGCACATCGCCCAGACCACGCTCCACGAAAGTGGTGGTTGCGCCACGGCCGCCGGTATCAAACACTTCGACGTTTTTCAGGAACTGGGTCATAAACTGCTCGGTTTTCGCTTTATCGCCACCGTCAGCTTGATCCGCCGCGCCCCACGCCGCCAGGTAGGTATAGCGCGCGTTACCGGAGGTTTTCGGGTTCGGGAAAATCAGCTTCACGTCCGGGCGCACCAGATCATTCCAGCTGTGGATATTCTTCGGGTTGCCCTTACGTACCAGGAACGCCATGGTCGAATAGAACGGCGAGCTGTTATTCGGCAAACGCGCCTGCCAGTCCGCCGGAATCAGGTTGCCCTTGTCATGCAGAATCTGCACGTCGGTTACCTGGTTATAAGTTACAACGTCTGCTTTTAAGCCCTGCAGAATTGCCAGCGCCTGTTTGGAAGAACCGGCATGGGACTGCTTGATTGTCAGTTTGTCCCCCCCATTCTCCTGCGCCCACTGCTGCTCAAACGGCGTATTCAGGGCGGCAAACAGCTCGCGGGAAACGTCATAGGAGCTGTTCAACAGTTCCGTCGCCTGCGCCTGAGCCATCAGCAGCACAGATGCCGCCAGTGTCAGGTATCCTTTTTTCAGTAACTTAATCGCCATTGCGCACCCTATAGTGTGAGGACTTTCTGAGCATCAGTGTATTTATAACGGGTACTAAAGGAGTAACGGTTTTATATACCGTTTAGTGATTTGGAAGTTGAAAAGGGAATAAGCGGCGAATGCGACTTTCTGGAGCACAATTCCAGAATCGTAACTGCATTCTGACAAAGCGCAAACATGCGGGCAAAGTGCCAGATATGGAGAATACGTTTGGTTTTGCTCGTCAGCTCAGACAAAGGCTGACACCAGAGGAACGCCGGTTATGGTATCAATTGCGGGATCGCCGATTTGCGCGGTTTAAGTTTCGCCGCCAGCATCCGGTTGGGCCGTTTATTCTTGATTTTGCCTGCTGTGCGGCACATCTTGCCGTCGAGTTGGATGGGGGGCAGCATGATGAAAGAAGCGGGTACGATGCGCGGAGAACAGCGTGGCTTGAGCGACAAGGATGGAGAGTGCTGAGATTCTGGAATAACGAATTGATAGACAATGAAGAGGCTGTGTTGGCGCAGATTCTGGAGGCTCTGGTGTCGCAATTACCCTCACCCCGGCCCTCTCCCTGAGAGGGAGAGGGTGAAAAACGAGCCTGACCATCAGTTTCGTTACATCAAACCGCATCAAACGGTCCCCTCTCCCCCATGGGGAGAGGGTTAGGGTGAGGGGCGGCTCTGAATTACAACGCCACCAGCTTATCCAGCGAAGGCGCAAAGTAATACCCACCGGTCACCGGCTTAGTAAAGCGCAGCATTGCGTCACGCTTACCGTCGGTATCGCCAAACATGCTCAGCAACTGCTGTTCAATATTGTGCAAACGCGCGCAGTAAGCGCAGAAGTACAGGCCGTGCGTACCGCTGGCCGTGCCGTACGGCAGGCTCTGACGCACAATCTTCAGTCCTTTACCATCTTCTTTCAGGTCTACGCGAGTCAGGTGCGAGGTTTCCGGACGATCGTCGCCGTCGATCTCTTCGTTGGCTTCTTTGGTACGGCCAATCATCATTTCCTGATCCGGCACGCTCATGCGGTTAAGCTGCTTGAGGTTGTGCTCCCAGCGCTGCACGAAAACATAGCTGCCGCCCGCGTCGACGCCGTCTTTGATCACCGCCACTTCACGACGGGTTTCTTCACCGGCCGGGTTTTCAGTGCCGTCAACAAAGCCGCTCAGGTCGCGTTCTTCAACCCAACGGAAGCCGTGTACTTCTTCCTGCACGTCCAGCGAGTCGCCAAAAGCGGCCAGCGCGGCCTGGGCCACGGAGAAGTTCACGTCATGACGCAGAGAGAGGATGTGGATCAGTACGTCAAACTGCGTGGAAGGCGCCAGCCCCTTGCCATACTGAGGAAAATCTTTCAGTTCCTCAGCACCCACGCCGCCACTCAGCTCGCGCCATGTGTCGTGGCCAAACGCAACTACCGCGCCTAAATGCGCTTCCGGGAATTTATCCTGGAACGCCGCCAGCTTTTCGGCAAAAATTTTGCTGCCGGCACGCAGGGCGTTAACGTCCCCTTTCACATTGGCTTCAATCCAAATCGCCGCGCGGCAATGTTCCGGCAAAATGCCGCTCTGAACCTGAGACATCGCTCCTCCTGAAAATAAAATGCCACGACGTCGTGGCATAGAAAAACCTCACATATTGTACCCGCTTTTCACCGCAGCGGGTCAATTCAACATCAAATTTAGCGTCGCCAGATGATTTTCGATAGCGTCCAGTTTTTCAGCGCGTCGTCAGGTGGCATGAGGCCCTGCGGCCCCTGCCAGGTGCCGGAGAACTGATAGCTAATGTGCTGGCTGTCTTTCGCTTTACATTCCACGACGTTACTCTCGTCTCCGCTTGCGGCCTGGCAGTGACCATACGCTTTGTCGTAGAGCGTATTGAAGGCCGTGCCGACCTTCGCCCCGTCGGCGGCGACAATGCCGTCATCCAGCACATCAACACGACTGACGGTACCGCTGTCACCGTTGATGACCATTGCCACCTTGTCGCCACGCAGCGCTTCAAAATAGCGGACGATGTTGCCGTCATGCGCCTTCATGCCGCTACGCAGGCGGTAATCGCTGCCGAGTGCGTCGCTAATCGCCTGCTCGCTCAGCGCCGTGGTGCCGGTAATGCCGCCAACGCCCTGCTCAGTCACGCCTGCAGAAGATCCAAACCAGTTCCACGGATAGGCCGCCGACCAGTTAACCGAAGACAACGTTGAACAGCCGGTCAGCGCCAGCGGCAGTGCACACAAGAGTAAACGCAGCGATTTCATTCCTACTTCCTATAAATTCAAGTCAGGCCTATTGGAGTCCAGTAAACACAAAAAGTGCCGTTCAATCTGTGACATCACGAAAACAGGCGCGTAAACGTCGGTTGCTCAGCAGCCACCACAGAGCATAAATATCGAGAACCAGCAGGCTTACTCCAACGCCAGAGACGGCTTCACCGCTGAGCCACAACCACGGCTGCCAAAACAGGAGGATCAACTGGGCCACAACTAACGCCGGATGAAGGAGACGCCATAAACGCGGGTAGACATGTCGCCGTCCGCTTAGCAAAAACGCCAGCACCGCCGGTACGCCGGGCAGCAGGCCAATCCAGAAGAGACTGTGGTCGGGGTAGAACAAATTCAGTAACGCATCGCCCTGATCGCGGGAGGCCCCCGCCATCAGGAACAATACCCACGTCCGCGCTTGCAACAACAGCAGGCACCAGAACAGAAATGGCAAGCGCAGGCGACCCTGCGCATCGTAATCAGCGGGCGAGAAATCAGTACTCTTCATCTTCGATCAGGCGCTTTCCTAAGCTTTGGGCATCGGCGTGTTCATAGCCCAGGCGCTCGTACATGCCCAGCACCACGTCGTTTTCTTCGCGCACCATAATCTGGATTTTCGGGCAGCCGCGAGCAATGAGTTTTTTCTCAAGGCGGTTGAGCAATGCGTTGGCAATGCCGCGCCCGCGATACTCCGGGTGCACGCCGAGATAGTAGGCCGAGCCGCGATGGCCGTCGTAGCCGCCCATAATGGTGCCAACCACTTCGCCGTTCACTTCCGCCACCAGAAACAGGCTGACGTCATGATTCACCTTCCGTTCAATATCCATTTCCGGGTCGTTCCATGGTCGCAGCAGATCGCATCGCTCCCACAGGGTGATGACCTCTTCAAAGTCCGACTGGCGAAAAACGCGTATCTCCATGGTATTACCCACCTTTTCAGGTTTAAAAACAGTGATTATGGCGTGAACGGCCAATTTAGCCAATATCTGACGCGGCACAGTGAAAAAAATGGCATAATAAGGTACAGACACGTATTGAAATGAAAAGTAAAACAATTCTCATCGCGAACAGTCGTAACCAAAATCGCGATACGATATAACATACAGATTCTTGTTTTTACAACTCAGGCCGGAATGAGCACGTTTAAACCTTTAAAAATACTGACTTCGCGCCGTCAGGTGCTAAAAGCCGGATTGGCTGCGCTCACGCTGTCGGGAATCGCGTCTCAGGCAGCCGCGAAAGACACAACATTAAAAACCAGCAATGGTCACAGCAAACCGGCGAAAAAGTCTTCGAATCGCCGACTGGTCATGTTGGACCCAGGCCACGGCGGTATTGATACCGGCGCAATTGGCCACAACGGTTCCAAAGAAAAGCACGTCGTACTGGCGATTGCTAAAAACGTGCGCGCCATTTTGCAGAAAAACGGTATCGACGCCAAACTGACACGTTCAGGCGACACCTTTATTCCGCTGTACGATCGGGTTGAGATTGCCCACAAGCACGGCGCGGACCTGTTTATGTCGATCCACGCCGATGGTTTTACCAATCCGTCCGCTGCGGGGGCGTCGGTGTTTGCCCTCTCCAACCGCGGGGCCAGTAGCGCCATGGCAAAATATCTGTCAGACCGTGAAAACGCCGCCGATGAACTGGCGGGTAAAAAGGCCAAGGATAAAGACCATCTGCTCCAGCAGGTGCTGTTCGATCTGGTGCAAACCGATACCATCAAAAACAGCCTCACGCTCGGCTCGCACGTGCTGAAGAAAATCAAGCCCGTGCATAAGCTGCACAGCCGCAGCACTGAACAAGCCGCGTTCGTGGTGCTGAAGTCGCCGTCGATCCCGTCGGTGCTGGTGGAAACCTCGTTTATCACCAACCCGGCGGAAGAAAAACTGCTGGGTACCGCCGCGTTTCGCCAGAAAATAGCCGATGCCATTGCTTCTGGCATCATCAGCTACTTCCACTGGTTCGATAACCAGAAAGCCCACGCGAAGCGCCGCTGATGAAGATTAACGTAGAGCAGGTCAAAGCCTTTCTGCTCGGGCTACAGGACGATATTTGTCGGCAGCTTGAGCAGCTCGATGGCAGCGCATTTATTGAAGATAGCTGGCAGCGTGAAGCCGGCGGCGGTGGCCGCAGCCGAGTGTTGCGCGACGGTGCACTGTTTGAGCAAGCGGGCGTGAATTTCTCCCACGTACACGGCGACGCCATGCCCGCTTCCGCCACGGCGCACCGTCCGGAGCTGGCAGGACGTAGCTTCGAAGCGATGGGCGTCTCGCTGGTTATCCATCCGCGCAATCCGTATGTGCCAACCAGCCACGCCAACGTGCGCTTTTTTATTGCTGAAAAGCCCGGTGCAGAGCCGGTGTGGTGGTTCGGCGGCGGTTTCGATTTAACCCCCTACTACGGCTTTAACGAAGACGCCGTGCACTGGCACACCGTCGCACGCGACCTGTGTCAGCCGTTTGGCGACGACGTCTACCCGCGCTACAAAAAGTGGTGCGACGACTACTTCTATCTTAAGCACCGTAACGAGCAGCGCGGCATTGGCGGCCTGTTCTTTGACGATCTGAATACGCCAGACTTCGATCACTGCTTTGGCTTTATGCAGGCGGTGGGGAAAGGTTTTACCGACGCCTATCTGCCGATCGTCGAGCGTCGTAAAGATATCGCCTACGGCGAACGCGAGCGTGATTTCCAGCTCTACCGTCGCGGGCGCTACGTTGAATTTAATCTGGTGTGGGACAGAGGCACGCTGTTTGGCCTGCAAACCGGCGGGCGCACAGAGTCGATTCTGATGTCGATGCCGCCGCTGGTGCGCTGGGAGTATAACTACCAGCCGGATGAAAACAGCCCGGAAGCGGCGCTGAGCGAATTTATCAAAGTGAAAGACTGGCTTTCGTAAGCCTGATAAACGAAGCGCCATCAGGCATCACGAAAAAGCCCCAAAATGGGGCTTTTTTGTTTTACAGCGGCTGGGTCTGGGCTTCAACCACCGCCAGCGCCACCATGTTGACGATGCGGCGAACGGAGGCGATCGGCGTCAGGATATGTACCGGTTTCGATACCCCCATCAGCACCGGCCCAACGGTCACCCCTTCGGAACTGGAAACGCGCAGCAGGTTATAGCTGATACGCGCAGCTTCCATATTCGGCATCACCAGAATATTCGCCGAACCTTTCAGCGGGCTATCCGGCATGCGGTCGTTACGGATGCTTTCAACCAATGCGGCATCGCCGTGCATTTCGCCATCAATCATCAGCTCCGGCGCGCGCGCCTTCACCAGCTCCAGCGCATCGCGCATTTTGCTGGCCGACGGGCAGTCGGAAGAGCCAAAGTTAGAGTGCGACAGCAGCGCCACGCGCGGCTCGATGCCGAAACGACGCACGCTTTCCGCCGCCATCAGGGTGATTTCAGCAATCTGCTCCGGTGTCGGATCGTTGTTGACGTAGGTATCGGCAATAAAGGTGTTACCGCTCGGCAGCAGCAGCGCGTTCATCGCGCCCGCGGTATGCACGCCGTCACGGTAGCCGAATAACGGGTTGATCACGCTGAAATGCTCATGGTAATCACCGATTGTACCGCAAATCATGCCGTCCGCTTCGCCGCGCTGCACCATGATTGAACCAATCGCGGTGGTATTACTGCGCATCTCGCGCTGCGCCTGTTCCTGCGTGATACCGCGACGCTTCATCAGGCTGTAGTATTCCTGCCAGTACTCTTTAAAGCGCGGGTCTGATTCGTTATTGACGATTTCAAAGTCGACGCCCGGCTTAATCTGCAAGCCCAACTTCTGCAGGCGCATCTCGATAACGCTCGGACGGCCAATCAGAATCGGCTTCGCCAGCCCCAGCGTGATAAGCTCCTGGGTGGCGTGCAGCACGCGGTTGTCTTCCCCTTCCGCCAGCACGATGCGCTTCGGCTCTTTACGTGCCTGCGAGAAGATAGGTTTCATAAACAGGTTGGTCTTGTAGACAAACTCGCTCAGTTTCTCGATGTAGGCGTCAAAATCGGCAATCGGGCGTTTTGCGACGCCGGAGTCCATCGCCGCTTTCGCCACAGCCGGGGCGATCTTAACGATCAGGCGCGGATCGAACGGTTTTGGAATAATGTAGTCCGGGCCAAAGCTCAGATCCTGATCACCGTAAGCGGAAGCCACCACTTCACTCTGCTCGGCGTGGGCCAGTTCAGCGATCGCGTGGACTGCCGCCAGCTTCATCTCTTCGTTAATCGCCGTCGCGCCAACGTCCAGCGCGCCACGGAAGATGAACGGGAAGCACAGCACGTTGTTCACCTGGTTCGGGTAGTCGGAACGGCCGGTGCAGATAATCGCATCCGGGCGCACTTCTTTTGCCAGCGGCGGCAGAATTTCCGGCTCCGGGTTCGCCAGCGCGAGGATCATCGGCGCGCGAGCCATTTTCTTCACCATCTCCTGGGTCAGCACTTTCGGGCCAGAGCAGCCAAGGAAGATGTCGGCGTCGGCAATCACGTCGTCCAGCGTGCGCTTGCCGTCATCCTTCACCGCGTAGGCGGCTTTGGTTTCCGCCATATTCGGCTCGCGGCCTTCATAGATCACGCCCTTCGAGTCGCAGACCACAATATTGTGTTTCTGCATCCCCAGCGCCACCAGCAGGTTCATACAGGCAATCGCTGCCGCGCCCGCGCCGGAGACCACCATACGAACGTCAGAGATGTTTTTCTCCACCACGCGCAGGCCGTTGAGGATGGCCGCGGTACTGATAATCGCGGTGCCATGCTGATCGTCGTGGAACACAGGAATGTTCATGCGCTCGCGCAGCTGCTGTTCAATGTAGAAACATTCCGGCGCTTTGATGTCTTCGAGGTTGATGCCGCCAAAGGTCGGCTCCAGCGCCGCCACGACATCGATAAATTTGTCCGGGTTGGTTTCATCCACTTCGATATCGAAAACGTCGATACCGGCGAATTTCTTGAACAAAACACCCTTACCTTCCATCACCGGTTTACCGGCCAATGCGCCGATATTGCCTAAACCCAGTACGGCGGTACCGTTGGACACCACCGCTACCAGGTTACCGCGCGCGGTATATTTGTAGGCCGCCAGCGGATCTTTTTCGATCTCCAGACACGGCGCGGCAACGCCCGGCGAGTAGGCCAGCGCGAGATCGCGTTGGGTGGCGAGCGGCTTGGTCGGCGCTACCTGAATTTTGCCTGGAACGGGGAATTCATGGAAATCGAGGGCACTTTGTCTTAATTGGTCGTCCATTTAGGGTTCCTTTCACGTATCAAACTAAAAGGGTGAAGCGCAATTACGTCCTGATGCACTCCCGAAGGAAGCGCCTAGTATCGCCTGTGACCGCCCGGTAAACTTTGAAGGCCGCCATACTCTTGCGAACACGCCTTGCTTTGTTATTTATTTATGTCGCTTATGTTATCAACTATCGATAGTAAGATCATGATTTCCGGATATGCTTTTTTGTTATGCCAGCCATAACCAAACGGCTATCGCCTTCCGCCATCCGGGCGATGCAGGGGCAAGTCTACCATCCTGGGGAAACCGCCCTCGTTAAGCCATCATCTAAAATCGTTATATTAATCATGTTGTTGATACATTTTTATCAACATTGAAAAGACGCGGAGGGGCGGCTGCCCCTGGAATGGAATAGTGAAAACGTTAACCGGAAACCCACTGTGTTGCCCAGGCATCCGCTCCCTGCCAGTTGTCACACTGCGGTTGAGTGGCGTAACGCGCCAGGCGAAAGCGTTGTCCATCGAAGCGCCAGCGCGTCTGTGTACCGCAGTCGCCGAGGGCGCGTCCCTTCTCAAGCGTGATCAGTTCACGTGTATGTTCGTTAAACGTCAAATTCACCAGTTCAATATCACGCCCCTCCTTACCGGAAGGCAGGAACGGCAAACGCAGGCGAATCGGCGTGGTGGCAAACGGCTTTTTGCGCGACGCCAGCCAGGCACGATAGATAGTGTTGTAGGCCCCGGATTCACAGCTGGTCATGATCAGCGCTTTATCGTCACTTAACGCGGTCACCCACACTTCACGCCGCAGCGGATCCAGCGAACACTGCACGTTGTTCATCCGCCAGGTGGCGAAATCGAGCAGGTCGTTGTATTCATCGCGACCGAGCGGCGTCGGCGCAGGGCTAACTTTTGCGACGGTCTTCAGCGGCGGAGCGGGCGGCACGCTCAGCGGCGGCTCGTCGCCTTTACGGATCCACGCGGTTTCATTACCCACGCGTTTTTGTTGGGCATCGATAAACAGCAAAGCCGCCTTCAGCCCCTGTAACGACATCACCTGCACGCCCTTCGACAGCGTAATGGCCTGAGCATCCTGAATTTGTTGCAGGAAGGCGTCTATGGTGACGCTATCGCCGGTCGACAGCCATTTCGGCTGTATTTTCCAGTGCTCGCCGTTGAGTTTCAGCGGCTTCCCATCAAGCAGCAACCGAGGTTCGATCGCCGGGACCGCCGCCACCGGGTTAACCAGCCCGCCCAACTCAATACGCAGTTGGGCATCGGTGTGCGCCCCGGCGCTGCGGCTGAGGGTCATCACCAGACCATAGTGCAGGCCAACGTTACGGGTCACACAGAAATTCTGGTTATTACAGGTCACCAACCAGTCGGAAAAAAGCTGCTGCGTCGGCGCCGCCCACGTCAACGACGTCGGGAGCCACCCGATGCAGAAGAAAAAAAGGAGAATGCGGTAACGCATGGACGGTACAACCCCAGAAGAAAAAAGCATCAACTTACCGGGGCTATCCTGGAGGACGAAGCGGTAGCGCTCAATCGGATTTATCGGATTGAGCTAGCCAGAAAATTACGCCATCAGGCCTGAACCTTGCAGATACTGGAGTAAAATCACCGTCTTACCATCGCAAATTTCACCAGTGCGAATCATCTCAATTGCACGGGTGAACGGCAGCTCCAGCACATCAATATCTTCATCATCCACGCCGCCGCCCGCGTTATCGCGCAGACGATCGTCGTATTCGGCAATAAAGAAGTGGACGATTTCGGTCACGCCGCCCGGCGACATATACAGCTGAAACACTTTACGCACGTTGTTGACCTGATAGCCGGTCTCTTCGATAGCCTCTTTGCGAATGCACGCTTCCGGCTCGTCGTCGTCGAGCAACCCGGCGCAGGTTTCAATCAGCATGCCGTTGGCATTACCGTTCACCCAGGTGGCGACACGGAACTGACGCACCAGCACCACGCTCTGCTTCTGGCGGTTGTAGAGCAGCACCGTCGCGCCGTTGCCACGGTCGTAAACTTCGCGTTTGTGTTGCACCACTTCGCCATTTTTTTGGGTCAAATCGTAGGTAATATTGCGCAGGACGAAGTAGTTTTCGGACAGGATTTTATCTTTAATAACGTTGATATTAAGGGACATACAGGCTCCACGGCGATAACGCTTTCGCGTCATATTACGCCGTGAAGCCGGGGTATCGTCAATGCGCGCGGGTGATTTTCACGCCTAACCAGTCGAGGATCCCCTGCGCCGCATGACGTCCTTCAGCCATCGCGGTGACCACCAGATCGGCACCACGCACCGCATCGCCACCGGCGAAAATTTTGGGATTCGAGGTTTGATAACGGTAGCGCGAATGCACGTTGGCGCGAATGCGTCCCCAGTCGTCAACCTCCACACCCAGCGCGTTCAGCCACGGCATACCGTGCGGATGGAAACCAAAGGCCATGATGACCGCATCAGCAGGCATCACAAACTCGCTGCCGGGAATCGGCGTCGGACGGCGGCGACCCTGAGCATCCGGCTCACCAAGCTCAGTACGCAGGAAACGGACGCCGCACACGCGGCCCTCAGCATCCAGCTCCAGCGTGACGGGCTGAACGTTGAACTCAAACTCCGCTCCCTCTTCCTTCGCGTTTTTGACCTCTTTTTTCGACCCAGGCATGTTGGCTTCATCGCGACGATAGGCACAGGTGACCTTTTCCGCACCGTGGCGCAGTGCGGTACGCACGCAGTCCATCGCCGTATCGCCGCCGCCAAGCACCACCACGTTAAGCCCTTTGGTATTGATATACGGTTCCTCAGGCAACGCCTCGAGCCCCATCACGTTTTTCGTGTTCGCGATCAGGAACGGCAGCGCGTCATACACCCCCGGCGCATCTTCATTCGGCAGGTTCGCCTTCATGGAACGGTAGGTGCCCACTCCGACAAACACGGCGTCGTACTCTTCCAGCAACCTGTCCAGGGTGATGTCTTTGCCAATTTCACAGTTCAGCTCAAAGCGAATCCCCATGTCGCTAAAGATTTCACGGCGGCGGGCCATCAGCGATTTATCCAGCTTGAATGCCGGGATGCCGAACGTCAGCAGTCCGCCGATTTCCGGATGGCGGTCAAACACGACCGGCTCCACGCCCTGACGCACCAGAATGTCGGCGCATGCCAGCCCGGCAGGCCCGGCGCCGATAATCGCCACTCGCTTACCGCTGCTGGCGACATTGCCAATATTCGGACGCCAGCCTTTGGCTAGCGCACGGTCAGAGATATAGCGTTCAATATTGCCAATCGTGACCGCGCCGTGCTCATCGCGAATCGTACAGGCGCCTTCGCAAAGGCGATCCTGCGGGCAGACGCGTCCCGTGATTTCCGGCAGCGGGTTGGTCTGATGCGACAGCTCTACCGCCGCGTCAATATCCCCGGCGTTGACCCGTTCGATCCACTGCGGAATATGGTTGTGCAGCGGACAGGTCCATTCGCAAACGCTATGCTCGCCACAGCTCAGGCAGCGTGCGGAAGCCTGTTGCGCCTGTTCGTGACGTAGCGGCAGATAAATTTCGCCGAATCCGGTTTTACGGGCGGCAAGATTGAGTTTATCCGCTTCACCGCGAGCGGGTGTCTGCGCCATCTGCTGCACCTTGCTACGCTGAATCTTCGCAGCCGGCGCACGACTCTCGCTGTGCCACGGCTGCGCTTCGCGGCAGGCCGTTTGCAGGCGTCGGGTGCGCGCAATATCGCTAAGTTGCTGGCTGGTCATTAGCTGTAGGGCGTCCGCCGGGCAGTTTTCCACACAAGCCGGGCCTGCCGGGCGCTCGTGACAGAGATCGCATTTGTGGGCCGTGGCTTTTACACGCCCATCCTGAGTCGGCGCGAGAACAATTTGCATGGTGCCAAACGGACAGGCAACCGCACAGGATTTACAGCCGATGCACTTCGCCTGGTCGACCTGGATGGCGTCATCGACCTGGCGAATCGCGCCGTTCGGGCAGCTGCGTGCACAGGGGGCATCTTCACAATGATGGCAGGTAGCGGCCCCTCGTTGATGGTTCATTTTGACGACCGTGATGCGCGGCATAAACTGCGACGCGTCGAGCACATGTTGCTCTCCGTTATGCGACATCACACAGGCAACTTCACACGCCCTGCATCCAATGCATTGTTGGCTATCTACCCTAATAAAACGGTTCATACTCGCTCAGCCTATGGTTAAAAAACCTTATATTTATAAGTCCTATTTATTAGCCGAGGAATCCCCGTACAGGCAATGTCCATTTGCCCAGAATCGGCGACTATTTGTCAGTAAGCTGTGGCAGATCAAAAAATTTCAGCTTAAATGAAATTACGTTTCAGGGGGCAGAAATCGGCTTGCGTAAGGATATGCAAACCGTTTCGCCAAAGCGGTATGATTATTTACATTATCTTCTTATTTTCTCCACGATTGCCGGGAGCCTTACGGCTACAGTGTTTGACGCAATTCAGTACGTAAAAAAAATGACCAACACGAGGTTCGGATCCTGATGGCGAATTTCTTCATCGATCGCCCCATTTTTGCCTGGGTGCTAGCAATCCTTTTGTGCCTTACCGGGACCCTGGCGATATTTTCATTACCGGTAGAGCAGTACCCAGACCTCGCGCCGCCGAACGTCCGCGTGACCGCCAACTATCCGGGCGCGTCCGCGCAAACGTTGGAAAACACCGTCACCCAGGTTATCGAACAGAACATGACTGGCATCGATAACCTGATGTATATGTCCTCTCAAAGCAGCGCCACCGGCCAGGCGTCAATCACGCTGAGCTTCGTCGCCGGCACCGACCCGGACGAAGCGGTACAGCAGGTACAAAACCAGCTGCAAACGGCAATGAACAAGCTGCCACAGGCGGTGCAGACGCAAGGCGTCACGGTACGTAAAACAGGCGATACCAACATTCTGACCATCGCCTTCGTCTCCACCGACGGCAGCATGGATAAGCAAGATATTTCCGACTATGTCGCCAGTAACATTCAGGACCCGCTCAGCCGCGTTGACGGCGTCGGCGACATTGACGCCTACGGTTCACAATATTCCATGCGCATCTGGCTGGATCCGGCCAAGCTCAACAGCTATCAGTTAACCGCTTCCGACGTCACCAGCGCCATTAAATCGCAGAACGCGCAGATTGCCGTTGGGCAGCTTGGCGGAACGCCGTCGGTTGATAAGCAGGCGCTGAACGCCACCATTAATGCGCAATCGCTGCTGCAAACGCCACAGCAGTTCCGCGACATCACCCTGCGCGTTAACCAGGACGGCTCAGAAGTGACGCTCGGAGACGTTGCCACCGTCGAAATGGGCGCGGAAAAATATGACTATCTCAGCCGGTATAATCGCAACCCGGCGTCTGGCCTTGGCATCAAACTCGCCTCAGGGGCCAACGAAATGGCGACCGCCGAGCGCGTTATTCAGCGCCTGGACGAGCTAAAAGCCTATTTCCCGCATGGCCTGGAGTATAAAGTCGCCTACGAAACCACCTCCTTCGTCAAAGCATCGATCAAAGACGTGGTGAAAACGCTGCTGGAAGCCATCCTGCTGGTGTTCCTGGTGATGTACCTGTTCCTGCAAAACTTCCGCGCCACGCTGATTCCCACCATCGCCGTACCGGTGGTGCTGATGGGCACCTTCGCCATTCTCTACGCCTGCGGATACAGTATTAACACCCTGACGATGTTCGCCATGGTGCTCGCCATCGGGCTTCTGGTAGATGACGCCATCGTGGTTGTCGAGAACGTCGAGCGTATTATGAGTACCGAGGGGCTGACGCCAAGGCAGGCAACGCGTAAATCGATGGGCCAGATTCAGGGCGCGCTGGTCGGTATCGCGATGGTGCTGTCGGCGGTATTTATCCCGATGGCCTTCTTTGGCGGCACCACCGGGGCTATCTATCGTCAGTTCTCGATTACCATTGTTTCGGCGATGGTGCTGTCGGTACTGGTGGCGATGATTCTGACGCCCGCGCTGTGCGCCACCATTCTCAAACCCATTCATAAAGGCGAAGTGCACGGCACCAAAGGCTTCTTTGGCTGGTTCAACCGTAACTTCGATGCCAGCGCGCGCCGCTATGAGTCCGGCGTGGCGAAAATCCTCCACCGCAGCGTACGCTGGATGCTGATTTATGTGGTGCTGCTGGGCGGCATGGTGTTCCTGTTCCTGCGTCTGCCCTCCTCGTTCCTGCCGCTGGAAGACCGCGGTATGTTTACCACCTCGGTCCAGCTTCCGAGCGGCTCCACTCAGCAGCAAACGCTGAAAGTGGTGGAACAGGTTGAAGACTATTTCTTCAAAAATGAGAAGGACAATATCACCTCCATTTTTGCCACCATCGGGTCAGGCCCGGGTGGTAATGGGCAGAACGTCGCGCGCATGTTTGTGCGCCTGAAAGACTGGGACGAGCGCGATAGCACCACTGGCACCTCGTTTGCCATTATCGAGCGCGCAACCAAAGCGCTGAACAAGATTAAAGAGGCGCGCGTCTACGCCAGCAGCCCGCCAGCCATCAGCGGCCTGGGCAGCTCTGCCGGTTTTGATATGGAACTGCAGGATCACGGAGGCGCCGGGCACGATGCGCTGATGGCCGCACGCGATAAGCTGCTGGAGCTGGCAGGACAGAGTCCGCAGCTCACCCGCGTGCGCCACAACGGCCTTGATGACAGCCCGCAGCTGCAGATCGATATCGATCAGCGTAAAGCGCAGGCGCTGGGCGTCTCTATCGACGATATCAACGACACGCTGCAAACCGCGTGGGGTTCGAGCTATGTGAACGACTTTATGGACCGTGGCCGCGTGAAGAAAGTGTACGTGCAGGCCGCCGCGAAGTACCGCATGCTGCCGGATGACATTAATCAGTGGTATGTGCGTAACAACGCGGGTCAGATGGTGCCATTCTCAGCCTTCGCCACCTCACGCTGGGAAACCGGCTCGCCGCGCCTGGAGCGCTATAACGGTTATTCAGCCGTCGAAATTATCGGTGAAGCCGCGCCGGGCGTCAGTACCGGTACCGCAATGGACGTGATGCAGAATCTGGTCAAACAGCTGCCGACCGGTTTTGGTCTGGAGTGGACAGCAATGTCCTACCAGGAACGGCTCTCCGGCGCACAGGCTCCTGCGCTATACGCCATTTCACTGCTGGTAGTGTTCCTGTGTCTGGCGGCGCTGTATGAAAGCTGGTCAGTGCCGTTCTCGGTGATGCTGGTGGTACCGCTGGGGGTGATTGGCGCGCTGCTGGCCACCTGGATGCGCGGGCTGGAAAACGACGTTTACTTCCAGGTGGGGCTGCTGACGGTTATCGGGCTCTCGGCGAAGAACGCCATTCTGATCGTTGAATTTGCCAATGAAATGAATGAGAAAGGCGAAGACCTGATGTCGGCGACCCTCGAAGCCTGCCGCCAGCGCCTGCGTCCCATCCTGATGACCTCGCTGGCGTTTATCTTCGGGGTTCTGCCCATGGCATTAACCACCGGCGCGGGTTCCGGCGGCCAGCATGCGGTGGGTACCGGCGTGGTTGGCGGGATGATCTCGGCAACGGTGCTGGCTATCTTCTTCGTACCGCTGTTCTTTGTGCTGGTACGACGTCGATTCCCGTTAAAAGAAAAGCCTGAATAAAAACAGAAAAGGCGACAGTCACTGTCGCCTTTTTATCTTTATGTTGAGCATTGACTCTGTACTGCAAACAACACCATCATGGTAATTGAAAGAACACAGCGCTTAATCACTCACCTGTCTGAAAATTATTTACGAAGCATCACTTCGATAAAATCTTTCCAGTTCCCCAGTTCACGTTCGATCATAACTACCTCTCTTATTATTATGCGTATATTACGTACAAATGTATGACCTGTGAATACGGTTAATCCGATTACTTTGATTGCCGCTGCCAACGATTGTTTACTGCTTGAGGCCACTATGGGCTGGAATGTTGACATTTAATGTGACGAACAGCAACATTCTGAAATAGTTATCAGAATGTGAATCATATGATAAGAATTTACCCTACAACAAAGTGAACAAACTGCGACTTTCGTCGTAGACAGCATGATAAACTGTACGAATTTCAGCCTGCTTATCAGGATAAAATTAAAACAGGCAGCCACGGGAATTCCGTGTATATTCGAGACCCTAAAAAACCTGCTGATATAAAGGTGGAACATGACCATCCTCTATGGAATAAAAAATTGCGACACAATTAAAAAAGCCCGTCGCTGGCTGGACGACCATCAGGTTGAATATCGCTTTCATGATTATCGCGTTGACGGCCTGCCCCCCGAGTTACTGGCATCCTTTATTGCCGAGCTGGGTTGGGAAGCCTTATTGAATACCCGTGGTACCACCTGGCGTAAGCTGGACGAAAGCGTGCGCATGGGCATCAACAATGCCGACGCCGCCGCTGCGCTAATGTTGGAAATGCCGGCGATCATTAAACGCCCATTGCTCTGCGCGCCTGCACAGCCTATGCTGCTGGGTTTTAGTGATGCCAGTTACGGTCAGTGGCTCGCCCAGATGCGCTAATGCCGCCGCCCCGTTTTGACTTTTTGCAGATAACGAAAAATAACGAGGTTTAGTTTATGTCTTGCCCAGTCATTGAGCTGGCTCAGCAGCTTATTCGCCGCCCGTCTCTCAGCCCCGATGACGCGGGCTGTCAGGCATTAATGATTGAACGCCTGCGCGCTATCGGTTTTACCGTTGAGCCCATGGATTTTGGTGATACCCAGAATTTCTGGGCCTGGCGCGGTAAAGGGGAAACCCTGGCATTTGCAGGCCACACCGATGTGGTGCCGGCTGGTGATGCCGATCGCTGGATTAACCCGCCATTTGAACCAACCATTCGTGATGGCATGCTGTTTGGCCGCGGCGCGGCGGACATGAAAGGCTCGCTGGCTGCGATGGTTGTTGCTGCAGAACGTTTTGTCGCCCAGCACCCGAACCATAAAGGCCGCCTGGCGTTCCTGATCACCTCCGATGAAGAGGCCAGCGCCACCCACGGTACCGTGAAGGTGGTGGAAGCGCTGATGGCGCGCAACGAGCGTCTGGATTACTGCCTGGTGGGCGAACCGTCGAGCACCGAAGTGGTGGGTGACGTGGTGAAAAATGGCCGTCGTGGATCCATGACCTGTAACCTGACCATTCACGGCGTGCAGGGCCACGTGGCCTACCCGCACCTTGCCGATAATCCGGTTCACCGCGCCGCGCCGTGGATGAACGAACTGGTATCTATCGAGTGGGATCAGGGCAACGAATTCTTCCCGCCAACCAGCATGCAAATTGCCAACATCCAGGCGGGTACCGGCAGCAACAACGTCATCCCTGGCGATCTGTTCGTGCAGTTCAACTTCCGCTTCAGCACCGAGCTGACCGACGCGATGATCAAAGAACGTGTGATCGCCCTGCTGGAAAAATACCAACTGCGCTACTCGGTAGACTGGTGGATCTCCGGGCAGCCGTTCCTGACCGCACGCGGCAAGCTGGTTGACGCGGTGGTTAACGCGATTGCGCACTATAATGAAATAGAACCGCAGTTACTGACCACCGGCGGGACGTCAGATGGTCGCTTTATCGCCCAGATGGGCGCGCAGGTTGTTGAGCTGGGTCCAGTGAACGCGACCATTCACAAGATAAACGAATGCGTAAATGCCGCAGACCTGCAGATGCTAGCGCGGATGTATCAGCGTATCATGGAACAACTTGTCGCCTGACGGCACAACAAAAGAGGTAATGCGCATGGATTGGCTGACAAAATACTGGTGGATTCTGGTGCTGGTTTTCCTGGTGGGGGTGATTATCAACGTGATTAAGGATCTTAGTCGCGTCGATCATAAAAAATTCCTTGCCGATAAACCTGAGCTTCCGCCGCATCGTGACTGCAATGATAAGTGGGACGATGACGACGACTGGCCGAAGAAAAACCCGCCGAAGCAATAAATCGCCACATCAGGCTGCCTGATGGCTTACACGTTCCCGGGTAACCGGGAACGCGCGAGACTTACAGCATTTCAATAATATCGTCATCTTTCGGCGTTCCGCCGCTCAATGCCTCATCGAAATAGTGCTTCGGCACGGTATAACGCAGGTGATCGAGCGCGAACTGCATGCTGCGATCGTCAATCGCGTGCCCCAGATCGTCGACAATATCCAGCGTCACATCGCCGCCCGCGGCCAGGAGCGCTTCCTGACCTTTCACCGCCCAGGCTAAATCAATCACCCGGTCTTCTCCACCGTGGATCAGATGGATCGTGGTGCTGGTGGTCGCGTGCTGCGGCAGCGTAGCGTAACGACCATTAAAAGCGATCACGCGTGAAGCCAGACCTGGCTCGGCTTTGACGCTTTCCAGCGACATAATCGCCCCTTGTGAAAAGCCGATCAGCGCGGTGGCCTGCGGGCCCACGCCGCTCTGTTTTTGCCAGTAGCGTACCGTTTCAATAAAGGTCGGCATAATGGCATCAACGCGCGCCTGGCGGTTCTCTTCGGTCACGCTCTGCACCGAAAACCACTGGCGACCCGGCGCCGGGCCGCACGGTTCAGCGCCGCCAACGCTGACAATCAAGGCATCCGGGAACAGCGGCGCAAACCAGCTGCCGATCTGCCCCATTGAGACCGGATTATCGCCCACGCCATGAAACAACAGCAGCAGCTGTTGAGCGGGCTTCGCGGGGCTTTGAACAACAAAATGATCGTGCGTCATGGCTGTCTCCTTGGTTTTGACGGTCAGTTTACGCCGCACCAGAATAATGACCATGCCATTTAACTGAATGAGTCAGTTAAAAAAATTGCAGTTGTGGGATCTGTTCCGCCAGCCGGTTTGTGCGTTCAGCGTCAACGCTGCGCATCGCCTGCGCCGCTTCTGCACGAAGCCGGGCCAGCAGCGCTTTACGCCCCTGCACGCCCAGACGAGCACAGAGTTCCGACTCAGCCTCGCCGCACAAACGCCCGCGCAGCGCGGGTATCGCCAGCTCAGTCAGCTCGCTCAACCGGTGCAGGTTCGCCAGCACCGCCAGCATCGGGCGATGAGCAAAGGCAAAACCGGCCAAATCCCACCAGTCATCCTCAGTAAGGATAGTCTCTGTCACTTCCGCCAGAGGCACTTTTTCATCTACCCACCGGCGTAGCCAGCGCCATTCGCGGCACAATCGCTGATGCTCATGTAACATCAACGCTTCCCCTGCCGCCGTCAGCGGACGAATAGCCATCGCCGCGTAGCAGCCGCTGCTGGCCTCCCGCTGGGTGCCAATACGCACCAGCGTAAAGCCACAGCGCTGCCAGAAGCGCCATAGCGCATCGGTATAACCAAAGCTCACTGAGAGATAATCACACCCCTCAGCGTCCTGCCACGCCCGTTCGACCAGCCGTTGTCCGAGACCTTCGCGCTGACGTAGCGGATGTACCGCAATGCGGCTGATGCGTCGCCCGATAAGCGTCGCCGCCAGCGGACTGCCGCCGTGAGCCGCCAGCGATTGCGCCACCAGATTACCGCGCGGGCGGCGAAAACCGGCCCACACTGCCCGGCTCAGTTCCGCCGAAAGCCCGCCTTCGTCGACCAGCCACAACGCGCCTGCCGGACCGTCACTGCTTTGAGCGCTCAGAAAATGCTGGCCCGGCGCGTCCATCATACGCCGCAGATCCAGCGGCGAGGTGCGATAATGGGCGCCGGAAAGCAGCTGATAGAGCGCGCGGGGCAGCGCTGGGGTCGTTTGCCAGGCTGACTGCGTCACGAGTTTCAACGTTATCGCGCCCTGCGGCGGGGTGGTAAAGGCATCATCATCGAAAATCAGCGCCTCGTTCACAACCGCCTCCAGCGGGCAGCCGGCAGCCCAGCGAATGGGTTGACTCAGGGTAAACGCCTGCCGCTGCGGGAACGCGGCACAGAATTTCAGCGCAAAGCCACGTCCGGTGCCTTCATAACCCTGAACGGTGGTGGTTAGCAGCACTCGCGAAAAGCGGGTCATCAGCTTTTGCAACAGCGGGGCGGGAATGGCTGCGGCCTCATCGACCACCAGCCAATCGGCGGTTTCATCAGAGGCCAGCAGCGCATCCGGCGCGATAAAGCGAAAGCGCTCGCCGGCAAAGGCAGCAATTACCTCCGCCGAAGCACGGGACGGTGCCGTGACCAGCGCGGTGCTGGAAAGCTGTCGGATGTGCATTCCGGCCAGCGCCGACTTACCACGCCCGCGTTCCGCCGTCACCACACAAACCTGCGCGGTGGCGTTGGCCAGCGCTGACAGAATCGATTGCTGTTCAATGTCGGGCTGGCCGTTAGCCTGCTGCCATGGTGGTCGTGGAGGGTCATTGAGCGGCGTCAGTGGCTCACCTTGACGCCAGATTCTCGCCTGCGGGTTGGCGGCCAGAGTACGGCAAAAATGGTGAACAAAATGGGGGGTGGCGATGGGCTCCGGCGTATCGCTCCAGCGCAGCGAGTCCGCATCGGGTTGCAGAGGCCAGCGTGAGAAGTCCGGCACCAGCAGCACCAGCCAGCTACCGGCACGCAAGGTCCCCGCCAGCGCGGCAAACGCCGACACGTCAAAACCCGCGCGAGCGTCAAAGATGGCGTGCTGGAACTCGCGCCCGAGCAGCGTGACAAGTTTGCCAGGCTGGCAAAAAGGAGGGGCGACGGTCTGCGGGCCCACCCACAGCACGTCGTGTTCGATAGCGTTGCGAAACGCTACTGCCTGCTCTGCGCACCAGTCAGGGTCGCCGCTAACCACCAGCAGACGGCGAATCCCCTCCTGCGCCATTCGCGCGGCCTGCGCGAGCAGCTCATCCATGACCTTCGACATCCCGTTAAAGCGATTTACTGAAGGTGTTGCACTGGGACGGGTCGCCGCTATCGAAGCCGCGTTTCAGCCAGGTGTAGCGCTGCTGTGATGTGCCGTGAGTAAAGCTATCGGGTACCACGCGGCCCTGGCTCTGCTGCTGTAAGCGGTCATCGCCAATCGCTTCGGCAGCGTTCAGCGCTTCTTCAAGATCGCCAGCCTCCAGAATCCCCTGTTTTTGCATGTTATGACCCCAGACACCCGCAAAACAGTCGGCCTGAAGCTCCATGCGGACCGACAGGCGGTTCACTTCAGCCTGCGATGCGCCCTGCTGCATCTGACGGACTTTCGGCTCGATGCCGAGCAGTTTCTGGATGTGGTGCCCCACTTCATGCGCAATCACGTAGCCCTGCGCGAAATCGCCGCCTGCACCGAGTTTGCTTTTCATATCGTCATAGAAAGAGAGGTCGATATAAACCGTGCTATCGGCCGGGCAGTAGAATGGCCCCATCACCGACTGGCCGGTACCGCAGCCGGTACGGGTCGCGCCACGGTACATCACCAGACGCGGCGGCTGATAGGTTTTCCCCATTTCTTTAAACTGCTGAGCCCAGGTGTCTTCAGTGGTGGCAAGGATAACCGAGGTAAACTTTGCCGCTTCATCATCGTTCGGGTTGCTGACGCGCTGCGAGCTTTGTTGCTGGCTCTGACCAATCGGTTCGCCGGTCATCAGGCCGGTTAAGTCGACGCCGTAATAGCCCGCAACCAGCACGACAATCAGCAGAATGATACCGCCCTTACCGCTGGGAATACGGAAACCAGGGCCGCGCCCGGAGAGTGGGGATTCAGAACTGTTCCGCCGGTCTTCTACATTGTCGCTTTCACGACGGCCTTGCCAACGCATAACTACCTCGATCTTCTTTTATTGTTACTGATACGATCGTAGGCGGTTACGGGCAGGATTACCACTGGAAATACATCAGGAAGGGAGATGAGCGGGTCAACGCAGCGCCATCGGGCAAGCAACGAACACATTGCCGGATGGCGGCGTCAACGCCTTATCCGGCCTACGCGCAGGCGAGGCCGGGGACGTCGTAACTTAGTCCAGCTTCACGCCTAAACGATGCGCCACTTCTTCGTAGGCTTCGATCAGGCCGCCAAGGCTCTGGCGGAAACGGTCTTTGTCCATTTTATCCATGGTCTTTTTGTCCCACAGACGGCTGCCGTCCGGCGAGAACTCATCGCCCAGCACCACTTCGCCTTTGAACAGACCGAACTCCAGCTTGAAGTCCACGAGAATCAGGCCCGCGTCGTCGAACAGCTTTTTCAGCACGTCGTTCGCTTTGAAGGTCAGTTCCTGCATGCGCGCCAGGTTCTCTTTGCTCACCCAGCCGAAGGTTTCGCAGTAGGATTCGTTAACCATCGGGTCATGCATGGCATCGTTTTTCAGGAACAGGTCGAACAGCGGCGGGTTCAGCTCAATACCTTCTTCGATCCCTAAACGTTTCACCAGCGAACCGGCGGCGCGGTTACGGACAACGCACTCCACCGGCACCATATCCAGCTTTTTCACCAGACATTCGGTATCGGACAACAGCGCTTCCATTTGGGTCGGGATACCCGCTTCCGCCAGTTTGCTCATAATGAAATGGTTGAATTTGTTATTCACCATACCTTTACGATCGAACTGCTCAATGCGAGCGCCATCCCCTGCTGACGTATCGTTACGGAATTCGAGTACCAACAGATCCGGATTTTCGGTGCTGTATACGGTTTTCGCTTTACCACGATACAACTCAGCTAGCTTTTGCATCTTTGTCACTCCAGTGATGATTAACCATAAAAATTTGTGCTTTTCTGCTGACGCACACGTTTGCGTCACTATACAGAAAAAAGGGCCGGATTGCTCCAGCCCTGATAAATTACTTACTCAATGCCGCCTGGAATACTGCTACCAGGGCGTCATTTTGCGACTGCGTCAACGTATGACCTTTCGGATCGATGAACTGCAGGCTACTACGGTTATCCAGGTCACCGACCTGAAGCTTGTAGTCACCGGAGACCAGACCCGGATCGCTCGCGCCCAACGCCTGCCAGCTGCTGTCAGACAGCGGCTTATAGGTCACGGCGATGCTGCCCTGAGAACGGGTGCTGTCGGTCACTTTCATGCCCGCTTTTTCCAGCGCGCCCGGCAGACGCTGCCAGACCTGGTTGAACGGTGCGCGCACCACCAGCATTGGCAGACCGGTATCATCAGAAGCGCTCTGTACATCAAAGGTCGCGCCCGCGGAACCGCGAGAAGCCTGTGCGTCGCTGGCGTTCTTATCCAGACCAGCGGAAATCACGTTAAGCATTTCGGCGCTATAGCGCTGTAACGAAGCGCGATCGGCCACCGGTTTGCCCGCCTGTTCCAGGTTAACCAGCTTCACCATCACCGCCTGCTGGTAGCCCTGAGGCTGCACGGAGATTTGATAGCGACCACGATACTGCTGGTCTTCATCAAGGCGATTCCACTCGACCCAGTCCGTCGTCAGCGTTTGGCTAGCATCATCACGTTTGGTGATGGTGTAGTTTTTCCCCTGAATTATGCTGACCACCTGCGGCCACAGAGAGCCGCTACGGCTATTTTCCACCAACAGCGTGGCGGTGTCGCCCGTAAACTGGGTACGCGCACCAGCGACCAGCGCCAACGGCTGAGCCGGCGGACGGATATCCAGCGCTTTACCGACGGCACCGCTGCCATTGGCGACAGGAATGTTGTAGTCGCCATTTTCGATCGGCAGGATCATGCCCGCAGGGGCGTGAAGTTCACTTAACGGCGTAGCGTCCAGATAGGACTCATCGCCGCTCACCTGGCGCTTATAACGCGAGTCGGAACTACAGGCCGCAAGCAGTAAAACCAGCGATACACCCGCAACCTTGGCCAGGCGCGACTTCTGTACTGAGTAAGCCATCAAATCTCCCTAAACTTTACAGCAAACCGGCATGCTTCAGTGCGGATGCCACCACGTCACGACCGTGGTCGGTAATCGGTGTCATCGGCAAGCGCATGGTGTCGGTCGCCACAAGCCCCAATTCCTTACATGCCCATTTCACCGGGATAGGATTGGGTTCGACAAATAATTTATTGTGCAGCGGCATCAAACGCTGGTTGATGATGCGCGCCTGCGCGAACTCTCCAGCTGCGGACAGTCTGCACATTTCCGCCATATCACGCGCCGCGACGTTCGCCGTTACCGAAATAACGCCTTGACCGCCGAGCTGCATGAAGTCCAGACCGGTTGCATCATCACCGCTGAGCAGGATGAAATCGTCTGAAACCAGCTCTTTGATCTGATGAACGCGGCTTAAGTTCCCCGTGGCTTCCTTAATCGCGATAATATTTTTAATTTTCGCCAGGCGACCTACGGTTTCCGGCAGCATATCGCAGCCGGTACGGGACGGCACATTATACAGGATTTGCGGCAGGTCAGTATGCTCGGCAATCGCTTTAAAGTGCTGGAACAGACCTTCCTGAGTCGGACGGTTGTAGTATGGGGTAACGGTCAGGCAGCCAACGACGCCGCTGTCGTTGAAACGCTGGGTCAGGCTAATCGCCTCTGCGGTTGCATTTGCCCCCGTTCCTGCGATAACCGGAATACGGCCATCGGCCAGTTCCAGGGTGGTTAAGACCACATCGCCATGCTCTTCGTGGCTAAGCGTTGCTGACTCGCCGGTAGTCCCTACCGACACAATCGCCGAGGTTCCGTTGGCGACATGGTAATCAATCAGTTTTTTCAGGCTTGAACGGTCGACATTACCTTTTTCATCCATCGGCGTGACAAGCGCTACAATACTTCCCGTGAACATGGGCCATCCTCTGTGCTGACGTGCGGACATGAAACTCAATGGTACGTTTGGTACTGTAATAAAAGCAAGAGACTGAGGCCCTTCAGAATGTTGTATGCCGGTTTTTTTTATGCTTTCCTAGGGTATACCGCACCTTTTTAAAGGAAGAACAGGTTTGACAGCCTCATTACAACACTATCTGGTCATAACAGCCCTGGGCGCGGATCGCCCTGGCATTGTCAATACGATCACTCGTCACGTGAGCAGCTGCGGCTGTAATATCGAAGACAGTCGGTTGGCGATGCTGGGAGATGAATTCACTTTTATTATGCTGCTGTCCGGAACATGGAATGCGATTACGCTGATTGAGTCCACCTTGCCGCTGAAAGGTGCGGAGCTGGACCTGCTGATCGTCATGAAACGTACCACCGCCAGCCCGCGTCCGGCCATGCCGGCTACCGTGTGGGTACAGGTGGAAGTTCCTGATTCACCGCATATTATCGAGCGTTTTACTGCCCTGTTCGACAGCTGGGAGATGAATATTGCCGAGCTGGTGTCGCGTACCCAACCGGGCTCCGATGAAGGGGCGGCGCAGTTGTTTATTCAAATTACCGCCCACAGCCCGGCTACGCAAAATGCATCAAATATTGAGCAAGCGTTCAAAGCCCTATGTACAGAATTGAAAGCGCAAGGCAGTATAAACGTGATTAATTATTCACAGCATGATGAACAGGATGGAGCTGAGTAATGAACCCACTGAAAGCCGGTGATATCGCACCGAAATTTAGTTTGCCCGATCAAGACGGCGAGCAAGTAAATTTGACCGACTTCCAGGGACAACGTGTTCTGGTCTATTTTTACCCGAAAGCGATGACCCCTGGCTGCACCGTGCAGGCATGCGGCCTTCGCGATAATATGGACGAGCTGAAAAAAGCCGGCGTTGAGGTTCTGGGTATCAGCACCGATAAACCGGAAAAACTCTCCCGCTTCTCTGAAAAAGAGCTGCTGAACTTCACCCTGCTTTCCGATGAAGATCACCAGGTCTGTGAACAATTTGGCATCTGGGGTGAGAAAACCTTCATGGGGAAAACCTATGACGGCATTCACCGCATCAGTTTCCTGATTGACGCCGACGGTAAAATTGAACACGTCTTCGATGATTTCAAGACCAGCAACCACCATGACGTGGTGCTGGGCTGGCTACAGGCTAACGCCTGATCGCCACCGCCTCACGGCGCCGGTTCTCCGGCGCCTTCTTTTTGTGAGCAAGCTCACATCACATTTTCCCTTCCGACACTAGTGCCGAATCTTCGCCGCCCCCTTTCTCCCGACATCATCACTTTTGTTCGGCCTCAGGCGCGAAAAACACATATCACATTGATTTAAAACAACTTTAAAGATTGGCATTACTTATGCATTAGGCGATGCAGATTCCGCTTTTGTCTCAAGGAAATGTCATGAATCGCTTTGTGATTGCCGACCCGCAATGGTGCATCGGGTGCAATACCTGTCTTGCCGCCTGCGCGGACGCGCATAAAACGCAGGGGCTACAACAGCATCCGCGGCTTGCCCTGGCGCGTACCGCCACGCAGACCGCGCCCATTCTCTGTCGCCACTGCGAAGACGCGCCCTGCCTGCATGTCTGCCCGGTGAGTGCTATCAGCGTCGTTGATAGCGCCGTGCAGCTCAACGAGAGCCTGTGCATCGGCTGCAAACTTTGCGCGCTGGTCTGCCCGTTTGGCGCGATTACGCCCTCCGGCAGCCAGCCGGTAAGTACCCCAGCCCACTTTCAGCATCAGCCTGCTACGCCGCTGCACAATACGGTAGAAAGCGCGCCCGAGCTTCATCCCCTGCTGCGCTGGGATGTCGGTATCAAAGCCGTCGCCGTGAAGTGCGATCTTTGCTATTTCCTGCCCGCCGGTCCGGCCTGCGTACAGGCCTGCGCCACTCAGGCGCTGCACCTCGTCACCGAAGCGTCGTTACAGCAGCGGGCGAAACAACAGCAGCGGCTCGCGGCAGAGTCGCTCCCCTCCCTTTCCCCTCTCCAGGATCAACGTTAATGGATGCCCTACAACTCCTGTTATGTTCCCTGACGCTGTACGTGGCAGGCGGCCTGGCTTCATTGCTGCTTTCCAGCCGAGAAGCGCTGGCCATCAAGGCCGCGGGCATCCCGGCCCTGCTGGGCGGCCTGGCGGGCATCGCCAGCGCCGTTAGCCAGCTCAATGACGGCGCCACCCTTTTCTGGCGTGTATCAACCCCGTTTGAATTCGCCGACCTGAGCGTGCGGATGGACAGCCTCAGCGCGTTTATGGTGCTGGTTATCTCGCTGCTGGTCAGCGTCTGCGCACTCTATTCGCTGGCCTATATGCGTGAATACCTCGGAAAGGGGGCGGCGGCGATGGGGTTCTTTATGAACCTGTTTATCGCTTCAATGGTCGGCCTGCTGGTCATGGACAACGCGTTCTGGTTTATCGTGCTGTTCGAAATGATGTCCCTGGCCTCGTGGTTTTTAGTCATCGCCGAGCAAAACGACGAATCGCTGCACGCCGGGATGCTCTACTTTTTTATCGCCCACGCTGGTTCCGTCCTGATCATGATCGCCTTTTTCCTGCTCTGGCGAGAAAGCGGCAGTCTCGATTTCAGTAGCTTCCGCCCGCTGACGCTCTCTCCGGCGCTCTCTTCCGCGGTGTTCTTGCTGGCCTTTCTCGGCTTCGGCGCCAAGGCGGGAATGCTGCCGCTGCACAGCTGGCTGCCGCGCGCACACCCGGCAGCGCCCTCGCACGCATCGGCATTGATGTCCGGCGTGATGGTGAAAATCGGTATTTTCGGCATGCTGAAAGTGGCGATCGACCTGCTGTCCCATAGCGGTATTTTGCTGTGGTGGGGGGTACTGGTGCTGGCTGTCGGCGCCATATCGGCGGTTATTGGCGTACTGTACGCGCTGGCCGAGCGCGACATAAAACGCCTGCTGGCGTGGAGTACGGTGGAAAATGTCGGCATTATCCTGCTCGGCGTCGGCGTCGGCCTGATCGGCCTGGCGCTGCATCAGCCGGTACTTGCCGCCGTTGGCCTGCTGAGCGCGCTCTTTCATGTGCTCAACCACGCGCTGTTTAAAGGACTGCTGTTCCTCGGCGCCGGAGCGATTATCTGGCGGATGCACACTCGCGATATGGACCAGATGGGCGCACTGGCGAAGCGAATGCCGTGGACCGCGGGAGCATTCGCCATCGGCTGCCTGGCGATCTCCGCGATGCCGCCGCTGAACGGTTTTGTCAGCGAGTGGTATATCTATCAATCGCTGTTCGCCATGACCCATTTCAGCGATGTGGCGCTGCGCCTTGCCGGACCTGTCGCTATCGTCACGCTGGCGCTGGCCGGCGCGCTGGCGGCCATGTGCTTCGTCAACGTCTATGGCATCAGCTTCTGCGGCGCAGCGCGTAGCGAAGCGGCGGAACGGGCGCGCGAAGTTCCGTGGCCGATGGTCGCCGCCATGTTGATATTGGCCGCGCTTTGCGTCCTCAGCGGCGTCGGCGCGGTCTGGATTGCCCCCCAGATAATGCAGATTGTCGCCTCGCTTATTGCGACAGCCACGCCGCCCGCTGCGCAGGGCGCCGCGCTGATACCCGGCGGCTTGCACGATACCCTGCTGACGCCTTCGCTCATTCTTCTGCTACTTATCGCACTGCCCCTCATTCCCGGCGTGTTCTGGCTGATAAACCGCCCGAGCCGGGGCACGTTTCGTCGCGGCGGCGATGCGTGGGCCTGCGGTTACGGCTGGGAGAGCGCGATGGCGCCCTCAGCCAGCAGCGTTACCCAGCCGCTGCGGGTGATGTTCTCCACGCTTTATCAACTGCGTCAACGCTGCGATCCGGCCCCGACGATGTCTCGCGGACTGGCGCACGCAACGTCAGCGGCACGGCGCGCCGAGCCGTTCTGGGACGAGCGCATTATTCGCCCGACCGTTGGTCTGACGCAGCGGCTGGCGCTGATCGTTCAGCATCTTCAAAGCGGCGATTTCCGACTCTATTGCCTGTATGTGATCGCCGCGCTGCTGATCCTGCTACTGACCATTGGCGTCTGAGGATATGACGATGACCCACACTCTTTCCACCGGATGCCTGCTGCTTATGGCGCTGATTCAGGCGGTGATACTGTTGGCGCTCACGCCTTTTTTCACCGGCGTCTCGCGCCAGATTCGCGCCCGAATGCACTCCCGCCAGGGGCCCGGCATCTGGCAGGACTACCGGGATATCAGCAAGCTGCTGAAACGTCAGGAGGTTGCCCCCTCCTCTTCCGGGCTGATGTTCCGCCTGATGCCCTGGGTGCTGCTCAGCAGCATGCTGGTAGTGGCGACGACGTTGCCGCTTTTTGTCCGCGCCTCGCTTTTCACCGGCGGCGGCGACCTGATCACCCTGATTTACCTGCTGGCGCTATTTCGCTTTTTCTTCGCCCTATCAGGGCTGGACACCGGCAGCCCGTTTGCCGGGCTCGGCGCCAGCCGCGAGTTAACGCTGGGCGTGCTGGTCGAACCGGTGCTCATCCTTGCCCTTCTGGTGCTGGCGCTGATCGCGGGCTCAACCCATATCGCCATCATCAGCAACGCGCTGGCAAACGGCTGGGTTTCGCCTGTCGCAACGCTGCTGGCGCTACTGGCCTGTGGGTTCGCCTGCTTTATCGAAATGGGAAAAATCCCCTTTGACGTCGCGGAAGCGGAGCAGGAGCTACAGGAAGGGCCGCTGACAGAATACTCCGGCGCCGGGCTGGCGCTGGTGAAGTGGGGGTTGGGGCTCAAACAGGTGGTGATGGCCTCGTTATTTATCGCCCTCTTTTTCCCCTTCGGCAGCGCCGTCACGCTCAGCGTCGGTAGCCTGTTGCTGTCGCTGGTCGTGACGCTGCTGAAGGTGCTGGTGCTGTTTGCGCTGGCCTCGGTGGTGGAAAACGCCCTTGCCCGCGGCCGCTTTTTGCTGACCCACCATCTGACCTGGCTCGGTTTTAGCCTGGCCGCCCTGTCGTATGTTTTCTGGCTAACCGGTCTGTAAGGAGCACCGTTACACTATGGAAAATCTTGCTTTAACGACGCTGCTACTGCCGTTTATCGGCGCGCTGGTCGTGTCGTTGGCCCCGCAGAAGCAGGCAGCCAGGCTGGGCACGCTGTTTGCCGGGTTAGCGACCCTCGCGATGCTGGCGCTCAACGCCGCGTTTTATTGCAGCGGCAAAACGGCCACGCTAATTCCCCTCGCCAGCATTGGCGATACCGCGCTGTTCGGTTTCGTTATCGATCGCGTCAGCACGCTGATTCTGTTCGTCGTCGTGTTCCTCGGTCTGCTGGTCGCGCTGTACTCCACCGGCTACCTCACCGCGCAAAACCGCGAGCATCCGCACGATGGCGGCAATCGCTATTACGCCTTTCTGCTGATCTTTATCGGCGCGATGTCCGGGCTGGTGCTCTCGGCCACAATCCTCGGCCAGCTGCTGTTTTTTGAAATCACCGGCGGCTGTTCATGGGCGTTGATTAGCTACTACCAAAGCGAGAAGGCGCAACGTTCGGCGCTAAAGGCGCTGCTGATTACCCATCTTGCTTCTCTGGGACTGTACCTTGCCGCCGCCACGCTGTTTTTACAAACAGGCACCTTTGCGCTCAGCGCCATGAGCCAGCTACAGGGCGACGCCCGCTATCTGGTCTATGGCGGTATTCTGTTCGCCGCGTGGGGAAAATCAGCCCAACTGCCGCTCCAGGCGTGGCTGCCGGATGCAATGGAAGCGCCGACGCCGGTCAGCGCCTATCTGCACGCCGCATCGATGGTTAAAGTGGGCGTCTACATTTTCGCCCGCGCCATTCTCGACGGCGGTAACGTGCCGACGGCGATCGGCTGGGTTGGCGTCATTATGGCGCTGGTCACGCTGATTTACGGCTTCCTGATGTATCTACCACAGCAGGATATGAAGCGGCTGCTGGCCTGGTCAACGATCACCCAGCTGGCCTACATTTTTCTGGCGCTATCGCTCTCCGTTTTCGGCTCCCCCCTCGCGTTCAGCGGCGGCATCGCCTACATCGTCAACCACGCCTTCGCCAAGAGTCTGTTTTTCCTCGTCGCTGGCGCGCTGAGCTATAGCTGCGGCACACGGCTGCTGCCTCGGCTGCGCGGGGTGCTCACCACTCTGCCGTTGGTTGGCGTCGGCTTCTGCGTGGCGGCGCTGGCGATAACCGGCGTGCCGCCGTTCAACGGTTTCTTTAGCAAATATCCGCTCTTCGCCGCCGGTTTTGCCCTCTCCAGCCAGCACTGGCTGCTGCTGCCCATCATGGTGCTGGCGCTGGTCGAATCCGTGGCCAGCTTCGGCTGGCTGATCTACTGGTTTGGTCGGGTGGTGCCGGGCAAAGCGAGCGAAGAGGTCGTTCACGCCGCGCCCCTGCCGCTGTCGATGCGCCTGGTGCTGCTTGTCTTAATCGTGATGTCGCTGGTTTCCAGCGTCATCGCCGCCAGTTGGCTTCAATAAGGAGGTTAAAAATGACCGGAATATGGCTGACCAACAATCTGGCCGGGCTAATGATGTTGACCTCGCTGCTGGTGATCTGCGCGAAACCCTATCGCCTCTCCTGCGCGCTATACGCCGTGCAATCGCTGGTGCTGGTAACCCTCTTTTTCACCCTGTCGCAGGTCTTCGCCGCCGAGCAGTTGATGATGTGGGCCTTCAGCGCCCTGCTTACCAAGGTGGTGCTGGTGCCGCTGATTATGGGCTATGCATTGCGAAAAATGGCGCCCGTACGCGCTGAACAGACGCTTTTCAGCCCGGTGACGATGGCGCTGCTGGCGGCGCTGATCGTCTTACTGTGCGCTTTTGTCGTGCAGCCTGTTCGCCTGCCAATGGCCGCCGCGCTAAAACCGGCGCTGGCGGTGGCGCTGGGGCATTTTCTGCTGGGGCTGCTGTGCATCATCAGCCAGCGCAACATCCTGCGGCAGATTTTTGGCTACTGCCTGATGGAAAACGGCTCGCATCTGGTGCTGGCGCTGCTCGCCTGGCGCGCACCTGAGCTGGTGGAAATCGGTATTGCGACCGATGCCATTTTCGCCGTCGTGGTGATGGTGGTGCTGGCAAGAAAAATAGGGCGCACTCACGGCACGCTGGACGCCAACGACCTGACTGCGCTGAAGGGATAACAAATGAGTCACTCTGTCATGCTCACCTCGCTGCTGTTGACGCCGCTGGTTATTTCACTGCTCTGCTTCGCCTGCCGCTGGCTCGGCGACGGGCAACATCGGGCCGTCACCCTGCTGCATACCTCAGGCATCACGCTGCTGCTGGCGGTGTCGCTGCTAACGGTCGCCACCGCGCTCAACGAGGGAGAAATATTCTCCCCTTTGCGCTGGCTGCATATTGATAGTCTGAGCGGCCTGTTTCTCGCCATCCTCGGCATTATCGGCTTTCTGACCGGCCTGTACTCCATCGGCTATATGCGTCATGAAGTGGAACACGGCGAGATTTCGCCAGCCACGCTCTGCCACTACTACGGCTTTTTTCACCTGTTCCTGTTTACCATGCTGCTGGTCGTCACCAGCAATAACCTGATCGTGATGTGGGCGGCCATTGAGGCGACCACCCTGAGTTCAGCGTTTCTGGTGGGCATTTACGGCCAGCGTTCATCGCTGGAGGCGGCGTGGAAATACATCATTATTTGTACCGTCGGCGTCGCCTTTGGCCTGTTCGGTACCGTGCTGGTATATGCCAACGCCGTCAGCATCATGCCTGACCCGGAACAGTCGATTCTGTGGACGGAAGTGCTGAAACATGCCGCCAGCCTCGACCCCACGCTGATGCTGCTGGCCTTTGTCTTTATCCTGATCGGTTTTGGCACCAAAACCGGCCTCTTCCCGATGCACGCCTGGCTGCCGGATGCCCACAGCGAGGCGCCAAGCCCGGTCAGCGCCCTGCTGTCGGCGGTGCTGCTGAACTGCGCGCTGCTGGTGCTGATTCGCTACTACATCCTGATTAGCCACGCGGTCGACAGCGGCCTTCCCGCCAGGCTGCTGCTGATCTTCGGCCTGCTGTCGGTGGCGGTTGCCGCGCTGTTTATCCTCGTCCAGCAGGATATGAAGCGACTGCTGGCCTATTCCAGCGTGGAAAACATGGGGCTTATCGTGGTGGCGCTGGGGATCGGCGGGCCGCTCGGCGTGCTGGCGGCACTGCTGCACACCCTCAACCACAGCCTGGCGAAAACGCTGCTGTTCTGCGGCTCGGGTAACGTGCTGCTGAAGTATGGCACCCGCAACCTCGACGTGGTGTGCGGGATGCTGAGAATTATGCCGCTCAGCGCCGTCTTGCTGGCCGGCGGCGCGCTCGGGTTGGGCGGGATGCCGCCGTTCAACATTTTCCTCAGCGAATTTATGACCGTGACCGCCGGGCTGGCTCGCGGCCACGTGGCGCTGACCATTGTGCTGCTCCTGTTGCTGACGCTGGTGCTGGCCGGGCTGATTCGCATGATCGCCCGCCTGCTGTTTGCTCGCCCGCCCGAGGCGGTGAGCCGGGGCGAATTAGGCTGGCAGACCACCGCGCCAATGGTGCTGCTGCTTTTCATGATGTTGCTCATGGGCACCTGCATCCCACAGCCGGTTGCTCGCATGCTGGAGAACGCCTCGGCCATCGTCCTGTCGGGGTCGGCAGACAAACCCATTTCTCTTAGCCACTGGCAATCCCTTTTTCCCGCAACTACCGCATCTGCATCGGAGAGTAAAAGTGAACTATCTGGACAGCGTTAATGACTCAGCGCCGCGAGGCGAGGCTTACCTTGCGGCAGTCAAGCAGCAGTTTCCCGGCGCGGTGCTGGAGGCGGCGCGGCAGACCCACAACCAGCTGACCATCACGGTAAAAACCCATCTGCTGCCAGAGGTCGTCCACTTTCTCTACTATCAGCACGACGGCTGGCTGCCGGTGCTGTTCGGCAACGATGAGCGTGAGCTGAACGGTCACTATGCGGTCTATTACGCCCTGTCGATGGAGGGGGAAGAGAACTGCTGGGTGGTGGTGAAAGCGCTGGTGGACGCAACCAGCCGCGAGTTTCCCTCGGTCACGCCGCGCGTTCCCGCCGCCGTCTGGGGCGAGCGCGAGATCCGCGATATGTACGGGCTGATCCCGGTCGGTCTGCCGGACCAACGCCGTCTGGTGCTGCCGGACGACTGGCCGGAAGATATGCATCCGCTGCGGAAAGACGCCATGGACTACCGTCTGCGCCCGCAGACCACTGACGATGCGGAAAGCTATCCCTTTGTGAACGAGGGCGACCGCGACGCGCGTATTATTCCCATTGGCCCGCTGCACATAACCTCCGATGAACCAGGACACTTCCGTCTGTTCGTCGACGGCGAGCGGATTGTCGATGCCGACTATCGCCTGTTCTACGTCCATCGCGGCATGGAGAAACTGGCGGAAACGCGCATGGGCTACAACGAAGTGACGTTTTTATCCGATCGCGTCTGCGGCATCTGCGGTTTCGCCCACAGCGTCGCTTACGCCAGTTCGGTGGAAAACGCGCTGGGGATTATCGTGCCGCCGCGGGCGCACGCTATCCGCTCAGTGCTGCTGGAAGTTGAACGCCTGCACAGCCATCTATTGAATCTTGGCCTCTCCTGCCACTTTGTCGGCTTTGATACCGGCTTTATGCAGTTTTTCCGCGTACGAGAAAAGTCGATGACCATGGCCGAACTGCTCACCGGCTCGCGTAAAACCTACGGCCTGAACCTGATTGGCGGCGTACGCCGGGATATTCTCAAAGAGCAGCGTCTGCAAACGCTGAAGCTGGTGCGGGAAATGCGCGCTGAAGTGTCCGATCTGGTCGAGATCCTGCTGGCAACGCCCAATATGGCGCAGCGTACCCAGGGCGTCGGTATCCTCGACCGCCAGATAGCGCGCGACTACAGCCCGGTCGGGCCATTGATCCGCGGCAGTGGCTTCGCGCGGGATTTGCGCTTCGATCATCCTTACGCCAACTACGGCAACCTGCCGAAAACCCTGTTCAGCATGGACAGCGGCGACGTTTTTGCCCGCGTCATGGTCAGGGTAAAAGAGACCTTCGATTCGCTGATGATGCTGGAGTTTGCCCTCGACAACCTTCCCAATACGCCGCTATTAACCGAAGGATTCAGCTATCGACCGCACGCCTTTGCCCTTGGCTACGTTGAGGCGCCGCGCGGCGAAGACGTGCACTGGAGCATGCTTGGCGATAACCAGAAGCTCTTCCGCTGGCGCTGCCGTGCCGCCACTTACGCCAACTGGCCGGTACTGCGTTACATGCTGCGCGGCAACACGGTCTCCGACGCACCGCTGATTATCGGCAGCCTCGACCCCTGCTACTCCTGCACCGATCGCGTCACGCTGGTCGATGTGCACAAGCGCAGGCAGACAACCGTGCCGTACAAAGATCTTGAGCGCTACGGGCAGGAACGTCGCCACTCACCGCTGAAGTAAGGACCGAATCGATGCTGAAATTACTCAAAACCATCGTAGGCGCCAGAGAAGCAACGGTGAAATATCCCTTTGCCCCGCTGGAGGTGTGCCCCGGCTTTCGCGGCAAACCAGAGCTGAATGCGCAGCAGTGTATCGCCTGCGCCGCCTGCGTCACCGCCTGCCCGGCCAATGCACTGACGATGGAAACCGACACCCAAAGCGATACCCGCACCTGGCAGCTGTATCTGGGACGCTGCATTTACTGCGGACGCTGCGAGGAAGTCTGCCCGACGCACGCCATCCGACTGTCGGAAAACTTCGAACTCACGGTGCTGCGTAAAGACGATCTCTACACCCGCGCACGCTTTACGCTACAGCGCTGTCGCGTATGCCAACGGCCTTTCACGGTGGAAAAATCCATCGCGCTGGCGGTTGCGCTGCTGGTACAGCAGCAAAAAGATGCCGCCAACCTGTCGCTGCTGCGTCAGCAGGCGGCGGTTTGCCCCCAGTGCAAGCAACGTGCGGCCCTCGCCGGCTGCGATGGGCTCACACTCTCCTTTTCGAATAAGGAGCAACGATGAATACGCCACAGGTTGTACACCCGCATCATACCAGCCAGCCCCTGATTATTGACGAGCAGACTCAGGCGATGAAGCGCCTGCTGCTCAAGGATATCCGTCGCTCCGCCTACGTTTACCGGGTGGACTGCGGCGGCTGCAACGGCTGTGAGATTGAGATTTTTTCCGCCATTACGCCGCTGTTCGACGCCGAACGCTTCGGGATTAAGGTCGTCGCCTCTCCGCGTCATGCGGATATCCTACTGTTCACCGGCGCCGTGACCCGTGCGATGCGGATGCCGGCATTACGCGCCTATCATGCTGCGCCCGATCGCAAAATCTGTATTTCCTACGGCGCGTGCGGGATCAGCGGCGGTATCTTTCACGATCTCTACTGCGTGTGGGGCGGCAGCGACACCATCGTACCCATAGATGTCTGGATCCCCGGCTGCCCGCCAACGCCGGCGGCCACTATCCACGGTTTCGCCGTCGCGCTGGGGCTGTTGCAGCAGAAAATTCACGCCGAGGAGTGCGTTAACGCGTCTGAACCCGCGCAGCTGCGTCAGCCGTCGATAGCCAGCGCCCTGCGCATTGCCATCGAACGTGAAGCCCGGCGGCTGGCGGGCTATCGTCAGGGAACGGAAATCTGCAACGGACTGTTTAATACGCTACGCGAAGATCCCTCCGGCGAGCTGGTCGACATCTGGCTGCAGCAGGCTGACGATCCGCGCTTAAATGATATCGTCCATCAGCTTTTACGCATTCTGGAGGCCCAGCGTGGTTGAAGAAAAAGGCGAAATCGTCTTCTGGACGCTACGGCAAAAGTTTATCGACAGCAGCACCACGCTACCGGAGCAGCATCGTCAGGTGATGTACTACTCGCTGGCGATCGGCCATCACGTCGGCATCATTGACTGCCTGCGGGTGGCACTACGCTGCCCGCTGGTCGAATACCGCAAATGGGCGCGGCAGCTGGCAGACGAACAGGCACAGCGCAAAATGCTGGGCGTATTGACGTTCGGTGAAATCATTATCGACGCCAGCCACCTCTCGCTGCTGCGGCACGCGCTGGCCCCGCTGGCTGACGATACCTCTTCCGCGCAGCAGGCATTCAGCAAAGACATGCTTTCACTGCTCGACGACATTGCCTATGAGCCCGCTATTTATCTGCTGGCCAGACAGATTGCCTGACACGAGGCCATAGACGTGAAACAGATAACAATACAGTTAGCATGGTTATTATAAGCTTATTTTTTAGCCGCGACGCGCCCCTTGCGCCACACGCTACCAGTAAAAAGGATTGCGGATGACTCAGTTCGACGAGGCTAATATCGCCCCGCTTCCGGGTATGTCATTAAAAGAATCAGTGAATACGGTACTACAACATCTCCGCCAACAGAGCGACAAAGCCTCGCTGCTGCGGGCGTTTATTCCTTTGCCCCCGCCGTTCAATCGGGTTCAGCTTATCGAGCTGCATTTTATTGATAGCGGCTTTTATTACCGCTGCTTTGATGATGGCAGCGTGGCCTGTAGCAGCCACGGCTGGCAGGGAGAGTGTAGCGACAGCTCGATTCATATGATTTTACTCAGCAACGCGCTGATGGCGGAGCTGCGCTTTATTCGCAGCGACGGCGGCCAGTATACGCCGCAGGATACACAACTCTTTTCATGGCTGGCGCGGCTGGCAAGGCCAGTGCTGGAAAATTTTCTGCAGCAGGAGATACTGCGCGCCAGCCTGCAAACGCTGGCTCAGGAGCGCGACCACCACCAGATTCTGGTCGATATCACCAACTCGGTGCTCTCGCATCTGGAGATGGAGGAGCTGGTGAGCGATGTGGCGCGAGAGATTCACCACTATTTTGGCATCAGCGCCATCGGGATCATTCTGCGTGACAACGGCAGGCCCGGAAAGCACAGCGTTCACTATACCGAGTTCTGCGAAGAGGGGCCGAGAAGCCAGCACTATATTTTGCAGGAGATGAGCCCGGTCCTCACTCAGGCAATGACGCAGAACCAACCGCAGCTGTATCAGCAGGATGACAGCAAGTGCTGGCAAAACGACCCGTTACTTTACGAAGCGGCTCACCGCGGCCTGAGCAACATTCTGGTGCTGCCACTCACCTTCGGCAACCACACGCCGGGCGTGCTGCTGCTCGCCCATGCCTCGACGACGCCGTTTGAACGCGAAAATGGCGCGTTGCTACAGCAGATTGCCGATCGCATCGCTATCGCAGTCGATAACGCCGATGCCTGGAGCAGCATGACCGCGCTGAAAGAGAGCCTCAAGCAAGAGAACAGCCAGCTGAGCGCGCAGCTGCTGTCGAGCATGGGCGTAGGCGATATTATTTACCAGAGCCAGGCGATGCACGACCTGTTGCAGCAGGTCGATATCGTCGCGCAAAGCGACAGTACGGTGCTGATTTGCGGCGAAACCGGGACGGGAAAAGAGATTATCGCCAGAGCGGTACATCAGCTCAGCAACCGTCACGATAAACCGCTGATCAAAATCAACTGCGCGGCAATTCCCGCCAGCCTGCTGGAGAGCGAGCTTTTCGGCTACGATAAAGGGGCGTTTACCGGCGCCATCAACACCCACAAGGGGCGGTTTGAAATCGCCGACGGCGGGACGCTGTTTCTGGATGAAATCGGCGATTTGCCGCTGGAGCTACAGCCTAAGCTACTGCGGGTGCTGCAGGAACGAGAGATTGAGCGGTTGGGCGGCAGCCGCACCATCAACGTTAATGTCAGAGTGATTGCCGCCACCAACCGCGACCTCCGCCAGATGGTCGATAACCGCGAGTTCCGCGACGACCTCTTCTATCGTCTGAACGTCTTTCCTCTTGAGCTTCCGCCACTGCGCGAGCGCCCAGAAGATATTCCGCTGCTGGCAAAATATTTTACCCGCAAGCTCGCCCTGCGCATGAACCGCACCATCGACAATATTTCGCCACAGACGCTCGAACAGCTGGTCTCCTATGACTGGCCCGGCAACGTGCGGGAGCTGGAGAACGTGATTGAGCGCGCCGTCTTACTGACGCGCGACACCACCCTGAACCTGCACCTGACTCAGCAATCAACGCGTCTGTTGCCAACGTTTAAGAACGTCGAACCGCCCGCGGTCAACCCGGTACAGCAAATGCTGCATCCCGGGCCGCCGGAAAACGACGACGAAGAGCGACGCGTTATTGTGCAGGCGCTACGGGAAAGCAACGGCATTGTCGCCGGGCCGCGAGGGGCGGCGAACAGGCTGGGGATGAAGCGCACCACGCTGCTCTCGCGCATGCAGCGTTTAGGTATCTCACCACGAGAAGTCTTATAGACAGGCAGGAAGCCCACCATGAAAAGTCGCCGTCATGACCTCCCGCACTCGCTACTGGCCGTCGCCAGCCGCGCCGGAATGGCACGGGCGGAACAGAGCCCGGCGCAGCGCTTTGTGCTGGCCGCCAGCGCCGGTATTTTTATCGCCATCGCCGCCGCGTTCTACGTTTCCCTCAGCCAGCAGCCCAACACGCTGGTCAGCGTACTGGCCAGCGGCCTGTGCTTCACGCTGAGTTTGATTCCGGTCGTACTGGGCGGCGCTGAACTGTTTCCGTCCATGCTCGCCACGACCGCCGCAGCCGCGGGTGGCTATATTAGCCCACGCGAAGCGCTCTGCAGCGGCCTGATTGTCTGCGCCGGAAATACGGGAGGCGTACTCTTTTTGGCCGCGCTCATGTGGTTTTCCGGTCTGTGCACGGGCGGCGACGGCCGCTGGGGGTTGCGGGTACTGCAAATATCGGCGCATCATCCGGGCGACACGTTTATCACCAACCTTGGGCTCGGGATGGTCGGCAATTTACTCTTATGCTTTGCCGTGGCAATCAGCCACGCTTTCCATTCGTTGACGGATAAAATTCTCGCGATGCTGCTGCCGCTGAGCCTGTTTTCCGCCAGCGGCGCGGCACACGGTATGGTTAGCCTGTTTCTGCTACCGCTGGCCATCGCCGTTCAGTCTTCTGCTCCCGCCCGTTTCGGGTTGCTGAGCGGCAGCGATAACGCGCTCAGCGTGTGCTATTTACTGGCCGGGAATCTCTTCCCGCTGGTGTTGGGTAATCTGATCGGCGGCGGGTTGCTGCTGCTGGCGCTGGTTCGCCTGCAGCGGCATCATGCGTAACCGTATCAACTCTGCTCGTCGGCTTTGTTGTTACTCAGACCGTCGGCGTCGTCATCCGCCACCAGCCCATCCGGCCAGGCGTGCACGACCGCTTTAATCAACGTGGCCAGCGGAATGGCGAAGAACACGCCCCAGAATCCCCACAGGCCGCCAAAAATCACCACCGAGAGAATGATCACCAGCGGATGCAGGTTCACCGCCTCAGAGAACAGCACCGGCACCAGCAGATTACCGTCCAGCCCCTGAATAATCAGGTAGACCGCAAACAGACTCCAGAACTCGGTGCCGAGGCCAAACTGGAACAGCGCCACGCAGACGACCGGAATGGTCACCACAAATGCGCCGATATACGGAATCAGTACCGACACGCCCACCAGCACTGCCAGCAGCAGCGAGTAATTAAGGCCAAACATCAGGAACCCGAGCCACGTGGCGACGCCGACGACGATCATCTCCAGCACCTTGCCGCGAATGTAGTTAGTGATCTGCTGGTTCATCTCTTTCCACACCTGCCCCGCCAGCCCGCGGTTGCGCGGCAGCACGCGACGCACGGCGTTGAGCATCTGCTCCTTGTCTTTGACCAGGAAGAAGACCATCAGCGGCACCAGCACCAGATAGACCGCCAGCGTCAGCAGCCCCACCAGTGAGGCAACCGAGTATTTCACCACCGAGTCGCCCATGGTCAGCATGCGGGTGCGCATGTTTTCGGCCATGGCGTCGATAATCCCGGCATCCATCAATGCCGGATAGCGACGCGGCAGGGTGGCGGCAAAATCAGAGAGTTTGTTGAGCATGCCTGGCATATCGCGAATGAGGTATATCCCCTGCTGCCAGGCAATCGGCATCACCACGAAGGACATCAGCAGCAGGATGCCGACAAACAGCACCAGCACCACGCTGGTCGCCCAGGTGCGCGACCAGCCCAGGCGCTCCAGGCGAACCGTCGGCCATTCCAGCAGGTAAGCCAGCACTAGTGCAACCAGCAGCGGCGCCAGCAGGCCACTGAAGAAAAACAGAATGCAAAACCCGGCCACCAGGATGACCAGCAGCGCGATGGCCTCCGGGTCGCTGAACCGGCGGCGGTACCATTGCATCAACATCTCGAGCATAAATCTATTCCCTGAAGCCTATCGCGTTCATACAGAACATGAATTGTATCTAAGTGTCACAAAAAAGACTCCGCTTTTTATTTTTATCCCTGCAATCTGGTGATTATCGTTTTCAACCCGTGATCAGATAGATACACTGCCAAAGTAGCCCATAATGGAACGTAACATTATGCTGTTGGTCAAAACAGGCACATCCCACATTACAGGACAGAGGTTATGTTCAGGCAGTTGAAAAAAACGCTGTTGGCATCCCTTATTGCGACGCTCGCTTTCGGCCAGATTGCCCCCGCCTTCGCGGACACAACGGATAATCTGCCGGATATGGGTACATCCGCAGGAAGCACGCTCTCCATTGGTCAGGAGATGCAGATGGGGGATTACTATGTTAGACAACTGCGCGGAAGCGCGCCGCTGATTAACGATCCGCTGCTGGTGCAGTACATTAACTCACTGGGTATGCGGCTGGTCTCGCACGCTTTTTCCGTGCGCACCCCGTTCCATTTTTATCTGATCAATAACGACGACATTAACGCCTTCGCCTTCTTCGGCGGCAATGTGGTGCTGCACTCGGCGCTGTTCCGCTACTCAGATAACGAAAGCCAACTGGCGTCGGTCATGGCGCACGAAATCTCCCACGTCACCCAACGCCACCTGGCGCGCGCGATGGAAGATCAAAAACGCAATGCTCCGCTGACGTGGGTCGGCGCACTCGGTTCTATTCTGTTGGCGATGGCCAGCCCGCAGGCCGGGATGGCGGCGCTGAGCGGTACCTTAGCCGGCACCCAACAGGGCATGATCAGCTTTACCCGCCAGAACGAAGAAGAAGCTGACCGCATCGGTATTCAGGTACTTCAGCGCGCCGGCTTCGACCCGCAGGCCATGCCTGCATTTATGGAGAAGCTGCTCGATCAGTCACGCTACTCCTCACGTCCGCCGGAAATGCTGTTAACCCACCCCTTACCCGAGAGCCGTCTGTCCGATGCGCGTAACCGCGCCAACCAGATGCGTCCGGTGGTGGTACAGTCTTCCGCCGACTTCTACTTTGCTAAAGCGCGTACGCTTGGCATGTACAACAACGGGCAAAACCAGCTCGGCAGCGACCTGCTCGACAGCTGGTCGAAAGGCAACGTGCGCGAACAACACGCCGCCCAGTACGGTCGTGCGCTGTTGGCCATGGAAGCCAAAAATTACGCCGAAGCCAGCAAGCTGCTCCAGCCGCTGCTGAGCGCTGACGGCCAAAACGCCTGGTTCCTGGACCTGGCCACCGATATCGACCTTGGCCAGAACAAAACCAACGAGGCAATTAGCCGGCTGAAAAATGCCCGCGAACTGCGTACTAACCCGGTCCTCCAGCTTAACCTGGCTAACGCCCTGTTAGAAGGCGGGCAAGCTGGCGAAGCGGCCACCATTCTTAACCGCTACACCTTTAATAACAAAGATGATACCAACGGCTGGGATCTGCTGGCCCAGGCGGAAGCGAAGCTCGGCAACCGCGACCAGGAGCTGGCCGCACGCGCCGAAAATATGGCGCTGGTCGGTCGGCTCGACCAGGCAATTTCCCTGTTGAGCGCCGCCAGCGCGCAGGTGAAATTACGCAGCCTGCAGCAGGCGCGCTACGATGCGCGCATCGACCAGCTGCGAGAGCTGCAGGAGCGCTTCCGCCCTTATCAGAAAATGTAACAGGAGAGACGATGACGGATTCGGTCACGATTTACCACAACCCGCGCTGCTCAAAGAGCCGCGAGACCTTGAGCCTGCTGAAAGATAACGGCATTGACCCTAACGTCGTGCTTTACCTCGACACGCCGCCAGACGCCGCAACCCTGGCTAAGCTAATTAAGATGCTTGGCCTCAGCAGCGCCCGCGAGCTGATGCGGCAGAAAGAAGATCTCTATAAAACGCTGAACCTCGCCGATAGCCAGCTTAGCGAAGAGCAGCTTATCCAGGCGATGGTTGAGAACCCGAAGCTGATTGAGCGCCCTATCGTCGTCAAAAACGGCCAGGCGCGCATTGGCCGCCCGCCGGAGCAGGTGTTGGAGATTGTGGGCTAATTCGCCTTAAGGCCGCAGCGCTTCCAGAAAAGCCTGCGGCGTCATATTCCCCAGCTTTTTCTGTTGTTTCCCGCCGTTAAATAACCCACACAACCTGCACGCCAGCTCATCCGGCGTGTAGATGCTTGCCGCTGGAATAATCTCTGCCAACGGTGAGGTTACCGTGACCGCCTGCCGTTTTTCGCCCGAGGGCATGACGCTGGCGTTTATTCCTCGCTCAGCCAGATGCTGGCGCAGCGTGGCGATATATGCATCATTCAGCCACTCGTCACTTTTAATCTCAACAGATTGGATATCACCCGGGAACTGCGCCAGCACCTCATCCAGCCAGTGAATCACCAGCGGCGACGACATCCCCGAGTAGATCCGCGCCGTGCACCAACCGCTCACCGGCTCCTGCGCCCACAGCAGGTGATGATCGCCATCATCATCCATATGCAGCGTCAACGCGCGGTAGTGCAGCGTTAGCGTCTGCGGCCGCATTCCCGCCTTGAGCGCCTTCTTACCCTGTAGCGCCTGTTCAGTCGCTTTCGAATAAGATGGCGCCAGATAACGACTGAGCGTTGCCCGTGACAGCGGAATGCCTAAACCTTCCACCACGATAAACAGCAGATCGTCCAACGGCGCGCTAAGAATTTCACGCAGGGCGTTAATCAATACAATCTGTTCTTGTCTCATCGCTTTGTGTACAACCTTTGGCATCGTACTTCGATCTGCCGTCTGCTCGCGATTACGCCAACGGCGAACCGTCGTCACGGAAATACCCAGCTCAACTGCCAGTTCACGGTCACTTTTATTCGATTCCTGGAGATATTTGCGGATACGAGGCGTCGTCGTCGCATTAGCGTGCAGCTTAATTTCCATGGCATTCCTTAAAAAATAAGTAACTAATCATATGAGATTTATATGGGTTAAGTCGATGCATTGTGACCCGATTCACCTTTCTGCCCCCACCTTTCTCCGATAATCCCCTCGTCGTTTTCTATTACATAACACACACAATGTCCGTTAATCTTATACGGAGTTCACAATGAACAATGTTCTGGGATTTTTAGAAGAGAAATTGATGCCGATTGCGGCGAAAACCGCACAGCAACGTCATCTCGGCGCCATCCGCGGCGCATATGTTTCCTTTATGCCGTTCATTATCGTCGGCTCTATCCTGCTGGTTATCTCGTCGTTCCCGAATCAGAGCTATCAGCAGTTTATGTCCAGCACTTTTGGCGCCAGCTGGAGCGCCATTATCGAGATTCCGTTTAACGCGGTCTTCTCCACCATGTCGCTGTTTATTAGCTTCCTCGTTGCCTACCGTCTGGCGGAGCACTATGGCGATGACAAAATCTCCAGCGGCATCCTCGCGCTGGTGTGCTTCCTGATCCTGACACCGTTTATTAAGGTCGCCGAGAACGGCGGCATTACCGTGATGCCGGTAGAATGGATTGGCACCAAAGGGCTGTTCGTCGCCATGATTGGCTCGCTGCTATGGACGGAGCTGTTCTGCTGGCTGAAGCGCAAAAAGCTGGTGATCAAAATGCCCGAAGGGGTACCGCCCGCGGTGCAGGAATCTTTTGCCGCGCTGATCCCCGCGCTGGTGGTGATGATTCTGGTGCTGGCTATCCGCATCGGCTTTGAAAACACCCACTACAACACCATTCACCAATTTATTTACGACGTCGTCGCCACCCCGGTTCGTCATTTCGGCACCTCCTACTTTGGCGCGCTGATGACGGTATTCAGCATCACGATTCTGTGGTCGGTGGGGATTAACTCCGGTTCCATGGTCAACGGCATCATCCGTCCGCTGTGGATGGAAAACCAGACCGACAACATCGCCGCCATTCAGGCGGGCGTCACGCCGCCGCATATTATTACCGAACAGTTCTTCGACATGATCTGGATGGGTGGCGCCGGAGCCACGCTGTCGCTGGTCATCGCAATGCTGATTTTCGCCCGCAGTAAAAACATGCGCGAAGTGGCGCGTCTGGGCGCGGGGGCTTCCATCTTTAATATCAATGAACCGGTGCTGTTTGGCCTGCCGGTGATCATGAACCCAATCATGCTGATTCCGTTCAACCTGGTACCGCTGGTGCTGGTGACCATCCAGTATCTGGCGATGAAAATCGGTGCGGTTGCGGTCACTACCGGGGTGTTTATCCCGTGGACGCTGCCGCCGGTCATTAGCGGATTTATCGTCACCGGGCATATTTCCGGCAGCGTGATGCAAATTATTAACCTGCTGATTGGCGCGATGCTGTACCTGCCGTTTATGCGCATCGTCGACAAGCAGTACCGCAATGCGGAAATCAGTGCCGTTGAGGAATCCGGCACGCTAGCAAAACAGGAGTAGCAAAGGATGTGGGGAATTATTGCAACCTGGCGCATGGCGCTGGAAGGCGTAGGCGAGTCAGCTTCTGCGCTGGCGGCTGGCAGCGCAGCAACAACGTCCGTCGTGGATGCCGTGGTCGCGGTAGAGGATTTTCCGTTCTATAAATCGGTGGGCTATGGCGGCCTGCCCACCGAGAACGGCGAGGTTGAGCTGGACGCGGCCTGGATGGACGGCGACACCCTGGCCTTTGGTGCCGTAGGCAATCTGGTCGACATCGCCAACCCGGTTAAAGTCGCCCAGGCCCTGGGCCGCCAGCGTTATAACTCGCTGCTGGTCGGCCAGGGGGCGCGCGAATGGGCGCTGAGCCAGGGTTTCGCCGAGAAAAAGATGCTCACCGAACGCGCGATGCAGCACTACCGCAAGCGCTGTCGCGAAACGCTGGATAAAGGGTTAAGCCCCTACGATGGCCACGACACCGTCGGCGTGATTGCTCTCGATAAAAAAGGGTCAATGAGCGTCGCCACCTCGACCAGCGGCCTGTTTATGAAAAAACGCGGGCGGATTGGCGACTCGCCAATTATCGGCTCTGGCTTCTACTGCGACAGTCAGATTGGAGCGGCTACCGCCACCGGCGTGGGCGAAGATCTCATGAAAGGCTGCACCAGCTATGAAATCGTCCGCCGTATGGAACAGGGAATGACGCCGCAGCAGGCGGCTGATTCCGTGGTTTACGAACTGGAAGATAAGCTGATGTCGCGCTTTGGCCGCGCGGGGGATCTCTCCGTGGTCTGTATGAACCGCAAAGGCGAGTTCGGTGCCGCGACCAACATCAAAACCTTCTCTTTCGTGGTCGCGACCGCTACCCAGCCGCTCACGGTGTTCCGCGCCGAACGCGTCAAAGAGAAAACCCATTATCAGCCGGTGGACGACGCCTGGATGCAGGCCTATGCCGATCGCATTCGCGCGCCCATTGAGGAGTAAACGATGATTCACTACCGATTAGTCACGGCGCTGCCCAGCGAACAGGAACAGTGTCATCTTATCACCAGACCCGATAGCCCCTTGCTCCAGCAGGATGCGCTACGTAATAACCCGCTGATTGCCGAGATGACGGCGCGCGCCGCTCAGGGAAAACTGGCGGATACCTGTTTCGGTTGCGGGCCGTTCGCCCGTATCACGCTGGTGCCGCAAAGCGCCTGGCAGGACAATCTGACCGATTCACTGCTCACTTTTCTGCGCCCGCTGTTTGCTTCACCGATGTGCCGCGAGGTACTGCTGGATTGTACGCAAATTCACGACACGGTACTGGCGAAAACCCTGCGCTTCCTGTTTAACCAGCAGCACCGGCTGACGGATCTCGGGCTGAAAACCACGGCGCAAAACGATACGCGTCTGACCCATATTCATGCCTACTGCTCAGATAACGAACTGGCGCGCCTTGAGCCGCTGTTTAAGCAACAGCAGGCCATCGCCAACGGGATGGTTGCCGCCCGCCGCCTGGCGGATATTCCCTCCGAGCAATGCACACCGCAGTTTGTGGTGGAAGAAGCGCAGCGCCTGTGCGCGGCCTTCCCTGCGCTGCGCTGTGAGGTTTTGGATGAGCAAGCGATTATCGAGCAAGGTCTGGGTCTGCTGCACGCGGTAGGCAAAGGGGCCAGTCGTCCGCCGCGCCTGCTGGCGATTCACTATGAAGGGGCGAGCCATGGCCCGGTACGCAGCTACGTCGGCAAAGGCATCACCTTCGACACCGGCGGTCTGTGGCTGAAAGACGGCGCGGGCATGTATACGATGAAATACGACATGTGCGGCGCAGCCAACGTCCTGGGCTTGATGCTAAGCATCGCCGAGCTGGCGTTACCGGTGCGGGTGATGGGCGTGCTGGCGCTGGCGGAAAACGCTATCGGCCCGGACGCTATGCAGCCGGGTAGCGTGGCGCGCGCCTGCAACGGCATGACGGTGGAGATCAACAACACCGATGCCGAAGGCCGTCTGGTGCTCTCGGACGCCATTGCCTGGGCCAGCCAGCGCCATGCACAAACGCGTTATATCATCGACTTAGCCACCCTTACCGGCGCAGTAGTCAAAGCGCTGGGCTATGAGCTGAGCGGGCTGATGACCCAGGATAAGGCACTGCGCTCAGCGTTAACCCTGGCCGGTGAACAGAGCGGTGATGAAGTGTGGTCGCTGCCGCTCGATGCGCGGTTGAAAAAGCAAACCGAGAGCGCGATTGCCGATCTGTGCAACACGCCGACCAACAACGCGGCGATCAGCGCTTCTGCCGCCTGGCTGCTGCATCACTTCTGTCCTGCGGATATTCCGTGGGCACATCTTGACGTCAGCGGGACGGCGCTGTGGCGTGAAGGCGGCAAAAGCGTGGCATCGGGCAGGCCAATTCCGCTGCTGATGCAGCATTTGCTCAACGATTTGTCCCTCAACAGTTAATCCCCCGCCCGGCCGAGCATCGCGACGCCGGGCATTTCCTTCTGATAAGCTCAGCTTAACTATCAGCTTTCTCTCCGAGCCGCACTGACATAGCGCCTACCGCTGATAACGTTTGTCATAAACGTTCAGTTTTTATATATAACACCATGTTTTTAAAAACTATTTAAACTGAGGTGACAGTTCAACTCACATCGGTAATTCTGCGTTTACACAACGAAAAAACCTGATGATAAGGAGCAAAATGAACTGGAATATTCAGAAATTCATTGTCTGCCCTGATACCGGGACCATGTATAGTCTGGCCGTCAGCGCCAAAAACCTACAGATGATTCTCTGGTGTAAAGGTGACTACTTTTTACGTCAGGGTTCGGTGATGGACAGCACGCCGTTTGGCATGGTTGTGAACGGGAAAGTCAGGAAAATTCAGGTGCTGCACGCGTTCCCGTATAGCCTTTCGCTGTGGGATTATTTCAAACAACGCACGCTTTGCCCCGGCAATGAAATGCCGGAGCTCCGGCGCTGTCCGCGCCAGACGGTATGCGCTTTCCAGCTTTGCCCTTACGGCGCGCAGGAAACCTAGAGTTTCAGAATTTCTTTTACAAACGGGATGGTCAGCTTACGCTGGGCGGTGATGGAGGCATGATCGAGCTGATCCAAGGTCTGGAATAACGTTCGCATCTCCCTGTCCAGGCGCTTGAGCATAAAGCGGCAGACATCGTCCGGCATTTCAAAACCGCGCAGACGGGCACGCAGCTGCAAGGCCTGGAGCTTGTCTTCGTCCGAGAGCGGCTGCAGCTTGTAGATTTGCCCCCAATCAAGGCGCGAGGCGAGATCCGGCAGGCCCAAATTCAGCTGGCGCGGCGGACGATCGCCGGTGATCAGCAGGCGCGTATTGCCGGATTCCAGAATGCGGTTATACAGGTTGAAGATCGCCATCTCCCACGGTTCGTCTCCCGCCACGCACTCGATATTATCGATACAGACCAGCGAGAGCTGCTCCATTCCTTCCAGCACTTCCGGTACAAACCAGGTGCGTTTATCCAGCGGAACATAGCCAACCGCGTCGCCGCGCTGAGAGAGTTCGGCACAAGCCGCGTGCAGCAAATGGCTGCGCCCGGCGCCTTCGCGCGCCCAGATATAGATGTATCCGCTATGTTCCTGCCGCAGCACATTTTGCAGTGCGGCAAGTAAAGAAGGGTTATCGCCCGGGAAGAAACTCGCAAAGGTTTCGTCGTCGGGAAGATAAAGTGGCAAAGAAAGCTGTGCCGGTGCGTTCAGAGGAGACCTCAACATGGGCTTACGAAAAAACGTGAAGAGTTTACCACAGAAATAACGGATGAGAGAACCGGGCGGCGATCCCGCCCGGTTTGCGGATCACGACTTCGCTTCGTCGCTGTCCGCGGCGTCCAGCACCACTTCTTCCGGGCGCAGTACGCTGATAAGTTTAAAGACCAGGCTCAGGCAGATACCGACGATCGTCGCCAGCGCCATACCTTTCAGCTCGGCCGCGCCAATGTGTACTTTCGCGCCGCTGACGCCAATGATCAGAATCACGGAGGTGAGGATCAGGTTCTGTGCTTTGCTGTAATCCACTTTCGATTCGATCAGCACGCGGATACCGGATGCGCCGATCACCCCGTACAGCAGCAGAGACACGCCACCCATCACCGGCAGCGGGATAATCTGAATGGCCGCCGCCAGTTTGCCGACGCAGGAGAGCAGAATCGCAATAATCGCCGCGCCGCCGATAACCCAGGTGCTGTACACGCGGGTAATCGCCATCACGCCGATGTTTTCACCGTAAGTGGTGTTCGGGGTAGAACCGAAGAAACCAGAAATCACCGTCGACAGACCGTTGGCAAACATTGAGCGATGCAGGCCCGGGTCGCGAATCAGATCTTTTTTGACGATGTTCGCCGTCACCACCAGGTGACCGACGTGCTCGGCAATCACCACCAGCGCCGCCGGTAAAATAGTGAAGATAGCGAACCATTCGAAACGCGGGGTATAGAAGGTTGGCAGCGCGAACCAGTGCGCCTGCGCAATCGGCGTGGTATCCACTACGCCCATCACGAAGGACAGCGCATAACCGACCAGCACGCCGATCAGAATCGGGATAATCGCCAGGAAGCCGCGGAACAGCACGGAGCCGAATACGGTCACGCCGAGCGTCACCAGGGAAATAATAATGGTTTTGGTATCCGCTGACTGGCCATCCGGCGGCAGTAGGCCTGCCATGTTGGCCGCTACGCCCGCCAGCTCAAGACCGATGACGGCAACGATTGCGCCCATCGCCGCCGGCGGGAACATCACGTCCAGCCAGCCGGTACCCGCTTTCTTCACAATGAAAGAGACCAGGCAGAACAACACGCCGCACATAATAAAGCCGCCCAACGCCACTTCATAACCTAGCGGCAGCAGCAGCAGCACCGGAGAAATAAAGGCAAAGCTCGACCCGAGGTAGGCCGGGATTTTCCCTTTACAGATAAAGAGGTACAGCAGCGTGCCGATGCCGTTGAACAGCAGCACGGTGGCTGGGTTAATGTGGAACAGCACGGGCACCAGCACGGTTGCGCCAAACATGGCGAATAAATGCTGCAAACTAAGCGGGATGGTCTGTAAAAGCGGTGGTCTCTCACTTACCCCAATTGCGCGGCGCGTCATTGTGTTTTCCTCTGTGTTATTAGTCTGGGTTTTTTATTCAAAAAAAAGCCGACTATCAAAGTCGGCTCTTTTTATTTTTTCGTTTACTTGGTACCAAAAATCTTATCGCCGGCATCGCCGAGGCCCGGGATGATGTATCCCTGCTCATTCAGCCCCTGGTCGATCGATGCGGTGTACAGCTCGATGTCCGGATGCGCTTTCTCCAGCGCCGCGATACCTTCCGGCGCAGCAACCAGCACCAGCACCTTGATGCTGGAGCAGCCCGCTTTTTTCAGCAGGTCGATAGTGGCGATAACGGAACCGCCGGTCGCGAGCATTGGGTCAACGATCAGCGCCATACGCTCATCAATGTTGGAAACCAGCTTCTGGAAGTACGGTACCGGCTCCAGCGTCTCTTCGTCACGGTACATACCCACCACGCTGATACGCGCGCTTGGGACGTTTTCCAGTACGCCATCCATCATCCCCAAGCCTGCACGCAGGATTGGCACGACGGTAATTTTCTTACCTTTGATCTGGTCGATTTCTACCGGGCCGTTCCAGCCTTCGATAGTCACCTTTTCCGTTTCCAGACCGGCAGTGGCTTCATAAGTCAGCAGGCTACCGACTTCGGAGGCGAGTTCACGGAAGCGTTTGGTGCTAATGTCGTTCTCACGCATCAGGCCCAGCTTGTGTTTGACGAGTGGGTGTTTAACTTCCACAATCTTCATTCTCTTTCTCCTTTAGATGGGGCAGCCACAAAAAAAATCGCGGGATTATACCGCTTTTTTTCGGCTGCGCCATACCTATGATGATTGACCAGGATCAAGCAAAGCGGCGAATGGCGCATCTGTCAGTATAAGACAGGATAAAAATAAACCCCGACGAGCGGGGTTTTATTTTATCTATTCAGCGAGTTAAAGCTCGCTGCCGTTGGTTGCAATCACCTTTTGATACCAGGCAAAAGATTTTTTACGACTGCGCGCCAGCGTACCGTTGCCTTCGTTGTCTTTGTCGACATAGATAAAGCCATAGCGCTTTTTCATCTCGCCGGTGCCGGCGGATACCAGGTCGATACAGCCCCACGGGGTGTAGCCCATCAGATCCACGCCATCTTCCACGACCGCTTTTTTCATTTCAGCGATATGCGCGGAGAGATAGTCGATACGATACTGGTCGTTCACCGTACCGTCGCTCTCCAGCACGTCGATGGCGCCAAAGCCGTTCTCCACGATAAACAGCGGCAGCTGATAGTGATCGTAGAACCAGTTCAGCGAGTAGCGCAGGCCCACCGGGTCAATCTGCCAGCCCCAGTCGGACTTCTGCACGTACGGGTTGGAAACCAGGCTGGTGGTTTCGTCGTAGTCGAGCTGCGGGTTATCTTCGGTGGCCTTGGTGGCAAACGACATATAGTAGCTAAAGCCGATGTAGTCGACGCAGCCCTCAGTGAGCGCCTGACGGTCTTCATCGGTGATATCCAGCGCAAAACCGCGACGCTGGAAGTAGTTCAGCAGGTGCTGCGGATACTTACCGCGCACGTGCACGTCGGTAAACCAGTAGCGGCGATGCATGGCGTTCATTGCCATCATCATGTCGTTCGGCGCGCAGGTCAGCGGATAGATAGGACACATGGCGATCATGCAGCCAATTTGCAGCGCCGGGTTGATTTCACGCGCCGCCTTCACCGCCAGGGCGCTGGCCACCAGCTCGTAGTGTGCCGCCTGGTACATCACCGGCTCGCGATCCTCACCCGGCTGGTACTTCAGGCCAGAGTTGGTAAACGGTGCGAAATCTTCGTGGTAGTTGGCCTGGTTGTTGATTTCATTAAACGTCATCCAGTACTTCACTTTGTGCTGGTAACGGGTAAACACCACTTTGGCGAAGCGGACAAAGAATTCAATCAGCTTACGGTTGCGCCAGCCGCCGTACTCCGTGACGAGGTGATACGGCATCTCAAAGTGCGACAGCGTGATAACCGGCTCAATCCCCAGCTTCAGGCACTCATCGAACAGGTCGTCATAGAACTGCAGGCCCGCTTCGTTTGGCGTCAACTCGTCGCCATTCGGGAAAATACGCGTCCAGGCAATAGAGGTACGGAAGCATTTATAGCCCATCTCAGCGAATAGCTTCAGGTCGTCTTTATAACGATGGTAAAAGTCGATGGCTTCATGGTTGGGGTAATTTTTCCCCGGCAGCACGCCGTCGGTTATTTCACGCGGCACGCCGTGCGCACCCGCGGTCATCACGTCCGCGACGCTTACCCCCTTGCCGCCCTCTTTCCAGCCGCCTTCCAGTTGATGTGCTGCGACCGCGCCGCCCCAGAGAAACCCAGCTTTAAATCCAGACATATCTTTCCCTCGTTAATCAGTAAGTTGTCGCTGCGAATAGTGCTGATTGAAATGGTAAACCGCGCCAATAAGCCCGGCGTCGTTGCCGTGGCTGACGGTATCGATGTAGTCGGCAATGCCAAACCAGGCAAGGTGCTCGCGCATCAGCGCCAGGAAACCGGGACGTTCAACAATGCCGCCGCCGATGAGAATCGTCTGCGGGTCGAACAGGTTCACCAGGTTATAGAGGCCAGTGCCCAGGCCGTTGAAAAATTCGGCGACCAGGCGCTGGCAGACGACATCGCCCGCGTCGAAGCGGTCGAAAATTTCCTCGCCGGTGACCTCTTCCAGCGTTTTGCCAAGATGCTGCGCATAGCGATAGCGAAGTACGCGCAGGGTACAGTTTTCGTTCATGGAGTAGCGGCGTACGTCGCGAGAGCCGGGACGTGAAGTTTGCATATAACCGAATTCGCCAGCGCGAAAACGCGCGCCGTGCACCAGCTGATTGTTGCAGAAAATGGCGCCGCCGATGCCGGTACCGATGGTCAGCACCAGAAAATCGGACAGTTCGGCCCCTTTGCCCTGCCAACGCTCGGCCAATAACACACAGTTGGCGTCATTTTCGATAGCGACGGGCAGCCCGGTGCGCTCCTCCAGCCAGTCTTTAATGGCAAAGTTGTCGAAGCGGCGAATCGCGCCGCCCATTTCGATATAGCCGGTATGCGGGTTAACGTAGCCAGGCGCGCTGATGGCGACGCCTTCACATTCGGGATGGGCGGTGATCCAGCCTGCTATCGCCGCGAGAATCTGCTCGCCATCGCTGTCAGTGATAGGCTGTTTTCCCTTTTCCAGCAGCTCGCCGCTGTCGGCGACCACCCCCATTTTTAACGCCGTACCCCCAATATCAAAGGCAGCAATTTTCATTCCATTCAATCCCTTCTGGCCATTTTCAGATCGCTTACCGGGCGCTATGCAACAAAAACAGAAACCGGTTTCATTACTATGATGTGGATTCATCAGAGAGGATGCAAGGACAAGGGTGTACCCGGTTTCATTTTCGTGAGCAGTATCATATTTGACCAATTTAATGATGGAATCGCAGCAAAATACGCAGGCGAAAAATTGGGTGCAGAATAGGCTCGCAAACGTTTGCCTGGACTGATAGAATTGCGCCGATTTTTCTTGCTATCGCAAATGCGTGGAGACTTGCAGTGACCGACAAAACCTCTCTCAGCTATAAAGATGCCGGTGTTGATATTGACGCAGGAAACGCTCTGGTTGACCGTATCAAAGGGGTGGTGAAGAAAACGCGCCGTCCGGAAGTGATGGGTGGACTAGGCGGTTTCGGTGCCTTGTGTGCGCTGCCGCAAAAATATCGTGAACCGGTGCTGGTGTCTGGCACTGACGGCGTTGGCACGAAGTTACGTTTAGCGATGGATTTAAAACGTCATGACACCATCGGCATTGACCTGGTCGCCATGTGCGTCAACGACCTGGTGGTTCAGGGCGCCGAGCCGCTGTTCTTCCTCGACTATTACGCCACCGGCAAGCTGGACGTCGACACGGCGGCAAGCGTGATCAACGGCATCGCCGAAGGCTGCCTGCAGTCCGGCTGTGCGCTGGTCGGCGGTGAAACCGCTGAAATGCCGGGCATGTACCACGGCGAAGATTACGACGTAGCGGGTTTCTGCGTGGGCGTGGTAGAAAAATCTGAAATCATCGACGGCAGCAAAGTCACCGATGGCGACGTGCTGATCGCGCTGGGCTCCAGCGGCCCGCACTCCAACGGCTACTCGCTGGTGCGCAAAATTGTTGAAGTCAGCGGCTGCAACCCGGACACCACCATGCTGGAAGGCAAAACTCTGGCCGACCATCTGCTGGCGCCGACCCGCATTTACGTGAAATCCATTCTTGAACTGATTGCGAACGTCGACGTTCACGCCATCGCCCACCTGACCGGCGGCGGCTTCTGGGAAAACATCCCGCGCGTACTGCCGGACAACACCCAGGCGGTGATCGACGAGTCCTCCTGGCAGTGGCCAGCGGTGTTCAACTGGATGCAGGATGCCGGTAACGTCAGCCGCCACGAAATGTACCGCACCTTTAACTGCGGCGTCGGCATGGTGATCGCCCTGGCGGCGGACCAGGCCGATAAAGCCATCGCCCTGATGAACGAAAAAGGTGAAACCGCGTGGAAAATCGGCTATATCAAAGCCACGGATTCCGAACAGCGTGTGGTCATCGAGTAAATGAAAAATATCGTGGTGCTGATTTCCGGCAACGGCAGCAACTTACAGGCCATCATTGATGCCTGTGAGCAGAAAAGGATTCATGGCACCATCCGGGCAGTATTCAGCAATAAGGCCGACGCCTTCGGCCTTGAGCGCGCACGCTCTGCGGGTATTCCTCAGCATGCCCTGTCTGCCAGCCAGTTCGCCAGCCGCGAGGCGTTCGACCGCGAGCTGATGCACGAGATTGACGCCTACGCGCCGGATGTCGTGGTGCTGGCGGGGTACATGCGCATCCTGAGCGCTGAATTCGTACAGCACTATCGGGGCAAACTGCTCAACATCCACCCTTCCCTGCTGCCGAAATATCCCGGCCTGAACACCCATCGTCAGGCGCTGGATAACGGCGATGCGGAACACGGCACTTCCGTGCACTTCGTGACCGAAGAGCTGGACGGAGGGCCGGTCATATTGCAGGCCAAGGTACCGGTTTTTGACGGTGATGACGAAGCGGAAATCACTTCACGCGTGCAGGTTCAGGAACATGCTATCTACCCGCTGGTGGTGGGCTGGTTTCTCGATGGCCGCCTGAAGATGCAGGATAATCACGCCTGGCTTGATGGCGTACAGCTGCCGCCCGCAGGCTACGCGGCGGAAGAGTGATATCACGTCGATACGCACAATGAGGGGGCCTTTATGGCCCTCTTTTTTATGCCTTTTTATCCGTACCACAGGTACGAAGAAAGGCTAAAAAAAGCTTACATATCAAAACGGATAGCGAATAATTTCTTAGGCAAAACCGGATAACTGTCATACTAAGATGACACAGTTGGACATAACCCGGCAAAGCTAGCAATATAAACGGTGAGACGACTTTGCCGCGTCCCGTGAATTAACCGGAGTGTGAGTAGTAATGGGTCAGGAAAAACTGTACATCGAAAAAGAACTGAGCTGGTTGTCCTTCAACGAGCGCGTCCTTCAGGAAGCGGCAGATAAAAGCAACCCGCTGATTGAGCGCATGCGTTTTCTGGGGATCTACTCCAACAACCTCGACGAATTTTATAAGGTCCGCTTTGCGGAACTGAAGCGTCGCATCATCATCAGCGAAGAACAGGGCGTGACCACACATTCCCGCCACCTGCTGAGTAAAATCCAGGCCCGGGTGCTGAAAGCCGACCAGGAGTTCGATGGACTGTACAACGAACTGCTGCTGGAGATGGCGCGAAACCAGATCTTCCTGATTAACGAACGCCAGCTGTCCGTCAATCAACAGGGCTGGCTGCGTCACTACTTTAAGCAGCACCTGCGCCAGCACATCACGCCGATTCTGCTGAACCGCGAAACCGACCTGGTGCAGTTCCTGAAAGACGATTACACCTATCTGGCGGTGGAAATTATCCGTGGCGAAGAGATCAACTACGCGCTGCTGGAAATTCCTTCTGATAAGGTTCCGCGCTTCGTTAATCTGCCGCCGGAGACGCCACGTCGCCGCAAACCAATGATTCTGCTGGATAACATCCTGCGCTATTGCCTTGACGACATCTTCAAAGGCTTCTTCGACTACGATGCTCTCAACGCCTACTCGATGAAAATGACCCGTGATGCCGAGTACGATCTGGTGCACGAAATGGAATCGAGCCTGATGGAGCTGATGTCCTCCAGCCTCAAGCAGCGCCTCACCGCCGAACCGGTGCGCTTTGTTTATCAGCGCGACATGCCGGATGCGATGGTCGAAATGCTGCGCAAAAAGCTGACCATCTCCCGCTACGACTCAATCGTGCCGGGCGGCCGCTACCACAACTTTAAGGACTTTATCGGCTTCCCGAACGTCGGTAAGGCCAACCTGGTCAACAAACCGCTGCCGCGCCTGCGTCACCTGTGGTTCGATAAGTTCCGCAACGGCTTTGACGCCATTCGCGAGCGCGATGTGCTGCTCTATTATCCGTACCACACGTTTGAACACGTGCTCGAACTGCTGCGTCAGGCCTCCTTCGACCCGAGCGTGCTGGCGATCAAAATCAACATCTATCGCGTGGCGAAAGATTCGCGCATCATCGATGCGATGATTCACGCCGCGCACAACGGTAAGAAAGTGACGGTGGTGGTCGAGCTACAGGCGCGCTTCGACGAAGAGGCCAACATTCACTGGGCGAAGCGGCTCACCGAAGCGGGCGTTCATGTCATCTTCTCCGCGCCGGGGCTGAAAATTCACGCCAAACTGTTCCTCATCTCGCGTAAAGAAGGCGATGATGTGGTGCGTTACGCCCACATCGGCACCGGTAACTTTAACGAGAAAACAGCGCGTATTTACACCGACTACTCGCTGCTGACCGCCGACGCGCGTATCACCAACGAAGTGCGCCGGGTGTTTAACTTTATTGAGAACCCCTATCGTCCGGTGAGCTTCGACTATCTGCTGGTATCCCCGCAGAACTCGCGCCGCCTGTTGTACGAAATGATCGACCGCGAGATCGCCAACGCCCAGAACAGTATCGCAGCCGGGATCACCCTCAAGCTCAACAACCTGGTGGATAAAGGCCTGGTCGATCGCCTGTATGCGGCCTCCAGTTCGGGCGTACAGGTCAATCTGCTGATTCGCGGCATGTGTTCTTTGATTCCTGAATTAGAGGGGATCAGCGAAAATATTCGTGTGATCAGCATCGTTGATCGTTTCCTTGAGCACGACAGGATCTATATTTTTGAGAACGGCGGCGATAAACGCGTTTATCTCTCCTCTGCTGACTGGATGACCCGTAATATTGATTACCGTATTGAAGTGGCGACGCCGCTGCTCGATCCGCGTCTCAAACAACGGATCCTCGATATTATCGATATTCTGTTTAGCGACACGGTGAAAGCCCGCTTTATTGATAAAGAACTGAGTAATCGCTATGTTCCGCGCGGCAACCGCCGTAAGGTCCGCTCGCAGCAGGCGATTTACGATTACATCAAATCACTTGAACAACCTGACTAACCTATGCCAATAAAAAGCAAAGCACCCCGGCCGCAGGAGTTTGCGGCGGTTGATCTTGGTTCGAACAGTTTTCACATGGTCATTGCGCGCGTCGTCGACGGAGCAATGCAGATCATCGGCCGCCTGAAACAGCGCGTTCATCTGGCTGACGGTCTGGATGAGAACAACATGCTGAGCGAAGAGGCCATGGAACGCGGGTTGAGCTGCCTGTCGCTGTTTGCCGAGCGACTACAAGGCTTCTCCCCTTCCAGCGTCTGTATCGTGGGCACGCACTCGTTACGTCAGGCCGCCAACGCGACCGAGTTTCTCAAGCGCGCGGAAAAAGTGATCCCCTACCCGATTGAAATCATCTCCGGGAATGAAGAAGCCCGTTTGATTTTCATGGGCGTAGAGCACACACAGCCGGAGAAAGGCCGCAAGCTGGTCATCGACATCGGCGGCGGCTCAACGGAGCTGGTGATTGGCGAAGATTTCGAACCCAAGCTGGTGGAAAGCCGTCGTATGGGGTGCGTGAGTTTCGGCCAGCAGTTCTTCCTGGCGGGAACCATCAACCGCGAGAACTTCCAGCGCGCCCGTATGGCGGCAGTGCAAAAGCTGGAAACGCTGGCATGGCAGTTCCGCATCCAGGGCTGGAGCGTGGCGATGGGCGCTTCCGGCACCATTAAGGCCGCGCATGAAGTGCTGCTCGAGATGGGCGAAAAAGACGGTTTCATCACCCCTGAGCGCCTGGAGAAGCTGGTGGAAGAAGTGCTGAAGTATAAGAACTTCAGCAGCCTGAGCCTGCCGGGACTTTCCGAAGAACGTAAAGGCGTGTTTGTGCCGGGGCTGGCGATTCTTTGTGGGGTGTTCGACGCGCTGGCCATTAAGGAGCTGCGTCTGTCTGACGGCGCGCTGCGTGAAGGCGTACTGTATGAGATGGAAGGCCGCTTCCGCCATCAGGACGTGCGTAGCCGCACCGCGCAAAGCCTGGCAAATCAGTACAATATCGACCGCGAGCAGGCCCAGCGCGTACTCGAAACCACCATGCAAATGTACGATCAGTGGCTGGAGCAAAACCCGAAGCTGGGAAACCCACAGCTGAACGCGCTGCTGAAATGGGCATCGATGCTGCACGAAGTGGGGCTGAATATTAATCACAGCGGCATGCATCGCCACTCCGCCTACATTCTGCAAAATAGCGATCTACCGGGGTTCAATCAGGAGCAGCAGTACCTGATGGCGACGTTGGTACGCTTCCATCGTAAAGCCATCAAGCTCGACGAACTGCCGCGCTTTACCCTGTTCAAGAAGAAGCAGTTCCTGCCGATGATCCAGCTGCTACGCCTGGGCGTGCTGCTGAACAACCAGCGTCAGGCAACCACCACGCCGCCGACGCTGAAGCTCACGACCGAAGCCAACCACTGGACGCTCTGCTTCCCGCACGACTGGTTTACTCAGAACGCGCTGGTGCTGCTCGATTTGGAAAAAGAGCAGGAATACTGGGAGAGCGTCACCGGCTGGTTGTTAAAAATCACCGAGGAGCGTGCGCCCGACGAAGTTGTCGCGGCCTGATTCGCTGCTTTTGCACTCCGCTGCCGCCAGCTCCTCAAGGGGAGCTGGCCTACCAATGCTATAACCCTGCAAGTAATCAATACCCAACGCAATCGCCGCCTGACGAATCTCTTCGTTCTCCACATATTCCGCCACCACGCGCATTTTCTTCATCCGCGCCAGATGGCAGATCGATGCCACAATCTGATAGTCCATACTGCTGGTAGCAATATTGCGGATAAAGCTGCCGTCAATTTTGAGGATATCAGCGCTGATATGCTTAAGCCTGGCGTAGCTGGCGTAGCCGGTACCAAAATCATCTATCGCCACCCGACAGCCCAGTTCCTGCAGCTCTCGCAGCGTGCGACGCGCCTGCTCAACGTTGACCAATGAATGACTTTCCGTAATTTCAAAGACCAACTGCCAGGCTTCGATGCCATGCTCTTCCAGCAATAGCGCGACCTGTTTGGAAAAGCCTAGCCCGCTTGCCGTTGATGGCGCCAGGTTCAGCGCCAGCCGCATACCCGGGTTGGTCGCCCGGCGGCTGGCCATAAAGCGCAGCGTATTTTCCAGTACCCACAGGTCGATACGCGAGGCCATACCAAATTCGTGGGCGACTGGCAGGAACAGCGTTGGCGAGATCAACTCATCATCATCATCGCCCAACATACGCAACAGCACTTCGTGATAATCATCGCCGCGAATGCCGACGATCGGCTGCGCCATCAGGCGGAAACGGTCGTTCTCCAGCGCCTGCTGAACGCGGACCATCATGGCGATTTTGTCCTTCAACTCCTGCTGTAAATGCTGCGCGCCGCGCCGCTGGAGGTTTTCCGGGCGGTCGGTCACCAGCGACAGCTCGGCCACCGTATTCAGCTCGCCCAGCATCAGCGAAAGGTGTGATACTGGCGATTGAATGTAGCAGTAGCTGAGGCCAATCTGCGGCTGTAACGGCATGCCGTTCCAGCTATAGCGGAACATCTTCAGACGCGCATAGAGATCTTCAATGCGCTCTTTGTAGGATTCCGTATGCAGCAGTACGGCGAGGTCGCTACCGGTCAGCTGGTACACCCCTTCACCAGGACGCAGCACCTCGCTCAGGTACTCCGCCAGATTCTGCTTGTAGTTGATACGCAGCATAATACCGTAGTGCCGCGTGAGTACCTCCAGGTCCGGCATACGCAGGAAACACAGTACCGACCATGGAGTCTTGCCGATTGCCCGATTCAATGCGCGCATGTTGGGCAGATTGACCACGGGATCGATAAAGGCCATCCGTCGCACCCGCTCGTGAATGGCCCGCTGACGGCTTGAGAGCATGGCCATATAAGCAATGATAAACGAGAACACCAGAAAGCTGGACGAGGTAATTGCCAGCTGTACGCTGTAACCTGCGGTGTGTGGCACGTAGTGATAGTGGTAGTGAATCGCCACAATCAGCAGCAGCGTCCAGACCACCGAAATAAAGCGGTAGCCGAAGCGCATCGATCCCCACAACATAATGGGCAGCAGCAAAGAGATTGTATAGTTGGTGCTGAAAATGGTGCTGCCGCTGTCCAGCGGCTTCATCAGCAAGGAGAAAATCCCCAGCAAGAAGCCGCTCCATACTATCATTTCCGGCCACTTCACTTTTGGGTCAAAGTCCCGGCGCACCTGCGAAATAAAGGAGCGAATATAGTATGGGTTGCGGATTAATCTAATCAGCAAATAACATAACGGCACGCCGGTCAGGTAGCCCATCAGCAGCGACTGGTAGTTGATCAAATTGCGCTGGGTGAGCGGCGAGGTCCATTGTACATCGCTGAAACTCGGGTAAATACCGATATACAGCGTAAATTGGAGCAGCAACATAAACAGCGTGGCCGGGACAAACATCTGCCAGAACAACCGCTGCGCCATGAGTCGCGTGTCGCCATGCGACACCATTTTGCGCCCGCTGTTGAAGTACTGATAGCCGCCCCATGCCACCAGCGTAGGGATCAGAAACTGCAGCGTGATGCCTATTTCTTCAACCATATGCAGATCGCGCGTGAGATAGCAGCCAATACCAACCATCAGCCCAGGCAACGCTTTCCAGCCGAAAAACAGCATCATACACAGCAGAAACGGCATCGGCAGATAATAAAGGTAGGTCTTGCCGCCGCCAACATAAGTGTACGTATTAGCAAGTCTAATTATTGGCAAGATCAGGAGTGGCAATATCAGCGGAAGACCCCACCAGCAATCGCGATATTGCTTATATATTTTACAGAAATTCATAGATGCTCTATAGATACCCCAAATCCTGCTGGGTATTTTCAGACAGGCATCCAACCTGGCTTAAACGTCCGCGAAAGAAGGCAATGCGCGGGTATAGCGAGAATTTTAGTTATCAGCTACGAATGAAGTTTGATGTGAGTCAAGAAACCGCGTACATAAAAACAATAATTTCGTTTTCTTTGCCGTTTATCTAATTATTAATTTATCTTTGTGAATACGTATAATATCTTATATAACATTAATTAATGTTTTGTCTGACGGATTTTTACATTCACCTCAATTGACCCGTGCGTCACTCTGTGCCTTAATGTACACATCGCCCGTCTATGGGTATTGCTAAAGGACCCCTTTGTGAGCCAGGTTACCAGCCTACGAAAACGACACCGATTTAACAGTCGAATGACCCGGATCGTACTGCTTATCAGTTTCCTCTTCTTCTTCGGACGCTTCGTCTACTCCTCCATCGGTGCGTGGCATCACCACCAGGACAAAAAAGAATCCCAGCAGAGCAGCCTGTCGCAACAGACTCCCCCCGCACAACCCGACGACCGTTAATCCCCCGAAAGATTCCTTACCGAATGGCTAAGCATCTCGTTTAACCATCCGGTAAGGGATCTGCATGACAGGCCATATCCTGTCGTAAATTGGGTAAAAAAACGTTTCCCGCACGAATACACAAAATTTTCTTTTCGCTTCGCCGCACCATTCGCGCTGTTTTTTTATAGTCTTGATAAATGGGCAGAAAAAAGACAATAAGTGCGCAAATAATCGCTAACCCATCCACCTTGGATATATGAAAACAAATATATAGATATTTTATATATCTTCATTTGATTTTTTCGCCATTATTTTTAACCAGGCAGGGCTTGTGATGATCGGTTTTACCTTATTTCCAAAAATAAAAAATGCTGTTGAATGGATGGCTGGCCACAGCGATGCGGTTATTCAATTTGGCTGGAATGTTGTTGCCGCTATTATCCTGTTGTTCGTTGGCAAAGCCATCTCACGCCTGCTTTCTCGCGGGCTGGAGAAGCTGCTGCTCAAACGTAAAGTCGATATCACCATTGTCCAGTTTTTCACCGCGCTGGTACGCTACATCACGCTGGCTTTCTTTGTCGTGGCCGCGCTGGGCCGCGTGGGGATTGAAACCTCATCGATAATCGCCGTCATCGGCGCTGCGGGGCTGGCTGTAGGTCTGGCGCTTCAGGGCTCGCTCTCCAACTTTGCCGCGGGCGTGCTGCTGGTTTCCCTGCGCCCTTTCCGCGCCGGCGAAGTGGTACAGATTGGCGCCATGACCGGCACAGTAGAGAAGGTGCACATTTTCTCCACCACGCTGCTGACCGGCGATAGCAAAGAAGTGGTGATCCCCAACGGCAAGATTATCGCTGACAACATTATCAACTACTCCCGTCACCCGTTCCGCCGTATCGACCTGGTCATTGGCGTGGGTTACCAGAGCCGCATTGCCGACGTGAAGCGCGTGATTAATCAGCTGATTGAAAAAGACTCGCGAATTGACCGCCAGCGCGGCGTCACCGTCCGTCTGGGAGAGCTGGGCGCCTCATCGCTGAACTTTTATGTGCGAGTGTGGGTACGCAATGCCGAGTACTGGAACACCTACTACGACCTGCTGGAAAACATCAAAGAGGCGCTGGACGCCAATCACATCGACCTGCCTTATCCACAGATGGATATTCGCGTTGAGAATGTGACCGCGCCAGCGCATCCGCAGCTACAGCTGGTTGATTAATCCCGAGGGCACGAGGGTGCCCTTTGCAACAGCTTCACTAACTCAGCAATCCCTTTGCTGAGGATCTTATCCTGGCGCATCACCACCGCCAGTTGACGGTGTAAAAGTGGCGCCAGCGAACTGACGTGCAGCCCTTCACGATCGCGGGGCGCCTCAACCGCCATACGCGGAATAATGCTGTAGCCCAGCCCGGCGGCCACCATGCGCTTTATCGCTTCAATACTGCCCAGCTGCATCACCGGCAGGGCTTCTACGCCTGCGCGTTGGAACCAGCCGTCAATCAGACTACGCGTGCCGCTTCCTTGCTCGAATGCGATAAGCGGTAGCGCCCGCAACCCGGCAGGCGTTGCCGTTGGCATCCGTTGCGCCGCGGCAATAATCAGCACAAACTCTTCTCGTTGAGCCGCCATGACCTCCAGACAACGCCCGCTAGCGGGCAAGGTGACCAGCCCCAAATCGAGCCGATTTTCTTCTATGGCCCGCACGATATCCGGCGTATTGCCGGTGGTCACCCCGACCGTCAGCAGCGGGTAACGCTCACGCAGTTCCTGCAGCATCGGCGGCAACAGATGAATGCACGCCGTAGCCCCGGTGCCCAACGTAATCTCACCGCTCACCTGCTCGCTGCATTCGTTTACCGACTGCACGGCTTCATTCACCGCCTGTTCAATCCGCTCGCCGTGCAGCAGCAACGCCATTCCTGCCGCCGTCGCCTTCACGCCGCGCCCGGTACGCTCAATCAACCTTGCCTGTAAGAACTGTTCAAGCTGACGTACCTGAAGACTTACCGCCGGCTGAGAGATACCCAGCACGTCAGCCGCTGCCGAAAAGCTGCCGCGCTGCACCACCAGGCGGAAGGTTGCCAGATATCCCAGATTCAAGGTCGTCATACAAAGTTTCTCTTATCAGGGTCATAAACGGAGGGCTCTGCCAGCACAATAGCGTGAGCGTTATGCTGCCAGCAACTGCATAACTGACGAGAATATAATGAAAACACCTGCCGCCCCTCTTTCTGTCACCCTTGCCGCTGGAGGCAACCAGTTGATTAACTGGGGAATCTCGTTTTACATGCCTGGCACCTTCGCCCGCGCGATTATGCAAGATACCGGCTGGGCAGCGACGCATATCTATTTCGGCCTGACGCTGGCCATGCTGGTCATGGCGCTACTGTCGCCATGGGTCGCCCGCCTGCTGGCACATTTTGGCGGCCAGCGTGTGGTGATCGGCGGCACAATGCTGATTGCCATAGGCTGTCTTTTGATGTCTCTCATCCACACCTTGTCGGGATGGTACTGCGCCTGGATACTGACCGGCGTCGGCATGCGGCTGGCGCTGTACGACGGTCTGTTTGCCGCGCTGGTGAACCTTTACGGCCAGCGAGCCAGAGCGACCATTTCCCGCGTCACCTTAGCCGGCGGGCTAGCCTCCGCGCTCTTCTGGCCGCTGGGCAGTGCATTACTCACGCTAATCGACTGGCGACATGCGCTGCTGGTGTACAGTCTGCTCGGGTTTCTGAGCGCTCTGATTCTCATCCCAATGCCTAACCAAAAACTGCCGCCAGTGAGCCCGCGCAGCCCCAGCGCAGTCCTCTCCCGCGACGTTCATATTGGCTGGCTTTACGCCGCACTGATTGCCATCGTGACCTTTATCTCTAATGGCACCTCTACGCATCTACCGGAGTTTATCGCCGCCCACGGTCTCCCCATCGCCGTGGGTATTCTGTGGGGAGTCGGGCAGACCGGGGCGCGCTTTCTTGAAGTCGCCTCCGGCTCCGTGTTAACCCCTATCAGACTGACGCTGCTCACGGTCTTTTTCATACCGCTGTGCTTTGCATTGGGTATCAGCAGCACACATATTGGCTGGGCGGCCGGAGGATTTGTCCTCGGGTACGGCGCAATCAACGGTTTGACCACGGTATTCAAAGCCACGTTGCCACTTCAACTGTTCGCCGCCGAAGACTATGCCCGCCGCACTGGCGTATTGCTGATCCCCGCCCAACTGCTGGCTGCCGCCTCGCCGTTTGCCTACGCCTGGCTCAATCAGACGCTGGGTATGCAGGGAAGCCTTACCGTATCCGCAGCCCTTGCCGTCATAGCCGCTGGGCTGGCGGTGACCATTGCGCTGTGCCAGACTGCTCGCATAACAAAAAACAACGATCAACACGCTTCACGACAAGGATAACCCCCATGCACCTGCAAACCGAACGCCTGATCCTCCGCCCGGTGGCGATCACAGACCTTGACGCGCTTTTCCGTATTTATGGCGATCCGGCGACCAACACTTTTAATCCCGCGGGCCCACATCCGGATATCGAACACTCTCACCGTATCCTGACGGGGTGGCTTGAACATCGTGACGCTCACGGCTTCGGCAACTGGGCGTTCAGCCTGCGGGAGACCCCCGAACAGATCATCGGTTTTGGCGGGCTGCGCATTGTCGAATATCCTTTCGGCGCGGTGAATAACCTGGGCTACCGCTTTGCTCCCGAGGCGTGGGGCAAAGGGTTGGCGACAGAATTTGCCCTCGCGGCGGTGGAGTATGCGTTTACGACGTTAAAACTTGATGAGATCGTCGGTATTGTGCGCAAGAATCATCTGGCATCACAGAAAGTATTGCTGAAGTGCGGAATGAGGCTGGTCAGAGAAATTAACGATGTGCCGGGGGCAGAGCCGAGTTTGCAGTATCGGCGACGACGTGACGAAGCGGCATAAAAAAACCCTCTGCCTGGCAGAGGGTTTTGCACGCTAACGGAGAGGGAAAATTATTCCCACTCGATCGTGGCTGGCGGCTTACCGCTGATGTCATACACCACGCGGGAAATACCGTTCACTTCGTTGATGATGCGGTTAGAGACGCGGCCTAAGAAATCGTACGGCAGGTGTGCCCAGTGCGCGGTCATAAAGTCGATGGTTTCCACAGCACGCAGGGAAACAACCCAGTCGTACTTACGGCCATCGCCCATTACGCCAACGGAGCGAACCGGCAGGAACACGGTGAACGCCTGGCTCACTTTGTTGTACAGGTCAGCTTTGTGCAGCTCTTCGATGAAGATAGCGTCCGCACGACGCAGCAGGTCGCAGTACTCTTTCTTCACTTCGCCCAGCACACGCACGCCCAGACCCGGGCCCGGGAACGGGTGACGGTACAGCATGTCGTACGGCAGGCCCAGTTCCAGACCGATCTTACGCACTTCATCTTTGAACAGTTCGCGCAGCGGTTCAACCAGACCCATCTTCATCTCTTTCGGCAAGCCGCCCACGTTGTGGTGAGATTTGATGACATGTGCTTTACCGGTGGCAGACGCCGCAGATTCGATCACGTCAGGGTAGATAGTCCCCTGCGCCAGCCACTTCACGTCTTCCAGCTTCAGCGCTTCTTCGTCGAACACTTCCACGAACACGCGGCCGATAATCTTACGTTTCGCTTCCGGATCGTTCTCGCCTTTCAGCGCTTCCAGGAAGCGCTGCTCGCCTTCAACGTGAACGATGTTCAGGCCGAAGTGGTCGCCGAACATGTCCATCACCTGCTGGGCTTCGTTGAGACGCAGCAGACCGTTATCGACGAAGACGCAGGTCAGGTTTTTACCGATAGCGCGGTGCAGCAGCATCGCGGTGACGGAAGAGTCCACGCCGCCAGACAGGCCCAGAATAACTTTGTCTTCGCCAACTTGTTCACGAATACGCGCAACGGCGTCGTCGATGATTTTAGCCGGGGTCCACAGGGCTTCACACTGGCAGATATCGCGTACGAAGCGCTCCAGCATGCGCATGCCCTGACGGGTGTGGGTCACTTCCGGGTGGAACTGCACGCCGTAGAAGCGTTTTTCTTCGTGCGCCATAATGGCGAACGGGCAGGTCTCGGTGCTGGCAACGGTGACGAAACCTTCCGGGATCGCGGTCACTTTGTCGCCGTGACTCATCCACACGTCCAGCAGCGGTTTGCCTTCTGCGGTCAGAGAATCTTCGATACCGCGAATCAGCGCGCTGTCGGTCTGCACTTCAACCTGGGCGTAACCGAACTCACGCTCGTTAGAACCTTCAACATGACCACCTAACTGCATCGCCATGGTCTGCATGCCGTAGCAGACGCCGAATACCGGTACACCGGCGTTAAAGACGTACTCAGGCGCGCGCGGGCTGTTTGCTTCGGTGGTGCTTTCCGGGCCGCCGGAGAGGATGATGCCGCTCGGGTTGAACTCACGGATTTGTGCTTCAGTAACATCCCATGCCCACAGTTCACAGTAGACGCCCAGTTCGCGGACGCGACGCGCGACCAGCTGGGTATACTGCGATCCGAAATCGAGGATGAGAATGCGATGTTTATGAATATTGTCTGTCATTTGACGATAATTCCGAGGCAAGTGAAACAATAACAAAACGCCCGGTTTAAAACCGGGCGCGGAAACTTATCAGGAGCCCATGCGATAGTTCGGGGACTCTTTGGTGATGGTCACGTCGTGAACGTGGCTTTCCTGGATACCCGCACCGCTGATACGCACGAATTCAGCCTTCGTACGCAGCAGGTCGATGGTACCACAACCGGTCAGACCCATACAGGAGCGCAGGCCGCCCATCTGCTGGTGAATGATCTCTTTCAGGCGGCCTTTATACGCTACGCGACCTTCGATACCTTCCGGCACCAGTTTGTCAGCGGCGTTATCGCTCTGGAAGTAACGGTCGGAGGAGCCTTTGGACATCGCGCCCAGAGAACCCATACCACGGTAAGATTTGTAAGAACGGCCCTGGTAGAGTTCAATTTCGCCCGGGGATTCTTCGGTACCTGCCAGCATAGAGCCCACCATCACGGCAGCGGCGCCAGCGGCAATCGCTTTAGCGATATCGCCGGAGAAACGGATACCGCCGTCAGCGATAACCGGAATACCGGTGCCTTCCAGCGCTTCAACCGCGTCGGAAACGGCGGTGATCTGTGGAACGCCCACGCCGGTCACGATACGAGTCGTACAGATGGAGCCTGGGCCAATACCCACTTTCACCGCGCTGCAACCGGCTTCCGCCAGTGCGCGAGCGCCAGCGCCAGTCGCGACGTTACCGCCGATGATTTGCAGGTCAGGATATTTCGCACGGGTTTCACGGATACGCTGCAGCACACCTTCAGAGTGACCGTGAGAGGAGTCAATCAGCAGGACGTCAACACCCGCGGCAACCAGCGCATCAACACGCTCTTCGTTGCCCGCGCCCGCGCCCACTGCGGCCCCAACGCGCAGACGACCTTTCTCATCTTTACACGCGTTCGGTTTACGTTCGGCTTTTTTGAAGTCTTTAACGGTGATCATGCCCAGCAGGTGGAAGCTATCGTCAACCACCAGCGCTTTTTCGACGCGACGTTCGTGCATTTTGGCGAACACCACATCACGCGCTTCGCCTTCGCGAACGGTTACCAGACGATCTTTCGGAGTCATGTAGACGCTCACCGGCTGGCTCAGGTCGGTGACGAAACGCACGTCACGGCCGGTAATGATACCTACCAGTTCATTGTCTTCGGTCACAACCGGATAGCCCGCGAAGCCGTTGCGCTCGGTCAGCTCTTTCACTTCTGCCAAAGTGGTGGTTGGCAGAACGGTCTGCGGGTCGGTTACCACGCCGGATTCGTGTTTTTTCACGCGGCGAACTTCTTCCGCCTGGCGCTCGATAGACATGTTTTTGTGGATAAAACCAATGCCGCCTTCCTGTGCCAGGGCAATCGCCAGGCGCGCTTCAGTCACGGTGTCCATTGCCGCAGAGAGCATAGGAATGTTCAGACGAATGGTTTTGGTCAGCTGAGTGCTAAGGTCAGCCGTGTTCGGCAGAACGGTAGAATGAGCGGGAACGAGGAGGACGTCGTCAAACGTCAGGGCTTCTTTTGCGATACGTAGCATGGGCAATATCTCACCTGGGAGGTTATTAAATATTGCCGCGGCATTATACAGAGCGTAAGCGATTGCATCCACACTTTTTTGCAAAAAATGCTTGCGATCGCCCTCTGGCAGGTTACTATCGACTGAATAACCTGCTGATTTAGAATTTGATCCCGCTCACATGTTATCCTCACAAAGCCCCGCAATTTTTACCGTTAGCCGCCTTAACCAGTCGGTGCGTCTGCTGCTCGAAAAAGAGATGGGCCAGGTGTGGATTAGCGGCGAGATCTCCAACTTTACCCAGCCCTCTTCCGGCCACTGGTACTTCACCTTAAAAGACGATAACGCCCAGGTGCGCTGCGCGATGTTCCGCAACAGCAACCGCCGGGTGACGTTCCGCCCGCAGCACGGACAACAGGTGCTGGTGCGCGCCAACATCACGCTGTATGAGCCGCGCGGCGACTACCAGATTATCGTCGAGAGCATGCAGCCTGCGGGCGAAGGGCTGTTGCAGCAAAAATATGAACAGCTTAAAGCCAAACTGCAGGCGGAAGGGTTGTTCGATCAGCAATACAAGCAGCCGCTGCCCTCCCCGGCCCACTGCGTCGGGGTGATTACCTCAAAAACCGGCGCGGCGCTGCACGATATTCTCCACGTTCTTAAACGCCGCGATCCCTCGCTGCCGGTGGTGATTTACCCCACCGCGGTACAGGGCGACGATGCGCCGGGGCAAATCGTTCGCGCCATTGAGCTGGCCAACGCCCGCGGCGAGTGCGACGTGTTAATCGTCGGGCGCGGCGGTGGCTCGCTGGAAGATTTGTGGAGCTTTAACGACGAACGCGTGGCGCGCGCTATTTTTGCCAGCCGCATTCCGGTGGTTAGCGCCGTCGGCCACGAAACCGACGTCACTATCGCCGATTTTGTCGGCGACCTGCGAGCCCCCACGCCATCGGCGGCGGCGGAGATCGTCAGCCGTAATCAGCAGGAGCTGCTGCGTCAGATTCAGTCCGCCCAGCAGCGCTTGGGCATGGCGATGGACTACTACCTCGCCAACCGTAGCCGTCGTTTTACTCAGATGTTCCATCGCCTGCAGCAGCAGCATCCGCAGCTGCGCCTGGCGCGCCAGCAAACCTCGCTGGAACGGCTGCGTCAGCGCATGAACAGCGCGCTGGAAAGCCAGATCAAACAGGCCAATCAGCGCCAGCAGCGCATGCTGCAACGTCTGAACCAGCAGAATCCGCAACCGCGTATTCATCGCGCCCAGTCGCGTATCCAGCAACTGGAATATCGCCTGGCCGAAACCATTCGCGCACGCCTCAGCGAACAGCGCGAACGCTTTGGCAATGCGGTCACGCATCTGGAGGCCGTCAGCCCGCTGGCGACGCTGGCGCGCGGCTATAGCGTCACTACCGCCAGCGATGGCAAGGTATTGAAACAGGCAAAACAGGCAAAAGCCGGAGAAATGCTGACGACCCGGCTGGCAGACGGCTGGGTCGAGAGTGAAATTAAAACAGTGACGCCGGTGAAAAAAACGCGCTCACGGAAAAAAGCCGTTTAATCGTTCAACATAACCGGGCCTACAGGCCCGGTATCCTCTCGCTTATTCCCCCGCAGGCACCCACTCAACCCGCTTTTTCGAGATCATCCCGTGGCCGTTCTGGCAGAAGAAATCCACCGCGCCGCAGGCTTTTAACACTTCCAGCGGCTTATGGCACTCGGGGCAGCGTGGCTCGAGGGTAAAGGTTTTATCACAGTGCGCGCAGTGCGCCTGTTGGCCCTGCACCTCCAGCGAGGCCTGACAGGTTGGGCAGATGAATTCCATGGCGACTCCTTAACATCGTATTGTGCCGCCACTTTATCACGTCTCAGTGCGTCCCGCGTAACCGCTGCTGAATCTGCAACAGCGCCTCGACCTCGCCAATACGCCGCGCCGTGAGCTTCGCCACTTCCTGCGGCGCACGGGAATACAAACTTTGCGCACCCAGAATCTGATCGCCCAGACAGTGGGCATAAATTGCGCCGCGACGGGTCCAGCCGAGTACGGAATCGCCACAAATCAGCTCAACGCGCTCGCCCTCGGGGCCACGGTTCTGGCTTATCACTCGCCCGTCGCGCAAGGAAATGCGGATGCCCTTGCGCTCCACGCCCGGCCCGGCGTATTTATTCAGCCATAGGTTGACCGCAATACCGCCAAGCGTGCCAATCAGATGTGCCTCGCCCTCTGCCGTTTCGGTATCGCCCAGCGCAATGGGCTGCCCTAGGCGGTCCTTAACCCGTTCAGCCCGCAGCACAATGTCATCGCTGCCGCCGAGATAGCGCACCGTCTCACGCATCATCGCCAGTACGTGAGTGCCAATATCGACAATCACCCCGTCCGGGTGGCGCAGCTGGCGGGTATCCGGTTGCCCGGTGGCAAAATTCAGCGCGATAGGTTCACCCGCGGCGTTATAGCCGCTCGGCTCCAGCAGAAAACCGTCGATGCTGACAATCTCGTCCAGCGCGGTGACCACCGGGCGGTCAATTACCGCGCCATCTTCAGGTTGCCAGCGGTCATCCATTCGGCCCTGTGCCAGACACAGCACGCCGTCCCGGGCCATCCAGTGATCCAGCGCCAGCACGCGCCGAGCGTTATCCGGCACCGAAAGCAGCTGGCGCAGCGCGGTAAGCTGGTCCAGCGTGGCGGCAATCGGCTTTTCTACCACAATCCGCGGAATCGGCGAACGCAGCGCTTGTTCAAGTACCGGCAAATGCGCTAGCGAAACGGTGGTAATAAACAGCGTGTCGATGGGCTGCGCCAGCAGTGCGGCAAGGGATTTAAAGGTCGTTACGCCCGGCAGCACCCGCAGCGGATTGCTGTCATAGCCGCAAATCGAGCTCACTGGCAGCGACAGCGCCTTTAGCGCAGGTAAATAGGCGGTTTCAACCACCGACCCGAGGCCGATAAAACCAATATTCATAACATTCGACTCATGCAGAAAAACAATACGGCGGGCATTATGCGTGAAGCGCCATCACAGAAACGTGTCCGCGATGGCGTATTGCGGTTAGCGCACCGCACGCAGACGGTCGAAACCAGCCGCCAGATCGTTTTTTAAATCATCCATATCTTCCAGCCCCATCTGGATGCGCAGCGTCAAGCCGCCAGGCTGCCAGCTTGTCGCTGTGCGGTAATCGGCGCAGTTGAACGGAATAATCAGGCTTTCAAAACCGCCCCACGAATAGCCCATGGCGAAAATACGCATATGATCCAACATATTCGCCCCCCCCGCTTTGGTAAATTCGGGCTTCAGCACCAGCGAAAACAGCCCGGATGAGCCGGTGAAATCACGCTTCCAGATCTCGTGCCCCGGGCACTCCGGCAGCGCCGGGTGCAGTACCCTCAGCACTTCCGGACGCGCCTGTAGCCAATGCGCCATCTCCAGACCGCGCTGTTCAGCCTCTTTCAGGCGCAGATGCATCGTGCGCAGCCCGCGCAGGGCCAGGAAGCAGTCTTCCGCGCCGGGCAGCATGGCCATCAGATCGTAGGTTTTACGCAATCGCGGCCACCAGGCGTCATTAGCTGACACCAGCCCCATCAGCAGGTCAGAATGGCCGCCGAGATATTTGGTCCCCGCCTCGAGCGAGAGGTCGCAACCGTGCTCGTGGGCACGAAAGAAAATCGGCGTCGCCCAGGTATTGTCGATAATGGTGGCGATCCCCTGTTTTTTCGCCGCCTGGGTCATCGCCGGAACATCCTGAATCTCAAAGCTCTGCGAGCCGGGGGACTCAAGGAACAGCGTGGTGGTGTTCGCGCGAAAAAGCGAGGCTATCTCCGCGCCAATCAGCGGGTCGTAATAGGTGGTCTCAATACCCATTTTGGCCAGCATACCGGCGCAGAAATTGCGAGTCGGTCGGTAAACGCTATCAGGCATCAGCAGATGATCGCCCGCTTTCAGCGTTGTCAGCAGGGCCAGCGAAATCGCCCCTAGCCCGGACGGTGACAGTACGGTCCCGGCGGCACCGGCCAGCACGCTCCAGGCGTTCTCGAGGCTGGCGATGGTCGGCGTACCCATTGTGCCGTAGTTAAATTCGGCGCGATTATGTTCAAGATCGTCAACCGTCGGAAAGACCACCGTAGAGCCGCGATAAATCGGCGCATTCACAAACCCTGCCTGGCGGGAAGTATCCCGGCCTAGCTGGGTAATTTGCGTGCTGATATTAAAATCGGATGGAGAATGATGACCCATAATTTACCTCGTACCTTTCAGCGGCCTTGCCGACGAGAAATCGTGCTATTCATTGCCCCATTGATTGAGGAATTCCGCAATATCATCAATGCGCTGTTCTTTAATGCCCGCCTCAGCGGCCATCTCTTTTTGCGCGTCTTCGCTGATCTCTTCGTTGTTCATTAAGCGGGTAATCAGCAGCTGGAAATAGTGTGCCAGCGCATCACGCTCGGCGTCATTCACCGCCTGCGCGGCTTCGGTCGAGTATTCATCGACGATGTCATAAAATTTCAGCGGGATTTCGTGCGTCATAGACAGCTCCTGGAATAAAGACTGGCAAAACGGTGACTATCCTACGTTACGCGCTATCAGGTCAACGTGCGTTTTCATACAGGCGGCAAATTACTCAACAATCACCTTCACTTTCGGTTTAGACAGCAGAATTTTAATCAATTCAGTGAATTTCACCGGTTTATAAAAGTAGTATCCCTGCTGGAACGTAATGTCATTTTTGTTGAGATAGTCGAGCTGTTCTTTGGTTTCGACGCCTTCAGCCACAATACTCAGCGAAAGCTTGCGGGCCAGGTCCAGCACGCAGTCCAGAATGCGCGTCGAATCCGGATCGGCATTGACCCGTGCGACAAAACTTTGGTCGATTTTTATATAATCAATATGTAAATCATGAAGATAAGACAATCCCGAATAGCCGGTACCAAAATCATCCAGCGCAATCACAAAGCCGTTCTCGTGCAGAGTATTCAACGTTTGTACCAAATCTTCATCCACGTGCAGCGGCTCGCGTTCCGTCACTTCAAGCACCAAATTGAGATCCTTGCGGTGGAAACTGTCTTTAAAGCGCAGGCACTCCTCGACAAAGTCCGGCTTGGCGATATGCGACGCGCTAAAGTTAATGCCAACATGAAATCCCTCCGGCAGTTTGCTTTCGATGGCGTTCATATTGTCCACGACCTGCGCCATCAGGCTACGCGTCAGCGGCACAATCAGCCCCGATTTTTCCGCCACCGGAATAAACGACGCCGGGGAAATATAGCCCGCGCGCGGGTGTTTCCAGCGGGCAAGCACTTCAACGCCGCGCAGCGTCCCCTCCCTACCGTTCACTACCATCTGGTAAAAAGGAACGATTTCACCGTTGGCTATCGCCCGGCGCAGCATCTCTTCCGGCGTCATCTCTTTGTTCAGGTATTTACCCAGCACATAAGCCGTGACAATTGAGATAACGCCAAGAAAAAGCAGGATGCCTAATCCGCGGGTGATCATACGCTGTAGGCTAAATAACGGCGGCTGATTGTAGACAATACTGAAGGGATATTTTGTCGAGCTGATTTGCCCGCTATAGCGAGCGTTTCCGCTCACCACATCGCCGGACATGCCAATCGTCGACTCCCCTACCCGTAAGGCAAAATGCACGCCCTTCAGAGGGACATTCAGCGCGCCGCGAATATGCTGGTCGCTAATGGTGACCAGGATGCGACTGGCGGTTAACTGAGTGCTATAGATAAGAATTGGCTGCCCATTCGACGTCTCGCGTGCAGGTGCCAGCAGCAAATTACGCGCCTCCATCGGCGGAATTTGTGACAGTAAAATACGATTACCCGGTAGCGATGAACACCAGATCGCGCCATTCTTAACAATAACAATCGTGCGCAAATGTGGCTGCAATGCGGCCTCAGTACCGAGCTGGTATTGCCCCTCCGGATTACATCCTTTATTCGCAATATCGGTGGCCACGCGGGTCGCCCGGAAAGCTTCATCGAGAATAAGGTTAATATTATTGGCGGCATATCGGGCGCCGCCAAGACTTTCCGCGCGAGAGGAATACCAAAGCTGGGTATTCAAAATAAAAACACCGGCCAGAAACAGGCACACGGCGGCAATGACAGGAAGAAGCGCGCTACGCATTATCATATCCTGGGCGAAGAGATTTATTTTTAGCTGTGGATAGTGAGTCGCGTAAATACGCGAATAAAGAAAGGATGGTCGAGAGAAGCAGAAATCGCCATTAGACCAATAACATTTTGCCATTTCCCTTGCCGGGAAAAAGGCACCCCGGCGACACCGGAGTACCTTGAGAAGCTTACTCCAGTGCCAGCAGCGCGAAGCTCGCCAGCCAGTGGCCGCCGCTGTAGTGGCTGCCCACCACGTGCTCAACGCTGGCGGAAAGATGGCGCGCCACGGCGTCGCCCAGCGCTTGCTGCGCCGCATGGTCTTGCGGCAAAGCGCGGGCGATATGTTTCATACACCAGGCGCGGCTGAGGTTCAGGCCGTCAAGATGGGCAATTTTCGGGTCGGTACGGTCGCTCACTTCCGCCGGGTTCATCAGTGCCGACACCGACGCCACGTCCGGCAGGAAGGCATCAAACCACGCCGGGAAGTTCCCCGCGACTTTGCTCATCAGCAGCGCTTCGGTCAACGCGCCGGAAATATACTCGTCACCGCCCGGTTCATAATGCGCCGGGTACTGCGTGTCGGCCACATAGAAGCGGTTAGCGGCGTCGAGAATCGCCCCCTCAAGCGTCTTATCGGACAGCGCGCGGGCGTAGTCCAGCCCCAGCGCCAGCGCGAAAGCGGTGTTGTAGTGCGTGCCCACGCGAATCGGGTAGGTCAGCTTGCTGAGATAATCGATAAGGCGGGTACGGATATCCTGCGTCAGCGGTTCGAGCGTCGCAAACCAACGCGCGGCCTGCGGCAGAGAGGCGTGTTTCAGCTCCTGCGCCAGCGCCAGCAGCCAGCCGTAGCCGTAAGGACGCTCAAACGACGCGCGGAACGGCGCGGTGAAATAGGCCAGCTCCTGCGCCACGTTTTCCTCGGTGAAGTGCTCGTCAAACAGCGCGATGATTTCATCGCGGCACGGCAGATCCGGGTAAAGGCGCACGCAGCGCAGCAGTAGCCAGTAGCCGTGTACCGCCGAGTGCCAGTCGAAGCAGCCATAAAAAATCGGGTGCAGCGTACGGGGCGGCAGCACATCGCCATCATCATTCAGCAGATGCATGATGTGGTTTGGATATTCCTGGCGCAAATAGGTCAAGGGCATACAGGCGAAAGCGTCAGCCTGATGTTGCGTTAATTCCATAACAGCTCCTGAAAAAGTCACCGCGCTTAGCGAAACACGAGGAAGTACATTAAAAAGACGTTCACCACCAGCAGCGGCAGCGCCGTGGGGATCTGAACCTTAATCACCTGATACTTATCTTTCAGCTCAAGCAGCGCAGCGGGCACAATATTGAAGTTGGCGGCCATCGGCGTCATCAGCGTGCCGCAGTAGCCGGCATACATCCCAATCGCCAGCAGCGGCGCCGGGTTGCCGTGGTGAAGATGGATCAGGAACGGCAGCGCAATACCGGCGCTGAGTACCGGGAAGGCGGCAAAGGCGTTGCCCATGATCATGGTAAACAGCGCCATACCGACGCAGTAAATCACCACCAGCATGAAGCGGTTATCCGGGTTCACAAACAGGCTCACCACCTTCTGCACCGATTCGCCGGTATCCGCGACCACAAATACGCCGCCCAGCATGGCGAGCATCTGCGGCAGAATCACCGCCCAGCCAATGGTGTCCACCAGACGGCGAGACTGACGAATGGCATGCAGCGGCGTGCCACGCGTCAACCACCAGCCGGTCAGAATGGCCGCCACACAGGCCACGCACAGCGCCGCCAGCGTCAGTTGCTTCTGGTCAAGCAGATACACGCCGCCAATCGATACGCCTTTCAGGAACAGCGTGCCGATGACCGTCACTACTGGAATCATTAATGCAGGCAGGAATAACCAATTTTTCAGTCGGTTAGACGAGGCAACACGTTCGCTGTCGCTCGACATTTTGTATTCGCCTTTGCCAACCAGCCCACAGCCCGCCAGCAGCGCTATGACAATCACCGCCCCGCCGATAATGCGATAAGCCAGCGATTTCCCCAGTTCCTGGACCATCAGATCGCCAAACAGGAAAATCCCGCCGAACAGGAACCAGAACAGCGCGGTGGTAAAACGTTTCGGGTTGCCGCGATCGCGCAGCGTCATGATAACCAGCAGCATCACGACAAAACCGATCAGGTAATAAACGCGATTGATGGTGATAAGTGTACTCATGGCGTCACCGCCTTCGTACCCTGGGCGTTGCGCCACGCCATCACGTCACGGCGAATGCTGGCGTCCAGACGCAGCAGGCGAATCATGTGGATAATCAGCGCGGAAATGGCCGTCGGAATAGCCCACAGGCCAATATGCAGCGGTTCAATCCCGCTAATCCCGTTCTCTTTGAGGAAGGCGTCAATCAACAGCACCGCGCCGAAGGCGATAAAAATATCTTCGCCGAAAAAGACGGCAATATTGTCGCAGGCGGCGGCGTGCGCTTTGATTTTATCGCGGATGTGCTGCGGCAGTTCGCCGTATTCATTCAACGCCGCCCCTTCCGCCATCGGCGCCAGCAGCGGGCGTACCGTCTGTGCATGACCGCCCAGTGACATCAGGCCCAGCGCGGCCGTCCCCTCACGCGCCACAAAGTAGAGCATCAGAATACGCGCCGAGGTGGCGCTGGCGATTTTAGCCACCCACGCCTGCGCGCGCTCCTTCAGACCGTAGTATTCCAGCAGGCCAATCACCGGCAGAATCAGAATGAAAGTCGCCAGCGAGCGGCTATTCACAAACTTTTCGCCAAAGGTTTCCAGCAGCATGCCGAAATCCATGCCAACCAGCAGTCCTGTCGCCAGACCGGCGACAACGACCACCAGCAGCGGGTTAAAGCGCAGCGCAAAGCCAATCACCACCACCGGAATCCCGATAAGCGGCATCAGTGTCGTACCGTCCATAAACGTTTACCCTATCCAAAGTGTGCGTTGCACGCCGAAGGCTCTTTTTTATCGCGTCACCTCAAGGTGAAGCGTGCGGCATTGCGGCGAACGATGTTGTGTTGTGTCATCAGACCGCGTAAATCTACGTATGCGTCATCGGTCTGTGCTAAAAATCTATATCTGAACGCGGATAACATGTAAACAATTTATCAATAAAACGTTCTTATATTATCTCGTTTCATTTACATTCTTTGCGAATAGTCACAATTGCGTAAGGACAGTTATGACCTCGAAAAAAACAGCTACACCTGCCACAAACGACGATATCAACGAAAGCCGGATCGTCTCCTCACGCCATCTGATCTCCGAGCGCTGCGCGGAATTATCGGAGCTGGAGTACGCCCTGATCATGACCAGTAACGCCTTCAACAAATGGATGGTGCGCTGTATGACCGCGGCGGGCGAGCCGGATATGGGGGCGTTTGATGTGTCGCTTTTGCATCACGTGAACCATCGCAATCGCAAGAAGAAGCTGGCGGATATCTGCTTTGTGCTGAACGTGGAAGACACCCACGTGGTGACCTATGCGCTGAAAAAACTGGTCAAAGCGGGCTACGTCACCAGTGAGAAAGTGGGTAAGGAGCTCTATTTCTACACTACGGAAGAAGGGAAAGCGCTGTGCATGAAATACCGCGACGTGCGGGAAGCGTGTTTGATTTCGATTCAGGTGGAGAGCGGTATTCCGGGACATTCGATTGGCGAGACCGCCCAGTTGCTGCGGACCATCTCGTCGCTGTATGACACCGCCGCACGGGCTGCGGCGTCGCTGTAGCAAGGCGCTCGCCGGAGACGGACGACGAGCGCAGGAAACTCAGTCGGCGCGTACGGCAATCTGCCGGGCGTCGAACGCTTCGCGCAGCCGACGAGCGAATGCCAACGCCTGCGCGCCGTCACCGTGCAGACACACGGTCTGGGCATTCACCTTTGCCCAGACGCCATCACGGCTCATTACCCGGCCATTCAGCACCATTTCCAGCGTACGGGCTACCGCCTCATCCTCATCGTGAATCAGCGCGCCAGGCTCGCTACGCGGTACCAACGAGCCGTCCGCCAGATAGCCGCGATCGGCAAACACCTCTTCCCGAGTGGTCAGCCCATGATGTATGCCTGCGCGAATGAGCTCGCTACCGGCTAACCCCACCAGGATAAGAGACGGTTCAACATTGCGCACCGCTCTGGCGATAGCATCCGCCAGCAGCGGCTCTTTCGCCGCCTGGTTGTACAGCATGCCGTGAGGTTTAACGTGCGTTAGCGCACCGCCTTCGGCGCGGGCGATCGCCGCCAGCGCGCCAATCTGATACAGCGTCTGCGCATAGACCACGTCAGGCGGTAGCTGCATCGCAGTACGGCCAAAGTTTTCCCGGTCGGGGAAGCTCGGGTGTGCGCCGATAGCCACACCGTGTTTCAGCGCCAGCAACACGCTCTGGCGCATGGTCTGCGCGTCCCCGGCATGGAATCCACAGGCTATGTTGGCCGACGTAATCAGCGGCATCAGCGCGCTGTCGTTCTCACAGCCTTCGCCGAGATCGGCGTTTAAATCAATCTTCATCGTTCAATCGCCATTCCAGTTGTTCAAAGTAACGCTGCTGCTGAGCGCGCGCGGCCAGCGCCTCTTCCAGCGTGCAGAGGTCAAAGTGTACCGTTTCACCGAGCCGGATTTGCGCCAGGTTGTACATGTCCGCCTCAATCACGCAGGCAATGCGCGGGTAACCGCCGGTGGTCTGCGCATCGTTCATCAGTACAATCGGTTGGCCGTTGTGCGGCACCTGAACCACGCCGGGGAGCAGACCGTGGGAGAACATCTCACGAGATTCCGTACGCTCCAGCACCTGGCCCTGCATACGGTAGCCCATGCGATTGCTCTGCGGGCTGAGCTTCCATGGCGCGCGCCAGAAGGACTCATGCGCCGCGGCGGAAAACTCATGGTACTCCGGCCCCGGTAAAGCGCGTACGCGGTTGCCCCACAGCAACTGACGCACGCCGCGACGCTGACGGAAGTCACGCGTTGCCGGGCGCAGCGGCAGGCGATCGCCCTCTTGCAGGCTTCGCCCCTCAAAGCCGCCGAATCCGGCCTTTAAATCGGTGCTGTAAGAACCCATCATGCAAGGCACATCGAAACCGCCAGCCACCGCCAGATAGCTGCGCATCCCACGTTTTGGCAGCGCCAGTTTGAGGCGCTGGCCCGCGCGCACCGGCCAACGCCAGCCGGACCACACCGGCTGACCGTCGAGGGTGGCCGCGCAGTCCGCGCCCGCGAGAGCAAACCAGCCGTCGCGATGAAAAACCAAATCACACTGCCCCAGCGTAATTTCCAGTACGGCGCTGTCGGCGGCGTTACCGACCAGCAGATTAGCGATGCGCAATGCTGCAGAATCCATCGCCCCGCAGCGGCTAATCCCCGACTGCCGTAGACCGTGTCGCCCGCCGTCCTGCAAGGTGGTGCTCATCCCTGCGCGAATAATCTCTAACACACGCCCTCCTTAGACGGCACAAAACGAACCCGATCGCCTGGCTGTAGTAGCGTCGCAGGCTCTCGCTGCGGGTCGAACAGGCGTAAATCGGTACGGCCAATGATTTGCCAGCCACCGGGGGTCGGCAGCGGATAGATTCCCGTCTGACTGCCGCCAATTCCCACCGATCCCGCTGGTACGGCAAGGCGCGGTTCCGCCCGTCGCGGCGTCGCCAGTTCGGTTGGCAGGCCGCCAAGATAGGGGAAACCAGGCTGGAAGCCGATAAAGTAGGTGATGTAGTCCGCTGACGCGTGGCGTTCAACCACCTGCTGTTCACTCAGGCCAGTATGCCGCGCCACATCCGCTAAATCAGGGCCGTGCTCACCGCCATAAATCACCGGAATCTCTATCTGCCGTGAGTCCAGAGTCACCGCTTCGCTCTCTTCCCACCAGCGCTGTAAACGCTCGATGGCATCCAGCGCCAACGACGCCGGGTTACGAAGCATCACGGTGATGTTGTTCATCCCCGGAATCACTTCAACCACTTCGGGCACTCCCGCCAGACGTTGCGCCAGACCCCAAATCCGTTGCTGGCTTTCCAGCGTCAGCGGCGGTTCCAGCTCCAGAACCACCGCGCTCTCTCCTAACAGATAACACCGCGCTCGCTGCACGTTTTCACCTTTACTCATGCTGGGTTGCAGAGGCCGATGGATGTTAAAGTCGGCCACCATTTCCATTTACAATTCAGCAATAATGCAAATGTGTCAATGTCTTCAGTTTGGATCTGTACGAGCGAATCCGGTTATCTGAACGACGGGCAGTAAAAAGCCCGCATTATGCGGGCTTGATATATTTGGCAAATTCGCGCTTAGCGTGAACGCTTACTTGCTTTTCTTAATGTGTTTAATCAAACGCTTACGTTTACGCATCTGAGTCGGCGTCAAGGTATTGCGTTTATTCGCATACGGGTTCTCACCTTCCTTGAACTGAATGCGGATAGGGGTGCCCATCACGTCCAGCGATTTGCGGAAGTAGTTCATCAGATAGCGCTTGTAAGAATCCGGCAGGTCTTTTACCTGGTTGCCGTGAATCACCACAATCGGCGGGTTATAACCACCGGCATGGGCGTATTTCAGCTTCACGCGGCGACCGCGCACCAGAGGCGGCTGGTGATCTTCAGCAGCCATGGTCATGATGCGGGTCAGCATCGCTGTCCCCACGCGGCGGGTGGAGCTGTCATAAGCTTCACGAATAGATTCAAACAGGTTACCAACACCGCTGCCGTGCAGCGCAGAGATGAAGTGCACGCGCGCAAAGTCGATAAAGCCCAGACGGTAGTCGAGGGTCTCTTTCACCTGCTCTTTCACTTCCATGCTCAGGCCGTCCCACTTGTTGACGACGATGACCAGTGAGCGCCCACTATTGAGGATAAAGCCGAGCAGAGACAGATCCTGATCGGAAATGCCTTCACGCGCATCAATCACCAGCAGACAGACGTTAGCGTCTTCAATGGCCTGCAATGTTTTGATAACCGAGAATTTTTCTACCGTATCCGTCACTTTACCGCGCTTACGTACCCCGGCGGTGTCGATGAGCACGTATTCACGCTCATCGCGTTCCATCGGGATATAGATGCTGTCACGGGTGGTGCCCGGCATGTCATAGACCACCACGCGGTCTTCGCCGAGGATACGGTTAGTTAGCGTTGACTTACCTACGTTCGGACGGCCAACGATAGCGATTTTGATCGGCAGATCCTGCGGATTGAAGTCGTCTTCCGGCTCTTCTTCGCCTTCGCCATTTTCCGCCTCAAACTGCGCCCAGTACTCTGCGTCTTCGTCCACCTCTTCTGGCGGATTAACGTCATCCACGAATGGCAGCAACACCTGCTCCAGCAACGTGGTTACGCCACGGCCATGAGAGGCAGCGATCGGGTGAATGTCACCGAGGCCCAGCGACCAGAAATCGGCGACGGCCTGATCCGGATCGATACCATCGGTTTTATTCGCCACCAGGAAAGTCGGCTTTTCACGCGCGCGCAGATGGTTAGCAATGGCCTGGTCCGCCGGCATCAGCCCGGCGCGCGCATCAACCATGAACAGTACAACGTCGGCTTCTTCAATCGCCAGCAGCGACTGTTCCGCCATGCGCGTTTCCACGCCTTCTTCCGTGCCGTCGATACCGCCGGTATCGATACAGATAAATTCACGCCCTTCAACTTCAGCACGACCGTACTTACGGTCACGAGTCAGACCCGGGAAATCCGCAACCAGCGCATCACGAGTGCGCGTCAGGCGGTTAAATAGCGTGGATTTTCCAACATTAGGGCGCCCGACAAGCGCGACCACAGGTACCATGTTAAAGCCTCATTTACTCAAAATCTAAAAATAGCAAACGGCCCCTGATTAAACAGGAGCCGCCAATAGAGTTACGACAGCCGAAATTAACGCGTAATCGCGTAAACCGTGCCGTCTTTTGCCTGAATCAGCAGTTTACCGTCGGCGACCACCGGTTCCGTCAGGAAGCCGGAGCTGTCAACTTTCTGCTGCGCTTCAAAGCGCCCGTCTTCCGGGTTAACCCAATGCATGTAGCCTTCGCTATCGCCGACAACCAGGCTGCCGTTATACAGCGCCGGTGCGGTCAGCAGACGGTGCAGCAGATCGCTCTGCGTCCACAGGGTCACGCCGCCGTCGGTGGTCAGTGCCAGAATACGGTCATTCTGATCGACGATGTAGATGCGGTTGCCGTCAACGATGAAATCATTCACCGAACCCAGCTCGCGTTTCCACAGAATCTGGCCGCTGCGCAGATCCAGCGCCGTCAGGTTACCATTGTAGGCTAAGGCGTAAACCACGCCATTCACGATAACCGGCGTGGTATCCACGTCGCTCAAACGGTCGATTTCGGTCGTGCCGGTCGCCTGGGAGATACGCTGCTGCCAAATCAGCTGGCCTTGCTGCATCAGGACCGCGCTCACGCGACCGTTATCGCCGCCAACAATCGCCGCGCCATAGGCCACAGCCGGTGCAGATTCGCCGCGCAGAGAGAGCGCTGGCATATCCAGGTTCACCGTCCACTTCACGACGCCACTGTTTTCATCCAGCGCCTGCAGCTGGCCGTTACTGGTGTGAACCAGCACCAGGCCATCGCTCGCCGTTGGGCGAGAGAGAACTTCACCCGCCGCGGTTGTCTGCCAGACGATAGAACCGTCGCCCGCGTCCAGCGCATAAACCTGCGCTTTTTCGCTGCCGACGTACACGTGGCCGCCGGAAACGGTCAGACCGCCGGAAAGCAGCGCCGGTTTACGAGAGAACCAGCCGTCTTTTTCCGCCAGATTCACGGACCAGACTTCTTTACCGTCATCCGCATTGACCGCTTTCACGGTGCCTTTACGGTCGGCGGCATACACCACGCTATCCGCATAAGCCGGATGCAGGTTAGAGTAGAAATCGCCAATCCCGCTACCGACGGAAACGTCCCAGGCGGTAGACGGAGTAAACTGGTTCTCTACGGTCGGCAGCGGAGACATTTTCACAACGTCTTCTTCGCCGCTGAACAATGAACAACCACTCAACAGAGTGACAGAAAGCAGTCCTGGCAAAAGTAGTTTACGCAATTGCATCGGGTCCCTCTCAGACGGACAAATTATTAATTTTCATGCGCATCATTTCACTGAGCGCCGGAGATGCATCGCTCTTAGCGCCAGCTTCCCACGCTGCACGCGCGCCCTGCTTGTCACCTTTACTGAGCAGGATTTCCCCGCGTAAATCAGCAACAATCGCCGTCCAGCCTTCGCCCTTCACGCCTTCCAGCGTTTTCAGCGCCGCATCAGCCTGCTTCATTTGCAGCTGAACGCGCGCCAGACGCAGGTTGATAACCGACTTCAGGTTGTCATCAGAAGCGGCAGCCAGCCCTTGCTGCAGCTGCTTTTCCGCCTGTGCCAAATCGTTTTTATCGACGAAGACCTGCGCCAGTTCCAGAGAAGCAAACGACCCGTAGGTGTTTTTGGTTTCGGCGGCGAATTTCTCTGCCGAAGCCAGTGCTTCCGGTTTCCCTGAGCTAAGAGAAGAAACGGCATTTTCGTAGGCCATGGAAGATTCCCGGGCCGAGTCTACCTGATGAGAGTTCCAGTAGCGCCAGCCGACCAGCGCACCGATCCCCAAAATTACCCCAACGGCCAGCGCTTTGCCATTTTCGGCAAAGAAGTTTTTAATCGCTTCAACCTGATCGTTTTCGTTATGAATTTCCACGCAGCCCTTCTCCTGATAATGATGTCCTGGAGATTAACCCAGAATAGTGCGCAAATGCGCGGCAACGCCTTCCTGCGTTACGGTTGTCTGCTCGCCAGAGCGCAAATCCTTCACAACAACAGTGGCTTGCTCAACCTCAGACTCACCCAGAACCAGGGCAATACGAGCACCCCATTTATCCGCGCGGGCAAACTGCTTCTTAAAGTTGCCGCCGCCGTGGTTCGTCATCAGCTTCACGTCCGGTAACGCATCACGCACCTGCTCTGCCAGGCGCATTGCGGCTGACTGAGTTCCGGTACCTGAGGCGACCAGGTATATATCGACAACAGGATCGGCTTTAAATTCCGGATTAACTGCCTGAACTAATAAAACAAGTCGTTCCAGGCCCATAGCGAAGCCTACGGCTGGGGTCGCACGACCGCCCAGTTGCTCAACCAGACCGTCGTAACGGCCACCTGCGCAGACGGTACCCTGTGAGCCCAGGCTGTTGGTGACCCACTCAAATACGGTGCGGTTATAGTAATCCAGACCACGTACCAGACGCTGGTTCACGGTATAGGCAATACCGGCGGCATCCAGCTGCGCGCACAGGCCAGCAAAGTGCTCGCGGGACTCTTCATCCAGGTAGTCGCCAAGCTTCGGCGCATCGTTTAACAGCGCCTGCACGTCCGGATTTTTAGAATCCAGCACGCGCAGCGGGTTGCTGTACATACGGCGCTTGCAGTCTTCATCCAGTACTTCAACGTGTTGTTCGAGGAAGGCGACCAATGCATCGCGGTAATTGGCGCGCGCGTCCAATGAACCGATAGAGTTCAGTTCCAGATTAACGTGTTCAGCAATACCCAGCGCACGCCACCAGCGCGCGGTCAGCATGATCAGCTCCGCATCAATATCCGGCCCCTGCAGACCAAACACTTCCGCCCCCAGCTGATGGAACTGGCGGTAACGGCCTTTCTGCGGACGCTCGTGGCGGAACATCGGCCCGATGTACCACAGACGCTGCTCCTGATTGTACAGAAGACCATGTTCGATGCCGGCGCGTACGCAGCCCGCAGTCCCTTCCGGACGCAGCGTCAGGCTATCGCCATTGCGGTCTTCAAAGGTGTACATCTCTTTTTCAACCACGTCGGTCACTTCACCGATTGCGCGCTTGAATAACGGGGTCTGCTCTACAATCGGCAAACGGATTTCGCTGTAACCGTAGCTGCCGAGCACCTGCTTAAGTGTGCCTTCAATGCGCTGCCAGATGGCGGTTTCGCCAGGCAGATAATCGTTCATGCCGCGAATGGCTTGAATGTTTTTTGCCACGTTAATTCTCTTTATATATAAAAATGAACCCTCGGCGCAGAACACGCCCGCGGGGTTCAATCATACACGGGAAGCAAGCGGCTTCCCATCTCGTTATTTTTCAACCTGCTGAACGTCGATACGGCGAGCTTCATCCAGCACCGACGCTTTCGCGCGAATTCTGGCTTCAAGCTGGCTAATCATATCATCGTTGTCCAGGCGGTCTTTACGCACGCCGTCTTCATACAGGCCGCTTTTCTTATTGCCGCCGGTGACACCCAGCGTCGACACCAGCGCTTCGCCAGGGCCATTCACCACGCAGCCGATGATGGAGACGTCCATCGGGGTGATGATATCTTCCAGGCGCTGCTCCAGCGCGTTCACCGTGCCGATCACGTCAAATTCCTGACGGGAACAGGTTGGGCAAGCGATGAAGTTGATCCCACGCGCGCGGATGCGCAGCGACTTCAGGATATCGAAACCAACTTTGATCTCTTCAACCGGATCGGCTGCCAGCGAAACGCGAAGCGTGTCGCCGATGCCTTCGGACAGCAGCAGCCCGAGGCCGATTGCGGACTTGACCGCACCGCTGCGCGCGCCGCCCGCTTCGGTGATCCCAAGATGCAGCGGCTGATCGATCTGTTTAGCCAACAGACGATAAGACTCCACTGCCAGGAACACATCGGAAGCCTTCACGCTGACTTTGAACTGATCGAAGTTCAGACGATCGAGATGATCGACATGGCGCATCGCCGATTCCAGCAGCGCCTGCGGGGTTGGCTCGCCGTATTTTTCCTGAAGATCTTTTTCCAGCGATCCGGCGTTAACGCCGATACGGATCGGGATGTTTTTATCGCGCGCACAGTCAACAACCATGCGGATACGCTCTTCGTTGCCGATGTTGCCCGGGTTAATACGCAGGCAGTCGACGCCGTACTCCGCGACTTTCAGCGCAATACGGTAGTCAAAATGGATATCGGCGACCAGCGGAACGTTCACCTGCTGTTTGATAAGCTTGAACGCTTCTGCGGCGTCCATCGTCGGCACGGAGACGCGGACAATGTCCGCACCCACGCGTTCTAACGCTCTGATTTGATTAACCGTCGCTTCGACATCCGTCGTGCGCGTATTGGTCATTGACTGGACGGCGATAGGTGCCCCATCGCCGATCGGCACGTTCCCAACGTAAATGCGTGTGGATTTTCTACGTTGAATAGGAGCCTGGTTGTGCATGAAAAATCTCCCGCATTACGCGTCTGTTATTGTGCCGGTGATTGTTCAGCACTCACGGTCAGGCGCGCAACCTGGTTAGTTCTGATAAAACGACTCAGATCGACCGGTTTACCCTGGAATTCGATCTGCACTGCGGCCGGTGCGCCAATTTTCAGTTTATAAGGCGTCTGACCGGTCAGATTCAGATTGCCACCTTTACGTTGCAGGCCGCTGAACAGTTTTTTACCAGTGGCGTCGGTCACTTCCAGCCAGCAGTCGGCGGAGAAGTTCATGACCAGCGCGTTAGCGTCAGCCACCGGCGCGGCGGTTTGTGCCGGGTCGGTCGGCAGCGCGCCAGGGGTCGCGGTCTGCGGTGTAGGGGTGGTCTGCGCGGTGGTGGTATCAACGTTAGCCTGAGACGGCGCCACCACGGCATTATTCTGGGCGGTTGCGGCTGGCGCAGCGGTGTCTGCCGGCGTCTGCGCGGAAGTATCCGCCGGTGCAGCGGCGCTGGAATTCGGCGCGGCCGCGGTATCGGTAGTTGCCGGAGACGAGGTCGCATCTGCGCCCGTATTCAGCGGAATATTTTGTGAATCGCTGCCGTTGGCCTTCAGCTCAACGGAGGATTGGTCAGCCATGGTCGAGATTTCTTCCTGCTGCGCTTTGTGGTTCTGCCACCACCAGGCGACGGTTAATCCCACCACCACGAACAGCACCAGCCAGGTAAAGCTCATCAGCCAGCCATCGCGTTTTTTACGACGTTTGCCCAGAGAGAAGCTCTGCATCGGCGCGACTTTCGCTGCGCGAACCGGCGCCTGCTTTTCCATCATCGGCAGCAGCTCTTCCTCAGGAATATGCACGAGGCGAGCGTAAGAGCGGATATAACCACGCAAGAATGTTGAAGCGAGTTCAGCAGGCGCCTTATCTTCTTCAATATCACGAACGGTGGAAACCTTCAGGCACAAGCGTTCTGCGACGGCTTGCTGGCTGAGTCCGAGTTGTTCACGGGCATTACGCAAACGGACACCCGTAGTTTGTGCTTCTTGTTGGTCGTGGTTGGTTTCAGTATTCATTCGCTACAACTGCTGATTCGTGAAATTTAAGGTTCTGATGCGAAGCCGTTCTCGCACCGCGAAACATCCGGTCGTGTTATCGAACAGACAGACAAGCTGCCCGGTATACCCTACTCTAAAACAGCGTCAAAAGCCCTATTCACGCTGTCGATGTAACGCTACATACTGCCTCAATACTTGATGAAACGCACCGTAATTATTAACCAGATCAGTACGTTTCGCCTAATCCTTAAGCACTTAACTTTGCGTGCGCCATTTCTGACGCACGCGGCGCGGGATTACACCGCTTTCACGGCGATAGATTCACCCTGCATACGCTTGCGCATGGTACGTTTGGTACGGTCAATAACATCACCGGCCAGTTGGCCGCAGGCGGCATCGATATCGTCACCGCGGGTCTTACGTACGATGGTGGTAAAGCCATAACCCATCAGTACCTTACAGAAGCGATCGATGCGGCTGTTGGAGCTACGACCATACGGCGCGCCCGGGAACGGGTTCCACGGAATCAGGTTGATTTTGCACGGCGTGTCTTTCAGCAGTTCAGCCAGCTCATGCGCGTGCTCGGTACCGTCGTTGATATGGTCCAGCATGACGTATTCGATGGTCACGCGGCCCTGGTTGGCGTTGGACTTCGAAATGTAGCCGCGAACGGACTCCAGGAAGGTGGCAATATTGTACTTTTTGTTGATCGGTACAATTTCATCACGAATGGTGTCGTTCGGCGCATGCAGAGAGATAGCCAGCGCAACGTCAATCATGTCGCCCAGTTTATCCAGCGCAGGCACTACGCCAGAAGTAGACAGCGTCACGCGACGTTTAGACAGACCAAAACCGAAATCATCGAGCATGATTTCCATGGCCGGGACCACGTTGGTCAGGTTCAGCAGCGGTTCGCCCATCCCCATCATCACCACGTTGGTGATCGGACGTACGCCGGTGGTTTTGACTGCGCCGACGATTTTCGCCGCGCGCCACACCTGGCCGATAATTTCCGATACCCGCAGGTTACGGTTGAAACCCTGCTGAGCCGTAGAGCAGAATTTACACTCTAACGCGCAGCCGACCTGTGAGGAGACGCACAGGGTCGCACGATCGTCTTCCGGGATATAAACGGTTTCAACGCGCTGATCGCCGACGGCAATCGCCCATTTGATGGTGCCGTCCGAAGAACGCTGCTCTTCAACCACTTCCGGCGCGCGAATTTCAGCGACTTCTTTAAGCTTACCGCGCAGGACTTTGTTGATGTCGGTCATTTCATCAAAGTCGTCGCAGCAGTAGTGGTACATCCACTTCATCACCTGGTCGGCGCGGAAGGGTTTTTCGCCTAAGTCTTTAAAAAACTCGCGCATCTGCTGACGGTTGAGATCCAGCAGGTTAATTTTTCCATCTTTGTTGGGAACCGCCGGGATGGCGCTCTCAGGCGTGACAATTTGTTCAGACATTTTCTATTCCGGCCTCGTTGTTACACGTTATGGCCCCTGGAGGGTTGATAAAAAGAAGCGCCCCTGGACAGCGGTCTGCTCGTCCGGGGGCGCTGCATTGTACAAATTCTGGCGCATGGATGCCACGTCTGCACGCGGCATTCACGAAATAAAGTGTAAACGACCCCTTAACGGGTACGTGGGCACACTTCGCCTTCGCCAAAGAAGAAGGCGATTTCACGCGCGGCGGATTCAACGGAGTCGGAACCGTGGGTACCGTTCTCAGTGAAGCTGTCCGCGTAGTCAGCGCGCAGCGTACCCGCCAGCGCGTTGGCCGGGTTAGTTGCGCCCAGCAGGTCGCGGTGACGCTGAACGGCGTTTTCGCCTTCCAGCACGGAAACCACGATCGGGCCGGAAGTCATAAATTCAACCAGGCCATCGAAGAACGGACGACCGTCGTGCTCAGCGTAGAAGCCGCGAGCCTGTTCAACGGTCAGGTGCAGCATTTTGGTGCCAACAATCTTAAACCCTGCTGCTTCAAAGCGAGAGAAGATGCTGCCAATAACGTTTTTTGCCACCGCGTTTGGTTTGATGATGGAAAAAGTACGTTCAATAGCCATGATTACCTCTAATAAAATTTATTCTGTTGTCGTGCATACGCATTGTATGATCTGGCGCGGATTATAATGAGCCTCCGCGCCGTTGCCTATGGATGAAGGTAACATTTTTTTAAAATAAAATACTTTTAAGCAACAGATCTGCTACCGAGCCCATCATCGGCATGGTGCGCCCGTTGTGCCCGATGGCGCTACGCTTATCGTGCCTACCCGATTACGCTGGCCGACAATATCCATCACTGTAGCGTAAAGTTAGCCACCGACATTTGCCCCGCATCATCCATCACCACCAGCTGATAGGCTCCGGTTTTCTCCAGCGTTAACACCAGATGGTCGTCCGCATCCGCCTGCGGGTCGCCGTTAAGGAACCACCAGCGCCGACCTTCTCCGCCATGGGCCTGTAGTACCACCTGCGCGTTACGCGCGCCCGGCAGGCGGCGAATGACCGCGTCATCCCGCACGCCGGTGAGCATCAGCGGTGCGACATTTTGCAACTGTCTCGGCGGGCAGGTTGCTGAAACTGGCGGCAGTCGCGCCGCGCGGCGCTCCCCGGCGGGGAGCCACGGTTCCAGCGGGAGCGGCCAAACGTTAAGGGTGACCTCGCGAGCATCCGGGCAGTCCGCCGCCACCCGCTTGCCTGCGGCGTCCAGCCACAGCGGGAAACGGATACCCTGCATCCCCTCCTGTTCCGGCAACAGCAGCGTGGGCGGCAGGCTATTATCCAGCACCCAGGTCGATAACCGACGACGACAGTTACCGTCGCCCGCTGGCAGCGGCTGACCACCCGGCCAACAGATTTCCGCCGCGCTCACTGAGGCCGGCCTCGGATCGCGTCCTTCCTGCTGACGCACGCCGCGCGAAGCCAGGAGATTGTTCACCTGATGGAGCAGCGGGATGGCGCTGGCAAAACCAAATTGTCCGGCTACCGGTGTGCCATCTGGTCTGCCGGTCCAGATCCCGATGCTGTAACGCGCGTTGACGCCAATCGCCCAGGCATCGCGATAGCCGTAGCTGGTGCCGGTTTTCCACGCCAGCGACGGCACCTGCGGTAGCGAAGCATCCGGCACAGGCTGCGCTTCCCCCGCCAGAATACGTCGAGTAATCCACGCCGCGCCTGGCGACAGCAGCGGGCGTTCAACCAGCGGATCGCTTGCCAGCATCCGCAATTTACCCACTTTCCCGTGACGGGCGAAGGCGCTATAGGCGGCGGTAATATCGGCCAGACGGGCGCCCGCACCGCCGAGAATCAATGACAAATTCGGCTCCGCCCCTGCCGGTAAGATCAGCGGCAACCCCGCATTACGCAAACGCGCGGCAAACTGTTTCGGCCCATAGGCATCCAGCACCTGTACTGCGGGCAGGTTAAGGGATCGCACCAGCGCGTCGCTCATACTCACCGGGCCGTGGAAACCGCTATCGAAGTTACCAGGGCGATAATCGCCGATCCGCCGCGGCACATCCTGTAGCAGGGACGCCGGATGAATCAACGCGCTGTCCAATGCCATGGCATATAAGAATGGCTTCAACACCGAGCCGGGCGAGCGAATTGCGGTGACCATATCCACGTGGCCAAAACGGCTGTCATCGGCAATATCCGCTGAACCGACCCAGCCACGCACCTTCATGTCGCGATTATCCACCACGATCATCGCCAGCGAGCTGCGTGGCGGCAGCCGCGATTTCCAGTTCAGCGCTAAATCTTCCAGCTGCCGCTGTAGCCCGGCATCCAGCGTAGTGACAATTTTCTCCTCCCGGCTGCGGGCCAGCATCGCGCGGGCAAACAGCGGCGCCAGCTGTGGCATCTGACGCGGGAACAACCAGACCGGCTCTTCTTTCGCCTCGTTAACCACATTGGCAGGCCAGACGCCCTGCGTCAGCAGACGAGCAAGCACTTTATTGCGTGCCGCCTGCGCCCGCTCGGGCCAGCGATCCGGACGCAGCCGACTCGGCGCCTGCGGTAAAACTGCCAGCAGCGCGGCATCAGCGTAGCTCAGTTCGGCGGGCGGTTTGCCGAGATAGGCCCAGCTTGCCGCGCCGATCCCCTGTAACGTGCCGCCGAACGGCGCCCGGTTGAGATATAGCGTAAGAATGTCGCGCTTAGAGAGGTGCCACTCCAGCTGGAAAGCGCGCCAGAGCTGGCGAAACTTACCGCCGAAAGTGCGCGGATGCGGGTCCAGCAGCCGCGCCACCTGCATGGTGAGCGTGCTGCCGCCAGAGACCACGCGCCCGGCAGTGAGATCCTGCCAGGCGGCGCGGGCAATTGAAAACGGATTGACGCCGGGATGATCCCAGAACCAACGGTCTTCATACTGAATGAGAGCGTCGAGGTAACGCGGCGAGACCTCTTCAATCGTGACCGGGTAGCGCCAGATCCCCTCGGCGTCGGCAAAGCGCCACAGCGGGCTGCCATCTTCGGCGACCACGACCCGCGCGGGGGACACTTCATGCAGCGGCAGCGGCCACTGCTTATCCGTCAGCACAATCGCGCCGCAAAACAGTACCACCGCCCCGGCCAGCCAGCGCCAGACGGGGCGTTTCCAGCAGACGATCCGCATCTTACGGTACGACGATCAGCATATCGTCCGCCGCGCCAACTGCACGCCAGGCTGGCACATACATCGATTCCACCTGCGTTGGCGGCACCTGATAGGTCCCCGGCATCACCGCCCGTGCCAGATAGACCACCGTCACCGGCTGATTGGCATTCACTGCCACCGCGGCCACAAAGCGATCATCACGGAATTCCATATGTTGAATATCCGCCTGCTGCATCTGGTTCAGCCACTCCTGCACTTCGCTGCCGTTATCCTGCAGGTTCGCGCTACTGTTGGCCAGATTCTGGTTTTCCAGTTCCAGCCCGGCAGGCAGCATATCCACCACCAGCGCGTCCGGCACATTTTGGCTGGCGTTGATATCCAGTTTTACCAGCACCAGTTCACCGCTGCGCAGCGAAGAGAGCGATTTACGCTGCCCATCAGTGCCATAGAACTGGCGTTCAATATGCAGCACGTTGCTGCTGGCCGCCGGAGCGTGTTCCGGGTAGCCGGTGCTATCGAGGCGCAGCCACAGCGGCTGCTGGCCGCTGTTGGTCACTTTCAGCGCCGAAAGCTGTTCAGCATCGATGTTACGCGTCAACGCCTTATCGCCCTGCAACGGTTGGCTGTCCAGCGTCGTTTGCGCCTGCCAGTTACCCGGCAGGTCCAGCACGCTTCTCGCCGCGAGAAACAGCGCATTATTCTCCTGTGTTGACAGCCAACGTTCGCTAAATGCCTGTTCGGAGAGGGTTTGCAGCAGCGCATTCTGCGCGTCCGGCAGCAGCTTGTTCTCTTCCAACAGGGCCAGCATCAGCGCGTTATCTCGCAGGTCGCTACCGTAGTCTGCCAACCAGCGGGTCTGGTCCGAGCGTTTGGTGGTCAGCGCCAGCTGTAATGCCTGTTCGCTGCGCGGCGCGTCGCCCATCGCCTTCAGCGCGATACCTAACTGCATCAGCGGCAGACCGGAGCGCGCCTGCTCGCGGCGTTCCCATAGCTCGCGTAACGCGCCCAGCGGCGCTTTTTGCTGTCGGGCCAGCACCAGTCCGGCATAGGACTGAATGGCGAAGCGGCTGGCGGCATTGTCATCGGTGTAGCGAACGCTCATCAGCCCCGGCTCCTGAAGATAGCGCAGCAGCCGGTTGTTGCCGTTGTTAATCGCCTGCGCCGGAACGCTATAGCCTTGCTCCGCCGCGCGCACCAGGAAGTCCATAGCATAGGCGGTCAGCCAGTACTCCTCCGGCCCTTCTTTATCCCACAGCCCAAAGCCGCCGCTCTCTTTTTGCATTTGCAGCAACCGCGAGATACCGATGTCCACCGCCGCTCGGCGTTTGTCATCGCTGTCACCCGCAATGCCCAACGTTTTCAACTGCGCGGCGTTGGTATAAAGCTGCGGGAACAGGCCGCTGGCGGTTTGTTCCAGACAGCCGTACGGATAGGCTTTCAGCTCACGAATATAGCGCGCCAGGTTCAGCGGGGGTTTCCCGCTGAGCAGGAGCTGGCCCTGCTGTGTCACCGGCGAGAAGAGCGCGTTCTGGTTAGCCGGCACACTCCAGCTTTCACCGGGTTGCAGCACCGCGCCGTTGTTCACCGTTTGCGCCGGGAAGGCCGGACGCACGCCAATTTTCCACTGCTTATGCAGGTCGGCCAGCGTTTCCCCCGGCAGATTCATCCCCGAGACGGTGACGTTCACCTCACCATCGCCGAAGCCATCACTGGCGCTGACGGGCACAAATAGCGTGGTGCGCACGCCCGGCTCCAGCGTCACCGGCGACGGTTGACCGCTTTTCAGCGTCAACAGGCCCGTAGCCGCAATCTTCACGTTCAGCGTTTGAGGTTTATCGGTAAGGTTAGTGACGTCCAGCGTCAGTCGCGCGCTATCGCCACCGGCCAAAAAGCGCGGAGTGTTCAGCTCGGCCACCACCGGCGCGGCCACCACCACTTTTTGTTCTGCGCTGCCGAAATCTTCGCTCGTCCACGCCTGCGCCATCACCCGCAGCTCGCCGTTAAAATCGCCGATTGGCAGAGTGATGGTACCTTCACCGTTGTCATCAAGGGTTACCGGCTGTGCCTGCTGGGCGATAATCGTGACGTGATTCACCGGCGGTTTGCCGCCGCGATTCAATTCATCGCCGTCGCCACCGAAGCGCAGGCTGGCAAGCCGCCCCTGACCTTCAATGACCTGACCGTAGATATCATAGATGTCCGCGCCGTAACGTTTCTGGCCGAAGAACGCCTGCCACGGATCCGGCGTGGCGTAATCGGTGATATTCAGCACCCCGCTGTCAACCGCTGACAGCAGCACATTGACCTGTTTCGGCGCCGCGCCTTCCTTGCGATTCACTTTCACTTTGACGCTCAGCGGCTGGTTTGGCCGCATTTTTTGCGGGCTTTCCAGCGCCACGTTTAGCCGACGCTGTTCATCACCCAGCGGCAGATGCAACACGCCAACCGCACGTTTCGGCGTCGCGGAACGTGATTTATCCCCCGGACGAACCACCAGCGTGCTCAGATAGAGGTCGTGACGATTCCAGCTTTTATCGACCGGAATAGACAGATCCACCCCCTGAGCCGGGACGTCAATTTCTTGCCACCACAGCGGGCCATCGCTGGACTCTACCATCGCATAGCCCTTACCGGCCGCCGGAGCAGCTACGTGCAGCTTGATGGTATCCCCCGGCTGATAGCTCGGTTTATCAAGTTTTAAGGTCACGCGATCCGGTCGCGCCGCGCCGCTACCGTCGCTGTTATCCTGCCAGCTATAGCCTGCCCAGAAGCGCACGCTGCTGACCGCGTCATTTGGCGCTTTCACTTCCAGACGGTAAGCGCCCCACTCCACCGGGAAGCTGACTTTGCCGGTCTCATCGGCTTTGAGATCCAGCGTCTCTTCGCCTTCCACCAGATCTTTTTGATCGAAGCGAGACTGCCAGCCATCGCTTTCCGACCAGTTCCAGTAGTAGTCGCGGCGTTCGCGGATCAGCCGCACCTGCAGGCCGGAAACGGCTTTTTTGTCACCGGCAGCGTTGCTGTAAACAATGTCAAACGCGGCCTGGCTATTTTCTTCGACGATCGGCTGATTCACCGTGGTGTCGGTGCGGTAGTCATAGACCGCCTTGCTGGCGAACTGCGGGCGGATCCCCGGCAGTTCGGCGGCGGGCCAAATAGCCTGGCTCACCCGACGGGTTACCGGGCGACCGCCAGACTCCAGCAGGCTGGCCTGGAGAATCACCTGCAGCGGCGAGTGCGTTTCCTGCCACTGGCTGGCGGTGGTCACTTCTCCCCGCCCTTTGTCATCCAGCGTCAGATTCATTTCATCCAGGCTACGGGAAGTATTGTCTTGCGCAATATCGCCAAACTGGAAGCCCGGCAGCGCCGCGACCGCATCGCGCAGCGGGCGCAGGAACAATTTCCCCTGCAGACTGTTCCCGCTGGCGGGCGCGCCGTACAGATAGTAGCCGGAAACGGCGAATTTGACGTCGTCAGCGGGGGCCAGCGGCGTCGTCTGCGGCGTCAGGCTCAGCGCCATGCGCTCGGGCATAAAGTCTTCGACGTGGAAATCCCACTCGCGCAGCTGGTTGTCGCCGGTGTTGGCGCGGATATGCCACATGCCGGTCGCCGCGCCGCTATCCAGCGGGTAGGTCAATTGATACAGACCGTTCTGCGGCTGGCTCACCACGCAGCGAACCACCTGGCCGTCCGGTTTCACCACTTCCAGTTTCACCGGCTGGTCGGGCAGCGGCTTGCCGTCGCTGTCGCGCAGCAGGCCGTTGAGGATCACCGTTTCGCCGGGACGATAGAGATCGCGCGGGCCAAACATAAAGAACTGCTTGCGATAACCAGGATCGCCGGCAACATCGAACTCAGCCAAATCCAGCGCGGGCAGTTTCAGATCCAGCAACGTCGTCTGCCCGTCTTTACGCGCCAGCAGCAATGCCGCGTCTTTGTCGGTTTGCAGCGTGGCGTGACCTTTAGCGTCGCTGGTCGCCTGCGCCAGCGTCTGACCTTTGTCGTTTAACAGCGTCAATTCAACTGCCGATTGAGCAGCGCCGTTTTCCAGGCTTTGGGTAAACACATCAAGTTGGCCGTGATAACGGTGCAGCGATACGCCGACGTCGCTCAGGGTAAACAACGTCGCGGCGTTACTGTAGCTGTATTGTCCCGCCGGGTTCATCACCGCGATGTAGACGCCAGACTGCTGTAGCGGCGCGATATCTTTCAGCGGCAGCAGCAGTTTTTCCCGGGTGTTGCGCGCCGGATTAAGGTCAAATCGCCCGGTGTAGACCAGATCGGCCATCTTCAACAGCTCATCCGACTCCCAGTTGCTCAGCGAACTGCGGTATTCCCACTGGCTGACGAACGCGGCCAGCGATTCCGGCTTCACGCGGAAGAAGTTCACGTCAACGTGCGGCACGTTGAGCACCATCACCGGTAGCCCTTCCACCACCTTGCCCGGCAGCAGCGATCCGCGGCTGGCAAAGCCGACGCTCGGCGCAATATCGCGGGTGGTCAGCGTTTTTTCGACGCTGGTGCCAAAAGTCGACTTATTCAGCGCCGCCAGCTCAGGATCGACGGTCACAATCAGGTCGCGTTTCGGTTCCAGATGGCGCAGCTGCAGCTCTTTGAGATTCGGCGCCAGCTCCCATGCGCCGTCAACCTTACCGTTCTTTTTGTCTACCAGGTGGACCGTTTTGCTGAAATCCTGATCGGGGTTAAGCGGTATGGAGAAAGTGAGCACCAGCGTTGCCGCGCCGTCGAGCTGCACTTCGGAGGCATCGAGCAGGGTAAGCGTTTTGCCCTGGCTCTGCCGGGCGAATTTTTCAAGCTGGGCGGCATCGGGTTTTACCGGTGCGGCAGCGGCTGGCGTCGAAGGGGCGGCGGGTTTGTCGTCGTTTTTATTGTCGCAACCGGCCAACGTGAACGTCATTGCCAGCGCGAGTGCCAGCGTAGCCAAACGAAAGGGTTTCATCCTGTAACCTCTGACTGGTGAAGTCTGTTTGAGTCATCAACACAGTATTATGCCCCAGGGAGGCGTTTGCCAGTAGCTAAGGATCACATTGCTGGCCATCTCTCTGGGATGTTACTGCGATCACAACTCATAACGTAACATGTAACGTTATGCGTACTTTGTTTTTAAAACAATAAGATAGCTGGATTCTCCCGCCCTTCTGCTGCTACCTTTTGCCGGTCATGAGGTCTCATCTACGCGGTTCAACGTTGGAGAAAATAATGAAAAGAGCCGTTAATGCCCTACAAAATTTTGGTAAATCCCTCTACGGCCCGGTCCTGATTCTGCCGATTGTCGGGCTGTTTATCGCCTTCGGCAACGTGCTGGGCAACGGCAGTCTTGCAGAGTACGTCCCTTTTCTGGGCTACTCTGCGGTCCAGCATCTGGGGCAGCTGATCGCCAAATCCGCCGTTTCGCTATTGGTGAATCTGGCGATGATCTTTGCTGTCGGTATTCCCATCGGCCTCGCCGCTCGCGATAAAGGCTATGCCGCACTGCTGGGGCTGGTGACGTTTATTGTGTTTATCAACGCCATGAACTTCACGCTGCAATGGCAGGGCGAACTGGCCCCGGCTGACCAGATGCGCACCGCCGGGCAAAGTATGGTGCTGGGCGTACAGGTACTGGAGATGGGCGTTTTCGCCGGGATCCTCACTGGCGCGCTCACCGGCTATCTCTACAACCGTTACTCCGGCGTGCAGTTCTCCGGGGCGATGGCTATCTACTCCGGTCACTGTTTTGTCACCATCATCATTCTGCCGGTGGCGATTATCCTTGGCGTGGTGATGAGCGAACTCTGGCCATGGGCGCAGCACGGTATCAGCGCGCTGGCGCTGGCGATTAAAGGCTCCGGCCCGTTCGGGGTGGCTATTTACGGTTTCCTCGAACGTATTCTGGTGCCAACCGGTCTGCACCACCTGGTCTATACCCCATTTTTGTATACCGAACTGGGCGGTTCGCACGAGGTCTGCGGCAACCTGTACCAGGGCGCGCGCAACATCTACTTCGCTGAAATGGCCTGCCCTGACGTCAAACAGTTGAGCAGTACCGTGGTGTGGGACGCACGCGGCATCAGCAAAATGTTCGGCTTACCAGCCGCCGCGCTGGCGATGTATGTCACCGCGAAACCGGAACGTAAAGCCGCGGCGAAAGCCATTCTCATTCCAGCGGCGCTGACATCGCTGCTGGTCGGCGTGACCGAGCCGATTGAGTTTTCCTTCCTGTTCGTCGCGCCGCTACTGTTCGTGGTGCACGCCGTGCTGACCGGCATCGGCATGATGCTGTTCTCGCTGTTCGGCGTCCACGCCATCGGGGCCAACGGCATTATTGATTTCATTCTCTACAACTTGCCGCTAGGGACGGAAAAATCCAACTGGCCGATGTACATCGTGGTCGGGCTGATTATGTTCGCGCTCTACTTCGTCATCTTCCGCTTCCTGATCCTGCGCTTCAACATGAAAACGCCGGGCCGCGAAGAGGATGACCAGCAAACGAAGCTCTACAGCAAGCAGGAGTATCAGGCGAAGGGCAATAACGATGGTCTGGGCACCAGCATCATCGAGGGATTAGGCGGGCGCGACAACATTGAGGTGGTGGATAACTGCTACACCCGGCTGCGCGTCACCGTGAAGGACATCGCACGAATTAACGAGCCACAGCTCAAGGCAACCGGTGCGAAAGGCATTATTAAACAAGGTAATAACGTTCAGGTGGTCTACGGGCTGCACGTCAAAAAAATGCGAGAAGCCGTTGAGATGTTTCTCTGAAGGAGGCTATAACATGTTGAAATCCCCATTTATTCTGGCTATCGCCGGCGGTGGCAGCACCTACACGCCGGGCATTGTCAAAAGCCTGATGGTACGCCTGAGCGACTTCCCGCTGGCGGAAATTCGCCTCTATGATATCGATGAAGCGCGGCAAAACACCATCGCCCCGGTGGTGGAAAAGGTGATTCGCGACCATAGCCAGAGCATCAAATTTACCGTGACCACCTGCCCGGAAACGGCGTTTAGCGGCGCGCACTTCGTCTTTGCCCAGATGCGTGTCGGCCAGTACAAAATGCGCGAGCAGGATGAAAAAATTCCCCTACGCCACGGCGTGGTCGGCCAGGAGACCTGCGGCCCTGGCGGACTGGCCTACGGCCTGCGCACCATTCTGCCGATGGTAGAGCTGATTGATCTCGTTGAGCGCTATGCCGATCCCAAAGCGTGGATCGTCAACTATTCCAACCCGGCGGCGATTGTGGCCGAAGGCATTCGCCGTCTGCGTCCACAGGCGCGAGTGTTGAACATCTGCGATATGCCGGTGGCAGCCATGCGCAATATGGGGGCGATTCTCGGCGTCGACCGCCACAAGCTCGATGTGGATTACTTTGGTCTCAACCACTTTGGCTGGTTTACCCAGGTTCGGGTCGATGGCGAAGACAAACTGCCTGAGTTACGTCGCCACGTGGCGAAATTCGGCCTGCTGACCGAAGACGCCGCGCAAACGGACCCGCAGCATGCCGATCCGTCATGGGTGAAAACCTGGCGCAATATCAAACCAATTATGGATTGCTTCCCGGAATATCTGCCGAACCCGTATCTGCAGTATTACCTGATGCCTAACCAAATCGTCGAGCATCAGAACCCGGACTACACGCGCGCCAACGAAGTGATGGACGGGCGAGAGAAGAAGCTGTTTGCAGCAGCCGTAGAGTATCAGCAAACCGGTATTTTGCCGGATGCTTTTCACGTTGGCGTGCACGGTGAGTTTATCGTTGAAGTGGCCCGTTCTCTGGCCTTTGATTTACGCCAGCGCCATTTAGTGATCGTCGAAAACCAGGGCGCCATCGCCAATCTGCCGGACGATGCGATGGTAGAAGTCCCGGCCTACATTACCGCCAATGGCCCGGAGCCGGTGCGGATGGGCAATGTGCCGCTGTTCCACCAGACACTGTTGATGCAGCAACTGGCCTCGGAGCAGCTGTTGGTTGAAGCCACGCTTGAGGGCAGCTATGAAAAAGCGTTGCAGGCCTTTACCCTCAACCGCACCGTGCCGACAATGGAACACGCGCGCGCCATTCTTGACGAGATGATTGTCGCCAACCGGGATTACTGGCCGCAGCTGCAACATGCCTGGCAAAATGGTGAGGCAACGCGCTAATAAACCGCGGGTCGCTTGTCGGTGTGAGCAAAAACACCGACAATCTCTCTATGATTCATCAATGGAGGGTACCATGACCACTTCGTTTTTTGTTGCCGCCGACTGGCTGGCTGAGCACGTTGATGACCCGGAAGTACAAATTATCGACGCCCGTATGGCGCCGCCGGGACAAGAACATCGCGATCTGCACGCGGAATACCGCGCCGGGCATCTGCCGGGCGCGGTCTTTTTTGATATTGAAGCCCTCTCCGACCACACCTCGCCGCTGCCGCATATGATGCCGCGCCCGGAAGCATTCGCCGTCGCCATGCGCGAGCTGGGCGTCAGCCGCGATAAACACCTGGTGATTTACGACGAAGGCAACCTGTTCTCCGCACCGCGCGCGTGGTGGATGCTGCGTACCTTTGGCGCAGAGCGGGTCTCTATTCTGGCCGGGGGGCTGGCCGGCTGGCAGCGCGACGATCTGCTGCTCGAGCAGGGAGACGTACAAAGCGCTGAGGGCGAGTTTGAGTCTACATTCCATGCCGAAGCAGTCAAACGACTAACCGACGTGCTGTTGGCCAGCCATGAAGGCTCCGCGCAAATCGTCGACGCCCGTCCGGCGCCGCGCTTCAATGCCCAGGTTGATGAACCACGTCCTGGACTGCGTCGTGGGCACATTCCCGGCGCGCGCAACGTGCCCTGGGGCGATCTGGTGGTGGACGGTGAGCTAAGAACCACCGACCAGCTCGAAGCTATCTTTGCTCGTCAGGGTGTCGACTTACATCAGCCGATTATCGTGAGCTGCGGTTCCGGTGTGACGGCGGCGGTGGTCGCACTGGCGCTGGCCACGCTTGAGGCCGACGACGTAACCCTGTACGACGGGTCCTGGAGTGAATGGGGTGCCCGCGCCGACCTGCCGATAGAGCCTGCGCAGTAATGGATAATCGCCTGGCAACGCTGCTGACGCGCGGAGCGTCCTTAACCCGCGCGGAGTATCGGGTGCTGGCGCATTTGACAGAGCATCCGCTGCTGGTAGGCAAGATCACCGTCCGTCAGCTAGCGCAGGCGACATTTGTCTCCACGGCAACCATTATGCGGCTATGTCAAAAGCTGGGCTTTAGCGGCTACAGCGAGTTTATCTGGCACTGTAAAAGCCTGCTGGCGGAAACGCCGCATATTGCGGCGCATCGCACTGAGTCCTGCGCGGAATTTCCCGAACTGTTCAACCGCTTTATCGCCAACTACCAGCAGTCTTTTCAGTGGGCAACGGCGGACAAGCGGCAGCAGTTTACCCGCCTGCTGCGCGAGCAGGAGAGCTTCTTTCTCTATGGCGCAGGATTTTCTTATCTCTTTGCCGAGTACCTGACGAAAAAGCTGCAGGTGCTTGGCAAAACGGCCTTTATTTCCGGCCCGGGCGATAGCCGGAACATCTTTCTCAGTAACGCCGCGCGCTACCAGGTGTTTATCGCGGTGTCGCGCAGCGGCGAAACCGAGCAGGTGCTGGATAAAGCGCGTATCGCCCGCAACGTGGGCATGACGGTCGTCGCCTTCACCCGCGCCTCCGCCAATACCCTGGCGGGACTGGCGGATCTGCATTTTGCACTGTATGACGAAGCCGCGCATTTTGCCGCCGAAGCGGCGGATATCACGTCATTTGAGTCCAATCTGGTACTGTTGATGGATTTACTGCTGCTGGAGGCGACGGGGTAAATTTCCCCGCTCGTCGGATATTTCACGTTTTTCAGCCACAAAAAAACCGCCTGTAACAGCGGTTATTTTGTGCTGGTCCGGTTCGCGGCCTTTCCAGCAAGCTACATTGCTAAAGCAATGCAGGCACACCATAGTGTGCATCATAGTGGCTTTAAAATCGGACAAAGTCAAGGTAGTAACAAGAGTGACTATTTGGCTGTTGATGTATAATCCATCCCGGCCCTTTCCGCCGTCTCGCAAACGGGCGCTGGCTTCGGGAAAGGATGTCCCATGGCCGTAAATGCAGGCACACCATAGCGCTTGCTATCGCAACATTATCGCCAGCGGTGCTGCTGTGATGCGGTCTTCGCATGGACCGCGCAATGAACAGACGATACTTCTGTATCGTGCTGATTGTTACTGCCGTCTTGTTTCTTCGCACCGACAGCGAACGGAGTCACTCCGTCAGCGCTGTTAGCGTGATAAGCAACGCGCAGGGCAAGTAAGCCAGGATGCCGCCCTTCGGGGCGGCTTTCCTCGGGTCAGATAATCCGGTTCTGCTTAAAATCGCGCAGGAAGCTGCCCCAACGTTTTTCATAGAACGGCGTGATGTGCGCCAGCATAAAGTGGCTGATCCCCGGCTCGCCTTCCACCACCTGGCAGATATCAATCGGCTCATCACCTGGCAGGGTGTCGGTGGCGACGCTGCCCGCGGCGTGGATAATCTCTTCGATATCCCCTTCCGCTTCAATGCCGATCAGCAGGTTTGGCTGCTCGTCCGCATGCTCTTTAATCGAGCACAGGAACGCGCGTTTGACCGTTTTCAGGGTTTTGAACAGCGTGGTGAGCGATTCCACCATCTGTGCCGGTGGCTCCGCCACTTCAGAAAGCAACAGCGCGCTACCGCCTTCCAGCACTTCCTGCGTACTGAGCGGGTTACCCTCTTCACCAATCAGGTGGCTGATTTCACGCGGGGTGAACTCTTTGCCGGTCGGCAGTTTGGCGTTGAGGAACAGCGTCTCGCCGAGGGTCATTTCAAACAGCGAGCGTACTGGCATGACGACGAACGACTGCTCGATGGTTACCGCCTGTTTCAGGGCTTCCAGTGAGGTGAAGAACGGGATAACGGAGGTGCCGTCATCTTTTTCCCAGTGCTGTAGCTCTAAGGCGCTGTCGTCGACAACCTGCTGGTCATCGGCGGCGGCGCCGGGTACCCAGACGGTAGACTCCAGCAGGGTGCGGAAAAAGGCCGGGCGATGAGCAGGTTCCGTCGCCGCTTGTTCCAGCAGCGTTTCGAGTTCGTTTTTGGTTTCGGACATAGTGGTTCCAGAAGGTATGGGTATCTTCCCCTCACCCCGGCCCTCTCCCCAAAGGGGCGAGGGAGAAAACCGAACTGTCCCCTCTCCCCTTTGGGGAGAGGGTTAGGGTGAGGGGAACAAATTACTCGGCAGTCAACAGGTTAGCAATCGTCCGCACGCCCAGCCCGGTCGCGCCCGCCGACCACTGCTCAACGGCAGCTTTACGGTAGGTCGCGGAGCAGTCGATGTGCAGCCAACCTTCATGATAGTTTTCCACGAAGTGGGACAGGAAGCCCGCCGCCGTGCTCGCGCCCGCCGGGTAGGCCGCGCTGCCGGTGTTGTTCAGTTCAGCAAAGTTAGATGGCAGCTGGTGACGATGGAACTCAGCCAGCGGCAGACGCCAGAAGGCTTCATTTTCCGCACTCGCACTCGCCAGCAGGCGGTTAGCCAGCTTATCATCAAAGCTGAACAGCGCGTGGTAATCATTACCCAGCGCGGTTTTTGCCGCCCCGGTCAGGGTCGCCGCATCAATGATCAGTTCAGGTTTCTGCGCGCTGGCGTCAATCAGGCCATCGGCCAGCACCAGACGCCCTTCCGCATCGGTGTTCATCACTTCCACATTTTTACCGTTACGGTAGTGGATGATATCGCCCAGCTTGAATGCATTGCCGCTGATCAGGTTGTCCGCACAGCACAGGTACAGTTTTACGCGCTTGTTCAGACCACGGGTGATCGCCAACGCCAGCGCGCCGGTCACGGTCGCCGCGCCGCCCATGTCGGACTTCATGGAGTCCATGAATGCGCTCTGTTTGATGCTGTAGCCGCCGGAGTCGAAGGTAATACCTTTACCGACCAGGCAGGCGTAAACCGGCGCGTCTTTATCGCCCGTTGGGTTGTAATCCAGCGCCAGCAGAACCGGCGGACGTTCAGAACCACGGCCTACGGTATGCAGGCCAGCGTAGCCCTGCTCGCGCAGATCTTCACCTTTGGTGATGCGATAAGAGACGTTGTCGCACGCCACACCGCACAGCAGATCTACCGCACGCTGCGCCAGTTGCTCCGGGCCTAACTCTTCCGCCGGGGCGTTGATGGTATCGCGCACCCAGTCGATGTAGGTCAGACGGTTATCCAGCTCCTGCCGTTGCGCATCGTCAAGCTCAGGCCATGCAACCTGACGGGTGCCTTTCGGCCCTTTGTAACCCGCCCAGAAAGCCCAGGCACGCTCAACATCCCAGCCCTCGCCCGCCAGAGCGACATGCTTGATGCCCATGCCGTCGATTTTACGCGCCGCGCGCTGGATAAGACCCGCATCGTCACGGCCGGTCAGGTGCAGGGTAATCCCTTCATCATTAATGCTATAGGCCGCTTTGTCACCCCAGCGCGCATCGGCTGGCTGGGTAGACAGGGTAATTTTCATCGCTTCTGTCATTTTATTTATCCTTATTAGCAAACGGGCCGCCGAAGGGCAGCCCGTTAGATCTTTTGCTAAATGATTCGCGTTGCAGGAAGGCGGCAAGTGAGCGAATCCCCGGGAGCATAGATAACTATGTGACTGGGGTGAGCGAACGTAGCCAACGCACCTGCGGCGCGAATCATGACGCAAAAATTATTCTGCTTCATCCAACCAGACTAGCAGAATTGCCTCAAGAATTTTTTCATTTGATGCCTGAGGATCGTCATCAAAGTCTTCGAGGTCGCAAATCCACTGGTGCATGTCGGTGAAACGTACCGTTTTCGGATCGGTATCCGGGAAGGTATCGTAAAGCGCTTCACCGATTTCACGGCTATCAGTCCACTTCAGTCCCATACTATCCTCTTAGTGCTCGCGCGCGTGGTTAATTGTGTAACGCGGAATTTCGACCACCAGGTCTTCATCCGTGACGCGGGCCTGGCAGCTCAGGCGGCTATCCGGTTCCAGCCCCCAGGCTTTGTCCAGCATATCGTCTTCGTCTTCGGTGCTTTCTGGCAGCGAGTCGAAACCTTCACGCACGATGCAGTGGCAGGTGGTGCAGGCACAGGATTTTTCACAGGCGTGTTCAATCTCGATACCGCTACGCAGCGCGGCATCCAGAATGGTTTCACCGGTCTCAGCTTCCACAACTACGCCATCCGGGCACAGGTCCTGGTGGGGCAGAAAAACAATCTTTGGCATATTAAACCTCGTCCACGGATTGGCCTTTCAGCGCGACACGAACGGATTGGTCCATGCGGCGAGCGGCAAATTCCTGGGTTTGTTTGTCAACGTTTTTAATGGCTTGTTCGATGGCGTCAGTGTCATTGCCCTCAGCTACCGCGCTCAACGCCGCAGCGGCCTCGTCAATTTCCTGACGCTCTGCGGCACTTAACAGCGCGGCATCGGCGGCAAGCGCGCTGTGCAGGCTTTCCAGCACGCGCGCCGCTTCCACTTTCTGCTCGGCCAGCATACGCGCTTTCACGTCCTGCTCGGCATAGCTCATGGAATCCTGAATCATGGTGGCGATTTCACCGTCGGTCAGACCGTAGGACGGTTTCACCTGGATAGACGATTCCACGCCGGTGGATTTTTCCATCGCCGTGACGCTCAGCAGACCGTCAGCATCTACCTGGAAGGTGACGCGAATATGCGCACCGCCCGCCGGGAGAGCCGGAATACCGCGCAGCGCGAAGCGCGCCAGCGAACGGCAGTCCTGCACCAGTTCGCGTTCGCCCTGCATCACGTGGATGGACATCGCGGTCTGGCCGTCTTTAAAGGTGGTGAATTCCTGCGCGCGGGCCACCGGGATGGTGGTGTTACGCGGGATAACCTTCTCTACCAGGCCGCCCATGGTTTCGAGGCCGAGGGAGAGCGGGATCACGTCGAGCAGCAGCATTTCGCTGTCCGGCTTGTTGCCGACCAGAATATCGGCCTGCACGGCGGCGCCAATCGCCACCACTTTATCCGGGTCGATGGAGGTCAGCGGCGTACGGCCAAAGAATTCGCCCACGCGCTCGCGCACCAGCGGTACGCGGGTCGAACCGCCCACCATCACCACTTCCAGCACCTCTTCGGCTTCCACGCCCGCATCTTTCAGCGCACGGCGGCAGGCCAGCAGGGTGCGCTTCACCAGCGCGGAAATCAGATCGTTAAACTGTTCGCGGGTCACTTCGCCTTTCCAGCCAGCCACCTCAACGGTGACGCTGTCGGCATCGCTCAGGGCGATTTTGGCAGCGATGGCGGCATCAAGCAGCTCACGCTGTACGCGGTTATCGCTGCGATCGGCAATGCCTGCCTGTTCGCGAATGTAATCTGCCAGCAGGTGGTCGAAATCGTCACCGCCCAGCGCGGAGTCGCCGCCGGTGGCCAGCACTTCAAACACACCGCGGCTGAGGCGCAGAATCGAGATATCGAAGGTACCGCCGCCCAGATCGTAGACGGCAATCACCCCTTCCTGACCGGAATCGAGGCCGTAGGCAATCGCCGCGGCGGTCGGTTCGTTGAGCAGGCGCAGCACGTGCAGGCCAGCCAGACGCGCGGCGTCTTTGGTGCCCTGACGCTGTGCATCGTCAAAGTAAGCGGGAACGGTAATCACCACGCCGTCGAGTTCGCCATCAAGCGTTTCGGTGGCGCGCGCCGCCAGCGCTTTGAGGATATCAGCCGAGACGCGGATCGGGTTGAGTACACCGGCGTTGGTTACCAGCATTGGCAGGCCGTTTTCACTGGACTGGAACTGGTAAGGCAAGTGCGGGTAACGCGTCTGGATATCCGCCAGCGAGCGGCCCATCATGCGTTTTACGGAGCTAATGGTGTTGGCCGGGTCCAGCGCGGCGTTGGTACGCGCATCATAGCCGACCACGTGGCCCTGCGCCTGATAGTGCACAACAGAAGGCAGCAGGTGACGCCCCTGATTGTCGGCCAGCGTTTCCGCCTGACCGCTACGCACGGTAGCAACCAGGGAATTGGTGGTGCCTAAGTCAATGCCAACCGCCAGACGACGCTGGTGCGGCGCGGCGCTCAGACCCGGCTCACTAATTTGTAATAAGGCCATGTTAAGCTTCCAGAATCAGAAATCGAGCAGCTTTTCTTCGAGTAATTCAGCGCTGCTTTGGAGTTTATCGAGAAAACGCAGTTTACGTACGGTATCCGCCGCCGCGTCCCACGTTTGCGAATCAAGTTCCGCCACCATCTGTTGCTGACGCTGGCTGTACATCGCTTTGATGCGCTTAAGCAGCGCTTCCAGACGGTCAGCGTCTTTCGCCTGTTCAATCTCGTCCAGCTCTTCACGCAGCTCCAGCTGTTCCATCAGGAACGCGGTATCGCGTACGGTATGCTGTTCGGAGGCCAGATCGAAGCCGTGCAGGGAGAGCAGATATTCGGCGCGCGTCAACGGGTGACGCAGCGTTTGCCATGCCTGGTTGATATTCGCGGATCGCTGGACCGCCGCGAGCTGTTCAGCTTCGCTGGCGCTGGCAAAACGGTCGGGGTGATTCTGACGCTGCAGGTCCTGGAAGCGTGCCGCGAGGGCCTGAGTGTCTACGTGATAACCGGCTGGCAATCCAAAGAGAGTGAAGTAATCCATGACGTTCTCAGGGTTAACTATTTAAAACAAACCCCACGCACAGCAGTGGCGCTATGGTGGGGTTGGCAGGACACAAAATCAGACGTTAAAGCTTTCGCCGCAACCACACTCGTCTTTCACGTTCGGGTTAGTAAATTTAAACCCTTCGTTGAGACCTTCTTTGACGAAGTCGAGCTGCGTGCCATCAAGAAATTGCAGGCTCTTACCGTCGATGACCACCTTCACGCCCTTGTCTTCGAAAACGGTGTCTTCTGCCGCCGGCTCGTCAACAAATTCCAGTACATAGGCCATACCTGAACAGCCGGACGTTCTGACGCCCAGACGCAGACCAAACCCTTTACCGCGGTTTGCCAGGAAGGTATTGACTCGCGCTGCTGCACTGTCGCTTAAGGTAATCGACATAAAAACCTCAACTCTTCTTAATTATTTTGCTTCACGTTTGCTTTTGTAATCCGCAATAGCGGCTTTAATCGCGTCTTCTGCCAGGATAGAACAGTGAATTTTCACCGGCGGCAGCTCAAGCTCGTCGGCGATATCGGTATTTTTAATCGCCTGTGCTTCGTCCAGGGATTTCCCTTTGACCCACTCGGTGACGAGGGAGCTGGAAGCAATGGCGGAACCGCAGCCGTAGGTCTTGAAACGCGCGTCTTCAATGATACCTTCATTGTTGACTTTAATCTGCAACTTCATCACATCGCCGCAAGCCGGCGCACCGACCATACCGCTGCCGACGCTTTCGTCGCTGTTGTCGAAGGAACCTACGTTACGTGGGTTCTCGTAATGATCGATTACTTTTTCGCTGTAAGCCATGATGAATTCTCCTTATCGGTACCGATTAATGATGTGACCATTCAATGCTGTTCAGATCCACGCCCTGCTTGAACATTTCCCACAGCGGAGAAAGGTCGCGCAAACGGCCAATGGAGTTGCGAACCAGATTGATGGTGTAGTCAATCTCTTCTTCGGTAGTGAAACGACCTAAAGAGAAACGAATGGAGCTATGCGCCAGCTCATCGGTCATGCCCAGTGCGCGCAGCACGTAGGATGGCTCAAGGCTTGCGGAAGTACATGCGGAACCGGAGGAAACCGCCAGGTCTTTCAGCGCCATAATCAGCGATTCGCCTTCAACGTAGTTAAAGCTCACGTTGAGGATGTTCGGTGCGCCCTGCTCAAGGTCACCGTTCAGGTAAACCTCTTCCATATCCTTCACGCCGTTCCACAGACGGTTACGCAGACCGCGCAGACGGGCCATTTCGGTCTCCATCTCTTCTTTCGCGATACGGTAAGCTTCGCCCATGCCGACGATCTGGTGAACAGGCAGGGTGCCGGAACGCATGCCGCGCTCGTGACCGCCGCCGTGCATCTGCGCTTCGATACGGATACGCGGTTTACGACGCACGTACAGCGCGCCGATACCTTTCGGACCGTAGATTTTGTGACCGGAGAAGGACATCAGGTCAACTTTCAGCTGGCTCAGGTCGATAGGCAGTTTGCCCACGCTCTGGGTGGCGTCAACGTGATAGATGATGCCGCGCGCACGGCACATTTCGCCGATAGTCGCGATATCCTGCACCACGCCGATTTCGTTGTTCACGTGCATGATGGAGACGAGGATGGTGTCGTCACGCATCGCCGCTTCGAGCTCTTTGAGATCGATAATGCCGTTGCGCTGCGGTGCCAGGTAAGTGATTTCGAAACCTTCACGCTCGAGCTGACGACAGGTGTCCAGCACGGCTTTGTGTTCGGTTTTACTGGTGATGATGTGCTTGCCTTTTTTCTGATAAAAGTTGGCTGCACCTTTAATCGCCAGGTTGTCAGATTCTGTCGCGCCGGAAGTAAAGACGATCTCACGCGGGTCGGCGCCCACGAGGTCGGCAATCTGGTTACGGGCGATATCTACCGCCTCTTCAGCCTGCCAGCCGAAACGGTGTGAACGAGAAGCCGGGTTACCAAAGGTCCCGTCCAGGGTCAGAAACTGCATCATTTTCTCGGCAACACGCGGGTCCACCGGCGTGGTTGCGGAGTAGTCGAGATAAATCGGTAATTTCATTGCTCTTTAACTCCGTACATCACTCAATGCAAGGAGTCAGGCAACCGGCTGGATGTACGACCGCGTTGACGGGAGAGTGTCCCGGCCTGACTCTGAAATCTCATTGTTATCTATAACTCGCTCTGCGCAGTACCCAGCAGAGCGGTTGGATTATGCGCGTAACTTAACGTCGATTGCGTCTTGTACGCGAGTCGTGCGGGAGGTGTCGTGCGAGTGCTGACGGCCGGACACGTCCAGAACTTCCTGGTTGTTTACCAGTTCACCAAGGGTGATGTTGTTCAGGAAACCGGTCAGACGGTCGCTCAGATCGCGCCACAGAGCGTGGGTCAAACATTTATCGCCGCCCTGGCAGCCACCTTTCCCCTGGCAGCGGGTCGCGTCAACGGACTCGTCCACTGCGCTGATCACTTCGCCAACGGCGATATGGTTTGCTTCTTTACCCAGCAGATAACCGCCGCCTGGACCACGTACGCTGGACACTAAGCCATTTTTACGCAGACGGGAGAACAGCTGCTCCAGATAGGAGAGTGAAATTCCCTGACGTTCAGAAATATCAGCCAACGGCACCGGGCCCGCTTCGGAGTTGAGTGCAACGTCCAGCATCGCGGTTACGGCATAACGCCCTTTAGATGTCAGTCTCATGTCTTACTTAACCTCAAACTCGCCCCTGCCCGGGGTTTTTAATAATATTGTGGGTATTGCATAGCAGGAGCAAGTCTGACATTCCCGACTAAATCAGTCAACTATTTACTTGAGTGATTTAGTCAGGTATTTGACGTTCCGTGCGGTATTGATCTGCCGGATGGCGCTTCGCTCATCCGGCATTTACGCGATTACTTGCCTTTGTTCTGCTGCTCAATAGAGGCCAGAATCCCACGCAGGATGTTCAGCTCCTGGCTTTCCGGACGCGCGCGGGTGAACAGACGACGCAGCTTGTTCATCACCTGCCCCGGATGGTTTTCACGAATGAAGCCCGTGGAGAGCAGGGTCTGCTCCAGGTGACCGTAGAAACGTTCGAGATCGTCCACCAGCGGGTACGGTGTTTCTTCGTGTTCCACCTTCGGTTCAGCGCTTTCCTGCGCCGCCAGCCAGGCCATACGCACTTCATAAGAAATGACCTGTACCGCCATCGCCAGGTTTAGCGAGCTGTATTCCGGGTTAGCGGCAATCGCCACGTGATAATGACATTTCTGCAGTTCGTCGTTAGTCAGACCCACACGCTCACGACCAAACACCAGCGCGACCGGCGCGTGTTCAGCTTCAGCGACGCTTTTCAGGCCGCATTCACGCGGGTCAAGCATCGGCCACGGCAGAGTGCGGGAGCGCGCGCTGGTGCCGACCACCAGGCTGCAACCGGCCAGCGCTTCGTCGAGTGTGTCGACGATCTGCGCGCTGCCAATGACATCGCTGGCGCCTGCCGCCAGGGCGATGGCCTGGGAGTCTGGTTTCACCAGCGGGTTAACCAGCCACAGGTTCGTTAAACCCATGGTTTTCATAGCGCGGGCAACGGAGCCCATGTTGCCGGTATGGGAGGTTTCGACCAGCACGATTCGGATATTTTGCAGCATTGTCATTCTTCGTCTAAAGATTATTCGGCCATATTACCATAAAGCTGAGACAGAATCCGAATTCGCTGCTATGATATGCGCCGTTTTCCCGTTCTTTAACATCCAGTGAGAGTAACCTGATGCATCCGATGCTGAACATCGCCGTGCGCGCAGCGCGCAAGGCGGGTAACCTGATTGCCAAAAACTACGAAACGCCAGAAGCTGTTGAAGCGAGCCAGAAAGGCAGCAACGATTTCGTGACCAACGTTGATAAAGCAGCCGAAGCGGTAATTATCGACACCATTCGCAAATCTTACCCGCAACACACCATCATCACCGAAGAAAGCGGTGAACACGTTGGCGAAGATCTGGATGTACAATGGGTTATCGATCCGCTGGATGGCACCACCAACTTCATCAAACGTCTGCCACACTTCTCTGTTTCCATTGCCGTACGCATTAAAGGCCGTACTGAAGTGGCTGTCGTTTACGATCCGATGCGCAACGAACTGTTCACCGCCACTCGCGGCCAGGGCGCACAGCTCAACGGTTACCGTCTGCGCGGCAGCACTGCCCGCGATCTGGATGGCACCATTATCGCCACCGGTTTCCCGTTCAAAGCCAAGCAGCACGCGACCGCTTACATGAACATCCTCGGCAAAATGTTTACCGAGTGCGCGGACTTCCGCCGTTCCGGTTCCGCCGCGCTGGATCTGGCCTACCTGGCCGCTGCGCGCGTTGACGGTTACTTCGAAATCGGCCTGAAGCCGTGGGACTTCGCCGCGGGCGAGCTGATCGCACGTGAAGCGGGCGCGCTGGTTTGCGATTTCGTTGGCGGTCACAACTACATGATGACCGGTAACATCGTTGCCGGTAACCCACGCGTGGTGAAAGCCATGCTGGCGAACATGCGCGACGAACTGAGCGAAGCGCTGAAGCGCTAAGTTCATACCGCGTGTCATTAAGAAGCCCGTTCGCGGGCTTCTTTTTTATCCCCTTCCCCAGAATTATCTCTATTCCCGTTGTCGCCAAATCCGTCGTCTATACTTAGCCTTTTGTTAGCCAAAAGGAGAACGAGCATGACAATTCACAAGCACGGTTCCGCACACTGGTCAGGTGATATCAAACACGGAAAAGGGACGGTTTCTACCGAAAGTGGCGTTCTTAACCAGCAGCCTTATGGCTTTAATACCCGTTTTGAAGGCGCTAAAGGAACCAACCCGGAAGAACTGATTGGCGCGGCTCACGCGGCCTGTTTTTCGATGGCGTTATCATTGATGCTGGGCGAAGCAGGCTATACCGCAGATTCTATTGATACCACGGCGGACGTGTCGCTGGATAAAACCGACGGTGGCTTTGCCATTACCAAAATCGCGCTGCAAAGTAAGGTGGCGGTCCCTGGTATTGACGCGCAACAGTTCGATGGCATTATCCAGAAAGCGAAAGCCGGTTGCCCGGTATCACAGCTGCTAAAAGCGGAAATTACGCTGGATTATACATTGAACTAACGCGAAACCGCTGATTCTGGCGCCTCTGATAAAAGAGGCGCAGATGAGGTATGCCACAGAAGAACTGCCCTCAATGCCCTGTTTTCGGGCTCAGACCGTTTTATGTCCCTCGACATCAACGCTAAAACGGTCTCAGCCCTCTGCCCACCGGCACCGCGCTCAGCCACATGACCACCGCCGCGGCAATCAGAATAACGCCGCCCGCTAAGGCCAGCGTCGTCCAGCCCACCTGCCGCCACAGCACCGGTGTTTTATTGCCGCTCAGCTTCACCGCCAGCGTACGGAAGCCGTGAACCAGCAGCGCCAGCGATGAGATGGTGAGTGACGTCCCTGCCGCCATCGCCAGCGCCGAAGCAACGCCCCAGCTAAAGACGCCAATCACTTTACTGAACAGCAGTACCATAATGGCGCCGGAACAAGGGCGCATTCCCATAGAGAGAATAATCATCAGCCGCGCGCGCCAGTCGTCGCTCTGTTCAAGCTGCTGCGGGTTCGGCAAATGCTGGTGTCCGCAGCCACAGCCGTCATGGTGAACATGATGCGGCGTAAAGGCGGTGAATTTCGGTTTACGCAGCAGTAAGCGCAGCTTTTTCAGCGCCCGCCAGCACAGCAGTAGCCCCAGTACGCCTACCAGCGCGTAACTCCCCTTTTCCAGCCAGAAGCTGCTGAGATGCAGCTGCCGCGCCGGAAGCCGTAATACGGTGAGCACAATAACCACCAACGCAATCGCCACCAGCCCCTGTAATAATGAGGAAGCCAGCGTCAGACCGATGCTCGACTTGAGTTTTGACGGATGGGTCGCCAGCCAGGTGGTAATCACCACTTTGCCGTGTCCCGGCCCCAGCGCGTGCAACACGCCGTACGCAAAGCTGAACAGCAGCAGCGCGCCGCCCGCCTGAGTGGGATTATCAGCCACCGCTTTCAGTAGACCGCTCATCTGCTGGTTCACGTCACGCTGCCAGATAACACTTTTCAGCATCACCTGCGGCCACGCCTGCCACAGCCAGACCAGCCCTACTGCAGCGGCAACAAGAAACAGCGCCAGCGGCCAGAGCGAGACCCAGCGGCGCGGCGGACGGCGTCGGTTAACGGAAATCACTGACATTGCACGGTCACCTTCTGGGCAAACTGTTTTCCCAGCTCCATATCCTCCTCCGGCGCGTCTTCTTTATCGAGCGACTGCGCGTAGGAGAGCATCTCTTCGTTGGGCTGCGGCGTGTGCACACGAACCTTGCACGCGCCTTTAAAATCTGCGGCAAACGCCACGTCGCTGTCTTTTTCGTAGCTCATATCGACATAATAGGTCGGGTCAAAGGTGGAGAACGTATAGGTTTGCCCCGCCAGCGGTTGCGGTGAGGCCAGCGGCAGCGTGAAGGTCAATACCGCCTGATGCCCCTGACGCGCCAGACCGTAGTCTTCAGGCAGATTGTTAAACTTCACCTTTTTTCCGTTGTGCCAGAACTCGGTGAAGTAATGCTGCCCCAGCACGTTGGCCATCACCTCCGCCGCCAGTTTTTTCCATACCTCATCCCCCGGCTTTGCATTACCCGCGTCGTACAGCAGGTCGGCCGAGGTGAGTTCATCCATCACCCAACGCATTTTCATGCCGGTAAGCGCGCCATCGCTCACCACCAATTGATTGGTGATGGTGATAAAACTGTGCGGATGCGCCCTGGCGTTTAATGATAAAAACGCAAGAAACACCATTACCGCGCATTGTTTCACTCTCTTCATCCGTTCCTCAGTGAAAAATTCTGTGAGCGTCGCCAGCATTCCTTAGCGAAAGCGCCGTGGTCGCCGCTATCTTTTGTCTATCCTTAATCCTGGTTACCTAAAACTGGATCTAGCTGATGATGACCGTACTTGAACCGCCATCTGTGCTTTCCAGTCCCCAGCGCCGCTGCCAGGCGCTGCTGATGCTGTATCTCCCAGGGCATACCATTACCGCGGAATACATTGGCATGGTGAATAATGTCGATGTTTCAACCGCCCGGCAAGATATCGTTGACGCCGGCGAGGAGATTGAGCGTTACCATCGTCTGGCAATCGCCACTCAGGCGGATGGCAGCTATCGGATTGAAGGCACCACCCTCGACCTGCGCCTGTGTCTGCTGCATTGGCTGCGCCGTGCGCTGCGGCTATGCCCGCAGTTTGTCGCCAACCATTTTACACCGGCTATCAAAACGCAGCTGAAACAGCTGAAAATTGCCCGAACGCTGTATGATGAAACCAACCTCCAGGCGCTGGTTAACCGCTGTGCCCGCAGCCTGGAGCGCGAGTTTGAGTGCCGGGACGGTCAGTTTTTACGCCTGTATTTACAATATTGTCTGCTGCAACATCATCAGGGTGTCAGCCCCCGGTTCACAACATTGCAAAGCGCCTGGACCCAGTCGACCGACGAATACCAGATGGCGGCGGATATCGTGCGCCACTGGCAGCGCCGTGTTATGCAGACGCCTGACCCTTATGAACAGCATTTCCTCGCCCTACTCTTTATGCTGTTGAAAATCCCCAATCCGCACGACGATAGCCGCCAGCAGGAGCAGCAGCTACATCTGGCGATATCCCATCTGGTCGATCGCTTCCAGCAGCTTGCCGGATGTCACTTTACCGACGAACGCGCGCTGCACAACCAGCTTTATGTTCATTTATCGCAGGCGCTCAACCGCTGTGTGTTCGGGATCGGCATCGATCATCATCTACCGGAGGAGATCCATCGCCTCTATCCGCGTTTAATTCGCACCACCCGCAGCGCGCTGGCTGATTTTGAAACGCGTTACGCCCTGCGCTTCAGCGATGACGAAGCGGCGCTGATTGCGGTTATTTTCGGCGCGGGGTTGATGCAGGAGAGCGAGCTGCACGAGAAACAGGTGGTATTACTGACCGGCGATAACCCGGCGCTGGAACAGGAGATTGAGCAGCAGTTGCGGGAGCTGACCCTGCTGCCGCTCAACGTGAAATATCTGGCGGCGCATATTTTCCAGAAAGAAGGGGCGCCAAAGGACAGCACGCTGGTGATATCGCCTTACGCGATTGTGCTGCCGCTGTTTTCGCCGCCGCTGATCCACGCCGAGCAGTCGCTCAGCGAACATCAGCAGCAGCGTATCTGCCAGATCCTCGAAACCTAGCGGACGACGGCTTTTGGCCGCAGCACCAACGCAGGCAGGGCCACCAGCGCCATCACCCAGAACAGCCCCTGGTGCAGATGCTGGTAGAGGAAGCCCGCAAACATGGTCATCACCGCAATGCTGCCGCCCATTGCCACCGCCGAGTAGACCGCCTGCAGGCGAATCACTTCGCTGCCCTGGCGCGCGGCAATGTAGCGCATGGCCGCCAGATGGCAGACGGTGAAGGTGCCGCAGTGGAGGATCTGAATCAAAATCAGCCACGGTAAGCTGGTGGTCCAGCCCATCAGCCCCCAGCGAATCACGCCGCAAATGGCGGAGAGCAGCAGTAAGTCCCGCGCGCTAAAGCGACGAAACACTTTTTTGCTCAGGGCAAAGGTCAGCACTTCCGCCACCACGCCTAACGACCAAAGATAGCCAATTGCCGACGCCGAGTAGCCTGCGCCTTCCCAGAAAATCGCGCTAAAACCGTAATAGGCGGCGTGCGCGCCTTGCAGCAGGCTAACGCAGGCAAGGAAACGCCAGTTTTGTACCACCAGCGCGCGCCAGGCCGGCCAGCCCACTGATTCCTGGTGACGGGACTCGCCGAGCGGCATCACCGACGGCTTCAGCAACATGCCCAGCAGCATCGAAGCAACGCCCAGACTCAGCATCAGCAGAATCACATGATAGTCAAACAAGCTCACCAGCTTGCCGGTCAACGCCGAGCCAATCACAAAGGCAATCGACCCCCACAGGCGCACCCGGCCATAGTCCATGGTTATCTGTTTTTGCCAGGTATTGGCCAGCGCATCGGTCAGCGGCACCAGCGGTGAGAAAAAGAGGTTGAAGCCAATCATCACCACCATCAGCCACGCTACGTTGCTGCCCGCCCAGAAGGCCAGCGCGAACAGCAGCGTCATCAACGCCAGAATGCGCAGAACGCTAATCAGTTTCGAGGGGTCGCTCACGCGCGGCGCAATCAACAGGCTACCGAGAAAACGGGCCACCAGCCCGGCGCCGAGCAGCAAACCGATGGTTTCGGGAGAGAGCCCCGCGCCTTTGAGCCAGACGCTCCAGAAAGGCAGAAAAATACCGTAGCTAAAGAAGTAGGTGAAGTAACTGAGCGCCAGCCAGCGCGTGGAGTGCAAAACCATGGTTCCTCCCGTTATGGAGGCGATAGTCTAATGACTCTCCCCATATTCTGGAGAGTACTAACGCAGGTAGTTACCAGAAAATTGTGACGAGCATCACCTTCCTTCTTTATCACTCCAGAGTTGTCCGCCCTAACGGCAGCCGCTGAGAAGCACGCCCGCGTTAAGCTTCAACCAACGGTCTTTGCGCCAGCTCGATAAAATCCCTTAGGGCGGGCTTTAGCTCGCCCTTTTTCCACGCCATCAGCAGCGCCAGAGTCGGCGCTTCGCCTTTAATTGGCCGAAAAACCACCTGTCCGGTATTAAAATTATTCATATAACCGGGTATCAAAGTGGCCCCCAGCCCCATACCAACGAGGTTCATGGTCACCAGGATATTGGTCGCCACCTGTACAATATTCGGCTGGCTGCGCTCTTTCTCAAACCACGCGTTGACTACCGATGAAAGTTCGCCGGAATAGTCCGGGTCGGTGGTGACAAAGTTCACACCGTGTAACTGCTGGGCGGAAATGCTCTCCTCGCGGGATAGTGGATGACCTACCGGCAGCACCACCACCAGCGGTTCATGAAACAGCTCAATAAATTCAATATCCTGCCCGTGAACAGGATAGCGCATCAGCCCGACGTCCAGTTCACCGCTCCGCAGCTTCTCTTCTTGCTGCGTGGTAATCAGGCTTGCCAGCTCGATATGGGTTTCAGGCTGACGCAGACGCAGCATCGGCAGCACCTTTGGCAGCAGATTCACCTCGGCGGAGGGGACAAAGCCAATCGCCAGATGGTCGTTATTCAGCGCCGCTTTACGCGCGCGCAGCTTGGCCTGTTCCGCATTGTCCAGAATGGCCTGCGCATCCTGCAAGAAACACTCACCGGCTGCCGTGAGGGTCACTTTGCGCTTATCGCGTTCCAGCAACGCGACGCCCACGCACTGCTCCAGATCGCGTATTTGACTACTCAGGGAGGGCTGCGAGGTGTGCAATTTTTCTGCAGCTCGGGTGAAGTTTAACTCCTGCGCCACCGCGACGAAGTAGCGTAGGTGCCTCAGTTCCATGTCCCTCTCCTTGTTATCGAAAAAACGTCTCAGCTGGTAGATATTTACTATTTCACAGATTGATAACTAACCAGCAACATCCTTAGGGCACAAAAAAAGAAGGTCAATACATCTTAGCTTTCAGGATTAAAAAATATGACCACACCCTCAAATTTAGACATCTACCAACTGATTGATACCCAACACGGTCGCGTAACCCCACGAATTTATACCGACCCTGACATTTACCAACTGGAGCTGGAACGCATCTTCGGACGCTGCTGGCTGTTTCTGGCCCACGAAAGCCAAATCCCCAAACCGGGCGATTTCTTTAACACCTATATGGGCGAAGACGCCGTGGTGGTGGTGCGCCAGAAAGACGGCAGCATCAAAGCGTTTCTCAACCAGTGTCGCCACCGCGCGATGCGCGTGAGTTACGCCGACTGCGGTAACACCCGCGCCTTCACCTGCCCATATCACGGCTGGTCGTATGGCATTAACGGCGAGCTGATCGACGTGCCGCTGGAGCCGCGCGCCTATCCGCAAGGGCTGTGCAAATCCCACTGGGGGCTGAACGAAGTGCCATGCGTCGAGAGCTACAAAGGGCTGATTTTCGGTAACTGGGATACCAGCGCGCCGAATCTGCGCGATTATCTCGGCGACATCGCCTGGTATCTCGACGGCGTGCTGGATCGCCGTGAAGGCGGCACCGAAATCGTCGGCGGCGTGCAGAAGTGGACCATCGACTGTAACTGGAAATTCCCTGCCGAACAGTTCGCCAGCGACCAGTATCACGCGCTGTTCAGCCACGCTTCCGCCGTGCAGGTGCTGGGGGCGAAGGATGACGGCAGCGATAAGCGCCTCGGCGACGGTCAGACCGCCCGCCCGGTGTGGGAAACCGCCAAAGACGCGCTGCAGTTCGGCCAGGACGGACACGGCAGCGGCTTCTTCTTTACCGAGAAACCGGACGCCAACGTCTGGGTCGACGGCGAAGTCTCCAGCTACTATCGCGACACCTATGAAGAGGCCGAGCAGCGTCTGGGCAAGGTACGCGCGCTGCGTCTCGCCGGTCACAACAACATTTTCCCCACCCTCTCCTGGCTGAATGGCACCGCCACGCTGCGCGTCTGGCACCCTCGCGGGCCGGACAAAGTCGAAGTATGGGCGTTCTGCATCGCCGATAAAGCCGCTTCTGATGAAGTCAAAGCCGCTTTTGAAAACAGCGCCACCCGCGCCTTCGGACCGGCGGGGTTCCTTGAGCAGGACGACTCGGAAAACTGGTGTGAAATTCAAAAACTGCTGAAAGGCCACCGGGCACGCAACACCAACCTGTGTCTGGAGATGGGTCTCGGCCAGGAAAAACGTCGTGAAGACGGCATTCCAGGGATCACCAACTACATCTTCTCGGAAACCGCCGCCCGCGGCATGTATCAGCGCTGGGCCGATTTATTAAGCAGCGAAAGCTGGCAGGAAGTGCAGGAAAAAACCGCCGCATACCAGCAGGAGGTGATCAAATGAGCGCGTTAGTCTCCCCTGAGCTGCATCACCGCATCAGCCAGTTCCTGTATGAAGAAGCGCGTCTGCTGGACGACTGGCAGTTTCGCGACTGGCTGGCGCAACTGGATGAAGAGATTCGCTACACCATGCGTACCACGGTGAATGCCCAGACGCGCGACCGCCGTAAAGGTGTACAACCGCCGACCACCTGGATTTTCAACGACAATAAAGACCAGCTTGAACGCCGTATCGCGCGACTGGAAACCGGCATGGCGTGGGCGGAGGAGCCGCCTTCCCGCACCCGCCACATGATCAGTAACCTGCAGATCAGCGAAACCGACCAGCCGGATGTGTTCGCCGTACGCCTTAACTACCTGCTGTACCGTGCGCAAAAGGAGCGTGATGAAACGTTCTACGTCGGTACTCGCGTGGATAAAGTCCGTCGTTTGCCTGACGACACATGGCGTCTGCTGGCACGAGAGATCGTGCTCGATCAGGCGGTGATCACCTCCCACAACCTGAGCATCCTTTTCTGATGAACCGTATTTTGGCCTGCTCCGCCACGGAGCTACCGGAGGGGGAAGCCCTCCGCCTGGAGACCTCGCCCGTCATCGCGCTGTTCCATATCGGCGGCGAGTTTTATGCCATCAACGACCGCTGTAGCCACGGCAACGCCTCGATGTCAGAGGGCTATCTGGAAGATGATGCGACGGTGGAATGCCCGCTGCACGCCGCCAGCTTCTGCCTGAAAACCGGCAAAGCGCTGTGCCTGCCCGCCACCGATCCGCTGACCACCTATGCGGTACATGTGGAAGGCGGCGAAGTGTTTATCGATATTCCCGAGGAGGCCTGATGAGCGATTTACGCGATAACGTTGTGTTTATTACTGGCGGCGGTTCCGGCCTGGGCCTGGCACTGGTCGAACGCTTTATTGAAGAAGGTGCGAAGGTTGCCACGCTGGAACTTTCGCCAGCCAAAGTCGCCAGCCTGCGCCAGCGCTTTGGCGATCATCTGCTGGCAGTAGAAGGTAATGTCACCTGTTACGCCGACTACCAGCGCGCGGTAGATCAGATCCTCAGCAATTTTGGCAAACTGGACTGCTTTATCGGCAATGCCGGGATCTGGGATCACAACGCTTCCCTGGTTAATACGCCTGCGGATGCGCTGGAGAGCGGCTTCCACGAACTGTTTAACGTTAACGTGCTGGGCTATCTGCTGGGCGCGAAAGCCTGCGCTCCCGCACTTATCGCCAGCGAAGGCAGCATGATTTTTACCCTCTCTAACGCGGCCTGGTATCCGGGCGGCGGTGGGCCGCTGTATACCGCCAGCAAGCACGCGGCCACCGGGCTGATTCGCCAGTTGGCCTACGAGCTGGCGCCGAAGGTGCGGGTGAACGGTGTCGGCCCATGCGGCATGGCCACCGATCTGCGTGGCCCGCAGGCGCTCGGTCAGAACGATACCTCAATAATGCAGTCGCTGACGCCGGAGAAAATTGCCGCCATTCTGCCGCTGCAGTTCTTCCCGGAACCGGCTGACTTCACCGGCCCGTACGTGATGCTGGCTTCACGCCGCAACAACCGTACGCTAAGCGGCGTGATGATCAACGCCGATGCCGGGCTGGGGATCCGTGGGATCCGCCACGTGGCCGCCGGTCTGGATCTGTAAGGAGCGAGCATGAGCGAACAGATTATTGCCATTATCGGCGGCGGCCAGGCGGGGGCGATGGCCGCCGCCGCGCTGAGACAGCAGGGGTTTAGCGGGCCGCTGCATCTTTTCTCCAACGAAATGCATTTGCCTTACGAGCGCCCACCGCTCTCGAAGGCCATGCTGCTGGACGATAACCCACAGCTTCAGCCCGTTCTGCCCGCCAACTGGTGGCAGGAACACAACGTGCAGTTGCATATGGGCGTCACGATACGCGCGATCGATCGCGCTACCCGCACGCTAACGCTCGCCGATGGGCAAACCTACCGCTGGTCACAGCTGCTGCTGGCTACCGGCGCCGCCGCCAGGCCGTTGCCGCTGCTGGATGCGCTGGGCGAGCGCTGCTTTACCCTGCGTCATGCCGGCGATGCCGAGCGTCTCCGGGCAGCGCTACAGCCGGGAAAATCGATCGTCATCGTCGGCGCAGGCACCATCGGCCTGGAGCTGGCGGCCAGCGCCACCCAGCGCGGTTGCCGCGTCACGGTAGTCGAACTGGCGGATACGGTAATGGGCCGCAATGCTCCTGCTCCGGTACGCGATTATCTGCTGGCACGCCATCAGCTAGCCGGCGTGCGGGTGCTGCTCAACAGCGCCATTGAGCACGCCGAAGCGGGCGAGTTCCTCTCGCTTACCCTGCAAAATGGCGAAACGCTACAGGCTGATGCCGTGGTTTACGGTATCGGGATCGTGGCCAACGATGCGCTGGCCCGCGACGCGGGGCTGGAAACTGCTAACGGTATTATTGTCGATAGCACCTGTGCCACCGCCGACCCAGCCATTTTCGCCGCCGGTGATGTGGCGCTCACTCGTCAGCCAGACGGCTCGTTAAGGCGTATAGAAAGCTGGGAAAATGCCAACTTCCAGGCGCAGGTCGCCGCCGCTGCCATGCTCGGTTTACCCGTGCCGGATGCCACGCCGGGCTGGTTCTGGACCGATCAATACAGTGATAACCTGCAGTTTGTTGGCGAAATGCAGGGAGAAAACTGGTTATGTCGTGGTGAACCGGGCGACAGGAAAGCCATTTGGCTTCAGCTACGTGAAGGCGCGCTGGCAGGCGCGGTAGCACTGAACAACGGACGCGAAGTACGCGTGCTGCGTAAGCTGATTCAGTCAGGACACGTAGTCAGTGAAGACGCCCTTTGTGATGAAAGCGTACCCTTAAAATCGCTATAGCAGGTGCGCATGACGGCCCCTTCTTATCGCTACGGCGAAGGGGCCATACCAAAGTACCATCCAATCTACTGATTTTTCGCCCCTGTGTGGCAGGCCATAAAATTGTGTATTACGTTTAAATCAAACGTACTTACCCAAAGGAACTGCCATGAACTCGCTTCGCTATCTCGACTTTGGCGCTTCGCGCGATCTGCTGCTGCTGATTGCCCGTATCGCTATCGTGCTGCTGTTTATTCTCTCCGGCTATCCCAAAATGCTCCACTATGACGGCACGGTGCAGTACATGGCCTCCATCGGCACACCGATGCCGGCGCTGGCGGCTATCATCGCGATCGTGATGGAAGTTCCCGCCGTTATTCTGGTGATTCTGGGGTTCTTTACGCGTCCGCTGGCGGTGATTTTTCTGTTCTATACGCTGGGGACAGCGGTGATTGGCCACCACTACTGGAACATGACCGGCGATGCGGTGATGCCAAATATGATTAACTTCTACAAAAATATCAGTATCTCGGGGGCGTTCCTGCTGCTGGCAATTGTCGGGCCGGGCAAAATTTCGTTAGATAAGCGTTGATGGTTTGCCTGATGGCGGCTTCGCCTTATCAGGCCTACAAGTAGGACCGATAAGCGTAGCGCCATCGGGCATAAAAAAGGCCGCATACGCGGCCTTTTTCACATCACACGATTCACGCTTACGCGTAAACCGGGAAGCGTGCACAGATATCCAGCACTTTCGCTTTCACGCGTTCAATGGTGGCTTCATCATTGATGTTGTCCAGCACGTCACACATCCAGCCAGCCAGCTCTTTCACTTCCGCTTCTTTGAAGCCGCGACGAGTAACAGCCGGGGAACCGATACGGATACCGGAGGTCACGAACGGGCTCTTTGGATCGTTCGGGACGCTGTTTTTGTTCACGGTGATGTTAGCGCGGCCCAGGGCTGCGTCAGCTTCTTTACCGGTCAGGTTTTTATCCACCAGGTCCAGCAGGAACAGGTGGTTCTCAGTACCACCAGAAACCACTTTGTAGCCGCGGTTCAGGAACACTTCTACCATCGCTTTCGCGTTTTTCGCAACCTGCTGCTGGTAGACTTTGAATTCCGGCTCCATCGCTTCTTTCAGCGCGACTGCTTTACCGGCGATCACGTGCATCAGCGGGCCGCCCTGCGCGCTTGGGAAGACAGCAGAGTTCAGTTTTTTATACAGCTCTTCATCGCCGCCCTTCGCCAGGATCAGGCCGCCGCGCGGACCCGCCAGGGTTTTGTGGGTGGTGGTGGTAACAACGTGAGCGTGCGGAACTGGGTTCGGGTACACGTCAGCGGCAATCAGGCCAGCCACGTGCGCCATGTCGACGAACAGGTATGCGCCGATGCTGTCAGCAATTTCGCGCATTTTTGCCCAATCAACCACGCCGGAGTAGGCAGAGAAACCACCGATAATCATCTTCGGCTTGTGTTCTTTGGCCAGCTTCGCCATTTCGTCATAGTCGATTTTACCGGACTCATCAATACCGTAAGGGACGATGTTATACAGTTTACCGGAGAAGTTGACCGGGGAGCCGTGAGTCAGGTGGCCACCCTGCGCCAGGTTCATACCCAGAACGGTATCGCCCGGCTGCAGCAGCGCGGTGTAAACAGCGAAGTTAGCCTGAGAGCCAGAGTGCGGCTGCACGTTAGCGTAGTCGGCGCCGAACAGCTCTTTCGCGCGGTCGATAGCCAGCTGCTCAACGACATCAACGTATTCGCAGCCGCCGTAGTAGCGCTTGCCCGGATAACCTTCAGCGTATTTGTTGGTCAGCTGAGAACCCTGCGCCTGCATGACGCGCGGGCTGGTGTAGTTTTCGGAGGCGATCAGTTCAATGTGCTCTTCCTGACGTACTTTTTCTTGCTCCATAGCCTGCCACAGTTCGGCATCATAATCGGCAATGTTCATTTCACGCTTTAACATCCGCATCTCCTGACTCAGCTAACAATAAAATTTTGACCTGAAAAAGGCAGTCCTGTTGGACAACGGCCCACAGTATAACTGATTAGTTCTGTGATAACAGGTCTTGACAAACGAAATTACGCAAACGTTTACCTTCAAGCCACACAAGGGATTGAGCAATAAAGCGCTTCAGGGCGCAAACGGATTTCTTTTCAGGATTGTGATGCAAATAATTCACGTTGTAACGTCAGCAACGCATTATTACAAAGAACCATTTACATAGCAGGGTTATTTTTATAAGATGCATTTTACATGCAACAATTGATAATACGAAAGGAAGACCTGCCATGCTTGATGCTCATACTATCGCCACCGTTAAAGCCACGATCCCGCTGCTGGTAGAGACCGGCCCGAAGCTCACCGCCCACTTTTACGACCGGATGTTTACCCATAATCCGGAGCTGAAAGAGATTTTCAATATGAGCAACCAACGCAACGGCGACCAGCGTGAAGCGCTGTTCAATGCTATTGCCGCCTACGCCAGCAATATTGAAAACCTGCCTGCCCTGCTGCCGGCTGTGGAGAAAATCGCCCAGAAGCACACCAGCTTCCAGATTAAACCTGAGCAGTACAACATTGTCGGCGAACACCTGCTGGCGACTCTGGATGAGATGTTCAGCCCGGGCCAGGAAGTGCTGGACGCGTGGGGCAAAGCCTACGGGGTACTGGCAGGCGTGTTTATCAAGCGTGAAGCAGAGATCTACCAGGATAACGCCGGCAAAACCGGTGGCTGGGAAGGCACCCGCGCCTTCCGTATCGTGAAGAAAACCCCGCGCAGCGCGCTGATTACCAGCTTTGAAATGGAACCCGTAGACGGCCAGCCGGTAGCGGATTACCAACCGGGCCAGTATCTGGCGGTATGGCTGAAGCCCGAGGGCTTTGAGTTTCAGGAAATTCGTCAGTATTCACTGACCCGCAAGGCAGATGGCAAGGGTTACCGCATTGCGGTGAAGCGCGAAAATGGCGGCCAGGTATCAAACTGGCTGCATAACGAGGCAAAAGAAGGTGATATTGTCCATCTGGCCGCGCCGGCTGGCGACTTCTTCCTCGACGTGTCGCCACAAACGCCGGTGACCCTGATTTCCGGCGGCGTCGGCCAGACACCGATGCTGGCGATGCTCGACACGCTCGCGAAGAATCATCATCCGGCGCAGGTGAACTGGTTCCACGCCGCGGAAAACGGCGAGGTTCATGCCTTTGCCGATGAAGTCAACGCGCTGGGCGCAGAGCTGCCGCATTTCACTTCACACCTGTGGTATCGCGCGCCTACCGAGGCAGACCGTCAAGCCGCCGCTTTTGATGGCGAAGGGCTGATGGCGCTGGAACCACTGGCCGCGGATCTACAGAACCCAGAGATGCAGTTCTACCTCTGCGGCCCGGTAGCCTTTATGCAGCACGCAGCCAAACAGCTAGTGGCGCTAGGCGTCAGCAGCGATCGTATTCACTATGAATGCTTCGGTCCGCATAAAGTACTGTAATCTTTTCTTTCCAGACGGGCATATTTTGCCCGTCTTCCTCCCCCATCGTACGCTCTGCAAGGTCAAAAAACCGGACAGCGAATTGTGTTATGATTAATCTCCTGTCCCATTTTTTATCCTTTGGCGATTCATTTATATGCAACAACCGGTTGTACGCGTTGGCGAATGGCTGATCACGCCTTCTATTAATCAAATCAGCCGCGCAGGCCGACACCTCACTCTGGAACCGCGATTAATCGATCTGCTGATGTACTTTGCCCAGCATCCGGGGGAGGTACTGAGCCGTGATGAACTGATCGATAACATCTGGATGCGTAACATCGTGACCAGCCATGTGGTCACCCAGAGCATTTCTGAGCTGCGCAAATCGCTGCGTGACGGCGACGATGGGCACATTGATTATATTATTACCGTTCCCAAACGCGGCTATCAGCTCACGGCTGAAGTCACCTGGCTTGATGAAACAGAAGAGAATCAAACACCTGAGGCACCGGTCGTTTCGCCAGCCCCCACGGCCGCGCCGGCAAACGCGTCAGCAGCCCCGCGACTCAAAGCGAAACGCCGCTGGTACTCCAACGTCTGGACTCAGTTTGCCTTCCTGCTTTCGTTGGGCGTGCTGATAGCGATGGTGTTACTGACCGTCATTCGTCCCCATCCGCAGATCACCCGCTCACATCTGTTGCTCAACCCGCGCGACATCGACGTACGCTTTGAGCCGGGCGCATCGTGCAATAACTGGGTATCACAGCAGGCCTACGCCATTGGGCTGGGAACGCTGATCACCACCTCGCTGAATACCTACTCCACCTTTATGGTGCATGACAAAACCAACTACAACGTCAATGAACCCAGCAGTTCCGGGAAAACGCTGACCATCAGCTTCGTCAACCAGCGTCACTACCGCGCCCAGCAGTGCTTTATGTCGGTACTGTTGGTGGATAACGCCGACAGTTCAAAGATGCTTGATAAGCGTTATTTCGTCACCGACGGAAACCTGGTGTCTATTCAGCGCGATCTTTTTGACAGCCTTTCTACCGCGCTGACGCAGCCATGGCCAGCACAGATGCAAACCATGCTGGCCCATCTGGATATGCCCCAGCCGATGTCACTCGCCCAGTTCTATCAGGCACTGTTATTAATTTCCCAGGGCGACGCGCCGTCTTTAACTAAGGCGAGCGCCATGCTCGACAGTATTATTAAGCTGTCGCCCGATTTCGCCTATGGCTATGCCCAGAAAGCGATGGTGGATGTATTACGCCATTCGCAGCAACCGTTTGATAGCAGCCAACTGGTGGCGTTAAGCCACGAATTAGATCACGTGGCCAACATGCCGGAACTGCAAAATAGCGCAGTGCTCTATCGTATTCGGGCAATTGATGCGTTAGGCAAAGGCAGTATTGATAACGCGTACGAGGCTATTAATAAAAGCATTGAGCTGGAAATGTCATGGCTTAATTATGTAGTGCTGGGAAAAGTGTACGAAATGAAAGGTGAGAATCGGCTTGCCGCTGACGCCTATATCACTGCCTTTAATTTACGTCCCGGCGACAATACGCTGTACTGGATTCAGAACGGAATATTCCAGACGTCGATAGAAAAAATTGTTCCTTATCTGCAAACTTTCCTGCCCAAAACCGCTTAGCGGGCGTTGACCGCCATTATCATGGTTAAATAAGGCCACACTAGATGTAATATTGATGTTGTTGCAAGGTTTTTATTGTTACTTTGCAGCAACATCACCCTTCCTGCAAGGATAAAACATACTCCTTTGTAATTACTCAATATTTACCTTTCCGTGATATAAACTTTTTATCCTGATATGTTAATGCAAAAAGCTAAACACCTCATCTTTTCGATGTTTGTGTTTATTTCACTTTAACTTTAGGACTTCTCTTAGCCTGCTCAGTAATATTGCCGTCAGTTGGTCGGGTCGCTCGCCATAGCTCACCTCGCGGTCCGGACTTAAAAATACTGCTCAGGAGAAACGAACATGAGTTCCGCTAAGAAGATTGGGCTATTTGCCTGCACCGGCGTTGTCGCCGGGAATATGATGGGGAGCGGCATAGCTTTATTACCTGCAAACCTCGCCAGCATCGGTGGTATTGCTATTTGGGGCTGGGTAATTTCTATTATTGGCGCAATGTCGCTGGCATATGTTTATGCCCGACTGGCGACCAAAAACCCGCAGCAGGGTGGCCCAATTGCGTATGCGGGTGAATTATCTCCGGCATTTGGTTTCCAGACCGGCGTACTTTATTACCATGCCAACTGGATTGGTAACCTGGCAATCGGGATTACCGCCGTCTCTTATTTATCGACCTTCTTCCCAGTATTAAATGACCCGATTCCAGCGGGTATCGCCTGTATTGCCATCGTCTGGCTGTTCACCTTCGTGAATATGCTCGGTGGGACCTGGGTAAGCCGTCTGACGACCATTGGTCTGGTACTGGTGCTTATCCCGGTTGTCATCACCGCCGTTATCGGCTGGCACTGGTTTGATATGGCAACCTATCAGGCTAACTGGAACACCTCGGCAACCACCGATCCGCACGCGGTGATCAAAAGTATTCTGCTGTGCCTGTGGGCGTTCGTTGGCGTGGAATCTGCCGCTGTCAGTACCGGTATGGTGAAAAACCCGAAACGTACCGTACCGCTGGCCACTATGCTCGGTACCGCGATTGCGGGCGTGATTTACATCGCCGCAACCCAGGTGATCTCCGGTATGTATCCGGCTTCCGTGATGGCCTCTTCCGGCGCGCCGTTCGCCGTCAGCGCCTCGACTATTATGGGTAGCTGGGCTGCGCCAATGGTGTCTGCCTTTACCGCCTTTGCGTGTCTGACTTCTCTAGGCTCCTGGATGATGCTGGTTGGCCAGGCAGGCGTTCGTGCCGCTAACGATGGTAACTTCCCGAAAGTGTACGGCGAAGTCGATAAAAACGGCATCCCGAAAAAAGGCCTGCTGCTGGCCGCCGTCAAAATGACCGCGCTGATGATTATCATCACCATCATGAACTCCAGCGGCGGTAAAGCCTCTGACCTGTTCGGTGAACTGACCGGTATTGCGGTTCTGCTGACCATGCTGCCGTACTTCTACTCCTGCGTTGACCTGATTCGCTTCGAAGGCTTCAACATCCGTAACTCGGCGAGCCTCGTGTGCTCCGTACTGGGCTGTGCGTTCTGCTTTATCGCGCTGATGGGGGCCAACTCCTTCGAGCTGTCCGGCACCTTTATCGTCAGCCTGGTCATCCTGATGTTCTATGGCCGCAAAATGCATCAGCGTCAGCATGACGACCACGACAACAAACCGGCTGAAGCGCTCTAACCGCTAACTCCCCTATTTCTACAGGCCCTTCCTCCCCTGCCGCTAACGCGGTGGGAAGGGCCTCCTTTACCTGGAAACATGACTATGACTATGAACGTTATTGCTATCATGAACCACATGGGCGTCTACTTTAAAGAAGAGCCTATCCGTGAGCTTCACCGCGCCCTGGAAGGCCTGAACTTCCAGATTGTTTACCCGAATGACCGCGAAGACCTGCTGAAGCTGATCGAAAACAACGCCCGTCTGTGCGGCGTGATCTTCGACTGGGACAAATATAATCTCGAGCTGTGTGAAGAGATCAGCGCGATGAACGAGTACATGCCCGTTTACGCTTTCGCGAACAGCTACTCCACCCTCGACGTGAGCCTCAACGATCTGCGCATGCAGGTTCGCTTCTTCGAGTATGCGCTGGGCGCCGCCGACGATATCGCCGCGAAAATTCGCCAGAACACCGACGAGTACATCGACACCATTCTGCCGCCGCTAACCAAAGCGCTGTTCAAATACGTTCGCGAAGGAAAATACACCTTCTGTACGCCAGGCCACATGGGCGGTACCGCCTTCCAGAAAAGCCCGGTCGGCAGCATCTTCTATGACTTCTTCGGCCCGAATACCATGAAGTCTGACGTGTCGATTTCCGTTTCCGAACTGGGTTCTCTGCTCGATCACTCCGGCCCGCACAAAGAAGCGGAAGAGTATATTGCCCGCGTCTTTAACGCCGAACGTAGCTACATGGTGACCAACGGCACCTCTACCGCCAACAAAATCGTCGGCATGTACTCCGCGCCGGCGGGCAGCACCGTACTGATTGACCGTAACTGCCACAAATCGCTGACCCATCTGATGATGATGAGCGACATTACGCCAATCTACTTCCGCCCGACCCGTAACGCCTACGGCATCCTGGGTGGGATTCCGCAAAGCGAATTCCAGCACGCGACGATTGCTAAACGCGTGAAAGAGACGCCGAACGCCACCTGGCCGGTACACGCCGTTATCACCAACTCCACCTACGACGGCCTGCTGTACAACACTGACTACATCAAGAAAACGCTGGATGTGAAATCCATTCACTTCGACTCCGCGTGGGTGCCTTACACCAACTTCTCGCCGATTTATGCCGGTAAATGCGGGATGAGCGGCGGCCGTGTGGAAGGTAAAGTGATTTACGAAACCCAGTCCACGCACAAACTGCTGGCCGCGTTCTCTCAGGCTTCGATGATTCACGTGAAGGGTGACGTCAACGAAGAGACCTTCAACGAAGCCTACATGATGCACACCACCACCTCTCCGCACTACGGTATCGTGGCCTCCACCGAAACCGCTGCGGCGATGATGAAAGGTAATGCCGGTAAGCGCCTGATTAATGGCTCTATTGAACGCGCGATCAAGTTCCGTAAAGAGATCAAACGTCTGAAAGGCGAATCCGAAGGCTGGTTCTTTGATGTCTGGCAGCCGGATCATATCGATGGCCCGGAATGCTGGCCGCTGCGCTCCGACAGCCCGTGGCACGGTTTCAAAAACATCGATAACGAGCACATGTACCTCGACCCGATCAAAGTCACCATTTTGACCCCGGGGATGAAGAAAGACGGCACCATGGACGAGTTCGGTATTCCGGCAAGCCTGGTGGCGAAGTATCTCGACGAGCGCGGCATCATCGTTGAGAAAACCGGCCCGTACAACCTGCTGTTCCTGTTCAGCATCGGGATCGATAAAACCAAGGCCCTGAGCCTGCTGCGCGCGCTGACCGAGTTCAAACGCGCGTTCGACCTGAACCTGCGTGTGAAAAACATCCTGCCGGCGCTGTACCGCGAGGCACCGGAGTTTTATGAAAACATGCGTATTCAGGAACTGGCGCAGAATATCCATAAACTGGTTGAGCATCACAACCTGCCGGACCTGATGTTCCGCGCGTTTGAAGTGCTGCCAGAAATGGAGATGACGCCGTATACCGCCTTCCAGAAAGAGCTGCACGGTGAAACCGAAGAGGTATATCTGGAAGAGATGGTTGGCCGCGTCAACGCCAATATGATCCTGCCGTATCCTCCGGGTGTTCCGCTGGTGATGCCGGGTGAAAAAATCACCGAACAGAGCCGTCCGGTGCTGGAGTTCCTGCAGATGCTGTGCGAAATCGGCGCGCACTATCCGGGCTTCGAAACCGACATCCATGGCGCTTATCGTCAGGCTGACGGCCGTTACACCGTAAAAGTACTGAAAGCTGAAAACAGCAAATAATAAAAAAGTAGAGGGAAGCGGCGTGCCGCTTCCCTTTTTTCACGCCGCAAGGAGTTCACATGAAAACACCCTCACAACCGCGCGCGATCTACTACATCGTGGCGATTCAAATCTGGGAATACTTCAGCTTTTACGGCATGCGCGCCCTCCTCATCCTTTATCTCACCCATCAGCTCGGCTTTAACGACAGCCACGCAATCAATCTTTTCAGCGCTTACGCTTCTCTGGTCTATGTGACCCCTATTCTGGGCGGCTGGCTCGCCGACCGCCTGCTCGGCAACCGCACGGCGGTAATTGCCGGTGCGTTATTAATGACGCTCGGCCACGTGGTGCTCGGTGTCGAATCTGACGCGACCTGGGGCCTGTATCTGGCGCTGGCGATAATTATCTGCGGCTACGGCCTGTTTAAATCCAATATCAGCTGCCTGCTCGGCGAGCTTTACGCGCCGGACGACCATCGCCGCGACGGCGGTTTCTCGCTGCTGTATGCCGCGGGTAATATCGGCTCCATCGCCGCGCCGATCGCCTGCGGGCTGGCGGCGCAGTGGTATGGCTGGCACGTCGGTTTTGCGCTGGCGGGCGTCGGGATGTTTATCGGCCTGATGGTGTTCTTAAGCGGCCACCGTCACTTCCGCCACACGCAGGGCGTGAACCAGCCGGCATTACGCGCAGTCAGGTTCGCGTTACCGACCTGGGGCTGGCTGGTGCTGATGCTGTGCATCGCGCCGCTATTCTTTACACTGCTGCTGGAACATGACTGGTCAGGCTATCTGCTGGCGCTGGTCTGTGCGATTGCCGCCGGCATCGTCGCGCGAATCATGCTGCGTTTTCCGCAGCACCGCCGCGCGCTGTGGCAAATCGTTCTGCTGATGCTCACCGGTACGCTGTTCTGGGTACTGGCGCAGCAGGGCGGCAGCTCTATCAGCCTGTTTATCGACCACTTCGTCAACCGCCGCTGGCTGAATATCGAAGTGCCGACCGCGCTCTTCCAGTCGGTCAACGCGATCGCAGTTATGGCGGCTGGCGTGCTGCTGGCCTGGCTTGCGCGTCCGGAAGGCGGCGCCAGTTCGACGCTGCGAGTGTGGCTGAAGTTCGCCTTTGGGCTGGCGTTGATGGCCGCAGGCTTTATGCTGCTGGCGCTGAACGCGCGTGGCGCCCAACTTCACGGACAGGCGTCGATGGGGATGATGATCGTAGGTCTGGCGCTAATGGGGTTCGCGGAGTTGTTTATTGACCCGGTAGCGATGGCACAGATTACCCGTCTGAATCTGCCCGGCGTTACTGGCGTACTGACTGGTATCTACATGCTGGCGACCGGCTCCGTCGCTAACTGGCTGGCGGGCGTAGTGGCGCAAAAAACCACCGAATCGCAGATCAGCGAAACGGCGATCGACGCCTATGGGCACTTTTTCTCACAGATGGGGGAATGGACGCTGGGTTGCGTGGCGCTCATTGTGGCGCTGGTCGCGCTGCGCCGCCTGCTCGGTAGCCCGGCAGCAGCATTAGCGGAATAACGTGATGAGCTGCCTGCATATCGCCGCAGGCAGCTGACTACGGGCTTAGATAGCCGCGTCGTCCTCTTCGCCGGTACGGATACGAATCACGCGCGCCACATCAAAGACGAAGATTTTACCGTCGCCGATTTTGCCGGTCTGAGCAGTACGGATAATGGTATCCACACAGGTATCGACGATATCGTCGGTGACCACGATTTCAATTTTTACTTTCGGCAGAAAGTCGACCATGTACTCGGCGCCGCGGTACAGCTCGGTGTGGCCCTTCTGGCGACCAAAGCCTTTCACTTCCGTTACCGTCATCCCGGTGATGCCCACTTCCGCCAGCGCTTCACGGACGTCATCCAGTTTGAAGGGTTTAATAATCGCATCAATCTTTTTCATGGTGTTCCTGTCGTTTTTATCGCGTAACCGGTTGCTTACCGTATCATAAATCACTCGTATGTACGGTGCTACTCTTTAAAATCGTTGGCGTCCAGTTCATGGCGCGAGAGTAATTTATAGAACTCAGTGCGGTTGCGACCCGCCATCCTCGCGGCGTGGGTAACGTTACCTTTGGTGATTTGCAGCAGCTTGCGCAGGTAGTTGAGCTCAAACTGATTACGCGCCTCAACAAAGGTCGGCAGCGCGGTGTTTTCCCCTTCCAGCGCCTGTTCCACCAGCGCATCGCTGATCACCGGCGAAGAGGTCAGCGCCACGCACTGCTCAATCACGTTCACCAGTTGACGCACGTTACCCGGCCAGTTGGCCGCCATCAGGCGCTTCATCGCATCGGTAGAAAACGCGCGCACAAACGGTTTGTGCCGGTCGGCGGCCTGGCGCAGCAGGTAGTTCGCCAGCAGCGGGATATCTTCGGTACGTTCGGCAAGCGTTGGAATCTTCAGATTCACCACGTTCAAGCGATAGAACAGATCCTCACGGAACTCGCCGCGCGCCATCGCCTTCGGCAGATCGCGATGGGTGGCGGAAATAATCCGCACGTTAATGTCCAGATCGCGGTTGCTGCCCAGCGGGCGCACCTTACGCTCCTGCAGCACGCGCAGCAGCTTCACCTGCAGCGGCGCGGGCATATCGCCAATTTCATCAAGAAACAGCGTGCCGCCCTCAGCCGCCTGGAACAGCCCCTCACGATTGCTGACCGCGCCGGTAAAAGCCCCGCGAGCGTGACCAAATAGCTCGGACTCAAGTAGCTGTTCCGGCAACGCGCCGCAGTTAATCGCCACAAACGGTTTCGCGTGGCGCGGGCTGGCATTGTGAATCGCCTGCGCCAGAATTTCTTTGCCGGTGCCGCTCTGGCCGTTAATCAGCACGCTGACGTCCGATTGCGCCACCATTTGCGCCTGCTCCAGCAGGCGCAGCATCAATGGGCTACGGGTAACGATGGCTTCCCGCCACTGCTCATCATTGGCAGGCGAAGAGCGTTCTAACGCCTCGTCGATAGCCTTATAGAGCGCGTCTTTATCCACCGGCTTGGTTAAGAAGCTGAAGACGCCTTGCTGAGTGGCGGAGACCGCATCCGGAATAGAGCCATGCGCCGTGAGGATAATCACCGGCATACCTGGCTGTACTTTTTGAATTTCGCTGAACAGCTGCATGCCGTCCATTTCGTCCATGCGCAAATCGCTAATCACCAGGTCGATACGTTCTTTTGCCAGTACGCGAAGCCCCTGCTGACCGCTTTCCGCCGTATCCACCCGGTAGCCCTCGCTGACCAGGCGCATTCCCAGCAGCTTAAGCAGGCCGGGATCATCATCCACCAGCAGCAGGTGCGCAGGTTTACGGTTACTCATGTTTATCCTCATCAGATGCCGCCGGATGTGACATATCAGCGCCCGGCTTACGGCTGGAAAGCTGGCGTTCAATGTCCGTCAGGTTTTGCAGTTTGCGGGTGGTGAGGTCCAGCTCAGCCTGGAGCTGCTGCTGTTGCAGACGCAGCGCGTCGAGCTGACCATCGCTGGTTTCCTGCAGTTTGCTATAGCGCAGGCGCTCTTCGGATAATGACAATTGCAGCGCCTGACCATCGCGCCATACCTGGTAGAGCGGACGAATGCGAGTAGGAATTTGCGGGCTCAGCGCGTCAATGTCGTTGACCAGTTGACGCCGCTCTGCGGGGGCAATTTTGGCATTCGCCAACAGGATGCCGCGCTTAAACGCGCCCTGCCAGCTGTCGGCAGCCAGAGAGCTCGCTTCAGAACGGGCGCGGGCCGCCATTAGACGGTCGGCACAGTCCATACCGCGCAACCAGTAGAGTGGATTGTTTTCGGCAGTACCGCCGTTTAGCGACCAGATATCATCGCAATCGGTCGACAGGTAATCCGCCACCTGCTGGCGCGGTTCGCTGACCTCGCCGCTGGCCCCCGCATTGTGCGGTAGAAGCGTGGCGTTACATCCGGAGAGCATCAGACAGGCCAGGCCTAACAGGCCGTCTCGCCACTGCCGTCGTCGTTGACCCGTACGTGCTAATCGTTGGGGCATAGTCACTCGATATCGATTCAGGTGATTGTTTTTTCAAGCCCAGGGGCCGGAAGCTCGATGCGAAAACAGACGTTGCCGTCCTGAGGATCAAGAAGATGCAGTTCGCCGTGCATTTTGCGCACGGAATCGCGCGCAAGGCTTAACCCCAGACCGCTCCCTTTCACCGCGCCTTTGCGCTGTTGGCTGCCCTGGAAGAAAGGCTCGAAAATCATTAATTTTTCTGCGTCCGGGATAGGTGAGCCGGTATTGATAACATCAATATAAACCCGAGCTCCTTCCCGACGGCTTCGGAGATAAATGTTACCGGATTCAGTGCCGTAGTGCACCGCATTCGAGTAGAGATTATCCAGCGCATTCATTAATAGCGTTGGCTCCGCCAGACAGCCAGCCGCCTGCAGGTCGACCTGCGTGTGCATCATTTTAGCTCGCGCTGGCAGGCTGTGCGCGGAAACCACCATCTCAACCAACGGCGCCAACGCCACATACTCCATCCGCACCGCGGTTTCACTGAGTTTACGGTTATAGTCCAGTAGCTGCTCGATTAGCGTTTGCAGGTTGCGGCTGCTGCTATCAAGAATGGCTACCACTTCTTTTTGCTCGGCGCTGAGCGGCCCTACGACCTGATCGGCCAGCAGTTCGGTACCTTCACGCATGCTGGCCAGCGGCGTCTTTAGCTCATGGGAAAGATGACGCAGAAACTGATGGCGCTGGGACTCCAGCCACGACAGACGCTCGCTGAGCCAGATAATACGCTGCCCGACGGATCGCAGCTCGCGCGGCCCGCGGAACATCACCTCGCCGTCCAGCGATTGCCCTTCCCCTAATCGGTTAATCATACTCTCAATGCCCTTCACCGGCCCGATAATCATGCGGGTGAACAGCAACACCATCGCCAGACTCACCAGGAACAGCACCAGCGCCTGCCAGCCAAAGAACTGACCGCGCTCGGCAATCGCCTGCTGTAGCTGCTGCCCACGGGAGAAGACCACGGTGCGAGTGGCCTGCACCATCTCGGCGTTAGCGGTAGAGAATGCTTCCAGCCGGGCCAGCGCCGCCTTCTCCGGGCCGCTGTTGGTACACTGAAGCTGCGTCAGGTCGTGCAGATTCTGGCGCAGCCGCTGGTAGAGGGTTTCATCAGGCAGCACGCCCGCGTGTGCGTCCAGCATATCGCTATAGCGCTTACGTTGATTCTGATACACCTTTGCCAGGGTCGGGTCATCCAGCACGCAATACTGACGGTAGCTCCGTTCCATATCCAGCGCGACGTTAGCCATCGCTTCGCTACGACGAGCATCGATAAGCGTGGTACGGTTAGTCTGTTCAGCCTGCGCGCTCAGGATATTCAGGCTCTGCCAGGCCTGCCACGCCAGCACCAGCAGCGGCAGCAGAATCAGCAGAAAGGCCAGCGTCACCAATTGGCGCAGCGATCGGGGCGAAAGAGAGAGGCGTTTCAACGGAGGTGTCTCAGTAAATCAACGTACCGGCATGCTAACTGAGGATATCAGCGAGGGAAAGGCCAGAAATAACAAAGCCGGGCAAAAGCCCGGCTTTGTTATGGAATAAGGCGGTGCCTAACTCAACGTTTCGCCCGATGGTTGATAAAGCAGCGCTATTATCAGTTGCTGGACGGCAGGCACCTTGTTGTGCGTCATTCGAAGTTTATGTAGCACGTCCCGAAGGGGCTGACATAAGAAGGTGAATGAGCCACTGGTTAATATTATGCACGATGTGTGCCAATATACAAAACAATAAATTAACACAATGAAATATATGGAAAATATATTTAAAAAGCGCAGTTAACGAATTGCACGTAATTTACCCACAACGTCGCCAATCAGAGACACTCTTTTTCAATAAAAATAAATCACATTAAAATCAAATAATTAAACGTCTCCATTTGGAGACACTCACCTGAGGGATATGTCGGGATTTACCGACACCTGCGAAATTTCAGTATCGCGTTGCCGCCCTACCTAAACCGCAGAATAAAAAAAGCCCCTCCGGAGAGGGGCTGGAAGGATTAGCCAAGCTGCTTACGCGCATTGCGGAAGATACGCATCCACGGGCTATCCTCGCCCCAGTTTTCCGGGTGCCAGGAGTTCGCCACGGTACGGAACACGCGTTCCGGGTGCGGCATCATGATAGTAACGCGGCCGCTTTCGTTGGTGACCGAGGTAATGCCGTTCGGGGAGCCGTTCGGGTTCGCCGGGTAGGCTTCGGTTACCTTACCGAAGTTATCGACGAAGCGCAGCGCCACCAGACCTTTGCTTTCCAGCGCAGCGAGGTGTGCTCCGTCACGCACTTCCACATGACCTTCACCGTGGGAAACGGCAATCGGCATGCGGGAGCCTTCCATACCTGCCAGCAGCAGCGACGGGCTGCTGGTCACTTCCACCAGGCTGAAGCGCGCTTCAAAACGGTCGGAATGGTTACGCACAAAGCGCGGCCACAGATCGCTGCCCGGAATCAGCTCGCGCAGGTTTGACATCATCTGGCAGCCGTTACATACGCCCAGCGCCAGCGTCTGCGGGCGATGGAAGAAGGTGGCGAACTCATCGCGCACGCGGTTGTTGAAGAGGATGGATTTCGCCCAGCCTTCACCCGCGCCCAGTACATCGCCGTAGGAGAAACCGCCGCAGGCCACCAGCGCCTGGAAGTCCGCCAGACCGGTGCGCCCTGCCAGCAGGTCGCTCATGTGGACGTCGATAGCGTCGAAGCCCGCACGGTGGAAGGCGGCCGCCATCTCAACGTGGGAGTTCACGCCCTGCTCGCGCAGTACGGCTACTTTTGGACGCGCCCCGGTAGCGATATACGGTGCCGCAACATCCGCATCGATATCGAAGGTGAGCTTCACGTTGAGGCCAGGATCGTTATCGTTCGCTTTCGCTTCATGTTCCTGATCGGCACATTCCGGGTTATCGCGCAGACGCTGCATCTGCCAGGTGGTCTCTGCCCACCACATACGCAGCGTGGTGCGGCTTTCGCTAAACACCGGCTGACCGTTGGCGGTCAGGGTGAAGCGGTCGCCTTCAACGGCTTTACCAAGGTAATGCACGCAGTCGGCCAGACCGTTGGCCGCCAGAATCGCTTCCACCGCTTCGCGGTCAGCGGCGCGGACCTGAATCACCGCACCCAGTTCTTCGTTGAACAGCGCGGCCAGGCGATCGTCGCCCAGCGCCGCCACGTCGGCTTCGACGCCGCAGTGACCGGCAAACGCCATCTCTGCCAGGGTGACCAGCAGGCCGCCGTCGGAACGGTCGTGGTAGGCCAGCAGTTTACGCTGCGCCACCAGCGCCTGAATCGCGTAGTAGAAGCCTTTCAGCTGCGCCACGTCGCGCACATCGGCCGGCTTGTCTCCCAGTTGACGGTACACCTGCGCCAGCGCCGTTGCGCCCAGCGCATTGTGGCCCTTGCCGAGATCAATCAGCAGCAGGGCGTTGTCTTCGGTCACCAACTGCGGCGTGATCGTGTGACGAACGTCTTCCACGCGAGCAAAGGCGGAAATCACCAGCGACAGCGGCGAAGTCATTTCGCGCTGTTCGTTGCCTTCCTGCCAGCGGGTTTTCATCGACATCGAGTCTTTGCCCACCGGAATGGTGAGGCCCAGCTGCGGGCACATCTCTTCACCGATGGCTTTCACCGCTTCGTACAGACCGGCGTCTTCACCCGGGTGACCGGCGGCGGACATCCAGTTTGCCGACAGCTTAATATGTTTGATATCGCCGATCTGCGTGGCGGCGATGTTGGTCAGCGCTTCCCCTACCGCCAGACGGGCGGAGGCAGCGAAGTCCAGCAGCGCGACCGGCGCGCGTTCGCCGATAGACATCGCTTCACCGTAGTAGCTGTCGAGGCTGGCGGTCGTGACCGCACAGTTGGCTACCGGGATCTGCCACGGGCCAACCATCTGGTCGCGCGCCACCATACCGGTAACGGTACGGTCGCCGATGGTCACGAGGAAGGTTTTCTCGGCGACGGTCGGCAGGTGCAGCACGCGGTTGACCGCGTCAGCCAGCGTAATCTGCTCACGCGCCAGCGCTTCGCCCTTCGCTTTCAGCGTCTGTACGTCGCGCGTCATCTTCGGCGTTTTGCCCAGCAGCACATCCAGCGGCATGTCGATCGGCTGGTTGTCAAAATGGCTATCGCTCAGGGTTAAATGCTGCTCTTCGGTTGCTTCACCAATCACCGCGTACGGTGCGCGCTCGCGCTTGCACAGTTCGTCGAACAGCGGCAACTGATCGGCGGCGACCGCCAGCACATAGCGTTCCTGGGATTCGTTACACCAGATTTCCAGCGGGCTCATGCCCGGCTCATCGCTCAGGATGTCGCGCAGCTGGAATTTACCGCCGCGCCCACCGTCGCTCACCAGCTCCGGCATGGCGTTAGACAGACCGCCCGCGCCGACGTCGTGAATAAACAGAATCGGGTTGGCATCGCCCAACTGCCAGCAGCGGTCGATAACTTCCTGGCAACGACGCTCCATTTCCGGGTTGTCGCGCTGTACGGAAGCAAAGTCGAGGTCAGCGTCAGACTGACCGGAGGCCATTGACGAAGCCGCCCCGCCGCCGAGGCCGATATTCATCGCCGGGCCGCCAAGGACGATCAGCTTCGCGCCAACGACGATCTCGCCTTTCTGCACGTGATCGGCGCGAATGTTGCCGATCCCGCCCGCCAGCATGATCGGCTTATGGTAGCCGCGCAGCTCTTCGCCGTTATGGCTGTTGACCTTCTCTTCGTAGGTACGGAAGTAACCGGTCAGCGCCGGACGACCAAATTCGTTGTTGAACGCCGCGCCGCCCAGCGGGCCGTCGGTCATGATATCCAGCGCGGTAACGATACGTTCCGGCTTGCCGAAATCTTCTTCCCACGGCTGTTCGAAGCCAGGAATACGCAGGTTGGAAACAGAGAAGCCTACCAGCCCGGCTTTCGGCTTCGCGCCGCGCCCGGTGGCGCCTTCATCACGAATTTCACCGCCAGAGCCGGTTGCCGCGCCCGGCCATGGAGAGATGGCCGTCGGGTGGTTGTGAGTTTCCACCTTCATCAGGATATGGGCTGGTTCCTGATGGAAATCGTAGCGACCGGTTTTGTGATCGGCGAAGTAACGTCCAACTTCAGAGCCTTCCATCACCGCGGCGTTGTCTTTATAGGCCGACAGCACGTGATCCGGGGTGGTTTCGAAGGTGTTTTTAATCATTTTAAACAGCGACTTCGGCTGCTGTTTACCGTCGATAATCCAGTCGGCGTTAAAAATCTTGTGGCGACAATGTTCGGAGTTGGCCTGCGCGAACATGTACAGCTCGATGTCGTTCGGGTTGCGCCCCAGTTTGCTGAACGCATCCTGCAGATAGTCGATTTCATCCTCCGCCAATGCCAGGCCGAGACGCACGTTGGCGTCAATCAGCGCCTGACGGCCCTGGCCGAGCAGATCGACGCTGGAGACCGGTGCAGGCTGATGATGCGCAAACAGTTTTTCGGCATCCTGTAAGGAAGCAAACACGCTCTCCATCATGCGGTCGTGCAGCTCCGCCGCCACGGCGTTCAGCTGCGCGTCGGTCAGGCTTGCGGCTTCAACGTAGTAGGCCACCCCGCGTTCCAGACGCAGCACCTGCTGCAGGCCACAGTTGTGGGCGATGTCAGTAGCTTTGGAAGACCAGGGAGAGATAGTGCCAGGACGGGGAGTGACGAGCAGCAGTTTACCGGTAGGGGTATGGCTGTTGAGGCTTGGGCCATACTGCAACAGTCGCTCGAGTCGGGCCCGCTCGTCTTCGGTCAGCGGCGCGTCCAGGTCGGCAAAATGGACATACTCGGCGTAAATATTGCTTACCGGGAGGTTGGCTGCCTGAAACCGCGTCAGCAGTTTGTTAATACGAAATGCAGACAGTGCAGGCGAACCACGCAGAATTTCCATCATAAGTCTCTCGTCTTCTCAGCTTTCAGTGTGCGCAATGGGGGAGAACGGCGGCTATTATAGAGAATCCTGCGGCCTGACGAAACCGTTTGCGTCGAAATAAAATCATCTCTCGTCTTTACCAATAGGTGTGACGCACATCGCGAATCAGTTGCCAACTGGCGTAATCTTAAGCAAAATGCCGCTCATTCTGTAACAAACCGTAATGTTATCAGAGACACACTCGGGTACTTCAGCGAATTAACCGTTTGAAAAAATTAAAGATTAATTATCTGCTGATCGGCGTTGTCACGTTGCTGCTGGCAGCGGCCCTTTGGCCCTCACTCCCCTGGTTTGGCAAACCAGAGAATCGCATCGCCGCCATTGTGGAGCGGGGGGAGCTGCGCGTCAGTACCGTCCAGTCGCCGCTGACCTACGCCACCATTAACGGCAAAGTGTATGGGCTTGATTACGAGCTGGCCCAACAGTTTGCCGACTACCTCGGCGTCAAACTGAAGATAACCGTGCGTCAGAATATCAGCCAACTGTTTGACGACCTGGACCACGGCGATGCCGATTTACTGGCCGCTGGGCTGGTCTATAACACTGAACGCGTACAGAACTACCAGGCGGGGCCAACCTACTACTCCGTCTCACAACAGCTGGTCTACCGTGTGGGCAGCAACCGCCCGCGTAACCTGAGTAATGTCACCGCAGAGCAACTCACCGTCGCGCCGGGACAGGTGGTCATCAACGATCTCCAGACGTTAAAAGAGAAGAAATACCCCGACCTCGCCTGGACGGTGGATGACAAACGCGGTTCGGTCGATCTTATGCAGGCGGTCATCGACGGTAAACTCAACTACACGATCGCGGATTCCGTCGCCATCGGACTGTTCCAGCGCGTACATCCCGAGCTGGCCGTCGCGCTCGACGTCACCGACGAACAGCCGGTGACCTGGTTTAGCCTGAAAGACGGCGACAATACGCTTTCAGCGGCGATGCTCGACTTTTTCAATAATATGAATGAAGACGGCACCCTCGCCCGCCTGGAGGAAAAGTACCTTGGTCACGGCGACGACTTTGATTACGTCGATACGCGCTCTTTCCTGCGCGCGGTCGATAACGTCCTGCCCGACCTGCAACCGCTCTTTGAAAAGTACGCCAGCGCAATAGACTGGAAGCTGCTGGCGGCCATCTCCTACCAGGAATCGCATTGGGACCCGCTGGCAACATCGCCGACCGGGGTACGCGGCCTGATGATGCTGACCAAAAATACCGCCCAGAGCTTAGGCCTGAGCGATCGCACCGACGCCGAGCAGAGTATCAGCGGCGGTATGCGTTATTTGCAGGACATGATGGATAAGGTGCCGGACAGCGTGCCGCAGGAAGAGAAAATCTGGTTTGCGCTCGCCGCCTATAACATGGGCTACGCGCATATGCTCGACGCCCGCGCGCTGACGGCGAAGCAAAAAGGCAACCCGGACAGCTGGGCGGACGTAAAACAGCGCCTGCCGTTGCTCAGTCAGAAGCCATGGTACAGTAAGCTGACCTATGGCTACGCGCGCGGCCATGAGGCCTATACCTACGTCGAGAACATCCGTAAGTACCAGATAAGCCTGGTGGGCTATTTGCAGGAGAAAGAGAAGAAGGCGACGGAGCGGCTGGAGATCGCAGAGGCTTACCCGGTGGTGACCCTTGATGAGCTTCACCGCGACAGCAACCTTTTCGGGCTGTTCTCCTTTTTACGCCAGGACAGCCAGAGCGGCAACGACGCCTCTTTGCTCTATTTTCCGGCGAAACACTAGATTACCGTTCAAAAACGCCGACAGCGTCACGCTCGTTTCCGCGCCAGTGCCAAATCAAGCCGATGACTCGGCAAAGACGCTGTTATCTAATACCTCTATACTCAGGCCGGATCGCTAATACGGCCAACTATCCCATGAGTTTAATGAGGTTTGTATGGAAACAAAAACGGCGTCTCCCTGGAGATTACGGCTTGGTTTTTCCGTAGCCGATATTTCCTGTAATTTAGTGTGGCAATTAATTTCATTATATTTAATGTATTTCTATACCGATATAATGAAGCTCCCAGCCTATTATATCGGCATTATGTTTTTGATCACGCGGCTGGCCGACGGGGTTACGGACGTATTAATGGGGATCCTCATTGATAATACCAGTACCCGTTGGGGCCGCTGTCGTCCGTGGCTGGCGATTGGCGCCATCCCTTTTGGCCTGTTATGTATTCTCGCCTTTTATATTCCAGACTTCGGCACTACCGGCAAACTAATATGGGCGTTTATCACCTATTTTTTATTGTCGGTGATGTTTACGGTAGTCAATATTCCGTATAACGCGATGCTCCCTTTCTTAAGCAACGATGCGCATGAACGTACCGTGCTTTCCTCCGTGAGAATAATGTTCAGTTTTATTGGTTCGACGATTGTCTCGGTCGCCACGCTGCCATTGGTCAATTGGTTGGGCAACGGTAATCAGGATCGTGGGTTTATCTATACCGCCACGCTGTTCGGCGTGCTGTCGACTTTCTTTCTGTTTGTCAGCTTTTGCAACGTGAAAGAGCGCTACGCTATTACGCCGGAAAAAATGACCCTGCGTCGCGCCTGGCAGGGGCTCAAAGAGAACACGCCGTGGAAGGTGTTCGCCATCAATATTCTCTTTATGTGGGGCGCGTTCTTTTTACAGTCCGGCGCGCTTATCTACTTCTTTAAATATTACGTGGGTAACACTGCGCTCACCTCCGTGGCGGCAGGTATCGCCTCGTTTGTACCGCTGCTGGGCACGCTGACCGTGCCGTTCCTCGCCAAACGGCTGCGTAAGATTCAGGTGTATCAGTTGGCCTGCGCCATCAACCTCGGCGGTATGGTCATTATGATGCTCTCCGGCGTCAACGTCTGGGGGCTGATGTCCGGCGCGGTGCTGCTGGCGCTGGGCTTCGGGCAACGTAATGCTATCTATTTTTCCATGCAGGCCGATCCGGTGGACTACGGCGAGTGGAAAACCGGCATCAACACGGCGGGCATTCTCACCTCGGTAAACGGTTTTATCGGCAAGGTGGCGATGGCAGCAGCCGGGGCATTAAGCGGCTTTATGCTCTCGGCTACCGGTTACGTTGCGGAAGCGCAGCAGTCGGCGGCGGCGATTATGGCGATTAAAGCCTGCTATCTGTGGATCCCGGCGGGGTTAATTGTGGTCTCGATGCTGTGGATGGGGCGTTTTTATACCCTCGATAACCAGTATGAAGAGATTAAGAAGCAGCTCGCAGAACAAAAATTACTGAATGCAGAAGGTCTGGGGAATTGATGATGACAAGGCGTAATGCTCGCGCAAAATGGATCTGGCTGGCCGGAGACTTTGAGATCCGCCACGCGTTATTGCAAAACCTGCAGCGCGAAGAGCGCGGTTTCGACTGGCCCGCCTACTGGCACGTAGAGGACTGCTGCAAAAGCGTCGTCTTTACCCGCCGCTACTGTTTTAGCGAACCGCAGACCTTCACGGTACAGGTAGAAGGTTCCGGCTACGCGCTGATTGACGGCAAAAAACAGCCGCTCAACGGCCTTCTCACCTGCCCGGTGGGCGAGCAAACGCTCACCTTCTACGTCGCCAATGCCAGCGGGCTTCCCGCGTTGCGCGTCGAAGGCGAGCAGGTCTTCAGCGATGAAAGCTGGTTTGCCAGTGACTATATCGACACCGCCCCGGTGGGCTGTGATGCGCTCTATACCTCGGCGCAGACCTCTCCTAACGCCGTTAACTTTGAGCGTGAACCACGGCTGCCGGTAAGCGAACGCGCGATGAATGGCGGCGTGCTTTTCGATTTCGTGCGCGTGGTTAATGGGGAGCTCGCGGTCAGCTTCAACAGCGATAAGCAACCGCCGGTGACGCTGTGCTATGGCGAATCCCAGGCGGAAGCGCTGGACACCCAATATTGCTACTACTCACAGACCAACGTCACGCCGGATTCCGCCATCCGTAAACGCGCCTTCCGCTACGTTTTTATTCCCGATGTCGCACCTGGCGCAGTCAGCCTGGCGGCGGAGCATGAATTTATCGCCAAACCGCGTTGCGCCAGCTTCCACAGCAACGATCCGCTGATCGACCAGATCTGGCAGGTTTCACGCGAGACTTTCGCCCTGTGCAGCGATCTGTTTTTCATCGACGGCGTGAAACGCGACCGCTGGATCTGGTCGGGCGATGCCTGGCAGTGCACGCTGATCAACCCGTATCTGTTTTTCGATGAAGATATCAACCGCCGCACCCTGCTCGCCCTTCGCGGCCGCGACCCGATGCGCCAGCATATCAATACCATCGTCGACTACTCGCTGCTGTGGGTGATCAACATTGAGAAGCACTACCTGATGAGCAACGACGCGGCGTTTGTCCGTCAGGTATACGGCAAAATGGTCAGCCTGATGGAATGGCTGATGCCCGATATCGACGAAAGCGGTTTTATTCGCGGTAAAGAAGGCGACTGGATTTTTATCGACTGGGCCGAGATCGATAAAACCGGCGCGGTGTGCGCCGAACAGATGCTGCTGCTGAAGGCCTGGCGTTCGCTGGCGCTGTGCGCGGAGATCGTCGGCGCGGATCCTGCCGAGTGGCAGCGGCGGGCCGATAAACTGGCAGAAAGCATCGACCTCTTCTTCTGGGACGAAGAGCAAGGCGCCTATATCGATAGCTATGAGAGCGGCAAACGTCACGTGACTCGTCATGCCAACATCTTCGCGCTGATGTTTGATACCGTAACCCCCGAGCGGCGACAGACCATCGTCGAGCGAGTACTGATGAACGAGGCCATTGCCCCCATCGTCACCCCCTACTTCACCTTTTTCGAGCTGGATACGCTTTGCCAGTGCGGCCGACAGGATGTGGTCTGGCAACGGATGCGCGATTACTGGGGCGGTATGCTGGCGCTGGGTGCCACGACCTTCTGGGAAGAGTACAACCCGGATATTAAAGGCGACGAACACTACGCGATGTACGGCGACAAGTTTGGCAAGAGCCTGTGCCACGCCTGGGGAGCGAGCCCGCTCTACCTGCTGGGGCGCTACTATGTCGGCCTGCATCCGCTAACGCCGGGCTATGAAACCTTCGCCATTGAACCGTGGCTTGCACCTTTTAGCGTGCTGGACTGCACATTGCCGATTAAAGAGGGTGAAGTCACGCTCACCTTACGCGACAATCAGCTGACGGTTCGCGCCTCCCGCGGCGGCGGCGTGCTGCGGCTGAGCGGCGAAAGCTGGCCGCTTAGCGCCGGGCAAGCGTTAACGCTGCCTGTTAACTAACGATGTCAGGAGAGGAAGAATGAAGATTATGCTCGCCCAGGACTACTTCCTCTCCGATACCCACGCGTTTTCGCTGTTCAGCTCGCGCGATCAGGAGATGGCGGATATTCACGGCCATGATTTTCACGAAATCGTCATCGTGAAAGAGGGTTGCGGGTTTCACATCATCAACGATCGCGTCAATCTGGTGTTTAAGGGCGATTTTTTCTTCGTCTCCGCCAACGACATTCACTATTACGAATCCACCCGCCATCTGTCGCTGATTAATATCCTGCTGCGCCGCGACGGCGAGTTTCAGTTCGTAAAATCGCTGCTGCCGCTGCTGATGCAGCTTCAGACGCAGACCCGCGAGCGGCCGGCCTCATTAAACGAAGCGACGCTGGCGCGTGTGGTCCAGCTGGCGGGGGAGATTCACAGCAAAACGGATGATGATTATGACAGCACTTATTTCGTCACCACCGAAGCCATACTTTTGACGATCGTGGGCATGCTGATGGAGAACAGCGTCAGATTACCGCGGGGCGGTCGTTATGATGATAAAAAACGACGGCTGTTGCGCAGCATTCGGGACAATTTGCAGCAGGCCGTCATCTGGGAGCATCTGGCAGAAGAGTGCGCCATTCCCAAACGCACGTTGTACCGGTTTATCAAGGAGTTTACTGGCTTTACGCCGGATCAGTTCGTCCAGCGCTACCGCCTGTTGAAAGCGCAGGAACTGCTGCGCACCACCGAACGCTCGGTAGCCAGTATTGCCCGCGCCTGCGGATTTAGCTCATTGCCCCGTTTAACCGAGGCCTACAGTCGTTTTTTTCAGCATTCGCCGAGTGCGGAAAGAGAAAAACGAACGGTGGCGTAGACTCGCCCGTTAAACGCTATTTTTCAGCGACTGCTTCAGCGCCTTCTGCTGCTGGCGACGATGGCGGAAGAAGTCGCTCAACATGGCCGAACACTCATCCGCCAGCACCCCTTCGGTGATTTCCACGCGATGGTTCATCCCAGGGTGATGCAGGACGTCAATCAGCGAACCGGCCGCGCCGGTTTTAGCATCACGCGCGCCAAACACCAGCTGGCCAATACGCCCATGTACCATCGCTCCTGCGCACATCACGCACGGTTCCAGGGTGACGTAGAGGGTCGTGTCGATCAGCCGATAGTTCTGCAGCACCACCCCGCCCTGACGTAGCGCCATAATTTCCGCGTGTGCAGTGGGATCGTGGCGGCCAATCGGCCGGTTCCAGCCTTCGCCAATTACCTGATTGTTGTGTACCAGCACCGCGCCAACCGGCACCTCACCCTCTTCCCAGGCACGACGAGCCAGCACCAGCGCGTGGCGCATCCAGTATTCGTGATTTTGTTCAATGTCGGACAACGTCGGGACTCCAGGTTTTCAAACGCGGCGCATTATACACAATATCCAGCAAAGCGCAGCGCCCGCTATTCCAGCTGTTCCAGCTCGCCGTGCGGCGTGACGCGCCAGCGATGCTCACAGAAAAAGAGTAGTGGATTATCTTGCTTGCTGTCGCTGTAACCGCTGTACAGGCGCAGCGGCGCGCCAAGGCGCTGTTCCAGTTGCACCACCTTTTCATGGCCAAGGCAGCGCACCGACAGTACCCGACCTCCCAGCGCACGTTGCATCTGGCTGCCGATAAGGTTCACGCGCGACATCCAGAGCGCATCGGCATAGACGCGCTCTACCAACGTTTGCGGCGAGCCGGTGATCAGCCAGACGTCGGCATCATGATGCTGAAGATAGTTGTCTAAACGCGCCTGCACCACCGGAAAGGGCGTCACCGTAGCGCGAAACCAGATAATGAAGCTCGCCTCCAGCGCATTGAGCGTGGCTTCGCGACGCCCAAAGGTGCAGCCCCACAGCAATACGCTCATCGGCCAGCGGGCCGCACGCCCTTTAATGAGCATCGTCAGGCCAATGGCGGGAAGCAGCGGCAGCACTAATAGCGCGTTAAGCGGCATACGACGCAATAAATAGCGGATAAACGCCCCGAACAGATCCTGCTGATGTAGCGTACCGTCAAGGTCGAAAAACACCACGCGGCGAGAGTGGCTAGTCAAAAGAGCCTCCTGTATTCCTTAGCGGGCCAGCCCACAGACTAGCAGATTGTCGACCGTCTTTCGCCAAACGGCGAGTTAACGGACCTGATGCGCGAAAAGAGTTGCGTTTTTAGCGGCGCATGGAATATTTAATTCGGTATATTCCGGTATAATAGAATACATAATTCTTGCAGATGATCAGAACAGTGTTCTGGCGCGAGATGGCGATCTTGCCCATGAGGTTCTTATGAATTGTCTAATCAGTATCCGCCAGCGTTATCCTCAACTGGCGCAAAGCGATCGTAAGCTGGCGGATTTTATTCTGGCGCAGCCGGATCAGGCGCGTCATTTAAGTTCACAGCAGCTAGCCAGCCAGGCAGGCGTTAGCCAGTCCAGCGTGGTGAAATTCGCCCAGAAGCTCGGCTTCAAGGGTTTCCCGGCGCTGAAGCTGGCGCTCAGCGAGGCGCTGGCGAGTAACGTCAACCCGCACTCGGTGCCGGTGCATAATCAGATTTGCGGCGACGATCCGCTACGGCTGGTCGGCGAGAAGCTGATTAAAGATAACGTCGCGGCAATGCATGCTTCACTGGACGTCAACAGTGAAGACAAACTGCTGGAGACCATCAACCTGCTGCGAGGCGCGCGGCGCATCATCCTCACCGGCATCGGCGCTTCCGGGCTGGTGGCGCGCAATTTTAGCTGGAAGCTGATGAAAATTGGCTTCAACGCCGTGGCGGAGCTTGATATGCACGCCCTGCTCGCCACCGTTCAGGCAATGGCGCAGGACGATCTGCTGTTGGCAATCTCTTATTCCGGCGCGCGTCGCGAGATCAATCTCGCCGCCGACGAAACGTTACGGGTAGGCGGCAAAGTGCTCGCCATTACCGGCTTTTCGCCCAACGCGCTACAGCAGCGCGCGACGCATTGCCTGTATACCATTGCCGAAGAGCAGGCAACGCGCAGCGCCGCGATTTCCTCCACCAGCGCACAGATGATGCTCACCGACCTGCTGTTTATGGGCCTGGTGCAGCAGGATCTGGAAAAGGCGCCGGAGCGTATTCGCCATAGCGAGGCGCTGGTGAAAAAGCTGGTTTGATCTGCGGTGCGATGACCACAGAAAAGGTATGGCCTGCGCGGAAAATGCGCGTATAATGCGCGCCCTGTTTATCGAGTTACTGAGAATTTACTGATGGCGCTGTTAATCACCAAAAAATGTATCAACTGCGATATGTGCGAACCGGAATGCCCGAACCAGGCCATTTCGATGGGTGATAGCATCTATGAGATCGACCACGATCGCTGCACCGAGTGCATCGGCCATTACGAAACGCCGACCTGCCAGAAAGTGTGCCCGATCCCGAATACCATTCTCAAGGACCCGGCACATTTAGAAAGTGAAGAGCAGCTGTGGGATAAATTTGTCCAGATGCATCACGCGGACAAAATCTAGCTTTCGACAATCACCGTCGCGCAAGCGTAGTGGCGCTCATCAGCGAGCGTCACATGCAGATGGGCCACGCCCATACGCTCGGCGAGTAACTTTGCTTCTCCCCATAAACGCAGCTTCGGCTTGCCCAGTTCATCGTTAAAAACTTCAAACTGATTAAACGCCAGGCCGTTACGAATGCCGGTGCCCAGCGCCTTCGACGCCGCTTCTTTCACCGCAAAACGCTTCGCCAGAAAACGCACCGGCTGCTGGTGCGTCTCCCAGATGGCCCACTCATTATCGCTAAGTACCCGACGCGCAAGGCGGTCGCCGCTACGGGCAATCACCGCTTCAATACGGGCGATTTCGACAATGTCTGTTCCAAGCCCCAGAATCGCCATTACGCGCGCGCTTCCAGCATCAGGCGCTTCATTTCCGCCACCGCGTCTTTCAGGCCGCTCATCACCGCCCGGCCAATAATGGCGTGGCCGATATTCAGCTCGTGCATTTCCGGCAGCGCGGCAATCGCTTTCACGTTGTGGTAAGTGAGACCGTGGCCCGCGTTAACCTTCAGGCCCAGGCTTGCGGCGTAGGTCGCGGCTTTCGCGATACGCTCAAGCTCTTTGGCTTGCTCCGCATCAGTGACGGCATCGGCGTAGCAGCCGGTGTGGATTTCGATATACGGCGCACCCACATCAGCGGCGGCTTTAATCTGCGCATCATCGGCGTCAATAAACAACGACACCAGGATGCCCGCATCGGCAAGGCGTTTGCAGGCATCACGCATTTTGTCGAACTGACCGGCAACGTCCAGACCGCCTTCGGTGGTCACTTCCTGACGTTTTTCCGGCACCAGGCAGCAGAAATGCGGTTTGGTTTCACAGGCGATGGCCAGCATCTCTTCAGTCACGGCCATCTCCAGGTTCATGCGGGTGTCCAGCGTCTGACGCAGAATACGCACATCGCGGTCGGTGATATGGCGACGATCTTCACGTAAATGCACGGTGATACCATCCGCACCGGCCTGCTCGGCGATAAACGCGGCCTGTACCGGGTCCGGGTAAGCGGTGCCGCGTGCGTTACGCAGGGTGGCAATGTGGTCAATATTGACGCCTAACAGTAATTCAGCCATGACAATCCTCGTGTTTTTATTTTTAACTTCGTTTCCCCTCATCCCGGCCCTCTCCCTAAAGGGGCGAGGGGAAAAGCGGGATGGGTGCAATCAGGGTTACCGCTTCGGCATAAACTGTCGAAACAACTCGCGGCTCTTTAACGGTTTCCCGCCAAGATACGGCTTTAACGCCATGCGGGTAAAGCGTTTCGCTGCGCGCAGCGTATCAATATCCGGAAACTCACGGTTAGCCAGCGCTTTCAGCTGATGGCCGGTAAAGGTGTTGTTATCGATAACGACGCTGGCAATAAATCCTTTCTCTTCCCGGTAGCGGTAGGTCATGGTGTCGTCAACCTCATCACCGCTGCCGGCGCAGTGCAGGAAGTCGACGCCATAGCCGAGGTGCCCTAGCAACGCCAGCTCAAAGCGGCGCAGCGCCGGTTCAGGCGAGCCCGTTGCGCCAGCCAACGCCTGGATACAGTGCAGATAGTCGAAAAAGAGTTCAGAAAAGCGGGTTTCGTGCTCGAGCACGCGCGACACCAGTTCGTTGATGTACAGACCGCTATACAGCGTAATGCCGCTCAGAGGAAGCGCCAGCGAAACCGCTTCAGCGCTACGCAGCGTTTTCACTTCGCCACGGCCGCCAAAACGGACTAACAGTGGGGTAAAGGGCTGAAGCGCGCCTTTAAGGTTGGAACGTTTGGAACGTGCGCCTTTCGCCACAAGGCGCACGCGACCCGATTCTTCCGTGAAGACGTCCAGCATCAGGCTGGTCTCGCTCCAGGGGCGACTATGCAGAACAAATGCGCGCTGCCAGCCCTCCATCGGGGTTATTCTCAGAGATCGTCGACGTAACCGAGGCTGCGCAGCGCGCGCTCGTCATCCGCCCAGCCTGATTTCACTTTCACCCACAGTTCCAGGTGAACAGGCGCTTCGAACATCTCCTGCATATCTTTACGGGCTTCAATACCGATGGTTTTGATCTTGGCGCCTTTGTTGCCAATCACCATCTTCTTCTGCCCTTCACGCTCAACCAGGATCAGGCCATTGATGTCGTAGCCGCCACGTTCGTTAGAAACGAAGCGCTCGATTTCAACGGTCACCGAATATGGCAGTTCAGCCCCCAGGAAACGCATCAGCTTTTCACGGATGATTTCCGAGGCCATAAAGCGCTGAGAACGGTCGGTGATGTAGTCTTCCGGAAAGTGGTGTGTCGCTTCCGGCAGGTGCTTACGCACGATACCGGCAACGGTGTCCACGTTCAGCCCGCTCTCCGCAGAGATAGGCACGATATCGAGGAAGTTCATCTGGCTACCGAGGAACTGCAGGTGCGGCAGCAGATCCGCTTTTTCCTGCACGTTATCCACTTTGTTCACCGCCAGAATCACCGGCGCTTTACCTTCGCGCAGTTTGTTCAGCACCATTTCGTCGTCCGGCGTCCAGCGGGTGCCTTCGACCACGAAAATCACCAGCTCAACGTCACCGATAGAGCTGCTGGCCGCCTTGTTCATCAGGCGGTTGATGGCACGCTTCTCTTCCATATGCAGGCCCGGGGTATCGACGTAGATCGCCTGATACTCACCTTCAGTATGGATGCCCACGATGCGGTGGCGCGTGGTCTGCGCTTTACGGGAGGTAATCGAGATCTTCTGCCCGAGCAGCTTGTTCAATAACGTGGATTTGCCGACGTTCGGACGACCGACGATGGCAATAAATCCGCAATAGGTTTTTTCTTCGCTCATTCCAGCTCCAGCTTTTTCAGCGCCTGTTCGGCGGCAGCCTGTTCCGCCTTGCGACGGCTGGAACCTGTGCCGACCACCGGTTCACTCAGGCCGCTAACCTGGCAGTGGATAGTAAATTCCTGATCGTGTGCTTCCCCACGCACCTGAACCACCAGATAAGACGGCAGCGGCAGATGGCGGCCTTGCAGATACTCCTGCAAGCGTGTTTTTGGATCTTTTTGCTTATCGCCCGGGCTGATTTCGTCCAGACGCGTCTGGTACCAGGAGAGGATTAGCTTCTCGACGGTTTGAATATCGCTGTCGAGGAACACCCCGCCGATTAATGCTTCAACCGTATCCGCCAGGATAGATTCCCGACGGAAGCCGCCGCTTTTCAGCTCGCCCGGCCCCAGGCGCAAACATTCGCCCAGCTCGAACTCACGCGCGATCTCGGCCAGCGTGTTACCACGCACCAGCGTCGCACGCATGCGGCTCATATCGCCTTCATCCACGCGCGGAAAACGATGATAGAGCGCGTTGGCAATCACGTAGCTTAAAATGGAATCGCCCAGGAACTCTAAGCGTTCGTTATGTTTGCTGCTGGCACTGCGGTGCGTTAACGCCTGTTGCAACAGCTCCTGATGAAGAAAAGTGTAGCCCAGCTTCCGTTGAAGCCGATTAATTACGATGGGGTTCATGCGATACCAAATAAATAAATGCGTCCACAATGCAGCACACGAAACAGACCTGAGGGAAACCAACGCGGTTTCGTGTGCCGTGTCTCCCATAAGAGACATCCGAAACTTCGGGGGGATATTCTATACGCAACGACAAGGGATGTCGTTAGTTTGAATAGATTAAAACTAAATAATTCACGCGGCGCACGCCTGGCCGCCGCGTGAAGTCAAACGGAGGATTAATGAATCCCACCGATGCGGCTTAAACGCACGCCGGTAGGCCATTGGCCCTCTTGTTTTTCAAAGCTCATCCAGATAGCGGTTGCCTTACCGACCAGGTTCGCTTCCGGCACAAAGCCCCAGTAACGGCTGTCCGCGCTGTTATCGCGGTTATCACCCATCATGAAGTACTGCCCCGGTGGGACGATCCAGGTTGCCAGCGGCAGACCGGACTGGTGGTAGTACATCCCCACCTGATCCTGAGCAATCGGCACGGTCAGAATACGGTGGTTCACATCGCCCAGCGTTTCCTGACGTTGATCCAGCCGTACGCCGTCTGCTTTGCGCTCGCCCTGCGGCATTTCAAAGAAGCCGCTGGTCGCCTCGCCGCCGTTGCTGCGGGAGAACGTCTGAACGAAATCACTCGGCTCGACGTTGGAGTAAGTGACCGGCAGCGCGCTACCGCACGCCTGGCCGGAGCTGCATCCCGGTTGAATTGTCACTTGTTTCGCAATCGGATCGTAAGTGACCTTATCGCCCGGCAGGCCGACGGTACGTTTGATGTAGTCCAGACGCGGATCTTCCGGGTATTTGAACACCACGATATCGCCGCGTTTCGGATGGCCTGTTTCAATAATCGTCTTCTGGTAGATCGGGTCTTTAATCCCGTAGGCGAATTTCTCCACCAGGATAAAGTCGCCAATCAGCAGCGTTGGCATCATCGAACCGGAGGGGATCTGGAACGGCTCATAAATAAATGAACGCACGATCAGCACGATCGCCAGCACCGGAAAGACCGACGCGCCGGTTTCCAGCCAACCCGGTTTCGGGCCGACTTTTTTCAGCGTCTTTTTATCCAGCGCTTCGCCGGTGGCAACCTGCGCCGCCGCCTGGCGTTCCCGCCGTTTGGGCGCGAAGATAAACTTATCAACGCACCACAAAATGCCCGTGACCAGTGTGGCAATCACCAGAATCAGGGCAAACATGTTCGCCATGCCAACTCCTTAGAGATTATTTATTGTCTTTACCGACATGCAGAATGGCGAGGAACGCTTCCTGCGGCAGTTCGACGTTACCGATCTGCTTCATGCGCTTTTTACCCTCTTTCTGTTTTTGCAGCAGCTTTTTCTTACGGCTGATATCGCCACCGTAGCATTTCGCCAGAACGTTTTTACGCAGCTGCTTCACCGTTGAACGCGCGATGATGTGCGTGCCGATGGCCGCCTGAATCGCGATATCAAACTGCTGGCGAGGGATCAGATCTTTCATCTTCTCAACCAGTTCACGGCCACGGCTCTGGGAATTGTCGCGGTGGGTAATCAGCGCCAGCGCATCGACACGTTCGTTGTTGATGAGGACATCAACGCGCACCATGTCAGAGGCCTGGAAACGCTTGAAGTTGTAGTCCAGCGACGCATAGCCGCGGGAAGTCGACTTCAGACGGTCGAAGAAGTCGAGTACCACTTCCGCCATCGGAATTTCATAGGTCAGCGCCACCTGGTTACCGTGGTAAACCATGTTGGTTTGCACACCACGCTTCTCGATACACAGCGTAATGACGTTACCGAGGTAAGCCTGCGGCAGCAGCATGTGACACTCAGCGATCGGCTCGCGCAGTTCGTAGATGTTGTTCAGCGGCGGCAGTTTGGACGGGCTATCGACGTAGATAGTCTCTTTCGCCGTGGTTTCCACTTCATACACTACGGTCGGCGCGGTGGTGATCAGATCCAGATCGTATTCACGTTCCAGACGTTCCTGAATGATCTCCATGTGCAACAGGCCGAGGAAGCCACAGCGGAAGCCGAAGCCCAACGCGGTTGAGCTTTCCGGCTCGTAGAACAGGGAGGCATCGTTCAGGCTCAGCTTGCCGAGCGCGTCACGGAAGTTTTCGTAGTCGTCAGAGCTGACCGGGAACAGGCCGGCATAAACCTGCGGCTTCACTTTTTTGAAGCCTGGCAGCGGTTTGTCCGCCGGGTTACGCGCCTGCGTCAGGGTATCGCCAACCGGCGCGCCGAGGATATCTTTAATCGCACAAACCAGCCAACCTACCTCGCCGCATTTCAGCTCTGTACGATCAACCTGTTTTGGCGTGAAGATGCCCAGACGGTCAGCGTTGTAAACCTGACCGGTGCTCATCACTTTAATCTTGTCGCCTTTACGCATGGTGCCGTTTTTAATACGCACCAGCGAAACCACGCCCAGATAGTTATCGAACCAGGAGTCGATGATCAGCGCCTGCAGCGGGCCTTCCGGATCGCCTTCCGGCGGCGGAATATCGCGCACCAGACGCTCCAGTACATCGGTAACGCCCACGCCGGTTTTCGCCGAGCAGCGTACAGCGTCGGTCGCATCGATGCCGACGATATCTTCAATTTCTTCCGCAACACGCTCAGGATCGGCGGCAGGCAGGTCGATTTTGTTGAGAACCGGCACGACTTCCAGATCCATTTCCATGGCGGTGTAGCAGTTCGCCAGCGTCTGTGCTTCTACGCCCTGCCCGGCGTCAACCACCAGCAGTGCGCCTTCGCAGGCCGCCAGAGAACGGGAAACTTCATAAGAGAAGTCGACGTGGCCTGGGGTGTCGATAAAGTTCAGCTGATAGGTCTCGCCATCGGCCGCTTTAAAGTCCAGCGTCACGCTCTGCGCTTTGATGGTAATGCCACGCTCGCGTTCCAGATCCATTGAGTCCAGAACCTGGGCTTCCATTTCGCGGTCGGAAAGGCCGCCGCAAATCTGAATAATACGGTCAGACAGCGTTGATTTACCGTGGTCGATATGTGCAATGATGGAGAAGTTACGTATATTCTTCATATATTAAAATATTTATGCCTTACGGATACTTTGAGGCCGCGGTACGGAGCCTGACATTGTTGTCGTTCGAAAACGCCGCATTCTACACTACAACCGCGCAACCAGGAAATGCTCTTCCCGCAAGCATAGCGCTTCCTGCGAGGAGCGTTCCAAAAAATAAAGCCAGTGTAATCACTGGCTCATTTCAGATGAAGATGCCGTGCGAATCAGGTCGGGGGGAAGCCCCACGCTGATGATGACCGGCTGCCAGGTTTGCCGCGCGGCAAGGCGTGGTGAAAACCCTTTCGCAATAAGAAATCCACCGACACCGCCCAGCACCGCACCACACAGCGCGGCGATATCGGTGCCGAACAGCACCTGAAATAGCGCCGCGACCACAAACAAACCGAGCAGCGGAGACATATATACCAGCATCGCGGAACCCAACAGGCTGCTTTCGGTAATGCCCAGCTCGACCTTTTGCCCCGCCACCAGCGGTTCCGCACTCGGTACAGTGATGGTGTGGGTGGTTTGCGGGCCTAACTTATTCAGCACCCGACTGCCGCAGCCCGCGCGCGAGGCGCAGCTGTTGCAAGAGGCTTTCACATCGCAGCTGACCTGCGCCAGGCCGTTGTCCCACGCGATAACGGTGGCCCACTCTTTAATCATTGCGCGCCCTTGAATTGAATACCGTCTGCGACCCGCTTCGCGGTTTGCGGCGGCAGTTCGCCAACGATGGTGATTTCAGCCTGGTTATGCACCGTGGTGCTCACCGTCCGGCGTCCGGTACGCAGCATTTGATCGCTGCTGTTGGCTGTGGCGCGATTGATGTTAATTGAGAAGCTAAAGAGCCCATCGGAGAACAGGCGCGACTCGACCGGGCTATCAACGCTCGGCAACGTGCGGCGGCTGCTGGAAATCTCTTTAAAGCCCTGCGGCACCCAGCCAGCGGACCAATTCAGATCAACATTGTTGTTGGTCGGCACAGAGAGCTGCGGCGGCAGATTAGCCTTCGCCAGGTTCTGCATCGTGCCGCTGACCTGATCGCCGGTGGTGACCGCAATCACCCGGAATTGCTCCAGCGTTTCGCCATCGCGGTCAAGCAGATCGACGCGCATCGGCAATTTGCTTTCGGAATCAACCCAGACGATATAGCTGTAGCGCGTGCCGTCTCGCGCCACAACGCGAATCACATCGCACATGCGATCGGCAATACGCGTACGCCCGACGGAGATAAAGTCGTAGTAAGGCGCCAGACGTTTGAAATCGGTATAGACCAGCGAAGGCAAGGAGTCGACAATGTAGTCGCCGTTCAGCGTGAAGGGATCGAGACCCGGTTCAAAATAGCTGATCTCGTTACCGCGCTGGACCACCGCGCGACGCGGACCGTCCATTTGCAGCAGCTCCGCCAGCGGCTGACCGTTCAGACGCACGTGACGATAGCGTAACGATTCCACGCCGGATTTATTGATGCTGACGAACGACAGCTCGTAATTGAGTGACTGACTGGCCAGATTCATTTCCTGCAACAACGCCCCGGACGATACATCAGCCGAGGCGTTTGCGGAGAAGAACAGGCTACCAGCCACAAGTGACATGGCACACCAAAGTTGCTTCATTACTGCGATTGCGTTCCTAAAGTTTGATAGCCTGGCACCTGAACAGCAGCCTGCTGAGTTTGTGCCTGCTCAAACTGAAGCTGTTCTGAATGCAAGCGACGCTGCAATTCATAGTCCTGCAGCATAGCATTAATACGACGACGCTGTTCCTGAACCTGCTGCTGACCGTTACCCGCCGACGCGTCCGAAGGAACGCCCAGGCTAACCGGGCTGGCTTTGCCCATCATCGGCAGCGTGTTAAATACCGGTGACTCAGGTTGAGAGGAATCTGGTTGCCCATTATAGTGCTGAACGCCGACAATAACAGCCAGTGATACGCAAGCCGCCACGCCCATTTGGGTGAGCGAGCTGGCCCATGGACGGACCTTGTTCCAGAACGGCATTTTCTGCCATTGATGAGGTGCTGGCTGGGCTTCAGGAATGAGCGGCGCAGTCGGTATACGAACGGGCTCATTTTCGATGGCGGCCATCACGCGAGAGGAGATATCAAAATGAAGGACTTCACTCATTTCGCCGCGCAGCGAGTCACGAATGAGGTGATAGCTCTCCCAGGTTTTCTGCAACTCTGTGGAACGTGTTAACTCAGTTAACAGTTCTTTATCCAGCGTTTCACCATCCATTAAGGCGGAAAGTTGTTCTTTCTGCATGCCTAATACCTTTTCCAGTATCCCGCTTCCGTCAACGCCTGATAAGCGGTTGAACTTTATTATCGATAGCTTCTCGCGCACGGAAGATACGTGAACGAACCGTACCTACCGGACAATCCATAATGACCGCTATCTCTTCATAGCTTAGGCCATCGAGCTCCCGCAAGGTAATTGCCATGCGTAAATCTTCCGGAAGCGCTTCAATGGTGCGAAAAACAATCTGTCTCAGTTCTTCTGACAACATTAAGTTCTCAGGGTTCGAAATTTCTTTCAAAGCGCCGCCGCTTTCAAAGTTTTCGGCCTCGTTCGCGTCCACATCGCTGGACGGCGGACGACGCCCCTGAGCAACCAGGTAATTTTTAGCCGTATTCACCGCAATGCGGTACAGCCACGTATAGAAAGCACTATCTCCCCGGAAAGAATCCAGCGCACGATAGGCCTTAATAAAAGACTCTTGTACGACATCCGGCACGTCGCCGGATGGCACATAGCGGGAAACCAGGCTCGCGACCTTATGCTGGTAGCGTACTACCAGAAGGTTAAAAGCTTTCTGATCTCCTTTCTGGACCCGTTCAACCAGGACCTGGTCCGTTAACTGCTCGCTCATCCGAGGTAATGTCTCCCCAAACCCTATTCCCATGCGTAATCAGAATGCCACTCCAACACTGCATTATGAGCAAGCAGAAGGTTAGAGTGTCCGGTTTTCGTAAAGTTCCGTTACGCTTTGTTTTTTGTTTCGCAGCAGGCCGTTCATTGTCTGTCATTATAAGTCTGCTGATGTGAACAGATGTGTAAGTTGCGAAATAAAAACGCAAATCCAGTGAAGAGTATCGTAACCCGGCCTTGATTTCACCATAAATAGCGGTGATAACACCTGGCTTTATTCAGATTTTTTGCCCTCGCCCACGCCGCCTTTTCAGCCAGCATGTTTAGCCATTATAACCCTGACGTAAAAAAACCCTGCACATGTCGCTTTTATAGTGCTAATCTTCGATTACCGTGTTTAGTAAATTAAACAAAGAAGATGAACTCACTTCCAGAACTTTCCTGTGATGTATTGATTATAGGCAGCGGCGCTGCTGGGCTTTCGCTGGCATTGCGCCTTGCGGAGCACAGTTCCGTGATTGTCCTCAGCAAAGGCCCGATGAGCGAAGGATCCACCTTTTATGCACAGGGGGGCATTGCCGCCGTTTTTGACGAGACGGATAGCATTGAATCACACGTTGAGGATACGCTGATTGCCGGCGCGGGCATCTGTGACCGTCAGGCGGTGTCGTTTGTTGCCAGCAATGCCAGACACTGCGTGCAGTGGCTGATCGATCAAGGCGTGCTGTTCGATACGCAAATCCAGGCTAACGGGGAAGAGAGTTATCATCTGACGCGCGAAGGCGGCCATAGCCATCGCCGTATCCTGCACGCGGCGGACGCCACCGGACGCGAAGTCGAGAACACGCTGGTCAGTAAAGCGATGAGCCACCCGAATATTCGCGTGCTGGAACGCTGTAACGCCGTCGATCTTATCGTGTCGGATAAAGTCGGCCTGCCGGGCACTCGCCGGGTTGTTGGCGCGTGGATCTGGGACCGTAATAAAGAGAAGGTGGAAACCTGTTCGGCGAAGTCCGTAGTGCTTGCTACCGGCGGCGCCTCGAAGGTGTATCAGTACACCACCAACCCGGATATTTCCTCCGGCGACGGCATCGCCATGGCCTGGCGCGCGGGTTGCCGCGTCGCTAACCTCGAGTTTAACCAGTTCCACCCGACCGCGCTGTATCACCCGCAGGCGCGTAATTTCCTGCTCACCGAAGCCCTGCGCGGCGAAGGCGCACATCTGAAGCGCCCCGACGGTAGCCGGTTTATGCCGGACTTTGATGAACGTGGCGAGCTTGCACCACGCGATATCGTGGCGCGCGCCATTGACCACGAGATGAAACGCCTCGGCGTTGATTGCATGTACCTCGACATCAGCCACAAACCGGAAGCCTTTGTACGCCAGCACTTCCCGATGATTTACGAGAAGCTGCTGGGGCTAGGTATCGATCTCACCAAAGAGCCGGTGCCGATTGTTCCGGCAGCGCACTACACCTGCGGCGGCGTGATGGTCGACGACTATGGACGCACCGACGTTGACGGCCTGTACGCCATTGGCGAAGTGAGCTATACCGGCCTGCACGGCGCGAACCGCATGGCGTCAAACTCGCTGCTGGAGTGCCTGGTTTACGGCTGGTCGGCGGCGGAAGATATTCATAAGCGCATGCCGTACGCCCGTCAGGTGGAGAAACTACCCGCCTGGGACGAAAGCCGGGTGGAAAACTCTGACGAACTGGTGGTGATTCAGCATAACTGGCACGAGCTGCGCCTGTTTATGTGGGACTACGTCGGTATCGTGCGCACCACCAAGCGGCTGGAGCGTGCCCTGCGCCGCATCACCATGTTGCAGCAGGAGCTGGACGAGTATTACTCACGTTTCCGCGTCTCCAATAACCTGCTGGAACTGCGCAACCTGGTGCAGGTGGCCGAGCTGATTGTACGCTGCGCGATGATGCGTAAAGAGAGCCGTGGGCTGCATTACACGCTGGACTACCCGGAACTGCTCGCGGAATCCGGCCCATCGGTGCTCTCGCCGCTGGTTCACATAAATAAATAGAACGCCTGGGTCAGCGCAGTGTAGCCTTCCGAGTACTGCTGCTCTGGCCCACGGATCGTCAGCCTGTCGCTATAGCACTCTCCGCCTTTCGGTGAAAAAGCCAGCAGCACGCGATGCGGCAGGCGCATCTCCGTCTCCGCGACGTCGGTGCGCAGACGTAAATGCCAGCCCATTGACAGCGCCTGCTGGGTAAAAGTCTGGCCGATATTTTCCGGTAGCACCACGCAGAAAAAGCCGTCTTCAGTCACCGCATTCGCGGCACAGGCCAACAGCGCCTGATGGTCGAGCGTGGTGGTGTAGCGCGCCTGTTCTCGCTGCGGCGTGGCGCATTCCACCCCCAGCTCGTAGTAAGGCGGGTTGCTGACAATCAGGTTGTAGCGCGTGGTTAGCCCGGCAACCCACTGCTGGATATCCGCCGTATGCACCTCAATTCGCCCGGCCCACGGCGATTCCGCCACGTTTTCCCGCGCTTGATCCGCCGCCTCTTCATCCAACTCGACGGCGTCGATCGTCACGTTCTCTTCGGTACGCTGCGCCAGCATCAGCGCCAGCAGCCCGCTTCCCGTGCCAATATCGAGGATTCGGCTCACCCGGGCGATCGGCGACCAGGCGCCGAGTAAAATGCCGTCGGTGCCCACTTTCATCGCACAGCGGTCGTGGGCAACAAAAAACTTTTTAAAGGTAAATCCGTTGCGGCGCAGCGCGGATTTAGAATCAGACGTCATAAGTAACCTTGCAGGCCAATCCACATAAGCATTCGGCTATGAACAATACCCGAGAACAGATAGCCATACAAACAGATGAAGATTACAGCCGTAACGTCTATAATCAGCGCCTCACACAGAGGTAATCATGACTGTAACGACTTTTTCCGAACTTGAACTTGACGAAAGCCTGCTGGAAGCCCTCCAGAGTAAAGGCTTTACACGCCCGACTGCCATTCAGGCTGCCGCCATTCCGCCTGCGCTCGATGGACGTGATGTTCTCGGTTCTGCGCCAACCGGCACCGGTAAAACAGCGGCGTATTTGCTGCCTGCGTTGCAGCACCTGCTCGACTTTCCGCGTAAAAAATCCGGTCCGCCGCGTATTTTGATCCTCACGCCGACGCGTGAGCTGGCAATGCAGGTCGCTGACCATGCCCGCGAACTGGCGAAAAACACCCATCTGGACATCGCCACCATTACTGGCGGCGTGGCGTATATGAACCACGCCGAAGTGTTCAGCGAAAACCAGGATATCGTGGTCGCCACCACGGGCCGTCTGCTGCAGTACATCAAAGAAGAAAACTTCGACTGCCGCGCCGTTGAGACGCTGATCCTCGATGAAGCCGACCGCATGCTGGACATGGGCTTCGCCCAGGATATCGAACACATCGCCGGTGAAACCCGCTGGCGCAAACAGACGCTGCTGTTCTCCGCGACGCTGGAAGGCGAAGCGATTAAAGACTTCGCCGAGCGTCTGCTGGAAGATCCGGTGGAAGTCTCCGCGACGCCGTCCACCCGCGAGCGCAAGAAGATCCACCAGTGGTACTACCGTGCCGACAACTATGAGCACAAAGTTGAGCTGCTCAAGCACCTGCTCAAGCAGGAAGACGCCACCCGTACCATCGTCTTTGTGCGCAAACGCGAGCGCGTGCATGAGCTGGCGGAAACGCTGCGTCTGGCCGGGATCAACAACTGCTATCTCGAAGGCGAAATGCCGCAGATTAAGCGTAACGAAGGTATCAAACGTCTGACCGATGGCCGCGTGAATGTGCTGGTTGCGACGGATGTCGCAGCGCGCGGGATCGATATCCCTGATGTCAGCCACGTGATTAACTTCGATATGCCGCGCGGCGCCGATACCTACCTGCACCGCATTGGCCGTACCGGCCGCGCGGGCCGTAAAGGCACGGCGATTTCGCTGGTTGAAACGCACGATCATCTGCTGTTGCTGAAGATTGGCCGCTATATCGAAGAACAGCTGAAAGCGCGGGTCATCGACGGGCTGCGCCCCACTACGCGAGCGCCAAGCGAGAAGATGACCGGCAAACCGTCGAAGAAAGTGCTGGCGAGACGTGCCGAGAAGAAAAAAGAGAAAGATAAAGAAAAACCGCGCGTGAAGGTACGTCACCGCGATCTCAAAAACGTTGGCAAGCGCCGCAAGCCGAGCGGTACCGGTGCAGCGGAAAAGAGCACCGAAGAGTAAAACAAACGCCGGGACATGTTCCCGGCGTTTTTATATTGAAGAGTAAGGGACAGCGGCCATGAAGAAAAAAGAGTTCGTGACTCAGGATCTCCTCAGCAAAATTTACCAACAGCCTGGCGATGGGCCGCGCAAGCTGCCGCCGGAGCGCCAGCTGGCCGAGGAGTACGGCGTCTCGCGCTTCACCATTCGCCAGGCGCTGGAAAAGCTTGCCAGCATTGGCGTGGTGCGCATCGTGCAGGGTTCTGGCATCTGGATTAACGAGCAAACGCGAGGCAATCCGCTGGTCTATAACTCGATTACCGAAAAACGCTTTGACCAAATGCGTTACCGGATGATCAGCCTGCACAAGAAACGGCCCGAGCGGGAGGACCGGCAGATTTTCGGCCTGACCGACGATGATTTTATCTGGCAGTTCTGCCGCCTGCGTTTCGTCGATGATATTGCCACCCAGATTGAAGTCTCACGGATGCCTGCGGCGATGTTCAGTGACCTTAACCAGGAGGTGATTGAACGCTCGCTTCAGCAGTACGTGCTGGAAAAAGGTTATCCCATCTCCCACCTGCTCACCAGCTATCGGGCGATTAGCGTCAGCCGCGAGCAGGCTGCGCTACTGGGCTGTAAAAAAGGCAGTCCGGCCATGCACATCAACAATCGGGGGATCCTCGACGGCGGGCAGGTTTATGAGATAAGCGACATCGTCGATATCAACTACTCCTGCACCTACGTCATCCCCCATAATCGCGACAATCTCGCTTTTCGCCAGCAGCCGCAGAGTTAGCCTACGGCGTGTGTATCGCGCCGTCCGGCAGGCGGCTCTGCGTCCACTCATGCGGGCGATAAACGACCGGATGCGCCAGCGCCTGCGCCTCGTCAAAGCCCACGCCAATACCCGGTGCCGTCGGCGGATAGATAAAGCCGTTTTTCACCTCTGGCGCGCCGGGGAAAACGGCATCCGTGGCGGCGGAACGCGGAATAAACTCCTGAATCGCGGCATTGTGCAGATGAATGTTGAGATGCGTATTCACCGCGACCCCAATAGGCGTCATATCGCCCGGACCATGCCACGCCAAACGTACGCCAAAGGCCTGGCACAGCACCGCCAGCTTCAGGGCCGGGGTGATGCCGCCAATCTGCGAAATATGGCAGCGAATAAAATCAATCTGCCGGTTGACGATGAGGTCATGCCACTCCGCCGGATTATTAAACAGCTCCCCCATCGCCAGCGGCACGCAGGTCTGCTGGCGAATCTGCGCCAGCCACGCGCTCTGCTGCGGCGGTAAAATATCTTCGATAAACCACGGCTGATAAGGCTCCAGCAGCTTTGCCATCTGGAGCGCCTGCTGTGGGAAGAGTCGCTCGTGGACATCATGCAGAATATGGAAACGATGACCGTAACGCGCGCGCAGCAGAAGGAACATTTCTACCGTATTGCGAACGTACTCATCCTGATCGAACCAGGCTCCCGGCGTCGGATTTTCCGGCGTTTGCATTTCGCGCGGCGTCCCACCGTAAAAGCCTAGCTGGCAGCGAATATGGCGATACCCCTGCTCCAGCAGCTTATCCACGGAGACAAACAGTTCCTCCGGCGTTTCGCCGCTGGCGTGAGTGTATGCGGCAATCGCATCCCGCGATTTTCCTCCCAGCAGCTGATATAGCGGCATCCCGGCCAGTTTTGCTTTGATATCCCACAGCGCCATATCCACGCCGGAGATGGCGTTGTTCATGACCGGGCCGTTGCGCCAGTAGGCGTTGACGTTCATCATTTGCCAGAGATCTTCGATATTGTTGGCATCACGCCCCACCAGCAGCGGTTGCAGATATTCATCGACCATCGTCTTTACCGCCAGCGGGCGTTGCTGGAAAGTGGCGCAGCCGTAACCAATGGTGCCGTTGTCGGTCGTCACCCGTACCGTCACGAGGTTGTGGCGGTCCGGACGCGTGATAAAACAATCTATCGCAGTAATCAGCGTAGGTTTCACAGAAGGCTCCCTGTGGAAAATAATAATAGGATTGCCATTATCTTCACTCTATTTCCGGCGTTCGGTAAACCTTTTTATTCAATATATTTTTTGGTCCAAAAACAGGTTTGTTTTTATTTAAAAAACGAACCAATTTAAACACAAACCATGTTTTAGCCACCTTATATACGTAATTTGTGATTGAAATCATATTCTATTGGTTTGTTTTTAAAGATGAGCTTACTTACCATTCAGCGAGACAAACAAAACAACAAACATACCGCAGGAGCCATTATGGGGACGCAAGAGGCTATCAGCAGGATTATTCGTCTGGTAGGTGGACAGGAGAATATCAATAAAGTCTGGCACTGTATGACCCGGCTGCGCTTTGATTTAATTGATGATAATAAAGTGGCGCAGGATGAAATTAAGCAACTGCCCGGCGTGTTGGGCGCACAGCTACAAAGCGATCAGTTCCAGATTATTATCGGCCCGAAGGTGAACAGCTGGTATGAAGCGCTGCAGGAAGCCCTCGGCGATAGCGGCCAGTCGACTGTTAGCGGCAAAAGCAAAGAACGCAAAAGCCTGGTTTCACTGTTTATGGATACCGTCTCCGGGGTATTCGGCCCGATCGTCCCCGCCATCGCCGGTGCCGGGATGATCAAAGGCCTGCTTGCGGGGCTGATTGCGCTAAAAGTGGTATCGCCGAAAAGCGAAACGGTGATGATCATCGATCTTATCGCCAGCGGCGTATTTTATTTCCTGCCGTTCTTCCTTGCCGTCTCGGCGGCGAAGATCTTTAAAACCAACGAATACCTGGCCGCCGCCGTCGCCGCCTGCTTGATGTACCCTACGCTGATTGACGCAGCGAAAGCGCTCGCCACGCATCAAGCCGACGCCGCCTCCGCGCTCTGGTTGTTTAACGCCATTCCGGTATCGGTATTCAACTACGCCTCCAGCGTGATCCCGGTGATCTTCTCCATTCTGGCGTTGAAGTACATTCACCAGGCGGTCGACAAGATCATGCCCGACGTGCTGAAAACCGTCTTTACGCCCACGCTAACGCTGTTCCTCGGCGCGCTGGCGGCATTGGTGGTGATTGGGCCGATTGGTATCTGGCTGGGTAAAATGCTGGCGTGGTTTATCGAAGGGCTGTTTGGCGTTTCGGCGAGCTTCGCCGGGCTGGTCGTGGGCGCCATTCGTCCGGTCGCTATTCTGACCGGGATGCATCACGCGATGACGCCTATCGCGCTACAAAACTTCAGCGATCGCGGTTACGACATGCTGATGCCGATGATGTTTATGGCCAATATGGCGATTGCCGGAGCCACGTTTGCCATCTGGCGTCTGAACAAAGAAAACCGCACGGTGACGCTTTCCGCTGCGATCTCCGCGCTGCTGGGCATTACGGAACCGGCGCTGTTCGGCGTACTGACCCGCTACAAGAAAGCATTTATCGCCGCCACGATCGCCAGCTCACTGGCTTCAGCGTTTATCGCCTTCTTTGGCGTACGACTGTATGGCTATATTTTATCGAGTATTTTCAGCCTGCCCGCGTACATCGGCCCTTACTTTATTTTCGCCATCTCTGGCGTGGCCATCGCGCTGGTGCTCTCCTTCACGCTAACCACCATTCTGGTCGGGCGCGAGCAGTCCAGATAAAAAAAATCCCCCGCAGGTATCCTGCGGGGGATTTGTCTGTTAGCACCGGATTAACCCAACGCCTCCATTTCCCACCCCTGAGAAATTACAGGCTCTCGGTGAAAGTACGGGCGATAACGTCGCGCTGCTGTTCCGGAGTCAGAGAGTTGAAACGTACCGCATAACCGGAAACACGGATGGTCAGCTGCGGGTATTTTTCCGGATGCTCAACGGCGTCCAGCAGAGTTTCACGACGCAGTACGTTGACGTTCAGGTGCTGACCACCTTCTACGCGAACTTCTGGTTTCGCTTCAACCGGGATTTCACGGTATTCGATATCGCCCAGCGCGCTAACGGCAACGACGTCATCTTCTTTAAAACCGCCTTTCGCACACAGGCAACGGGCTTCACCTTTCTCGCTGTCGAGCAGCCAGAATGAGTTGAGCAGGTCGTCGTTTGCAGCTTTAGTAATCTGGATACCAGTAATCATTTGATGCCTCCCTAGGCTCTTTATATTCGTTTTTAACTGGCCGCTACCCGGCCAATTGGTAAAACCATTGTTGCTTGAGTGTATATATACCCCTCGAACACCCTTGATTCTTTGATTTAAATCAACAAAAACCACACCATGAAAGTGGTGATACAGGAAAATACTTGTTTTGCATCAAGTTACGCACCCTGTAAGCACTAAAAACATTTGTAAATATTCAACTTTTTTTATTCTACAGACTTCCCCTTCCACTATCCGATTTTGTGATGGAGAAAGAAGCAGTTAAGCTATAGCGAGAGAAATTCGCAGGAGAGCGAGATGACAACCCCATTAACCTGGCACGACGTGCTGGCCGCCGAAAAAGAGCAGCCCTATTTTGTTAACACGCTGGCGACCGTGGCCAGCGAGCGCCAGTCGGGCGTGACCATTTATCCGCCGCAAAAAGATGTTTTCAACGCTTTTCGCTATACCGAACTGAGCGATGTGAAAGTCGTGATTCTGGGCCAGGACCCGTACCACGGCCCCAATCAGGCACACGGACTGGCGTTTTCTGTCCAGCCGGGCATTGCCATACCGCCGTCGCTGCTGAATATGTATAAAGAGCTGGAAGGCACCATTCCCGGCTTTACCCGTCCGAACCACGGTTATCTGGAGAGCTGGGCGCGCCAGGGTGTGCTGCTGCTCAACACCGTGCTCACCGTGCGTGCCGGACAGGCGCATTCTCACGCCAGCCTTGGCTGGGAAACCTTTACCGATAAGGTGATTGCGCTGATTAACGAACATCGTGAAGGCGTGGTCTTTTTACTGTGGGGATCGCACGCGCAGAAGAAAGGGGCAATTATTGACCCTCAGCGTCATCGCGTGCTGAAAGCGCCGCACCCGTCGCCGCTGTCGGCGCATCGTGGTTTCTTTGGCAGTAATCACTTTGTGCAGGCCAACCAGTGGCTTGAACAGCGCGGCGAGAAGCCGATTGACTGGATGCCGGTGCTGCCGGAGCAAGTCTAGCTAAAGCAGGCATAAAAAAACCGGTAGAGTCGCCTCTACCGGTTTTTTTTCATTCACGTACTTACGCTTTATGCTGACGCCACCATTCCGCCAGCAGCACGCCCGTCGCCACGGAGACGTTCAGGCCTTCAACGGCGCGCGTCCCGTCGATTGACACGCTCATGTCAGCAATAGAGGCAGCCGCTTCGGAAACGCCATCGCGGTCCTGGCCCAGCGCCAGCACCATTTTCTTCGGCAGTTCTGATTTAAACAGCGGCAGACCGCGGCCGTTGCTGCTGGTCGTGACGATGGTGTAGCCCGCATCGCGGAACTGTTCCAGTGCAGCAATGAAGCTGTCGCCGGTAATCGGCTCAACATGCTCAGCGCCGCCTTCAGCGGTACGGATCGCGGCACCAGACTCCAGCAAAGCCGCATCCTGCAATACCACGCCTTTCACACCAAAGTGCGCGCAGCTGCGGATCATCGCGCCGAGGTTGTGCGGGTTACCCGCATCTTCCAGCGCCAGTACGCAATCATCTTCGCCGCTTTTCGCGACCCACTGCTGTACGGAAGTGCCGTTACGTTTTTTAATCAGGAAGCAAACGCCACCATGATGTTCAGTGCCGGACGCTTTCGCCAGCTCGGCTTCATCCACCACGTGGTAGGCTTTACGGTTTGCCGCCATCCAGCGCAGCGCTTCTTTAAAGCGCGGGGTGACACTCTGCACAAACCAGGCGCGGACAATCGCGTCCGGACGGCTCTGGAACAGCGCCTGACAGGCGTTTTCACCGTAGACGCGGGTTTCTTCCGCACGCTGACGACGCAGAACTTCCGGATCGATAAAGCTTTTGCCGCTGATGCCGCCGTGATCGGGCTTAACGATAGTTTCGTCACCCGGCGCACGGGAAACCGTACGCCATGGGGAGCCTTCACCACGTTCGCGATCGCGTTCAACATCCCGATCGCGACCGCGCTCACGGCCACGATCGCTGTTTTGACCCTTTCTCTCATCACGGGCAGGGCGACGACCGCCTTCGGCACGGGAAGTACCGGCACGGGATGCGCCTGGACGGCCTCCGCCTTTACCAGTACGTGGATTTTGGGTGCGTTTGTCCGAGTCATCGTCACTGCGGACGTACATCACTTTGACCTTGCCGTTTTTGTTTTTCAGTTCGTCGCTCATGTTTTTCTCCACCTGCGCTGCGCGAAGCGCGCAGATTACCTGATGTGCCAGCGCTTAGCTATGACTTCGTACAAAAGACCACGACTATTGTACCCATTGGATAAAACGCATTGTCGATTAATACGCTCTGAACGATAATGTGTAACATTATAGAAACATCCGGCAACATTGCCGTTCTGCAACACGAGACCCAGAGGTGAGTTATGAATACCGTTTGTGCCCACTGCCAGGCGCTTAATCGCATTCCAGAAGAACGCATTAACGAGGCGGCAAAATGTGGACGCTGTGGTGAAGACTTGTTTGATGGCGATGTTATTAACGCCACGGACAGCACGCTGGACAAACTGCTGAAGGACGATCTCCCGGTTGTGGTTGATTTCTGGGCGCCATGGTGCGGCCCCTGCCGCAATTTTGCGCCGATATTTGAAGACGTCGCCGAAGAGCGCAGCAGCACGATGCGCTTCGTCAAAGTGAACACCGAAGCCGAACGTGAACTGAGCGCCCGCTTCCGTATTCGCAGTATCCCGACCATTATGATTTTCAAAAATGGCGAAGTGATCGATATGCTCAACGGCGCCGTCCCCAAAGCGCCGTTTGAAAGCTGGCTGAACGAGGCCCTGCAGGCCTGATACCCTCGGGGCACATCTTGTGCCCCGAATCCGCCTCTGCGACAATAGCGTTTTTGCCGTTCGAATCCCATGATTGATAACGCCGTTCTTCGGTTGCGCGCCGAGCGTCTTGCCCGCGCGACTCGTCCTTTTCTTGCCCGCGGTAACCGGGTTCGTCGCTGCCAGCGTTGCCTGCTGGTACAGCGCTATTGTCTCTGTGACACCATCACGCCGCAGCCGGCAAAAAGTCGTTTCTGCCTGGTGATGTTTGATACCGAGCCGATGAAACCCAGTAATACTGGCCGTCTGATCGCCGATATTTTGCCACAGACCGAGGCTTTCCAATGGTCGCGTACCGAACCGCCCCAGGCGCTGCTGGATTTGGTCAGCAACCCCGATTATCAGCCGATGGTCGTCTTTCCTTCCTCCTACGCCGATGCCGACAGGCAAGTGTTGAGCGCCCCGCCATCAGGTAAACCACCGCTCTTTATTATGTTAGACGGAACCTGGCCGGAAGCGCGCAAAATGTTTCGCAAAAGCCCGTGGCTGGACAATTTGCCGCTGATCTCCGTCGACCTTTCGCGCGTATCAGCCTACAGCCTGCGCGAAGTGCACGCCGAAGGGCAGTATTGCACCGCTGAAGTGGCGATTGCGCTGCTCGATTTAGCGAATGATACCCATGCTGCATCGGCACTCAGTGAGCATTTCACCCGCTTTCGTAGCCGCTATCTGGCAGGAAAATCTCAGCATCAGGGCAGCGTCACAGCAGTCGAGGCGGAAAACGGTTAAACTCTTACCGTCATTGTCGCGTAAGGAAGACCGGTATGAGCCAACGTGGGCTGGAAGCACTGCTGAGACCCAAATCGATTGCGGTGATTGGCGCATCAATGAAACCTCAGCGCGCCGGTTTTCTGATGATGCAAAACCTGCTGGCGGGTGGTTTCGCGGGTCCGGTATTGCCGGTGACGCCCGCGTGGAAAGCCGTGCTGGGCGTGCTGGCCTGGCCGACGATTGAAAGCCTTCCCTTCTCCCCCGATCTTGCGGTGTTGTGTACCCATGCGCGCCGCAATCTTGAGCTGCTGGAGTCACTGGGCGAAAAAGGCTGCAAAACCTGTATTATTCTCTCCTCCCCTCCGGACCAGTTCAGCGAGCTAAAAGCTTGCGCCGCCCGTTATCAGATGCGACTACTGGGGCCGAACAGCCTCGGGTTACTGGCCCCGTGGCAGGGGCTGAACGCCAGCTTCTCGCCGGTGCCCATCCGCAAGGGCAAGCTGGCCTTTATCTCGCAATCCGCCGCCGTCTCCAACACGATACTGGACTGGGCGCAGCAGCGCGAAATGGGCTTCTCCTATTTTATCGCGCTCGGCGACAGCCTCAATATCGACGTCGACGATCTGCTCGACTATCTGGCGCGCGATAGTAAAACCAGCGCTATTCTGCTGTATCTCGAGCAACTCAGCGACGCACGCCGCTTTGTCTCTGCCGCCCGTAGCGCATCGCGTAATAAGCCCATTCTGGTGATTAAAAGCGGTCGTAGCCCAGCGGCGCAGCGGCTGCTGCACGTGAACTCGGGGATGGATCCGGCCTGGGATGCGGCTATCCAGCGCGCGGGTTTGCTTCGCGTACAGGACACGCACGAACTGTTTTCTGCCGTTGAAACGCTCAGTCATATGCGGCCGCTACGCGGCGAGCGACTCATGATCATCAGCAACGGCGCGGCGCCTGCGGCGCTGGCGTTAGATGAACACTGGGCGCGTAATGGCAAACTGGCCACGCTGAGCGACGAGACGCGCCAGCAGCTTCAACAGCTATTGCCCGATACCGTCGAGGCCAACAACCCGCTGGATTTACGTGATGATGCCAGTATTGGCCACTATCTGGCGGCGGTGAATGTATTGCTGAATAGCCCGGACCTCGATGCGCTGATGGTCATCCACTCACCCAGCGCCACCGCGCCAGGCAGCGAAAGCGCCGCGGCCTTGATTGACCTGATTAAGCAACACCCACGCGGCAACTACATCAGCGTACTGACCAACTGGTGCGGCGAGTATTCATCGATAGAAGCGCGCCGGATGTTCAGCGATGCCGGGATCCCGACCTACCGCACGCCGGAAGGCACCATTACTGCCTTTATGCATATGGTGGAGTACCGGCGCAACCAGAAGCAGCTACGGGAAACCCCGGCCCTACCGCACAGCCTGACCGCCAATACCGGCCAGGCGCATGAATTATTACAGCAGGCGATTGATAACGGCATCAGCGCACTGGACACGCACGAAGTGCGGCCAATTTTAGCCGCTTACGGCCTGAATACGCTTCCCACCTGGATTGCCGCAGACAGCGCCGAGGCTGTACACATTGCCGAGCAGATTGGTTATCCGGTCGCGCTTAAGCTCCGTTCGCCGGACATTCCGCATAAATCGGAAGTTCAGGGCGTCATGCTCTACCTGCGTAGCGCCAGCGAAGTGCAGCAGGCGGCGGACGCCATCCTTGACCGTGTAAAAATGACCTGGCCACAGGCACGTATTCACGGGCTGCTGGTGCAAAGTATGGCCAACCGCGCTGGCGCTCAGGAGCTGCGCGTCGTCGTCGAGCACGATCCGGTTTTCGGGCCGCTGATTATGCTGGGTGAAGGCGGTGTGGAATGGCGCGCAGAGGATCAGGCCGCTGTCGCCTTACCGCCGTTGAATATGACGCTGGCGCGCTATCTGGTCATTCAGGCGATTAAAAACAAGAAAATCCGCGGGCGTAGCGCGCTGCGGCCGCTGGATGTTGCGGGATTGAGCCAACTGCTGGTACAGGTGTCGAACCTGATTGTGGATTGCCCTGAAATTCAGCGGCTGGATATTCACCCGCTGCTTGCCTCTGGCAACGAATTCACCGCTCTGGACGTGACGCTGGATATTGCGCCTTTTAGCGGGTCAAGCGAAAGTCGACTGGCGGTGCGGCCTTACCCGCAGCACCTTGAAGAGTGGGTGACTATGAAGAACGGCGAGCGCTGCCTGTTCCGCCCAATTCTTCCGGAAGACGAGCCGCTATTGCAGCAGTTTATCGCCCGGGTGACGAAAGAAGATCTTTATTACCGCTATTTCAGCGAGATCAACGAATTTACCCATGACGATTTAGCCAATATGACGCAGATCGACTACGATCGAGAAATGGCTTTCGTGGCAGTCTATTCGTCAGGCGATCGTACCGAGATCCTGGGAGTGACTCGCGCGATTTCCGATCCCGACAACATTGATGCGGAATTTGCTGTGTTAGTGCGCTCCGACTTGAAAGGTCTGGGGCTGGGTGGGCGTCTGCTGGACAAACTTATTGGCTACACCCGATCCCATGGTTTACAGCGCCTGAATGGTATTACCATGCCAAACAATCGTGGAATGATTGCCCTGGCGAGGAAGCTCGGTTTTGACGTAGATATTCAGCTGGAAGATGGCATTGTCGGGCTGTCATTAAGGCTAAGTGATGACTAAGCTGCTGGAAATGCTGCCCTTACCCGACAGAGATGGTATCATTGACCGCTTACGTCGTCTGCGTGGTACAGAGGACCCTTCACTAAACCAGAGAAGAAACGCACTGTGATGTTGTCAAAATTTAAGCGTAATAAACATCAACAACACCTTGCCCAACTACCCAAGCTTTCACAGTCTGTTGATGATATTGAGTTTTTTTATGCTCCAGCAGATTTTCGTGAAGCGTTGCTCGCAAAAATCGCCAGCGCCACGCGCCGAATCTGTATCGTCGCGTTGTACCTTGAGCAGGACGACGCCGGAAAGATGATTCTGCAAGCCCTGTACGATGCCAAACGTCAACGCCCGGAACTCGATGTTCGCGTGCTGGTTGACTGGCATCGCGCACAGCGTGGGCGCATTGGTGCTGCCGCATCCAATACCAACGCGGACTGGTACTGCCGCACCGCAAAAGAGAACCCAGGTGTCGAGGTTCCCGTTTATGGCGTGCCGGTAAATACCCGTGAAGCGCTCGGCGTACTGCACTTTAAAGGCTTCATCATTGATGACTGCGTGCTGTATAGCGGCGCGAGCATCAATGATGTCTATCTGCATCAGCACGATAAATATCGTTATGATCGCTACCAGTGTATTCGTAATCCGCAGATGGCCGATATCATGTTCAACTGGGTATCGGAGAATCTGGTCGAAGGCCGTGGCGTGAATCGTCTGGACAACACTGAGCGTCCGAAAAGCCCGGAAATCAAAAATGATATCCGCCAGTATCGCCAGGAACTGCGTGATACCAGCTACCATTTCACAGGTAATGCCGGTGATGATGAGCTGACGGTTACGCCGCTGGTTGGTCTGGGGAAAACCAGCCAGCTGAATAAAGCGATTTTCCACCTGATGCCGTGCACCGAAGAAAAGCTCACTATCTGCACCCCTTACTTTAACCTGCCAGCACTGCTGGTCCGCAGCATCATTCGTCTGCTGCGCGAAGGGAAGAAAGTGGAGATTATCGTCGGTGACAAAACGGCGAATGACTTCTATATTCCGGAAAATGAGCCGTTTAAAATTATCGGCGCGCTGCCGTATCTGTACGAGATTAACCTGCGCCGCTTCCTGAGCCGCCTGCAATATTACATCAATACCGATCAGCTGACGGTGCGTCTGTGGAAAGACGGCGATAATAGCTATCACCTGAAAGGGATGTGGGTCGACAACGAGTGGATTCTGCTGACCGGCAATAACCTCAACCCTCGTGCGTGGCGTCTTGATCTGGAAAACGCGGTGCTGATTCACGATCCGAAAAAGCAGCTGGCGTCGATGCGCCAGAAAGAGCTGGATCTTATTCGTAAGCACACAACGGTGGTTAATCACTTCCGCGACCTGCAAAGCATCGCGGACTATCCGGTAAAAGTGCGCAAGCTGATTCGCCGTCTGCGTCGAATTCGTATCGACAGGCTGATTAGCCGTATCCTGTAAACTGAAGCCCCGCACATCGGGGCTTTTTTATGACTGGAGTCTTTATGCTACGCCCTCTTCTGATGTGCACAATGCTGGCGCTCAGCGGTTGCAGTCATATGGCAAACGATAGCTGGAGCGGGCAGGATAAAGCTCAGCATTTTATTGCCTCGGCGATGCTTTCAGCCGCCGGTAATGAGTATGCGCAGCACCAGGGAGTCAGCCGCGATCGCAGCGCGGCGATTGGCCTGATGTTTTCCGTCAGCCTGGGGGCGACGAAAGAGCTCTGGGACAGCCGCCCGGCAGGGAGCGGCTGGAGCTGGAAGGACTTTGCCTGGGACGTTGCCGGCGCCACCACCGGCTATGCGGTGTGGCAGCTCGCGCAACATTAAACTACAGGCGTAGACCTTTTCCTTTGCGATGCAGCTTAAGTGAGACCAGGAAAGCAATCGCCGCCATTACCGTCACATACCAGAAGAAGGCGGTTTCGATACCCGCAGACTTCATCGACAACGCCACGTATTCGGCTGAACCGCCAAACAAGGCGTTAGCCACCGCATAAGACAAGCCTACCCCCAACGCGCGCACCTGCGCCGGGAACATTTCAGCTTTCAGGATCCCGCTAATAGAGGTATAGAAGCTGGTAATAAGCAGCGCGCACATGACTAACGCAAATGCCGCGTACGGTGATGTGACGTTCTGCAGCGCGGAGAGAATCGGCACGGTAAACAGGGTTGCCAGCGCGCCAAAGCAGAGCATCGAGGTACGGCGGCCGACTTTATCCGACAGCAGGCCAAAGAACGGCTGAACCAGCATATAGACGAACAGCGCGGCGGTCATAATGACGCTTGCCAGATTGGCGCTCATCCCGGCGGTGTTAACGAGATATTTCTGCATATAGGTCGTAAAGGTGTAGAAGCTCAGCGAGCCTGCGGCGGTGAAACCGAGCACCATCACAAATGCCTTGCGGTTACGCCACAGCCCTTTAAATGAACCGGCCTCCTTTAGCGTGCGCGTCTCTTTCTGTGAGGTTTCATCCAGTTGGCGACGCAGCCACAGGGCGACAATCGCCAGTACGGCCCCCAGGGCAAATGGAATTCGCCATCCCCAGGCGTGAAGATCTTCGCTGCTAAGCACATTTTGCAGAATTACCACCACCAGTACAGCCAGCAATTGACCGCCAATCAGCGTGACATACTGGAAGGACGCATAGAAGCCCTTACGACCTTCAACCGCTACCTCACTCATGTAGGTGGCGCTGGTACCGTACTCGCCGCCGACGGACAGCCCCTGGAACAAACGCGCCAGCAGTAGCAGTGCGGGAGCCCAGGTGCCAATCACGCTGTAGCCCGGCAAACAAGCAATAACTAACGAGCCGAAGCACATCATGCATACGGAAATGAGCATCGAGACCTTACGTCCACGGCGGTCTGCGATGCGGCCAAATAGCCAACCACCGATTGGGCGCATCAGAAAACCCGCGGCGAATACGCCAGCAGTCTGCAGCAGTTGGGTAGTGGTATTGCCTGACGGGAAAAAGATGTGAGCAAAATAGAGGGAACAGAACGAGTAGACGTAGAAATCAAACCACTCAACAAGGTTCCCTGATGATGCCCCGACAATTGCCATCACGCGACGGCGAGTATCGCTGTTGGTCAGCGATTCTTCTGGGGTCACACTGGTTACGGCCATTTGTTAACTCCTGCCAAAAGCGCTCTCCTGCCTTACCGGGCGTACACGTCACGCAGGCAGATATTTTAGTAAATGAAATGTTATATAATTGTTATTTGCAAATTAGTGATGAGAGTCACATTTTCTGTTAGCAGGATCACGATTTAGGATTAGCTGCAGGAGGAATAGAGGGAAATGGAGTGGAAAAAAAGTGGAGTATTGTGCATCACGTGCACATAAGGAGATGTTAGCGCCAACATCCGGCATGTGAGACGGGATCGTACGGACGCAAAAAAGCCCATCCGTCAGGATGGGCTTCTTCACTATTTGATGCCTGGCAGTTCCCTACTCTCGCATGGGGAGACCCCACACTACCATCGGCGCTACGGCGTTTCACTTCTGAGTTCGGCATGGGGTCAGGTGGGACCACCGCGCTACAGCCGCCAGGCAAATTCTGTTTATCAACACGCCTTAGCATGTCGATGTCATCTGTAATCAAGCTGAATCTTCGTCTCTTCGCCAAAACATCTTCGGCGTTGTAAGGTTAAGCCTCACGGTTCATTACGGCGTGCGGGTTTTTCACCCGCATTATCGTTACTTATGTCAGCATTCGCACTTCTGATACCTCCAGCATCCCTCACAGGACACCTTCGCAGGCTTACAGAACGCTCCCCTACCCAACAACACCTAATGTCGCTGCCGCAGCTTCGGTGCACAGTT
>NZ_CP050321.1:1199035-1199144 GCF_011765685.1 Kluyvera genomosp. 3 | reverse complement strand
TCGCCGCTACTGGGGGAATCTCGGTTGATTTCTTTTCCTCGGGGTACTTAGATGTTTCAGTTCCCCCGGTTCGCTTCATTACGCTATGTATTCACGTAATGATAGTGTG
>NZ_CP050321.1:1198853-1198935 GCF_011765685.1 Kluyvera genomosp. 3 | reverse complement strand
GTCCTTCATCGCCTCTGACTGCCAGGGCATCCACCGTGTACGCTTAGTCGCTTAACCTCACAACCCGAAGATGTTTCACTTC
>NZ_CP050321.1:1124025-1198753 GCF_011765685.1 Kluyvera genomosp. 3 | reverse complement strand
TCATCGCCTCTGACTGCCAGGGCATCCACCGTGTACGCTTAGTCGCTTAACCTCACAACCCGAAGATGTTTCACTTCTGATTGCGAAAATTTGAGAGACTCGAACACACCGCTTATCTGTTCTTATTACGGAGAACAGACACAGTGTGTCGTTTCAAGCTTGCACCCTCCGTATTACCGCGGCTGCTGGCACGGAGTTAGCCGGTGCTTCTTCTGCGAGTAACGTCAATCGCTGCGGTTATTAACCACAACGCCTTCCTCCTCGCTGAAAGTACTTTACAACCCGAAGGCCTTCTTCATACACGCGGCATGGATTTTTCGTCTTGCGACGTTAAGAATCCGTATCTTCGAGTGCCCACACAGATTGTCTGATAAATTGTTAAAGAGCAGCGCCGCTTCGCTTTTTCTCAGCGGCGCGGGGTGTGCATAATACGCCACCCTGCTACGAAGTCAAGCGTTTATTTTCGCTTTCTTCGCCGACGTTCTCAGGAGAACCTCGTTGACCCGGCGGCTTGTTTGCCGTTGTTCCGTGTCAGTGGAGGCGCATTATAGGGAGAAAATGAGAAGCCGCAAGCATAAAATAGAAAAAAGTTTTCACACGCTCATTTTTCATTCAATTATCTTATTTTTGCCTGGTTTTTAAACAAAAACGAGCCCCGTAGGGCTCGTTTTCTTCTTTTTGTGACTTACTGCACTGCCACAATCTGATCGTCTTTCACTTCCAGGCGAATGGTTTTACCCGGCAACAGCTCGCCAGACAAGATTTGCTGTGCCAGCGGGTTCTCAATCTGCTGCTGGATAGCACGTTTCAGCGGACGTGCGCCATACACCGGATCGTAACCATTTTTACTCAGCAGTTGCAGAGCTTCGTCGGAGATCTGTGTTTCATAGCCACGTTCTTCCAGACGTTTGTACAAACGCTGCAGCTGAATCTGCGCAATCGACGCAATGTGTTTTTCACCCAACGGATGGAAAACAACCACTTCATCAATACGGTTGATGAACTCTGGACGGAAGCTGTGGCTGACCACGCCCAGTACCAGATCTTTCATATGCCCGTAGTCCAGTTCACCGAAGCGCTCCTGAATCAGGTCAGAACCGAGGTTAGAGGTCATGATGACCACCGTGTTACGGAAGTCGACCGTTCTCCCCTGCCCGTCGGTCAGACGACCATCGTCCAGAACCTGCAGCAGAATGTTGAACACATCCGGATGCGCTTTCTCTACTTCATCCAGCAGGATGACGGAGTAAGGGCGACGACGCACCGCTTCTGTCAGATAACCGCCCTCTTCATAACCGACATATCCCGGAGGCGCGCCCACGAGACGAGACACGGAGTGTTTCTCCATAAACTCGGACATGTCGATACGCACCATCGCGTCATCGCTGTCGAACATAAAGTTAGCCAGCGCTTTACACAGTTCGGTTTTACCTACCCCGGTTGGCCCCAGGAACAGGAATGAACCAATCGGACGGTTCGGGTCAGACAGCCCTGCACGGCTACGGCGAATCGCGTTAGAGACCGCTTCAACCGCTTCGTTCTGGCCAATCACGCGGCTATGCAGATCCTGCTCCATACGCAGCAGCTTCTCACGCTCACCTTCCAGCATACGGGCCACCGGAATACCGGTCCAACGCGCCAGTACTTCGGCAATCTCCGCATCCGTCACCTTATTACGCAGCAGGCGCATGGTTTTGCCTTCGGACAGCGTCGCCGCTTCCAACTGTTTTTCCAGTTCCGGAATTTTGCCGTACTGCAGCTCGGACATCCGCGCCAGGTCACCGACACGACGCGCCTGTTCGATGGCGATTTTCGCTTGCTCCAGCTCCGCTTTGATAGTTTGCGTCCCAGAGAGTGACGCTTTTTCCGCTTTCCACTCTTCTTCTAACTCAGAGTACTGACGCTCTTTATCGCTCAGCTCGTCGTTCAGCATGTCGAGACGTTTCTTACTCGCCTCGTCAGACTCTTTCATCAGCGCCTGCTGTTCCAGCTTCAACTGAATGATACGGCGATCGAGACGGTCGAGCTCTTCCGGCTTCGAGTCAATCTGCATACGAATGCTGGAAGCCGCTTCATCGATAAGATCGATGGCTTTATCCGGCAACTGACGGTCAGCAATATAGCGGTGAGAGAGCGTCGCCGCCGCGACAATCGCCGGGTCGGTGATCTGCACGTGGTGATGCAGTTCATAACGCTCTTTCAGGCCACGCAAAATCGCAATGGTGTCCTCCACCGACGGCTCTGCCACGAACACTTTCTGGAAGCGACGTTCCAGCGCCGCATCTTTTTCGATGTACTGACGATATTCATCCAGCGTGGTCGCACCGACGCAGTGCAGTTCCCCGCGCGCCAGCGCCGGTTTCAGCATATTACCGGCATCCATGGCGCCATCGGCTTTACCCGCGCCAACCATGGTGTGCAGCTCGTCGATAAACAGGATGACGTTGCCTTCCTGTTTTGCCAGATCGTTCAGCACGCCTTTCAGACGCTCTTCAAACTCACCACGATATTTCGCCCCAGCCACCAGCGCGCCCATATCCAACGCCAGCACGCGGCGGCCTTTCAAGCCTTCCGGCACTTCACCGTTGATAATACGTTGCGCCAGCCCTTCAACAATGGCGGTTTTACCGACGCCCGGCTCACCGATCAACACGGGGTTATTTTTGGTACGACGTTGCAGTACCTGGATGGTACGACGAATTTCTTCATCACGGCCGATCACCGGGTCGAGCTTACCTTGCTCGGCGCGTTCAGTCAGATCGACAGTGTATTTTTTCAATGCCTGACGTTGGTCCTCGGCACCCTGGTCATTCACGCTTTCACCTCCACGCATCTGTTCAATTGCCTGAGTGATATTGGCGGTAGTTGCGCCCGCGGTTTTTAGCAGGTCGGTCAGAGTGCCACGAGACTCAAGCGCCGCCAGAACGAACAGTTCTGACGAAATAAAGTTATCGCCGCGTTTTTGCGCCAGCTTGTCGCAAAGATTCAGCACGCGCATCAGATCCTGAGACGGCTGCACGTCTCCCCCGGTGCCTTCCACCTGAGGTAAACGGCTCAGCGCCTGATCGATAGCCGTGCGTAGCTGGCCGGCATTAATGCCCGCGGATGTTAATAAAGGACGTACCGAGCCCCCTTCCTGATTCAGCAAGGCGCTCATTAAATGAAGAGGTTCGATAAATTGGTTGTCGTGCCCCAGTGCGAGTGACTGAGCATCGGCAAGAGCAAGCTGGAATTTATTGGTAAGACGATCCAGACGCATGACTCCTCCCATATATAGGTCAATTTTGCTACAGGAGATTAAATGAGGTCATCCCTCAATTATTCAAGGTTAAATGACCTGGTCTATGAGAAAAAAATGTCTGCCTTCTGGATCGTCTTGATTCTATAGGTTATATCAGCCAGATGAAACTTGCCATACGACCCGTAATACGGTCGCGGCGATAAGAGAAAAAATCATCCTTTTCGCTGAACGTACAGCGGTCGCCGCCAAAGACGGCGGTGACGCCAATATTCCCTAAACGCTGGCGTGCCAAAAGATAGATGTCGGCATAATATTTTTCGCCTGCTGGACGAAATGCGCTAACCGCGTTGACGTCTTTGGCCATAAACGCTTCACGCACTTCCGGGCCGACTTCAAAAGCCTGCGGACCAATCGCCGGGCCAAACCAGGCAAGGATATTTTCAGGAGTGTCTTTGAAGCAGGCGATGGTCTCTTCCAGCACGCCGTCGCATAAACCGCGCCAGCCCGCATGTGCAGCGGCCACTTCCGTTCCAGCTTTATTGCAAAACAGAACCGGAAGGCAATCGGCCGTCATCACCGCGCACACTGTCCCGGGCGTATTACTGTAGGAGGCATCCGCACGCTTCGAAGCATAAGGCTCGCCGGTCAGATGCAGCACATCTTTACCGTGCACCTGCTCCAGCCACACCGGTTTCGACGGCAGTTGGCCCACCGCAAACATACGCTTACGGTTCTCCTCAACGTGTTCGGGATTATCACCACAGTGAGCGCCGAGATTGAGTGAATCCCACGCGCCTTCACTGACGCCACCGACGCGCGTTGAACTACAGGCGGCCACGCCTTGCGGCAGCGGCCATTCCGGGACAATGATTTTGGTCATAACCAGTCTACGTCATCCTTATGTTCTTCAAAATCGGCACGCATCGCGGCGATCAAATCGACCATATCCTGCGGGATAGGCGCATGCCATTCCATTTCAATCCCCGAGATCGGGTGATAGAGACGCAGCATAGTCGCATGCAGCGCCTGGCGGTCAAACTTACGCAGTACGGAAATGAACTCATCCGACGCGCCTTTTGGCGGACGCGGACGGCCACCGTAGACCTGATCGCCCACCAGCGGATGGGTGATGTGCGCCATGTGCACGCGGATCTGGTGCGTACGCCCGGTTTCCAGACGCAGTCGCAGACGCGTGTGCACACGGAAGTGTTCCATAATACGATAGTGCGTTACCGCCGGTTTCCCCATCGGGTGAACCGCCATGTGCGTACGTTTGGTCGGGTGACGGCTAATCGGTTCCTCAACGGTACCGCCCGCAGTCATGTGACCAATCGCCACCGCTTCATACTCGCGGGTAATCTCGCGCAGCTGCAGTGATTCCACCAGACGCGTTTGCGCCGGAACGGTTTTGGCCACCACCATTAAACCGGTGGTGTCTTTATCCAGACGGTGGACGATGCCCGCACGCGGCACATCGGCAATCGGCGGATAGTAATGCAGCAGCGCATTCAGCACCGTGCCATCCGGGTTACCGGCGCCCGGGTGAACGACCAGGTCGCGCGGCTTATTGATGACGAGGATATCATCATCTTCATATACAATATCGAGTGGGATATCCTGCGCTTCAAAGCGGATCTCTTCGTCGATTTCAGCATCGATAGCGACGGACTCGCCACCCATGACTTTTTCTTTCGGCTTGTCTGAAACTTTGCCATTGACCTGAACGCGCTGGTCGAGGATCCACTCTTTTATGCGCGATCGCGAATAATCAGGGAACATTTCGGCCAAAGCCTGATCTAAGCGTTGACCGAGTTGTGACTCGGACACCGTTGCGGTGAGTTGTACTCGTTGTGCCATATACAGCTTCTTCGTTAACGTTGGGTTTTTACGGCTTCGCCGTTTAATATAGTGTGCTATTGTAGCTGGTCTTAATCGGGAACAGGAACTGTGAATATCCCGTATAAACATTTTGAGGAAAGTCAAAACGTCATGACGCGCATGAAATATCTGGTGGCAGCGGCCACGTTGAGCCTGGCTTTGGCGGGGTGCTCTGGTTCAAAGGAAGAGGTTCCTGATAATCCGCCTAATGAAATCTACGCAACTGCTCAGCAAAAGCTGCAGGACGGTAACTGGAAACAGGCAATAACGCAACTGGAAGCGTTGGATAACCGCTATCCGTTCGGGCCATATTCTCAACAGGTACAGCTGGATCTGATCTACGCATACTACAAAAATGCCGATCTGCCGCTGGCTCAGGCCGCCATTGACCGTTTCATTCGTCTGAACCCGACGCACCCGAACATCGACTACGTGATGTACATGCGCGGCTTAACCAACATGGCGCTGGACGATAGCGCGCTGCAGGGCTTCTTTGGCGTAGACCGCTCCGACCGCGATCCGCAGCACGCCCGTGACGCATTTAACGACTTCTCGAAGCTGGTGCGCGGCTACCCGAACAGTCAATACGTCACCGACGCCAACAAACGTCTTATCTTCCTGAAAGACCGTCTGGCGAAGTATGAACTTTCCGTTGTTGATTACTACACCGCCCGCGGCGCGTGGGTTGCTGTCGTAAACCGCGTCGAAAACATGATGCGTAACTTCCCGGATACTCAGGCGACTCGCGATGCTCTGCCGAAGATGGAAAATGCCTACCGCGAAATGCAGATGACGGCACAGGCTGATAAAGTCGCGAAAATCATTGCCGCCAACGGCAAAAGCACTCAGTCCTGATTCAAACCTTTTAGAAAGCAAAACGGCAGCCCGATGGCTGCCGTTTTTTTATTCGTTTTAATGACTTGCTGAAGCGGTTTAGCGCCAGGTTATCCTATCAAATATGGCTGTATTTTCCCGAATCGACAAGTAAAAAATCACTTCTTCCTGTCTTGACTCACAAAATGAATGCGCTGACAAAAAGTGACAAAATAATGTGATCTTTATCACACATTTTAAGCAAATCCGAGGTATGCTGGAATCACCAAGACGGAAAGACAAGAGGTAAAATTTATGACAATGAACATTACCAGTAAACAAATGGAAATTACTCCGGCTATTCGCCAGCATGTCGCAGACCGTCTCGCAAAATTGGAAAAATGGCAAACCCACTTAATCAACCCGCATATCATTCTGTCCAAAGAGCCACAGGGATTTGTAGCGGACGCCACGATGAACACCCCGAACGGGCATCTGGTCGCCAGTGCGAAACATGAAGATATGTACACCGCCATTAACGAATTGATCAACAAGCTGGAACGGCAGCTCAATAAGGTGCAACACAAAGGGGAAGCCCGTCGCGCCGCAACGTCGGTGAAAGACGCAAGCTTCGTAGAAGAAGTTGAAGAAGAGTAAACTGAACTTTGTACTTTAATGTGTATCGCCAACGCGCCTTCGGGCGCGTTTTTTATTGACAGAACGAAAACAGAACGAGTACTGTAAAACCTCATCACGCTAAGGATTTAACCTGATAGTGAAACTTCTACCGTTTTTCTTCGCATTCTTTTTTACCTTCCCCTGAATGGGAGGCGTTTCGTCGTGTGATAAAGAATGCGAAGACGAACAATAAGGCCTCCCACACCGGGGGGCCTTTTTTATTGATAACAAGAAAGGCAAACATGATGACTTCGGAAAACCCGTTACTGGCGATACGCGATAAGATAAGCGCCCTTGATGAGAAATTAGTGAGCCTGCTGGCCGAGCGCCGTGGTCTGGCTATTGAGGTCGGTAAAGCCAAGCTGGCCTCTCACCGCCCGGTCCGCGACATCGATCGCGAGCGTGATCTGCTGGAGCGCTTGATTACGCTGGGCAAAACCCACCAGCTTGACGCGCACTACATCACCCGCCTGTTCCAGCTCATCATTGAAGATTCCGTGCTTACCCAGCAAACGCTGCTCCAGCAGCACCTGAATAAGATTAACCCACATTCAGCGCGTATCGCGTTTCTGGGCCCGAAAGGTTCCTACTCGCATCTGGCGGCCCGCCAGTACGCGGCCCGCCACTTTGAGCAGTTCATCGAAAGCGGCTGCCTGAAGTTTGCCGATATCTTTAACCAGGTTGAGACCGGTCAGGCTGACTACGCCGTGGTGCCGATTGAAAACACCAGCTCCGGCGGTATTAACGACGTCTACGACCTGCTGCAACACACTAGCCTGTCGATCGTGGGTGAAATGACGGTCCCTATCGACCACTGCGTGCTGGTAAACGGTACAACCACACTCGACACCATTGAGACGGTGTATAGCCACCCGCAGCCGTTCCAGCAGTGCAGCCAGTTCCTGAGCCATTATCCGCAGTGGAAAATTGAGTACACCGAGAGCACCTCGGCAGCAATGGAGAAAGTGGCGCAGGCCAACTCACCAACCGTCGCGGCTCTGGGCAGCGAAGCCGGCGGCAAGCTGTATGGTTTGCAGGTGCTGGAACACTGCCAGGCCAATCAGACGCAGAACATCACACGTTTTCTGGTGCTGGCGCGCAAGGCGGTGAACGTCTCCGACCAGGTGCCAGCGAAAACCACCCTGCTGATCGCCACCGGGCAGCAGGCCGGTGCGCTGGTTGAAGCGCTGCTGGTATTGCGTAATCACAACCTGATCATGACCAAGCTCGAATCGCGCCCGATTCACGGCAATCCGTGGGAAGAGATGTTTTATCTCGACGTCCAGGCGAACCTGGACGCGCTGCCGATGCAAAAGGCGCTGAAAGAGCTTTCCGGTATTACCCGCTCGATGAAAGTGCTGGGTTGCTACCCAAGCGAAAACGTCGTACCGGTCGACCCGGTCTAACGTTCGATAAAAGGCCGTTTCTTCATCCCTGCCACCGCCACAGGCAGGGTGAAGATAGCGCCGGACAGTGGATACTTCGCCACCTCATCAGCCGACATATTCTCACGCGTCGTGGTAATAAACAGCGTACGCATATCCGCGCCACCGAAACAGACCATTGTCGGGCAACGCACCGGCAGACGATATTCCGCAAGCTGCTCTCCCGTTGGCGAGAAGCGAGCCACTCGCCAGCCGTCAAACATCGCGCTCCAGTAACAGCCTTCTTCATCGATGGCCGCGCCGTCCGGGATCCCCTCACCGTCTTTAAACAAGCGGAAAATCTCCCGAGTTCCCGGCTCGCCGTCGGCGTCCAACGGCGTACGATAAATCACCCCGTTCGGCGTATCCGAGGTGTACATCCAGCGTTTATCCGCGCTGAATGCCAGACCATTCGCGCCGTGAATATCACACTGAATCACCTTTGGTCTCAGTTGGTTATCGACCCTCACCAACAGCGCACCGTTGTAGTCACCCGGCCCCCAGAAGGTACCGGCATAAAAACGTCCATCGCGATCGGTGCCGCCGTCATTAAAGCGCGCCAGCTGTGGATTGCTTGGGTTATCGCAGATTTTATGCTGGAGCAGACCGCGGCTATCGGCAAGCCAGATTGCGCTGCGTAGCGCGACGATAAAGCCCCCCTTCTCCCGCAGCGCAAAACAGCCCACCTCTTCCGGGAACTGTAAGATCTGGTGGTCGCCCGTTGCGGGCACATAGCGGTGAATTTCACACTCCATGATGTCCGCCCAGTACAACGCCTGCTCGGCGTCACTCCAGGTCGGGCATTCCGGCAGATGTCCGGTGTAATCAAACAGCAGGTTTGCTTCAGCCATCGTCTTCATCCCATAAAAAAAGCCAGAGGATTTCCCCTGGCTTTCAAGTATATACAGTTTTCGGTTACTGCCGACTGTCATTCGCCTGGCGTAACAGGACGCGGCTCTCACTCTGGAAACGCTGCGCGTAGTCGCCGAACCAGTGTTCCACCTTACGGAAGCTGTCGATAAACGCCTGCTTATCGCCCTGCTCCAGCAGGCCAATTGCCTCGCCAAAGCGCTGGTAGTAGCGTTTGATCAGCGCCAGGTTGTTGCCGGACGACATAATAATGTCGGCGTACAGCTGCGGATCCTGGGCAAACAGACGGCCTACCATCGCCAGCTCCAGGCGGTAGATCGGTGAAGAGAGCGCCAGCAGTTGTTCCAACTGCACGTTCTCTTCCGCCAGATGCAGGCCATAGGCGAAAGTCGCAAAGTGACGCAGCGCCTGGATAAACGCCATATTCTGGTCATGCTCAACCGCGCTGATACGGTGCAAACGCGCGCCCCAAACCTGAATCTGCTCAAGGAACCACTGGTAGGCTTCAGGCTGGCGACCATCGCAGTAGACCACCACCTGTTTGGCCAGGCTGCCGCTGTCAGGGCCAAACATCGGGTGCAGCCCCACAACAGGCCCCGAATGTGCCGACAGCATCGCCTGAATCGGCCCGGCTTTCACCGAGGCCAGATCCACCAGAATGCAGTCCGCAGGTAATGGCGGCAGCTTCGCAATCACCTGTTCAGTCACATGGATTGGCACGCTGACGATGACCATACCGGCATCCGCCACCATTTCTGGCGCGTTTGCCCAGTCTTCTTTTTCCAACGTCCGCACCTGGTAGCCGGACAGGGTCAGCATTTTTTCAAACAGCCGCCCCATCTGGCCGCCGCCGCCGACAATCACCACCGGGCGCAGCGACGGACAGAGCGTTTTGAAGCCTTTGTCGTTTTCGCTGGAGTAGGACTCGCGCATCACCCGACGCAGCACGTCTTCAATCAAATCCGGCGGCACGCCTAATGCGGCAGCCTCTTTGCGACGCGAAGCCAGCATTGAAGCCTCACGTTCCGGAACATAAATCGGCAGGCCGTACTGGCTTTTGACTTCGCCAACTTCCGCCACCAGTTCCAGACGCTTCGCCAGCAGGTTCAGCAGCGCCTTATCCACTTCATCAATTTGATCGCGTAGCGCGGTCAGTTCAGCAACCATACAATCCTCTTACGCCAGACGAGCCGCCAGATGGCCGCGTAAATCCTTGTCGAGCTCACGCAGCAGCGCATCGGTTGTTTCCCAGCTGATGCATGCATCGGTTACCGATACGCCGTATTTCATATCACAGCGCGGCTGCTCGGAAGACTGATTGCCTTCGTGAATATTGCTCTCAATCATCAGACCAATAATGGAACGGTTACCGTCCTTGATCTGCGCGACAACGGATTCCGCTACCGCAGGCTGACGACGGTAGTCTTTATTGGAATTACCATGACTGCAATCTACCATCAGCGATGCGCGCAGTCCCGCCTGTTCCATCTCTTTTTCACACTGCGCGACATCTTCCGGGCCGTAGTTCGGCTTTTTACCACCGCGCAGAATTACGTGACCATCCGGGTTACCCTGAGTGCGCAGCAGGCAAACCTGACCGGCCTGGTTGATACCCACGAAACGGTGCGGCATCGCCGCTGCGCGCATCGCGTTGATGGCGGTCGCCAGCGAGCCATCGGTGCCGTTTTTGAAACCGACCGGCATTGACAGGCCAGAAGCCATTTCGCGGTGAGTTTGTGATTCTGTGGTACGCGCGCCAATCGCTGACCAGCTGAACAGATCGCCCAGGTACTGCGGGCTGTTCGGATCCAGCGCTTCGGTTGCCAGCGGCAGCCCCATGCTGACCAGTTCAACCAACAGACGACGGGCAATTTTCAGTCCGCCTTCCACATCAAACGAGCCATCCATGTGCGGATCGTTGATAAGCCCTTTCCAGCCGACGGTGGTACGCGGCTTCTCAAAATAGACGCGCATCACCAGGTAGAGGCTATCGCTGACCTCTTCCGCCAGTGTTTTAAATCGACGCGCATATTCGATGGCAGCTTCAGGATCGTGGATGGAGCAAGGCCCACACACTACCAACAGACGCGGATCGCGACCGGAGATAATGTCAGAAATCGTTTTACGTGACTGGGCGATTTGCGCTTCCTGCTCAACGGTGAGCGGGAATTCAGCTTTCAGCTGATCCGGGGTGATCAAAACCTGTTCATCGGCGATATTTACGTTGTTCAGCGCGTCTTTTTGCATGATGGCATTACCTGTTATGGCTCGTTTGCGATAGTTGTTTCCTCAATGAGGTGAACTCACAATATCACAACGAGTAAAGATATCAATCCAAAATACGTAAATTATTATTTACACCACCCTATTAATGGCAAAATAATCGCCGTTAAAGTGTACAATAATAATTACACTTTTAATTAAGAGGTATAAAAAAGGGCGAACGCCAATGCGTTCACCCTGAGTTAAGCGCGCTATTCAGCTACGCGCGATAATCCCTGTGCGACCCTGCTGCGCCAGCGCCCCCAGTCAATGGCAACAAACAGCAGCAAACTTGCCCCCATCACCGGCAACGCCAGACCAAGTGCCACGGTGACGACAAGTGTTACAGTACGCGCAGGCAGCGCCAATGCCAGCCAGTTTTGCGTCAGCGTTTGCAGCGGGCTGATCGATATCTGAGCTGGACGTTTAATCCACCAGAGCCGATAGCCCATCACAATCGCCACGCACAGCGCCAGCCCAAAGGCGATCAACAAAAGCTGGTTTGGTAAACCGAACAGGATCCCCATATGGAAATCAACACCCCAGCGCGTGAGCTTTGCCATCAGCGGGAAATCAGCAAACTGCGTATAGTCGATAATCGCCAGAGAGTGCGGATCAACCGCAACGGCATCGACCTGCGTAGGCCAGCGTCGGTCGATCTCAGTTACCGTCCACGCGCGATCGGCGCTACGCGGCGGGCGGATCTCCAGATGGGTTGCATCGATGCCGCCGCGCTGAGCAACGTTAAGGACGGCATCGATCCGATCCCAGGCGATCGGCGAGGCATGCGGCGTCATCTCGTCAGCATGGCCGCGATGCTCCGCATGAGGATCCATCGCCATCATCTCACCGCCGTGCAGTTGGGTATTGACCTGCGGTGTCAGCCAATCAAAAGCAGCGCGCAGCTTATCGACATTCCCTCCGGCCCACTGCGACCAGGTTAAGCCGGTGGCGGAGAACAGCAGCATCCCCGCCAGTAGACACCAGCCAAGGGTGACATGAACGCGGCGCGTATTCTGCAGACGATTTTTGATACGCCGCTTAGGGCGGGTAAAGGCCCAAAGAACGATTCCCCCCAACGCCGCCACCCACATCCACGAGGCGGCCAGCTCGCTGTACAAACGCCCCATATCCCCCAGCAGCAGCGAGCGATGCGCATAATCAATCCACTGACGCAGCGGTAAAATACCGCTGGTGCCATAGACCGTCATATCGCCTTTCACCGCCAACGTTACCGGATCAACAAAGATGGCGCGATTTTCCGAGGCCTGAAGCGCCGGATCGGCAAACATCACGCGTGTGGTTTCACCCGCTTCCAACGCAGGTCGAACGGCGCTCAGACGCAACGGCGTATTCAATGCGCGTTCCGCAGCCGAAATCTGCACGGCTATTGGCTGCCGCTCTCCGCCAACGGTGCCGTGTAGCGCATCGCGATACAACAGGTTCTCTAGCTGCGGTGTGGCGACATACAGTGTGCCCGTCAGGGCCGCGACGAAAATAAATGGCCCAACAAACAGACCGATAAAAAAATGCAGGCGGCGCAGCAGGTGCACCCAAGCCGCCCGCGAGGTGCAGGTTGTCATACTCTTCCTTCATACATGCGAAAAGAGGTGTGACGCTAAAGCGTCATTTATCATTTTTAAGCAGGTAAAGCAGACAAACGCGGCGGCGCGCGGGTATCGGGGAAGAGCCAGGGGAAATAGCGCCAGTGGGTCACCAGCGGCGGGAAAGAGGTAATCGTCACGCGCAGCAACAGCGCGCACAGCAGTACACACAGCGCCAGCATCATGCCGGGAACATGGGCCAACAGCACGCAGTAGCCACAGGCCTCGCCGTGGTCGATGGGCATACTGTCCGGCATCGAATGATGAGTGGGCATTGGCATACTCATCTCATGGTGCATACCGGGCATCGCGCTCATCGGCGATTGCTGTAGCGACACAGAGACCAGCGGAGCAAAGATAATCAGCGCCATAGCCAACAGCGCAAGCCTGGCGGCCCACTGTTTCAGTGCTGTGATGTTGGATGCTCTGCCGCTCACACTACCCTCCAATGAATGAGGGCATTGTAAATGATTTAACAACCAAATGTTAACGCATGGTGCGTTTGAGGATAAAAAAAGGGCCAGCCTTTCGGCCAGCCCTTTCTAACAGGATGTCGCTTGCGCGAATCTTAGTTAAGACGCTCTTTAATACGAGCAGACTTACCAGTGCGCTCACGCAGGTAGTACAGTTTAGCTTTACGTACAGCACCACGACGTTTAACAGCAATGCTGTCAACTACCGGAGAGTGAGTCTGGAAGACACGCTCAACGCCTTCGCCGTTGGAAATTTTACGAACAGTGAATGCAGAGTGCAGACCGCGGCTACGAATAGCGATAACCACGCCCTCAAATGCCTGCAGACGTTTTTTGGAACCTTCAACAACCCATACTTTCACTTCCACGGTATCACCCGGACGGAAGGAAGGTACGTCCTGCTTCATCTGTTCTTGTTCAAGTTGCTTAATAATGTTGCTCATAATTTAATCTCTTATCCTGGGTAAACTGATATTTGGGGGTCTCAGACCAGCCCATCATGTTTATGTTGCTGTTGCGCGTGTTCCTGTTTGAACTCCGCCAGCAACCTTGCTTGCTCTTCAGTCAGAGCCAGGTTTTCCAGAAGTTCAGGTCTTCTAAGCCAGGAGCGGCCCAGCGACTGCTTCAAACGCCAGCGACGTATCTCGGCATGGTTTCCCGACAGCAGAACCGGCGGTACTTCCATTCCTTCCAACACTTCAGGGCGGGTATAGTGCGGACAGTCCAGCAACCCGTCAGCAAACGAATCTTCGATTGCTGATGCTTCATGACCCAGCACACCCGGAATAAACCGGGAAACGGAGTCGATCAGCGTCATTGCCGGTAACTCTCCACCGCTGAGAACGTAATCGCCGATAGACCATTCTTCGTCAATCTCGGTCTGAATCACGCGCTCATCGATACCTTCGTAGCGACCACATACCAGAATCAGCTTTTGATTCGTGGCCAGTTCGCTGACGCCTGCTTGATCAAGCTTGCGTCCCTGAGGTGACAGATAAATCACCTTTGCGCCTTCACCTGCCGCGGCTTTTGCTGCATGAATGGCGTCCCGTAAAGGTTGTACCATCATTAACATCCCCGGTCCGCCGCCGTAAGGACGATCGTCCACGGTACGGTGCCGGTCATGCGTGAAGTCACGAGGACTCCAGCTCTGGATGCTCAGCAGGCCATTTTTTACTGCCCGGCCAGTTACCCCGTAATCGGTAATTGCGCGGAACATTTCAGGAAACAGGCTAATTATGCCAATCCACATAGCGCCGTCTTTTACCGTTTATCCGGTGGTTTAAAAACCAGGATCCCAATCTACTTCGATAGTACGAGTAGCGAGATCGACTTTCTTGATAACCTGCCCATCGAGGAACGGAACCAACCGCTCCTTGATGCCAAATGCATCTTTCAGGTTTGCCTTAATGACGAGAACGTCATTCGACCCGGTTTCCATCATATCGATGACTTTACCGAGACCGTAGCCTTCCGTGGTCACTACCTGGCAGCCCATCAGGTCTTTCCAGTAATAGCTTCCATCTTCCAGCGCCGGCAGCTGCGAGGAATCCACGATAATTTCGCAGTTCGTCAGCAGATTCGCGGCATCGCGATCGTCAACGCCTTTCAGCTTAATAACGATATCCTGATTGTGGTAGCGCCAGCTTTCCAGCTCAACGGTCTGCCACTGACCCGCCTTCTGGATTAACCAGGGCTGATAGTCAAAAATGCTTTCGGCGTCTTCGGTGGAGGAAAACACTCTGAGCCAACCACGGATACCGTAGGAAGAACCCATTTTCCCCAATACGATCGGATCAACAGGTGCTTGTGCGGTGTGTTGCTTGCTCATCATGACCACCGTGACAGATTAAGCTGCTTTTTTAGCTTCTTTGATCAGCGCAGATACGCGATCAGAGATAGTTGCGCCCTGGCCAACCCAGTGTGCGATACGGTCCAGATCCAGACGGGTGCCTTCTTCCGCGCCAGAAGCGATCGGGTTGAAGAAACCAACGCGCTCGATGAAGCGACCGTTACGTGCGTTACGGCTGTCAGTAACAACAACCTGGTAGAACGGACGCTTTTTAGCGCCGTGACGTGCTAAACGAATAGTTACCATAACATCCTCTTGTGTGAATAGAACAACCGGGCCCCATCGAGGGAAGGGGCCCGGTGTCATATTAAAAGCCCGAAAATTTTACTCATTTTTGGGCAAAATGCAATCCGTATTATCTGCCGGGGAATCCTGGGGGCATCATACCCTTCATTCCGCGCATCATTTTCATCATGCCGCCTTTCGACTTCATCTTTTTCATCATGCGCTGCATGTCGTCGAACTGCTTGAGCAGACGGTTCACGTCCTGCACCTGCAGGCCGCAGCCCTGGGCGATACGACGCTTACGGGAACCTTTGATGATTTCCGGCTTCGCGCGCTCTTTCAGCGTCATCGAGTTGATGATCGCTTCCATACGCACCAGCACTTTGTCATCCATCTGGGATTTGACGTTGTCTGGAATCTGGCCCATGCCCGGCAGTTTGCCCATCAGGCTCGCCATGCCGCCCATGTTTTTCATCTGCTTGAGCTGTTCCAGGAAGTCGTTCAGGTCGAAACCATCGCCCTTCTTCAGCTTGGTCGCCAGCTTCTCAGCCTGCGCGCGGTCAACCTTGCTCTCAATATCTTCGATCAGCGACAGCACGTCGCCCATGCCGAGGATACGGGAAGCGATACGGTCCGGGTGGAACGGCTCCAGCGCTTCGGTTTTCTCGCCGACACCGAGGAATTTAATCGGTTTGCCGGTAATGTGACGAATAGAGAGTGCCGCACCGCCGCGCGCATCGCCGTCGACCTTGGTCAGCACTACGCCGGTCAGCGGCAGCGCTTCGTTAAAGGCCTTGGCGGTGTTTGCCGCATCCTGACCGGTCATCGCGTCGACAACAAACAGGGTTTCAACCGGCTTAATGGCCGCGTGAACCTGCTTGATTTCGTCCATCATCGCTTCGTCAACGTGCAGACGACCAGCGGTATCCACCAGCAGCACGTCGTAGAATTTCAGCTTCGCTTCTTTCAGCGCCGCGTTAACGATATCGATAGGCTTCTGGCCAACGTCAGACGGGAAGAAGTCCACACCAACCTGTTCAGCCAGGGTTTCCAGCTGTTTGATCGCCGCCGGGCGATAAACGTCGGCAGAAACCACCAAGACTTTCTTCTTGTGCTTCTCGCGCAGGAATTTACCCAGCTTACCGACGCTGGTGGTTTTACCCGCACCCTGCAGGCCCGCCATCAGCACGACTGCCGGCGGCTGCGCGGCGAGGTTCAGCGTCTGGTTCTCTTCGCCCATCGCCGAAACCAGTTCGCTACGCACGATTTTGACGAATTCCTGGCCCGGGGTCAGGCTTTTGTTAACTTCATGACCAACCGCTTTTTCTTTTACGCGATTGATAAAATCACGCACTACCGGCAGCGCAACGTCAGCCTCCAGCAGCGCCATGCGCACTTCGCGCAGCGTCTCTTTTACGTTGTCTTCAGTAAGGCGTCCACGGCCACTGATATTGCGCAGCGTGCGCGACAAACGATCGGTTAAATTATCAAACATTGTCTCTCGCCTGGGGTGGAAACGGTGAGTCGCTTACGCGACAAAAAAACGGAAATTTGCGGGAGTATAACACGACACCGGGCGAGTTGTGAGGCCGTGGTTGGCGCTGATATCGCGTAACGTGACGCCATCGCCCTCACACCACCTGTGCGCCTTGATACAACTCGAGGGATTTTGCGTATATACTGCTTCTCTTTCTTCACTTTGACGACTGCCGACTCTTTATGCCTGTGTTTGCCCTGCTCGCGCTTGTTGCCTACTCCATCAGCCTGGCGCTGATCATCCCCGGACTGCTGCAAAAAAACAGCGGCTGGCGGCGTATGGCGATTCTTTCCGCCACCGTGGCGCTGGTGTGCCATGCATTTGCGCTGGAAGCCCGTATCCTGCCGGGCGGTGACAGCGGGCAGAATCTCAGCCTGTTAAACGTTGGCTCGCTGGTGAGCCTGATGATCTGTACGGTGATGACCATCGTTGCTTCGCGTAACCGCGGCTGGCTGCTGTTGCCCATCGTCTATGCCTTCGCGCTGATCAACCTCGCCTTCGCCACCTTTATGCCCAATGAGTTTATTACCCACCTGGAAGCGACGCCGGGGATGATGGTGCATATCGGCCTGTCGCTGTTCTCCTACGCAACGCTGATTATCGCCGCTCTGTATGCGCTACAGCTGGCATGGATTGACTATCAGCTCAAGAATAAGAAGCTGGCGTTCAATCACGAAATGCCGCCGCTGATGGTCATTGAGCGCAAAATGTTTCACATCACCCAGGTTGGCGTCGTTCTGCTCACGCTGACCCTCTGTACCGGCCTGTTTTACATGCATAACCTCTTTAGCATGGAAAATATCGACAAGGCTGTCCTTTCCATCATCGCCTGGTTCGTCTATATCGTGTTGTTATGGGGTCACTATCACGAAGGGTGGCGCGGCCGCCGGGTGGTTTGGTTTAACGTGGCGGGCGCTGGCATTCTGACGCTCGCCTACTTTGGTAGCCGCGTGATTCAACAATTCGTGGGCTAAGTACTAAGGAATTCTCTTGGAACATATCTCTACCACCACGCTGATCGTGACGCTGATCATCATGGTGGTCATCTCCGCCTATTTCTCCGGTTCTGAAACCGGCATGATGACGCTCAATCGCTATCGACTACGTCATCTGGCGAAGCAGGGCGACAAATCCGCGCGGCGAGTTGAAAAGCTGCTGAAAAAGCCTGACCGTCTCATCAGCCTGGTGTTGATTGGCAACAACCTGGTCAACATCCTGGCTTCCGCGCTCGGTACCATTGTCGGCATGCGCCTGTATGGCGATCTGGGCGTCGCCATCGCTACCGGCGTGCTGACCTTTGTGGTACTGGTGTTCGCTGAAGTGCTGCCCAAAACCATCGCCGCGCTCTACCCGGAAAAGGTCGCCTATCCCAGCAGCTTCCTGCTCGCGCCGCTGCAAGTTCTGATGATGCCGCTGGTCTGGCTGCTTAACCTCATCACCCGCATCCTGATGCGCATGATGGGCATTAAAACCGACATCACTATCAGCAGCGCGCTCAGCAAAGATGAGCTGCGCACCATCGTGAATGAATCCCGCTCGCAGATTTCACGCCGCAATCAGGACATGCTGCTGTCGGTGCTGGATCTGGAAAAAGTTAGCGTCGATGACATTATGGTGCCGCGCAACGAAATCGTCGGCATCAACATCAACGACGACTGGAAGTCTATCGTCCGCCAACTTACCCACTCGCCGCATGGTCGCATCGTGCTGTACCGCGATAGTCTCGACGATGCCATCAGTATGCTGCGCGTGCGCGAAGCCTATCGTCTGATGACCGAGAAAAAAGAGTTTACCAAAGAGGTGATGCTGCGCGCCGCCGATGAGATTTACTTCGTGCCAGAGGGAACGCCGCTCAGCACCCAGTTGGTGAAATTCCAGCGCAATAAGAAGAAAGTGGGACTGGTGGTTGACGAATATGGCGATATTCAGGGTCTGGTGACGGTGGAAGACATTCTGGAAGAGATCGTCGGCGACTTCACCACCTCTATGTCACCATCGCTTGCCGAAGAAGTTAACCCGCAAAATGATGGCTCTGTCATTATCGACGGCGGCGCCAACGTGCGCGAACTGAATAAAGCCTTCAACTGGCACCTGCCGGAAGACGAAGCGCGCACCATGAACGGGATGATTGTTGAAGCACTGGAAGAGATTCCGGCTGCAGGCACGCGCGTTCGCATTGCCCAGTATGATATCGATATTCTCGAGGTGCAGGATAACGTGATTAAGCAGGTGCAGGTGAACCCGGTGAAACCGCTGCGGGAAAGCGTGAAGGATTAAAGATATCCCCTCTCCCCGGCAGGGGAGAGGGGAACGCGAAGATTATGCCTTCGCTTTCGCAACAGACACCATCGCCGCGCGAATAGTACGACCGTTCAGGGTGTAACCCTTCTGCATCACCATCAGCACGTTGCCAGCGGCCACTTCGTCAGACTCCACCATCGCAATCGCCTGGTGAACGTTCGGATCCATCGGCACGTCGATATCGGCGACAACCTGCACGCCAAATTTCGCGACCACGTCCAGCATCGACTTACGCGTCAGTTCAATACCTTCGATCATCGCCGCCATCGCGTCGCCGTCTTTGTTGGCCACTTCCAGCGCACGGTCCAGGCTGTCCAGCACCGGCAGCAGTTCGTTGACGAATTTTTCCAGCGCAAACTTGTGCGCCTTCTCAACGTCAATTTCAGTGCGACGACGCAGGTTTTCCATCTCGGCCTTTACACGCAGTACGCTTTCGCGCTCGCGAGTTTCGGCTTCCGCCAACTGCGATTCAAGGTTCGCAATTTTTTCGTCGCGCGGATCCACCTGCTCAGCAGAAGCGTCTGGTTCAACCGCCTCAACTTCTTCGTGCTGATCCATGATAATTTCTTCCGGGGATTGCCCCTCAGGCGTTTTCTGTTCTTTACTACTCATGAATTTCTCCGCGTTTTTTCGCAATCATCTCGCTAACTTGGCTTATTATGGGGATAAGATTTCGGGTTTCAAGGGAAGCTCTCACATTGTCACCAATCTTCGGCACAAGGACATTCAGAAAATGAACAATCATTTCAAGTGTATCGGTATTGTAGGACACCCTCGTCACCCGACGGCCCTGACGACACATGAAATGCTCTATCGCTGGCTGTGCACCAAAGGCCTCGATGTCATTGTTGAGCGCCAGATAGCCCAGGAGCTGAAGCTCGATAATGTGAAAACCGGCACGCTGGCCGAAATTGGTCAAAAAGCGGATCTCGCGGTGGTGGTTGGCGGCGACGGCAATATGCTCGGCGCGGCGCGTACTCTCGCACGCTACGACATCAGCGTCATTGGCATTAACCGCGGCAACCTCGGCTTCCTGACCGACCTTGACCCCGACAACGCCCATCAGCAGCTTGCCGACGTGCTGGACGGCAATTACATTGCTGAAAAGCGCTTCTTACTGGAGGCTCAGGTATGCCAGCAGAACTGCCAGAAGCGGATCAGCACCGCCATCAACGAAGTCGTGCTGCACCCGGGCAAAGTGGCGCACATGATTGAGTTTGAAGTGTATATCGACGAGACCTTCGCCTTCTCCCAGCGTTCCGATGGCCTGATTATCTCCACCCCAACCGGCTCCACCGCCTACTCACTTTCCGCCGGGGGGCCGATTCTCACCCCATCATTAGATGCGATTACTCTGGTGCCAATGTTCCCGCATACGCTCTCCGCGCGCCCGCTGGTGATTAACAGCAACAGCACCATCCGCCTGCGTTTTTCGCACCGTCGCAGCGACCTGGAAATCAGCTGTGATAGCCAGATTGCCCTGCCCATCCAGGAAGGCGAAGACGTATTGATCCGCCGCAGCGACTATCACCTGAATCTCATTCACCCTAAAGACTACAGCTATTTCAATACATTAAGCACAAAACTTGGCTGGTCAAAAAAATTGTTCTAATTTTATCGCCGCCTCTTTACTGGATAAAAAACCAGTCTATACTGTATGAAAACACAGTTATGGGTTTTCATACAGGAAAGCGGCTATGTTGGCACAACTGACCATCAGCAATTTTGCAATCGTTCGTGAACTTGAAATCGACTTCAACAGCGGCATGACGGCCATCACCGGGGAAACCGGTGCGGGTAAATCTATTGCAATTGATGCCCTCGGGCTGTGCCTGGGCGGTCGAGCGGAAGCCGACATGGTCCGCGTTGGCGCCACTCGCGCCGACCTCTGCGCGCGCTTTGCGCTGAAGGACACGCCTGCGGCCTTGCGCTGGCTTGAGGAAAACCAGCTGGAGGATGGCCGCGAGTGCCTGCTGCGCCGCGTCATCAGCAGCGATGGTCGTTCTCGTGGCTTTATTAACGGCACGGCCGTACCGCTTTCCCAACTGCGAGAGCTGGGCCAGTTGCTTATTCAGATCCACGGGCAGCACGCACACCAGCAGTTAGTCAAATCCGAACACCAGAAAACGCTGCTTGATGCCTACGCAGGAGAATCGACTCTCACGCATCAAATGGCGGAAAATTACCGTCTCTGGCACCAAAGCTGCCGCGATCTGGCGGCTCACCAGCAGCAAAGCCAGGAACGTGCCGCGCGAGCCGAACTGCTGCAATACCAGCTGAAAGAGCTGATCGAGTTCAATCCGCAGCCCGGTGAATATGAACAAATCGATGAAGAGTACAAGCGCCTTGCAAATAGCGGCCAGTTACTCTCCACGAGCCAGCACGCGCTGGCTATCCTGGCCGACGGCGACGACGTAAACCTGCAAAGCCAGCTCTACACAGCCCGTCAGTTGGCCGGTGAACTGGTGAGCATGGACAGCAAACTCTCCGGCGTGCTGGATATGCTGGAAGAAGCGGCCATTCAGCTCAGCGAGGCCAGCGACGAGCTGCGCCATTATTGCGATCGCATGGATCTCGATCCAAACCGTCTGTTCGAGCTGGAACAGCGTCTGTCAAAACAGATTTCCCTGGCGCGGAAGCATCAAATCTCGCCGGAAGCGCTGCCTGAATACTACCAGTCGCTGTTGGACGAACAGCAGTTGCTCGACGACCAGAGCGACTCACTCGAAACGCTCAAACTGGCGGTTTCTCGCTATCACCAACTGGCCCTGGACACCGCGCGCCAGCTGCACGCTCAGCGTCAGGCCAGCGCACAGGAGCTGGCGCAGCTGATTACCGACAGCATGCATATGCTCTCGATGCCGCACGGCCTGTTTGATATTGACGTCAGCTTTGAAGAACAGCATCTGACTGCCGAAGGTGCAGATCGTATTGAGTTTCGCGTCACCACTAACCCGGGGCAGCCGTTACAGGCGATTGCCAAGGTTGCCTCAGGCGGTGAACTGTCGCGTATCGCGCTGGCCATTCAGGTGATTACCGCACGCAAGATGGAAACACCCGCGCTGATTTTCGATGAAGTGGACGTCGGGATTAGCGGCCCAACGGCGGCAGTCGTCGGTAAGCTGCTGCGCCAACTGGGTGAATCGACCCAGGTGATGTGTGTGACCCACCTACCGCAAGTTGCAGGCTGTGGGCACCACCACTTCTACGTCAGCAAAGAGACCGACGGCGCAATGACCGAAACCCATATGCAACCCCTGGACAAACGCGCTCGCCTGCAAGAGCTGGCGCGGCTGCTGGGGGGCAGTGAAGTCACCCGTAATACGCTGGCGAATGCGAAAGAGTTGCTGGCCGCATAAACTTTTTTGATTTCTTAGAGTCTGAGTTCACAATAAAAACGCCGTAAGACCTGATATCAAAGGTTTCCAACTTACCTCAGGTCTATTATCATCGGCACATGACATATGAGCCGCGTACTGCTCGGGCCCGAAAAGGAATCAAATCACTATGCGCTGTAAAACGCTGACTGCTGCCGCAGCGGTTCTTCTGATGATGACTGCAGGCTGTTCCACTCTGGAGCGAGTGGTTTACCGTCCTGATATTAGTCAGGGGAACTACCTGGCACCTAACGATGTAGCGAAAATTCGTCCAGGCATGACCCAACAACAGGTCGCCTACACCTTAGGTACCCCGATGATGACCGATCCGTTCGGCACCAACACCTGGTTCTATGTTTTCCGCCAGCAGCCTGGGCATGAAAAAGCAACCCAACAAACGCTGACGTTAACCTTCAACAGCAGCGGTGTGCTGACCAACATCGATAACAAACCAGCGCTGACCAAATAAGTCAGCGGTGACAAAAAAAGCGCTCATTGAGCGCTTTTTTATTGTCTGTAAATCACGGTAAGGCGCTATCCCTTTTTCTGCGCCGACTTCTCCGCCCGCTGACGGCGAAGCTCTTTCGGATCGGCAATCAGGGGACGATAAATCTCAACCCGGTCGCCGTCGCGAACTTCATCCTGCAATTTAGCAGGACGGCTATAAATACCGACCTTATTTTTGCTCAGGTCAATATCATCACGCAGCGCCAACAACCCGCTTGCCTGAATCGCCTGCTCGATCGTGGCCCCTTCCTCCAGGGTGACACGCTGCACGTACTGCTTTTGCGGCAGCGCGTAAGCCACTTCCACGGCAATCTTACCCGACACGGTAAACCTCTCTGGCACGCATCGTGAATGCCTGCACCATATTCAGCGCCAGCTCTTTAAAGATACGACCAAACGCCAGTTCAATAAGCTTATTGGTAAACTCAAAATCAAGATGGAATTCAATCTTACAAGCGTCCTGGCTTAACGGCGTAAACTTCCAGCCGCCAATCAGCTTTTTAAACGGCCCATCGACCAGATGCATCAAAATGCTCTGGTTATCGGTTAAGGTATTACGCGTGGTAAAGGTCTTACTGATACCCGCTTTTGCGACATCGACCGCCGCCGTCATTTGCGTCGGTCCAGACTCCAGAACGCGGCTGCCCGTACAACCGGGAAGAAAATCCGGGTAGGCATTCACATCATTCACCAGTTGATACATTTGCTCCGCGCTGTAGGGAACCAGCGCAGTACGGCTAATCTGAGGCATAGCAATTTCCATGATCGAACACGGCGTAAATAGTATCATTTATCTACGGTTAAAAAAAACGGACACAGGCTATATCGTGCTAAGATAACGCATTACGCCTCGCGGGAGCTTGAGGCTAGGTTTATCAGATTAGCGATAATTTCAGGATATTATGACAAAGAAAAAAGCACACAAACCTGGATCGGCCACGATTGCGCTGAATAAACGCGCCCGCCACGAATACTTTATCGAAGAAGAGTTTGAGGCGGGCCTGGCGCTCCAGGGCTGGGAAGTGAAATCCCTGCGCGCAGGTAAAGCCAACATCGGCGACAGCTACGTTATCCTGAAAGACGGTGAAGCGTTCCTGTTCGGCGCCAACTTTACCCCGATGGCCGTGGCATCTACGCATTACGTTTGCGATCCTACCCGCACGCGTAAACTGCTGCTCAACCAGCGTGAACTGGATTCTCTGTACGGGCGTATCAACCGCGAAGGTTACACCGTAGTCGCGCTGTCGCTGTATTGGAAAAACGCCTGGTGTAAGGTGAAGATCGGCGTCGCCAAAGGTAAGAAGCAGCACGACAAACGCTCCGACCTGAAAGATCGTGAATGGCAGCTCGATAAAGCGCGTATTATGAAACATGCAGGGCGCTAAGCCAGATACCTGTCCAGCCACAACAAATATCCCCCAACCTATGGGGGATATTTTTTAGTATCAGCCCGTTATCCCTCCTGAACACCGCCAACTGCACAAGAAACGCACAGCCAACAGCTTGTTGAGACACGTTTTTTGCTGGCAACACCTTCCGCATCTCTGTTATACTCGCTGCAACACTATTGGGGCTGATTCTGGATTCGACGGGATTTGCGAAACCCAAGGTGCATGCCGAGGGGCGGTTGGCCTCGTAAAAAGCCGCAAAAAATAGTCGCAAACGACGAAAACTACGCTTTAGCAGCTTAATAACCTGCTCTGAGCCCTCTCTCCCTAGCTTCCGCTCTTAAGACGGGGATCAAAGAGAGGTCAAACCCAAAAGAGATCGCGTGGAAGCCCTGCCTGGGGTTGAAGCGTTAAAACTAATCAGGCTAGTTTGGTAGTGGCGTGTCTGTCCGCAGGTGCCAGGCGAATGTAAAGACTGACTAAGCATGTAGTGCCGAGGATGTAGGAATTTCGGACGCGGGTTCAACTCCCGCCAGCTCCACCAAAATTCTCCATCGGTGATTACCAGAGTCATCCGATGAAGTCCTAAGAGCCCGCATGGCGCAAGCCCTGCGGGCTTTTTTGTGCCTTCAATTTGTCCCGCGAAGTCCGAAGAGAACTAATTAAATCCGAACCTTTTAGGCCCATTGATAGGCCCAACGAAAAGCTCTATTGTTTTCGTTGGGCCTAAACGCATGGAGACTCCCCATGGCAAGAAAAACCAAGCCGTTAACCGATACGGAAATCAAAGCCGCCAAACCTAAAGATGCCGATTACCAGCTTTATGATGGTGATGGGCTGACCCTGTTAATAAAGTCCAGCGGTAGTAAGCTCTGGCAGTTCCGTTACTATCGGCCTCTAACCAAACAGCGAACCAAACAGAGCTTCGGTGCCTACCCTGCTGTCTCCCTTTCTGATGCGCGTAAACTCAGAGCTGAATCTCGAGTTTTGTTGGCAAAAGATATTGATCCTCAGGAACACCAGAAAGAACAGGTGAGGAATTCTCAAGAGGCCAAAACCAACACCTTCTTGTTAGTTGCCGAGCGTTGGTGGAATGTGAAGAAAGCCAGCGTAACAGAGGACTATGCCGACGATATCTGGCGCTCGCTTGAGAGAGATGTTTTCCCAGCAATCGGTGATATCAGCGTCACTGAGATTAAGGCTCATACTCTGGTTAAAGCTGTTCAGCCGGTTCAGGCCAGAGGTGCATTAGAGACTGTTCGCCGCCTTTGTCAGCGTATTAACGAAGTCATGATTTATGCGCAGAACACAGGCCTGATTGATGCAGTTCCCAGTGTAAATATCGGAAAAGCGTTCGAGAAACCGCAAAAGAAAAACATGCCGAGTATCCGTCCGGATCAGCTTCCACAGTTAATGCAAACAATGCGTACAGCAAGTATCAGTATGTCAACGCGGTGCTTGTTCATGTGGCAGCTTCTCACCATTACCCGCCCTGCCGAAGCCGCTGAGGCACGATGGGATGAGATCGATTTCAGTGCTAAAGAATGGAAAATTCCAGCAGCTCGTATGAAGATGAACCGAGACCATACGGTTCCACTATCGGATGTGGCTCTTTCTATTCTGGAAATGATGAAGTCACTCAGTGGTGGCCGAGAGTTTATCTTTCCCAGTCGCATCAAACCAACCCAGCCAATGAACAGCCAGACTGTGAACGCAGCGCTCAAGCGTGCTGGATTAGGAGGCGTTCTTGTCTCCCATGGTTTGCGTTCTATCGCCAGTACAGCTCTCAATGAGCAAGGATTTCCACCGGATGCTATTGAAGCAGCATTAGCTCATGTGGACAAAAATGAGGTACGACGTGCTTACAACCGAAGCGATTACCTTGAGCAGCGTCGTCCGATGATGCAGTGGTGGGCTGATTTTGTGATAAATGCGGATCGTGGGAATGTAATTGATAGTGGAGTAAAAGGTCTCAGGTTAGTCGGTTAGCTGAAACTCGATGATAAGTGCTCCCCTCGATGAGGGGGCTCTCTGCACGGTATCTTCTTTGACCTAGCTTGTTGTTAAACTTGATAGTTTAGTCAGCAGCTATTCATCATTACGCAAAAAATATTTCTGTTTATCTTTAATTTTTCTCATATTTAAGGGTTATTATCTGACTCAATTGAATCGATCGTAGAGCCCGACCATGATACGTTGCCATCTCGCTCGCAGGATGGGAGAGTGAAAAATGAAGATCTCTGACGTTTTGCGTCAAACCGGTCTTAGCCGTAATAGCGTAACGTTAATGTACAAGGAAACGACATTAAAGATTGAACTCGGGGCTTTGGATAGCGGCCAGAACAAAACCAAGGCAGCAAAGCTACAGGGGCTGAAAAACTACCAGGCGCTGAACAATTGGATGGAAAAATACAGTATTCTCTAGTGGTTACATAAAGTTGGCATGGTCATTGCTGAAACTTGCTTATGTGGGACGTGGGCCGGTTGGGGTATAAAATTATTATGAAATCATTTAACTTTGAATTCTTACGACCTGAGAATAATTTGCTCGCCAACCTCGGTGGTTTGGCCGAAGCAGTACTGCATGTTGATCCAGGCAGCGCCCTCACCCGCTTGCGTAGTTTTGCTGAAGAACTAACCAAGGCTATTTACAAGCACGAACTGCTGCCACGCATGCCACAATCCAGCTTATATGAGCTGATCAAAAGCCCGGTTTTTAAAGACTGCGTAAGCAAATCGCTGGTTCATCAGATCAATTTTTTGCGTATACAAGGTAACGATACAGCGCATGGAGCCGAAGGCGAATTGCGTAATGCACAAATGGCACTGGAGACTGCACATCAGTTGGCCATGTACATGGGAATTAAGTACTACAACAAAAAAAAGGATCAAATTCCCTCTTTTGTCGATGTAAAAGACCCAACGGCAACTCTGAATCAACTTCAAAAATCAGTTTCTAGCTACGAAAAAGAACTGCAAAAACAGCAGGAAGAGCTCGAAAGAGTGATGGCACAGGTGGAGCTTGAACGAACTCTAAATGTCGATAAGCTTGAGCCTATCGTCAAGTCCGATCAACATAAACGCCAGCAACAGAGCCAAAAAGTGGCTGATAGCCTGCAATGGAACGAAGCTAAAACCCGTGCATTGTTGGTCGATGCCATGCTGTTGCAAGCCGGTTGGGATACTAAGAACCCCGATCAGGTTGGTCAGGAATTTGAAGTTCTCTTTCCCAATAATCCCTCAGGTAAAGGCCGGGTGGATTATGTTCTATGGGGCGATAACGGTCAGCCGCTGGCCGTTATCGAAGCGAAAAAATCTGGTAATACTAATCTTCAAGCAGGTCGTGAGCAGGCTCGCTTTTATGCCGATGCCTTTGAGCATATGGGTTATCAGCGCCCGGTTATTTTTTATTCCAACGGCTACGAAACTTTCATTTGGGACGATCACCAATACAACACCTATCGTCCGGTGTATGGCTTCTACAGTAAAGACAGCCTGGACTATCTGATCTATCAACGCCATTACCGTGCCGCTGAATTGGAAAAATTCAACCCAGAACTTAGTATTGCTGATCGCCCTTACCAGATTGAAGCCATCAAAACGGTTGCGGCCCATTTCCAAAACCAGCGCCGCAAAGCATTGATTATTCAGGCTACCGGTACAGGGAAAACCCGCGTTGCCATTGCACTAGCTGAATTACTGCTTCGCACTGGTTGGGCCAAACGCGCTCTTTTTTTGTGTGACCGCAAAGAGCTGCGGGTACAGGCCGATGATGCGTTTAAGCAAAATCTACCATCTGAGCCACGATGTGTGATCGGTGAAACCAATAAGATTGATCAAAGTGCACGTATCTATATTGCTACTTATCCCGGCATGATGAACCGTTTCGCTCAATTGGATGTGGGCTTCTTTGACCTGATCATCGCTGATGAGTCTCATCGCACGATCTACAACAAATACCGCGACCTGTTTGAATACTTCGATTCCCTTCAAGTGGGCCTGACAGCGACTCCTGTGAAATTTATCAGTCGCAATACGTTTGATATATTCGACTGCGAAACAACTGACCCTACATTTGAATTTGGGCTAGACGCAGCGATTAACAATGAGCCATCATACTTGGTACCGTTTCGGGTAAAAGATCTTACAACCGACTTTCTGCGTGATGGTATTCACTACAATGACCTTACTGAAACACAGAAACTCCAACTCGAAGAAGACTTAGGTAAGGAAGAAGCCCGTAACACCACCATTGCGGGTAAAGACATTGGCCGCAAGATCTTCAGTGAAGATACTGACCGTATTATTCTGGAAAATCTGATCAACAATGGCATTAAAGATGAAACCGGTTCTCTGATCGGTAAAACCATCATCTTTGCACAACGTCAGGAACACGCTGAGCACCTTGAAAAAATCTTCTGCGAGTTGTACCCACAGTACGGTACCAAAGTATGCAAGGTCATCCACAATGACATTCCCCATGTCGGAAGCCTAATCAAGGAATTCAAAAAGGCAGACAATGAATTTCGAATCGCTATTTCGGTCGACATGCTCGATACGGGCATCGATGTACCCGAAGTGGTTAACCTGGTATTTGCCAAGCCTGTTAAAAGTTGGGTGAAGTTCTGGCAGATGATTGGCCGAGGCACTCGCCTGAGGCCTAATCTTTTCGGGCCAGGCAAGCACAAAACCGAATTTCTGATTTTTGACCATTACGGCAACTTCGATTTCTTTGAAGAAGAATACCAAGAGCCTGAAGACACCGGTGGCAAATCCTTACTGCAAACCACATTCGAAGCCCGGTTTGAACTTGCACAGGCAGCCTTACGACAAAATCATGCAGCAGCCTTTGATGCCGCTATTGAGTTATTGCGTGCAGATATTAACGACCTGCCTGATACAAGTATTGCAGTAAAACGTGAATTGCGAATTGTACACCAGTTACAGCAAACCGATTTACTAAAGCGCTTTGACGCTAAAACCCAACATTTGATGGTCAATAATATCGCTCCATTAATGTCATCCAGGGTATTACGCGACAAACACGCTACTCAACTGGATAAGCTCATAGCCACCATAGAGCGTAACCTGGTTGAGCAAGCGAGCGGTTTTGACGATGGTCGAGATCAGCTGTTAGCTGAACTTGATACACTGGCTGTTAACATTCAGGCCGTACGCCATAAAGATGCCATCATAGCCGAAGTGCGCAGTGCAGACTTCTGGCAAAACTCCACTATTGATAAGTTGGAAAAGGCTCGCAGAGAACTGCGCGGCATTATGAAGTATCGACAAACTAATAGTGGTGGTGTGTATTCCATGCCAACAACAAAAACAGGTGACTCTGGCCTACAAGATAAAGAACGCGAGATAATAATCGCAGGTGCCAACGAGGCTATGCTCTACCGTCGCAGGCTCAAAAATATTCTGGATCAGATGATCTCGGTCAACCCCACTTTGCAGAAAATCCGTATTGGCGAATCTATTACCGAGTTAGAATTGAAAACTTTGACCTCTACCATTCTCACCAGCAATCCCGGTGTGAGTTTGGAAGTGCTTAATGAATTCTATGGTCGCACAGCTAACCAACTTCACCTGACTCTGCGTGAAATAATAGGATTGGACCCTCAAGCCATCGAAGACCACTTCAAAGGCTTTTTGCATACCCATCCTACACTTACAGCAAAACAGGTCAGCTTTATGAACTTACTGAAAAACTACATCGCCCAGCACGGTTCTATCGTGGTCGACACTCTATATGACAAGCCTTTCATCTCAGTCTCGCACGAGGGAGTTGATGGTATATTTACCCCCGATGACGTTGGCGAGCTGATTGCTGTATTGGAGCCGTATTTGAAACAGGAAGATTCCCACAATTTAGTTAATGAATGAAAACGATAAATGTATCGTTATTCGGAAAGTATTTTTGGATTGGATAAGCGGCGCAGCAGCTTATCTGACACTTGTTAAAGAACAGAGAAAAACATGCTAACTGGTCAAATACGCAACGATATCGATAAACTCTGGGAAAAATTCTGGACTGGTGGTATCACTAACCCTCTAACAGTTATAGAGCAGATCAGCTACCTGATGTTTGCCCGTATGCTCGATATGCAAGAGGATATGGCTGAGCGTAAAGCAAACCGCACGGGCAGAAATTTCGATCGACTTTTCCCTAATACACCTGCAGGGCAACTACTACGCTGGAAAAATTTTAAAAACCTTAGTGGTAAAGAACTGCACCAGCATCTAAAGCAAAATGTTTTCCCTTTCTTCGCAAAACTAGGCAAGAAGTCCGACGAGCATGATGGTTTGGGTAATGACGGTAGTGCCATCGAGGCCTTAGGTCATATCGGCGAATACATGCAGGATGCCGACCTTGAAATTAAAAATGAATCGGTACTGGTCAGCGCTGTGGAGATGGTGGATAGACTGCCTATGACCAACAGCGACGTAAAAGGCGATATTTATGAATATCTGCTCAGCAAACTTACCACCGCTGGTATCAATGGCCAGTTTCGCACCCCGCGACATATTATCGATGCCATGATCGAACTGGTCGATCCCCAGCCCACTGAAACTGTCTGTGACCCTGCCTGCGGCACCGCCGGATTCCTTACTCGCACCATGGAGTACCTAAACCGTGTTCATTCCAGTAAGGCTGGTATTTTTGAGGATGAGGAAGGTAACAAATATTACTCTGGCGACCTGTTAGAACCTTACCGCAACCATATCAACAAATATATGTTCTGGGGTTTCGATTTTGACACAACTATGCTGCGTGTTAGCAGTATGAACATGGCTTTACACGGGGTGAATGGAGCCAATATTCTCTATCAGGACAGCCTGAGTAAAACCATTAAAGAAAACTACCCGCAACAGGAAGAAAACTTCTTCGATGTCATCCTCGCTAACCCGCCTTTCAAAGGAAGTCTGGACGAGACTAACACTAATCCTGATGTGTTAGGTTTAGTTAAAACTAAAAAGACAGAGTTACTATTTGTTGCCCATATTCTGCGTGCACTTAAGCTCGGTGGTCGTGCCGCCGTTATTGTGCCGGATGGCGTGCTGTTCGGCTCGTCTAATGCCCACCAACAGTTACGTCAGGAGTTAATCGAAAATAACCAACTTGAGGGTATTATTAGCTTACCTAGTGGGGTCTTTAAGCCGTATGCCGGTGTCAGCACAGCGGTTTTAATGTTCACTAAAGGTGGCAGCACCGAGCGGGTCTGGTTCTATGACGTGCAAGCTGATGGTTATTCATTGGATGATAAGCGTACCCCACTGAAAGGTGAAGGCAGTAATGATCTGCCCGATGCTATCGCTAAGTGGAAGCAATATTTTGTCTTGGTTCAGAAGAATGCCTCTGCAGAAGTAATCCACAAACACTTTGGTGATAAAACCCAAAAAGCGTTTGTGGTAGATGCTAAAGATATTGCCGTCAACAAATTCGACCTCTCCATCAATCGCTATAAAGAAATAGAGTATGAAGAAGCAAATTTTGAGGATCCGAAAAAAATCCTGAAAAAGTTAAAAATGTTGGAAAGCGAGATTATGGCGGATCTGGATGAGTTGGAGGGGATGCTGTGAGTTGGCCTCTAGTATGTATAGGTGACTGTCTTGAAAAGGTCAAGGGTTGGAATCCATTAAAGTCTGAAAGCCGAGAGCCATTTTTCTATATAGACTTGAGCTCAGTTGATAAAGACAAAAAGATAGTGGTTCAAAGCAGTGTTTCTGAGGTATTGCCAAGCGAAGCGCCCAGCAGGGCTAGGCAAATCGTAAAATCAAACGATGTATTAGTTGCAACCGTTAGACCTAATCTAAATGGTGTAGCATTAGTACCTGATGAATTTGACGGAGCAACTGCCTCAACAGGCTATTGTGTGCTGAGACCTAATGGCAATCGTCTGGATAGCAAATATTTATATTTCTGGGTTCAGACGAGAGCCTTTGTAACTGACATGGTTGAAAAGGCTACAGGGGCGACCTATCCAGCTGTGTCCGATAAAATAATAAAAGAAAGCAAAATTCCTCTTCCTCCTCTAATCGAACAAAAACGTATCGCCGCCATTCTCGACAAAGCCGATGCCATCCGCCGCAAACGCCAGCTAACCATCCAGCTCGCAGACGACTTCCTCCATGCCGTATTTCTGGAACTGTTTGGCGACCCGGTCACGAATGTGAAGGGATGGAAAATAAGAGAGTTAGGTGAACTCATTGCTGAAAATGACCGAATAAATTATGGAATTGTTCAGCCTGGAGATCATGTCGATGGTGGAGTCCCAATAGTTCGGGTGGGTGACTTCCATAATGGGCTGATTGATAAAAGCAATCTTAAATGCGTGTCTCCGGAAATTGATGAAAAACATAAAAAATCAAGATTGCATGGAGATGAAATATTAATCACTTGTGTCGGTGCAACCATTGGAAAGGTAGCTTTAGCAGACTCATCCTTAAAAGGATTTAATACTGTGAGAGCCGTCACTAGGGTAAGGCTGAATAAAGAGGTTAGTAGGCATTATGTCTACCGTTATCTTCAGTCTCCATTTGTTCAAAAATATTTCGACATGCAATCTAGGACTGTTGGCCAACCAACCCTAAATGGTACCCAAATTTCAAAGACTCCAATATTGATACCCGATGAAGTCTCTCAATCAAAATACCTTGACATAGCTATAAAAATAGAATTGTTATTGAAAAAAACCGGATGTCACAATAGAAATACTTTGGAGTTATTTTCATCTTTAAGCCAAAAATCTTTTTCAGAAGAGCTCTAAGGAGAGAATATGATCAGCGAAATCCAAATAAATGCACCTGTGGCCACCTATCTGAACTCGGCAAGACTCAGCGATCTTCGTCGTATCAATTATATTTTTGGTGCAAATGGTACAGGTAAAACGACCATAAGCCGTGTCATTGCCCAATTACAAGGACATAGTCAGTGTTCACTAGTATGGCACGGTGGCTCTGAGCTTGAACGGATGGTGTATAACCGGGATTTCGTTGATCGGAACTTTAATCAGGACGGACCCCTGCAGGGTGTTTTTACCTTAGGTGAGAATCAGGTTGAAGCCGAGCGGGAAATTGCTCGTTTACAGCCTGAAATAAATAAAATAAATGATCAAATATCAAGCATAAATATCCAATTAGATGGTTCAGAACAACAAATAGGCAAACGTCAAGAACTTCAAGATCTCGAACCAGGACTGCGGGAAAAGTGTTGGAAGCAGAAACAACTTCATGACACCTATTTTCAGGCTGCATTTAGTGGCGTGAGAAATAATGCCGAAAATTTTAAAGCCAAGTTGTTAACTGAGCACACATCAAATACGGCTGATTTACTCACACTGGAAGAGCTGAAACTCAAAGCACAGACTGTTTTTTCAAGTAATATTGAGCGTGCAACGGTACTTGGAAACATGCCAGCCGATGATCTTATCGCTATCGAGGCAAATGTATTACTGCAAAAAGTGATTGTCGGTAATCAAGATGTTGATATCGCAGCCCTCATAAACCACCTGGGTAACAGCGACTGGGTAAAACAAGGCCGTAAGTATCACGAGCAGAATCCTCAGACATGTCCTTTCTGCCAACAGCCTACGGATGATAATTTCGCTAATAATCTTGCAGCATTCTTTAGTGATGCCTACGACACCGATATCCAATTGTTAAGAGAATTGCAATCAGAGTATCAAATTGCAAGCGATCAACTGACAGCAGCCATACAGCGTAATGTGGACATTAATAACCCATTCCTGAATATTAATCTATTTAATGCTGCAGCCTTGACTCTTGTGGAACGTGTAAAAAACAATCAAACTAAATTGGCAAATAAGATTGATGAACCAAGTCGAAAAGTGGAAATGGAGTCAATTCAACCTCTTATTTCGCAGCTGCAAAACTTAGTGTTAGAGGCAAATGAAGCAACAACACTTCATAACCAAACCGTGGCTAATATTGCCACTGAGAAGCAGACATTAACTTCACAAGTATGGCGCTATGTATTAAATGAATTAGCAGATGACTTGCTACTCTATCAGCAAAATAAAAATCGCCATACAAGCACCATTAATGGTATGGAGAAGGCGTTGACAGATAAAAATACGAGACTCAACAGTCTCAAAGATCAAATTAAAGATTTGGAAAGGCAAACAACATCTATTCAACCAACTGTTACAGCTATTAATGACCTGCTGCAGAAATTCGGTTTTAATTCCTTCTCCATCAGTCAAACCGATGGAGGTCGTCACTATCGAATAATCCGCGCGAATGGTGAAGATGCTAGTTGTTCACTGAGTGAAGGTGAAAAAACTTTTATCACTTTCTTGTATTTTTATTACCTGATTAAAGGAGCCCAATCCTCTTCAGGAATCACAGCGAATCGGGTGGTCGTGTTTGATGACCCAATATCTTCTTTAGATAGCGATATTCTCTACATTGTCAGTAGTCTTATTAAAGTTTTAATGGAAGAGACGACAAGCCAGAACTCAAATATAAAACAGATATTTATATTGACACATAATGTCTATTTTCATAAAGAGATAAGCTTCAACAGAAGAAGATCTGCTGATGGTGTTCTCAGTGAGGAAAGTTTCTGGCTGGTAAAAAAACTACAACATGGGTCGGTTGTCGAGCGCTGTGACAAAAATCCAATCCGATCAGCCTATGAACTGCTATGGGAAGATGTTAAATCAGAAAATATTTCCAGCATCTGCCTGCAAAATACATTACGCCGAATACTCGAAAACTACTTCACAATGTGGGGCGGAATGAGCAAAGACGAAATCTGTACCTTATTTGACGGGCGCGACAAGTTGATTTGTCAGTCTCTTTTTTCTTGGGTCAACGATGGTTCGCACTCGATTCATGATGACCTTTATATTAATCATGGTGAGCAAACTAATGAAGCGTATCTTCGTGTGTTTCGCGCCATTTTCAGTAAAGCAGGTCAGGGTGGCCATTACAATATGATGACTGGTGCAGTCATCGAAGAACTGGATGTTCACTTTGTTGACCAGTCTGTTGTTATTGAATCAAAATTGGAAGCGGCACAATGAGAATAACTAAAATATCACTGACGAATTTCCGCTCGTTTAAACACACGCAAACAATCGATATTGCACCGGTGACATTTTTATTTGGCCCGAATAGTGTCGGTAAGAGCTCTGTGCTAATGGCTCTTGCTTATGTGCAGCAAATTTTGAAACACGGCCACTGTAATCCCCAAAAGCTAGATTCCTTGGGTAGTAAAACGATAGGTGGTTTCCGTGCACTTGTTTATGGACAAGATTTAAAAAATACAATTAGAATTCGACTGGACTATTCTCCAGATAAAACGCCGTTTGTCTACTATGGTGCTAATGTCGATGAAATGACAAACCATGTTGAAAGTGTCAGCTACGTTTTGATGAATGACTTTGGTGGCAGCACCGAATCTGGATCGATAGAGTTTGAGATTGCGTGGTCAGAGCGTTTTAAGCGGGCGTATGTAAAGAATTACCGTGTCTGGACTAACGATATCTATGTTGGTTGTATTAGTTCTTCTGAAGATGAAAGAAACAGCGTGATTCGCGAGGTCAATACCCAACATCCTTTGCTCATCCCCTACAACAATGATGATTGGCTTGAGAGGGAATATGGGGAAGTAGAACAAAGAGAGCCCCTTGAGCTGGACGATTATCATACGGAATTTGAACAAGTCCTGAATCAATTGAATCCGAATCCGGCGGCTACAGCTTCTATAGCGGATAAAGACAATTCAGGAGCTGACTTTGTTAATCGTATTGCTCCTGTTGCTTTGGCTTGTAGAAGTGGTGCGGTTCCTTTGCTTGGAGTCCCTGTTATGACCAATTTGCTTGGGCAAGATTTTGATGAGTTAGAGGAGCACTTTAACTTTCTGGTCGTGCAGGAAGTGCTGAGTCAGGCTTTCGTCTTACCTCTGGATAAACTACTGGAATATTTGGATAAAAGCGTTCAGATTGGCCCACTTCGTCTGGTGCCAGATAACGATTATGTGCCGAATCCTCATCCCGAGCAAATTGACTGGGTAGATGGTTCAGCTGCTTGGGATTTACTTTACAAAGACCCAAACAGTAGTGTTTCCATCGAAAAGCTCATCAGAAACACGAGTGACTGGTTTGCATCTAGCAACAAACTCAATGCAGGTTATGAGATCATCAACAAGTCGATCGCTGAGATAGCAAATGTCGATAGTAATGATGAACATATGGGGTTGCTCAGAAAGAGGCATGTTTTCTTTAGAGAGCTGCGTAGCAATATTCTGCTGTCAGCAAATCAACTAGGCACGGGTATTTCTCAAGTTCTTCCTATAGTTGTTGCGGCAAATCATGATGGCATTGCACTTATAAGTGTTGAGCAGCCGGAGCTGCACGTACATCCTCGCTTTCAAGTAGAGATAGCAGATGTCTTTCTCCAGACAAAAGATAAACACTCGTTTTTGATTGAGACGCACAGCGAACACTTAATTCTTCGGCTTTTAAAAAGAATAAGACAGACCACAGATAATAAGCTACCTGATGATTCTAAGCCTGTTCATGGAGAAGATATTTCAATCGTTTACTTGGAGCCTACAGAAAACGGTGTAGTGACGAAGCGAATTCGTGTAGATGAAGATGGCGAATTTGTTGAACGTTGGCCTCAAGGCTTCTTTGTTGAACGTCGAGAGGAGCTTTTGTAATGATATACGAATATGCACTTGATCCTGTCGTTTTATCTACATGGGCGTCAAATGAGCGTGACTACGCCGAGTTTCTAAGGGAATACGGCTTGGGCACTCCTCGCATTATCAGTAGTTTCCCCAAGAAAAAAAAATCTAAACTTCGTAGCTACTTGCTCACGTTTTGTCCTGAGGTAAGCCAATCATTAGCTGCTCAGAGATATACCGAAATGGTTGTCAAACTCGTGGATTCATTAGTTATCCGGGAGATTCAGGAACCTGAGGTAGTCAATTGGCAGGAAAACGCTGTTATTGAAAATAACAGAATTCCTTTTGGCGTTATTTTGTCATCAATGGCGATTGCAGAGGATAATAACATAACTCCACATTCAATGTATTCGCATGATAGTATCTGGAATCATCCTGATCAGTTGGTTGTTTCCCGCACGAATGCAGGTCTCTTCTCTATCATCTCAAATTTAGTATCTCTTGCTGAAAACAAAATTGTCATTATTGATCCTTACGGTTGGACAGCGGAGTCAGTGAGTTTTATCCGATTTATGCTTCAATCCATCCCTCGCAATCGAGTTAGTGGTAATTTTCCAGCAATAATTCTGTTTTACAAGGAAAAACGGGGTAGCGATAATGGTGGTAGAGGTAGTCCATCTGCTGATCACGTTAGGAATCAGATTCTAGAGGGATTAACAGGTGATTTGTCGAATCTACAGGTGCAGGTTTATGAGCTCAGGGAGAGAGGCGATGCTGATGTTTTTCATAACCGATGCATCTTGACCGAGCATGGGGGGATCATTACTGGTCATGGTTTCGGAGTATCTGGTACACAAGAGCATACAGATGATGCAGTATTAATGAGATCAACTATGTATCAGAAAAAGTGGGATCAATTTGTAGAGCGAAATGGTTACGAGGTAGTTTCTGAGGCCTAAATGTATTAGTCACCACTTGATCTAACACATAGCCTTGAAGGTTGAGAGTTACCGGTTTCGAAATGGGTGTGGATTTCATCTTTAAAAATCAGATAGCTTATATATGGAATCCCTACACTCACCGTGAAAAAATCAAACACAGTTCCAAGTAGCACTTCATATATAAACGGCTAAAACGCGTCGGGACATTCATTGAAAACATATTTTCTACTAATTGGATTCATCACCTTATTTAAATATCATCAAACCCCAGAGCCATGTCGTAACAACTATTGTCATTAAGATACCAAGGGAAGATGCATGGCTGATTCAATAAAAGGACATAATAATATCGAATTTTAGAGTAACTATTTTTTCTTATCGTTTTATGCCGCAAATACAAATTTCTAGCTGATACACTAAAACCAAACCCCATAAACTTAGATCTAATTTTTTCTGAAATTGTAAGACTATTATCACCCTCGTAATAAATCGCCAACTCTGGTTCAACCCAACGGCTAACCTCAATATCAAATGCTCCCAGCGTTCCCAGCCAGCTTCCCTGCGTACCATCAAACATACGTTTATGAAAATAAAATCTGCTCATATTTTTAAGAAGTATTTTAACATCTAAATCCGAAACATCGCTTTTACACTGAAAAACCACAAAGGAACTATGGTTATTTTCCAGCAACCAAACATCAGCAAGTCTTTTATAGTAATCAGCAATGTTCTTTCGCTCTGTAAAGGACATTCGGAGATCTGCAACGGGTAAAACAAGAGTACCATTTTTATTGAGGGAGGTTATCACCTGCACTGCTCTTTGCAGCATCTTAAACTCAAAAAGTAAGCCTGCGCGAATGAACAAAAGTGATAATTCTGAATCAGACTTCTTCACAAATTGGTCACGATGACGTGAGTATTTCCCACACAAAACAATACCCAGACTCACCAACTCCCGATAAAAAAAGAGAGGAGCATCAGGATATTCAAGCGCATAGCAACATTCGGTAAGACGATATCTGATAAAACGCGGCATGGCAGATAATATCTTATCATTAAATAACTCTTCCGTTGCCTGAAAAAAGAACTCTCTGTCGACACCATTAAAATCAGCAATATTGCAAAGTAAAGCGATACTATAATTTCGGTTGTGTTCAACAAATTGCTCGAGAAGTTCTCTGTTATAAGGTGCACCACCATCAACACCTTTATTATGCTCAACTGAGCCCGCAAAATAGTTGCTATCAATCGACAAGTAGATTTCAAGAGCCCCCAGCAAATAATGCTTGGCTATCTGAGCCTGTTTTCCGGTTATCCCTTCCCTCTGAAGTATGCTGTTGATTCTGCCAAAAATACGGCCATACCACTCTTCTGCAACGGGGTCTGCGCATATGAGACTCATCATCACCTGGCTGAAGTGAAGACTGTCGATAGCATCAAAAGCGGCTTTCTGTACGGATGTTGTGGCTGGCATAAGTTAGTGTCAAAAAAAGTAAGTAGTAATTGCCAATTTTAGACACTATTCGACTTCATTACCATCCATCGTGTACCAGCCAGTCGGCTCAGGTATTGAATAACGGAGAGCCGTTATTCAACAAATAACTTACATCCATACAGTTCAATGAGGTAGAAAGATGACCACCTACACCCAGACGGTAAAAATCCTGCGCATGCGAGCAGTTGCGGCCAAACTCGGCATCGCTCGTTCCACCATCTACGACTGGCTTAATGCCAAATCCCCACGTCACGATCCAGCGTTCCCGAAGCCTTACCCTCTCGGCAAGCAATCTGTTGGCTGGCTCGAGTCCGAGCTGGATGAATGGGTTCTCCAGCGCAGAGCTGCATAAGCCCCGCCCCTCGTTTCACAAGGCGAGGTGTTTTCACCCACGCCCCCGTAATCAACCTCAACTGTATGCCCTTATCCTACGGGATAAGGCGCATCAGTTGCGTTTCATGACATAAACTCAGGATAGGTAATATGACTTACAACCCAATTACGACTCTCTCTCAGCTGGTAAGCCAGTCAGAGGAATCGTCCCTTCCCATCACAGCCTTCCCGCAAATCTTACAAGATGTTATTCGCTATCTTCAGGATGGCAGTAAATATTCAGCCGTGTTAGCAGCCAGCACGGTATTAGCTGCCGTCTCAAACAGCTGCCAGTCACTGATTGAGGTTTTCAATAACAATCACGGCTCATCAGAGCCGACAGCACTTTACTTTATGACACTTGGTGAATCGGGTTCAGGAAAAACGACCCTCAGCAAACTGGTTATGAAACCCTATGATGCATTGAAGGCTGAACTGGCGCAGGAATACCTGGAAAGACTGGCCACCTATGGACGTGATTTTGCCGTCTGGAAACCAGAATTGCAGGCTCTGGAAAGCAAACTCCGCACCGCAATCAAAAAGGATGACAATCCTGAGGACATCCAGGCGAGGTTACAGCAACATATCGCTCGCAAACCCATTCAACCGATTATGCCAATCCTTGTATACAACGACACCTCGCTTGCGGCTCTGCTTGATGGGTTGAGCATAAATCCGAGCGCTTTTTTACGGTCTGAAGAAGGAAGTCGCTTTTTCGAGCATTGCACTATCGCTCAGCAGGCATTCTATAACGAGGCCTGGGATGGAGGGGTTTATGATTATAAGCGCAGCAATCGCGAGCCCTGTAGTTTCAAACCAACACTGACGGTATCGCTCATGTTGCAGCCATCTCTTTTTCTCAGTTATATGAAAAAACATGGAGCTGAAGCATTAGACAGTGGTTTCTTGTCTCGCTTCCTGTTTGCCAGCATTCCATCCAACAATAATTATCCTTCCGGAGGCATGAGCTATCGCTACCGCCAGGATACGTTTTCCCGTGATGAGGAAGCTTTATGCGCTTTTCATACCCGGATTACTGCATTGCTGGCAAAACAAAAAGAACTTATTTGGTCCGCGGAAGTAAAGAAGAAAACACTCAAACTCTCACCTGATGCGGTTGCATATTGGGAAGGTAAACACGATGAGTGGATTTCAAGAGCAATGACTGAATCGTCATGGTCATTCATTAAGTCGATGGTAATGAAAGCAAGTGGGAATACTTTGCGCATCGCTGCATCGCTTCACTACTTCGTTAATCAGGACGATGAGACTATTTCTCTGGATTCTCTTCATCGAGCAGCGGCTATCATGGAATGGTATCTCAGTCATACTGCAGAGTGGTTTTATCAGTTCACTCCACAATACAAATTCCAGCAAGACGTTCAGGAGCTCACCAAATGGATTCATAATAAATTCGCATCCAACAATGGTTTGCCGTTCAAAAAGAATTACGTCATCAAATATGGTCCGTACAGGTTTCGCCGGAGTGATATACTGGAGCCACTTTTGGACTACATTATGAGCACTGGTATATTTGCCTACATCCACAAAGCCCCTCCTCATTCGGCGGTGTATATTACCTGGCGTATGCCTAATGGATACTTCGCCCCTATTGCAGAACACAACGCAAATAAATACTCACCACCAAAACAAGATGATAACCCCATTAGCTAGCCGTTCTCAAATGTACTGCTGACACTAATTTTAATTTTTTCGCAATGATGCATAATTGTTATCAATAACCCGTATTCAAAGGCTCGTGATACTCAAGTATCAACGAGCCTTTTCTTTTGAAAAAGTTTCAGGTATCTGTTTTAGCTCTGCTACCATCGCTACAGTAGCGAGCTGTAGCGGTATTTTGAAAGATATCCGCAGTGGAAATAGATCAAATTGATCAATTATCATCCATCACTGGCTATGACATTTCAATCGCTACAGGCCTGCTACAACAGATTACAGCGTACGCATGTTAACGTTTTGCTAAGAATAAAACCGCTACAACGCTGCTACAGCCTCTTTAAAATCGCAATATATCCATACCAGTGAATAATCAGGACTGACTACAACCAAAATTACGCATGCCATCAGAACCGTCTTTGGTGGCGAGTTTAGTCAAATACGACAAACTGCGTCCCAGTTGACCGTAATAGTATTCAAACTTCTCACCATTTTTATCCAGTCTGAAATCTCCCTCCTTAACAAAATGCACAAGTTGATAATGCCTCTGATAGTCAGGCGTGACATTGAGACTCAGCGTTCTCATCCAGGCCTCCATAATCATTAATGCCAGGTTATGGATATAAAGTCCTTCTATGGGATAATAGGTACCCGCATTACAGTAAACATCATTATTCAGCATCAATGCCACATGGTAATGCTTCTTGCCTTTTTCCTCACCAAACTCTCTTGACCAGACATATCGAACATTACAGGAGCGAATACGTTTTCCCTGTGCGGCTTTACGTTTCTGTGTATGCTCAATCTGGGATTTTAAAGATTCAATAAATTTTGTTATTAATTTAGGATCTGCCTTGTAATACTCATAGTTCTCATCAGGTAATCTCAAGATGATATTTAACACAAACGTCCTTGGGTATTCCTGTAAAGACTTATCAAGTGTTTCACGAATACGATCCATATGATGCTGATTACTTATCCCGAAGGGACTGATGAATATTTTCACTTTTAACTCCTGATATTAATCATCTCAATATCATTTTCTGGATATGTAAATAACTACTATTTTTATATTCAAAATTATTGCCATAGGAGAGTGATATAGATTGTCATGATACTAAATACAGTACTTCTTTATTATTATAATACCAATCAGCCACAAATATTCTCCTGCATGTTAAAATTGCAATAGAAGAAGGAAACATCTAAAAACGTCAATTAACCTACATAATATATCCAGTAATTACTCCGAAGTTAGTACCTTTAAAACAACTAATACAAACCTATATTAAAGTTGTTGATTCTAAATATCTTGATTAGAACGTATCCCAAAAAATTTCACACCTATATCACTCAAACGAACCGCAACAGATATTCGTTTCCGGCTTGTATCTTGTTGATCTGTGGCACCGATCGATACTCAAATCATGATAGCTAAAAACTATCAATTACATTCTATTGATCGTTTTTATAATAGATAATAGCGATCAATTTCATAAAACCGATCTGTATTAACGATTATCCCATCCCCTGCCAAATGCATACGATTGGATAGCCTCAGACAAAGCTCAAAGTCCATTTTTATCTTATAAAACACTCAGTAAGGATTTTTTATGTTGAAGATAACCTCTGCACTGTTCTTGAGTGCCACGCTGTTCAGCACCGCTTCGGACGCCATGGGCCGGGAGCAACATTGGGGTAGCTGGTTTGGCACTATCAATGTGATGGAGTTTGAAATTAACACCGACAACAGCGCAGGTGAACGCCTGACTCTGACCTGCCGAGACAATCAGCTGGTCGTGGGTTACAGCGCACCAGATAAAGCTCATGCGGAATTTCCCGACGACGGACAAAAAACGGTGGGACTGAATATCAACGCAGTGCATTACCAGCCTGGCGAGGCGGCCTTTATGGCGCTTAAAAATACAAATGATGATGGTCAAATTGAAGTCACCCAGATGAACGAGCCGTCATCTCACCCCTTTAAAGCACTTGGGCTGCATGACGCGTTGCAGGACCTGACCTGGGAAGACTGCATTAGCCATTAATCCCCTCTCCAACTACAAATTCACCCGTATCGTTAACAATAATGAATAAGGATGTCTTTATGTCGACATTACTCTCACGCCTGGTTTTACTCCCGATCCTTTTGTTCCCGGCACTTAGCTTTGCCATCACTATCCAGGGGCATATTCACCCTGAGCGGTACACCTTCTTTCTGACGGAAAACGGCGGTGAAATGCTGCGTGATATGAACAATGAGGCAGTCAGCGTCAAACTCAACAATAAAGCCGGTTTCAACGCTGAGGCGCAAAATATGGCTGCGGCGGCAAATATATCTCCCTTGCTGTATGCCGCCTCACCGCTTGAACAGAACTTTATCCGCTACGACGGAAAGCCTGTAAAAGCCCTGACTTGCCTCATCACCACCCGCACCATGCCGGGCCAGAATAAAAATTATGCATGGGAGGAAACCTACTGCCTGGATGAAACCGGTGCGGCCTACATTGGCACTAAAGGCTGGCCGTCTCGCACTATTTTCAGTAAGAGCTGTGTCGTGGGCGCTGCTGATTGCCCTGTTTACCTGAGCATGAACAACGACCCGCCAACCTTGCGTAATGACTCGGTGCAATATGTTCCTTACAGCCGCGAGCGCGTAGGTGGACAGAAAGAACGTTATCCTGAGCCAAAACCAACGCCTGCGGAAACCGTCGCAGAGCAGGACGGTTATGTGGTGAATTTTGTTAAATCCAGTAACTGCGCCGACAGCAAGCTCATTGTGAAAAACACAAGCTCAGGGAAAAGCGCTGTAATTGCAGGACTCAATGGGTGCACGTTTGATCCAAAGACCAATGCAGTCATCATCTTTACCCAAAATGAATACGTCGGCGTTTACAGTGGCCCCACTAACGCTTCTCAGGAAATAGCCTCCGCAGATCTTCCCTAATCACTCACCCTGTCCGGTATACGCTTCCTGCGATGCCGGACATCTTATGGACTTACCAATGAAAAACGCAAAATCGCCGGACGATACCGTGCCAGAAGAGCAACCGCTGGATCTGACCTGGCCCGTTGTTTTCAGTGTCACCGGACTCACGCTGCTGCGAAGCAAATCGGTTGTATGCCAGACGCTCGGGGCCACGCTGACCACACTCAGCCTGATACGCCTTATAAAAAAACTCGCCACCCTTGCCTGAAAAATTCGTTGTCAGGAAAGCGGTCTATATCTGCGCCTAAAACTCAATCGCTGAAGAAATATCGAGGCTGGCTGCAACGCGCTGCTATCAACGGACTCTGCGCCGTTGCAGAGGACACACTCAATGATGATGTCTTTGTGTTATCAGTGTGCAGCAAAGTCTACCGGCACTTACCGCTGCCCATCCAGAGGATCGCTACGTGCGAATGGTGTCTTCGATACCTCCAGTACGGCAAGCCCATGATTCTGAGGCGAATACAGCGTCTTCGGGCCTACAGCGACAATTCGCCTGCGTTACCTGACGATAAAGCAGCAGGACAGCAGGAACAAACCCCGCCCCAGCACTGAATACTTTCCATCAATCCAGAACCACTCTTCGGAGTGGTTTTTTATGCCCATTCAAAGGAGATACCCATGAGATTAGCCAGCCGCTTTGGCCGTATAAACCAGATACGCCGAGACCGACCTCTGACCCACGAAGAGCTGATGAGTCATGTCCCAAGCGTTTTCGGGAGTGACAAGCATGAATCTCGTTCAGACCGTTACACCTACATCCCGACCATCAACATCCTCGAAAGCCTGCAGCGGGAAGGCTTTGAGCCGTTCTTTGCCTGCCAGACGAAGGTTCGCGACCAGAGCAAGCGGGAGCACACCAAGCATATGTTGCGTCTGCGTCGAGCCGGACAACTTACCGGGCATCAGGTGCCGGAAATCATTCTTCTCAACAGCCATGACGGTTCGTCGAGCTACCAGATGCTACCGGGACTGTTTCGTGGCGTCTGTACTAATGGTCTGGTCTGTGGCCAGTCATTCGGGGAAGTGCGGGTACCGCATAAAGGTAATGTCGTCGAGAAGGTAATTGAAGGGGCTTACGAAGTGCTCGGGGTCTTTGACCGGGTGGATGAGAAACGCGATGCAATGCAGTCACTGGCGCTGCCTACACCAGCCCAACACGCAATGGCGAATGCCGCACTGAAGTATCGCTTTGGTGAGGACCACCAGCCGGTCACGGTATCGCAGTTGCTGACCCCGCGTCGTCGGGAGGACTACAGCGATGACCTGTGGACCGTTTATCAGCGCGTGCAGGAGAACCTGATGAAAGGTGGTCTGTCAGGGCGAACCGCACAGGGGAAAAGCAGCCGCACCCGGGCTGTTACCGGTATTGATGGCTATATGAAGCTCAACCGCGCCCTGTGGGTTATGGCAGAAAACATGCTCGAGTTTTTCGGGCGTTAAACAACCGTTCCGGCATAAGGAGAAAGTTTAATGAATACACAAAACATTCAGCTCGCTGAGCAGACAGCTATTGCGGCCTCAGTGGTCCCTGACGACTTACGTATAGGCTTCTGGCCGAAGCACTTTGGCTCCATCCCACAGTGGATAACCCTTGAGCCCCAAAACTTTGCCTGGATGGATCGACTATATACCGATTATCACGGTGGTATCTGGAACTTCTCGACGCTCAGTAACGGTGGCGCTTTTATGGTTCCTGAGGCAGAGCACGATGAGAAGTGGACATTGTTCAACAGTATGAACGGCAACGGTGCGGAACTTACTGACGAAGCTGCGGGGATAGTCGCTTGCCTGATAGCATACAGCCATCACGCCTGCCGTACCGAATGCGATGCGATGACTGAGCATTATTATCGCTTACGAGACTTCGCGCTGAGCCATCCAGAGTGCACCGCCATTATGCATCTCATTGACTGAGGAAAGCCGAACATGAGTACCGCAATATCCCCACTGTTATCGCAGCCTGAACTCTTGCCGGTGTCGGTCATGGCTCAGCATGGCTGTTTACTCCCTACGACTTCCGGACTGACACCATACGCCCAGCGGACCATTCGCCGCGCTATCAACCTGCTGGATAAATATCTGCGTCAGCCCGGTATAGCCTTTACCTCAAGTACTGCTGCCCGTGACTGGCTCCGGTTACAGCTGGCCAGACAGGAGCGGGAAGTGTTTATGGTGCTCTATCTCGATAATCAGCATCGTTTACTGGAGAGTGAAACGCTGTTTGCCGGTTCGGTAAACCATGTGCAGGTTCATTCCCGTGAGGTGGTGAAGTCGGCGCTTCGTTTCAATGCTGCAGCTGTCGTGCTGGCGCATAACCATCCCTCCGGCGATCCGGAGCCCAGCAAAGCCGATCGCCAGTTGACGGACAGGCTAAAGGAGGTGCTGGGACTAGTCGATGTGAAGACGCTCGATCACCTGGTTGTCGGCCTGGATGGCATTGTGTCGTTTGCAGAACGAGGCTGGATATGAAAACCATCAGTAAACGCCAGGCCATGGCCTTGTACCGACAGCATCCAGACTCCCGGCTTTTTCGCTTCTGTACCGGCAAATGTAAATGGACAGGCAGTATATGCCATTATGCTGGCCGGGAAGTTCAGTACATACGCGGCGTTCTGGCCGTGTTTGCTGAACGTCGTCAGGACCGCCATGGTCCCTATGTCATTCTTCGAAGTGTCACTCTCAATTAATCCTTCCCTTTAATCAGGAAAAATAATGAACAATCACTCAGAATCCAGTACTAAGCCGGAGAGTCCCGCCCGCCAGTTGTGGGGACTGAAGCGCGATATAACACCTTGTTTTGGGGCTCGTCTGGTTCAGGAAAGCAACCGACTGCACTATCTGGCTGACCGAGCAGAATTTAGCGGGGCGTTCACCGATGATGTTGCAATGCGCCTTGACCAGGCATTTCCGCTCATGATGAAACAACTTGAGCTGATGCTGACCAGTGGAGAACTTAACCCTCGCCACCAACACTGCGTTACGCTATACCACAACGGCCTCATCTGCGAAGCCGACACACTCGGCTCCTGTGGCTATGTCTACATTGCTATCTATCCTGAGCAGACTGAGCCGCAATAACCCCCGCTTATTACCTTAACATCACAGAGTAAACATCATGCAAACCATATCATCACACCCGACACGGGCGACTCAGCCCTGCCTGTCACCTGTTGAAATCTGGCAGCGGCTGCTAACTTATCTGTTATTGCAGCACTATGGCCTGACACTGAATGACACACCATTCAGCAATGACTCCACCATCCAGGAACATATTGATGCTGGAATATCGCTCAGTGATGCAGTGAACTTTCTGGTAGAAAAATACGGGCTTGTCCGTATCGATCGGAAAGGATTTTCGTGGCAAGAACAAACTCCGTATCTTTCCGTAGTGGATATTTTGCGAGCAAGACGCTCTACCGGCTTGTTAAAAACTGACGTGAAATAAACGCTTAAATACAGAGCAGACTAAAGGAAAGCAAAATGCTAATCTCGTAGACAAAGAGACCTCTGCTGTAACCTCCCCTCCCCTGCAAAAAACATGACATTTTCTTTTAGGACCAACAATGGGACCAAAATGAAAATTGAATTGATTATTATCACATATAAAACAAATATTTATAAAACCAATTCAGACTCCGCCAGCCACCAAAATTCTCCATCGGTGATTACCAGAGTCATCCGATGAAGTCCTGAGAGCCCGCACGGCGCAAGCCCTGCGGGCTTTTTTGTGCCCTCAATTTCCTGCGAAATCCGAAGAGAACTCATTAAATCCGAACCTTTTAGGCCCATTAATAGGCCCAACGAAAAGCTCTACTTTTTCGTTAGGTCTAAACGCACGGTGACGGGCTTACTTTGTTAATAAAGTCCCGTAGTAGTAAGCTCTGGCAGTTGCATTATTATCAGCTTCAGACAAGCAAATGCACCTATGCAGCCTCCGGCTGATAGGTACGAGCAAGATAATAAAGGACAAGAAAGCTCGATATAGCGCAATGGCAACCGACGTGGATAAACACATTTTCCCGGCAGAGCCTACAAGATGGCGTTTAACAGGCCTGCCGCCGTTCATCAACTGAACGTCCCGGCAGGCGTGCTTACACTCAGAATGCCGAACGTAGTGATAATTCAAAAATGATCTTTTCTGCCTGACAAGAGAAAGTGACAGAAGCGTCCAGTTTCACCTCGTTATCGACGTTCAGAATCTGATACTCAACCTCTGGATTCCCATCCGATGCCGCAGCAGAAGCCAGTTTCTGCATTTTAGCGACCGCTAGCTCCGCTTCATTTTCCGTTGGAAAAATTCGCTCGATTTGAAAGGTACAATCGTCATTTTCAATAATTGTACCAATATCGATTGCACATCCCTTGGTACTGCACTTATCAACAACATCTTTCATAATGATAACCTCGTATATTTGCTCTCAGGATAGGACGCTACCGAGGGAAAATCCATACTTTTAGTGCGTAAACCGCCCAGTCGCTTACGATACAAACTGCCGTGAACGAAGCTCACCTTTGCCCCCAACGATCATAACATTCATTCAAGACCCAGATGATTCACTTACAGTTTATTCCTGGAGACGCATAATCTCTGGTATGCCAACCTTGTTCATGCTCATAACACTGAGATCGTTAGATGAGGATATTATGAAAAAGACAATGATTGCATTATCAGTACTTATGCTGGCATCACCGGTTTTTGCCGCAACGACTCACGCAACTGACGACACCGTAGCCGCAGCACAGGAAAACGCCAACACAGCGAAGGAAAAGCTGCATCAGGCGCAGAATCAGGGTGAAGAGCTGAAGCTGAAATCGAAACATGCCGCCGAAGGGAAAAGTGACAGCGTCGGCAGCCAGGTTAGCGAGGGTGCCCAGAAAACCTGGCATAAAACCAAGGAAGGAACGGAAAAAGGGTGGGATGCCACCAAAGAAGGCGCGCAGAAAGGCTGGGATAAAACCAAGCAAGTCAGCCAGAAAGGCTGGGACGCCACCAAAAAAGGCGCTCAGGAAGGCTGGGATAAAACCAAAGACGGCGCCGCAGAACTTGAGAAAAAAGTCAGCGAGTAACCTGACGTTCATACAAAAAAGCCGCATCAGCGGCTTTTTTTACATCGGTCAGGCCCCTTTTAAGACGGCAGATCAATTCAAGTATCTCGCCCTTCCCCATTAATTATAAACCAGCGTAAACGTCGCCATACTGTTCGCCGTCCCGGCGTTGACCACCGCGCCAGTCTGCACGTAATGGGCAGAGAAATTAATCCGCTCGGCGCTGGCGGCATTGCTTGCCGTAATCGTCTTAAGTACCGGAAGGTTCGTGGCTTCATTAATACTCACCGCCGTTCCTTCTGCAGGCGCTGATGCGCCGTTGTTACCATAGTTCAGCGCCACACCAACGCCGCTAGCCGCCGCGCTGGTCTTTGTGAGCGCCAGAATATTCGGCTGCCCGGACGTATCCTCCACGCCAAAGAACCCCATCCGTACCTCCGTCGGCTGCGAGCAGTAAACGGGAATAGCAAACGTCTGGGCACGCCCACCGGTCGTCCCAATGCCTTTAAATTCAGATTTATTGACGGAGCCTAACGCCACATGAATCGTGGACGTGGTGACCTGGCAGCTACCGCTGGCGCCGATATCGACGTTAAGCGCCGACAGCCCGAGGAAAGTTGGCGACGTACTGGTCATGGTTTGCCCCGATGCCGGCTGCAGTTCCATAAACAGCTTCCCCACCTGCGGCTGCGCATCAACGTTGGTATGATTGCCCCCGGAGAGGTTCACCTCGCCGGTTTTGTAGAAAGTGATATACACCTTAATGATCACCTCTTTCATGCCAAGCAGCGTAGGCATATCGGCGCTATCGCAAATGGTCGCCGACTCGCTCCCCGCCGGAGACGAGCTCCCGTCAATATAATGCACCGGACCGCCATTGCACTGGAACCCAAGCGAGTAACCCAGACCGTTTAGCTTGCTGGCAAAAATATGCACGCCATTCACGGCGATCGCCGCCCCCTGGGTATCCATCTGCTGATATACCACGCGCTTCCAACCCGCGGCGGGAACCGTTAAGTCGCAGGTAAAGCGTATACCGCTACTATTATCGGCCATTGAACCGGACATCTGCGAATTGATCGGCAGCGAAGGCAGGTATTTGATGTTCTGCGTATTCACCGTCATATCGCCGATGGTATTACTGCAGTTTTCCGCCCAGGCTTGCGAGCTATTCAGCCCCGCGATGAACAGTATAAAAACGCAAATACGCCGTAACCCGATGTACATACTCAAGCCTTTTTATAAACAGACCGCGTTAACCGTTTTAACCGGATTACGCTGTTGGTTGTTGGGAAGATGGAAATGGACCGCGCAGCTTTGCGAGACATGGCCGACATCCCAGCGCACAGCCAGGGTGCCGTCATCCGGAACGCCGCTAAGATACACCTGGCCTTGCTCTGCCACGATCCCCGATGCCGCGCCGTCCACGCCAGAAAGCGTTGCGCTAGCACCAAACGGCAGCGGGCCGTTTTTGCCTCGAAGCGTAAACAAGACGCGCTGACCAATATGTGTCTGATAATCAGCCTCTACGATCGCGCCGCCGCCGGGGATCACCGTTTGGCCTTCCAGTTCAACCTCGGTGTCATCCGCCATGGATTCGGTATCCAGGCTAATATCGTTTTTACGATACGCCGTGAGCGTCGGCACGATGGCATAGCCGCGCCAGTCGGTGTGCAGATCGGTGCCATTTTGAATCGCCACATTGTCCGCGCCAGGAGCGCGAACGATGGCAAAACTGTCGCCGGTATACTGGCCGAAGGTAATGCCGTGAGGATGCGCCACTATGGAGCCAGACGCTCCCCAGTTAATCTGGCGGGAGGTTTTATCGCGCTGGTAGCCAAGCTGCGCTTCGCCATAGCCGCCGCGATAGTCCAGCGATACACCGCTGTTGCTACCCTGGCCATTATTGCCATAGCCCTGCTGCACGGTGTAATAGAGATTATTCTTCTCCAGCGCTGAGCCATACAGCGAAGCCTGCTGTGAGGTATAACCGTTGTTATCGGAGCTGGTGCTGTAGCTAACGGAGGCACCCGGCAGTACCGGGCCTAACGGAATATTGAGGTTGAAAGAGAGCGAACGATCGTTTTTATTGCTTTGCGACGACTGCGTATAGTAATAGCCCACACCCCAGGAAACGCTGTGCCATGCGCTATAGAATCCCACATGAACGGTCTGATCGTGGCGCGGGGAATGCCAGTACGTTTGCGTCCAGGCAGAAGCGGACAGGCTACCTGCGCTCCCTAAGGTTTGCGACAGTGAGATCTCTTCACGATTCCGCTTGTTGTCCGTTTCGCCATAGCGCCCCTCGAGGGCGTTGGCCTCGCTAAAATCGTAGTAACCGCTGGAAGAGTAGCGGTAGCTCGCCAGGCTCAATGTCGTGCCGGTAGTCACGAAGTCTTTTTGATACTGTAGCCGCGCCGAATGCCCGTTATAGCGCTGTTTTGACGGCGTGCGGGTGACCGCGCTGGTGTAATCAGCGCCCAGCGAGCCCAGTACGCCAAATCCGCGCCCCGCGCCGGCCGACCAGGATTGGTAATCCTCCGCAATCTGCGCGCCGCCGTAGAGCGTCACGCCAGCAGGTAGACCGTAGAACAAAGTGGATTGCATAAACTGCGGACGGCGTGTCTGCGCCTGCGCCGAATAAAAACGTCCCGCACTGACGCTGTATTTTATGCGCCCCTGACGCAGCATAAACGGCACCGCTGAAAACGGTTGGGTAAATTGACGCTCTGAGCCATCGCTCTCTTTGACCGTCACGTCCAGATCGCCGCTCTGCGAAGTCGGGTACAGATCGTTAATGACAAATGCGCCCGGCGCGACAAAGGTTTCGTAGATGACATAGCCATGCTGAGAGACCGTCACTTTGGCGTTACTGTGAGCCATGCCGCGAATTGTCGGCGCAAAGCCGCGCAGGCTGTCCGGAAGCATCTCTTCGTTGGACATCAGTTGAATGCCACGAAACTGCACGCTGTCGAAAATATCACCGCTGGTATAGGTGTCGCCCATGCGCAGCTGACTCTGTAAAGCGCGCACGTCATGTTGTAGATAGGTGCTTTGCGAGCGCCAGCGGCGAGTCTTGTCGTACTGCATGGCGGCAATATTGCGCAACCGCCAGCCGCCCAGGTTAATACCGCTGCGCAAGTTTAAATAGCTGGAGCGAAAGTCACCGCCACTTTGCTGCGTCTGCGCACCGGTCAGGTTATAGTCGACAAATGCGGCGGGAATGCCATCATCCCAGCGGGAAGGGTCGACATAACCATGGCTTTGCAGATTCATCGCCGCCTGCGGAATGCTCAGTTTGAGTCGCTGTTCGGTGAAATCAAACGTGCTGGAAGCATCGGGAATGAACTTGCCAATCAGGCTGAAAGTTTCCCCTTCATGCAGCGAGTCAAATGCCGAAAAGGCGCTAACGTTTACGCCATACTCGGCCAGCTGCGCTGGCGTTAAAAGTGGCTGCAGCCTGCCATTAACATCGACAAATTCAATGGTTTCATGGCCCATCTGCTGGTTATTGACCCACACATCCACCGGATAACGCCCCGGTTGCTGGCCACCCGGTTTCGCGAAATAGTGCAAGTCGGCCATTTTCTGTTGTGGGTCGGAAAGCTCTAACGCCGAAGGGTCAAAATAGTCCTCTGCCCGCGTGGTATTTTGGTAGCACAGCAGCAACAGCGCCGCTGGTACGCAGGCCATCAGCGGATGACGGCCAACGCTAGCCTCATCAAACACGTTGTCGGAGGTTAACTTTTTCACAATGAGAGCCAGTCAGGTTACTGCTGCGCGTAGTCGGTAATACCGCCAAAGTCGTTAATCGCTCGCCACTTCACGACGCCTGAACGATTAACCGGCCACGATTGATCGCTGAAGGGAGCAATCATGCCTGGCGACTCCAGTTCTTGCCCGCCAACGGACAGTGAAAAGAAGGAGACAAAATAGGCTGTGGGGTTATGAGCAACCAGACGGCTCCCGGTCGAACGGAATGTTAGCGCCTGCCAGGCGCTTTCCGCCTCACCGGCTAAATTTTTCGGTCGATAAAAGATCTTAAACTTCGATTTAATATTGACCTGCAGTTTATTGGCATCGTCTTTTTGCGTCGGGGCAATACTTTTTACGTTCAACCAGAACACGGACTCACGGTCAGCAGGTAATTGCGCGCCGGTGTAATTAATTCGCAGCACATTTTTCTGCTCAGGCTCCAGACGAAAGAGCGGAGGAGTCACAATAAACGGTGGCTGCCCCTTATCCGTAGTCAGATAATTTTCCACCCACGACTGGACCAAATAAGGTGTAGCGCTATCGGCATTCGTCACTGAAATAGATGCCTCACGCTTACCTTCTTCATAAATAACGCGGGTACCGCCCATAACGATCCCCGCCTGAGCGCCAGATGAGATTATGAATAAAGAAATAGCCAGGCTCGCGATAAAACGATTCATTGGAAAACCAGAGTTAGAAAATAACAGAGAGATTGAGCAGAAGGCACCTTCTGCTCAGAGCTTTAATTAGTTGTAAACCATGTTAAAGTCAGCGACACCGTTTGCATTCCCGGTAGTGACGGCAGTGCCCGTAGACTTATAGTCGGCGTAGAAGGTGAGATCGGCAGAGCCGGTGCCAGATGTCCCCGCAGTAACCGGATGCTTATCCGTTACCGCTCCTAAAGCCACCTGTTTACTTTGATTTTCTTCATACAGCTTGATGCCGATACCCGTGGCGTTACCGGTACCCGTGTTAATTGCAAGCAGAGACGAGTCGGTTTTGTCTTTATTACCATCAAACAGTACGGCAACCTGAGTTACCGAACTTGGGCAATCTTCGACATTAATATGGAAGGCAGTTTTGGTCGTCTCAATGCCGCTCCCGGTGAAATAGGATTTTGCCCATTTGCCAAGATCGACCTGCTGATTGGCGCTTTTGCTGGTGACGTTACAGGAAACATCCGTAATGGAGCCGGTGAATTCAACCTGCCCGCCTGTACCCTGCGTCCCCGCTGTTGAACCAGGGTTAGTGGTCACACCAGCAGCGGCTACCGCACCCGATACCACTAAGCCGATGACACTTGCCATAATACGAAATTGTGTTTTCATTCTTCATCTCTGATTGATATACATTGATGCTGACGGTTGCCGGGTAAAAACGATTTATCCGCGCCTCGCCGTAAAGCCCTCCATGATTATTAATCTTCGATTCCATCCACAGGGTATTAAACAAGTAATCGCACTCCGCGCCTTTATAAAGACGGAGAGTATTTTTATTTTTAAGTTAAGACTAACCACTAATTCATTAAGTGCATTAGAAATACGACATTAATCATATCCACATTAAAAACCATTGCAACAAAGAATTACGTAAAAATATCGTAAAAGAACCTTCTATTTACTCGCAGAAATAGATAATTATCACTAAATGTTATCCACAAAGGATTATCAACGTGTCGGTGTCAAATGCACGGCCAACAATTATTAACACCACCTTTTAAAATTTAACGAAATTAACACCACAAGGCATGACATCAGATTATCTGCGTAACAAAAAATGCTGAACATGAATCAAAGTAAGAATAATCCGAACACCATAACCCTCTGAACTTTTTAAATTCTGATAATAATCACGCTAAGCATTAAGAGCATCTTCGAACAACAGGACTTGTCATTGGAACAACTTTGATTTAGCATTCTCTTAATTAAGAAAACACTAAAGTAAGATATGAACGAAATCGATTTTTTGCAGGCTCGTGCCGGTGAAGCTGCCACGCTACTGAAAGCGATGAGCAACCCCCACAGGCTACTGATCCTTTGCATGCTGTGCGATGCCCCCGGAACTAGTGCCGGCGAGCTCGCGCGAGTCACCGGCTTAAGCCCGTCAGCCACGTCTCAACATCTCGCTCGCATGCGCGAGGAGGGGCTGATTGACAGCCAGCGCGCTGCCCAACGCATCCACTACTCGATTAAAAACGACGCGGTGAGGCAGATCGTCGCTACCTTAAAAACGCTTTTCTGCCCTTGAGGAACACCTGAACATGACCGTTGAATATCTTTCCCCACAAGCCGCGCTTACGCTCATTGAGCAGGGTGCCACCCTCATCGACATACGCGATGCCGATGAGTATGTGCGTGAACACATTCCCATGGCCCGCCCCTTCCCGCTCAGCGCTATCGAAAAAGGGCAAACGCTACCCTCTTCCGACGGTGGCGTCGTGATTTTTCACTGCCAGTCCGGCAACCGCACGCGTAACAACGAGGCGCGACTGGTTGCCGCAGCCGCGCCAGCAGAAGTCAAAATCGTTGACGGAGGGATCGACGCCTGGCGAAAGGCGGGTCTGCCGATGGTCGAGGATAAAACACAGCCGCTACCCCTTATGCGCCAGGTACAGATCGCCGCGGGCGTGCTAATTTTACTGGGCGTCGTACTGGGTTATAGCGTATCCAGCGCCTTCTTCTTGCTGAGTGCATTTGTGGGCGCAGGCTTAACCCTGGCCGGGATGACCGGATTTTGCGGTATGGCGCGCCTGCTAGCCGTGATGCCGTGGAACAGGCGATAAGCGCTATCGCTGCTGCGGCAACGTTAATGAAGACAAGAGATAACAAAGGAGCACGTTGATGTTTGCACCTGGCGATCTGGTTCAGCCGAAAATGGGCGGACCGAAATTAAAGGTTATTGAAGCACACGAAGACAGCATCGTGGCCGTCCAGGCCAGCGATGAGCACGGTAAGCAATACACGCTGAAAAACGATGACGTCGCCCCGTATCGTGAAGAAGGCGACTTTGGCGTTTGCTAAGACCCCCACCGCGGTGAGCCAGCCTCACCGCCCCTTCTCACGAAACTGAATGTTTACCCATAAATCACGCATATCCCCCCACACACAACATCAGCGTTTAATGCTAAAAAAACACCTTCCAGTCAGATAAAAACACCATTAGTGACGACAATCACAATAAAATCAGCATTAGCACGCTGACAGCAAAAAAGACCTGCGCTCCCAATACAATTAACCGTTCGATAACAAAGCTTAATTGAATGATTTTTAAGATAAAAATTAGAATAGAAAACAAAAATAGCGCGCAGATTAAAAAACAACCAAAAACAGAGTATTTTATTGATAAAAACGCATTAAATAAAAATATTTCACTAGTTGTTTGTTTTATTGTAGATGGATAACCTATACGCGTTGAACAAACCAACCCAAAACGCCAAAAAACACGTTTTCTCTCAGTTTTAATGTTTATTTTCGAGGAGCATACCGATGTTCTCTGCGCAGTCACGCCTGCGTCATGCGGCAGCAGACACTTTCGCCATGGTGGTCTACTGTTCCGTCGTGAACATGATGATTGAAATTTTTCTCTCGGGAATGACCTTCGAGCAGTCACTTTCGTCTCGACTGGTGGCGATTCCGGTGAACATTATTATTGCATGGCCATACGGTATCTACCGTGACTTCATCATGCGCCAGGCCGCGCGAATCAGCCCGGCTGGCTGGATGAAAAGAGTGGCAGATCCGCTAGCGTACGTGACCTTCCAGTCGCCGGTATACGTCTTAATTCTGCTGAGCGTGGGTGCCGATTGGCATCAGATTATCGCTGCGGTTAGCTCAAACGCGGTGATATCGCTGGTGATGGGTGCCGCTTACGGCTACTTCCTCGATTTCTGCCGTCGCTTGTTCCGCGTCGAGCAATACACCCAAGCGAAAGCCTGATAGCAGGGTAATAAGAGACTGGCCATGCCAGTCTCTTATTTAGATATTCTCGCCAAAAAGCCCATCTAAGAAACGTTCTAAAGCCATTCTTGAACTAAAGCCGTGCGGAATACCGTAATGCTGCTCAACATCGCCGCCAAGGTACAACGGAAACTGTTCGTAGTGATCGCACGCTTTAATATCAGATGCCGGTTCGGCAAATTTAAAGCTACGGTCTTTGAGCGCCGGGTGAATGATCAGCGCCGTACGCCCCATCCGCGCTTCGCGGTTGACGTAAACATAATTTTCCCCCCGGCGATAGCCGTAGGCTTTGGCGGTTACCGCATCCATGGTAAAGCCCGCTTTTTCAAGAACGCGCGCCACCTCATCAGGTCGTAGATACATATTTTTTCCTCGTCATCTTTTACTGCATCGCCACCTTACATGAATCAGTATTCGCCTCGCTTTCAGATAAATCCATAAACACGTTAAATCACGGCAATTTATAGCGGATGACCTACACTTAACGCTCCAGCAAATTTCGTGGAGGACGTTATGCCCAAATTATTTAACCGCAATGAAGCAGAAGATGAAGCTCAGGATATTCATAACGATGTCAGCCAATTAGCCGATAGCCTGGAGGATATTCTCAAGAGCTGGGCCAGCGAGAATAAAGATGAAGTGGAAACTGCACGACGCAAGGCCAAAGCGTTGCTGAGTGAAACCCGCGCTCGTATTCATGGTCGCAGCCGTTTACAACAGAGCGCCTGCGATGTTGCCGACACCGCAGACAGCTATGTTCGCGATAAACCGTGGCAAAGTGTGAGCGCTGCCGCGGCAGTGGGGATTTTTATTGGCGTATTATTGGGATCGCGCCGATAATATAACCATAACGATGTTGATAATAAAAACGCGTCTACCCCGGAGTATCTTTGATGCTCCGGGGTTTTTATTTTATCGCTCGCCTCAGCGCCGCGACCTGTTCATTTGCCATTACCGGCGAGACTATATTAGTAAAACTCATAATCAACCCGGCATCTCCAGGATGAGCCATGCGCCAGTCGGTTATCGCCTGCACCGCCAGGCCCGCCTCTCGCGCCCGGCGAGCCATCATTCGATCATCCCCGTCGACCGATACCACCAACTGGATGCCCCCCAGCTGTTCCACCACCTGAAAACCATGCGCCACAAGGGCCGTTTCAAGCCAGCGCCGACGCTGAGCGTAGTGAAGACGCATTTTCTTCAGATGCCGCCAGAAGTGACCTTCGCGCAGGAAGTCCGCCAGCGTTTGCTGCCAGAGCAGCGGTACCGGGCAGGCCACGCGTTGGGCCTGGCGGCGGAACGCCGCCACCAGCGGCATCGGCACCACCAGCCAAGCGGTACGCAACGCCGGAAATAGCGCTTTGCTGAATGTACCGATGTAAATAACCCGCTGCGGTGCATCCAGGCTTTTCAGCGGCGGCAGCGGCTTGCCGTGATAGCGAAACTCGCTGTCGTAATCGTCTTCAATCACCCACGCCTGGTGATGAGCTGCCCAGTCGAGCAGTTGCCGTCGCCGCGGCAACGATAGCGCCACGCCCGTCGGGCTTTGATGCGCGGGTGTCAGCAGCGCAAAACGCGCATTGGCGGCATGTTTGAGCGCCCAGTCAACGTCCATCCCTTCGCCATCGACCGGCACAGGATGCAGCGTCACGCCTTCCTGCTCGATGATGGGGCGAATCAGCGGAAAACCAGGGTCCTCAACCCACATCCCCTCACCACGCCCCGACAGAGCTTGTAAGGTCAGGCTCATCGCGGTCGCATAGCCCGAGGTGATAAACACCTGCTCAGCTTCACATTCAATACTTCGCGACAATCGCAGGTATTCAACAATTGCCTGGCGTAACGCCATTTCGCCACAAACGTCGCCAAGCGCTAAATCAAAACGCGTTTGCGTACGCAGCCGACGCCCCATCACACGGGACCATATTCCACGTGGAAAGAGATCCAGCGCGGGTAGTCCCAGTTGAAACGGTTGCGGCTGAAACTGTTCGCCACCAAAACCAAGTGGCTCGACTGGCGCGGCCTCCAATGTTAAGTGATCGCTTACATACGTACCGGCCTGTCCGCGTCGCTCAAGCCACCCTTGTGCCACCAGTTCGCCGTAGGCGTTCTCCACCGTCACCCTTGAAACGCCAAGCTCCTGAGCATAGAGACGGCTCGATGGCAGACGCCTGCCTGCCGCCAGCTCTCCTTGTTCAATCGCCGTCTTCAGCTGGCGAGCTATTTGCCGGTAACGCGGTTCGCTCTTCTGCTTCATGGTCTTATTTTTTACTCTTAATATGGTCATCTTTCTAAGACCATTATAGTGCTATTTTTGTCGCATCTTGAACGAGGAGAAAGACAATGACTGCATTACGCCAACCCTATAGTGAACTCAGCCCCAACGTCTATGCCGGGCTGGTACAGGCCAGTATCGCGCTGGAAAAAAGCTCGCTGGAGCGTACGCTGCTGGAACTGCTGTATTTACGCGTATCGCAAATCAACGGCTGCGCGTTCTGCCTGGAAATGCACAGCAAAGCGCTGCGTAAATCTGGTGTTGAACAAGCCAAATTAGATGCGCTGGCTGGATGGAGAGTGAGTAATCACTTCAGCGACGCGGAGTGCGCCGCCCTGGCCTGGGCCGAAGATCTGACGTACGTCGCCGAAACGCACGCTGAAGACAGCGTCTATCAACCCCTACTGGCCTACTTCAGCGCCGAGCAGATCAGCGACATGACCTTTGCCATCAGCCTGATGAATGCCTTTAACCGCCTGGCCGTTGGTATGCGGATGTAGTCCTGAAGTGCCCGTGAATCATCGCCATGCACGGGCATTATTTTACCTCGAATATTTCGCGTTAATTCAGCAAAACACGTCCTTATTTTCCACCCGGATATTTCCTAAAAGAACGTCATCATCATACAAATAATCGCCGCCATTTTTTCAGAAAATATTCAGTGCATTTTTTAGATCTCGACCAAATTTCCTGACTTAAATTATAAAAAAATCAACTACCGCGAATTTGCGCTCAGCCCTTATATCATGGGAAATGAGAGCGATATCACCCTACCGGCTATTTCGGATGAAAACAGATTGAGGGTTGTCACATCGTCTCAGTATGCTAGGGTATATACAGGTCATTATTTTCATCAGGTAGCATATCGACATAAACTAAAAACAGGAAATTTCATATTGCATGGCAGTTAAATTAGAAATTAAGAATCTTTATAAAATATTCGGCGAGCATCCACAGCGAGCATTTAAATATATCGACAAAGGTTTCAGCAAAGAGCAAATTCTGGAGAAAACAGGGTTATCGCTTGGCGTCAAAGATGCCAGTCTGGCCATTGAAGAAGGCGAGATATTTGTCATCATGGGGTTATCCGGCTCCGGCAAATCCACCATGGTACGCCTTCTCAATCGTCTGATTGAACCGACTCGTGGACAGGTGCTGATTGACGGCGTGGATATTGCCAAAATATCCGACGCCGAGCTTCGCGATGTCCGCCGTAAAAAAATTGCAATGGTCTTCCAGTCATTCGCCCTCATGCCGCACATGAGCGTACTGGATAACACCGCGTTTGGCATGGATCTGGCCGGTGTGCCGGTGAAAGAGCGCCAGGAGAAAGCGTTGGACGCGCTACGCCAGGTGGGCCTTGAAAACTATGCGCACGCTTATCCTGACGAACTCTCCGGCGGGATGCGTCAACGCGTCGGTTTAGCCCGCGCGCTGGCCATTAACCCTGATATCCTGTTAATGGATGAAGCCTTCTCGGCGCTCGATCCGTTAATTCGTACCGAGATGCAGGATGAGTTAGTCAAATTACAGGCCAAACATCAGCGGACCGTGGTATTTATTTCCCACGACCTTGATGAAGCTATGCGAATTGGCGATCGCATTGCCATTATGCAAAATGGCGAAGTGGTGCAGATCGGTACCCCGGATGAAATTCTGAATAATCCGGCAAATGATTATGTCCGCACCTTCTTCCGCGGTGTGGATATTAGCCAGGTATTTAGCGCCAAGGATATTGCGCGCCGTAATCCGGATGGTCTGATCCGTAAAACTCCGGGCTTTGGTCCGCGCTCAGCCCTCAAATTACTGCAGGATGATGACCGTGAATACGGCTACGTCATCGAACGCGGGAATAAGTTTGTCGGTATTGTCTCCATTGATTCCCTGAAAGAGGCGTTAAAAGCCAACCAGGGAATTGACGCGGCGCTTCTTGATGAGCCACTGGCCGTCGATGCGCAAACGCCACTCAGCGAATTGCTCTCTCATGTGGGCCATGCCCCCTGCGCCGTACCGGTTGTTGGAGAAGAGCAGCAGTACGTCGGCGTTATTTCAAAAAGAATGCTGCTACAGGCATTAGATCGCGAGGGGGCAAACAACAATGGCTGATCAATCTAACCCGTGGGATACCACTCCGGCCGCCGATAGCGCGGCTAACTCCGCCGATGCCTGGGGTTCACCGGCTTCGGCACCGTCCGGCGGCAACGCCGACTGGCTGCACAGCGCGCCCGCGCCGCAGCCTGAACACTTCGACATTATGGACCCGTTCCATAAGACGCTGATCCCGCTCGATAGCTGGGTGACGCACGGTATCGACTGGGTGGTTACGCACTTCCGTCCGCTGTTCCAGGGCATTCGCGTTCCTGTCGATTACATCCTGAGCGCCTTCCAGCAGCTGCTGCTGGGGATGCCTGCGCCGGTGGCGATCGTGCTGTTCGCCCTGATTGCCTGGCAGATTTCCAGCGTTGGGATGGGCATCGCGACCTTTATTTCGCTGATCGCCATCGGCGCTATCGGTGCCTGGTCGCAGGCGATGATCACTCTGGCGCTGGTGCTCACCGCCCTGCTGTTCTGCGTGGTGATAGGCCTGCCGCTAGGGATCTGGCTGGCGCGTAGCCCGCGGGCGGCAAAGATTATTCGCCCACTGCTTGATGCGATGCAGACAACTCCGGCGTTTGTCTACCTGGTGCCGATCGTCATGCTGTTCGGTATCGGTAACGTGCCAGGCGTGGTGGTAACCATTATCTTCGCCCTGCCGCCGATTGTGCGTCTGACCATTCTGGGGATTAACCAGGTACCGGCGGACCTGATTGAAGCTTCGCGCTCCTTCGGCGCCAGCCCGCGTCAGATGCTGTTCAAAGTACAGCTGCCGCTGGCCATGCCGACCATTATGGCGGGCGTGAACCAGACGCTGATGCTGGCCCTGTCGATGGTGGTTATCGCCTCGATGATCGCCGTCGGCGGTCTGGGCCAGATGGTGCTGCGCGGTATTGGCCGTCTCGATATGGGCCTGGCGACGGTTGGCGGCGTGGGGATCGTTATCCTCGCCATTATCCTCGACCGCCTGACGCAGGCCGTAGGCCGGGATTCCCGCAGCCGTGGCAACCGCCGCTGGTACAGCACCGGTCCGTTGGGTCTGCTGCTTCGCCCTTTCACTAAGTAACCATCGTGTTGGCCCGCGCTGCCGGGCCAACGCTCCACGACTATCACTATTAAAGGAACAACGATGCGACACTCATTTGTCTTAGCCACTGCTTTTACCACGCTGGTCTCCACCAGCGCGTTTGCTGCCGACCTTCCAGGGAAAGGCATTACCGTTCAGCCGGTGCAGAGCACCCTGTCAGAAGAGACCTTCCAGACGCTGCTGGTGAGCCGCGCGCTGGAAAAACTGGGCTACACCGTCAGTAAACCGAACGAAGTCGATTACAACGTCGGCTACACCTCGATCGCCGCCGGCGATGCGACGTTCACTGCCGTCAACTGGATCCCGCTGCATAACGACATGTACGCCGCGGCGGGCGGGGATAAGAAGTTCTATCGTGAAGGGACGCTGGTTGGCGGCGCGGCACAGGGTTATTTGATCGATAAGAAAACCGCCGATCAATACCACATCACTAATATTGCTCAGCTGAAAGATCCAAAGATCGCCAAACTGTTCGACACCAACGGTAACGGCAAAGCCGACCTGACTGGCTGTACGCCAGGCTGGGGCTGTGAAGCGGCCATCAATCACCAGCTGGACGCTTACGACCTGAACAAAACCGTCGATCATAATCAGGGTAACTACGCGGCGATGATGGCCGACACCATTACCCGTTTTAAAGAAGGCAAACCAATCTTCTACTACACCTGGACGCCGTACTGGGTGAGCGATGTGCTGAAACCGGGTAAAGACGTGGTGTGGCTGCAGGTGCCGTTCTCTTCCCTGCCGGGCGTACCGAAAGATGCCGACACCAAGCTGCCTAACGGCGCTAACTACGGCTTCCCGGTAAGCACCATCCACATCGTCGCCAACAAAGCCTGGGCTGAGAAAAACCCGGCGGCCGCGAAACTGTTCGCCATTATGAAACTGCCGCTGTCTGACATTAACGCGCAGAACTCCATGATGCATGCCGGTAAGGCATCCGAAGCCGACGTTCAGGGCCAGGTGGATGGCTGGATTAAAGCCCACCAGCAGGTATTTGACGGCTGGGTAAAAGAAGCGCTGGCCGCGCAGAATAAGGCCTGATAAGCGTAGCTGTATCGGACAAAGCCGCCACCGTTCGCCGGATGGCGGCTTTGTCTTATCCGGCCTGTACGAGGCCAGCCCGCCATCAAAAAGCACGTTCCGCTACGCGACATGTTCCCGCATCTCCCTGCCTTTCGTTATTATCGTCCCTATTCTTCCTCACATTCTTAATACCATGACTAAACCTGCTCACGGGCTTAGCCCAGCGTTAATCGCCTTAATGTCCATCGCCACTGGTCTCGCCGTTGCCAGTAACTACTATGCGCAGCCACTGCTGGAGACCATCGCCCGTAATTTCTCACTGAGCGCCGGACAGGCGGGCTTTATCGTTACCGCCGCCCAGTTAGGCTACGCCGCCGGGCTGCTGTTTCTCGTACCGCTGGGCGATATGTTTGAACGTCGCGCGCTGATTGTCACCATGACGCTGCTCGCCGCGGGAGGCATGTTGATCACCGCCAGCAGCAGTTCGCTGGGCATGATGATCCTCGGTACCGCCCTTACGGGACTCTTCTCCGTCGTCGCGCAGCTTCTGGTGCCGATGGCGGCCACCCTCGCCTCACCGGAAAAGCGCGGCAAGGTGGTCGGAACCGTGATGAGCGGATTGCTGTTGGGTATTCTGCTGGCGCGAACCGTCGCCGGACTGCTGGCAAGCCTCGGCGGCTGGCGTACCGTTTACTGGGTCGCCAGCGTGCTGATGTTGGTACTGGCCTTCGCCCTGTGGCGTGGCCTACCGAAACTCAAGCAGGAGACGCACCTCAACTACCCACAGCTGCTCGGCTCCATCTTTAGCCTCTTTGCGCACGATAAGCTGCTGCGCACCCGCGCGCTGCTCGGTTGCCTGACGTTTGCCAACTTTAGCATTCTGTGGACCTCAATGGCGTTTCTGCTCTCGGGCGCACCGTTCAACTACTCGGAAGGCACGATCGGCCTGTTTGGTCTGGCGGGCGCGGCAGGCGCGCTGGGCGCACGTCCTGTCGGCGGGCTGGCGGATAAAGGCAAAGCGCACCTGACAACCACCTGGGGCCTGGTGTTGCTGCTGCTTTCCTGGGTGGCGATTGGGTACGGCCAGACCTCCGCCATTGCGCTGATTATCGGTATTCTGGTGCTCGATCTGACGGTTCAGGGCGTGCATATCACCAATCAGACGGTGATTTATCGCGTGCAGCCGGACGCCCGTAACCGACTCACCGCAGGCTACATGACCAGCTACTTTATCGGTGGTGCGGCAGGGTCGCTGTTGTCGGCCTGGGCCTGGCAGCATGCCGGCTGGCTCGGTGTCTGTGCGGCTGGCGCGGCGATATCCGTCGCCAACCTGTTGGTCTGGTGGTGGGGCTACCATCGGCAGGCAGCCGAGTAGTGACCAGGGGGTGATGAGCATACGTATTCATCACCCCTATGCCATAGACCAATCACATAAATTACTGGCAATAATTCATTTACTTTATTTGTCACTGTCGTTACTATATCGGCTGTAACTAATGAGGTAATGCCCAGATGGATAGTTCGTTTACGCCCATTGAACAAATGCTGAAATTTCGCGCCAGCCGCTGCGAAGAGTTCCCTTTCCAGGAAATTCTCCTGACTCGCCTGTGCATGCACATGCAGGGTAAGCTGCTGGATAACCGCAATAAAATGCTGAAAGCTCAAGGGATTAACGAGACGTTGTTTATGGCGCTAATCACGCTGGAGTCTCAAGAAAATCACAGCATTCAGCCCTCCGAACTCAGCTGCGCGCTCGGGTCATCGCGTACCAACGCCACCCGCATCGCCGATGAACTGGAAAAACGCGGCTGGATTGAACGTCGTGAAAGCGACAATGACCGCCGCTGCCTGCATCTGCAGCTCACCGACAAAGGTCGCGAATTCCTGAACGAGGTTCTGCCTCCGCAGCATCACTGCCTGCATCAGCTCTGGTCGTCTCTCAGCGCGGCTGAGAAAGATCAGCTTGAGCATATCACCCGCAAACTTCTTACCCGTCTGGATCAGATGGAAGAGGATGGCTCAGTACTCGACGCCCTGCGCTGATACTACCGCGATCGCAAGGAAAACAAACAGGCCAGCAGATAACCCCTGCTGGCCTTTCTGGTAAACAGGTCGGCGTTGCCGATATCAATAATAAGAAATGTGGAGAATCACATGAGCGCAAATGCGGAGACTCAAACCCCGCAGCAACCCGCCAACAAGAAAGGCAAACGTAAACGCGCCCTCATCTTGTTGACCTTGCTCTTTGTTATTATTGCCGTGGCCTATGGGGCCTACTGGTTTTTGGTTCTGCGTCACTTCGAAGAAACCGATGACGCTTACGTGGCAGGGAACCAGGTACAAATCATGGCGCAGGTGTCCGGCAGCGTGACGAAAGTCTGGGCCGACAACACCGACTACATCCAGCAGGGTGACGTGCTGGTCACGCTTGACCAGACCGACGCCCAGCAGGCGTTTGAAAAAGCGCAGACCCAGCTGGCCTCCAGCGTGCGTCAGATGCGCCAGTTGATGATCAACAACAAGCAGCTGCAGGCGAATATCGATATTCGCAAAACCACGCTGGCTCAGGCGCAAACCGACCTCAACCGTCGTATTCCGCTGGGCAGCGCTAATCTGATTGGCCGTGAAGAGCTGCAGCACGCGAAAGATGCGGTGACCAGCGCTCAGGCGGCTCTCGATGTGGCGGTACAGCAGTACAACGCTAACCAGGCGATGATTCTGGGTACCAAACTGGAAGATCAGCCAACGGTTCGCCAGGCCGCAACCGACGTTCGTAACGCCTGGCTTGCCCTGCAACGTACCAAAATTGTCAGTCCGATGAGCGGCTATGTTTCCCGCCGTTCCGTCCAGCCGGGCGCGCAGATTAGCCCAACCACCCCGCTGATGGCCGTAGTACCGGCCAGCAACCTGTGGGTAGACGCGAACTTTAAAGAGACGCAGCTGGCGCACATGCGTATCGGCCAGCCGGTGACGGTCATCAGTGATATCTACGGCGACGACGTCAAGTACACCGGGAAAGTAGTCGGTCTCGATATGGGTACCGGCAGCGCCTTCTCGCTGCTGCCGGCACAGAACGCCACCGGTAACTGGATCAAAGTCGTGCAGCGTCTGCCGGTGCGTATTGAACTGGATGCCGATCAGCTGGCGAAACACCCGCTGCGTATCGGTCTCTCTACGTTGGTGAAGGTTGATACCTCCAACCGCGACGGTCAGATGCTGGCTAACCAGATTCGTACCAGCCCGGTTTACGAGAGCAATGCGCGTGAAATCAGCCTCGATCCGGTGAACAAGCTGATTAACGACATCGTCCAGGCCAACGCCAACTAATGCTGGGGTGCGCGTAATGCAACAGCAAAAACCGCTGGAAGGCGCGCAGCTGGTCATTATGACCATTGCGCTGTCGCTGGCCACCTTTATGCAGGTGCTGGACTCCACCATCGCGAACGTGGCTATCCCCACCATCGCCGGTAACCTTGGCTCATCGCTGAGCCAGGGGACGTGGGTTATCACCTCATTCGGGGTCGCGAACGCCATCTCCATTCCGATTACCGGCTGGCTGGCGAAGCGCGTCGGTGAGGTGAAGCTGTTCCTGTGGTCGACCGTCGCCTTTGTCATTGCGTCCTGGGCGTGCGGGATGTCCAACAGCCTGAGCATGCTGATCTTCTTCCGCGTAATTCAGGGGATCGTTGCCGGGCCGTTGATCCCGCTGTCGCAGAGTCTGCTGCTCAGCAACTATCCTCCCGCCAAACGCTCAATCGCGCTGGCGCTGTGGTCGATGACGGTGATCGTGGCCCCAATCTGCGGGCCAATCCTCGGCGGCTACATCAGCGATAACTACCACTGGGGCTGGATCTTCTTTATCAACGTGCCGATTGGCGCGATAGTGGTGCTGTTAAGCCTCCAGACCCTGCGCGGGCGTGAGACCCGTACCGAGCAAAGGCGTATCGACGGCATTGGCCTGGCGCTGCTGGTGCTGGGGATTGGTAGCCTGCAGGTGATGCTCGACCAGGGGAAAGAGCTCGACTGGTTTAACTCCACGGAAATTATCGTGCTGACCATCGTGGCGGTGGTGTCCTTGAGCTTCCTGATCGTCTGGGAGTTGACCGACGATAACCCGATAGTCGATCTATCGTTGTTTAAGTCGCGAAACTTTACCATCGGCTGTCTGTGTATCAGCCTGGCCTATATGCTCTACTTCGGCGCGATTGTTTTGCTGCCGCAGCTATTGCAGGAGGTCTACGGTTATACCGCAACCTGGGCCGGTCTGGCTTCAGCGCCGGTGGGCGTCATTCCGGTGCTGCTGTCGCCGATTATCGGCCGCTTTGCCCATAAGCTGGATATGCGCCGTCTGGTGACCTTCAGCTTTATTATGTATGCCGTGTGCTTCTACTGGCGCGCCTACACCTTCGAACCGGGAATGGACTTCGGCGCCTCGGCGTGGCCGCAGTTTATTCAGGGCTTCGCCGTCGCGTGCTTCTTCATGCCGTTGACCACCATCACGCTTTCCGGGCTACCGCCTGAGCGTCTGGCGGCCGCATCGAGTCTGTCGAACTTTACCCGTACGCTGGCAGGCTCCATCGGGACGTCGATTACCACCACGCTGTGGACTAACCGTGAAGCGATGCACCACGCGCAGCTCACCGAGTCGGTGACGCCGTTCAACCCCAATGCCCAGCAGATGTACGATCAGCTGCAAGGCATGGGGATGACGCAGCAGCAGGCTTCCGGCTGGATAGCCCAGCAGATTACCAACCAGGGGCTGATTGTCTCAGCCAATGAAATCTTCTGGATTTCGGCGGGGATCTTCCTGGTGCTGCTGGGGCTGGTGTGGTTCGCCAGACCGCCATTTGGCGCAGGCAGCGGGGGCGGAGGCGCTCACTAGTTAAAAAGCCAGCTCAAGCGAGCTGGCTTTTTTTTACCCAGAACTACTGAGCCGACGTATTCGCGAACGTACCGTTTTTCAGATCCGCAACCACGTTATTCATACGACCTTCGTTTAAGCCGTAGAACTTAATGGCAAACGCCGTGAGAATATAAAAAACCGCCGGAACAATCGTAAATAACAGCATGACGCCCTGCGCCGCTGAAGCAGACTGCACCGCCACGCCAGATTCATAATGGAAATAAGCCAATACCCAACCTAAAATGGCGCCACCGACGGCAACCCCCAGCTTAATAATGAATATATTGGCCGCAACATTCATACCGGTAATGCGACGCTGCGTTTTCCATTCGCCGTAATTATTTGTATCGGTGATCATCGACCACTGCAATGCACCGTTTCCGCCCTGAATAATAGAAATAATAATGTGAATGACAAATATCGCTATCCATGCCTGCGGAGGAACGAAGAAACAAATAACGCCAAATGCGGCGGTGAGCAGGTTAATCCAGAATGACAGCTTCACCTTGCAAAAACGGGTACCAAACGGTTTTGCCAGCACGGACCCCGCCATGGAAGCAAACATCCCGCCAAGCATAAACAGAGAAATAATATCAGCGCCTTTATTCAGTACCGTATTGATGTAATACACCACCGCACCGCCACGCAGCACCACGGCAACCAGCATCATGAAGTTATAGACGGAGAGAATCAGCCACTGGTCGTTTTTGAAGAGAATTTTAACGTCGCGCGCAATATTGAGATTCTCTTCTTTGATCGGCTGAACGCGTTCTTTGGTGGTGAAGAAACAGGTGATAAACATCAGGCAGCCAATCACCCCAAACAGAGCCATAGAAACCTGGATCCCAGTCGCCCGATCGCCCGGATAGAGGAAATCGGCCAGCGGAAGAATAAGCGCGGTGCCCAGCGCGCCGCCAATCGGCGTAATAGCAAAGCGCCAGGACTGCAAAGACAGGCTTTCGCGCGGGTCGGAGGTGAGCGCCGCGCCCAGCGAGCAGTAAGGGATGTTAATCGCGGTGTACATCAGCGTCATAAAGATATACGCCGCGACCGCGTAAACCACTTTGCCGGTATCCGAAAAAGACGGGATGGAATAGACCAGCACGCAACTGACCGCAAACGGCACACAAATCGCCAGCAGCCATGGACGGAAGCGGCCCCAGCGCGTAGAAGTCGCATCGGCGATGGCCCCCATAATCGGATCGGTTATAGCATCCAGCAGCCGGACCAGCAGGAACATAGTGCCCATTACCGCAGGCGGCAGGCCGTAAATATCGGTGTAAAAATAGGCCAGAATAGCCACTGACGAGTCAAAAACAATATGACTGGCGGCATCCCCAAGGCTATAGCCAATCTTCTCCCGAATAGAAATTCTATCCCCTGTAGACATATACACTCCCGTTTTAATTTTTGGTAATGAAACCGGTTTCTTTGGAGGTATTTTTGACAGTTACGGGGCGGGATTCCATTATGTTTTTCGACTATTCGATTACGTTTTTCATTTTATGTGATCGACAAACGGGTTAATGCCGGCATCCAAAATCATTTTGTTTAACAGCTCACAAAATAAAAACAGAAATGTTTATTTAAGATATGTATTACTTTCACTCATTCAAATAACAAATCATTACAACCCGCGAAAGAAAATAAAAAACCCCGAGGCTAGCCCCAGGGTTTTATTTATCGCCACATCCACCTATCAACTAGATGTGCAGTTCCTGCAGTTTTTCTTTCGGCAGCGCCAGTTCATCATTGCTGTTGATGCGCACATCACGTTCAATAATATGGCGCGCAATCTCCTGCGCTTCACTCAGAGAATGCATCTCGTAGGTGCCACACTGGTACACGTTCAGTTCCGGGATCTGGTTTTGATCCTGCACTTTCAGCACGTCGGCCATCGCCGCTTTCCAGGCATCCGCTACGCGCTGCTCGTCCGGTGTACCAATCAGGCTCATGTAGAAGCCGGTACGGCAGCCCATCGGGGAAATGTCGATAATCTCAACGCCATTACCGTTCAGATGATCTCGCATGAAGCCCGCAAACAGGTGCTCAAGAGTGTGGATCCCTCTTTCCGGCATCACTTCTTTGTTCGGTACGCAAAAACGCAGGTCAAAAACCGTGATCGCGTCGCCGTGCGGGGTGTTCATTTTCTTCGCCACGCGAACGGCTGGGGCTTCCATACGGGTATGATCGACTGTGAAGCTATCTAACAACGGCATTTCGTAACCTCCGATATCACCTTCTTGCTCCCGGGCGCTGCATTTTTTTCATTAAGATAAAAACATTTAACTTATTGAATAAACTATGTTTTATGCAACCCACCACGTTCTGCTTCAGGATAATGTGATTTTTTTAAAAATAAACTGAACTCTTTGTTCCCATGCCAGTCTTACTATATGAAAGACGCGCATTTGTTATCATCATCCCTGATTCAGAGATGTATATTTTGGCCACAGTGATGTGGCCTTTTTCTTTTGTATCAGGCGTGTCTCGCCAGCAGCGCTTCAAACGATTCGTTATCCGCCTCTTCAATCTGACGCTGACGCGCTCTGGAAGCATCCCGCTCCTTCGCAAAATCCTCTTCGCTGAGAATCTCCAGCGGCTCTTCACGCAGCATTGTCCGATACTGTTCCGCCAGGGCCTTGCCGGTTCCGCCAATCCCCTGATCAAGCATAGAACGCAGAATGCGTGCGGAGAAGGTTAACTCCGGATTATCGAAGCTGGCCACCAGTTCATCGCAAACCGTCTGGTAGGCGGTATCGCCATTCATGCTATCCATCGTCTGCGCCACACGTTTCAGATCGTGGAACAAATCTTTGCCCACTTTAGTCAGCGGGAACTGCGCGGTTTCACAGCCAATGCCCAGCGTCAGCCCCGGCTTACGCCCTTCCAGAATGACGCGGTTCCAGTTAGTACGGGTGCACAGAAGCTCATCGCTGCTCATCTCCGGCGCATCGGCCAATACGCACCAGACCATAAACAGATCGAGGAAGCGAATCTGTTGCTCATCGACGCCAATTGGCGAGAACGGGTTGATGTCCAGCGAGCGCACTTCGATATATTCAATACCGCCACGCAGCAGCGCATCGGACGGCGTTTCGCCGTCGCGGGTCACACGTTTAGGGCGAATCGGCGCATACAGCTCGTTTTCGATCTGCAGAATGTTGCTATTGATCTGCAGATACTTGCCATCTTTCTCCAGGCCAATGCGGGCATACTCTTCCGACGGCGTTTTGATCGCGCGCTTCAATCCTGCCACATACTCGTGCAATTCGTTAAACGTAATTCCGAGATTGCTTTGCGATTTATTGGTATAACCCAGATCGCTCAGACGCAGCGAGGTGGCGTACGGCAGGTAGTACATGCCGCATTCGGTTTTCTCAAACGGCAGCGTCGTCGGTTTGCCCTGCAGGAAGGAAGAACAGATCGCCGGCGAAGCGCCGAACAGATACGGAATCACCCAGCCAAAGCGATAATAGTTACGAATCAGGCGGAAATAACCGGCTGAAATCGCTTCTTTATCCTCTGTACCGCACTTCGCCTGCCAGAAAGCCATCGGCAAAGAGAAGTTGTAGTGAACGCCGGAGATGGTCTGCATCAGCGCGCCGTAGCGGTTTTTCAGCCCTTCACGGTACAGCGTTTTCAAGCGGCCAATGTTCGACGTGCCATACTGCGCCAGCTCAATATCCTGACCCGGCGCGATGTAGCATGGCATGCTCAGCGGCCACATACGCTCGTCGCCGAGCTGACGCGCAGTGTGACGGTGCACATCGCGCAGAAACGTCAGCATATGGTTGATGTCGCCGTCGACCGGAGTAATAAACTCCAGCAGCGCTTCGGCGAAATCGGTAGTGATCCATTTATGGGTCAGCGTGGCGCCCAGCGCCTCCGGATGACCGGTTGTTGCCAGAGAACCATCTGCATTAACGCGTAGGGTTTCGCGCTCAAGACCGCGCTGGATCCCTTCAAGAGCCTGAGGGTGTTTTTCCAGCCAGGACAGCGCCTGTGATACGTCCGGGATCAAATTGACCTCCCGCCTGTCGAATTCATTTTATTAAGCATAATTGTCATCGTGGAGATGAGGACTCTTCCACAAGCCATCCAATTAGTGCCACCACGTCATGCCTTGCAGCGTCAGCGCCGCGACTGCGATATAGCGCAGCGCTTTACCCAGGCATAAAAAAAAGAGTACCGGTCCCCAGGAAATGCGCATCCAGCCTGCGAGCAGGCACAGCAAATCACCGATAACGGGCATCCAGCTCAGCAGCAGCGTGGCCGCGCCATAACGCCGCAACCAGCCCACCGCTTTTTCCTGCCAACGCGATGTTTTGCGTAATGGAAAAAAACGACCAAGAATAACGTTTGTAGCCCCGCCAAGGCTATTACCCATTGTTGCTATTACTACCAGAAGCCAGGGCTTACTTGCGCCCGCTAGCAGCAGGCCAATCAGCACGGCTTCGGAGTTGCCTGGCAGCAGCGTTGCGCTGAGAAAGCTGCTCGCAAACAGCGACCCCAACGCCAGAAGTTCATTCACAGCAGTCGAACGTCGACAGCATCCATTCCCGCAGCGGCGGCTGCCTGAAGGCCAAAATCGGCATCTTCAAACACCACGCAACGTTCCGCCGCCACGCCCATACGCTCCGCGCACAGTAAGAAGGTGTCCGGTGCGGGTTTATGCAGTTTAACGTGATCGGCGGCGACAACGACCGCAAAATAGTGGCGCAGGCCCAGATGTGCGAGCAACGCCTCGGCCACCGCGCTTTCGCTACCGGTGCCGACGGCCATCGGTCGACGGCCATGCCATTCTTTCACGACGTCAATCAGCGGCAGCGGCGTAACCGAATCCAGCAGCATTGATTTCACCGCATCGGTTTTTTCACGCGCCAGAAGATGGGGATCCAGATCGGCCTGATGACTTTCAATGATCGCCTGCGCAATACGCCAAGTGGGCGAACCGTTAAGCGCCACCATTGCCTGTTCATCGAAACGCATACCGTAGCGACCCAAAACCTCACGCCACGCCTTACGGTGCGTCGGTTCCGTATCAAGGATGGTGCCATCCATATCAAAAATCAATCCAGCGTAGCGTTCGTACATCGTCTTCTCACCCATCGGATAATGTGACGTTACTTTATCGTAAATGGGGATGATTGTCGCTGTTAGCCGCAGAGACAACAAAGGCGCCTTTCAGCGCCTTATCATGATTCGCATGCCACGGATTATTTTATTTGCATATCGTTTTCAACGACGCGCACGCCCTGCACCTTACGGGTTACCTCGACGGCACGCTTAGCATCAGCGGACGACGACACAAAGCCGCTCAACTGCACGCGGCCTTTAAAGGTCTGCACGTTAATCTCGCTGGACTTAATATCTTTGTCGCTAAACAGCGCCGTTTTCACCTTGGTGGTAATGACAGTATCGTCAATGTAACCACCGGTGCTCTCTTTCGTTGACGAGCCAGCACAGCCGGACAGCGAGATAGCCATCAGAAGCGCAGCGCAAAACGCAGACGTTGCTTTGAACCATTTCATGGATTTCTCTCCTTGCAGTCATGTCACCAGAATAAGGGTGTATACAAGGATAAATTATAGAGGAAAGAATGAGTTGCCAATGGGAAAAGTGTGAAGAAGATTTTTTAGTTAAAAAGACTAATTCGGGGAAAATAAAAAAAGGTAGGCGACTTCGATGAGATGGTGCATCCGGGAGGATTCGAACCTCCGACCGCTCGGTTCGTAGCCGAGTACTCTATCCAGCTGAGCTACGGATGCATCGGAAAAGCTAAGTATCGTGCAAAACAAAGAATGGTGCATCCGGGAGGATTACTCGGCTGCGCCTCGCCCTGCGGGTCGTTGCTAAAGCAACGCTATCCTCCCTGGTGCTGGCGATTATCTCGCAGACCTTGAAACAACAGTTTAGCTGTTATCTCGGAGAATATGGTGCATCCGGGAGGATTCGAACCTCCGACCGCTCGGTTCGTAGCCGAGTACTCTATCCAGCTGAGCTACGGATGCAAA
>NZ_CP050321.1:911705-1123932 GCF_011765685.1 Kluyvera genomosp. 3 | reverse complement strand
GCAAATGGCGGTGAGGCGGGGATTCGAACCCCGGATGCAGCTTTTGACCGCATACTCCCTTAGCAGGGGAGCGCCTTCAGCCTCTCGGCCACCTCACCAACAACACCTCTTGCGAGTGCTTCGAAGAACTTGTTTCTGCTCATCGTCGCTGTGTGGCGCACATATTACTTTCTGGGACTTATAAGTCAAACAATTTTCCGCAGATTTTTTTCGTTTGCACATTTCACAGGCAATCAGGTGTTAAAAAAAGCAGAACGGATGTTTTATCAACAGATAAAACGCGATGAAGGCCGCAAAACGGTAACCTGGGAAAATGACATCAAAGAGATAAGCAGAAGAAAAAATGGTTAATACAGAGGATAAAACGAGACAAGGGGTGGGATTTGCGTCTCACCCACTGGGTGAGACGCGAGAACTTAGTAATTGGACTGCTGGGATTTTTCAGCCTGGATACGCTGGTAGATCTCTTCACGGTGAACAGAGACTTCTTTCGGGGCATTTACGCCGATGCGCACCTGGTTACCCTTCACCCCTAAAACTGTCACAGTGACCTCATCTCCAATCATGAGGGTCTCACCAACTCGACGAGTCAGAATCAGCATTCTTTGCTCCTTGAAAGATTAAAAGAGTCGGGTCTCTCTGTATCCCGGCATTTTCCATCATATAACGCCAAAAGGTCAGCGATGACAAACACCTTCACGTGTAAGCAGTCACGGCATCACATTCTGTTAAATGTAAGTCTAGCCGATCTACATGACTTCAACCTGACTTTATCGTTATCAGTACCGCATATGCAAGACGCCGTAACAGATAACGTTAAGGCGTCTGCGTGCGTTTATTGTTATTACAGTTTAGCGCTTACCCAGCCTTTCACGCTGGCCAGTGCAGCAGGGAGTGCAGACGCGTCGGTACCGCCAGCTTGCGCCATATCCGGACGACCGCCCCCTTTGCCGCCCACCTGCTGAGCGACCATACCAATCAGCTCCCCTGCTTTCACACGGTCTGTTACATCCTTAGACACACCGGCAATCAGAGAAACCTTACCTTCCGCTACCGTCGCCAGCACGATAATCGCAGAACCCAACTGGTTCTTCAGATCGTCGACCATGGTACGCAGCATTTTCGGCTCAACGCCAGCGAGCTCGCTCACCAGCAGGTTAACGCCGTTAATCGTCTCAGCTTTGCTGGAAAGATTCGCGCTTTCCTGTGCTGCCGCCTGCTCTTTCAGCTGCTGAAGCTCTTTTTCCAACTGACGGGTACGCTCGATAACGGTACGAACCTTCTCCGTCAGATTGTGGCTATCGCCTTTCAGCAGTTGGGCGATGTCGCTTAAGCGATCGCTTTCCGCATGCACAGAGGCAATGGCACCTTCACCGGTTACGGCTTCAATACGACGTACACCTGCGGCAGTACCCGATTCGGACACAATGCGGAACAGACCAATATCACCCGTACGGGAAGCGTGAGTACCGCCGCACAGCTCGGTTGAGAAGTCGCCCATGCTCAGTACGCGCACGTGGTCGTCATATTTCTCACCAAACAGCGCCATCGCACCCTTAGCTTTCGCCGCTTCCAGATCCATGATGTTGGTTTCAACAGGCAGGTTGCGACGAATCTGGGCGTTGACCAGATCTTCAACAGCACGAATCTCTTCCGGCTTCATCGCTTCGAAGTGAGAGAAGTCGAAACGCAGCACTTTATCGTTAACCAGAGAGCCTTTCTGCGCAACGTGAGTGCCCAGAACCTGGCGCAGCGCCGCATGCATCAGGTGCGTTGCGGAGTGGTTCAGACGGATGCGAGCGCGACGCGCTTCATCGACATCAGCCTGCACACCATCACCCACTTTTAGCGCGCCGGTTGCCAGCTTGCCGAGGTGGCCGATAGCCTGACCATATTTTTGAGTATCGCTGACCGCAAAGCTAAAGCCCGCGCCTTTCAGCTCACCTTTATCGCCAACCTGGCCGCCGGACTCCGCGTAGAACGGCGTCTGGTCCAGAACGACAACGGCTTCCTGGCCCGCAGCGATAGACTCTACCGCTTTACCATCAACAAACAGCGCAGTGACTTTACCGTTCAGTTCCAGATGGTCGTAGCCTTTAAATTCGGACGCACCGTCAACACGGATCATTGCGTTATAGTCCGCGCCAAAACCGCTGGACTCACGCGCACGACGGCGCTGTTCTTCCATCGCCGCTTCGAAGCCCGCTTCGTCAACTTTGATGTTGCGCTCACGGCAAACGTCTGCCGTCAGGTCAACCGGGAAGCCGTAGGTGTCGTACAGACGGAAAGCGGTTTCGCCGTCCAGCGTATCGCCGGTCAGTTTTGCCAGCTCTTCATCGAGCAGCGCCAGACCGCGCTCCAGGGTACGAGCAAACTGCTCTTCTTCGGTTTTCAGAACCTGCTCAACCTGCGCCTGCTGACGTTTCAGCTCTTCGCCTGCGGCACCCATCACCTCTACCAGCGGGCCAACCAGCTTGTAGAAGAAGGTGTCTTTCGCGCCCAGCATATTGCCGTGGCGGATTGCGCGACGAATGATACGACGCAGCACGTAGCCGCGGCTTTCGTTAGACGGCATCACGCCGTCGGCGATCAGGAAAGCACAGGAACGAATATGGTCCGCGATAACGCGCAGCGATTTGTTGCTCAGATCGGTTGCGCCGGTCACTTTCGCGACGGCATCAATCAGCTTACGGAACAGATCGATTTCGTAGTTGGAGTTAACATGCTGCAGGACAGCAGTAATACGCTCCAGACCCATACCGGTGTCCACGGACGGCTTCGGCAGCGGTTCCATGGTGCCATCAGCCTGACGGTTGAACTGCATGAAGACGATGTTCCAGATCTCAATGTAGCGGTCGCCGTCTTCTTCCGGGGATCCCGGAGGCCCGCCCCAGATGTGGTCGCCGTGATCGTAGAAGATCTCGGTGCACGGGCCGCAAGGACCAGTGTCACCCATCTGCCAGAAGTTATCGGATGCGTACGGCGCGCCTTTGTTGTCGCCGATACGGATAATGCGCTCACGCGGGATACCGACTTCTTTTTCCCAGATTTCGTATGCTTCATCATCGGTTTCATACACGGTGACCCACAGACGCTCTTTCGGCAGGGCGAACCAGTTTTCACCGGTCAGCAGTTCCCATGCGTACTGGATAGCGTCGTGTTTGAAGTAGTCGCCGAAGCTGAAGTTACCCAGCATTTCGAAGAAGGTATGGTGACGCGCGGTGTAGCCGACGTTTTCCAGGTCGTTGTGTTTACCGCCCGCACGCACGCAACGCTGCGCGGTGGTCGCGCGAGAATAATTACGTTTGTCGAGACCGAGGAACACGTCCTTGAACTGGTTCATCCCGGCGTTGGTAAACAACAGAGTGGGGTCGTTATTCGGTACCAGGGAGCTGCTGGCAACTACCTGATGGCCTTTACTATGGAAAAAGTCGAGAAACGCCTGACGGATCTCAGCGGTGCTCTTGCTCATAATTATCCTGAAATCAAGCTACACTTCATCCTTCAAACCGCCTCTGCGTTGGCTGCGCTCGTTCACCCCAGTCACCTACTGATGCACGCTCAGGGGGTTCACTCACTTGCCGCCTTGGTGCGGCTTGAATGATTTTGTGTATTTAAGGAATATTCGTCGTAGACGCTAATCGCGATAAAACGACCTGCGCCCGGACGGAAAAAGTGGGAATAAGATAAGTTTTCTTTAGTGGGAAGTAAAATCCCGAGTGGGGTCAATCAGCAAAATTTCGCCATATTTCCTGGATATCTTCCATCAGGTAGCCGCGGTAAAGCAAAAAACGTTGAATTTTGACCTTCTCAGCGAAGACGGTTGGCAGCGGTTCGCCATATTTTCGCTGGGCCTGTTCGCGCGCCTGCGCGGCCCAGTCGATTTCGCATTCACGCATCGCCTGTTCAATCACCTCACGGGCAATTCCCTTCTGGCCCAGCTCCTGACGAATGCGTGCGGGCCCATAACCTTTGCGGCTGCGCCCGGCCATAAACTGCTGCACGAAGCGGCTATCATCGAGATAGCGGTTTTCAAAGCACCATGCCACCACCTTTTCAACATCTTCGGGCGGCGCATCGATAGGCTCCGGACCATTTTTCCCCATCACCGGGGCGGTAAGCTTGCGCCGCAGCTCCTGTTCGCTGTGGTCGCGCATCGCCAGAATACGGATAGCGCGATCCAGCAGACGAGCATAGGCGGAACGGCGCGGTGAGTTTTCGGTCATCGTTATCCTGCCATCGTGATAAATGCAAAAGGGCTGCATAAGCAGCCCTTAGTGTCGATTCCGAGGTTATCAGAAGTCTTCGTTGGTTTCTTCAACGCTGTTGTTATCAACAACGAAGTCAGGTTTGTCGTCCTGGTTATTGAGCAGCAGTTCACGAACTTTCTTCTCAATTTCTTTTGCCGCCGCCGGGTTCTCTTTCAGCCAGGAGATAGCGTTCGCTTTACCCTGACCAATTTTGTCGCCGTTGTAGCTGTACCAGGCGCCCGCTTTCTCAATCAGCTTCTCTTTCACGCCCAGATCGACCAGCTCGCCAAAGAAGTTGATGCCTTCACCGTAGAGGATCTGGAATTCAGCCTGTTTGAACGGCGCCGCGATTTTGTTTTTCACGACCTTCACGCGGGTTTCGCTGCCGACGACATTATCGCCTTCTTTCACCGCGCCGATACGACGGATATCCAGACGAACGGAGGCGTAGAATTTCAGCGCGTTACCGCCGGTGGTGGTTTCCGGGTTACCGAACATCACGCCAATTTTCATACGGATCTGGTTGATGAAGATCAGCAGCGTATTGGACTGCTTCAGGTTACCCGCCAGCTTACGCATCGCCTGACTCATCATACGCGCCGCCAGGCCCATGTGAGAGTCGCCGATTTCACCTTCAATTTCCGCTTTCGGCGTCAGCGCCGCGACGGAGTCGACCACGATAACGTCTACCGCGCCAGAACGCGCCAGCGCGTCACAGATTTCCAGCGCCTGCTCACCGGTGTCCGGCTGGGAGCACAGCAGGTTGTCGATATCGACGCCCAGCTTACGCGCATACACTGGATCCAGCGCGTGTTCCGCATCGATGAACGCACAGGTTTTACCTTCGCGCTGCGCCGCGGCGATAACCTGCAGCGTCAGCGTCGTTTTACCGGAGGATTCTGGCCCGTAGATTTCGACAATACGGCCCATTGGCAGGCCGCCAGCGCCCAGCGCGATATCCAGGGACAGCGAACCGGTAGAAATGGTTTCCACATCCATGGTGCGATCTTCACCCAGACGCATGATGGAGCCTTTACCGAATTGCTTTTCGATCTGGCCCAGCGCTGCCGCCAACGCTTTCTGTTTGTTTTCGTCGATAGCCATTATTACTCCTGTCATACCGGGTGTTACCGGATAGTGAATTCTGTTCTGTTGAGGCAATTATACTGTATGGTCATACAGTATCAAGTATTTTGTAGAAATTGTTGCCAGAGGAGTTTTAGCGCGTAAGCCGTCGCCTGACGACGCACCGATTCACGGTCGCCAGAGAAGCATTCGCGCTGGGTCACGCCCTGCCCGTTCGCGCTAGCAACGCCAAACCAGACGGTACCGACCGGCTTTTCCGCACTGCCGCCGTCCGGCCCGGCGATGCCGCTGACCGAGACCGCGAAGTCGGCGCGCGCCGCGCGCAGTGCGCCAATCGCCATTTCGACAACGACCGGTTCGCTGACCGCGCCGTGCTGCTCCAGCGTCACTTCACGTACGCCGATCATCTGCGATTTCGCTTCATTGCTGTAGGTGACAAAACCGCGCTCAAACCACGCGGAGCTGCCCGCCACGTCGGTGATAGTTTTCGCAATCCAGCCGCCAGTGCAGGACTCTGCGGTGGTCATGGTCGCGCCGCGCGCCTTCAGCGCCAGGCCTACCTGCTCGCTTAGCAGCAGTAATTCTGAATCTGTCATTGTCGCTCCGCTTAAGCCCGATAAAGAGGCCATCAAAGATAGCACTTTCAACAGAGATGTGGGGACGGGATGACGATTTTACGAGGGGGCTTCAGAAAATGTATCGCCCCGGCTAAACCGGGGCAAAAAGAGTAAGACTCAGCGCATGCTATCCGCAATCAGCTTCACGTTATGACGCAGCATCTTCACGTAGCTGTCCGCCACGCCGCCGGGCGCAGACAACGCTTCGGGGTACAGTTCGCCGCCCGGCTGTGAACCGGTGGCAGTAGCAATCTGCTTCACCAACCGCGGGTCGAGCTGATTTTCCATAAACCAGGTGTGCACGCCGTCAGCTTTAATCTGCTTGATCAGCGCTGCCACCTGCGCCGCGCTAGCTTCGCTTTCCGACGACAGCCCCTGCGGAGCCAGGAAAGTTACACCGTAAGCGCGGGAGAAGTAGCCAAAAGCATCGTGGCTGGTCAGGACTTTACGCTTCGCTTGCGCAATACCGTCGAACTGACTTTTCGCCCAATGATGAATATCGTTTAACTGGGCGATATAGCGTTCACCGGAAGCCTTCAGCGCTGCGCTATCCTCCGGGTCGGCTTTTATCAGCCCGTTCATGATATTTTTCGCATACAGCGCACCGTTAGCTGCGCTGTTCCAGGCATGGGGATCGGTCACGGTTTTCCCGTCCTCATCCAGCGTATGCGTCTTCACGCCGGTAGAGGCCACCACCAGCTCGCCTTTGAAACCGGAAGCTTTAATCAGCCTGTCGATCCACCCTTCCAGCCCCAGCCCGTTAACCACCACCACGTCCGCCTTGCTGAGCAGCGCGCTGTCTTTCGGCGACGGCTCGAAGGTATGCGGGTCGCCGTCCGGGCCGACCAGCGTGTCGACATGCACGTGCTCACCGCCCACCTGCTGCACCATATCGCCCAGCACCGAGAAGCTGCTGACCACATTCAGCGTTTTCGCCATCGCCCCTTGCGCCGAGAGCCCCAATGCCAGCGCCAGAATCACCCCAATACGTTTCATGTTTTCCCCTATCTTGTGAGTTTTTGCCAGCTGACGGTCAGCCGGCTTCGCTTGCCAAAAAACACCGAGACCAAAAAGACGCCGCTGGCGGTCAACACGATCGAAGGACCGGCGGGTAAATTGGCGGCCCACGACAGGCTCAACCCCATCCACGCGCAGACGCTGCCCATCAACGCCGCCAGCAGTAAAATTCCCGGCAGGGTCCTCGCCCAGCAACGTGCCGCCACGGCAGGCAGCATCATGACCCCCACCGCCATCAGCGTGCCGAGCACCTGAAAACCCGCCACCAGGTTAAGCACCAGTAAGGCCAAAAACAGGCCGTGCAGCAGAACCGGCAGCCAGCGCGCGTTGACCTGTAGCCAGGCGCTGTCGAAGGCTTCACTCACCAGCCCGCGATAAAACAGCGCGATGCAGATGAGCGTCAGGCTGGCAACGCCCGCCACAAACAGCGCCGCGTCGTTATCAACGGCCAGAATGGAGCCAAACAGCAGATGCAGCAGGTCGACGTTTGAGCCGCGCAGCGACACCAGCGTGACGCCCAGCGCCAGCGAGCCAAGATAGAATCCGGCGAAGCTGGCATCCTCCTTCAGCGGCGTGCGCCGGCTCACCCACCCCGCCACCAGCGCCACCGCAATCCCGGCGATAAAGCCGCCGACGGTCATTGCCAGCAGCGACATGCCGTTGACCAGATAACCCACCGCCACACCGGGGAGAATGGCGTGCGATAACGCGTCGCCCATTAAGCTCATACGCCGCAGCAACAGAAATACGCCGAGAATTGTGGTGCTCAGCGACAGCGCCAGGCACACCACCAGCGCGCGGCGCATAAAGCCAAATTCAATAAACGGTTGAAAAAAGGTATGCCAGATCATGCGTGCCTCACGGAGCGAAACGCGGGCAGCACCTCATGAGTTGGCCCCCAGCAGGCATTTTGCGGCGCCAACAGCAGCGTTTCCGGGAAATAGTCCGCGACCCGCTGGTTATCGTGCAGCACTGCCAGCACGGTCTGCCCCTGCTGATGCATCTCCTGAATCACCCCCATCAGATCATGGGTCGTGTTCTCGTCAATGCCGGTAAAGGGTTCGTCGAGCATCACCAGCGGCGCGCGCTGAACCAGCACACGGGCGAACAACATGCGTTGAAACTGGCCGCCGGAGAGTGCTTCGATCGGCGTTTTCGCCATATCAGTCAGCCCCACACGCACTAGTGCGGCCTGGATGCGCCGCCGCACGTCGTTACGCAGGCCGCGCAGCAGCGAAATACGCGGCCACGCCCCCTGACTCACGACATCGAGCACCGTCAGCGGAAACTGCGACTCCAGCGCGTGACGCTGCGCCAGCCAGCCGATCGTCGGGCGCGTCGGCGACCAGCGCACCACGCCGCTCACTGGCGGAATAAATCCGGCCAATGTTTTTAGTAGGGTGGATTTACCGCAGCCGTTCAGACCGACGATGGCCGTCATGCTACCTTTGTGAATCACGCCGCTCAGCGCAGGCGTGATCGCCGCGCCTTCATATCCTGCGACCAGGTTGTCCAGTTCAATCATGGCAGCGTGACCGCCCACCAGACCGCCAGCCAAAGCGCGGCTAGCAGCGCGCAGGCCAACAACAGACGCGTCGCGCTGGACGCCATAAAAACAGGAGTCAACATCTTTGCCTCATCACATTATGTTATAACATAACAATACGAGATGAGATCTAAGATGTAAACGGCGAGAAATGATGCAAAATGTAACAAGCCCCTCCCCGGACGGAGAGGGGCAAGAAAGGAAAATTACTGACCGCGGGCCTGAGACACCGCCAGCCCCAGTTGCCAGACGGCCATCGCGTAGTGGGTGCTGTGGTTGTAACGGGTGATGGTGTAGAAGTTCGGCAGACCGTACCAGTACTGGTAACCGGTGCCAATATCCAGGCGCAGCAGGCTGGCCTGCTGATGGTTACCCAGCGGCTGCATCGGGGTTAAGCCCGCCGCCGCCAGCTGCGACACGCTGTACTTGGTCTTGAAGCCGTTTTCCAGCCCCGGTGCCTGCCCCATCGCCTGCACCGCTACCGTGTCGCCCGTCACCCAGCCATGCTGTTTGAAGTAGTTCGCCACGCTACCGATGGCATCTTCCGGATCCCACAGGTTGATGTGACCATCGCCGTTAAAGTCCACCGCGTACTGACGATAAGACGATGGCATGAACTGCCCATAGCCCATCGCGCCGGCGAACGAGCCTTTCAGATCCAACGGATCGTCTTTTTCATCACGCGCCATCAACAGGAAGGTTTCCAGTTCGCCGGAGAAGTATTCGGCGCGGCGCGGATAGTTGAAGGAGAGCGTTGCCAGCGCGTCAAGAATGCGGGTTTTCCCCATCACGCGGCCCCAGCGGGTTTCAACACCGATAATCCCCACGATGATTTCCGGCGGTACGCCGTAAACCTGCTGCGCGCGCTGTAGCGCCCCCTGATACTGGTTCCAGAAAGCCACGCCGTTCTGCACGTTATCCGGGGTAATAAATTGTTTGCGATAGCGCAGCCACGCGCCGTTCGGGCCGGTTGGCGGCAGGCCGGTCGGGGCCTGTCTGTCCATCAGGCGCAGCACGTAGTCCAGACGCTTGGCCTGCGAGAGAATTTCGTGTAGTTGCTGACGGTCAAATCCGTGCTTGCTCACCATCTTGTCGATGAACTGTTCTGCCGCCGGGTTATTGGCAAAATCACCGGTCGGGATCAACGCATTATGCTGGGGTTCAAGAAGAAAACCGCCGGAGGTGGTTGCCGGCGATTCAGCCGTTTTCGGCGTACTGCTACAGGCAGCGAGCAGGACACACAGGGGGAGTAAAGCCAGAACGCGACGCTTCAACATGGGACTTCCGTTTAACAATATCAGCAAGAGTTAAATATGGTAAAGCATCCGCCTCGCTGCAAGGAAGCGCCTTCTGGTCCGGCGGGAAAAAAAATCTCCGACTCCGAACAATCATGATGCAATCGATGATCTCAATGGGCGTAATGTTTTATCATCGCCGCGCAAAACTGGACCGTGTGACGCGCTAATTATCGGAGAAAGTCATGAGTGATTTTTTGTTAGACGCCGGGCGTAAGGCCCTGTTACTGGAATTACAGGAAGCCAGCCGCCTCCCCGACCGTCTTGACGAGACCTTTGTGCAGGCCGCAAAAGCCATTCTCGACTGCAAAGGCAAACTGATCGTATCCGGAATGGGCAAGTCCGGTCATATCGGCAAAAAGCTGGCCGCCACCTTTGCCAGTACCGGCACCCCCGCCTTCTTTGTCCACCCGGCAGAAGCGCTGCACGGCGACCTGGGCATGGTTGAAAGCCGCGACGTGATGCTGTTTATCTCTTATTCCGGCAGCGCCAAAGAGCTGGATTACCTCATCCCTCGTCTGCAGGAGAAATCGGTCGTGCTGCTGGCGATGACCGGCAAAGCGAATTCGCCGCTGGCGCTGGCAGCCGACGCGGTGCTGGATATCTCCGTTGAACGCGAAGCCTGCCCGATGCACCTGGCCCCCACCTCCAGCACCGTCAACACGCTGATGATGGGCGACGCGCTGGCCATCGCCGTAATGCAGGCGCGTGGCTTTAATGAGGAAGATTTTGCCCGTTCGCATCCGGCCGGGGCGCTCGGTGCGCGTCTGCTCAACCGCGTGCATCACCTGATGCGTAAAGACGCAGATATTCCGCAGGTCAACGTGCACGCCAGCGTCATGGACGCCATGCTGGAACTGAGCCGCACCGGGATGGGGATGGTGGCGGTTTGTGACGATGTGCTGCAGGTGCATGGCGTGTTTACCGACGGCGACCTGCGCCGCTGGCTGGTGAGCGGCGGCTCGCTCGCCGACAGCGTCAACGAAGCAATGACCAAAGGCGGCGTGACGATTCACGACAAAGCGCGCGCCGTCGACGCCAAAGAGAAGCTGATGAAGCTGAAAATCAGCGCCGCGCCGGTGGTAGATGAAAATCACCGTCTGGTCGGCGCGATTAACCTGCAAAACTTCTACCAGGCCGGGATTCTCTAATCCTTGAGGCCCAGACGTTTCGCCAGCCGATGCAGGTTGGCGACGTCTGTTTCCAGCGCTCGCGCGCTCGCCGCCCAGTTGTGCTGGTTCGCATCCAGCGCCTGGCGAATCATCCGCCGCTGAAAATCTTCCGTCGCGTCGCGTAAATTATGCACCGCCGCCGCTACTGACCGCTCCTCTACTGCCGCCGCTGGCGCCCCTTCCTGAAAGGCAAAATGCTGCGCTTCCAGCACCACTTCTCCGCTGCTGCGGGTCGCCCGCGCCAGCACCACCGCGCGGTGAACCGCATGTTCCAGCTCGCGCACATTGCCTGGCCAGCCGTAGCTTTGCAGGTGCGCGCGTGCGCCGCTGCTCAGCACCACGCGGGACAGGCCTAATCGCAGCCGACACTGCTCGCAAAAATAGCCCGCCAGCAGCACCACGTCATCACCCCGCTCGCGCAGCGGTGGCACCGAGAGCGGGAACACGCTCAGACGATGGAACAGGTCGGCGCGGAAGTTGCCCGCCAGCACCTCTTCGCGCAGGTCGCGGTTGGTCGCTGCCAGCACGCGTACGTCGACCCGCAGGCTGCGATCGTCGCCGACGCGCTGAATATCGCCGTATTGCAGCACGCGCAGCAGCTTGGCCTGTAGCGCCAGCGACAGTTCGCCAATTTCATCTAAAAACAGCGTGCCGTTATCGGCCATCTCAAACTTGCCGCTGCGGTTACTGATGGCCCCGGTAAACGCCCCCTTCACGTGGCCGAACAGCTCGCTTTCCGCCACGCTTTCCGGCAGCGCGGCGCAGTTCAGGTAAACCAACGGGCTAACCGCGCGCGGCGAACCTTCATGAATCGCCTTCGCCACCAACTCTTTCCCGGTGCCGGTTTCGCCGCTAATCAGCACGTTGAGGTCAGAGGCGGCGACAATCTCAATCTCTTTTTTTAGCTGCATCATGCCCGGCGACAGGCCAATCATCTGCGTCTCTTTAACCTGCTCGAAGTCGCTTGCCGAGCCGGGCAGCATATTCTGGCTTTCAAGCTGTTCAATCAGCAGCGCATTGCTGAGCGCCCCCGCCGCCAGCGCGGCAATCAGCCTCAGCTCTTCGTCGCTGAAGACGTCGAACTGATCCGGCGACATGCCGTCGAGGGTTAATGCGCCAATCAGGTTTTGCCCGGCAAACAGCGGCAACCCGATGCAGGCGTGCACTTTCAGGCTCTCCTGGCCGGGGATCAGGCCATCGTAGGGATCCGGCAAATCGCTCTCAGCAGGGAAGCGCACCACGTCGCCCGCGCGGGCGATAGCCTCCAGCCGCGGGTGCCCTTCCAGCGTAAAGCGGCGGCCCAGCACGTCCTTCGCCAGGCCGTCGATCGCCAGCGGAATAAACTGCCGCGCCTCGTAGCGCAGCAACGCCGAGGCATCGCACTCCAGCACCTGACGCAGCGTGGTAATCAGCCGCTGGAACCGGTCCTGATGGCCGACGCCGCGCTGGAGTTCAATGGCGATGCCCGCCAGTACGTCAACAGAAAAGCTCATGGCAACCTCAAATAGTCATTTCGACAATGCATGATGTCATATTGACAATTTTATGCATAGTCATTTTGACTAACAAGAAAGGAGTAAAAACAAAATAAAACAATAAAATCAATTAATTAAAAAGTTGGCATGCAACCTGCAATAAGCAATACATCTTTTTTGAAAAACGCTGAATTAATTGAGGTTGCTATGTCTATTCTGGTTAAAAATAACATTCATTGGGTTGGCCAACGTGACTGGGAAGTACGTGATTTCCACGGGACTGAATACAAAACCCTGCGCGGCAGCAGCTACAACAGCTACCTGATTCGCGAAGGCAAAAACGTCCTGATTGATACCGTTGACCATAAATTCAGTCGTGAATTCGTCCAGAACCTGCGCAGCGAAATCGACCTTGCCGATATCGACTACATCATCATTAACCACGCGGAAGAAGACCATGCCGGCGCGCTGACCGAGCTGATGACTCAGATTCCCGATACGCCAATTTACTGCACTGCCAACGCCATTGACTCCATCACCGGCCACCACCATCACCCGGAGTGGAATTTCAACGTGGTGAAAACCGGCGATTCGCTGGACATCGGCAACGGCAAACAGCTGATCTTCGTGGAAACACCGATGCTGCACTGGCCTGACAGCATGATGACCTACATGACCGGCGACGCGGTGCTGTTCAGTAACGACGCCTTCGGCCAACACTACTGCGACGAACGCCTGTTCAACGACGAAGTCGACCAGACCGAACTGTTCGAACAGTGCCAGCGCTACTACGCCAACATTCTGACGCCGTTCAGCCGCCTGGTGACGCCGAAAATCACCGAAATCCTCGGCTTCAACCTGCCGGTTGACATGATTGCCACCTCTCACGGCGTGGTATGGCGCGACAACCCAACGCAGATCGTTGAGCTGTACCTGAAATGGGCCGCTGACTATCAGGAAGATCGCATCACTATCTTCTACGACACCATGTCCAACAACACCCGCATGATGGCGGACGCCATTGCCCAGGGTATCAACGAAGTTGACCCGAACGTGGCGGTGAAAATCTTTAACGTCGCCCGTAGCGATAAAAACGAAATCCTGACCAACGTCTTCCGTTCCAAAGGCGTGCTGGTCGGCACCTCGACCATGAACAATGTGATGATGCCGAAAATCGCCGGCCTGGTGGAAGAGATGACCGGCCTGCGTTTTCGCAACAAACGCGCCAGCGCCTTCGGCTCTCACGGCTGGAGCGGCGGCGCGGTTGACCGTCTGTCTACCCGCTTACAGGATGCCGGTTTCGAAATGTCTCTGAGCCTGAAAGCCAAATGGCGTCCGGATCTGGATGCACTGGAACTGTGCCGTCAGCACGGTCGTGAAATTGCCCGTCAGTGGGCGCTGGCGCCGCTGCCAGAAATGAACACCGCGTCAGCCACAGCGAAAGAAGCGTGCGCCTGTGCCGCAGCGGCAGCGGCAGACCTCGGCCCAAGCATGCAGTGCAGCGTATGCCAGTGGATTTACGACCCAGCGAAAGGCGAACCGAACCAGGACGTCCAGCCAGGAACCCCGTGGAGCGACGTTCCGGACAACTTCCTGTGCCCGGAATGCTCATTAGGCAAAGACGTCTTCGACGTGCTGGCAACGGAGGCAAAATGAATCATGGCATTGTGATCGTTGGATCGGGCTTCGCGGCCCGCCAACTGGTGAAAAACATCCGTAAACAGGATGCGAGCGTCAAACTGACGCTCATCGCCGCCGACAGCATTGACGAATACAACAAACCAGACTTGAGCCACGTGGTGAGCCGGGGGCAAACCGCCGCTGACCTCACCCTGCAAACCGCCGGTGAGTTTGCCGAACAGTACAATCTGAACCTGTTCCCGCAAACCTGGGTCACCCACATCGACGCCGAGGCGCACGTAGTCAAAAGCCAGCATCATGAATGGCAGTACGACAAACTGGTCCTGGCCACCGGCGCGGCGGCAATCGTTCCGCCGGTGCCGGGCAAAGAGTTGATGTTAACCCTCAACAGCCAGCAGGAATTTGGCGCGGCACAAAGTACGCTGCGCGATGCCCAACGGGTGCTGATTATCGGCGGCGGGCTGATCGGCAGCGAGCTGGCGATGGACTTCTGTCGCGCTGGCAAAGCCGTCACCGTGGTCGACAATTCGGCCAGCGTACTGGCCTCACTGATGCCGCCGGAAGTCAGCAGTCGCCTCCAGCATCGCCTGACCGACATGGGTATCCATCTGTTGCTGAAAACGCAGCTCCAGTCGCTTGAACAGACCGCCACCGGCATTCGCGCCAGCTTTGACCGCGACCGCCACGTTGAGGTTGATGCGGTAGTGGCCGCCACCGGCCTGCGTCCGGAAACGGCGCTGGCGCGGATGGCTGGCCTTGAGATTAACCGCGGTGTGAAGGTCGATAGCACCCTGCGCACCAGCCACCCGGATATCTACGCGTTGGGCGACTGTGCGGAAATTAACGGTACGGTGATGCCGTTCCTGCAACCGATTCTGCTCAGCGCCATGTGCCTGGCGAAAAACATTCTCGGCCAGCCCGGCGAGCTGAAGCTACCGAATATGCTGGTGAAGGTGAAAACGCCGGATCTGCCGCTGCATCTGGCCGGAGAAACCCGCCGTCAGGATCTGAACTGGACCATTGAAACTCGCGCCGACGGTATGTTGGCGCAGGGGTATGACGAAAGCCAGCAGTTACGGGCGTTCGTGGTCAGCGAGGAAAGAATGAAAGAAGCATTTAGTTTGTTGAAGTCGCTCGCCAGTTAAGAAGTCAGCGCTCTGTCCACTGTTTTACTTAACCCTCAAGCACATGGAAGTACTGAAGTCTGATTTTGCCCCGGTGCCCCGGGGCTTTTTTTGTTTTGCGGTTGAGGCTTCCCTGCGCTTAGCGCACCACCAGCGCGTCATAATTGCGCCAGCGGTAGTTCACCATCGACACCAGCCAGCACAGCGCAAACAGACCAATCACCACAAAGCCCGCGTTGCCGAGGTTGTCGCTCAGCATCGATACGCCGCTCCAGATACCGCCTGTCAGGTCAAATTTATCGATAATCAGCCCCAACGCTTCCAGACCACCGATAAACAGCGCGACGACCACGGAAGCTCCGGTAATGGTCATGTTGTAATACAGTTTGCGCTGCGGCTTGTTGAAGGCCCAGCCGTAGGCGCCGACCATCAGGATGTTATCCAGCGTATCCACCAGCGCCATGCCGCTCGCGAACAGCGCCGGGAAGACCATAATCGACCACATCGACATGCCGCTGGAAGCGCTGGCGGCAGAGATGCCGAGCACACCGATTTCGGTTGCCGTATCAAAGCCGAGGCCGAACAGGAAGCCGACCAGATACATATGCCAGCTTTTGCCGATCAGGCGGAAAGTACGGCTGAACAGCGCATTCATCAACCCACCGGTCACCGGGACGTCAGCAGAAACCGATTCCCCTTTTTTCAGCGCCTGGAAGCTGCGCCATACGCCACGTAAGATAACCAGGTTTACCAGCGCCATCGCCAACAGGAACACGGCAGAAACCGTGGTGCCGATAATGCTGCCGGTTTCGTGGAACCAGCTCATCTTATGCTGGAAGGCGGTCGCCGTGGCGGCAATCGCCACCGACGCCAGTACCACGATGGAAGAGTGGCCGAGCGAGAACCAGGCCCCCACACCAAACGGGCGCTTGCCCTGCTGCATCATTTTGCGGGTGACGTTATCAATCGCCGCGATATGGTCAGCGTCCACCGCGTGGCGCAGACCGTAGCCCCACGCCAGCAGGCTGGCGGCCATCAGCGCGCCATTATGGCCAAATGACTGCCACGCCCAGCCCCAGGCCAGTAGGTTCGCTAACACCAGAACCAACACCAGCAGCGATGCCCGCGGCTGGTGACGAAGAACATTCCACAACATGAATAACTCCTTTAAAGCTGATGACGAGCTGCCGCAATCACGGCCTGCCCGTATGAAATCGCCCCATCACCCGCGGGTAAGCGCTTCGGAAAGAGCAAAGTGAAATCGTGTAAATAGTGCATTAACCGCGCTCGCAGCAGCGCGTTGTGCAGCACGCCGCCGCCAAACGCCAGCGTGGAAATTGCCGCTGGTTCAGCATGTTGACGCATTAAGGCCGCCACACCGCACGCCAGCGCATCATGAAACGCCCAGGCTTTTTGCGCAGGCGTCGCCTGCCAGCGCAGCCACGTTTGCCAAAAGGTGGCGAGGTCTAGCTGGCCTTCACGCACCGGCATCGTCACCGGATGAGCGACGCCCGGGCAGGTGGTCGCCAGCGCCTCCAGCCGACACGCCGCCTCGCCTTCATAGCTCAGCATCTGCGGCGCGCAGCCCAGCGCGCAGGCTACCGCATCAAACAGGCGGCCACAGGAAGAGGCCAGTGGGCTATTCAACCCTCGCGCGATCGCCTGCCTCAGCAGCGGCCAGTTTTGTTGTTGCAGCGGTTGGGTTTCAGCGAAGGTCTGCCAGTCGGGAACGAACGCCAGACAGTGGGCCAGCAGATTGCGCCACGGCTGCTTCGCCGCCAGGTCAGCGCCCGGCAGCGCCACCGGCGGAAAGCCGCCCAGATGCTCGCATTCCCGGTAGGTCACGCGCAGGCACTCGCCGCCCCACAGCGCGCCGTTCTCGCCCATTCCGATACCGTCCAGCGCCATCGCAATAACCTCGCCCCCGTCGAGCGGCCAGTCGTGCTCGGCCAGACAGGCGGCGATATGCGCATGGTGGTGCAGCACGCGTTGCTGTGGTAATGAGCTAGCATCTGCCCAATGTGAGGAACGGTAGCCACGGTGCGCGTCGGCGACGACGGCCTGCGGCGTAAAATCGTATATCGCCTGCATTAATCCCAGCGCCTGCTGCCACTGGCTTTCAACACCGTCGTCGGTCAGATCGCCAAAGTGCTGGCTGACGACCGCCTGATCACCACGGACCAGGCAGAAGGTGTTTTTCATATCAGCACCAAGACACAGCATGGGCGGCACGTGATGAAAGCCCGGCGGCAGCGGCAGCGCATCCGGCACAAAACCGCGTGAACGGCGCAACATTTCTCCGCTCTGGCGCACCACCGAGTCATCCATGCGCTGGACGATATCGCGGTTATGCAGCAAAAAACCGTCGGCGATGGCGGCGAGATCCGCCAGCGCCTGGTCATTGCTGAGGGCGGGCGGTTTGCCGCTCAAATTGCCGGAGGTCATCACCAGCGGGCGACCCAGCGCCTGCATCAGCAAATGCTGGAGCGGGTTGGCGGGCAGCATCACGCCCACCTCAGCCAGATCCGGCGCGATAAGGTCACAAAGCCCCGTCACACGCGCTTTATCCACCAGCACAATCGGCGCGGCGGGCGTGTTCAACAGCGATCTTGCGTCGATTGGCAGCGCGTCGCTATTCGGCAGCATCACCGCCAGCGGTTTCGCCGGGCGATGCTTACGGGCACGCAGCCGTTCAACAGCGAGTTCGTTGCTGGCATCGCAGGCCAGGTGAAAACCGCCAATCCCTTTCACGGCGACGATGCCGCCAGCGTTCAGCAGCGCGACGGCGGCCTGAAGCGCGTCCTCTTTCTGCGCGCATTGGCTACCGCTAAGCCACGTCAGCCACGGGCCGCATTCGCCGCAGGCCACCGGCTGGGCGTGAAAGCGTCGATCATACGGGTTGCGATACTCCCCCTCGCACTGGGGGCAAAGCGGGAATGCCGCCATCACCGTGAAAGGCCGGTCATACGGCATAGCGTGAATAATGGTAAAACGTGGCCCACAGTGGGTGCAGTTGATAAACGGGTAGCGGTAGCGCCGCTCCTGCGGGTCGTTCATTTCCGCCAGACAGGCCGGGCAGGTCGCCGCATCGGGAACAATTTGCGTGCTCATCGCCCCGCTCCCGCTCTGACGGATAGTAAAGTCGGTCGGGATGGTCGGCCAGTCAAACGGCTCAACCTGGGTACTGTCGATGCGTGCAAGCGGCGGGCAGTACTGGTACAGCGCGGCGATGAAGTCCGCTTCATCGCCGTACAGGCGCAGCAGAACCCCGGCGCTGTCATTACAGACATCGCCCAGACAGCCGCGCTGCTGCGCCAGCTGCCAGACGAAGGGGCGGAAACCCACCCCCTGTACTTTTCCGCAGATGCGGATCTGCACGCCGTTTGCGTTCATCTGATTACCCGTTAATTGCCGCTTTCAGCCGCGTTTTCATCGACTGATAGCTGTCCAGCGCAAAGGTTTCCGCCCAGTTCTGATCCTCAATCGGCTCAACCTTGACCGCACAGTACTTGGTTTCCGGTGTTTTCGAGATAGGATCAAGATTATCCTGCGTGAGTTCGTTGCACGCACCGATCCACCACTGATAAGTCATATACACGCTGCCGCGGTTGATACGTTCGCTCACGCAGGCGCGGCTAATTACCTTGCCGCGACGCGAGGCAACCCACACCAGTTGCTTATCATGGATACCAAGCAGTCTGGCATCCTGCGGGTTCATCTGCACAAAGCCGGGTTCATCGGCGAGCGATTGCAGCGCCGCGCAGTTGCCGGTCATCGAGCGACAGGAGTAGTGCCCCACTTCGCGCACGGTGCACAGCACCAGTGGGAAGTCGGCATCCGGGGTTTCCGCCGGCGCGCGCCACGGCGCGGCGAACAGATGGCCTTTGCCGTCCGGCGTAGCAAACTGATTACCTTCATACAGGTACGGTGTGCCGGGATGATCGAGCGTTGGGCAAGGCCACTGCACGTGGCCCATGTCACCCATTTTTTCGTAGGTCACGCCGTAGAACAGTGGGCACAGCTCGCGCATTTCGTCCCAGATTTGCTGGTTGTCGTCGTAGTGCATCGGATAGCCCATTTCGCTGGCGATCAGGCTGATAATCTCCCAGTCGCGCTTGACGTTGTACTTCGCGTCGATGGCTTTATCGAAGCGCTGGAAGCCTCGGTCAGCGCAGGTAAAGACGCCGCCGTGCTCGCCCCAGGAAGTGGCTGGCAGCAGCACGTCAGCCTGTTCGGCGGTTTTGGTCATGAAAATATCCTGCACCACCACGAAATCGAGCGCTTCGAAGCCTTTGCGTACCAGCCCTAAATCCGCCTCGGTTTGCAGCGGATCTTCGCCCATGATGTAGTAGGCTTTAATCTTGCCTTCCATCGCCAGATGCGGCACTTCGGTAATGCGCACGCCGACTTTGTCGTCCATCAGGCTGGCATCAATCCCCCAGGCATTGGCGAATTTTTCACGCACCTGCGGGTCCGTCACGTCCTGATAGCCAGGGAACTGATTTGGCAGCACGCCCATGTCACACGCGCCCTGCACGTTATTCTGCCCACGCACCGGGCCAACGCCGACGGCTTCGCGCCCAAGGTTACCGGTCAGCAGCGCCAGGCTTGCCAGCCCTTTCACCACGTCGACCGCCTGGCCGAACTGGGTGACGCCCATGCCCCACATGATGGTCGCCGACGGCGCCGCCGCATAAGTGCGCATCGCCTGACGAACCTGTGCGGCAGGAATACCGGTTAGTTCTTCCACCGCTTCGGGCGCGTAGTCTTTAACGACTTCACGCATTTCATCCAGCCCGGTGGTGTAGCGCGCAACATACTCTTTGTCGTACAGCTCTTCTTCCAGCAGCACATGGGCAAAGGCATTCACCAGCGCCATATTGCTACCGTTACGCATTTGTAGGTGCTGGTCGGCGATGCGCGCGGTTTCAATTTTGCGCGGGTCGCAGACGATAATTTTCGCCCCCTTATCTTTGGCTTTAATCACGCGCCGCGCCACGATCGGGTGCGAATCCGCGCAGTTGTAGCCAAAGACCAGCAGGCAACGGGAGTTTTCAATATCGCCGATGCTGTTGCTCATCGCGCCGTTACCCAGCACTTCCTGCAACCCGGCAACCGATGGGCCGTGGCACACGCGGGCGCAGCAATCGACGTTATTGGTATGCAGCACGCCGCGGGCGAATTTCTGCATCACATAGTTGGTTTCATTACCGGTACCGCGCGATGACCCGGTAGTCATAATGGCGCGCGGCCCGTATTTGGCTTTGATCTCACTCAGCCGTTTCGCGGTGTAGCGAATGGCCTCATCCCAGCTCACGGGGGTGAATTTGCCCCCTTTTTCATAGCGGATCATCGGCTGCGTCAGACGCGGCGTCAGCAGTTGGGTATCGTTCAGAAAATCCCAACCGTAGTAACCTTTCAGGCACAGCTCATTCTGGTTCGTTTGCCCGTCAGCCGCCTCGGCGCGAATAATTTTACCGTGGTCGACGACCAGCTTCAGTTTGCAACCAGCACCGCAATAAGGGCATACACTCGTGATTTTTTTCATCAGTAACAGACCTGTTAAAAGAGAAATAGGGATGATTAAAGAGAGATAGACGCAGCGCTTTCCAGCGCGGCGCGACGACGTTTTTCCGCGCTAAGCTGTTCCAGCTTGTTGCGGTCTACGCAGAACAACGCGTGGGTCGGGCACGCTTCCATACAGGCAGGGCCTTCTTCACGGTGGAAGCAAAGGTCGCACTTGTTGGCTTCCGCTTTTTCCGCACGCACCTTCAGACCCGCGCCGCTGTCGCGCACAACCGGACGCACCACCACTTCCATGGCGCCGTACGGGCAGGCCACCACGCAGGTTTTGCAGCCAATGCAGCGCTCCTGCATCACGTGGATAAACCCTTTGTCGCGAACAATCGCGCCGTTCGGGCAGACGTTGGCGCACGGCGCGTCTTCGCACTGGCGGCAGGCGGTGGCCGTAGAAACATCTACGCCCTTAATAACGTGAATACGCGGCAGGAAAGACTGTGGCGTCAGCGCGGCGCAGTCCTGATCCTGCTGGTGAGAAACCACGCAGGCGACTTCGCACGTACGGCAGCCAATACATTTACTCGCATCAGCGATGATGAAACGGTTCATCAACTTCTCCAGCTATGACAGTGATTGCGCGGGAGAATGCATTATTCGAGCCAACTTTTACTTAGTTGATTTGTAAAGGTATTTACTGAGGTGACTTTGAGAATGGGCTGTCATCGTCACTAATGACGATGACAGCTGACGACGTTAGCGATGCGGCCCTGCCACGATGGACTCGCGCTCGATTAATTCGCCGGGGAAGGTTTGTTGATATTTAAAATCGCCGCCGTCGAGCATAAAAATAAGACGGTGAATCGTCTCTTTAATCATTTCCGTAACCGGAATACGCACGCTCGAGAGGGACGGAATCATATACGGCGCTAACGCAATATCGTCAAAACCAATCACCGATACCTGCTGCGGCACCGCTATTCCGTGAGCATGAAGCCGCTTGATTGCCCCCACCGCCATATCATCGTTACTGGCCACCAGCGCGCTGAATGTCACCTGCCTTTCACGCAGAATATCGACACCTGCCGCGCCGGTGGCGGGCGTCCATTTTCCTTCCACAATCAGCTCATTACGTAGCGTAATGCCGTGTTTCGCCAGCGCATCCTTATAGCCGGAAAGACGCTCAACGCCGGTCGGGGAATCCAGCGATCCGGTAATAAAGGCAATATCGCGATGGCCGAGCGTAATTAATTTTTCCACCGCCTGTTGGCTGGAGGATTTTTGATCGCAATAAACGCAGTGGCTGCTATTTCGGCGCAGACGACGATTAATGACCATCACCGGCTGTTGCTGCTGCTGAATAATATCGTCAATTTCGTCGACGCTTAAAAAACGTGGATAAATAATAATGCCATCACAGCGCAAATCGAGCAGATACTGAATCGCCTCACGTTCCTCTTCGGCGCTGTGTTTACCGTCCGCGAGTACCAGACGACGCCCCTGATCTTCCGTCATGCTCGCCGCGTGATACAGCAGCTCGCTGAAGTACACGCCGTGGTAGAGAGTGTTGGTCACCACCAGACCGAGCGTCTGCGTTTTTTTAGTGGCCAGATTACGCGCCAGAAGATTCGGCCGGTAGCCGCTCTCTTCGATGGCCAAAAACACCCGGTCTTTCGTCTCCTGACTGACATAACCGTTGCCCGATAGCACCCGGGACACGGTGGCTTTCGATACGCCCGCCCGTCGTGCCACCTCTAGCATCGTCGTCATATTCATACCTTTGAGAAATTATCTGTCCGCAGTGTACTGCACCGCCTGGCGATTTTCAGCAATGGTGAAACGGGTGAATCTTTCATCAGGGTTATTTCCTGTGATCGGTTTCACGAATCAATCAAAAACAAAACTTAGATCTTGTAGCAACAAAATAAACACATGATGATTATGTGGAACCGGTTTCCTATGCAGCGTTTCATCTTTTGAACCATTCAGGAGATGAACCATAAGTACCTTACTGATAAAACAGGATTTTCCGATGGCTAAAAATTATGCGGCTCTGGCGCAATCTGTGGTGAGCGCGCTTGGCGGCGTGGAGAATATCTCCGCAGTCACCCACTGCATGACCCGTCTACGCTTCGTACTGAAAGATGACACGTTGGTCGATAGCGCCACGCTTAAAGGCATCAGCGGCGTGATGGGCGTGGTACGCACCGACAGCCAGTGCCAGGTGATTATTGGCAACACCGTCTCGCAGGCCTTCCGTGAAGTGGTCAACTTGCTGCCGAACGACATGCAGCCAGCCGCTCCGGTCGGGAAACCGAAGCTGACCCTGCGTCGCATTGGCGCCGGGATCCTCGATGCGCTGATCGGCACCATGTCGCCGCTGATCCCGGCGATTATCGGCGGATCGATGGTTAAGCTACTGGCGATGATCCTCGAAATGACCGGCGTGCTGCCAAAAGGCGCGCCGACGCTTACTATTCTGACCGTCATCGGCGACGGCGCCTTCTTCTTCCTGCCGCTGATGGTCGCCGCCTCTGCGGCGGTGAAATTCAAAACCAACATGTCGCTGGCGATTGCTATCGCCGGGGTGCTGGTCCACCCGAGCTTTATTGAACTGATGGCGAAAGCCGCGCAGGGTGAGCACGTCGAGTTTGCCTGGATTCCTGTGACCGCGGTGAAATACACCTACACGGTGATCCCGGCGCTGGTGATGACCTGGTGCCTCTCGTACATTGAACGCTGGGTCGACAGGATTACGCCCGCCGTGACCAAAAACTTCCTCAAACCCATGCTGATCGTGCTGATCGCCGCGCCGCTGGCGATCCTGCTGATTGGCCCGATTGGGATCTGGATCGGTAGCGCCATCTCCGCGCTGGTGTACACCATTCACGGCTATCTGGGTTGGTTGTCGGTCGCCATTATGGGGGCGCTGTGGCCGCTGCTGGTGATGACCGGGATGCACCGCGTCTTTACCCCAACCATCATTCAGACCATCGCCGAAACCGGTAAAGAAGGGATGGTGATGCCGTCAGAAATCGGCGCCAACCTGTCGCTCGGCGGTTCGTCGCTGGCGGTCGCGTGGAAAACCAAAAACCCGGAATTACGCCAGACCGCGCTGGCCGCCGCCGCGTCCGCCATTCTGGCCGGCATTTCGGAACCGGCGCTGTACGGGGTCGCCGTACGCCTGAAGCGTCCGCTGATCGCCAGCCTGATTAGCGGCTTTATCTGTGGCGCGGTCGCCGGTATCGCCGGGCTGGCCAGCCACTCCATGGCCGCGCCGGGGCTGTTTACCAGCGTGCAGTTCTTCGACCCGGCTAACCCGATGACCATCGTCTGGGTGTTCGGCGTGATGGCGTTGGCGGTGGTGCTGTCGTTCGTACTGACGCTGATCCTCGGCTTTGAGGACATTCCGGTAGAAGACGCCGCCGCCGAAGCACGCAAACGTCAGGCAAGTGCGCCAGTCAACGCCGCAGCCGCACAGATTTCATAAATTTATTAGCGAGGTAACGCATGTCGACATTTCCGCAAGGATTCCTCTGGGGCGGCGCCATTGCCGCCAACCAGGCAGAAGGCGCCTATCTTGAAGGCGGTAAAGGGCTGACCACCGTGGATATGATCCCGCACGGCGTCAACCGTCTGCCGGTCAAACTGGGCCAGGAGAAGCGTTTCGCCCTGCGCGATGATGAGTTCTATCCCAGCCACCAGGCGATCGACTTCTATCATCGTTATAAAGAAGATATCGCGCTGATGGCGGAAATGGGCTTCGGCGTATTCCGCACCTCCATCGCCTGGAGCCGTCTGTACCCGAACGGCGACGAACTGACGCCGAATGAGGAAGGTATCGCTTTCTATCGCGATCTGTTCCGCGAATGTAAAAGGTACGGTATCGAACCGCTGGTGACGCTGTGCCACTTCGACGTGCCGATGCACCTGGTGACCGAGTACGGCTCGTGGCGTAACCGCAAGATGGTGGAGTTCTTTACCCGCTACGCCCGCACCTGCTTTGAAGCATTCGACGGGCTGGTGAAATACTGGCTGACCTTCAATGAAATCAACATCATGCTGCACAGCCCGTTCTCCGGGGCCGGGCTGGTGTTCGAAGAAGGCGAAAATCAGGATCAGGTGAAGTACCAGGCCGCGCACCACGAGCTGGTGGCCAGCGCGCTGGCCACCAAAATCGCCCATGAGATCAACCCGCAGAACCAGGTAGGCTGCATGCTGGCGGGGGGCAACTTCTACCCCTACTCCTGCAAGCCGGAAGACGTGTGGGCGGCGCTGGAGAAAGATCGCGAGAACCTGTTCTTTATCGATGTGCAGGCGCGCGGCCGCTACCCGGCCTACTCGGCTCGAGTGTTCCGTGAGAAAGGCGTGACCATCGCCAAAGAAGCTGGCGACGATGAAGCGCTCAAGCATACAGTCGACTTTGTGTCGTTCAGCTACTACGCCTCACGCTGCGCATCGGCGGACATGAATGCCAACAACACCAACGCAGCCAACATCGTGAAGTCGCTGAAGAACCCGTACATTGAGGCCAGCGAATGGGGCTGGGGTATCGACCCGCTCGGCTTACGTATCACCATGAACATGATGTACGACCGCTACCAGAAGCCGCTGTTCCTGGTGGAGAACGGTCTTGGCGCGAAGGACGTTGTCAACGCCGATGGACAGATCGACGACGATTACCGCATCAGCTATTTACGCGAACATATCCGCGCGATGGGCGATGCCCTCGAAGATGGCGTGCCGCTGATCGGCTACACCACCTGGGGCTGCATTGATCTGGTGGCGGCATCGACGGGAGAGATGAGCAAGCGCTACGGATTCGTGTACGTCGACCGCGATGACGCGGGCAACGGGACGCTGGCGCGGACGCGTAAAAAATCGTTCTGGTGGTATAAGAAGGTGATTGCCAGCAACGGGGAAGATTTGGCGTAATGGCCCCGGAGCGTTGACGCGAGCGGCCACGCCCCCGCAATTGTCTCTTATACACAGCTCCCCGGCGACAGTGATCAGTTAGGAGGGAGATGTATTTGGATTGATCACTCCGTTGCGCTCCTTTTCAGCTCTCGCCACATAAATTGTACGGGCGCAGGGAGCGCGCAAGGGGCGGCCAATCGCCGCCGCCCCCTGTCCCCCCGGGCTCTGGCGGCAAAATCGCCGCTTCGCGGTCCCCTCAGCTTATCCCTTACGGCTCTCGGGTCGGGCGCGAGGTAACGTCCCTGTAAAGCCGCGCCCTCAGCCCACATCCCTGTGGGCTGCCCCGGCCTTCAGGGAACGCTTCGGCGATTTAGACGCCACCAACACCAGTGCGGTCTTTTAATTAACAGCAAAAACCAGAGCCACTGAAACCAATGAGTCCCCGCTGGAAATCGGCGAACCGGAGAATGGAAGACAAGGTCAGGACGCCATGGATGGCGTCCTGAGGCGAACCGATACAGGACGTCAAGTTTCGCCGTGCCGCAGGCTGGAGTTCGTAGGTGAGCGTAGTGCGAAGCACCGATTTCCCCGCGGGGCCGCGGGGATTGTCAAGGGGGGCGCGGCCGCCCCCCTTGACCCGTTCACCGGTGATAGAACGTCATATTCCACCCAACGTAAAGTGAACGGAACCTTGCACCTTACTAACAGATATCAGGTCTTGTCTCTTGAATTTGTGTATAAGAGACAGCCCCACAAAGGATGACGGAACTACTCGAAACGCTACTCCACATCCAGCAACCACTTCTGCGCGGGCGTCAAGCGGCTGGCGGTTTCCGGGGTGAGCCAACGGCGCTGATCCTGCTGCGCGGCGTCTGCCCGGTCGATGTACAAGCCGTGTAGCACGCGACGACGCGAACCTTCGCGGTTAGTCGTGCCGCCGTGCCAGGCATGGGCGTTGTAAATCATCACGCTACCCGCCGGGGCTGCAAAAATCACTTCATCCGGATGCGGCGCTTCCACATCGTCCAGCACCTCCTCCGGCAGCTCAGGACGCAGGTGCGTGGCGGGGATAATACGCGGTGCGCCGTTCGCGGCGGAGAGATCGTCAATTGCCCAGATCGTGTTCACCAGATGCACTTTCGGGAAGTCCGGACGCGGCTTTTTCCAGTCGGCGTGCAGCGGTTGGTGTCCGCCGTTGTACAGCGCCTCACGGGCGTTGAGGCTGGAAACTTTAAACGCGCCCCCAAAGATATAGCGGCACGCTGACAGAACCAGCGGATGCGCCCACACTTTCTCCCACACCACGCCCTTGTTCACCAGATTGGCAACACGCGTCGCCGTCTCTTCCTGGTGATGTTCCACCGCCAGATTCTCACCTTCGCGTTCCACCAAACAATCAATTCGCTCGCGCATCGCGGCCAGCCAGTCGGCATCCGCTACGCCGTGAACGATCGTATAGCCCTGGGTATCCAGCTCATGTTTCATCGTGGCTGACAGTTCGCCGTTGGCGCCCAATGCATCCAGCCAGAATGCCGCTTGCTTGTCCATATCGCCTCTCTTTTGTTAACCATTTCACAACATGTATGAAAAGTTACTGCAGGCGTGGCCGCCATTCTGTATGAGATAGCTACACAACGCTGGATTTTTGTGTACAGCAAAATAAAGTGTGATGAGACTCAAAATCCAGAATAACAACAGGACATGAGCATGTCAGAACCAACCCTCGTCCCCGTGCTGAAACAGCTGCTTACCCGGCAGAACGAGCTCGTGGTGCGTTTTCCGCAAATATCCCAGCCCGCGCCGGAGCTGGCGATGAGCGTATCATTTCCCCGCCTTGAGATTGTGCTGGAAGGCGAGCTGGCGGATGGCTGCCTGGAAGCACCGCTTGGGCCGCTGCATGCGCTGTATATTCCCGGCGGGCGCTGGAATGCCCCGCAGTGGCACGGCCCGGCGACGTCGCTGAGCATTCTGTTCAGCAAACAAAAACTGGGCTTCAGCCTTCAACGCTTCGACGGTAAAAAATTCGTTGAGATCCGCAAGCAGCACGTGGCGCGACTCGGCCCGCGGGTGGGATCGTATCTACTGCTGGCAATGAATGAGCTGGCGATTCGCCCGGTGATGCCCACCACGCAGATAGTCCTCAGCGGCCTGCTCAGCCACTGTATCGATCAACTGACCCATCTGGCGGATACGGTCAGCAAAAGCAGAGAATTGTTTCTGGCGATTCAGGAATATATCGACGAACACGCCGCCGAGGCGCTCAGCCGAGAGACGGTGGCGAAGAAGTTTCACATCACGCCGAACTATCTGTCGCACCTGTTTCAGAAGTCCAGCACCGTCGGCTTTAACGAATACCTCACCGCCGTGCGCCTGGAGTTGGCAAAGAAATTACTGCGCGGCTATGAGCTGAAAATTAAAGAGATTGCCCACCACTGTGGCTTTGAGGACAGCAACTACTTTTGCCGCATCTTCCGCAAGCATACTGCCCGCTCGCCGTCGGAGTATCGTCGTCACTGCCGCACCCTTTAAGGCTATTTTTTGCGCCGATATTTCTCCGGCAGCTCGGGAACCGGACGGCGGTCATCAATCAAATGGAGGATCGTGAGCAGCGGGTGACGCCAGAGCATCCGCGGGCCCGCCCAGCGCATAATCTGTTTCATCTCTTCACGCTTTGCGGGTTGATAGCAGTGCACCGGGCACTGCTTGCAGGCCGGCTTTTGTTCGCCAAACACGCATTTATCCAGCCGCTTATCGGCATAATGGTTCAGTGCCAGGTAATGCTCAGCATCGTGCAACGCCTGCGGACAACGGCGCTGATAAAGCGCAATCATGCTGCTGATTGTCCGTTTTTCACGATCGATGCGTTTGCCTGCCATACCCGGTCCCTCACCAATAAAGATGTATTAATAATACACGTTTAATGGCGCGTTCGCAGCCGCTTTATCCTTCGTGCTTATCCACATGGCCCAGCGGTTTTTCCGGGAAGCAAACGTCGCGCACCCGACGCTTGAGCTCGGCGGCGTCCGGGAAGCCGTCGTCACGCTTGCGCTCCCACACCAGTTCATCCCCGACGGTAATGGTAAAAATCCCGCCGGTACCCGGTATCAGCGTTACGCAGGCAATATCGGTACTGAAGGTGTGTAGCAGTTCCTGCGCCATCCAGCTGGCACGCAGCATCCAGTTGCATTGGGAACAGTAGGTGATGGTAACTGCCGCTTTCTCGGTCATCGCTATCTCGGGAGAGTCAAAAAACAAAATTGTAATCAAATTGTTGCATGCAAGCAGATTTATTTGCAAATATTATTGCAAATGATAATACCTATCATTAACATTCGCATTGCATAAAGTTGGAGGGCGTCAAGATGCTTAAGGAAAAGCAGATTCTGGAAGTTACGCGTGAGCCAATACTAATAACGATGAAGGCATGGCAACTATGTACAAATCCATTCAATCAGAGGCGTGGTGCAAGAAAAGCCTACTGGTGACCTCTTTGCTCGCAGCAATCTATCAGACTTCCGCGGGCGCGGCTGAAACACAGGACAAAACCGCCGTCGACAGCGCGGAACAGATGACCGTCACCGCCCCCGCACCGGTACTTAAACCGGGCAGTCAGCAGGCGATAAGCGCGCAGGAGCTTCAGGACAAAGGGGCCAACGATTTTGGTTCCATTATGCGTTATGAACCGCTGATCGGCGCGACCGGTGCCAGCGGCGGATCCGGCAACGGCAAAAGCGGCTTCGACCGCGGCGGCTACACCGGCTACAACATTCGTGGCCTTGAGAGCAACCGCGTCGGCATCGACGTCGACGGCATTGCGCAGCCGAACGCCACCGGCCGCAGCTACGTCAGCCGCGCCGGGCTTAACACCTTCGGCATCGGACGCGACTATATCGACCCGTACATGTACGGCAGCGTGGATATTCAATCTGGCGCGACCGACACCGAGACCGCCAATACCTCCATCGGCGGCAACGTTTCCTTCCAGCCGAAATCGGCGGACGACTATCTGCATCCGGGCAAAACCAGTGCCTTTAGCTACCGCAGCGAGTATGACTCGTCTGACCGCAGCTGGCACAATGGTCTGACGGCAGCGGGCGGCGACGAAACGCTGCGCGGCATTTTTGTCTACAGCCGCCGCGATGGCCAGGAGACCACCACCAACAGTTCGAGCGTGGACGCGTTCCCGGCGAACTGGCACTCCGACGCGTTTATGGCCTCTGGGATCTGGCAACCTAACGATCAGCACAAACTGACCAGCACCCTCGACTACTACCATAAAACCAACCACACCCACTACGATGTGTGGAACGACAGCGGTAGCAAAACCATCGGCGACGCGCAGCAGACCAGCCAGACTCGCCGCTGGGGTCTGAGCCTCAAAGATGACTGGACGCCGATGAACGACTTCATCGACAGCGCATCGACCAGGGTTTACTACCAGCATACCGAAGCGCACGACCGGACCTATATGCCGGACAGCTTCACCAGCAAGATGCAAACGGTGTACTCCAACTATGACACCGACACCTGGGGTATGCAGACCGCGCTGGCCAAAACCCTCGGCCGCCATGACCTGAGCGCGGGCTTTAACGCCAGCACCACCAAAACCCAGCGTCCGTTCAGCCAGTCACCTATCCCAAGCGTTTACAGCGAGATCATGCAGCCGGAAGCGGACAGCCGCGAGTACACGATCGGCGGCTTCCTGCAGGATCAGATCAACTTCGATCTCGACGGGCATAACTTTGCGGTGATCCCGGGCGTTCGCGTGGTGCATCAGTCTACGAAGCCGGAGAATCTTTCCAGCCTGACCACCAACAGCACGGTACTGACCGAATCCTCGGTGTCGACCCTGTACGGGAAAAACTCGGACACCCAGGCGCTGCCATCGCTGACCTTCCAGTACGACATTACGCCGCGCATGATGACCTACCTGCAGTACAAACGCGGCGCGGAGTTCCCGAACACCAGCCAGCTGTACGGTTCATGGAACCTCGGTTCCAGCTACGCGGGCCGCGGTCAGTACGCGCTGATCGGCAATACCGATCTGAAAACCGAAACCAGCGACAACGTCGAGTGGGGCATGAAGGGTGAAGTGACCGAAGGGATCACCATGCGTACCGCGTTGTTCTACAACAACTATAAAGACTTTATCGCCTATACCCGCTACACCCGTTCCAACAACCCAACCCAATTCGCCAACGTACCGTCGAACATCTACACCATTTATCAGGCGGAAAACCGTGATAAAGCCTATATCTACGGCGGTGAGATCAGCGCGAAGTTCAACTTTGGCACCTGGTTTGAGCAGGTTGACGGCCTGAGCGCAACACTGGCCTACGGCTACAGCGAAGGGAAGTCAAAATCCAGCTACTACGGCGACAAATACGTCGACCTCGATAGCGTTGCGCCGATGAAAGCGATCGTCGGCGTGGCGTGGGACGATCCGTCGAAAGTGTACGGTACCGCGCTGACCGCCACCTTCGTGAAAGGCAAACGCGCCACTGCCACCAACCGTGAGAGCTACACCAACACCGGCAGCGCGATTACCGATTCCACCAGCGAATACATGCGCGTACCGGGCTACGGCATGCTCGACTGGACGGCCTACTGGCGCGTCGCGAAGAACATCCGTATCAACGGCGGCGTGTATAACCTGACCGACCGTAAATACTGGGACTACCTGAGCAGCCGCAACATTGAAACGTCCACCAATCAGGATGCCAACGATAAGTCGCTGGCGGTGATGCCGGGCCGTACCTGGCAGCTGGGCGTCAACGTCGATTTCTGATAACAACATTAACAAAACCTGCCTCCGGCCGCTGGCCGGGGTAATGATAAGGAAGAGAGTTATGCAAAACGCATCAACTGAACTGTGGCAGCGCTATCAGGACGTCAAAGCCAGCGGCGCCGCCAAATACGCTCGCGATATCGCCGCCGTAATGGGGGTGAGCGAAGCGGAACTGACCGCAGCCCGCGTTGGCCACGACGCCGTGCGCCTGCAGGATAATGCGCGCGCGATCCTCGCTTCGCTGGAAAAGGTCGGCGAAACCAAATGCATCTGCCGCAATGAGTACGCGGTGCATGAGCAGGTTGGCGCGTTCACCCACCAGCACCTCGACGGCCACGCGGGCCTGATACTCAACCCGCGCGCCCTCGACCTGCGCCTGTTCCTGAGCCAGTGGGCCAGCGCGTTTCACGTTAACGATGGAGGGCGCGAGAGCATTCAGTTCTTTGACCCGCACGGCGACGCGGTGCTGAAGGTCTATACCACTGACAACACGGACAGCGCGGCCTGGCAGGCGCTGATTGCCGAACAGACCCAATCAATGCCAGCGCCGCTGGCGCTTCGTCCGGTGGAAAACGCGCGCTATGCCGACACGGCCGACGGCGCGGCGCTGGAAAAAGAGTGGCGCGCAATGACCGACGTCCACCAGTTCTTCGCGCTGCTGCGCAAATACAACCTCTCGCGCCAGCAGGCTTTCCGCCTGGTCAACGACGACCTGGCTTGTCGCATCAATACAGATGCCCTGCCTCGCCTGCTGGAGACCCTGCAGCGGGACGGCAATGAATTTATGATTTTCGTTGGCAACCGCGGCTGCGTGCAAATCTTCACCGGCGTGCTGGAGAAGCTGACGCCGATGCGCGGCTGGATCAATATTTTCAACAGCGCCTTCACCCTGCACCTGCGCGAAGAGACCATCGACGAAGTGTGGGTGACGCGTAAACCGACCGTTGACGGTCACGTCACCAGCGTAGAGCTATTTGCCAAAGACGGCACCCAGATTGCCCAGTTGTACGGGCAGCGCAGCGAAGGCCATCCGGAGCAGCAACAGTGGCGCACTCAGGTCGACAGCCTGACGGCGGAAGGCCAGACCGTATGAAACGGCTGCTGATTCTGCTGGCGGCGCTGCCGCTGTTGGCTAACGCCGCCGAGCGCATTATTACCCTCGGCGGCGACGTGACGGAAATCGTCTATGCGCTGGATGCCCAGTCGCAGCTGGTGGCGCGCGACAGCACCAGCACCTGGCCGGCGGCGTCACAATCGCTGCCGGACGTCGGCTATCTGCGCCAGCTCAATGCGGAAGGTATTCTCTCCCTGCGCCCGACGCTGGTGCTGGCCAGCAGCCAGGCGCAGCCGTCGCTGGTGCTGCAAAAGGTGGAAGGCAGCAAGGTGAAGGTGGTGAATGTGCCGGGCGGCTACGATGCGGCGGCGATGGACAACAAAGTCCGGGTGATTGCCGACGCGCTGGGCAAGCAGACACAGGGCGAGGCGCTGCGTAAAACGCTGCATGACGATATGGCGAAAATCCCGGCGCGCCCGCTGAACAAGCGCGTGCTGTTTATCCTCAGCCACGGCGGCTCCGGGGCGCTGGTGGCCGGGCAGCAGACGGCGGCGGACGGCGCGATTAGGCTCGCCGGTTTGCAAAACGCGATGCAGGGCTTTGACCACTATCGCACCATGTCGCAGGAAGGGGTTATTGCCAGTGAGCCGGATCTGGTGGTGATCTCCACCGACGGCCTGAAAGGCATGGGCGGTGAAGCCTCGCTGTGGAAGCTGCCAGGTCTGGCGCAAACGCCCGCCGGGCGCAATAAGCAGGTGTTGGTGATTGACGATATGGCGCTGCTCGGCTTTGGCCCGCGCACGCCGCAGGCGCTGATGGCGCTGCGTCAGAAAGCGGAGCAGACGCACTGATGAACGCGACCGCCTCACGCCCGCTGTGGCTGATGGTGCTGCTGCTCGTGGCCCTGACGCTGTTTGCCACCACGCTCGGCGCGATGCGCCTGCCGCTGGCGAGTATCTGGCCGTCGGGTGATGAGGTACTGCGCCATATCTGGCTCACTATCCGCTTACCGCGCGTGCTGCTGGCGCTGCTGGTGGGTAGCGCGCTGGCGCTCTCCGGCTGCGTAATGCAGGGGCTGTTCCGCAATCCGCTGGCCGACCCTGGGCTGCTCGGTATCAGCAGCGGCGCGGCGCTGGCGGTGGCATTCTGGCTGGTACTGCCGATTTCCGTACCGGTGCTGGTGGCGCTGTACGCGCCGATGCTGGCGGCGTTTATCGGCAGCCTGGCGGTGATGGCGGTAATTTTTGTGCTCAGTAAGGCTGGGGACGGTTCGCTCTCGCGCCTGCTGCTGGTCGGTATTGCGATTAACGCCCTGTGCGGGGCGCTGGTGGGGATGCTGTCGTGGATCAGCAACGATGCGCAGCTACGCCAGCTGTCGCTGTGGGGGATGGGCAGCCTGGGGCAGGCAGAGTGGCCGACGCTGCTGGTCTCCGCCACGCTGATTATCCCATCATCGCTGGTGGTGTGGTGGATGGCCGCACGCCTCAATCTGCTTCAACTGGGCGATGAAGAAGCACACTATCTCGGCGTTAACGTCCGGGTGCTGCAGCGCGTGCTGCTGCTGTGTAGCGCGGTGCTGGTGGCGGCATCGGTGGCGATAAGCGGGGTGATCGGCTTTATCGGTCTGGTCGTCCCGCATCTGATGCGCATGTGGCTGGGGCCGGATCACCGCGGGCTGATCCCCGGCTCGCTGCTCGCGGGTGCCATTCTACTGTTGATTGCCGACACGCTCGCCCGCACGGTTGCCGCGCCGGCCGAAATGCCCGTCGGACTGCTGACCAGCCTGCTCGGCGCGCCGTGGTTCCTGTGGCTTATTTTCCGTCAGGAGAGATCTCCCCATGGATAAACACTATTCTGCCCGCGCGCTGTCGCTGCGTCTGGGCAAACGTCAGGTGATTGATGACATATCGCTGGAGCTGCGGCGCGGCGAAGTCACCGCGCTGATTGGCCCCAACGGCGCGGGAAAATCGACCCTGCTGCGGCTGCTTACCGGCTTTCTCAACGCCGACAGCGGCGAGCAGAACATTGAAGGCAAACCGCTTGCCGAGTGGTCCGCCTCCGCCCTCTCCCGACGCCGGGCGGTGATGCTGCAACGCACGCAGCTGAACGCCAGTTGGCCGGTGGAAACGGTGATCGCCATGGGGCGCGCGCCGTGGGGAGCGGAAGTGGACCCGACGCTTATCCAGCGGGTGATGGCCGAAACCGGCTGTACCAACCTGGCGGGCCGTCTCTATCCGGCGCTCTCCGGCGGCGAACAGCAGCGCGTGCAGCTGGCGCGCAGTCTGGCGCAACTGTGGCGCGACGATGGTCCGCAGGGCTGGCTGTTTCTCGACGAACCGACCTCGGCGCTGGACCTGTTCTATCAGCAGCACCTGCTGCGACTGCTGAAGAAGCTGACCCGCCGCGGCGAGCTGCACGTGTGCATTGTGCTGCACGATCTCAACCTCGCCGCCCTGTGGGCCGACACTATTCTGTTGTTGCATCAGGGCAAGCTGGTCGCCCAGGGCACGCCACAGGAGGTGATTCAGCAGTCAGTGATTCACCGCTGGTACGGTGCCGATCTCAGCATGAACCAACACCCTGACGCGGCGGTACCGCAGGTCTATCTGGCCCCCTAGCGATGGGGCCTTGCGACAGGATGATTGCGTAGGTGATTATTCTGTCATTTATTAAGCTCTGGAAACATAACCCTGCTTTAGCGCGTAGATATAATCAATCGTGACCAGATTCACAATTGAATGCACAGTTAATAGACAAAAAAATAAATTATCATAATGTATGGGCGTGTCTGATGGAGAACATACATTATGAACATCCTGAATAGAACGTATAAAATTTCGAAGTGGTTTAATATTGACAACGTCATCGTCAATCACCGTCCTTAACTCCTCGAACGACTCCACGCCTGTATCATTGTAAATAGTGGTGTAACCGCTATTTCTGATATCCAATAAAAATCTATGCCTTTCTGTTTTATTACAGCGACGCTGCACGCCTTTTTAACGAGCCGTGTAGATTGATGCCGTAATATACCGAGAGCAGAGATGGTATTCGTATTGCGCCAAAAAGTGGTTTTTCATATTTCATGAATAACCAGCGGGGAGCCGCGCGCTAAAAATAAAGATTTAAGGATGACACCATGAATAACTTTAAACATCTGCCAGAACCGTTCCGTATTCGCGTCATTGAGCCTGTAAAACGCACCACCCGCGAACACCGCGAAAACGCCATTATTCAGGCCGGGATGAACCCCTTCCTGCTCGACAGCGAAGACGTGTTTATTGACCTGCTCACCGACAGCGGCACCGGCGCGGTCACGCAAAATATGCAGGCGGCGATGCTGCGTGGCGATGAAGCCTATAGCGGCAGCCGTAGCTACTATGCGCTGTGCAATGCCGTAAAAGATATTTTTGGCTATCAGCACACTATTCCGACGCACCAGGGACGCGGCGCCGAGCAAATTTATATTCCGGTGCTGATCAAAAAACGCGAGCAGGAAAAAGACCTCGACCGCAGCAAAATGGTGGCGTTCTCCAACTATTTCTTCGACACCACCCAGGGTCATAGCCAGATTAACGGCTGTACCGTGCGCAACGTTTATATTAAAGAGGCGTTCGACACCGCCGCGCGTAACGACTTTAAAGGTGATTTCGACCTGCAGGGTTTAGAGCACGGCATTGAAACCGTTGGTCCGAATAACGTGCCGTATATTGTCGCAACCATTACCTGTAACTCGGCGGGCGGCCAACCGGTTTCGCTGGCGAACCTGAAGGCGATGTACGCCATTGCGAAGAAATACGATATTCCGGTGGTGATGGATTCGGCGCGCTTTGCGGAAAACGCTTACTTTATTCAGCAACGCGAACCGGGCTATCAGGACTGGAGTATCGAAGAAATTACCCGCGAAACCTATAAGTACGCGGATATGCTCGCGATGTCGGCGAAAAAAGATGCCATGGTGCCCATGGGCGGCCTGCTGTGCATCAAAGACGACAGCTTCTTCGACGTGTACACTGAATGCCGTACCCTTTGCGTCGTGCAGGAAGGCTTCCCAACCTATGGCGGGCTGGAAGGCGGCGCGATGGAGCGTCTGGCCGTGGGCCTGTACGACGGGATGAATCAGGACTGGTTAGCCTACCGCATCACCCAGATTCAGTATCTGGTCGACGGGCTGGAAGCCATTGGCGTGACCTGTCAGCAGGCTGGCGGACACGCAGCGTTTGTCGATGCCGGTAAGCTGCTGCCGCATATTCCGGCTGACCAGTTCCCGGCTCAGGCGCTGGCCTGCGAGCTGTATAAAGTCGCGGGGATCCGCGCGGTAGAGATTGGTTCATTCCTGCTGGGCCGCGACCCGAAAACTGGCAAGCAGCTGCCGTGTCCGGCAGAGTTGCTGCGCTTAACCATTCCGCGCGCGACCTACACCCAAACGCATATGGACTTTATTATTGAGGCCTTCGAACATGTCAAAGAGAATGCCCACAATATTAAAGGATTAACCTTTACCTACGAGCCTAAAGTGCTGCGCCACTTTACCGCCAAACTGACTGAAGTGTAATTAATCTAAGCGCCAGTGGTTATATCCCGGATATAGCCACTGGCTTATTCATGCCTGGCATTACGATATTCCTGACAACAACAACGCATTCGCCGTTATCAATAAGGGAAAGCCATGGAAGAAGATTCAAATACAAAACATTCCTCATTCTGGGGAATTATGGTGATTGCCGGCACCGTGATCGGTGGCGGGATGTTTGCTTTACCGGTTGACCTTGCCGGTGCCTGGTTTTTTTGGGGCGCTTTTATTCTTATTATTGCCTGGTTTTCCATGCTGCACTCCGGGCTATTATTACTGGAAGCCAATCTGAACTATCCGGTGGGTTCCAGTTTTAATACCATTACCAAAGATTTAATTGGCGCGAAGTGGAATATAATAAGCGGAATCACCGTCGCATTCGTACTGTATATTCTCACCTATGCCTATATTTCGGCAAACGGCGCCATTATCAGCGAAACTATCGCGATCAATTCCGGAACGCACGTTAATCCGCGAATCGTCGGTATCGGCAGCGCGGTGTTTGTCGCGTGTATTCTGTGGGTCAGTTCGCTGGCTGCCAGCCGCATTACCTCTTTATTTCTTGGTATCAAGATCATCGCCTTTATCGTGGTATTTGGATCGTTTTTCTTCCAGGTTGACTACACGATCCTGCGCGATCTCGCCGCACCGGAAGCCAATAAAACCTACCTCCCCTATATTCTGATGGCTGTGCCGGTTTGCCTGGCCTCGTTCGGTTTCCATGGCAATATTCCCAGCCTGATTATCTGCTACGGCAAACGCAAAGATAAGTTGATTAAAAGCATCGTCTTTGGTTCGCTGCTGGCCCTGGTCATTTATCTGTTCTGGCTGTACTGCACGATGGGCAATATCCATCGCAGCAACTTTAAAGAGATCATCGCCTCAGGCGGCAACGTCGACTCGCTGGTGAAGTCATTTTTAGGTACCAATCAGCACGGCATCATTGAATTTTTCCTGCTGATCTTCTCCAACCTGGCGGTTGCAAGCTCCTTCTTTGGCGTGACGCTGGGGCTATTCGACTATCTGGCGGATTTGTTCAAAATGGATAATTCGCCGTCCGGGCGATTTAAGACGCTGCTACTCACCTTTTTACCGCCCGCCGCCCTGTACCTGATTTTCCCTAACGGGTTTATCTACGCCATCGGCGGCGCGGGGCTCTGCGCAACCATCTGGGCTGTCATCGTACCGGCATTCCTGGCGCTAAAATCGCGCGAGCGCTTCCCGGACAAAATGTTCACCGTCTGGGGCGGCAAAGCGATTCCCGCAGTAGTGATTCTGTTTGGCGTGATGGTCATTCTGTGCTGGTTCGGCAGCACCTTTAACCTGCTGCCGAGGTTCGGTTAACACCGCTCCGGCGGCAGGCTGAATTGCCCGGTTCAGCCTGCCGCCGAATCTCGAACATCCTGGTGGAACAACTCTCCCACTTTCGTCTTCACCGCTTTCCCTGAAATACCTATCTCCGTTATCATAGCCACCCACTGCGACAAAAACGAAAATGAAAAAGTTCGCTTTCCACTTTTAACCAGGGACCTGGATTACACCCCATGAGTAAAATCGACAATCTCGACGCTCACACCCCCATGATGCAGCAGTACCTGAAGCTAAAAGCACAGCATCCGGAAATTCTGCTGTTCTATCGCATGGGCGACTTCTACGAAATGTTCTACGACGATGCGAAGCGCGCGTCGCAACTGCTGGACATCTCGTTAACCAAACGCGGCGCTTCTGCCGGCGAACCGATTCCTATGGCGGGTATCCCGCATCACGCGGTGGAAAACTATCTCGCCAAGCTGGTCAATCAGGGCGAATCGGTCGCCATCTGCGAACAGATTGGCGACCCGGCCACCAGCAAAGGTCCGGTTGAGCGTAAAGTGGTACGCATCGTCACGCCGGGTACCATCAGCGATGAAGCCCTGTTACAGGAACGTCAGGACAACCTGCTGGCGGCCATCTGGCAGGATAGCAAAGGCTACGGCTATGCGACGCTGGATATCAGCTCCGGTCGCTTCCGCTTGAGCGAACCGACCGACCGCGAAACCATGGCGGCGGAGCTGCAGCGTACCAACCCGGCCGAGCTGCTGTACGCCGAAGATTTTGCCGAGATGTCGCTCATTGAGGGCCGCCGCGGGCTGCGTCGTCGCCCGCTCTGGGAGTTTGAAATTGATACCGCGCGCCAGCAGCTGAATTTGCAGTTCGGCACTCGCGATCTCGTCGGCTTCGGCGTCGAAGGTGCGCCGCGCGGCCTGTGCGCCGCGGGTTGCCTGCTGCAGTATGTCAAAGACACCCAGCGCACCTCGCTGCCGCATATTCGCTCCATTACCATGGATCGTCAGCAGGACAGCATCATCATGGACGCTGCGACTCGGCGCAATCTGGAGATCACCCAGAACCTGGCCGGCGGCTTTGAAAATACCCTCGCGTCGGTGCTGGACTGCACGGTCACGCCGATGGGCAGCCGCATGCTCAAACGCTGGCTGCATATGCCGGTGCGCGACACAAAAATTCTCACCGAGCGCCAGCAGACCATTGGCGCGTTGCAGGATACCACCGCCGAACTACAGCCGGTGCTGCGCCAGGTCGGCGATCTGGAACGTATTCTCGCACGTCTGGCGCTGCGTACCGCCCGTCCGCGTGACCTTGCCCGCATGCGTCATGCTTTCCAGCAGTTGCCGGAACTGCGTGCTCAGTTGGCCAGCGTCGACAGCGCACCGGTACAGATGCTGCGCGAGAAAATGGGTGAATTTACCGAACTGCGCGAGCTGCTGGAGCGTGCCATCATCGATGCGCCGCCGGTGCTGGTTCGTGACGGCGGCGTAATCGCCCCGGGTTATAACGAAGAGCTGGACGAATGGCGCGCGCTGGCCGATGGCGCGACCGATTACCTCGACCGCCTGGAGATCCGCGAACGCGAGCGTACCGGGCTGGATACCCTGAAAGTCGGCTATAACGCGGTTCACGGTTATTACATCCAAATCAGCCGTGGGCAAAGCCATCTGGCGCCGATTAACTACGTGCGCCGTCAGACGCTGAAAAACGCCGAGCGCTATATCATCCCCGAGCTGAAAGAGTACGAGGACAAAGTTCTGACCTCGAAAGGCAAGGCCCTGGCGCTGGAAAAACAGCTGTACGACGAGTTGTTTGAACTGCTGCTGCCGCACCTGGCCGACCTTCAGCAAAGCGCCAGCGCATTGGCTGAGCTGGATGTGCTGGTTAACCTGGCGGAACGCGCCTATACGCTGAACTACACCTGCCCGACCTTTACCGATAAGCCCGGCATTCGGATTACCGAAGGCCGCCATCCGGTGGTGGAGCAGGTACTCAACGAACCGTTTATCGCCAACCCGCTGAGCCTGTCGCCGCAGCGCCGGATGTTAATCATTACCGGCCCGAACATGGGCGGTAAAAGTACCTATATGCGTCAGACGGCATTGATTGCGCTGCTGGCCTACATTGGCAGCTACGTTCCGGCGCAAAGTGTCGAGATTGGTCCTATCGACCGTATCTTCACCCGCGTCGGCGCGGCGGACGATCTGGCCTCCGGCCGCTCCACCTTTATGGTAGAGATGACCGAAACGGCCAACATTCTGCACAACGCCACCGAACACAGCCTGGTGCTGATGGATGAAATCGGTCGCGGCACCTCCACCTACGACGGTCTGTCACTGGCGTGGGCCTGCGCGGAAAATCTGGCTAATAAGATCAAAGCGTTAACCCTATTCGCCACCCACTACTTCGAGCTGACCCAGTTGCCGGAGAAAATGGAAGGCGTCGCCAACGTGCATCTGGACGCGCTGGAGCACGGCGAGACTATCGCCTTTATGCACAGCGTGCAGGATGGCGCGGCGAGCAAGAGCTACGGCCTGGCAGTGGCCCAGCTGGCGGGCGTGCCGAAAGAAGTGATTAAGCGCGCGCGCCAGAAGCTGCGCGAGCTGGAGAGCCTTTCGCCCAATGCGGCGGCCACGCAGATAGACGGCACGCAAATGTCGCTGCTGTCTGCACCCGAAGAGGTATCACCGGCGGTGGAGGCTCTGGAAGGTCTGGATCCGGACGCATTAACGCCACGTCAGGCGCTGGAGTGGATTTATCGTCTGAAAGGCATGGTGTAGCCGCGCTCGGCCGGGCTACGTGAGTAGCCCGGCAGGTGAAAAATGGGTGCTGGAGGACAAATCCGTACAGCCAATACGCGGGGTTTCCCCCGCGTCGTCGCTACTTCTTCGGTTCGTAAGCGAGAATAGCTTTAAACTCCATACCACGCTCACGGATGCTCAATTCACACAGCGAATCGCGCACCATTAACGTGAATCCTAATGCTGTTATACACAGCACAACGATCGCCACCAGGGCGTACTTTGTCAGCATATCTTGCCTCCCTGCAAAGAAGAGACTAACATCTGAACTGTTTGGGTTTGATGCTAGCCTCAGGTTGATAGAAATATCGCCTGGGGCTTTCACCTTTCTGGAACCCTGAAAATGCTCAAAGCCCAGAAAGCCTCAAGCACCCGCCGCTATTCTATTCCTGCCTGCCGCTTAGCAAATAAACGCCGTCCGTTGCTACGAGCCTGCTCGCAAAATAAAAAAAGCCCGGATTATCCGGGCTACACAGAAACAGCATCAAAATCAGCGCTTATCTTCCGCCAGCAGCGGCGGAATGCTCGGCACCATCGGCGCGTCGTCGATATCCTTCTGCGTCATGCGGAACGCTTCCGGGTAGTGCTCGCGGCTGGTGCGGCGTAACGGCTCAGTATCACGCCAGGTGTACAGGCAGTGCTGGCACTGGTATACGGTCCAGACACCTTTCACCGGCGATTTCGCCATCACTTCAATATGCTCATCGGCGCAACGTGGACAGATCATCTTTTCCTCCTTACTTACGGTTAGCCAGCATAGCGGTCAGTTTTTCAGCCCAGGCCTTGGTTTCCGGCAGGTCTTGTACGGGCTGGCTATAGTGACCGCGGTTGTCCGGCGCAACCGGAGTGGTGGCGTCGATAATCAGTTTGTCGGTGATACCCGCCGGGCTTGAGCCCGGATCCAGTTCCAGTACCGACATATTCGGCAACTGCACCAGGTCACCCGCTGGGTTAACTTTTGACGATAGCGCCCACATCACCTGCGGCAGGTTGAACGGGTCGACGTCTTCATCAACCATAATGACCATCTTCACGTAGCCCAGACCGTGCGGCGTGGTCATCGCACGCAGGCCGACCGCGCGGGCAAAACCGCCGTAGCGTTTTTTGGTGGAGATAATCGCCAGCAGACCGTGGGTGTACATGGCGTTCACCGCCTGCACTTCCGGGAACTCCGCCTTCAGTTGCTGGTACAGGGGTACACAGGTTGCCGGGCCCATCAGGTAGTCAATTTCGGTCCACGGCATGCCGAGGTAAAGAGATTCAAAAATCGGTTTTGTGCGATACGAAACCTTATCGATGCGCACCACGGTCATGTTACGACCGCCCGAGTAGTGTCCGGTGAACTCGCCGAACGGACCTTCGATTTCACGCTTACGGCCTTCAATCACCCCTTCGAGGATCACTTCAGAGCCCCACGGCACGTCGAAACCGGTCAGCGGCGCGGTGGCAATCGGATACGGGCTTTCACGCAGCGCGCCGGCCATTTCATATTCCGACTGATCGTACTTCAGCGGCGTAGCGCCCATCAGGGTAATAATCGGGTCGTTGCCCAGGGTAATCGCAATCGGCAGATCTTCGCCACGCTCTTCCGCTTTATGCAGATGTAGCGCGATGTCGTGCATCGGTACCGGCTGCAGGCCAAGCTTACGCTTACCCTTCACTTCCATACGGTAAATGCCGACGTTCTGTTTACCGAAGTTATCCGGATCCAGCGGGTCGCGTGAGACGACGCACGCTTTATCGAGATAAAAACCGCCGTCGCCGTCGTTCAGGCGGAACAGAGGCAGGATATCGAACAGGTTAATGTCTTCGCCGTCGACGGTGTTTTCTGCCCACGCCGGGTTAGCGCGGCGCTCCGGCGCAATCGGGAATTTATCCCAGCGGCGAATAAACTCATCAATCTGTTTTTTCACCGGCGTGTTGATTGGCAGCCCCATGGAGATAGCGTGGTTCTGCCAGGAACCAATAGTGTTCATCACCACGCGAGCATCGGTAAAACCGCGAATATTATCAAACCACAGCGCGGGCGCGCCGTCGCCAATGCGGCCTGTGGCATTGGCCGCGGCGGCCAGATCGGGCTCGGCATTGACCTCTTCACTGATTTTCAGTAGTTGTCCCTGGTCTTCCAGCGCCTGCAAGAATCCACGTAAATCATCAAAAGCCATTATGCATTCTCCTGTGAATATTGGTTCGCCGCCGGTAAACCCTGCCAGCGACGGGCCTTGTCATGTTTGAGGCCAAACTGATCGAGCACGCGGGTCACCACGTGCTGCACGATGTCGTCCACCGTTTCCGGATGGTTATAAAACGCGGGCATGGGCGGCACCATGGCAACGCCCATGCGGGAGAGCGCCAGCATGTTTTCCAGATGGATAGTGCTCAGCGGCATTTCGCGGGGTACCAACACCAGCTTGCGCCCCTCTTTCAGCACCACGTCAGCGGCACGCCCCACCAAACCATCCGCATAACCAGCGCGAATACCGGCCAGCGTTTTCATACTGCATGGGATAACAATCATGCCGTCGGTCTGAAAAGAGCCGGAAGAGATGGTCGCAGCCTGATCGGCCGGCCTGTGGCTGAAGTCGGCCATGGCGGCAACATCGCGTGCGCTCCACGGAGTTTCCAGTTCGATGGTGGTTTTGGCCCATTTCGACATCACCAGGTGCGTTTCCACCTCCGGCATGCCTTGCAGCGCTTGCAGCAGCGCAACCCCCAACGGCGCGCCGGTTGCTCCCGTCATGCCAATAATCAGTCTCATCTCTCACCTCATTTTCGTTCGTGTACGAACAATGTGGTTAAGCTACTCCTGTTGGACGAGTCTGGCAAGGTTGTTCAGCGAAGCTCGCATTTTTTGTTCAATGGGTCGGGAGCGGCTATCATAAGCGCAGATACATTGCCGGAGAGCGATCATGGAGATCAAAAACGAAGCGTTTCACCTGCTCCGCCATCTTTTTCAACAGCATACGTCACGCTGGCAGCACGAGTTGCCGGAACTCACCAAACCGCAGTATGCGGTCATGCGCTCCATCGCCGAATGCCCAGGCATTGAACAAGTGGCGTTGACCAGCGTGGCGGTTAGCACCAAGGCGACGCTCGCTGAAATGCTGAGCCGAATGGAGGCTCGCGGGTGGGTCAAACGCGAGCATGACCCGGATGATAAGCGTCGGCGTTTTGTTTTTTTAACCCCGGACGGGGAAGCGCTACTGGCGGCGAGCCAGCCGGTGGGGAACCGCGTGGATGACGAGTTTTTGCAGCGTTTGACGCCGCAGGAACGGGAGCAATTTACACATTTAATTCGTAAGATGATGGAATAACGCGGAAAAAAAGCAAAGAAAAAGGCCAGTCTGACGACTGACCTCTTTGAATAAAACAGGCTTATTCGCGGAACAGCGCTTCGATATTCAGCCCCTGTGTCTGCAGAATTTCACGCAGACGACGCAGACCTTCAACCTGAATCTGACGCACGCGCTCGCGGGTCAGGCCAATCTCGCGGCCGACATCTTCCAGCGTAGCTGCTTCATACCCCAACAGGCCAAAACGACGCGCCAGCACTTCTCGTTGTTTGGCGTTCAGTTCGAACAGCCATTTCACGATGCTTTGCTTCATGTCATCGTCTTGCGTGGTGTCTTCCGGGCCGTTTTCATTTTCATCGGCCAGGATATCCAGCAGCGCTTTCTCAGAATCTCCGCCCAGCGGCGTATCAACTGAAGTGATGCGTTCATTGAGACGCAGCATACGGCTTACGTCATCAACCGGCTTATCCAGCTGTTCAGCTATCTCTTCCGCGCTCGGTTCATGGTCCAGCTTGTGGGACAGTTCACGCGCGGTACGCAGATAGACGTTCAGTTCTTTAACAATATGGATTGGCAGACGAATGGTACGGGTTTGGTTCATGATCGCCCGTTCAATGGTCTGACGAATCCACCAGGTGGCATAGGTTGAAAAACGGAACCCACGCTCCGGGTCGAATTTCTCTACGGCACGAATCAGCCCCAGGTTGCCCTCTTCAATCAGATCCAGCAGTGCCAGACCACGATTGCCATAACGGCGGGCAATTTTCACCACCAGACGAAGGTTGCTTTCAATCATCCGACGGCGTGAGGCAACGTCGCCACGCAGGGCACGACGTGCAAAATAAACTTCTTCTTCAGCGGTCAATAACGGAGAATAGCCGATCTCGCCTAAGTAAAGCTGAGTCGCATCGAGTACACGTTGAGTGGCACCTTGCGATAAGAGCTCTTCTTCCGCGAGTTCGTTGTCACTGGGTTCCTCTTCATTTAAGGCCTTCTCATCGAAAGCCTCTACTCCATTCTCATCAAATTCCGCGTCTTCATTTAAATCATGAACTTTCAGCGTATTCTGACTCATTTTAAGGTGGCTCCTACCCGTGATCCCCAGGCAATGCACCTTATCATGTCACTTTTCAGGCGACCTCTGCGGTCGCCGACGTCACCTGAAAGCGTTCATGTGAAGTACTTTGCCGACTTATCGCTGCGGTAAATACTGCAGCGGGTTGACGGATTTCCCCTTGTAACGAATTTCAAAATGCAAACGTGTTGAACTGGTTCCGGTGCTACCCATGGTAGCGATTTTCTGCCCCGCCTTGACGTCCTGTTGTTCCCGGACCAGCATTGTATCGTTATGAGCGTAGGCACTCAGGTAATCATCGTTGTGTTTGATGATAATAAGATTACCGTAACCGCGCAGTGCGTTACCGGCATAGACGACGCGCCCATCGGCGGTTGCGACGATTGCCTGTCCTTTACTGCCTGCAATATCGATACCTTTGTTGCCACCGTCGGTGCCGCTAAAGTTCTCGATTACCTTGCCGTCAGTTGGCCAGCGCCATGAAGAGATCGGCGAACTGGTTGAAGTACTGCTGGCAGTCGGTACGGTTGTGCTCGCAGTTGGTGCCGTTACAGGCGCTGTGACTGTCGTCGCAGGCTTGTTGTTAGGCAACATTTTGTTAGCACTTTGTTCACCTGAATCCTCAGAATACGTAATTGTCGGAGTCGACGCAACAACCGCGGTTGAATTTTGTGCAGGTTTTGAGACTAATCCGGAATTTCCGCTGCTGGCCTGTGCGCTGGCCATGGCGACAGGGTTATTGCCGGTGATCGGCTGGCCTGAAGCGTTACCCACCTGCAGAACCTGGCCGACATTCAGGGCGTACGGCGCCGCGACGTTGTTGCGCTGGGCCAGGTCACGGAAATCATTCCCGGTCACCCACGCGATGTAGAACAGCGTATCGCCATGCTTCACCGTGTAGGTGCTGCCGCCGGTATAGCTACCTTTAGGAATGTCGCCATATTTACGGTTATAGACGATATGACCGTTCTGCATCTGTACCGGTTGTTCAGCAACAGGCTGCGCGACTTGCGGCTGCGCCTGCACCGGCTGGGTCTGAACCGGCTGTACCGGTTGAATCTGAGGCGTTGACTGCGCCGTGCTGCCCATTTTTGGCGGCGGCGTAATCAGCATGCCGGAGTTCGTGCTGCTGGAGCCTCCGCTGTTCACGGAGCTGACTGGCGCTGGTGTATTATTCGAAGAAGTACAACCGGCCAACCAAAGTGAAACCAGTGATAATGCCACAACACGATTGACGGTAAATTTAGGGCTTCCCGCGCTCATTTATCCCCCAGGAATAGGTTAACTGCCAGTGACTTAATACCGTGCAACGCAGGCGATGAACACTGGAAAACGTGTTCACCATACGCTGAATTTCGCTGAATACCCTCAGAAAAATCCGGGACTCAGGCCAGCTCCCCTTTTACCAGGGGAACGAAGCGAACAGCCTCAACGGTATCAATAATAAATTCGTCTCCCCGCCGATGAACGCGCTTGAGGTACTGGCGATCGTCGCCCACGGGTAAAACAAGGATACCGCCTTCGTCCAGCTGCGACATTAACGCAACCGGAATCTCCAGCGGTGCCGCCGTAACGATGATAGCGTCAAACGGGGCGCGTGCCTGCCACCCCTGCCAGCCATCGCCGTGGCGGGTCGATACATTATGTAAATCAAGCTGCTTCAGGCGACGCCGGGCGTGCCATTGCAGACTTTTTATCCGCTCAACGGAGCAGACATGATGCACCAGATGCGCCAGAATCGCCGTCTGATAGCCCGACCCGGTGCCAATCTCCAGCACCCGGGACTCCGGCGTCAGCTCCAGCAGCTCGGTCATGCGCGCCACCATATAGGGCTGCGAAATCGTCTGGCCCTGGCCTATCGGCAACGCGACGTTTTCCCACGCGCTATGTTCAAACGCTTCATCAATAAATTTATCGCGCGGAACCTGCGCCATCGCATCAAGCACCCGCTCATCGCGGATGCCCAGTTGACGAAGTTGGTTGAGCAGACTCTGGATACGTTTACTGACTACCATTGCGCATCAACCCTCGCCTGCTCCAACCAGCCGGTGACCACCTCATGCGCGCTGTGCGCGGTGAGATCCACATGCAGCGGCGTCACCGATACGTAGCCCGCGTCCACCGCGGCAAAATCGGTGTCCGGCCCGGCGTCGCATTTATCGCCCGGCGGCCCAATCCAGTAGAGAGTATTACCGCGCGGATCCTGCTGTGGAATCACTTTATCCGCCGGATGGCGGCTGCCGCAGCGGGTCACGCGAATGCCTTTGATTTGGTCGAGCGGCAGGTCGGGCACGTTGACGTTGAGGATGCGCCCGGTGCGCAGCGGTTCACGGGCGAGCGCACGCAGCAGCGAGCAGGTCACCGCCGCGGCGGTCTCATAGTGCTGATGACCGTTTAGCGACACCGCGAGGGCGGGAAAGCCTAAATGGCGGCCCTCCATAGCGGCGGCAACCGTGCCAGAGTAGATCACGTCATCGCCCAGATTGGGGCCGGCATTAATGCCTGAAACCACGATATCCGGACGCGGACGCATCAGCGCATTGACGCCCAGATAGACGCAGTCGGTTGGCGTGCCCATCTGCACGGCAATGTCGCCGTTATCGAAAGTGAAGGTACGAAGCGAGGATTCCAGCGTCAACGAGTTCGACGCGCCGCTGCGGTTACGATCGGGTGCAACTACCTGAACCTCGGCAAATTCCCGCAAGGCTCTGGCCAGCGTCTGAATGCCTGGCGCATGGATCCCGTCATCGTTACTCAGCAATATTCGCATAATCACCTGTTGTATTGATAAGTTCCCTTACCACGCTGGTCGCGAAACTGCCCGCCGGCAGCCAGAAGCGCAGTTCGACGGTGACGTCGTCCCACCAGTTCCAGCTCAGCTGCTGCGGATAGAGCAGCATGGCGCGGCGCGCGGCTTCGACTTTTTCACGCTGCAGCAGCGACTGCAGCGCCGTCTCTTCAGCCAGCACGGTCTGTTCAAATTCCAGGGCGGTACGCTGTGTTCCCCAGTCGCCGCTCCCAGGCAGCGCTGCGGTAATCATTAATTCACGCGCGTCGACGCGAGCCTGCAGTACGGCCTGCTCTTCATCGGTGGCAACAAACCAGCTGCCGCGTCCCGCTAATTGTAGCGCATCGCCGTCAACAACTTGATTAAAGTCCGGTTTTTTTAGGCGTTCGCTCACTATCTGATTAAACAACGCGCTGCGGGCCGCCGACAACCAAAAACTGCGTTTATTACGATCCCGCACCGGCGCGCCGCTTTCTGCCCAGCGCAGTGCGCCCAGCAGGTTACTGCCGCCAATGCCAAAACGCTGAGCGCCGAAGTAGTTCGGCACGCCGCGTTCGGCAATCGCCTGTAATCGTGTCTCGACGTCATCACGGCCGCTCACCTCACGCAGCACCAGCGTAAACTGATTGCCTTTTAGCGCGCCTAAACGCAGCTTACGCTTATGACGCGCGTATTCCAGCACCTGACAGCCTTCCAGCTGAAACTGGCTTAAATCCGGCATCGTGTTGCCCGGCACGCGCGCGCACAGCCACTGTTCGGTGACCGCATGCTTATCTTTCTGTCCGGCAAAGCTCACTTCGCGAGCATGTATTTTAAGGAATTTAGCCAGCGCGTCGGCAACAAATCGGGTATTGCAGCCGTTTTTCAGGATGCGCACGAGAATGTGCTCGCCTTCGCCGTCCGGCTCAAAACCTAAATCTTCAACCACCAGGAAATCTTCCGGGCTGGCTTTTAACTGCCCCGTTCCCTGCGGCTTGCCGTGCAGGTAGGTCAGTGCATCAAACTGAATCATGACGTAGCCTTTTGCAGCAGTGCGACCGCTTCGCAGGCAATGCCTTCACCGCGCCCGGTAAAACCCAGCTTCTCGGTGGTGGTCGCTTTAACGTTAACGTCATCCATATGGCAGCCGAGGTCTTCGGCAATAAACACGCGCATTTGCGGGATGTGCGGCAGCATTTTCGGCGCCTGGGCAATGATCGTGACATCAACATTGCCAAGCGTGTAACCTTTGGCCTGCACGCGTTTCCACGCTTCGCGCAGCAGGGCGCGGCTGTCCGCGCCTTTAAAGGCGGGATCGGTGTCCGGGAACAGTTTGCCGATATCGCCCAGCGCCGCCGCGCCCAGCAGGGCGTCGGTCAACGCGTGCAGCGCAACGTCGCCATCGGAGTGCGCCAGCAGCCCTTTTTCGTACGGGATGCGCACGCCGCCAATGATAATCGGGCCTTCGCCGCCAAAGGCGTGTACGTCAAAACCGTGTCCAATTCGCATTATGCATTCTCCGGGTTACCCGAGCGGGTGAGGTAAAATTCAGCGAGCGCCAGATCTTCCGGGCGGGTCACCTTAATATTATCAGCACGTCCGGCAATCAACTCGGGATGAAAGCCGCAATATTCTAATGCCGACGCTTCGTCGGTAATCGACGCGCCTTCGTTGAGCGCGCGGGTCAAGCAATCCAGTAACAGTTCGCGCGGGAAAAACTGTGGCGTCAGCGCATGCCATAGATCGTTACGATCGACAGTGTGCGCAATCGCAGCTTTCCCCGGCTCGGCGCGCTTCATGGTATCGCGCACCGGCGCGGCCAGAATACCGCCGACCCGGCTGGTTTCGCTTAAGCTGAGCAGACGCGCCAGATCGTCCTGATGCAGACACGGACGGGCCGCGTCGTGTACCAGCACCCATTGCGCATCATCAATCGCACGCAGGCCCGCCAGCACGGAATCCGCGCGCTCGGCGCCGCCTTCAACGACGGTAATCTGGGGATGTTGCGCAAGAGGCAGCTGCGCGAAGCGTTCGTCTCCGGCAGAAACGGCGATAATCACCCGCTGGACGCGGGCGTTGGCCAGCAGCGCATCCACCGAGTGTTCAAGAATCGTTTTGTTACCGATTGAGAGATATTGTTTTGGGCAGTCCGTTTGCATGCGGCGGCCAAATCCGGCTGCCGGCACCACGGCGCATACGCCCGGAAAAGTCACGGCCATGTCGTCATCCTGGGACTGATTATCGATTAGTTTGCGTTTGCCCCGCGCCCTGCGTGCGTTTAGACGCATCCGGAACCAGACGATAGAACGTTTCGCCCGGACGGGTCATGCTGAGTTCATTACGTGCGCGTTCCTCAATCGCTTCCTGGCCGCCATTAAGGTCATCAATTTCGGCGAAAAGCTGATCGTTGCGCGCTTTTAATTTTGCGTTGGTTGTTTGTTGTACGGATACATCATCACGGACTCGGCTGAAGTCATGCAGACCGTTCTTTCCGAACCACAGCGAATATTGTAGCCAGACCAGCAAAGCCAGTAATAGCAGCGTTAATTTACCCATCCTGCCCCCTGAAAAACGGCTCTATCATCCCATAACTTGCCGTCATACTCCACTCCGGCCGCAGGCGATACCGCATATCGCCGGAAATGTACCACATTTCCTTTGCCTGTTGGCGTGCAATCCGCCGCCGTTGAACCCTCATACGAAGGAATTAACTCATAATCCACATGAATAACAAACCACACAGGAGGGCGACAGTCAGTAGCGTTGCAACAATGGTGTAACCTAACTTGCCTTTCACCAGCGAGTGAAACGCAACGCCAACCACCACCGCGACGGGCATCAGGGCAAGGAAAAAAGGCCAGGTGTAGAGGAAAAAGAACAGTGTGTTATTGCCGTAATGCAGATAGGGGATACCCAGCGCCATCAACCACGCCACAAAGCCGACAAAAGCCCCTGACAAAGACCAGGTGGTTTCATCATAAGCAGAGGCTAGTGACTCGGGCTGGGCCACGTTGATGTTCTGAGTGTTACGCATAAATAATCCTGTTAGGTCGGAGCAGGCAAACTCCGACACGTTTTCAGGATCTGATAATATCGCTCTGCCTCAGTAGATCTAATAATTGCGCAACCAAATTTGTTACTAATTGTTCACCGTCCAGGTGGATCGCAGGCTGCTCGGGTGATTCATACGATGAATCAATTCCGGTGAAATTACGCAACTCTCCGGCGCGCGCTTTTTTATACAGCCCTTTCGGATCGCGGGCTTCGCAAGTTGCCAGCGGCGTATCGACAAAGACTTCAAAGAAGCGATCGTCCCCTACGCGTTCACGCACCATCTGCCGTTCGGCGCGATGAGGCGAGATAAATGCGGTCAATACCACCAGCCCGGCATCCACCATCAGTTTCGCCACTTCGCCGACGCGGCGAATATTTTCTTTACGGTCTGCATCGGTAAAGCCGAGATCGCTGCACAGCCCGTGGCGCACATTATCGCCATCGAGCAAATAGGTGCTTACACCAAGCTCATGCAGCGCCTCTTCCAGCGCCCCGGCCACGGTGGATTTACCCGAGCCCGAAAGCCCGGTAAACCACAGCACAACCCCACGGTGACCGTGGAGTTGTTCACGCTGCTGCGCGGTGACGGGATGGGCATGCCAGACGACGTTTTCGTCATGTGCCGCCATTACTTGCCTCCCAGCAAATCGCGCGCGCCCCAATGCGGGAAGTGTTTGCGCACCAACGCATTCAGCTCAAGTTCAAAAGCGCTGAACTCTGAATTCACCACCGCATCCTCGGTATTCGGTTCACGCACCATGCCCGCACCGACGGTCACGTTGCTTAAACGGTCAATGAAGATCAGACCGCCGGTGACCGGGTTTTCCTGATATTTATCGAGCACCAGCGGCTCATCAAAGGTCAGGTCCACCAGGCTGATACCGTTCAACGGCAGCGCGTCCACTTCGCGCTGGGTGAGGTTATTGATATCAACCTGATACTGAATGCCATCGACGCGGGCGCGGGTTTTCTTGCCGGCGACTTTAATATCATAGCTTTGCCCTGCCGCCAGCGGCTGCTCGGCCATCCACACCACGTCAACGGCAGCGCGTTGCACCGTCGGCAGCGCGTCCTGTGCGTCAAGCAGCAGGTCGCCACGGCTGATGTCGATTTCATCTTTCAGCACCAGCGTGATGGCTTCTCCTGCCGCCGCTTCCTGCAGATCGCCGTCAAAGGTCACGATGCGCGCCACGGTAGACTCTACGCCTGACGGCAGCACCTTAATGCGCTGGCCGACCTTCACGGTGCCGGAAGCCAGCGTGCCGGAGAAACCGCGGAAATCGAGGTTCGGGCGGTTCACGTACTGAACCGGGAAACGCATCGGTTGGGTATCCACCGTACGACGGATTTCCACCGTCTCCAGCACTTCCAGCAGCGTCGGGCCGCTGTACCACGGCAGCTTGTCGCTGTTGCTGGCAACGTTATCGCCTTCCAGCGCGGACAGCGGGACGAAGCGAATATCGAGGTTGCCCGGCAGCTGCTCGGCAAAGGTCAGATACTCTTCGCGAATGCGGTTAAAGGTCTCTTCGCTGTAGCCGACGAGATCCATTTTATTGACAGCCACCACCAGATGCTTGATGCCCAGCAGTGTGGAAATAAAGCTGTGACGACGGGTCTGATCCAGTACGCCTTTACGCGCGTCGATCAGCAAAATCGCCAGGTCGCAGGTCGACGCGCCGGTGGCCATGTTACGGGTGTACTGCTCGTGCCCCGGGGTGTCGGCAATAATAAATTTACGCTTCTCGGTGGAGAAATAGCGGTACGCCACGTCGATGGTGATGCCCTGCTCGCGCTCGGCCTGCAGGCCGTCCACCAGCAACGCCAGATCGAGCTTCTCCCCCTGGGTGCCGTGACGCTTGCTGTCATTGTGCAGCGACGACAGCTGGTCTTCGTAAATCTGACGAGTATCGTGCAGCAGGCGGCCAATCAGCGTACTTTTGCCGTCATCCACGCTGCCGCAGGTCAGAAAACGCAGCAGGCTTTTGTGCTGCTGAGCGTGCAGATACGCTTCAACGCCGCCTTCATCGGCAATTTGTTGTGCAATAGTGGTGTTCATGGCGGCTCCTTAGAAATAACCCTGACGTTTTTTAAGCTCCATGGAGCCAGCCTGGTCGCGGTCAATCACGCGGCCCTGGCGTTCACTGGTGGTCGAGACCAGCATCTCTTCGATAATTTCCGGCAGCGTTTGCGCGTCGGACTCTACCGCACCGGTCAGCGGCCAGCACCCCAGGGTACGGAAACGCACCATGCGTTTTTTGATCACTTCACCCGGCTGTAAATCAATGCGATCGTCATCGATCATCATCAGCATGCCGTCACGTTCCAGCACCGGGCGCTCAGCGGCCAGGTACAGCGGAACAATTTCGATGTTTTCCAGATAGATATACTGCCAGATATCCAGCTCGGTCCAGTTAGAGAGCGGGAAGACGCGGATGCTTTCGCCTTTGTTGATCTGCCCGTTGTAGTTGTGCCACAGCTCCGGACGCTGGTTTTTCGGATCCCAGCGGTGGAAGCGGTCGCGGAAGGAGTAAATACGCTCTTTGGCGCGGGATTTCTCTTCATCGCGGCGCGCGCCGCCGAACGCGGCATCAAAACCGTATTTGTTCAGCGCCTGCTTCAGCCCTTCAGTTTTCATAATGTCGGTGTGCTTGGCGCTACCGTGGACAAACGGGTTGATCCCCATCGCCACCCCTTCCGGGTTTTTATGCACCAGCAGTTCGCAGCCGTAGGCTTTCGCGGTACGGTCGCGGAACTCGTACATTTCGCGGAACTTCCAGCCAGTGTCAACGTGCAGCAGCGGGAACGGCAGCGTACCCGGATAAAACGCCTTGCGCGCCAGATGCAGCATTACGCTGGAATCTTTGCCGATGGAGTACATCATCACCGGATTAGAGAATTCGGCGGCCACCTCACGGATGATATGGATGCTTTCCGCCTCCAGTTGCCGCAGGTGAGTAAGTCGTTTTTGGTCCATAACCGTTCCTTAAGCCTGATTCATTGCACGTCTGTTGTGTTGAGGGCCGATCTTGTCGTTGGCGCTTATTGGGTTGTTGCTGCGGGGTCGTGCTACAACTCGCTAACAATCAGCAATAGAGGGACTATAGGGGTAGGTTTAGACCAAATGAAATTACGAAAAGGAATGAGTAGTTACTCAAAGGAATAACGCGCTGGAAAAGCAAATATCAAAAAGTGCTTAACATGCTATTTTTCGGGCATTTAAGAGCTTTTGAAATTGTGTAATGAAAACCACAGTTTCATACTAAGCGCGTCTATTTTTTTGCTCTGTTGTAAGGACTTCCTATGTTCTCCGCATTGCGCCACTGCATGGCAGCCCTGGCGCTCGGCGTATGCTTCTCCCTCCCGGCACAGGCCGCCGCTTCGTCACTGGGCACCATCGCCAATACGCAGGCTCGCTATATTGCCACCTATTTCCCCGGACGCATTACCGGCACGCCCGCTGAAATGCTCTCCGCCGACTATATTCGTCAGCAGTTTGCGCAAATGGGTTACCAGAGCGATATCCGCACCTTTAACAGCCGCTATATCTACACCAGCAAAGATAACCGAAAAAACTGGCATAACGTGGTCGGCAGTACGGTTATCGCGGCGCATGAAGGGAAATCCAGCCAGCAGATTATTATCATGGCGCATCTCGACACCTACGCGCCGCACAGCGACAGCGACGTCGAACAGAATCTCGGCGGTCTGACGCTTCAGGGCATCGACGATAACGCACTGGGCCTCGGCGTGATGCTGGAGCTGGCGGAGCGTTTTAAAAATATTCCCACAGAGTATGGCATCCGTTTTATCGCTACCAGCGGTGAAGAAGAGGGAAAACTCGGCGCTGAGAATTTACTTAAGCGCATGAGCAGCGCGGAAAAGAAAAATACGCTGCTGGTCATTAACCTCGATAACCTGGTCGTCGGCGACAAACTCTATTTTAACAGCGGCGTCAAAACCCCGGCCTCGGTGCGCAAGTTAACCCGCGATCGGGCGCTGACCCTGGCCCACAGCCGCGGCATTGCTGCCGCCACCAACCCAGGCCTCAATCCGCAATACCCGCAGGGTACTGGTTGCTGCAACGATGCCGAAGTCTTCGACCAGGCGGGTATCCCGGTACTCTCCGTCGAAGCCACCAACTGGTCGCTTGGCAAAAAGGACGGCTACCAGCAGCGCGCGAAAAGCGCCAGCTTCCCGGACGGCACCAGCTGGCATAACGCGCAACTCGACAACCAGCAATATATTGATAAAGCGCTGCCGGGGCGTATTGAGCGCCGTAGCCGTGAAGTGGTCAGAGTGATGATGCCGCTGATGCGAGAGCTGGCGAAGGCGAAAACCCACGGCTGATACCCTCAAGGTCAGGCAGCCCGCCTGACCTTTACCGCATTACACCGTGGGGATCGTTCCACCATCAATAACGTACTCACTGCCGGTAATCGAACCGGCTCGCTCAGACGCCAGGAAAGCAATCAGGTTCGCCACCTCTTCCGGCGCTGACGGACGACCGAGCGCAATACCGCCCAGCGAATCCATAATGATCTTTTTACTGCCCTCGTAATCGATTCCTTTCTCAGCAGCCAGCCGCTCGGCAAAGCGTACGGCAGCCTCGGTTTCAATCCATCCAGGCGCTACCGTCAAGACACGAACGCCTTTTGGCGACACTTCTTTGGAGAGGCTTTTGCTGTAGGTGGATAGCGCGGCTTTCGCTGCCGCGTAGGCCGTAGTGGACTCCGGTAAAGGCAAGGAACGCTGGATAGACGAGACGTGAACGACCACACCCTGCCCGTTAGCCACCATCGCAGGCAGCAGCAGGCGATCCAGACGGACGGCAGGATAGAGGTTCAACACCAGCTCCTGTTGCCAGATATCATCGCTGAGCACGGCGTAGCCTCCGACCGGTGACGATGAGCCGCCAAGCATATGGACGACAATATCAACACCGCCAAGCTGCGTCTGTACGGCATCGGCCAACGCCACACAGCCCTCCGCGGTTGTGAGGTCAACGGCGACAAAAAGCGCATCGCTATGGGCTTCCGGTTGATGTCTGGCACAGGTCATCACCCGCGCGCCCTGCGCTAAAAATAGCGCCACCGTCGCCGCGCCTGCGCCTTTGGTCCCCGACGTGACCAGCACACGTTTTCCCTCAAGACCCAGAAAGCTCGGCATAACCAATCTCCAGTTCAACAATACGGTCTTTTAGCAGACGGAAATCGTAGTCCAGCACAACAGGGCTACCCGGGAAGTTGCCGCTAACATTGGCACGAATCGTCACGATGTCGCCACGTGCAAACATATCGAACGGTTCAGAGACAAAATCATACTGTTCTCTGGAAGCGACCCGCCATGCGCGGATAGCCGTGCGGCCGGTATAGGTATTCCCCTCATCTTTGACCACCGCATATTCCGCAAAGGCACTCATCGCCGTGTCGAGACTTTCTTCATTAAAGAAATGCTGTATTGCCGTTGGCATATTCATGCTGCCGCTCCTTTCAATAAACGTTACGGGTTTACTGTAAGGATCCGCTATAGTTTAAACAATCAGGACAAATGTTGATGAAGTGATGAAGGAAACGGGATAATGTCGCGCGTTGCGCTCACTGATTTAGAAGCCGTCATGGCGATTGCCCGTCGTGGAACTTTCCGCGCGGCGGCGGTCGATTTGGGTGTTTCCACCACGGCGCTGAGCCACACGATTGCCAAATTTGAGTCCGGGCTTGGCGTCCGGCTGTTTAACCGTACCACTCGTAGCGTCAGCCTGACCGATGCCGGTCGCCTGTTTATTGATAACGTCGGCCCTTCGCTCCAGGGGGTTTATGATGCCCTGGAGGTCGTTCGCGCCCGCCGCGAAACGCCGTCGGGGCTGCTGCGAATTAATACTCCGCCCTTTGCCGCGCGCACCATTATCTCTTCGCTGGTGCTGAAGTTTCTGCAGCGTTATCCCGAAATGCAGGTCGATATTGTCACCGATGGTCGCCTGATTGATATCGTGGCGGAAGGCTTTGATATGGGCGTCCGTGTGGCGAAGCTTATTCCCAATGACATGATTGCCATTTCATTAGGCCAGCCGCAGCGTCACGCTATCGTCGCTTCGCCTCAGTATCTTAAAGAACAGGGCAGCCCTGAAACGCCGCTCGATCTTCTCCATCACGCCTGCATTCGCGTCAGGCTGCCCGACGGTACGATTTACCGCTGGCACCTGGAAAACGCCGGAGAGGTTGTGCAGGTGGATGTTCAAGGGCGACTTACGCTTGATGAGGCCTCTTTAGCGCGGATTGCCGTGCTGGAAGGCGCCGGGATTGGCTGCTTTCTGGAGCAGGATGTGGTGGAGGATATTGCAGCAGGTCGTTTGGTTCGCCTGCTCAACGACTGGACACCACCCTTCCCCGGCCTGTGTATTTACTACCCCGGGCGTCGCAACCCGTCCGCCGGGCTTGCCGCCTTTCTGGAAATGGCGAGGGAATTAGGTCGCCAGCAGGCTTAATATCGCGCAACAGAGGGCCCGCTGCGCGATAAATTCATTACCCTTCGTGCAGCCCGCACTCACGCTTCAGCCCGAAGAACCGCGTCTCTTCTTCCGCCATGCCCGGCTCCCATTTGCGGGTGGTGTGCGTATCGCCAACCGACAGATAGCCCTGATCCCACAGCGGATGGTATTTCATACCGTGCTTTTGCAGATACTGGTAAACGGTACGGTTATCCCAGTCGATAATCGGCAGCACTTTAAACACGCCGCGCTGAATCGCCAGCACCGGCAGCGTAGCACGGCTACCTGACTGCTCGCGGCGCAGGCCGGCAAACCAGGTCTGCGCATTTAACTCCTTGAGCGCCCGGTTCATCGGCTCAACCTTGTTGATGTCATTGTATTTCTCAATGCCTTCAACGCCCTGCTCCCACAGTTTGCCGTAACGCGCTTCCTGCCAGGCAGCGCTCTCTTTGGCGCGATAGACCTGGAGATTAAGTTTGAGTTTGTCCGTTAACTCATCAATAAACTGGTAGGTTTCCGGGAACAGGTAGCCGGTATCGGTGAGGATCACCGGGATATCCGGGCGAATCTGATTCACCAGATGCAAACTCACCGCCGCCTGGATACCAAAGCTTGAGGAGAGCACGTATTCGCCGGGCAGGTTTTCCAGCGCCCAGGCCACGCGATCCTCAGCGCTCAGTTTTTCCAGTTCGGCGTTGGTTTCGGCCAGCGCCAGTACGCGATCGACTTTTGGCAGGTCGTTCAGGGCGTTTAGATCGAGTTTGGACATATGGACCTCGTTTGTGTGTTTCCCCTCACCCCGGCCCTCTCCCCAAAGGGGCGAGGGAGAAAACCGAACGGTCCCCTCTCCCCTGCGGGGAGAGGATTAGGGTGAGGGGGGACGGTGTTATTCCCAGAAATCACGCGCTGGATCGAGCACCGGGCGAATGATGCCCGCACGCACCGTAAAGTCGCCGAAGCCTTCACCCGCTTCACGCTCTTTCGCCCAGCGCCCAACCAGTTCGTCAACAGAATCGAGAATTTCTGATTCCGTAATATTTTCGCGATACATACGCGGAATACGCGTCCCCATGCGGTTGCCGCCCAGATGCACGTTGTAGCGACCCGGCGCTTTGCCCACCAGCCCCAGCTCCGCCAGCATCGCGCGGCCACAGCCGTTCGGGCAGCCGGTCACGCGCATCACGATGTGCTCGTCCGGGATACCGTGTTTTTCCAGAATCGCTTCGACTTTGTCCGTGAACGACGGCAGGAAACGCTCGGCTTCCGCCATCGCCAGCGGACAGGTCGGGAACGACACGCAGGCCATCGAGTTTTCGCGCTGCGGTTTCACCGCATTCATCAACCCGTGGTCGCGCGCCAGCTTCTCGATCTTCGCTTTCTGGCTTTCCGGCACGCTGGCAATAATCAGGTTCTGGTTGGCGGTGATGCGGAAATCGCCTTTGTGGATCTTCGCGATCTCCAGCAGGCCGGTTTTCAGCGGACGTCCTGGGTAATCCAGGATACGACCGTTTTCGATAAACAGCGTCAGGTGCCAGTTGTTGTCGATCCCTTTCACCCAACCGATGCGATCGCCGCGACCGGTAAACTCATACGGACGGATCGGCTCGAATTTGATCCCCGCGCGACGCTCAACTTCTTCTTTGAACGTGTCGACACCGACGCGCTCAAGCGTGTATTTGGTTTTCGCATTTTTACGGTCGGTACGGTTACCCCAGTCACGCTGGGTCGTCACCACCGCTTCCGCTACCGCCAGGGTATGCTCAAGCGGCAGGAAGCCGAACTCGCTGGCCGTACGCGCGTAAGTTTTCTTATTACCGTGCTCAATAGACAGACCGCCGCCAACTAGCAGGTTAAAGCCCACCAGCTTGCCGTTTTCAGCAATCGCCACGAAGTTCATGTCGTTGGCGTGCAGATCGATATCGTTCTGCGGCGGGATCACCACCGTGGTTTTGAATTTACGCGGCAGATAGGTTGCCCCGAGGATCGGTTCTTCGTCGGTGGTCGCGACCTTCTCCTGATCGAGCCAGATCTCCGCATAGGCGCGGGTGCGCGGCAGCAGATGTTCAGAGATCTTTTTCGCCCACTCGTAGGCTTCCGCGTGCAGCTCGGACTCATACGGGTTGGAGGTGCACAGCACGTTACGGTTCATGTCGTTGGCGGTCGCCAGCGCGTCCAGCCCCACCGAATGCAGCATCTGGTGCACTGGCTTGACATTCTTCTTCAGAATACCGTGGAACTGGAAGGTCTGACGGTTGGTCAGACGGATGCTGCCGTAAATCGTGTTGTCAGCGGCGAATTTGTCGATCGCCTTCCACTGGGTGGTGGTGATCACTCCGCCCGGCAGACGGCAGCGCAGCAGCATCGCGTGACGCGGCTCCAGCTTCTGCTCGGCGCGCTCGGCACGAATGTCACGGTCATCCTGCTGGTACATGCCGTGGAAACGGATCAGCAGGAAGTTATCGCCGTGGAAGCCGCCGGTCAGGCCGTCATTCAGGTCTTCCGCGATGGTGCCGCGCAGGAAATTACTTTCACGCTTCATGCGCTCGGCGTCAGTCAGTTTGCCTTCGACCACTAAAGGCCCTGGGTGTTTTTCGCTCATTAGTAGACATCTCGCTGATAACGGCGCTCGACGCGCAGCTCACTTAAAAATTCATCCGCCGCTTCGATGTCCATTGCACCGAACTCAGCAATCACTTCCAGCAACGCCTGCTCAACGTCTTTCGCCATGCGATTGGCGTCGCCGCAGACATAAATGTGGGCACCGTCATTAATCCAGCGCCACAGCTCTGCGCCCTGTTCGCGCAGTTTGTCTTGTACGTAGATTTTTTCTTTTTGATCGCGTGACCAGGCCAGATCGATCCGGCTCAGCACGCCTTCTTTCACGTAACGCTGCCATTCAACCTGATAAAGGAAATCTTCGGTGAAGTGCGGGTTACCGAAGAACAGCCAGTTCTTACCTTCCGCACCATCGGCGGCGCGCTGCTGCATAAAGGCGCGGAACGGCGCGATACCCGTACCAGGGCCAATCATAATCACCGGAGTCTGCGGATTCGCTGGCAGGCGGAAATTATCGTTGTGCTCAATGAACACGCGCACTTCGCCCTCTTCTTCCACGCGGTCGGCGAGGAAGCTGGAAGCACCACCCGCGCGGGCGCGGCCTTCAATATCGTAGCGCACGACGCCGACGGTTACGTGCACTTCGCTTTCGACTTCCGCCTGTGAAGAGGCAATGGAGTACAGACGCGGCGTCAGCGGACGCAACAGGCCGATTAATGCTTCAGCGTCGAGCTGCGCCGGGGAGAAACGCACCATATCGACGATAGGCGTGGTGGCTGCATATTGCTGCAACTGCGTTTTATCGCCCACCAGCGGCAGCAGAGACTCGCTGCGCGTCAGCGTAGCGTAGTTCTCCACGATATTCGCGGTGTTGACCGTCAGTTCGAAGTGCCACTGCAGCGCTTCGGCCAGCGGCAGGGTTTTGCCGTTGACGGTAACGGGCTCGTCACCTTTCAGCCACAGCAGCTCAACAAGCTCTTGCACCAGCGCGGGATCATTCTGATACCACACGCCCAGCGCGTCGCCTGGCTGATAGCGCAGGCCTGAATCGCCGAGGTCAATTTCAATATGGCGGACGTCTTTTTCAGAATCGCGGCCGGTAATTTTCTGGTTCACCGACAAGGACGCCGACAGCGGTGCCTCTTTGGTGTACGGGCTGGAGTGAATGTCGTTCGCCGCCCCGCTTGCTGCCGCCTGCACGGAAGGTGCAGCCGGCGCGCGGGCTTTCAGCACCTCAACCAGACGCGCACGCCATTCCGCCGCGGCGGCCTGGTACTCCACGTCTGCATCGACGCGGTCGAGCAGGCGCTCACCGCCCAGCTCGGCCAGCTTGCTGTCAAAGTCTTTCCCTGCCTGGCAGAAAAACTCATAGGAAGTATCGCCAAGTCCCAGCACCGCAAAGGCGGTATCGGTCAGCTTCGGCGCTTTTTTCGAGAACAAGAATTTATGCAGCGCTACCGCTTCTTCCGGCGTTTCCCCTTCACCCTGCGTAGAGGTCACAACAACCAGCAGCTTTTCCGACGCGATTTGTTTGAATTTATAATCCCCGGCGTTCACCAGGTTCACGTTCAGTTTGGCGGCCAGCAGATCGTCACGCAGCGCTTCCGCAACGCGGCGGGCATTGCCGGTCTGCGAGGCGGAAATCAGCGTAATGGCCGGGACTTCGACGGCAGCCGGTGCGGCAGAAACGGTCGCAGCGCCAGGCTGCTGATTAAGCACGCCCCAAAAATAGCCAGAAACCCAGGCAAGCTGGGTGGGTGATAAATCAGTAGTGGCCGCCTGAAGGCGCGCTAACTGCTCCGGATTAAGCGGGAGCAAAGCTGAAGGGGGAGACTGTGTTGTCATGCGTTGTTATGTTCCAGTAGCAAAGCTGTTTCTAATCAGAAAAAACAAAACTGAATGTAAGGTTAACGACGTGGATAATAACAATTAAAGAAGGGATAGAAATATCAAATAACCAAATGGACTAACCTCTTTTCCTGGTAGTTAATAGCAATAAAACAGGTTAAATAACCTATTGATATAAATGGATAATAATTATCATCGTGCACAATTATTGTCCTCTTTGCCCATTTGGCGGTTTTAGTTAATGCAGAAAAATGTGCATTCGGGTACTATGCGGCGTTTTTTTCCGCAAGACTGAGAGTTCATGATGTCCACCACACTGTTTAAAGATTTCACCTTCGAAGCCGCCCATCATCTGCCACATGTGCCGGAAGGGCATAAGTGCGGTCGCCTGCACGGCCACTCGTTTATGGTGCGTCTTGAGATTACCGGTGAAGTTGATCCCCATACCGGTTGGATCATGGATTTTGCCGAACTGAAAGCGGCGTTCAAACCGACCTACGATCGTCTGGATCACTACTATCTGAACGATATTCCGGGTCTGGAAAACCCGACCAGCGAAGTGCTTTCCCGCTGGATCTGGGAACAGGTTAAACCGGTTGTGCCGCTGCTGAGCGCGGTAATGGTGAAAGAAACCTGTACCGCAGGCTGCGTCTACCGCGGCGAGTAAGTCAGTCGGCAAGCGGGGAGTCGGTTCGCGTCTCCCCCGTTCCCCTTCCGTAGTCTCCTATCACATTCATTTCCCTAATCTTTCAGAATGCGGCATCCGCCCAGGAAATATGACGAAGTTCTGTCACACTCTTTGGGTTGGTTAATACATTGTGAGGAATAAGGGATGAAAAAAACGCTTCTCGCCGCTGCAATGCCGGCACTGTTATTGTTCTCAGGATTAAGCCAGGCGCAAACGCCACCCGAAGGCTATCAGCTTCAGCAGGTGCTGGTGATGAGCCGTCACAACCTGCGCGCGCCGCTGGCGACTAACGGTAGCGTGCTCGAACAGTCGACGCCAAATGCCTGGCCGGAATGGGACGTTCCCGGCGGACAGCTCACCACCAAAGGCGGCGTGCTCGAAGTCTATATGGGCCACTATATGCGTGAATGGCTGGCGCAGCAGGGAATGGTCACCAGCGGGGAATGCCCGGCGCCGGACACGGTATACGCCTATGCCAACAGCCTGCAACGCACCGTTGCCACCGCCCAGTTCTTTATTAATGGCGCCTTCCCCGGCTGCGACGTTGTCGTCCACCACCAGGAAAAAATGGGCACCATGGACCCAACCTTTAACCCGGTGATCACCGACGACTCTGCCTCATTCCGTGAGAAGGCAGTACAGGCGATGGAGAAAGCGCGGCAGGCTCAACAGCTCGACGAGAGCTATAAGCTGCTGGCGCAGATTGCCCGTTATCAGGATTCTCCTTCCTGCAAAGAGCAGCAACAGTGTTCGCTGAGCGATGCCAAAGACAGCTTTAGCGCCAACTACCAGAAGGAGCCGGGTGTTAAGGGGCCGCTGGCAATCGGTAACTCGCTGGTCGATGCGTTCACGCTGCAATATTACGAAGGGTTCCCGCTTGACCAGGTGGCCTGGGGGGAAATTAAAACCGATCAGCAGTGGCGTCTGCTGTCAAAACTTAAAAACGGCTATCAGGACAGCCTGTTCACCTCGCCAGAAGTCGCGCGCAACGTAGCAAAACCGCTGGTGAAATATATCGATAATGCGCTGGTAACCGAAGCGGCGAAAACGCCGAAAATCACGGTTCTGGTGGGTCATGACTCGAACATTGCTTCGCTGCTGACGGCGCTGGATTTCAACGCCTACACGTTGCCGGGTCAGTACGAACGCACGCCAATCGGCGGGAAAATTGTGTTCCAGCGCTGGCATGATACGCAAGCAAATCGGGATTTGATGAAGATTGAGTATGTTTATCAGAGCGCCGAGCAGTTGCGTAACGCGGATGCATTAACCCTGAAAACACCGCCGCAGCGCGTCACGCTGTCGCTAAAAGGCTGCCCGGTTGATGCGAACGGTTTCTGCCCGATGGACACCTTCTCGAAAGTTATGAACGACGCGGCGAAGTAAAGCTTAACGCCCCCGGCTGAGCGAAGCGATGCCGGGATGTTTCCGGAGGAGACGCGATGCGCCTCCTCCGGGCGGCAAATATCATCAGGCAATATTCAGATACTTGTGCGTCTGCATCGAGAGACGCCAGTTGCGCGCGATACAGGTTTCAATGCACAGACGGGTAGCATCGTCTTTCTGGCTAATCGGCTGCAAGGCAATAATCCGCGGCTTCTCGTCAGAGAGCGTCTCTAGCAGTTCGTCCAGCGCTTCAATATCGCGCACGCGGCCTACCGGATGCTTGATTTCATCGGCCCGTTCCAGCGCCTGCGACAGCACATCGTAGCCGCCGCGCATGTTCACCTTCGGCGACACGGTCACCCAGGTGTTCGGCGTGCAGCGCACTTCATGGGTACCGCTGGTTTCAATCTGGCAGCTAAAGCCATTCTGCTCAAGCAGCGCGGTAAGCGGAGTTAAGTCGTGGATGCACGGCTCACCGCCGGTAATCACCACGTGACGCGCGGTCCAGCCCTGACGGCCAATAATCGCCAGCAGATCGTCGCTGCTTGCCGCCCCCCACTTATCGCTCTCTTTGGTTTTCGCCAGGATACTGAACAGAGACACTTCCCGATCCTCGAGCTTATCCCAGGTATGTTTGGTGTCACACCAGGCACAGCCTACCGGGCATCCCTGTAAACGAATAAAGATGGCGGGGACGCCAGTAAAATAACCTTCACCCTGCAGGGTCTGAAACATCTCGTTAATCGGGTACTGCATCATCGGCTCTTCAGTAGTGGTAAACCGTCATTATTGCATATTTCGCGCCAGCGATCCCTCGCACTTCTTGCGCAACCGCACGTTGCTTTTTTGCCGACGCACTTAACGGGGCTTTTCTGTGATGTATCCAATCCTTTTGATGAAAATTAACATTTTCATTACATCGTTATTCGCCCTCTTTCACTGTTTAACATGTTGCTGCGTGATTCAAATTGGTATGACACATTTTCGTGAGTAATATCCAAAACCGGCTACATATCATACCAATTATAAATTTTGACAAGGAAAAAGGATGAACGCGTTTGCTGAAGCCCTGCCGGTGATCTGGGTCGCCCTGGGCGTTGTACTGCTACTTATTCTCAATATGAAATTTAAGATCAACGGGATGCTGGCGCTGCTGCTGGCGGCGATTTTTGTTGGCGTCTGTGAAGGATTGCCGCTGGAGGCTATCGGGAAATCGATTGAAACGGGCGTGGGCAGCACGCTGGGGCATCTGGCGTTAATCATTCTGTTCGGTGCGATCCTCGGCAAGCTGATGGTCGATTCCGGCGCGGCCCAGCGTGTCTCCTCGACTTTGCTGCAAAGCTTCGGGCCAAAAAAGGTGCAGTGGGCAATCATGGTCATTGGCCTGATATTCGGCCTGGCGATGTTTTACGAGGTTGCTTTCCTGATCCTCGCGCCGCTGGTGATCAGTATTGCTCGCGAAGCCAAAATTCCGTTCCTGAAACTCGGCATCACGATGGTCGCCGCCGCGACAACCGCGCATAGCCTGTTTCCGCCGCAGCCAGGTCCAACGGCGCTGGTTGCCGCTTTCCATGCCGATATGGGGATGGTCTACATCTACGGCGTTATCGTCGCTATTCCAACGGTCATCTGCTCGGGCATTCTGCTGCCAAAACTGCTGGGCAATCTGGAGCGCCCAATTCCACAGCTGCTGGAATCACAGAAGGTTTTTCGCGATGACGAAATGCCGTCGTTCGCCACCAGCCTGCTGGTGCCGCTCATTCCGGCAATCATCATCACCGGCGTGACCGTGATTAAGCTGTTTATCCCGGCAGGGGCCAGCGTTATCTCGTTCCTTAACTTTATCGGTAGCGCGCAGGTCAGCATGCTGATTGCCGTACTGGTCGCGCTGTATGCATTCGGTACCGCGCGCGGTAAATCGATGACCGAGGTGATGAGCTCTTACTCCACCGCCATTGAGAAAGTGGCGCTGGTCGTCTTTATCATCGGTGCAGGTGGCGCCTTTAAGCAGATCATTATGGATACCGGCGTGGGTGATTACATCGCCGATATGATGCGTACCTCTTCCGTCTCGCCGTTGATTATGGCGTGGTTTATCACTGTGCTGCTGCGACTGGCTACCGGTGCAGGTACCGTCTCAGCGATTACCGCGGCGGGGATTGTGGGGCCAATGATTACGACTTTTAATGTTGATCCGGCGTTGATGGTGCTGGCGACCGCCTCGGGAAGCAACACGCTAACCCACGTCAATGATGCCGCATTCTGGTTATTCAAAGAGTATTTTGGCCTGTCGATTAAAGACACCTTCAAAACCTGGGGACTTTTAGAATTAACTAACTCCGTTGTCGGTCTGTTAATTGTATTATTGCTCGATTTGATTATCTAAATATTTCCCAAAAAAAATTTTTCTAAACAATCCGTAGCCAAGCCCGCTACGGATTGTTTTTCTTCTTTTAGAATGGCATTTATGGTGTAACAAAAAATGTTTATTTTTACAGTTAAGATACAACTATTAATTTTATAAAACCATTAATAAGCAAAAAGTTATAATTGAAAATAAAATTTATTGAATCTTTTTAAATATCAAGATGTCAAATTCAATCCGCGCCAGTACTTAAGCTTAAAATAAGCTTAAGCTCTCCCTTTATTACCCCATTCTTTATTTAAGCGCCGTTTACTTTTCCGATCCTAGAATCCGCAAATCAACCATGACGAGACAGTATTCATGAATACATTATTAATCACGGGCGTTACCGGTTTTCTTGGCGGCGCGGCGCTGGAAGCCATTCTCAATACCCACAGCGACGTTAATTTACTGCTGTTAGTCCGTGCAGATAACGGTGAAGCCGCTGTCGCAAGGGTTAAGGAGAACTTACGTAAATTCAATATCGATGAAGAGAAGCTGGCGAAGATCGCCCCACGCCATATCCTGCTGGGTGACTTAGCCTACCCGGAGAGTTTTCTCGATGATGCGCGTCTGGACAAGGTAACCCACGTGCTGAACTGCGCCGCGGTGGCTTCCTTTGGCAACAACCCGCTGATCTGGAAGGTGAACGTAGAAGGTACGCTACAGTTTGCTCGCCGTATGGCAAAAGTGGAAGGCTTACAGCGCTTTCTACACGTCGGCACGGCAATGTCCTGCTCGCCAGAGCCGGACTCTCTGGTCGCTGAAAGCGCAGAGTTCCGCGAGCGGGCCGAACACCTGGTAGAGTACACGCATTCCAAATCGACCATCGAACAGCTGATGCAACAGCAGCTTCCAACGCTGCCCCTGATTATCGCCCGTCCTTCGATCGTTGTCGGCCATACTCGCCACGGCTGCCAGCCGTCCAGCAGCATTTTCTGGGTCTTCAGCATGGGGCTGATGCTGCAAAAATTCCTGTGCTCGATGGAAGACAGAATTGATGTGGTACCGGTGGATTACTGTGCCAACGCGCTGCTTCTGCTGCTGGATGCGCCGCTGGTACAAGGGGAAGTGATACATATCTCGGCGGGAGAAGAGAATAGCGTTCGCTTTGCCGATATTGATTATGCGATGGCGCAAGCCCTGGAGCAGGCACCGGTTGGCGACCGCTATGCGCAAGTCAGCTATGAAGCACTGGTGCAAATGCGGCGCGAACTGAAAGGTATTTTCGGCCCGTGCAACGAGCGGCTAATGTTGAAAGCGATGCGGCTGTATGGCGCTTTCGCCACGCTGAACGTGCGCTTTAGCAACGACAAGTTGCTCAGTATCGGCATGCCAAAACCACCGCGCTTTACCGACTATATTGATCGCTGCGTACAAACCACGCGTGGACTCTCGATTCCGCAGCAGATGGCGGTCGATTTTAAGTAAAAAAAATGCCAGCCCAAAGGCTGGCATTTTTATATCAGATAAAGACAGGATTACGCCTGACCTTTGATCTCTTTACGACCGTTGTACGGAGCCTGTGCACCCAGCGCTTCTTCGATACGAATCAGCTGGTTGTACTTAGCAACGCGGTCAGAACGGCTCATAGAACCAGTTTTGATCTGGCCAGCAGCGGTACCAACAGCCAGGTCAGCGATGGTAGCGTCTTCAGTTTCGCCAGAACGGTGAGAGATGACAGCGGTGTAGCCAGCGTCTTTCGCCATTTTGATCGCAGCCAGAGTTTCGGTCAGGGAACCGATCTGGTTGAATTTGATCAGGATGGAGTTAACGATGCCTTTCTCGATACCTTCTTTCAGGATCTTGGTGTTGGTTACGAACAGATCGTCACCAACCAGCTGGATTTTGTCGCCCAGAACTTTAGTCTGGTATGCGAAACCAGTCCAGTCAGACTCGTCCAGACCATCTTCGATGGAAACGATCGGGTACTGTTTGGTCAGGTCTTCCAGGAAGTGAGTGAATTCTTCAGAGGTGAACGCTTTGTTGCCTTCGCCAGCCAGAACGTATTTACCGTCTTTGTAGAATTCAGAAGCTGCACAGTCCATCGCCAGAGTGATGTCGGTGCCCAGCTCGTAGCCAGCAGCTTTAACAGCTTCAGCGATAACAGCCAGTGCTTCAGCGTTGGAACCCAGGTTCGGCGCGTAGCCGCCTTCGTCACCAACTGCAGTGTTCATACCTTTAGCTTTCAGAACTTTAGCCAGGTTGTGGAACACTTCAGAACCCATACGTACGGCTTCTTTCAGGGATTTCGCGCCAACCGGCTGAATCATGAATTCCTGAATGTCGACGTTGTTGTCAGCGTGCTCACCGCCGTTGATGATGTTCATCATCGGAACCGGCATGGAGTATTTGCCCGGAGTGCCGTTCAGTTCAGCGATGTGAGCGTACAGCGGCAGGCCTTTAGCGGCAGCAGCTGCTTTGGCGTTCGCCAGGGAAACAGCCAGGATTGCGTTCGCGCCGAAGTTGGATTTGTTCTCAGTACCGTCCAGATCGATCATGATCTTGTCGATGCCAGCCTGATCTTTAGCATCTTTACCCAGCAGAGCCTGAGCAATCGGGCCGTTAACAGCGGCAACAGCTTTCAGTACGCCTTTACCCATGAAACGGGATTTGTCGCCATCGCGCAGTTCCAGCGCTTCGCGGGAACCAGTAGAAGCACCTGACGGGGCAGCTGCCATACCGACGAAACCACCTTCCAGGTGTACTTCAGCTTCAACAGTCGGGTTACCACGGGAGTCGATGATTTCACGACCGATGATTTTAACGATTTTGGACATTAGGTTTTCCTCAGTACAAGTTAAACTAAAACTCCAGACAAACAACGCCCCTCGTGGGGCGCTGCCGTTCTAACTTTTTTTACTTCGCTTGACGCTTCTGGTACTCGCCAGCGGCTTTCACAAAGCCAGCAAACAGCGGGTGCCCATCACGCGGCGTAGAAGTAAACTCCGGATGGAACTGACAAGCAACGAACCACGGGTGATTCGGAACTTCGATGATCTCGACCAACTGATCATCACCGGAACGGCCCGCAACGCGCAGACCTGCAGCTTCAATCTGTTTCAACAACATGTTGTTGACTTCATAGCGGTGACGGTGACGTTCAACGATTGTTGGCGCGCCGTACATCTGACGAACCAGGCTGTCATCGCTAAGCTGGCACTGCTGCGCGCCAAGGCGCATGGTGCCGCCGAGGTCGCTCTTTTCAGTACGAACTTCGACATTGCCTTCTTCATCACGCCATTCAGTAATGAGCGCCACAACCGGGTACTTACAGTCTGGCACAAATTCCGTAGAGTTGGCGTTGTCCATCCCCGCAACGTTGCGCGCGAATTCGATCAGCGCAACCTGCATACCCAGGCAAATGCCCAGATAAGGAATATTATTTTCACGCGCGTAGCGTGCGGTAGCGATCTTACCTTCTACACCACGGTAGCCGAAGCCGCCAGGGATCAGGATAGCATCTAAATCTTTCAGAATTTCGACGCCGCGCGTTTCTACATCCTGCGAATCAATCAGCTTGATGTTGACGCTGACGCGGTTTTTCAGGCCACCGTGTTTCAGCGCTTCAATAACCGATTTGTAGGCGTCCGGCAGTTCAATGTACTTGCCGACCATACCAATGGTCACTTCGCCTGCCGGGTTCGCTTCTTCGTAAATAACCTGTTCCCATTCGGACAGATTCGCTTCCGGGCAGTTCAAGCTGAATCGTTTACAAATATAATCGTCCAGCCCCTGAGATTTCAACAGGCCTGGAATTTTATAAATGGAATCGACATCTTTCATCGAAATAACCGCTTTTTCTGGCACATTACAGAACAATGCAATTTTTGCACGTTCATTTGCCGGAATCGCGCGATCGGAGCGGCAGACCAGGATATCTGGCTGAATACCGATGGACAGCAGTTCTTTAACGGAGTGCTGAGTCGGTTTGGTTTTCACTTCACCGGCAGCTGCCATATAAGGCACCAGCGTCAGGTGCATGAACAGCGCGTTCTCACGACCGATATCCACCGCTAATTGACGAATCGCTTCCAGGAACGGCAGAGATTCGATATCGCCGACGGTGCCGCCGATTTCAACCAGCACCACATCATGGCCTTCGCCACCGGCAAGCACGCGCTCTTTGATCGCGTTAGTGATATGCGGGATAACCTGTACGGTCGCGCCCAGATAGTCGCCACGGCGCTCTTTGCGCAGGACGTCTGAGTAAATACGGCCAGTAGTGAAGTTGTTACGGCGAGTCATTTTGGTGCGGATGAAACGCTCGTAGTGACCCAGGTCCAGGTCGGTTTCAGCGCCGTCTTCGGTAACGAACACTTCCCCGTGTTGGATCGGGCTCATGGTACCAGGATCGACGTTGATATACGGATCCAGTTTCATCATGGTGACGTTAAGGCCACGGGCTTCAAGAATGGCTGCCAGGGAGGCTGCGGCAATGCCTTTACCCAGAGAGGATACGACCCCGCCGGTCACAAAAATATAGTTCGTTGTCATGCTGAACCTGAGAAGTTAGGGTGAAACGATGGAATAACCAAGACGGGAAAGTAGTATACCCGAACATGGCGAGCGCCACAAACTTTCATTCTCGCTCCTCAATCGCCGCAGAAACAAACATGGGGAGTGAGAAAATAGCCCCTTTTGGGTAAATGTTTTTGACGCAAATCAAGCGCTTGTCATTTAAGATTTCGCACTTTTCGCCCTTTCCCGCAAAAATTCTTTAGAGATCATGTTCCTGCTGTTTTACCTGTTGCCAAACTTCTTCCATCAAATCCAGGTCTACGCCGGTCATTTCCAGGCCTCGCTCAGCGACAATTCGCTCAACCTCGCGGAAACGACGCTCAAATTTTTCATTCGCTTTTTGCAGCGCGGTCTCGGCTTTGACGCCTAAATGACGTGAAAGATTGACGGTGGCGAACAGCAGGTCGCCCATTTCCTCTTCCAGTCTAGCTTCATCGACAACCGCCTGCCTGGCTTCGTCCATGACTTCATCAATTTCTTCGTACACTTTATCCAGCACCGGGCCCAGCGTCGTCCAGTCAAAACCCACCGCCGAACAGCGTTTCTGGATTTTGTGTGCCCGCATCAGCGCCGGGAAAGCGCGCGGAATGTCATCCAGCGCGGAGTGCTGCGCTTTTTCAGCGCGTTCGGCGGTTTTGATCTGCTCCCAGCGGGCCAGCACTTCCTGACTATTGCCGGCATTTGCATCGCCGAAGATGTGCGGGTGGCGACGTTCCAGCTTGTCGCTGATGGCGGCGCAAATGTCGTTGAAATCAAAGCGCCCTTCTTCCTGAGCCATCTGGGCGTAGAACACCACCTGGAACAGCAGGTCGCCAAGTTCACCGCGCAGGTCGTCAAAATCTTCGCGAGCGATGGCATCGAGTACTTCGTAGGTTTCTTCCAGCGTGTAGGGGGCGATGGAGCTGAACGTCTGCTCTTTATCCCACGGGCAGCCGTTTTCCGGGTCACGCAGGCGCTGCATAATACCGAGCAGTCGGTCGATTTGAGTCATGGTGTTTCCTTGCAAAAATAGAGCGTTACCCTCTCCCAACAGGGAGAGGGTAAGGGGAAATTAACCGCCGTGCAGTCGACGCGCGTCGATCACGTCCGGCACCTGGTTCAGCTTGCCAAGCACACGGCCCAGCACCTGCAGGTTGTAGATTTCAATGGTCATGTCGATGGTCGCCATCTGCTGCTTGGTATCGCTGCGGCTGGCTACGCCCAGAACGTTGACCTTTTCGTTGGCGAGAATGGTGGTGATATCGCGCAGCAGGCCGCTGCGGTCGTTAGCCTGCACGCGCACCACCAGCGAGTAACCCGCCGAGTAGCTTTCGCCCCACACCGCATCAACGATACGTTCCGGCGCGTGCGATTGCAGCTCCGCCAACTGTTCACAGTCCGCACGGTGCACCGAAATGCCGCGCCCCTGAGTAATGAAACCGACAATTTCATCGCCAGGAATCGGCTGGCAGCAACGGGCAATGTGGTGCATCAGGTTGCCAACACCTTCAACCACCACGCGACCGTTGTCTTTGCTGCGGTTTTGCGGCGTGTAAGATTTCTGCTGCAGCTGTTTAAGCGCGGCGGCATCCTGTTCAGCGGCGCTCGGTTTATTGAACTGCGCCTGCAGGAAATTCACCATCTGATTGAGGCGAATATCACCGCCGCCAATCGCCGCCAGCAGCTCTTCCACGTCGTTAAAGTTGTAGCGCGGCAGCAGGTGCTTTTCGGCTTCTTTAAGGCTGATGCCCAGATGTTCCAGCTCGTCGTCGAGGATCTGCCGCCCGGCCAGCACGTTCTTGTCTTTATCCTGTTTACGGAACCAGGCGTGGATTTTCGAACGCCCGCGGCTGGTTGTCACATAGCCCAGGTTCGGGTTCAGCCAGTCGCGGCTTGGGTTCGGCTGCTTCTGGGTGATGATTTCAATCTGGTCGCCCATCTGCAGTTGATAGGTGAACGGCACGATGCGCCCGCCGATCTTCGCGCCGATGCAGCGGTGTCCGACATCGCTGTGAATGTGGTAGGCAAAGTCCAGCGGCGTGGAGCCAGCCGGCAGATCCACCACGTCGCCTTTCGGCGTAAACACGTAGACGCGGTCATCAAAGACCTGGCTGCGCACTTCGTCGAGCATTTCGCCCGAATCGGCCATCTCTTCCTGCCACGCAATCAGCTTACGCAGCCAGGCGATACGATCTTCGTGGCCGGAGCGCGCGCCGCTGGCGGTACCTTCTTTGTACTTCCAGTGCGCGGCGACGCCCAGCTCGGCATCTTCGTGCATCTGTTTAGTACGAATCTGGATCTCAACCGTTTTGCCGCCAGGCCCCAGCACCACGGTATGGATGGACTGATAGCCGTTCGGTTTCGGGTTGGCGACGTAGTCGTCGAACTCATCCGGCAGGTGGCGATAGTGAGTGTGTACTATCCCCAGCGCGGCATAGCAATCCTGCAGGCGCTCGGCGACGATACGCACCGCACGCACGTCAAACAACTCATCGAACGCGAGATGTTTTTTCTGCATTTTGCGCCAGATGCTGTAGATATGCTTCGGACGGCCGTAAACCTCGGCTTTTACCCCTTCGGTTTTCATTTCACTGCGCAGGTGGCCGACGAAGTCATTGATGTAATGCTCACGGTCAATACGACGCTCGTGCAGCAGTTTGGCAATACGTTTGTATTCCGCCGGGTGCAGGTAGCGGAAGCAGTAATCTTCCAGCTCCCATTTGAGCTGGCCAATGCCGAGACGGTTCGCGAGCGGCGCGTAGATGTTGGTACACTCTTTCGCCGCCAGCACGCGCTCATCTTCCGGCGCATCCTTCACCTCACGCAGGTGGGCAATACGCTCGGCGAGCTTGATGACCACGCAGCGGAAATCGTCGACCATCGCCAGCAGCATGCGACGGACGTTGTCTACCTGTTCGGAGGAGACCGCGTCAGTATGGGTGGCCTTCAGTTGGCGGATGGCCGCCATGTCGCGCACGCCGTGAATCAGCGTCACTACCGACTGCCCGGCGCTCTCGCTGAGCACCTCTTCGCTGACCACGTTAGCGTCGACTAACGGGAACAACAGCGCCGCGCGTAGCGTGTCGTTATCCATACTCAGCGTCGAGAGGATTTCAACCATCTCAACCCCGCGCCACAGCATCAGCTCGGCGTCATCACGCCCAACGGTTTGGCGGCGACAGTAATCCCAGGTCTCGGCTAAGCGTTCACACGACTGCTGGCTGGAAATTCCCAGACTTGCGATCCATTTCTGTGGGTCAAACTCACCAGCTTTATTGAGATGTGCACTTCTTACCGCAACCATTGTCCTCTCCTTTCAGGGACCGGCCTGTCGAAGTCGACAAGCCACCGTTATTACCTACGCTCAAACAGCACCATAGATTCCTGGTGCCCAGTGTGCGGGAACATATCCAGCATTGCCAGACGCTGAATTTGGTAACCCGCATTCAGCAACGCCTCGCTATCGCGCGCCAGCGTCGCCGGATTGCAGGAGACATACACCACCCGCGTCGGCGCTAATTTTATAACATGCTGCATCACGCCCGGTGCGCCAGCACGAGCAGGATCGAGTAAAACTTTGTCAAAACCGTGTTTCGCCCATGCCTGAAGTGTTACATCATCTTCCAGATTCTCGTGGAAGAAGGTGACATTTTGCAGGTGGTTGAGTTCGGCATTCTCGCGCCCTTTCGCTACCAGCGCAGGTACGCCTTCAACGCCAACCACGCTGGCCGCGCGTTTGGCCAGCGGTAGCGTAAAGTTGCCCATTCCGCAGAATAGATCCAGCACCCGGTCAGTAGGCTGCACGTCCAGCCATGCCAGCGCCGTCGCCACCATCTGCTGATTTACGCCGTCGTTTACCTGAATAAAATCGCGCGGGCTGAAGGTTAAGCGTAGCCCGTCTGAGGAATACCAGGGAGCATCACCGGTAACGCGTTCAAGTATCTCGCTTTCCGGTGCCAGATACAGCGCCACGCCGGAAGAATGCGAAAAGCGTTCCAGTTTTTCTTTATCTTCGCCGTTAAGCGCCGCCGTATGGCGTAGCACCATCAGCGGCCCGTTATCGGCGCTGACCAGCTCCACATGCCCCAAATGACGCAGGCCTTGCAGGCTGCTCAGGCATTCACGCACAGCGGGTAGCAACGCCTCAAGATTGGGCACTAAAACAGGGCATTGCACCACATCGATGATATCGTTCGAGTTGGCCTTGCGAAAACCCATCTGCAAGCGTTGGGTTTTTGGCTGATAATTCAAGCTTAAGCGCGCGCGGCGGCGGTATCCCCAGGCTTCCCCGGCGATAACCTCCTCAACTTCGCGATTCATTAAACGATTCAGCGCCGCACGTTTGCTGCGCTGTTGTAGTGCAACCGACGCATGCTGCTGCTGGCAGCCACCGCAAACGCCAAAGTGCGGGCAGCGCGGTTCAACGCGCTCCGGGCTGTCGCTCAGACGGCGTTTTACCTGGCCACGTGCATACTGTTTTTTGTCTTCCGTCAGGGTAATTTCCGCGCGCTCTTCCGGCAATAACCCATTGATGAATAATGCTTTACCGTTGTGGCGCGCCACACCTTGCCCGAAGGGATCAAGACTGCTGACTGTCACGGTTATGATCTGGCGCGTCGTCACGCGCCGTTTTGCAGAGTAGAATTGCGCCATCGTAGAGATTTTTCTCAATCAAATATATTGCACTGATTCTCCCACAACGGACCTCCATGACCAACTACAGCCTGCGTGCAAGAATGATGATTTTGATCCTGGCGCCGACCGTATTAATCGGTTTGCTGCTCAGCATCTTCTTCGTCGTCCACCGCTATAACGACCTGCAGCGTCAACTGGAAGACGCCGGCGCCAGCATTATCGAGCCGCTTGCCGTCTCCAGCGAATACGGTATGAATTTGCAAAACCGTGAGTCGATCGGCCAGTTGATAAGCGTGCTGCACCGTCGCCACTCCGATATCGTACGGGCGATCTCCGTCTATGACGAACACAATAAGCTGTTCGTCACCTCAAACTATCAACTGGATCCTGGCGAGCTGCAGCTGCCGCGCGGCATGCCCTTCCCGCGAAGGCTGAGCGTGACGCGCCACGGCGATATCATGATCCTACGCACGCCGATTATCTCCGAGCACTACTCGCCGGATGAATCACCGCAGTCGGACGCCAAAACGCCGGTCAATATGCTCGGCTATGTAGCGCTGGAGCTGGATCTCAAGTCGGTCAGGCTTCAGCAATATAAAGAGATCTTTATCTCCAGCGTGATGATGCTGTTCTGCATCGGTATTGCGCTGATCTTCGGCTGGCGGTTAATGCAGGATGTCACCGGGCCAATTCGCAACATGGTGAACACCGTTGACCGGATCCGCCGCGGGCAGCTCGACAGCCGCGTTGAGGGCTTTATGCTCGGCGAGCTGGATATGCTGAAAAACGGCATCAACTCGATGGCCATGTCGCTGGCCGCTTATCACGAGGAGATGCAACATAACGTCGACCAGGCCACTTCGGACCTGCGTGAGACGCTCGAACAGATGGAGATCCAAAACGTTGAACTGGATCTCGCCAAGAAGCGCGCCCAGGAAGCGGCGCGCATCAAGTCTGAGTTCCTCGCCAACATGTCGCACGAGCTACGTACACCGCTCAACGGCGTGATTGGCTTTACCCGCCTGACGTTGAAAACCGAGCTCAATCCGACCCAGCGCGACCACCTCAATACCATCGAGCGTTCGGCCAACAACCTGCTGGCGATCATCAACGATGTGCTCGACTTCTCCAAGCTGGAAGCGGGCAAGCTGTTGCTGGAGAGCATTCCGTTCCCGCTGCGCAGTTCGCTGGATGAAGTGGTCACGCTGCTGGCGCATTCGGCGCACGATAAAGGGCTTGAGCTGACGCTGAACATTAAAAATGACGTGCCGGACAACGTCATCGGCGACCCGCTGCGTCTGCAGCAGGTCATTACCAATCTGGTCGGCAATGCCATCAAGTTCACCGAAAACGGCAACATTGACGTGCTGGTAGAACAGCGCGCCGTCAGCAATAACAAGGTACAAATTGAAGTCCAGATTCGCGATACCGGCATCGGTATTCCGGAGCGCGATCAGTCCCGTTTGTTCCAGGCCTTCCGCCAGGCCGATGCCAGCATCTCCCGACGCCACGGCGGCACCGGGCTGGGGCTGGTGATCACGCAAAAACTGGTGCGCGAGATGGGCGGCGATATCTCCTTCCACAGCCAGCCCAACCGTGGTTCAACGTTCTGGTTCAATATCAACCTCGATCTCAATCCGAACGTCATTTCTGAAGGGCCGGATACCAGCAGCCTGCAAGGCAAGCGTATCGCCTACGTGGAGGCCAATGCCGCCGCCGCGCAGGCGACGCTGGATATGCTGGCGACAACGCCGCTCGAGGTCGTCTATGCGGTGAGTATTGCCGCGCTGCCCACCGAGTTTTACGACATTCTGCTGGTTGCCGTACCGGTTTCGGTGCGCGACCTCAGCATTCACCGCGATAAGCTGAGTACCGCGCTCGGCATGACCAACCATCTGGTGCTGGCGCTGCCGTGTCACGCCCAGGTTGACGCCGAGTCGCTGAAACAAAACGGTGCGGCTGCCTGCCTGTTGAAGCCTTTGACCATTACTCGTCTGCTGCCGGTGCTGCAGGAATTCAGCCGCAGCACGCCCACACAGGTGGCCGTCCCGGTGACCGAGCATCGCCTGCCGATGACGGTGATGGCGGTGGACGATAACCCGGCAAACCTGAAACTGATTGGCGCGCTGTTGGACGATCAGGTACAGCACGTTGAGCTGTGCGAAAGCGGACAGCAGGCGATTGAGTGCGCTAAGCAGATGAAATTCGACCTGATTCTGATGGATATCCAGATGCCGGATATCGACGGTATTCGCGCCTGTGAGCTGATTCGTCAGCTTCCGCATCAGCAGCAAACGCCGGTGATTGCGGTCACCGCCCACGCCCTTGCCGGGCAAAAAGAGAAGCTGCTGACCGCCGGCATGAACGACTATCTGGCGAAGCCAATTGAAGAGAGCCGTCTGCACGACCTGCTGCTGCGCTATAAGCCAGGCGTCATTACGCCGCCGCGTCCCGCGCAGTCCGCGCCGGTGGAACCGCCGATCGATCTGAACGCCACGCTGGACTGGCAGTTGGCGCTACGCCAGGCCGCCTATAAGCCGGATCTGGCGCGGGAGATGCTACAAATGCTGATCGCCTTCCTGCCGGAGGTGCGCAATAAGGTGGAGGAGCAGTTGGTCGGCGAAGAGCCGGAGAATCTGGTCGATGCCATTCACAAACTGCACGGCAGCTGCGGCTACAGCGGCGTACCGCGCCTTAAACATCTGTGCCAGCTGATTGAAAGCCAGCTGCGTAGCGGCACCCCGGCGGAGGAGCTGGAGCCGGAGCTGCTGGAACTGCTGGATGAAATGGATAATGTGACGCGGGAAACGAAGAAAATGCTGGGCTAGCCCAAACCTGTAGGCCGGATAAGCGAAGCGCCATCAGGCTTGTGTGTGATTGCCGGATGGCGGCGTTGCCTTATCCGGCCTACAGCGACTGTCCCACTTTTATCGTCGCCGCGATATTCCGCGCGGCCATACGAACATTCGCCCCGGCTTCCGCCAGCGCTTCGTCAAGCGAACAGATCCGATGCAGCACGCTAAACACCGCATCCAGCCCATGCTGATGTACAACACCCACATCAGCCGTCAGGCTACCGGCAATGCCAATCACCGGAATCTGATAACGTTTGGCGACCCGCGCCACGCCTACCGGCACCTTGCCGTGGATCGTCTGGCTATCGATACGCCCTTCCCCGGTAATCACCAGATCCGCATCGGCCACCAGCGCATCCAGGTGCAGCGCATCGGTCACAATATCAATGCCCGGTCTCAGGTGTGCGCCGCAAAATGCGTACAGCGCCGCCCCCAGCCCTCCGGCTGCACCGCCGCCTTCCAGCGTCAGCACATCAAGACCTAAATCTTGCGCAATTTGCCCGGCATAGTGCGCCAATGCGCGGTCGAGCTGCACAACCATCTCTGGCGTCGCGCCTTTCTGCGGCCCAAATACCGCCGACGCCCCTTCATCACCGACCAGCGGGTTCGTCACATCACAGGCAACATCAATGCGGCATTGCGCCAGGCGCGGATCCAGACCGCTGATGTCAATCGTTACCAGCGTCGACAGCCCCGCGCCACCGGGCGCAATCGGCTGGCCGTCAGCGGTCAGCAGTTGCGCGCCAAGCGCCTGCACCATGCCTGCGCCGCCGTCGTTGGTGGCGCTACCGCCAATGCCGATAATCATCCGCGTCACGCCAAGATCCAGCGCATGGCGAATCAGCTCTCCGGTGCCCCACGAGGTTGTTTTTAGCGGGTTACGCGCGGCGGGAGGTAAAAGCTCCAGCCCGCTGGCCGCCGCCATTTCAATAAATGCGCAGGATTCATCGCCGGAGATGCCATAAAAGCCCTGCACTGGCTCACCGAGCGGGCCAGTCACCTCAACCTCAACCACCCGCCCTTGTGTTGCCGCCACCATGGCCTCGACGGTCCCTTCTCCGCCGTCGGCAACCGGAAGCTTGATGTACTCGGCGTCCGGGTAGATCTCGCGAAATCCCGCTTCAATCGCACTGGCGACCTCGAGGGCGCTCAGGCTTTCCTTGTATGAGTCCGGGGCAATCACAATCTTCATAAGCTGTCCTTGTGCGAAGTGGCGGCAGTAAGCTTAGCGCACCATACAGGGGCGTTTGTTATCAAATGTCCAGTTTGGGATCAGGTACTGCATTCCCATGGCATCATCACGCGCCCCCAGGCCGTATTGTTGATACAGCGCGTTGGCCTGCATCACCTGGTCCATATCCAGCTCAACGCCCAGCCCCGGTGTATCAGGCACTTGCACCTTACCGTTTTTAATTTCAAACGGCGCTTTGGTCAGGCGCTGATTACCTTCCTGCCAGATCCAGTGGGTATCAATGGCGGTAATTTTTCCCGGCGCAGCGGCGGCGACGTGAGTGAACATCGCCAGCGAAATATCGAAGTGGTTATTGGAGTGCGAGCCCCAGGTCAGGCCGAATTCATGGCACAACTGCGCCACGCGTACCGAGCCTTGCATGGTCCAGAAGTGCGGATCCGCCAGCGGAATATCCACCGATTGCAGCGCCAGCGTATGCCCCATCTGCCGCCAGTCGGTGGCAATCATGTTGGTGGCGGTCGGCAGGCCGGTCGCGCGGCGGAATTCCGCCATTACTTCTCGGCCGGAGAAGCCCTGCTCGGCGCCGCACGGATCTTCAGCATAGGCCAGCGTCCCTTTCAGGTACTTACCGATTTTGATCGCTTCATCGAGTGACCATGCGCCGTTCGGATCCAGCGTTACACGCGCCTGCGGGAAACGTTTTGCCAGCGCGACGATCGATTCCGCCTCTTCTTCGCCCGCCATCACGCCGCCCTTCAGTTTGAAGTCGTTAAAACCGTATTTTTCATACGCGGCCTCCGCCAGACGTACAACGGCATCCGGGGTCATCGCCTCGTCGTGGCGCAGGCGGTACCAGTCGCACTGCTCATCCGGCTGGCTCTGATACGGCAGCGGCGTCGCCTTGCGGTTGCCGATGAAGAACAGATAGCCAAGCATTTCCACTTCACTACGTTGTTGACCCTCGCCAAGCAGCGAGGCCACATTCACTCCCAAATGCTGGCCCAGCAAGTCAAGCATCGCCGATTCAATGGCGGTCACAACATGAATCGTGGTGCGTAAGTCGAAGGTTTGCAGGCCGCGCCCGCTGGCATCGCGGTCGGCAAAAGCCGCACGCACGCGGTTCAGGACGTTTTTGTACTCGCCGAGCGTTTTCCCCACCACCAGCGGGATAGATTCTTCCAGGGTGGCGCGAATCTTTTCGCCGCCGGGAATCTCCCCCACGCCCTTGTGCCCGGCATTATCCTGAATTATCACGATATTTCGGGTAAAGAACGGCGCATGTGCCCCGCTCAGGTTCATCAGCATGCTGTCGCGTCCGGCAACGGGAATCACCTGCATGGACGTAACAACGGGCGTGGAAGTGTGAATGGTCATGGTTAAATCCTTGTCTACTGGGTCGACGGCCGTAAACAGAGCACGGGTATTAACATGCCCAGCCCGACGCGTCAGGAGCGAGAAATCTGGCAATCGTTATTATTATGGCTAACAACAGTATAGAAACAGGCGTGCGGCAGCTCATCGTGCAAATGCACAATATTAACGGGGAATATTATTCAACGATGTGGTAAATGAACAAATAGCAGCCGGTGCGACGACGCCGCACCGGAAAGAGGATAAACCTTGCTTATTTAAGCAGCGTTGCCCACTGCTCGACCCATGGATTGGAGACGCTCTCCGGTTCCGGGTCTTCGGAGGCATCGATCATCAGCATCTCGCCAATCCGCTGAGCGCCCTGTTCCTGCAACAGCGCGTCAAAGCGCTTGCCGCCGCCGCAGAAGTTCGCGTATGTGCTATCGCCCAGCGCGATAATACCGTAGCGCAGATGCGGCTGGTACATATCCTGGAGATCGTTAAACAGCGGCACGATACTATCCGGCAGGTCACCCTGACCGGTGGTGGAGGTCACCACCAGCGCGTATTTACCGGTGTAGCTTTCCCAATCCGCCACCGTCGGGTCTTCAAAGACTTTCGCCTGATGCCCGAGACCGCCGAGAATGGTTTGCGCTTCTTCCGCCACCAGCAGCGAATTGCCGTACATGGTGCCGACAAAAATCCCTACTTCAGCCATGATTTAACTCCCTGTTTACTTCTGGATAGCTTCATCCTGACCGCAGTCGGCGACAAACTCAACCCTTTCATTCTCAGGGAGAAGCCCGCGCCAGCCGAAATGTGATAAAGCCTGCATCCAGACGTCGTCGAGCCCAGCGCGAATCGTCAGCGGTTCGCCGGTAAACGGATGGGTCATCGAGAGTTCGCTGGCGTGCAGCATCAGGCGGTTGCAGCCGAAATGCTCCGCCGCGCTGCGGTTCTGGCGCAGGTCGCCATGCTTGCTGTCGCCAATAATCGGATGACGCAGATGTGCCAGATGGCGGCGCAGCTGGTGTTTGCGGCCGGTTTGTGGGTCCAGCTCTACCAGGCCGTAGCGCGTGGTCGGGTAGCGGCCCGTCGCGACCGGCATTTCCACCGTCGCCATTCCCCGGTAGTGAGTGACCGCTGGCTGTGGATCCTTATTCTCACGGGCAAACTTGTCGGCGATTTTATCCAGCTCTTCCACCAGCGGGTAGTCCAGCACCGCTTCATCAGTCAGCCAGCCGCGCACGATGGCGTGGTAGCGCTTGTGAATTTGATGCTGTTCGAACTGCTGCGCCAGCAGCCGTCCGGCTTCGCTGGACAACCCCATCAGCAGCACGCCGGAGGTCGGACGGTCGAGGCGATGGGCGGTAAAGACGTGCTGGCCAATCTGGTCACGTACCGTCTGCATCACCACCACTTTTTCATCGCGATCGAGCCAGCTGCGATGCACCAACCAGCCTGACGGTTTGTTCACCGCCACCAACCACTCGTCCTGGTAGATAATTTCCAGCATCAGTGGGGATCGCTCGTAAAGAAGGCATCCAGCTGCTCAAGCGGCGGCAGGATAATCGCGCGCAGCGGATGCGCAGCGTCGAGCGCCATTTCGTAATACGGCGCGATGGCAAAATCTTTTGGCAGCGGCATTTCGCTATCCAGCAGCTGATGCATGCGCGGGATCAGCACCCACTGGAGCCACTCCAGCGGCTCCAGGGTGTCCATGCAGAACGGCTGTTCGCTGGCAAAGGCGCTTTCGTGCGGCGCCGTCTCCTGCCAGTGCTGATGCTGACGCAGCAGCGTTTCAATAAGCAGTAGTTGGTCGCGTAGGCTGTCGTGGCGTGTCATGGAAACCTCTGAGGAATGAAAATCGCGCGCAGGATACCACTAGTTGGCGGGAAACAAAAAAAAGGGGGCACTGTAAAAACAGTGCCCCCGGTTCGTTTCGCAGCAATCCAGCTACTTTTAGTGCTCCCTGCTCGTCCGTGACAACTTTTCCTGTGGTCTCCTGACCAGTTCGTCCCTAAACGGTTGCTTCCTGCATCACACCACCCCGATGTGATTTCACCCAATCCTTGAGTGTGTCCTGATCTTCCTGATCCACCAGATATCCTGTCTGGCTCTCGTTCTCCGTCCTGGAGGTGTCCTTTAACGCGTTCCTGCGCTATCCTTTTGCTTCATCCTGAAGCCTTTCCTTGAATCACCTTCCCGGTGTGTCCTATGAAGCGTCATCATCCTGATGTTCACTTCATTGTGCGACTCCCTGTCGACGTAGATAGAATCCGCTATTTCGCTTCGTCTTACAAGCGCCCCTCAGACAATCCCTTAAGGCTTACACGCAAGAAAATCACCTTATAGAACAATTATCATATTGATATAAAACGAAATTACTAAAACATAGGGATAAGAGTCTTACTTATAATCTGGCGATCTCTCACAGTGCGTGTAAGAGATCTCTCACAAAGGGATGGGCAAACTGTCTTACAGAATAGGCTCAAGTTGAGTCAGGAAACTCGCAAGGGAGGAGGCCAGAGGCAGGCGATTGCGCGTTCCGAGCGTCTCTTTGACCACTTCACCGGTCACGTTACAGACGGAAATCACGTCAAGTTCGCTGTCCAGCGTGGCGATAAACAGCGTCGGCGACAACTTCAGGCGCTTCTGCGTGACCAGGTGACCAATCAGGTTTTCCTGCACGCGACGGAAGTCATCGGGGCTCCACACCTGCAGCAGCGTCAGGGCATCGCCCATGAAAAGCGCTTGCATATCACCCGCATACTGAGTGGTATAATAGGTGTGAATGGGTTGTTGTACCACAATATCCATTGCCCGTTCAACGCCATTTACATTCGGTTCACCGTCAAAATCCCGCGGTTGCCAGAAGACCGCGTCGCCGCTCGTCGAAACCTGGCATGGTGACGGGATGCCGTAAAGCTCTTCGCTGCGCGGCAGGCTGTTATAGGTGCGCTGCCAGGCATCGCAATAGCGTTGGGTAAAGGCGTGTAATGCGTCTGCAGTCTGCTGATCCACGAATTTCTCTCTTCAGGTTAGCCAGGATACACTAGAAGCCATAGTGTACCTGCTTTATAACGGTGAAACATGTCTTCTTATGATAACCATCAGGCGCTTGCCGGCCTGACGCTCGGTAAAACCACAGATTACCGCGATACCTACGACGCCAGCCTGCTACAGGGCGTTCCGCGCAGCCTGAACCGCGATCCGCTCGGGCTGCACGCCGATTCCCTGCCCTTCCACGGCGCGGATATCTGGACGCTGTACGAGCTTTCCTGGCTCAACGCCAAAGGGCTACCGCAGGTGGCGGTCGGCCACGTCGAGCTGAGCCACGACACGGTGAACCTGGTCGAGTCAAAGAGCTTTAAGCTTTACCTCAACAGCTTCAACCAGACGCGTTTCGCCCGTTGGGAAGACGTGCAGGAAACGCTGCAACGCGACCTGAGCGCCTGCGCCGAGGGCAACGTGACGGTGGCCCTCTACCGCCTTGATGAGATTGAAGGCCAGCCGATTGCCCATTTCCATGGCAGCTGTATTGATGACCAGGATATCGAGATTGATAACTACCAGTTCAACGCCGACTACCTCGACGGCGCAGCCGGCCAGAAAGTGGTGCAGGAAACGCTGGTCAGCCATCTGTTGAAATCAAACTGTCTGATCACCCACCAGCCGGACTGGGGTTCTGTACAAATTCAGTACCGTGGCCCACAGATCGACCGGGAAAAGCTGCTGCGCTATCTGGTCTCTTTCCGCCATCACAACGAGTTCCACGAGCAGTGCGTCGAGCGTATCTTCAACGATATTCTGCGCTTCTGCGCGCCGGAGAGCCTGAGCGTCTACGCGCGATACACTCGCCGCGGCGGGCTGGATATCAACCCGTGGCGGGCAAACGGTGAATTTGTACCGGCAATTGGCCGTCTGGTGCGCCAGTAAGCTGAACAATTTCTCAATAATGCGCACATTGTTCCGCGACTGAGGTTGTAGTAAACAAGCCTGCGAGGCTATTGTAATCACTAAGGAAGACGATTTTCGTCCCGTTAAGGAGTCCACTTGATTACACATATTAGCCCGCTTGGCTCAATGGATATGTTGTCGCAGCTGGAAGTCGACATGCTTAAACGCACGGCCAGCACCGACCTGTATCAATTGTTCCGCAACTGCTCATTGGCCGTACTGAACTCAGGCAGCCTGACCGATAACAGTAAAGAGCTGCTGTCCCGCTTCGAAAGCTTTGATATTAACGTGCTGCGCCGCGAACGCGGCGTTAAGCTCGAACTGATTAATCCGCCGGAAGAGGCGTTCGTCGACGGACGCATTATCCGCTCGCTCCAGGCCAACCTGTTCGCCGTGCTGCGCGATATTCTGTTCGTTTACGGGCAGATTCATAACACCGTACGCTTCCCGAATCTCGATCTGGAAAGCTCCGCCCATATCACCAACCTGGTGTTCTCCATTCTGCGCAACGCGCGCGCGCTGCACGTGGGCGAAGCGCCGAGCATGGTGGTGTGCTGGGGCGGTCACTCGATCAACGAAAACGAGTACCTCTACGCGCGTCGCGTGGGTAACCAGCTTGGCCTGCGTGAGTTAAACATCTGCACCGGCTGCGGTCCTGGCGCGATGGAAGCGCCAATGAAGGGCGCCGCGGTCGGCCATGCGCAGCAGCGCTACAAAGAAGGGCGCTTTATCGGCATGACCGAACCGTCGATTATTGCCGCTGAGCCGCCAAACCCGCTGGTGAACGAACTGATCATCATGCCGGATATCGAAAAGCGCCTGGAAGCGTTTGTCCGTATCGCTCACGGCATCATTATCTTCCCGGGCGGCGTAGGTACTGCGGAAGAACTGCTGTATCTGCTGGGTATCCTGATGAACCCGGCGAATAAAGACCAGGTGCTGCCGCTTATCCTCACCGGCCCGAAAGAGAGCGCCGACTACTTCCGCGTGCTCGACGAGTTCGTGGTGCATACGCTGGGCGAAGGCGCGCGTCGCCACTATAAGATCATCATTGATGATGAAGTGGAAGTGGCGCGCCAGATGAAAAAAGCGATGCCGCTGGTGAAAGAAAACCGCCGCGATACCGGCGACGCCTACAGCTTCAACTGGTCGATGCGCATTGCGCCAGACCTGCAAATGCCGTTTGAGCCGTCGCACGAGAACATGGCAAACCTCAAGCTTTATCCGGATCAACCGGTTGAAGTGCTGGCCGCAGACCTGCGCCGCGCCTTCTCTGGCATCGTGGCGGGTAACGTGAAGGAAGTGGGTATTCGCGCTATCGAAGAGTTTGGCCCGTACAAAATTCACGGCGATAAAGAGATGATGCGCCGCATGGATGAACTGCTACAGGGCTTCGTGGCGCAACACCGCATGAAGCTACCAGGCTCCGCCTACATTCCTTGCTACGAAATCTGCGCCTGACCCACAGACGCAGCGTATTTCACTTCTCTACCGGCGGGTTTTCTCGCCGGTTTCCCACCTCAAAACGCGCCAAAAATGACGTAGCTACCCGCAAGCCAATCGATTGCGTCAAAACCGAGACCACATATAATTAGCGATAATTATGTTTGAACGCTAAAAAACGCCATTTTCAGCATTTTTATCAGCAAAAACATCGCATTTCGCCATCCCCCATTTACCACGCATACTGCAAATGCTAGCCTTCGCGCCCATAAATATCCGCTTAAAAGGTAATTGCAGGGAAAATACCTGCAATATCCCTAACTAAAAGTAGATTATTACATTTGGGATCATGATCACTGATACATTCACGAGTTAAATGTACATTTGCGCTCGTCGAAAATGGTGTTGGGTAAAAATCACAAAAAAACCAATACTTCTAAAATTTAATATTACGTTTTTATTTTTTTTCACTTTATTTGACTAAAAAATTAGCATTTTTCCTTCCTCCAGGAGATACAGATGGAAAACACTCAAACCAGCACGGTCGTCACAGCAGAATCTGCTAGCGGATGGCGCAAAACAGATACGATGTGGATGCTGGGTCTTTACGGCACCGCGATCGGCGCGGGCGTACTGTTCCTGCCGATCAACGCCGGCGTCGGCGGCATGATCCCGCTGATCATCATGGCTATCCTCGCCTTCCCGATGACCTTCTTCGCACACCGCGGCCTGACCCGCTTCGTGCTGTCCGGTAAAAACCCGGGCGAAGACATCACCGAAGTCGTTGAAGAGCACTTCGGCGTAGGCGCAGGTAAACTGATTACCCTGCTCTACTTCTTCGCTATCTACCCAATCCTGTTGGTGTACAGCGTAGCAATCACGAACACCGTGGAAAGCTTCCTGGCGCACCAGCTGCACATGACGCCGCCGCCGCGCGCTATCCTGTCGCTGATTCTGATCGTCGGTATGATGACTATCGTGCGTTTCGGTGAGCAGATGATCGTTAAAGCGATGAGCATCCTGGTGTTCCCGTTCGTTGCAGCCCTGATGGTGCTGGCGCTGTACCTGATCCCGCAGTGGAGCGGCGCAGCACTGGAAACCCTGTCCTTCAGCAGCGCGGCCTCTACCGGCAACGGCCTGTGGATGACTCTGTGGCTGGCGATTCCGGTGATGGTATTCTCCTTCAACCACTCGCCGATTATCTCTTCCTTCGCGGTCGCGAAGCGTGAAGAGTACGGTCAGGGCGCAGAGAAGAAGTGTTCCTCTATCCTGGCACGTGCCCACATCATGATGGTGCTGACCGTTATGTTCTTCGTCTTCAGCTGCGTACTGAGCCTGTCCCCGGCGGACCTGGCGGCGGCGAAAGAGCAGAACATCTCTATCCTGTCTTACCTGGCGAACCACTTTAACGCGCCGGTTATCGCCTGGATGGCACCGATTATCGCGATTATCGCTATCACCAAATCCTTCCTGGGCCACTACCTGGGCGCACGTGAAGGCTTTAACGGGATGGTGATTAAGTCTCTGCGTAGCAAAGGCAAATCCATCGAAATCAACAAACTGAACAAAATCACTGCGCTGTTCATGCTGGTTACCACCTGGATTGTGGCGACCCTGAACCCAAGCATCCTGGGCATGATTGAAACCCTGGGCGGCCCGATCATCGCGATGATTCTGTTCCTGATGCCGATGTATGCGATTCAGAAAGTACCGGCAATGCGTAAGTACAGCGGTCACATCAGCAACGTCTTCGTTGTGCTGGTAGGTCTCATCGCTATCTCCGCAATCTCCTACTCTCTGTTTAGTTAATCCCCCTGCGCCGCCTTTCGGGGCGGCGCACCTCGATACACAATGGACGCCTCATGATTAGCGTATTCGATATTTTCAAAATCGGCATTGGTCCTTCCAGCTCACACACCGTCGGGCCAATGAAAGCAGGCAAACAATTCACGGACGACTTGATTGCGCGTGGGATTCTGACTGATATCACTCGCGTAGTCGTCGATGTTTACGGCTCACTCTCTCTGACCGGTAAAGGCCACCATACCGATATCGCCATTATTATGGGTCTGGCTGGAAACCTGCCGGATACGGTGGATATCGATGCCATTCCGGCGTTTATCCAGGACGTGAATACCCATGGCCGACTGATGCTGGCTAACGGTCAGCACGAAGTGGAATTCCCGGTTGATCAGTGCATGAACTTCCATGCCGACAACCTCTCGCTGCACGAAAACGGCATGCGTATTACCGCGTTGTCAGGTGACAAAGCCGTTTACAGCAAAACCTACTATTCCATCGGCGGCGGTTTTATCGTCGACGAAGAGCACTTCGGCCAACAGACTGAAGCGCCGGTTGCCGTGCCATACCCGTATAAAAGCGCCGCGGATTTACAGCGTCACTGCCAGGAAACAGGCCTGTCGCTGTCTGGCCTGATGATGCAGAACGAACTCGCGCTGCACAGCAAAGAAGAGCTGGAAAAGCACTTCGCTGACGTCTGGGCGGTAATGAAAGGCGGAATCGAGCACGGCACCACGACCGAAGGCGTATTGCCGGGCAAACTGCGCGTTCCGCGTCGTGCTGCCGCGCTGCGCCGTATGCTGGTCAGCCAGGACAAAATCAGCAGCGACCCGATGGCGGTGGTTGACTGGATTAACATGTTTGCCCTGGCGGTGAACGAGGAAAACGCTGCCGGTGGCCGCGTCGTCACCGCGCCGACCAACGGTGCCTGCGGTATCGTTCCGGCAGTGCTGGCTTACTACGACAAGTTTATCCGTGAAGTGAACGCCAACTCGCTGGCGCGCTATATGCTGGTTGCCAGCGCGATCGGCTCGCTCTACAAGATGAACGCCTCCATCTCCGGCGCTGAAGTGGGTTGCCAGGGTGAAGTGGGTGTCGCCTGCTCCATGGCGGCGGCAGGTCTGGCTGAGCTGCTTGGCGGTAGCCCGGCGCAGGTGTGCATTGCCGCGGAAATCGGCATGGAACATAACCTCGGTTTGACCTGCGACCCGGTTGCCGGTCAGGTTCAGGTGCCGTGCATCGAGCGTAACGCTATTGCGTCGGTGAAAGCGGTCAACGCCGCGCGTATGGCCCTGCGCCGTACCAGCGTGCCGCGCGTGTGTCTCGATAAAGTTATCGAGACCATGTACGAAACCGGCAAAGACATGAACGCCAAATACCGCGAAACCTCTCGCGGCGGGCTGGCGATGAAAGTGGTAGCCTGCGACTAACGTTCCCCAGAGGCCTCGTTTTGCGAGGCCTCTTCCCGTTTTATCTCCCGCCAATAGCCTCACCCGTCCCTGAATGTTACCCTTAGCGCCCAATCTGTTAGGGAGAACGCCCGTGGCCGTCCATTTGCTTATCGTTGACGCACTCAACTTAATTCGTCGTATTCATGCCGTTCAGGGCTCCCCCTGCGTAGAAACCTGTCAGCACGCGCTGGATCTGCTGATTGCGCACAGCCAGCCGACGCATGCGGTAGCGGTATTTGACGATGAAGCGCGTAACAGCGGCTGGCGGCATCAGCGACTTCCTGACTACAAGGCCGGTCGTCCCCCTATGCCGGACGATCTGCATGCCGAAATGCCCGCCCTGCGCGCCGCTTTTGAGCTGCGCGGCGTACGCTGCTGGGAATCTCGCGGTAACGAGGCCGACGATTTAGCCGCCACGCTGGCGGTGAAAGTTGCTGGCGCGGGACATCAGGCCACCATTGTCTCCACCGATAAAGGCTACTGCCAGCTGCTCTCACCCAACCTGCGCATTCGCGACTATTTCCAGAAGCGCTGGCTCGACGTGCCGTTTATCGAAAAAGAGTTTGGCGTGCAGCCTCAGCAACTGCCCGACTACTGGGGGCTGGCGGGAATTAGCAGCTCGAAAGTACCTGGGGTCGCGGGTATTGGCCCGAAGAGCGCCACTCAACTGCTGACGCAGTTCCCCACGCTGGAAGCGCTGTACGAACATCTGGATGAGGTGCCGGAGAAATGGCGAAAGAAACTGGAAGAGCATCGGGAAATGGCGTTCTTGTGCCGGGATATCGCGCGCCTGCAAACCGATTTGCATATCGATGGCAATTTGCAGCAGCTCAGGCTCAACAGATAGCGTAAAGACGCAGGCCGGATAAGGCTTCGCCTTATCCGGCCTGCAAATCACATTCGACCGGGTTATGCGTGATTAACGCTCGTCGCGACGCCCACCCACGGCAGCCCACAGGCGACGCACGTGTACGGTCACTTCTTCACGATCGTGGTACAGCTGACGCGCCTGAATCTGCGCGTTAATACCGTGCTCGTCCAGCTTTGCCTGGATGTGCGCCAGATTCTGCGACAGCTCTTCATAACGCTTTTTCATCGGCAGCTTCAGGTTGAAGATGGTCTCACGGCACCAGCCGTTAACCAGCCATTCCGCCATCAGCGCGGCCACCTTCGCCGGTTTCTCCACCATGTCGCACACCATCCACGAGATGTTGTTGCGGTTCGGGCGATAGCGGAAACCGTCTTCGCGCAGCCAGGTCACCTGACCGGTGTCCATCAGGCTCTGCGCCATCGGGCCGTTATCCACTGAGGAAACCCACATGTTGCGCTTCACCAGCTGATAGGTCCAGCCGCCGGGGCAAGCGCCCAGGTCAACCGCGTACATGCCGTTTGCCAGACGCTCGTCCCACTCGTCGGCGGGAATAAAGACGTGGAACGCCTCTTCCAGCTTCAGCGTAGAACGGCTCGGCGCATCGGCCGGGAACTTCAGACGCGGAATGCCCATATAGAACGGTGAATTGTTGGTGCTATAGGAGTACCCGGTATAGCAGCAGCCTGGCGCGATAAAGAACACGTGTACCACCGGACGTTTGGTGGTCTCGTACGGCGCCAGCACTTTCGCCTCTCGCAGCGCTGCGCGCAGCGGCACGGTGAGCTTACGGCAGAACTTCATCAGCTCTTTGCTTTCGTTGGTGTCAGCCACCTCTACGCGCAGGTCGCCGCCCTTCTCCACCACACCTTGCAGCATGCCGACGATCGGCGTGACGCGGTCTTCTGGCGGTAAATCTTTTAACAGCTCGCCGACGACGATCATCTGGCGAGCAAAGATGAGTGAGCTAAACGGCAGCTCGCGCGCCAGCTTATCGGCGTCACCATCCTGATAGCATTCGAAAATCACATAGCCCGAGTTATCTTTTACGCGCGCGAAGCCAAACACCTCACGACGCCCGGCCTTGTCGGTGATTTCCGCAGCACACTCTTTCTCAAACCCAGGGCGGCAATACAGCACAACCTTATTCATGAACAACACCCTTACGCTTAAGTCGAATGGCACCAATTAACATCAACACCCAACCGGCAAGGAAGCTGACGCCGCCCACCGGGGTAACAAACGCCCACAGGCGTAAATGAGAGAGCGCCAGGCAGTACAGGCTACCGCTGAACAGCACAGTACCCAGCGCCAGAAATACGCTACTCCAGTAGAACCAGATACTAATGCGGCGCTGCATCGCCACCGCCAGGCCAAAAATCGCCAGCGTATGAAACGCCTGGTACTCCAGACCGGTCTGGATCCAGCCCATTTCAACAACGCCGAGCGATTTGCTCAGCACGTGTGCGCCAAACGCGCCCAGTGCGACAAAGACAAAACCGCTGATAGCGGCAAAAATCAGCATAAAACGGCTGGTCATGATGGTATTACCCTAAATTCATTTATTGTTCGTAACGAAAACGAAAAGTTTCTTGCTCATGGGCCGCTTTCGCCAGAATCCACTGACGAAAGGCCGCTATTTTACCCAGTTCTGCCTGACTGTCATGACAAACCAGATAAAACGCATTCTTACTGACCAGAACATCATTAAACGGGCACACCAGACGGCCTGCCTCAATCTCTGACTGCGCCATCACGTTGTTGGCGAGCGCAATCCCCTGTCCGTGGATGGCAGCCTGTAGCACCATGGCGCTATGGCTGAAGATCGGTCCCTGTTGTACGTTGATATGGTTGAGCCCCAGCTGGCGCGTATACGTTTGCCAGTCGCGGCGGGAAGCATCGTGCAGCAGCGTATGTTTGGCTAAGTCGGCGGGGGTTTTTAGCGCCTTATCGCCGGTCAGCAGCAGAGGAGAGCAAACCGGGAGTAAATACTCCGCGTACAGTTTTTCGACGCGTAACCCCGGCCAGTTGCCGCGACCGTAGAAAATCGCCACGTCGACATCGTCCGCCAGCTTGTCTTCCTGACGGTCTACCGCCTGGATTCTGACGTCGATTCCCGGATAAGCTGAGTTAAAGCTTGAGAGGCGCGGCACCAGCCATTGAATCGCAAAACTGGGCAATAAACTGACGGTAAGCGCCCCTTTCGCGCTGCGTGCCTGTAGTTTACGCGTTGCCTCTGTTAATTGCGAAAAGATCTCTTTGATATCCTGAAAATAGCTCTGCCCCTCTTCAGTCAGCAGCAACGAACGATTGCGCCGACGGAACAGCTTCAGCCCCAAAAAATCCTCAAGAGACTTGATTTGGTGGCTTACTGCGGCCTGCGTCACAAAAAGCTCATCGGCCGCGCGGGTGAAACTTAAATGGCGCGCGGCTGCATCAAATACACGTAATGCATTAAGAGGTGGCAAACGCTTTGACATGGTCCCAGAACCCAATTGTTAATTGAATTTAACAAATAGGAAACAACAGTTAACCTATTAGTTTTTTTTATCTGAGACATTATAATTTGTCCGTTGAGCTTCTACCAGCAAATACCTATGATGGCGGCACTTCCTGAGCCGGAACGAGAAGCTTTTTTTGGAATGCGTGTTCTGAAGGGCTTTTGGCTTACGGTTGTGATGTTGTGTTGTTGTGTTTGCAATTGGTCTGCAATTCAGATCACGGTAGCAAGGCTACCCTTTTTCACTTCCTGTACATTTACCCTGTCTGTCCATAGTGATTAATGTAGCACCGCCTAATTGCGGTGCTTTTTTTTGCCTGCGATTCGGCGCGCTATTTCTCCAGCGCCACCATCTCTTTCACATCGCTATGGTTGATTTGCTGTTTCACGCCGTTGGCATCGGTGTAAGAAATCATACCGGTGTCTTTATCGGTCTGCGGTTTGCCCTCGGAAACAATGCTACGACCATCGTTGGTGTGCATCACGTAGTTTGGGCCAGAACAGGCACTCAGGGTAAACGTCAGCATACAGGCAGAAATCATTGCGGCAGTCTTTTTCATCTTCTTCTCCTTTAGCGATTTATGCTATCTAAAGCTCATTTCATAACAGGCGAAAATATTTGCCTAACGTTATTTAGCATAAGACACTGGTCGGATAGTGCCAGCAGAACCAGACGATTCCGAGGATTGGCACAAACCTTGTATCAATGCTCATTTTGCGCCACGATCGGTTGATTGAACCGAGGAATACCATGAACGCTTTCAACCCCGCGCAGTTTCGCGCGCAATTTCCCGCCCTGCACGATGCCGGGGTTTACCTTGATAGCGCCGCCACAGCGTTAAAACCCCAGGCGGTGATAGAGGCGACAAACCAGTTCTACTCGCTGAGCGCGGGGAACGTCCATCGCAGCCAATTCGCCGAAGCCCAGCGCCTGACCGCGCGCTACGAAGCCGCGCGCGATCAGGTCGCCCGCTGGCTAAACGCCCCTCGCGGCAAAGACATTGTCTGGACGCGCGGCACGACGGAAGCCATCAATATGGTGGCCCAGTGCTACGCGCGACCGCGCCTGCAGCCGGGCGACGAAATTATCGTCAGCACCGCCGAGCACCACGCGAACCTGGTGCCTTGGCTGATGGTGGCGGAGCAAACTGGCGCGAAGGTGGTACAACTGCCTCTTGGCGTTAACCGCCTGCCGGACGTCGAACAACTCACCACGCTGATCACCTCGCGCAGCCGCATTCTGGCGCTGGGGCAAATGTCGAACGTCACCGGCGGCTGTCCGGATCTGGCGCGCGCAATTACTCTCGCCCATCAGGCCGGTATGGTGGTGATGGTCGACGGCGCACAGGGCGCGGTGCACTTCCCGGCGGACGTGCAGGCGCTGGATATCGATTTCTATGCCTTTTCCGGCCATAAGCTCTACGGGCCGACCGGCATCGGCGTACTCTATGGCAAGAGCGAACTGCTGGATGCCATGGCCCCGTGGCTGGGCGGCGGCAAAATGATTAGCGAAGTGACCTTTAACGGCTTTACCACCCAGCCGGTGCCGTACCGCCTGGAGGCAGGCACGCCGAACGTAGCGGGCGTCATTGGCCTGAGCGCGGCGCTGGAATGGCTGTCTGAGGTGGATATCGTGCAGGCCGAATCTTGGAGCCGGGGCTTAGCGACGCTGGCGGAAGATGAGCTGGCAAAACGCCCGGGGTTCCGCTCCTTCCGCTGCCAGGATTCCAGCCTGTTAGCCTTTGATTTTGCGGGTGTTCATCACAGTGACATGGTAACGCTGCTGGCGGAATACGGGATCGCCCTGCGCGCCGGCCAGCACTGTGCACAGCCGCTGCTGGCGGCACTGGGCGTCAGCGGCACGCTGCGCGCCTCGTTCGCCCCCTATAATACGCAAGACGATGTACACGCGCTGGTCAACGCCGTTGACCGTGCGCTCGAACTTCTGGTGGATTAATGACGACTCCTTTGCTCGCCGGACACCCGTTCGGCACCACCGTAACGCCTGAGGCATTACGGCAACAGTTTGGCGCACTTAGCCAATGGGAAGAGAAGTACCGGCAGCTGATTCTGCTGGGCAAACAGCTCCCCTCGCTGACGGACGATCTCAAAGCGCAGGCCAAAGAGATTCCCGGCTGTGAAAACCGCGTCTGGCTGGGCTACTCGCTGGAGGCTGACGGAACGCTGCATTTCTTTGGCGATAGCGAAGGCAGGATCGTGCGCGGCCTGCTGGCGGTGCTGCTGACCGCCGCGGAAGGCAAACGCCCGGAAGCGATTCTGGCTACCAGCCCGCTCGACTTTTTCGATGAGCTCGGGTTACGCGGCCAGTTGAGCGCCTCACGCAGTCAGGGCCTGACGGCCCTGAATGACGCAATGATTGATGCCGCGCGTCAGGCGCTGGCCTGACGCTCCGCTTTCGCGAGCATCTTTTTCAACGCATGGGATACCGCGACAAAACCGAAGGTCGCGGTGACCATCGTCGCCGCGCCAAAGCCTGAGGCGCAGTCCATCCGTTTTGGCCCTTCAGCGGTACTTTTCATCGCACACACGGAACCGTCAGACTGCGGGTATACCAGCGCCTCGGTGGAAAAGACGCAGTCCACGCCCAGCTTACCTTTACTGTTCTTCACCACGCCAAAATCGCTTTTCAGCCGCTCGCGCAGCTTGGCCGCCAGCGGATCCTGGATGGTTTTCGCCAGATCGCTCACCTGGATCTGCGTCGGGTCGATTTGCCCGCCCGCGCCGCCGGTGGTGATCAACGGCACTTTATAGCGACGGCAGTAAGCAATCAACGCCGCCTTTGGGCGCACGCTATCGATAGCGTCCACCACGTAGCTGTAGCCCACGCCCAGATATTCCGCGACGTTATCCGGTGTCACAAAGTCGTCAATGACGGTCACACGACATTCGGGATTAATCAGGCGAATACGTTCAGCCATCACCTCAGCCTTTGCCAGGCCAACGTTGCCGCCCAGCGCATGAATCTGGCGATTGGTGTTGGTCACGCACACGTCATCCATATCGATAAGCGTGATAGCGCCGATACCGGTGCGGGCCAGCGCTTCCGCCGCCCAACTGCCCACGCCGCCAATCCCAACCACGCAAACGTGCGCATCGGCAAACACCTGCAGCGCCTTTTCACCGTATAAACGTGCCGTGCCGCCAAAACGCTGGCGCCAGGCGTCACTGATAACCACAGACATAGAACCTCAGAGTTAAAAACAAAAAGAGCGGACAATGCCGCCCTGAGCGCCATTCCACTGCCGGATGGCGCTTCGCTTATCCGGCCTACGCGCTAATGTGTAGGCCGGATACGCCATCGGGCCATTAGCCGCTAAATACGTTACCCGCGCTGCCGGATGACTTCAGCACCCACACGCGTCCGTAGTGATTATACCAGCCTGCACGGTGTCCGGCATCCGGGCCGATGCCCTGATAGATGTCGAAGTGTTGGCCTTTAATCGCGCCGCCGACATCCAGCGCCACCATAAGGCGCAGCTCGTACTGACCGTTAAATTTGCCGTTGTTGTCCAGCTGCGGCACTTCCGCCAGCAGCGTGGTACCCGGCGGGATCACGTTACGGTCAGCCGCCACCGACGCACGCCCGACCAGCGGCACGGCGCTGGCACCTTTCACCGGCGCGAAAGACTGCGGTTTAAAGAAGACGAACGACGGGTTCTGTTCCAGCAGTTCGCGAACTTCCGCTTCGCTGTGGGTTTCGCCCCAGTGACGGATGGCCTGCATCGACATATCTTCGCGCTTCACTTCCCCGCGATCGATCAGTACCTTGCCGATACTCTTATAGGCCCAGCCGTTTTTGCCGGCATAGCTGAAGAAGTTCAGCGGCGAACCGTCGCCGAAATCGATATAGCCGCTGCCCTGCACGTCCATGATGAAGTTATCCATCAGCGAATTGCTGTAGGCAAGAATATAAGCATCGCTCAGTTGGCCAGCGTAAATCCCGGCGCGAGACGGCAGTTTGCCGCGCTTCGGCGGCATACGGTAAATCGGATACTGGAATTCGCCCTGACGCGTATGGCGCGCTTCCACCACCGGCGTGTAGTAGCCGGTAAACTGCACGTTGCCGTAGTTGTCGGTCCCTTCCATCTGCCAGGCATCGATACCATACTGGCGCAGGGTACGGGTATCGCCGCCGGAAAGCAGCCACTGCTGCACGGCGTTGTATACGTTGCTCTGATTGCCATAAAGACGCGGCGAAGCGCTACGGATATGGCCCACCTGCTGCGCGAAGTCGCCCGCGTTGATCGGCGCGCCGACGGCATCAGGCTGATTGACTAAAGAGAAAGGCTGGGTGAATTTCCCGTCTTTATACTGTTGACCGCGATCGGTCGGTTTTGACGAACAGGCGGCCAGCATTGCCAGCATTGCCCCCGTTGCCACATATTTTACCCAACGTCCTTTCATGGTGTTTTGTATTCCGCATAATCGAAAGTGCCCGCTGAAGATAACAAACCGCCAGGGGTATTGAAATGCGATTGCGCAGCCCTGTCATAATTTCGAACAAAAAACGTTCAGATTGTGCCTAATACGCACAACTCATAAAAAAATGAGAGCTTTATATCAAAAATGGGTTGCAACAAATGCTCAGCAGAGTATAGTGCGCATCCACGGACGCGGGGTGGAGCAGCCTGGTAGCTCGTCGGGCTCATAACCCGAAGGTCGTCGGTTCAAATCCGGCCCCCGCAACCAATTAAAATGACACCCATCAGGGTGTTTTTTTTTTGCCTGTTATCCAGCGAAAGTACGCCATCCTCACGAACGGCGCGCCGCTTCCCTACCCTTCTTTATGCTCGCGCATAATCGTATAAATCTTTTCAATATCAATATGCTGACGCATTGATTCCGCCAGGATATCAAACTGCTGCGCCTTATACTCCGCATAGTGAAAATCGTTGTCCCTTGCCGGTAATCCTTTGCGTTCACGCAGCCCGTTGACCAGCGCACGCGTAAAGGCGTCGCTATCGAACAGCCCGTGCAGGTAGGTGCCAAACGCCAGTCCGTCCGCGCTAACCGCGCCATCCGCTTGATGCTGGCCGTTTTTACACAGCTGCATTAACGACAGCGCGTTGTCCGCCAGCACCGTCTCGCCCATATGAATTTCATAGCCTTGCAGCGCCATACCGGACACCCCCGTCAGCCAGCCCGGCAGCGCGGCGTTAAGCGTTGCCGTGGCCCGCGTGGTGGTTTTCTGCGGTGCAAAACGCGTGACGGTATTGAGCAGCCCCAATCCCGGCAGCGTCCCCAATCCGGATTCCACTTCATCTATCAGCATATCGCCAAGCATCTGATAGCCACCGCAAATGCCCAATACCGGCACACGCTGATGTTGCGCCTGGAGAATCCCGTACGCCAGCCCGCTATCCTGCAGCCACAACAGATCGCCCAACGTGTTTTTACTGCCCGGCAGAATAATCAGGTCCGCGTCCGCCAGCTCTTGCGCATGGCGCACGTAGCGTACTCGGACGTCCGGCTGGGCGGCCAGCGCGTTGAAGTCGGTAAAGTTAGAGATATGCGGCAGTTGCACCACGGCAATATCCACATCACGCTCGCCCGCGCAGCGGTACTTGCCCTTTTGCAACGCGACGCCGTCCTCATCTTCCAGCTCAACCTCCAGCCACGGCATCACGCCCAATACCGGCACGTTCGTCAGCGCTTCAATCTGCTCAATGCCGGAGTGCAGCAACGCAACATCGCCGCGAAACTTGTTGATGATCACCCCCTTCACCCGCGCCCGTTCGTGGTCGCGCAGCAGCGCCAGCGTGCCGTAAATCGCCGCGAAAACGCCGCCGCGATCGATATCCGCCACCAGAATCACCGGGCACTGCGCCATCTCCGCCATGCCCATATTGACGATATCGCGGTCGCGCAGGTTGATCTCCGCCGGGCTACCCGCCCCTTCCAGCACCAGCACGTCATACTCGCTCGCCAGACTGCGATAGACGCTGAGGATTTGCTCGCGCAGACGCGGTTTGTAGTCGTGATAGCTGACGGCGTCCATATTGCTCGCCACTTCTCCCATCAGCACAATCTGTGCTTTGCGGTCGCTGGTTGGCTTGAGCAGAATGGGGTTCATCCGCACGTCCGGGGCAATACCTGCGGCTTCCGCCTGAAAAATCTGCGCCCGCCCCATCTCTTTACCGTCCGGGGTGATCCCGGAATTAAGCGCCATATTCTGCGATTTGAACGGCGCGGTGCGCAGGCCATCCTGATAAAAAATCCGGCATAGCCCCGCCACCAGCATACTTTTACCGACGTCGGAAGCCGTGCCTTGTAACATAATGGCCTGGGTCATATCGTTCCTTTTTCTCGCATTCGGCGGAAAAACTCCGCCTCGGTTTTGCACAGCGGTAGCCCAAGCTCCGCATGCAGCTTCACCAGCCACGGCTGGCTCAACCCCGCCTGTTCCATCAACTCACGCTGGGCGAATACCTCGCCGGGAGCGCCCTGCGCCAGCACTTCCCCCTGGCGCAGTACATGTACCGCGTCGCTGACTTCATAAATCAAATCAATATCGTGGCTGGAAATTACCACATGATTGCCCTGCGCGACGATACGCTTGATGATGTCTATCATCTGCGCGCGTCCGGACGGGTCCAGCCCTGCTGTCGGTTCATCCAACAGCAGGTAGCGCGCGTTCAGCACCAGCGCGCCGGCAATCGCCACGCGCTTTTTCTGCCCGTGGCTCAGGCACTGGATCGGCTGTTGGCGAAAATGCTGAGCGTCGACAAGCGTGAGCGCATCGTCGATACGCCGCGCAATCTCCGTCTCCGCCACGCCGATATTGCGCAGGCTGAAGGCAATATCGCTGTCGATATCGGTATAGAAAATCTGCTGGTCCGGATCCTGAAAGACGGTGGTCACCTGCTGGCGCAGCGCCAGCAGCCCGCGTTTGCTGTAGTCCAGCGGTTTACCCTGCCACAGCACCGCCCCCTGCTGCGGACGCAGCAGCCCGCTGAGGTTCATAAACAGCGTCGATTTCCCGCACCCGTTGGCGCCCACCAGCCCGGTGACGGCCTGGCGAGAAAAATCCAGCGTTAACCCTTTAAGAATGGGCGCGTCCTGGTAGCGAAATTCCAGGTCAGAGGTGGCAAGCATGGCGTTCCTTAAAGATGAAAATCACCCTGATACAGTTTGATATCCAGCGCGGTGCTCATCTGCTGATAACGCATCAGCACCCGCGTAAACAACAGGCTCACCAGCATCGCCAGCGAGCGATAGCCGAGACGCACATTGCGATAACCAAAGCGCAGCGTCTGTGCCCGGTGAATGGCCATGGCTTCGTCAATCAGGATAAAGATAAAGCGCCAGGTCAGCAGAATCTGCTCGGTGAGCAGACGCGGCACCCGCGCCCGCTTGAGTAGCACAATCAGCTGTGGGAACGGCAGGTTCAGCACCAGCCAGAAAGTGGCTGAGAGTGCGGCGAGGCTGCGCCAGAAGGTCGCATTGGCGGTCGCGATTCCCTGTGCGGTAACGCCCAGCCAGTACGGACCAATCGGCGCGCCCGCCAGCAGCGTCTGTGGATCGCGGCTGACGCTAAACACGAGCGTCACCACTCCCACCAGCAGAAACCCGAGCGGCAGCGCCATCCAGCGGCACCAGCGCCAGAGAGAGAGGCGCAGCAGCCAGCAGGTAAAGGCGGCGGTGCAGGCCATCATCAGCGCCTGGCCCAGCGGCGGCAGGCTAAAAGCCAGCACCATCAACAGCAGCCAGAACAGGAACTTGCGCTCCGGTGCGACATGCAGCCAGCGGCTCTGGTAGCTTAGTCTGTCAAGACCGGTCATCACGACGCTGACGCCCTTTGTAATAGCCGAGGATATAGAAAATCACCGCCGCGCCGAGGGAGCCCTGTAAGGTAAACAGCAGGCTTTCTATTTCACCGCTCGCCGGTTCATACAACGGCTGGAACCACGGCTGATAATCCGGCGCAATGGCCTGAATCTGGCTTTCGGCCTCGCCGTCGGAACCGCCGTATTCACCGCCGTGGTTAATGAAGAACGGCAGGATCATCAGCGCAATAACCAGCGCCAACAGGATCAACGTTTTTTTCATCTTAATGCCCTCGCGCCGGGATCAACTGCCGTTTGGTCAGTTGGTCGTAGATCATCACCGTTAACAGCCCTTCCGCGATGGCGATCGGAATCTGCGTCAAACAGAAGATCGCCATAAACTTCAGGCTCGATCCGACAGCACCCACCTGCGGATCCGGAAAAGCGACGCCCAGCTGTAGCGAGGTGACAAAGTAGGTGGCCAGATCCGCAAACATGGCGCAGAGAAAGACCGATACATCGCGACGGAACCCCGCCTTACAGGCCATTTTCCACACCAGATAGCCGACGACGGGCCCAATCACCGCCATCGACATGCCGTTCGCGCCGAGCGTTGTCAGCCCGCCGTGCGCCAGCAATAGCGCCTGGAACAACAGCACGATCGCGCCAAGAATGGCCACGACGCCCGGCCCAAACAGGATCACCGCCAGCCCGACGCCTGTCGGGTGTGAGCAGCTCCCGGTTACCGACGGGATCTTCAACGCTGAGAGTACAAAGATAAACGCCCCACACAGCGCCAGCAGCACCTTCTGGTTGCTATCGTCCTGCACGATGCGGCGCAGGCGCACCAGCCCGTACCACAGGCACGGCAAGAACAGCAGCCACCAGGCCAGCGCCCACATCGGCGGCAGAAAGCCTTCCATAATGTGCATGGCGAACGCCTGCTCCGGCACCACCAGCAACAACAACGCCGCTGCCAGACCGCTCAACGACAGTTTTTTCAATTGTTGATCCGCTTTCATCGTTTCGCCTCCCACTGCTTGTTCACCAGGATGGTCGAGAAATAGGGCAGCGGCTGATCGTCATGAACCTCGGCCAGATTGCGCCAGCACTGCTCGCCGGGCAGCGTCGCTTCGGCCATCAGCAGCGCGTGGTTCAGCAACGCGGCTTTCGCCAGCAGCGCTTTGATCCGCGGGAAACGTCCGTAGACCTTCATCAGCACCAGGCTGTCGTGCTGCGCTAGCGCGCGCTCAATCTCTTCTTCCGGCGCGGTGCAGGCAACCACCGCCAGCGACTGCTGCTCCATCGCCAGCGGCATTTGCGCACCAGCGGCAATAGCGGCAAACGAGGTCACGCCGGGCACAATCTCCAGCCACGCCGGGTGTCCGATGCGCTGGAGTAAAAAGACCCAGGTGCTGAACAGCATCGCATCGCCAAGGGTAATGAAGCCGACGTTTTTTCCGGCCTCCACTTCACGCACCAGCGCCGCCGACACGTCATCCCACACCGCCTCTTTTTCGGCGCTGTCGGCGCTCATCGGGAAGTGACAGCAGCGCACTTCCGTCTGCTCGCCGAGGTATTCACGCACGATAGAGAGCGCCAGGCTGTCACCGCCTTTGCGCCCTGCCGGGGCATAGAGAATATCCAGCGAGCCCAGAATGCGCGCCGCGCGTACGGTAATCAGGTCAGATGCACCCGGCCCGGTGCTCAGGGCATACAGTTTGCCGCTCATGCCGCCTCCAGAGACTGCTTTAGATGCTCAACAAACATCGCCCGTACCACCGGGTTTTCCCCCAGTCCGCGCAGCCACGGCGTGGCGGGAATACCGGCGGCATTAAACCGTGTTTTCCACGAATCGTCTTCGTCAGAGGCCATGTCGTTAATCGCATGGTCGCCCGCCACCAGCATCAGCGGCATCAGGTGCACGGCACGTACGCCCTCTTTGCTCATGCTGTCGATCAACACCTCCACTTCCGGGTAACTCTCCACCGCGCCAACCCGCGCCGGGAAACGCTGGGCAGTCATCATATGGTCGAGACAGGCGTAAGCGGCAAAAGCGTGGTGGCTGGCGCCGTGGCCCATAAACACCACCTTTTCGTTGGCGTTGAGCGCTGGCATCTGATGTTCCAGCGCCTGCATTAAACGTTGGTAGTCGTTGTGGCTGCTCAGCAACGGCGTGCCCAGCGTCAGACGTTTAAATCGTGGACGCTGGCTCTGCACTTCGCGGGCGATTTTTTCATATTCGTCGCCGTTGATAATATGCAGCGACTGGACGGCCACATCGTCATAGCCCAGTTCGGCGAGCTTTTGCAGCGCTTCCAGCGGCGTGTCGATGTCAATCCCATCACGCTGTTTGAGCTTGCGGATAATCATCCCGGAGGTAAAGGCGCGAAACAGTTCGCGGTCCGGGCAGCTGGCCGCCAGCGCCTGTTCGCAGGCGACAATATTTTTCTCACAGGTGTCGTGGTAGCTGGTACCAAAACTCACCACCAATAGGGCTTTTTTCATATTGAATTCCTTATGCCGAAGCCTGCCAGCGCGCCAGGCGCTCGGCAAAGGCCGGTAAACTGTCGAGTAGCTCATCGCCGCCGACCAGCGGCATCGGGCGGGTAATAACCACGCAGGGAATGCCGGCATCAAGGCACGGCTGCACCTTTTCCTGATAGCCGCCTTCTGCGCCGGAAGCTTTGGTGACTACCACGTCGGCGCGACAATGGCGATAAAAGGCAGCGTTAAACTCAGCGCTGAACGGTGCGCAGATCGCGAAAATGTCGCCGACGCCAAAGCCCAAGCTGGCGCACTGCTGTACCACCTCAGGGACTGGCAGCACGCGGGCAAGCAGCGTTTTTTCCGGCAGACCCGCGCGCCACTGCGCCAGGTCCTTGCTGCCGGTGGTCAGCAGCACGCGCTGGCCCAGCGGGCGTATCAGCGCGCAGGCCTCCTCAATGCTGGCGACGTAATGCAGCAGCGGATGCGCTAGCGCATCAAGCTGCTCCGGGCGCTGATAGCGGCTCAGCAAAACGCCCGCCTGTGAGCAGGCGTCGAGTACGTTACGGCTGACGGCTTCGGCATACGGGTGCGAGGCATCGATCACCCAGCGGGTACCGTGCGCCTGAAGCCAGGCCACCATCTCCGCACAATCCAACCGCCCGCAGCGCACCTGTCCCTGAATATCCCCGGCCAACGCCTCGCCGGTAGGCGTGGCGACCGAGACGGTGTATTGCACGTTTGCCGCATCCAATAGCTGGCAAATCGCCCGCGCATCGCTGGTGCCGCCCACCACCAGAACCTCCCCGAAACTCACAGCACGTAGCCTCGCGGGGTAATCATCAGCCCGTCCTGCACGTAAGTGGTTTTGTTGCCGACGATGACCAGGCTGGTCATATCCACCGGTTCAAAATCCATCGCGCCGAGGGTCGTGAGCCATTTTTCCTGCTTTTTACGTCCGGCAGATTTCACCACGCCCACCGGGGTGTCGGCGCTTTTAACGGCGGAAAGCAGTTCAAAGGCGCGCGCCAGATGCCCTTCGCGGCCCCGGCTGCGCGGGTTATAGAAGCAGATAACAAAGTCGGCTTCCCCGGCGGCGATAATGCGTTTTTCAATCACCGGCCACGGCGTCAGCAGGTCGCTCAGGCTGATATGGCAGAAGTCATGCATCAGCGGCGCGCCCAGCAGCGAGGCGGCGGCAATGCTGGCGGTCATCCCCGGAATCAGGCGCACTTCCACGTCGAGCTTCTGTTTACTGACCAGTTCAAGCACCAGCCCCGCCATGCCGTAGATGCCCGCGTCGCCGCTGCTGATTAGCGCCACGTTGTGCCCGGCCTGCGCCAGTTCAATCGCCGCCTGACAGCGTTCAATCTCTTTGCACATCCCGGTTTTGATCACCTGCTTGTCGCCGGTAAAAGCCTTCACCAGATGGGTGTAAGTTTTATAACCGACGACGATTTCCGCCGCCTGCAGCGCGTCGACGGCCTCCATGGTCATCATCGCCTGCGAGCCAGGGCCAATTCCAATAACGCTTAACATCAGTGTGTTACTCCCAAAGTAATGGTGATGCCCTGTTCGCGCAGGGTCTCACCGAGTAGATGCCCATTGCTCAGCAGCCACGCCGCCGGGCCGGAAACGCTGCCGACGCCGACCGTTTGCTTCACAAACCGCGACGAGGGAAAACGGTGTTCGTGTTCACGCAGGGCGTCCACGCTGAACACGTTAAATGGCACGTCAAGGTCGCTTGCCAGCTGAATCAGCCCCAACTCGTCCTGCTTGAGGGCGATGCTGCCGATAGCCTTCAGCGCCAGCGGGTCTACCTCCTGACACGCAAGCTGACGATGCAACAACTCGCCAAGAAGCGTGCAAGGCGTGCCGCGTCGGCAGCCAATGCCTGCCACAATGCGTCGTGGTACCAGCTTCCAGTGTGGGAGTTTCAGTTCAGGCAGCGCAGCGCGCAGGGTGATGCACACCAGCGCATCCAGCTCAGGCAGCGCGTTCAGGTCGCTGACGGTAATAAACCCGCGTCGGTCGCAGCGGCTGACCTCATCGGCAAACATGTCGTCCCACCACAGCCCCACGCGCTGCTGGCTAACCAGCATCTGGTTAACGGTTTTCACCGCCGTGCGGAAGTCGTGCATCCGCGCGTTAAGCTGGCAGGCCAGCGTATCCAGCGCCGCCACGTCGTTAACGTCGGTGGCGGTAGTGATAACCGGGTCGACGCCGAGAATGCCCGCCAGATGCCGGGCGAGGTTGTTCGCCCCGCCGATATGCCCGGAGAGCAAGCTGATGACGTGCTGACCGCGTTCATCAATCACCACCACCGCCGGGTCGTGGAATTTATCGACCAGCAGCGGCGCAAGCGTGCGCACCGCAATCCCGGTCGCGCCGATAAAAATCAGCGCCGTATCGCGATAAAACGCCTGCCCGACGCTCGCCGCGAAGCCGCCGTCAAACGGCAGGAATCCCGGTTCCACCAGCCCTGCGCGGGTATAACAGGCCATCGGCAGCGCGGCGCTCAGCCGTTTTGCCAACGCCACGCCGCCGGGGGTCAGGCAAAAGAGCGCAATGCGCTCAGGCTTTGCGGTATTCATGGCTAAAGTCCGCGGCGTAGAGACGCGAGTAGTGGTACTCCTCGCCGAGGAAGTCACCGACCAGGATCAGCGCGGTTTTGCGTATATCGGCATCGCGCACCTTGTCGGCGATATCCAAAAGCGTGCCGCGTACGGTCTGGCTCTCAGGCCAGGTAGCTTTGTAAATCACCGCCACCGGCGTGGTTGCCGGGTAGCCGCCGTCCATCAGCCGCTCGGCGACTTTGTTAATGCGCTGCACGGAGAGGTAAATCGCCATCGAGGTGCGATGTTGCGCAAAAGACTCCAGCTGTTCGCGCTCCGGCACCGGGGTGCGCCCTTCGAGGCGAGTGATGATAAGGCTCTGCGACACTTCCGGTACCGTGTACTCGACGCCCAGTTCCGCCGCCGCGCCGAGAAAGGCGCTCACCCCCGGTACCACCTGCCAGGCAATGCCGCGACGGGTCAGCTCTTCGCCCTGCTCGCGCACCGAACCGTATAGCGACACGTCGCCGGTTTGCAGGCGTACCACCATTTTTCCGGCCTTCACGCCCGCTTCCATCAGGTCGAGAATTTGCTCAAGGTGCAGCTCGGCGCTGTCGTGACACTCAGCCTCAGCCGGGCAGTAGCTCAGCAGTTCGGGGTTAATCAGCGAACCGGCGTAAATCACCACCTGCGCCTGTTGCAGCAGGCGGTAGCCCTTCAGGGTGATCAGGTCGCGGTCGCCGGGGCCTGCGCCGACAAACCAGACACAGCGTAAATCAAAGGCATCACTCATGGATTTCTTCCTTCTGACAGGCAATCACAAAAACGGGGTTATGCGGTTTGAAATAGTGGCCGCTGCCCAGCGCGGTAAGCGCCGAGACGTTCAGCTGCTGGCAGTCCACCGCCGTCACGCCCGCCTGCTGGAGGTGTTCGAGGGCGCAGTGCAGGTTTTCCTGCAAAATAAAGGTCATCACCAGCCGCCCACCGGGGCGCAGATGGCGCAGCGACCAGTCAATCAGCGCGGTAAGGTGACCGCCGCTGCCGCCCATAAAGATCGCGTCGGCGCGTTCGACGCTGACGTCAGGGGCTTCACCGGCAATAATCGACACGTTCCCGCAGGCAAAGCGCTGGCAGTTTTCCGCCAGCAAACGCAGCGCCGCCGGGTTGCGTTCAATCGCCGTGACCGCCAGCGTCGGATTTTGCAGCGCGGCTTCAATCGACACGCTGCCGGTCCCCGCGCCGATATCAATTAGGTGGCTGGCCCAGTGCAGCTCCAGCTTTGAGAGCGCCAGCGCCCGCACCGCTTCCTTGGTCATCGGCACCTTTTCGCCGCGCAGAAACAGCTCATCTTTCATCGAGGATCACCACCGTGTTCATCTCATAGTCGTTGTGGACTGCGCTCACCGGCAGCCAGTGAATGCGCTCGTTGTCCAGCGCCAGATTTTCACCAATCACCATCCAACGATGGCCCTTACCGCGAGCAACCAGCGCGGCGGCAATCTCTTTCGGCCCGCAGCGTTTATCGGTGACCATCGCCACCTTGCGATGCGCGGCGAGCGTGTCGAAGCACACGTCGCGCCCGTGGCTGCTGGTTAGCCACATGTCGTTCATATCAATGCCCGCCCGCGCGCACAGGTACTGCACCGCGCTGACGCCGGGGACCACCTGCACGTTTTCACGGCCGAAGTGAGCAATCAGCCGCGTGCCGATGCCGTAAAACAGCGGGTCGCCGGAGGCCAGCACTACCACGTTCTGTGTCGCACGTTGGCTAATCCATGTCAGTACCTGCGCAATATTGGCCCCCAGCGGGCAGCGCTCGCCGGTAAAGTCCGGGAACTGCGCCAGGTGCCGCGTGCCACCGACCAGCGCGTCAGCGCGCGCAACGGCTGCTTGCGCCAGCGGCGTCATCAACTGCATGCCCGCCGGCCCCATCCCCACAACGGTTAACATTGCATGTCCCTCACGATATCGCCGACCGGACGGTTGCTACCGAGGAGCTGGTTATCAAACGAGAACATAATGGCGTCGCAGATAGGCGGATTTTGCGTAAAGCGCAGACGTTGCAGCACGCGCTGACAGATACGCCCGGCAAGGTGGTTGTAAATTGTCTGGAAACCGTAGGCGTCGATGTGTTCCATCGCCGCTTCGGTGGTGTCGCACTCGCTCACCAGGGTAAGCAGTTCAAGCGGCGCGCCGAGCAGCGCCAGATGGGCCACCAGCGTCTCCATGCGCCCATCGGCGATATGGCTGTGGGTATGGAAAATCCCGGCGGCGATTTTGACCAGCTTGCCGGGGTGACCAATCAGCACAATCTGGCGGAAGCCAAGGCGCACCGACTCTTCAATCATGTAGCCGACGAAGTTGCTCATGGTGACCACCACCTGCGGGTCAATGCCCATTTGCTCGCGCACGAAGCGTTCGCCGTGGTTGCCCGGTACCAGCACCACCCGCTCCAACCCGGCGGCGCGCTTCATTTCCAGCTCCAGCGCCAGCGAGCGCTTCCAGCTCTCTTCCGACATCGGCGTCACAATGCCGGTGGTGCCGATAATCGAGATCCCGCCCAGAATACCCAGCCGCGAGTTATAGGTTTTCTTCGCCCGCTCCTCGCCTTCCGGGGCAAAAATCTCCACCTCAGCGCCGCGCGCCGGGCCGATGGCCTCACGGACGGCGGTTTCGATGGTGTGACGTGGGGTACGGTTAATCGCCGCGCTGCCGATGGGCAAGCCGATGCCTTTGCGGGTGACCGTGCCAACGCCTTCACCACCGTGCAGGATAATCTCGCCGCTGTCGTTAAGGGTCACGCGGGCGAAAATCAGCATCCCATGAGTAGCATCAATGTCATCGCCGCCGTCCTTGCGAATGGCGGCAATCCCCTGCTGACCTTCCACGTGCGGCGACTCTACGTTCAGGTTCAGCGTGACGCCCGACGGCGTGACGATCGATACCTGGTGAATCAGGTGCTGACGCATCACCATTAGCGCGGCAACCTTCGCCGCCGCCGTGGCGCACGAACCGGTGGTATAGCCCTTGCGCAGCGCCTTGCCGTTATGCCAGACCGGGGCGTCGAAGGCAGCGTCGTTCATTGCGCGGCCTGCAGATGGTAGAGAATGGCGTTAACGATCGCCGCCGCGACGTTGCTGCCGCCTTTGCGCCCCAGCGCGGCGATGCCCGGCAGGCTGCTTTTGCTCAGCGCCTCTTTCGATTCCGCCGCGCCGACAAACCCGACCGGCACGCCAATCACCCCGCTGACGTCCAGATCTTCATGCTCCATCAGGCGGAACAGCGCGGTGGGCGCATTGCCGAAGACGAACACTTTGTCGCCCTCTTCTTTGGCGGCAATATCCACCGCCGCCATCGAGCGGGTAATGCCCTGCGCTTTGGCTTCGCGCACCACGCGCGGGTCGCTGATGTAACAGCGGCACTCGCCGCCGAAGGTCGCCAGCAGATTTTTATTGATGCCGGAGAGCGCCATGGTGGTATCAGTGTACAGCGTGCATGGGCGGCTGAGCGCTGCACTCAGCCGGGTTAAGGCATCGGGCGCGAACCACAGAATATCCAGCCACTCAAAATCGGCGGTGGTGTGGATCACCCGTTTGATAATCGCCTCGTGCAGCGGGCTTTCGAAACGATACGCCGGGCGGGTTTGCGCGATAATGTCGCTGATGATTTCGAAGCTCTTGCGCTCAATCGCTTGCGGTTGCTGGATATAGTTCATGCTGTTCTCCTCAGGCCGCGCCCATCAATCCGTACCTGACCGCCATAAACAGCAGCAGGGCCAGCGTGGAGGCCACCCACATCAGTCGTATCGTTCGGGAAATGTCATCGATGGCGATAGCGCGTCGGGCGTCGCCGATCCACGGCTTCTCCACGCGCTGACCAAAATAGTCGTTCGGGCCGCCGAGCCGCACGCCCAGCGCCCCGGCGACGGCGGCCTCTGACCACGCGCAGTTCGGGCTGCTGTGGTTGTAACGGTCACGCCAGCCGATGCGCAGCGCGCGCGGGCCGTCAAAACGGCAAAGAAATGCGGCTACGCTTATCAGCAGCCAGCTCAAGCGAGCGGGAATAAAATTGGCGACATCATCCAGCCGGGCGCTGACCATGCCGATAGCGCGGTACTTTTCATGTTTGTAGCCCACCATCGAATCGAGGGTGTTGACGGCTTTGTAGGCCATGGCCAGCGGCGCGCCGCCGAGCAGCAGGAAGAATAGCGGCGCGATAATGCCATCAACGGTGTTTTCCGCCACCGTCTCCACCACCGCACGGTTAATCTGCTCCGGCTGAAGCTGTGAAGTATCGCGGCCGACAATCCATGAGAGTTTAATTCGGCTCTCGACCAGGTCGCCCACGCGTAGCGGGCGCTCAACATCCTGCGCAGAGCGGGCCAGGCAGCGTCCGGCCAGCACGGTGAAAATCATCCACACCTCAACGCCCCAACCCAGCCACGGGTGAATCAACGTCGCCAGGTGCAGTACGCCCCAGGCGATGCCGTAGGTCAGCCCTACCACCGCCAGCCACATCACGCCGCCGCCGATACGCAGGGCGCGATCGCTGCGACAAATACGGCGCACGACGCGCTGAACGAAATGAATCAGGTTACCTATCCAGCGCACGGGATGCGGCCAGCTCTGCGGATCGCCGATAAGAAAGTCGAGCAGCCATGCACAGCACCAGGCGAGTAGCGTCATAGAGCGCTCCTTGCGGCGGCGAACCAGTGGTTCAGCATGTCGGGGCACTGGGCAAAGTGAACGTGGAGATAGCTGGCAAACGTGTTGCCAAGCTGCCAGCCCCCCTGCCATCGCTGAAGCACGACGCCATCACGAGTTTTCCGACACGCCATCGCCGCCGGGAGTCGGGCGGTGAAATCAGAGTAGTGGAACTCGTGACCACGCAGCACTTCGCCGGGCGCGGCAAGCAGCGTTTGCTGCTCAGCCTGCGCTTCACAGTAACCAAAACGGGTGAGACGTTTGCCCATTTTGCTGTCGCCGGGGAGAATGTTTGCCATGGCGTAGACCTCACCCTGCGCATCCTCCAGCGTGGTGCCGAGATACATCAGGCCGCCGCATTCGGCGTAAATCGCCACGCCGCGCTCATGCGCCGCCCGCAGCTGGGCCAGCATAGGCGCGTTGGCGGCAAGCGCTCGGGCGTGCAGTTCCGGGTAGCCGCCGCCGAGCCAGATCATCTGGCAGTCGGGAAGTACCGCATCATGCAATGGGCTAAAGCGGACAAGGGTTACGCCCGCGCGTTCCAGCAGCGCAAGATTATCCGGGTAGTAGAAATTGAACGCTTCATCATCCGCGACCGCGAGGGTAAGCCCCTCGCCGCTGGCCGGCATCGGCGGCCACTCGCCCGGCGGTAACGTGTTCAACGCGCTCAGCTCCAGCAGACGATCGACATCCAGCGTCCGTTCCAGCGTCGCGGCGAAATCCTGCCACGGCTGCGCATCGATGAGCGATTCTCGGGCGGTGACCAGACCAAGGTGACGTTCCGGCAGTGATACCCCTTCCGCGCGCGGCACGTAGCCGAGCACCGGCAGGTCGCAGTAACGCTCAATGGCGTTTTTCAGCAGTTGGAAGTGGCTATCGCTGTTGACGCAGTTGACGATGACGCCCGCGATATTCAGGCTCGGGTCGAAGTGCTGAAACCCCATCACCGTGGCGGCAATGGAGGTGGAGACCGCCTTACCGTCCACCAGCAGAATCACCGGGCAGCCCAGCTGTTTAGCCATCGCCGCGCTGCTGCAATAGTTGGGGTCGGTACCGTAACCATCATAGAGGCCCATCACGCCTTCAATAACGGCAATATCGGCCTGCTGCATCTGTTCGCCGAACAGCGCATTGAGCGTAGAAGGGGGCAGCATAAAGCCGTCGAGATTGCGGGACGCGACGCCACACAGTGCGGTATGCCAGCCGGTATCGAGGTAGTCCGGGCCGACTTTATAGGGCTGAACGCGCAGGCCGCGCTGCTGAAGCAGCCTCAGCAGGCCGAGCGTCACCGTGGTTTTACCACAGCCGCTGCCGGTGCCTGCGAGGATAAATGCGTGCTGTCTGGCTGCCATACCCTGACCCTATTCAGGGTGGTTCTCGGGTATAGCCGTGCGCACGCCCAGTCCGAAGACTGTGCGACTCAAAGCAACCCACTTCCCACCGAAGTTGTTGTGAATGGCCAACAGGCAGGTCTTCTGGCTTAGCGTCATCCTCACCCGTCCTTCCCGATCCTCAGGATCAGTGGTCTTCACGGGGTCGTCAGCATTACAGCAGCGGGGGCTGCGAGGGATTTACACCCTCTTCCCTGGCACATACTATGCCAAACCTGTTGGTTGCAGATTTATGCCGGCACATCGACCCGCATAAAATAAAAAGCAGGTTACTCTAGCGCCGCGAAAGAAGGATTTCGTTGCGCTATGACAATACCGGCATATTTATTTACGGTAGTTATATTTCGTTTGGCAAGGCAAGGAAAATCATGAGCGTGGCGCGCTGTCCCGCCTCCGGTGGGGAACTGATTCAGGGCTGGATTCTCGGCAGCGAAAAGCTCGTCTCCTGCCCGATAGACTGGTATAGCACCGTGGAAGTGCGCGAGGGCGTGCCGCTCGTCAATGAGCGACCGCTGGCGCGGGCGATGGTCAATACGCTGCTGGCGCGCTGGGACTATCCACCAACGCTGAGCCAGACGCTACGCATTGAGATTGACTCGACTATTCCCGTGGCAAAAGGGATGGCCAGCAGCACCGCTGATATTGCCGCCACTGCCGTTGCCACTGCGCATCATTTGGGACATTCACTCAGTGAATCTGAACTGGCGGCGCTGTGCGTCTCGCTGGAGCCGACGGACAGCACCCTGTTTCATGCGCTGACGCTTTTCGATCACCACCATGCCCAAACCCAGATTGCCTGCGCCCCCGCCCCCCATTTTGACCTGCTGGTGCTGGAGAGCCCGGTTCAGCTTCGCACCGCCGACTATCACCGCCTACCGCGACGCACGGCGCTGGAGGCCAACGCCGGGGTGCTGCAACAGGCATGGGATAAGGTACAAACCGCCTGCACGGGCAATAACCCCAGCCTGCTCGGCGAAGCGGCGACGCTCAGCGCTGTCGCGAGCCAGACTCTGCTGCCAAAGCCGGGTTTTACGGCGCTGCTTTCACTTGTCGAAAGGTGTGGCCTGTACGGCCTGACGGTGGCGCACAGCGGCAGCGTGGTCGGGCTGATGCTCGACCGTCGCTATCATGATGTGGATTATCTGCACTGGGCACTGGCACAGCGCGACCTGGCGGCGCACTGGCCGCAGCGGCATCTGCTCGCGTCAGTGAATGGCGGGGTTCAGGCCAGCGCCTGACGCAGCGCCGTCAATAACCGCTGGTTTTCTTGGCGACTGCGAATCGCCACGCGGAAGTAGCGCCCGTCCAGCCCCGGATAGTTGGCGCAGCTGCGAATCAGAATCTGTTTCTCCAGCAACGCATACTGCAGATCAACCTCCGCTCGCTCGCAGCGCAGGAAAAGGTAGTTCGCCCGCCCCGGATACACCTTCAGCCCCTCAATCTCACCCAGCGCCCGGTAAAAGCGCGTGCCTTCGTCAGCTAACCAGCGAAACGTCGCCTGTTGATAATCATGATCGTTGAGCACCACCTCTCCGGCCAGCGCGGCAAAAGCGTTGATTGACCACGGCATCTGCCGCTGACGCAGCCTGGCTACCGCTCGTTCATCGCTGTTCAGCAAATAGCCCAGCCGAAGGCCGGGAATGGCATAGAATTTGGTGAGCGATCGCAGCACCCAGACGTGCGGATACTGCGCCAGTCGTGGGATAAAGCCCGCTTCATCGGGAATAAAATCGAGAAAGGCTTCATCGAGGACCAGCGCGATTTCCAGCGCGCGACAGCGTTCGGCGATTGTCGTCAGCAGCGCGCCATCCGGCAGCAGGCCGGTAGGGTTATTTGGCGTGCAAAGAAACAGGCAGTCCAGCTCGGCGGTCAGCGCCGGAAGAATACGTTCAGTCAGCTGCCAGTCGTCCTCTTCACGCAGGAAAAAGGTCTCGATGGCGCAATCAACGGTTTCCAGCGCCCGACGATATTCGGCAAACCCGGGCGCAACCACCATCGCCCGGCGTGGGCGCAGCCCCTGGACGAGCGTAAAGATGGATTCGGTTTCGCCGTTGCCCGCCAGAATCCATGTCGGCGGAACGTTATGGTGCGCCGCCAGCGCCTGATGCAGCTGCTGATACTCGACGTCAGGGTAACGTTCGGCGCAGCTGAGCTGGGCGACAATCGCGCGTTTTAAGCTTTCAGGCATACCCAGCGGGTTAATGTTGGCGCTGAAATCCAGCAGTTGGTCGGCGGCAACTCCCATCAGCGCCGCCGCTTCGCGGATATTGCCGCCGTGGGCGCTTTTCAGACGCGACACGCCCGGTTACCCGCGCCGCGCCAGCGTTGCGCCGTCGGCGAAGTAGGCCTTAATGCCAGCGAGGATCGACTCGGCCACTTCCTGCTGGAACTTCGCGGTTTTCAGCTTGCGTTCTTCTTCAACGTTACTGATAAACGCCGTTTCGACGAGGATCGACGGAATATCCGGCGCTTTCAGCACCGCAAATCCGGCCTGCTCAACCTGATTTTTATGCAGGTTGTTAATCTGCCCCATCTTCTTGAGCACCGCTTTCCCAAACTTCAGGCTGTCGGCGATGGTCAGCGATTGCACCATATCGAACATGGTGTGGTCGACGTAGCGGTCGCCACTTTTGCTGACGCCACCGATCAAGTCCGAGGCGTTCTGGGTCTGCGCGAGGTATTTCGCCGCCGTACTGGTGGCTCCCTTGGTGGAAAGCGCAAACACCGATGAGCCGCTCGGCTGGCGGCTGGTAAAGGCATCCGCGTGAATAGAAACAAACAGGTCGGCGCGCTGTTTCTGGGCTTTGGCCACCCGCACCTTCAGCGGAATAAAGATATCTTCGTTGCGCGTCATGTAGGCCTTCATATTGCCTTCTTTCTCAATCAGCGCGCGCAGGCGACGGGCAATTTGCAGCACCACGTCTTTTTCCCGCGTCTTATACAGCCCCACCGCCCCGGAGTCTTCACCGCCGTGTCCGGGGTCAAGCATAATGACAATTGGCCGATCGCGACCGGCTTTCCCCGGCTGCGGCCCGCTCTGCGCTGGCGGCACCTGCTTTTCGAGGCCGTCTTTGTTGTACTCTTCCAGCAGCGCCAGCAGCGGGTCCTCCTGCACATCGTTCGCGTTAGCGGGGTAGAGATCCATCACCAGACGTTCTTTAAAGTTGGCAACCGGCGCGAGGGCAAACAGCTGCGGTTTGACGTCCTGCTTCAGCTCAAACACCATGCGCACGGTCTGTGGGTCGAACTGGCCGACACGCGCGGATTTAATGAACGGATCGTCGCCGCGAATCTGCGCCGCCATCCCTTTCAGCACCGAGTTGAGGTTCACCCCTTCAAGATCAACCACCAGGCGGTCGGGATTGCTCAACGCAAACTGCCGATACTTGAGCACGCGGTTGGACTCCACCGTAACGCGCGTGTAGCTGGACGCAGGCCAGATGCGGACGGCCACCACCTGACTGACGGCAGCGAAACCAACCTGACTGACACTTAGCAACCACATGGCGCCCGCCCCTTTTAACAGGCGGCGACGACTCAAAGACTGACTTCCTGACATGCTCTATCCCAGGCAAAAAAAGACGATTTCAAATTAAGCAAAATATGATTGACCGAAAACTTTAACCAAAGGCGAATAAACTGTCATCTATAAAAGGGTAAACATTCGTTGGTTAAGCGAAATTTGGCGGAGATTTTTCCCATGTTTAGGCAAATTCCGGCTTGCGTTTAGCGCAAAAACAGAATAAAAATACACTTATTACGAATAATAATGCATTGAGGGTTGTGCCGTGGTGAAGGAACGTAGAACCGAACTGGTCGAGGGGTTTCGTCATTCAGTCCCCTATATTAACGCTCATCGGGGCAAGACGTTTGTCATCATGCTTGGCGGCGAAGCCATTGAGCATGAGAACTTTTCAAGCATTGTCAATGATATAGGGCTGCTGCACAGCCTGGGCATCCGCCTGGTGCTGGTCTACGGCGCGCGTCCGCAAATCGACGCCAATCTGGCCGAACATCAGCATCAGCCAACCTATCATAAACACATTCGTGTCACCGATAGCAAAACCCTTGAACTGGTTAAGCAGGCAGCGGGCCAACTGCAGCTGGATATCACCGCGCGTCTGTCGATGAGCCTGAACAATACGCCGCTCCAGGGCGCACACATCAATGTGGTCAGCGGTAACTTTATCATCGCCCAGCCGCTGGGCGTGGATGACGGTATCGACTACTGTCACAGCGGGCGTATTCGTCGTATTGATGAAGAGGCGATCCACCGCCAGCTCGACAGCGGCGCCATTGTGCTGATGGGGCCGGTAGCCGTCTCCGTCACCGGCGAAAGTTTTAACCTGACTTCGGAAGAAATTGCCACTCAGCTGGCGATTAAGCTGAAGGCCGAGAAGATGATTGGCTTCTGCTCGTCGCAGGGCGTTTACAACGAAGCCGGTGAAATCGTTCCTGAGCTGTTCCCGAACGAAGCGCAGGCGCGCATCGAAGAGCTGGAACAGGAAGGCGACTACCTTTCCGGTACCGCGCGCTTCCTGCGCGGCGCGGTGAAAGCTTGCCGTAGCGGCGTGCGCCGCAGCCACCTGATCAGCTATCAGGAAGACGGCGCGCTGTTGCAGGAATTGTTCTCACGCGACGGTATCGGTACGCAAATTGTGATGGAGAGCGCCGAGCAGATCCGCCGCGCCACCATTAACGATATCGGCGGTATCCTCGACCTGATTGCGCCGCTGGAGCAGCAAGGGATTCTGGTGCGTCGCTCACGCGAGCAACTGGAGATGGAGATCGACAAGTTCACGATTATTCAACGCGATAACACCACCATCGCCTGTGCCGCACTCTATCCGTTCCCGGAAGAGAAGATTGGCGAAATGGCCTGCGTGGCGGTGCATCCGGACTATCGCAGCTCCTCGCGCGGCGAAGTGCTCCTTGAGCGCATTACCGCGCAGGCGAAGCAAATGGGGCTGAATCATCTGTTCGTGCTGACCACCCGCAGTATTCACTGGTTCCAGGAGCGTGGGTTTAAACCGGTTGATGTCGAGTTGCTGCCGGAGAGTAAGAAGCAGCTTTATAACTATCAGCGTCGTTCGAAGGTGCTGATGGCGGATTTAGTCTAGCTGCGCCGATAGTCCCCTGCTTTTTAAGGGCTGTCTCTTATACACAAATTTGAGGGGACAAGACCTTAGCTATATGTCGGTAAGGTGAAAGGTTCCGTTCACTTTACGTCAGGCGGAACATGAGGTCTTTTCACCGGTGAACGGGCCAAGGGGGGCGGCCGCGCCCCCCTTGACAATCCCCGCGGCCCCGCAGGGAAATCGGTGCTTCGCACTGCACTCACCTACGAACTCCAGCCTGCGGCACGGCGAAACTCGACATCCTGTCTCGGTTCGCCTCAGTCCGCCATCCATGGCGTCCTGACCTTGTCTTCCATTCTCCGGCTCGCCGATTTCCAGCGGGGACTCATCGGTTTCAGTAGCTCTGGTTTTTGCTGTTAACTAAAAGACCGCACTGGTGTTGGTGGCGTCTAAATCGCCGAAGCGTTCCCTGAAGGCCGGGGCAGCCCACAGGGATGTGGGCTGAGGGCGCGGCTTTACAGGGATGTTACCTCGCGCCCGACCCGAAAGCCGTAAGGGATAAGCTGAGGGCACCGCGAAGCGGCGATTTTGCCGCCAGAGCCCGGGGGTGCAGGGGGCGGCGGCGATTGGCCGCCCCTTGCGCGCTCCATGCGCCCGTGCAATTTATGTGGCGAGAGCTGAATAAGGAGCGCAACGGAGTGATAAATCCAGATATACCTCCCCCTAAAAATAACTGTCGCAGGGTGTTTGTGTATAAAGAGCAGCCCTTCGAAAGGGAAGGCGACACATTGTGCCCACGCTTACCGCTATGCCATCTCCGCAAATATCACCGACAATCCGCTGCGCCGTTCTGTACGCGTGGCAATCGCCGCAGCCAGCAGATTTTCATCGGCATACATCGACAGGCGTGACTTCGCGCGAGTAATCGCGGTGTAGACCAGCTCACGGCTAACCACCGGCACCAGCTGTGTCGGCAGTACCAGTGCGGCGTGAGTAAACTCGGAACCCTGCGATTTATGCACCGTCATCGCCCAGGCGGTATCGTGATCCGGCAGACGGCTTGGCTGCACCGATTTAATGGTCCCGTCCGGCATCGGGAACCAGACACGCATCCCCTGCCCACGCTCTAACGCCACGCCGATATCACCGTTAAACAGCCCCAGCGCGCTGTCGTTACGGCTAATCATCACCGGGCGACCTTCATACCAGCGCGAGTGGCGCTGCGGCTGAATCAGGCGATGACGCTCCAACAGCTGTTCGAACTGCGTATTCAGCCCGCCGACGCCCCACGGCCCTTCCCGCAGCGCGCACAACAGTTGATATTCACCGAACGCCGCCAGCACCTCCGCGGGCTCGGCCTGCTCGCGTAAAAGCTGTAAATAATGACCGTAGCCCATCCGCGCATCGTCGAGCATGGCGGCATAATCATCCGTCGCGCGCAGCGGTTTAAGTTCGATATCGCTAAAGCCGCGGGCGAAGACCTCGCCAACGGCCTTTTTATCGCCCCGGTTTACCGCACCCGCCAGTTGCCCAATCCCCGAGTCGCTGCCAAAACGGTAGCTGGTGCGCAGCAGGCAGAGGCTGTCGCGCAGCGCCCCCGCCGTTTGGCCTTCACCCGCCGGGAGGTCGCTCCCTACCAGGCGGCTTAGCTGCGCCGCGCGTTCAGGCGTATAGCCAGCGTTCACCCAGCTACAGATATCCCCCAGTACCGCGCCCGCCTCAACCGACGCCAGCTGATCGCGGTCGCCGAGGAAGATGATTCGCCCGTGCGGCGGCAGCGCGTCAATCAGCCGCGCCATCATCGGCAGGTCGATCATTGAGGCTTCGTCGACCACCAGCACATCAAGGTGCAGCGGGTTGCCCGCGTGGTAGCGCATTTTCTGGCTGCCGGGTTGCGCGCCCAGTAGGCGGTGCAGCGTGCTGGCCTCGGTCGGCAGCATCGCTTTATGCGCGTCGCTTAGCGTCAGTTTACGCAGCGCCGCGCCCAAAGATTCGGTAAGGCGCGCAGCCGCTTTACCCGTCGGGGCCGCCAGGCGAATACGGAGTTTTTCGGCATTCGCCATCTGTACCAGCGCCGCCAGCAGTTTGGCGACGGTGGTGGTTTTCCCGGTGCCAGGGCCGCCGGAGATCACCGAAATACGCCGCGTCAGCGCAACGGCGGCAGCGACTTTCTGCCAGTCGACGTTGTCACTGGTGGGGAACAGCGCGCTCAGTGTCTGCTGGAGCTGCGCCTCGTCTACCGCCAGCGGAACCTGGGTGTCGCTAAAGAAGCGCGCCACCGTCAGCTCGTTATGCCACATGCGGTTGAGGTACAGCCGGTCACGGCTCAGTATCAGCGGCGACGGGCGTTCACCGGCACTCACGGCCTTAGAAGCCAGCAACAGCTCAGCCCAGTCTTCTGGCGCGTCGGCATCGGTGAACAGTTGCTGCCAGAATTCACGCGCGCGCCCTTTCGCCTGCATCGTCGCACTCAGGTGCGACAGAGGCAGGCACACGTGCCCTTCACCGGTATCGCGGCTGAGCATCGCCGCCGCCAGCATCACCGCCGGGTGCTCATCGTGCGCGACCATCAGCGCAAACTGTACGTCCAGAGGGCGCAGCAGACGCTGCTCGGCGGCATCCAGCAAACGTTGTTCGAGACTCATGCGTCCATCTCCTCGCCTTCTCCGGCAAACAGTGCATCCATGGCCGCAATGAGCGCGGGGTCTGGCCGGGTAGTGAATATCCCTTGCTGCCCCGCGTCGCGGTCAACGCCGCGCAGGAACAGGTAAATCACGCCGCCGAAGTGGCGTTGATAGTCATAATCGGCAATGCGATGGCGCAGATAGCGGTGTAGCGCCAGGCTATAGAGCTGATACTGCAAGTCGTAGCGGTGCGACTGCATCGCTTCGGCCATCGCCTGTTGGGTGTAGGCCTCGCCGTTCTCTCCCAGCCAGTTGGACTTGTAGTCGAGCAGGTAGTAGCGCCCATCGTGGCGGAACACCAGGTCGATAAAGCCTTTCAGCATGCCGCGTACCTGGCGGAAATCGAGCGTAGGGCAGCCTGCCGAAAGCGGGTCATAGCGGCGGGTTAAGGCATCCAGCGCCAGCGGGTCGAGCGGCCGGTTGATGGGCAAATAAAACTCCATTTCCACCTGTTTTTGCTGTGCGCTCAACTGATTAAGCGCAATGCCGGTATCCGCCAGCGGCGCGGCCAGCACTTGTGAAATCCACGCCGTCAGCACCGGCTCCCATTCTTCGCCAAAGCCGTTGCTTTGCAGCTTTTCCAGCATCCACTCGGATGAAACCGGCTGGGTAAAGTCGAGGTCTTCAAACAGACTGTGCAGGAAAGTCCCCGGCGATGCGCCGCGCGGGAAATTATGCGGCGTCAGCGTCGGTTCCGGCAGCGTTTCCTGTGCGCCGGCGGCGTCAATATCCAGACGCGGCAGCAGATCCTGCGCCACGCTGTGGCCGCGTTGTTGCAGGCCGGAATAGCTGGTGACTCGCCAGTCGTCCACGACGCGACGCAGCACCTGACGCGCCGCCAGTTCAGGCATTTGTGCCTGAGTGGCCTGCCAACGCGCGTCGTCGGGCGCTGTCGCCAGCGTCAGCGCAATGTGCTCATCGCACAGCGCACGCAGACAGGCTTCCAGACCCGCGGCGTCGAGTACCTCGCCTTTCTGCATCAACCTTCCCGGCGCGCTGTGATGGAGTTCGGTATCGGTCGGTTTATCGCTGCGCCGCGCGGTGAGCGCCGCCAGCCCCAGGCTACAGTGCCACACGGCGCGGGTTAAGGCGACGTACAGCAGGCGCAGGTCTTCTGCCAGACGCTCGGCCTCCGCCAACTCCAGGCTTTCATCGCTTTCGTTAAGATCCAGCACCGCCGCGAAGGATTCCCGATCGTGATAGAACGCCTGCTTCTCTTTACGAAAACGGGCGATAAACGGCAGCCAGACCAGCGGATATTCCAGCCCTTTCGACTTGTGAATGGTGACAATCTGCACCAGGTGTTTGTCGCTCTCCAGACGCATTTGCTGGCTGGAAGCGTTGGTGTCCGGCTCGGCGATTTGCTGGTTCAGCCAGCGTACCAGCGCGTGCTCGCTCTCAAGCCCGGTGGCCGCTTCTTGTAGCAGCTCGCTAAGATGCAGAATATCGGTTAAACGCCGTTCGCCGCCGTGAGTGGCGAGCAGGTTTTCCGCGAGGGAGCGCGCATTCATCAGGGCACGAATCATCGGCATCACACCGCGGCGCTGCCAGATAAGCCGATAGTCGCTGAACTCCTCCACCAGCGCATCCCAGGCGTGCTCATCCTGATTCAGCTGCTCAATGTCCCGCGCGTTCAGGCCAAACATCGCCGTCGCCAGCGCGCTGCGCAGGGTATTTTCCCGCTCCGGCGTCAGCACCGCCTGCAGCACCCACAAAAGCTCCTGCGCTTCCGGGGTTTCGAATACGCTGTCGCGGTTGGAAAGATACACCGACGGAATAGCCAGCGCATTCAGCGCATCGCGAATCAACGAGGCTTCCTGGCGGTTACGCACCAGCACGGTAATGTCTGAGGCCTGCACCGGACGCGCGCTGTCGCCGCGCCACAGCAGCGCCGTGCCGCGTTGGCCGCCGGTGAGCCAGTCGCGAATCTGCGCCGCGCACTGCTGGGCCATAAAAATCTGGTAGTCGCCCGCGCTAACGCCCTCACCAGGCATCAGACAGAGGTTCATTGCCGGTTGATTTTCGCCGTCAACCTCAAAACGTAGCGAGGCATTTTTCTCGGCGGATTTGACCGGCAGGAACGGAATATCGCGGAACATAAAGGGGTTATCAACCTGCCCAAACAGGCGGTTGACGCTTGCCACCATGCCCGGCGCGGAACGCCAGTTAGTATCGAGCGTATAGTGCGCCGCCACATCGCTGCGCGCACGCATGTAGGTAAAGATATCGGCGCCGCGGAAAGCGTAGATCGCCTGCTTCGGGTCGCCAATCAGCAGCAACGCGGTCTCCGGCTGTTGGCGCCAGATGCGGCGGAAAATACGGTACTGCTGCGGGTCGGTATCCTGGAATTCATCGATCATCGCCACCGGAAAACGCTGTCGAATGGCGGCGGCTAACGCCTCGCCGCTTTCGCTCTCCAGCGCTTCATCAAGGCGGCTTAGCATATCGTCAAAGCCCAACTCGCCGCGGCGGCGCTTCTCGCGGGCTACCGCCTCACGAATCTCTTTCATCGCCTGGGCAATCACCAGGTCGTTGAGTGTGAGCGGCGAGTCCAGTAGACGCTCAATGGCGCTGAACAGCGGGTGCGTTGGCACTTCTCCGCCCGCTTTGGTGCGTTCAGCCAGGAACGACTGGCTGAATTTTTCCAGCGCATCGGGGAGCTGGTAGTTTTTGCTCTCTTCCTGCGCCCAGGCGCTGATCTTGTCGATCCACTTGCCCTGGTTGCCGCGGTTGAATTTGCGACGATCGATACCCGAGTTTTCCAGCAGCGGTTCAAGATCGCCGACCGCAGCCAGCCACTGCTGTTTGATGTCGCCAATCTGCGCGAGGATCTGCTGATGACGTGATTCCAGCGTTTCGGTCGCACTGAGCGGCATCTTCAGCTGCGGCGCCTCCCCTTGCAGATAACGGTCGATCGATTTCAGCAGATCCTGCGGCCCTTTCCAGGACTCGACGATCACCTGCGCAATTTCGCGGTTCAGCGGGTAGCAGTGACGTCGCCAGAAGTCGGCGCAGGCCTGATAGCGCAGCTGAGATTCATCTTCAATCAGTTGCTGTTCGAACAGCATCCCCGACTCAAAAGCATTGAGGCTAAGCATGCGCTGACAGAAACCGTGGATGGTAAAGACCGCGGCGTCATCCATCTGCCGTTCAGCCAGCAGAAGGACGTTCGCCGCCTGTTGAGGATCGTCGATTTCCGCCAGCAGGCTGGCATACAGCGGGTTGTCGGTGGCGTTACGCAGACAGGCGACGCGCAGTTCATGAATGTTGCTGCGAATACGCCCGCGCAGTTCTTCAGTTGCCGCCTCGGTGAAGGTCACCACCAGCAGCTCTTCGACGTTGACCGGCCGGGGAAAGGCGGCCTCGCCGCCCAGCCCCAGCAGAAGCCGCAGGTAGAGTGCGGCGATGGTGAAGGTTTTTCCGGTGCCCGCTGAGGCTTCAATCAGGCGCTCACCGTAGAGGGGCAAACGCAGGGGATTAAGGGACTCAGCAGTTACGGTCATTCGTTCTCTCGTCTTATCGGTAAGGTTTGCTGCAACGCGCTAATGCTCTCCCATACCTTCCAGCCTTCCGGGTGCGCATAGTCCGTCTTACCATTCTGGCTGCCGGAAACCTGCGACAGCACCGTCATGCCCTGTGGCGCAACGACGGTCTGGTGGAAGAAATCAGCCAGCTTCTGCGGCGTTAACAGCTTAATCTGGGCCACTACTTTAGCACGTGAATCAAAGGCCATATTACCGCGATCGAAATCTTTGCTCAGCTGTGAGGCTTCATCACCGAGCGTTTGCGGCGCTTGCAGCATGTCGGCGATCACCGCCTGCTGCAGCTGCGCGAACTCTTCCGGCTTCATCGCCCGCAGCTTTTGCTCGGCGGTCGGGAAGAAGGCTTTGAAACGTTGCCACAGGAACGCCGGCTGTTTGTCATTGCTTTGCAGCAGGAAGCCCATGCCCCACTGACGGCCAATGTTCATCGAAAAGGCAAACACGGCGTAGCCAAGCTGTTCTTCAGTACGCAGCTGATTGTAGAACCACGGCTGGACAATCTGCGCCAGCATGGCGCTTGCCGCCGAGCTGGAGAACTCATCCACGTTCGGCGGGACAAACACCGCCGCCAGCGCCGAGTCGGTACTGTTGCCCGCTTTTTCAAAGATGGCGTTCTGCTGTTTTTCCACCAGCACATCTTTGTTACGGCACCATTCGTTACCGTTAGCGCCAAGCTGCGACTGGATACCGCGCGCCAGCGTCGTCGACTGCTCAGCGCTCAGGTTGCCAATTACCATAAACTCCGGGCGTCCGCCGGTTTTCAGTTGATCGCGGTAGGCCATCACCTCTTTCAGCGTGATCGACGGCAGCAGCGCCTTGCGGTCCTCGCGCTGGAAATAGGGCACCTGCGACACCATCTGCACCGGCATAATCGCCTGTTCGTAGGCTTTGCCTTTATCCGCCGAGTCCATCATCTGCTTGTACCAGGATTTTGCCTGCTCAAGCTGATCTTCGGTCGGCGTATAGCTGAAATAACCTTCTAACAGCGCACCAAACAGCTGCGGCAGACGCTGGGTGTAACCGTTGGCGTTAAGCATCAGGCCGTTGTTGGCGCCGGTCGAGAAGCTGATCCCGCCGACGGCGGCCTGGTTGCTGAGCTGGTCGAGCGCAATGCCCGCCAGATAGTCGTTGAGAGCGAACATCACCTGATTTTTGGCGCTATCCATCGCCTGCGGGTTACGCAGGATCATGGTGATATCGGCCTTCGGTTCAGACGCAAAATAGCGGCTCGGCATATAGACCAGACGCAGATTTGGTTCGTCGATAATCAGCTCCGGATGCGCGTAGCTTTTTTCGTTCTTGATCAGCGTGAAGTCATCGGGGATATACGGGTTCAGTTGCGGCAGATTCAGCGTGATGTCGTCGGCCGCTTTCTGCCACTTCGCGAACGTCTCCGCGCTGATTTTATCGACCTGATACGGCGCATCAACAAAGTAAGCCGTCTTGTTATGCGGCTCTTTCGGGCTGATGTACCAGATACGCGCATTCTGCGGCGTCATCATCGCCAGGCGATCTTTTATCGCCTGCGCATCGTAACGATCGGCAATGTTCACCGCATCGAGCGTGTGTTCGACCGGCACGCGAATCATGGTGTCCGCCAACCATTCGACGTAGTCCATATCGCGGTTAATCGACGGATAGCGGAAGTCGAGGTCCAGCACGTGAGCCAGTTCATCAAAGTAGCTTTTGTCGACGCCCTTCTGGCGCAGCATGTCGAGGTAGCTAAAGATAGCCGCCACCACCTGATCCCGGTTAGCAAGGCCCTTGTCGGTTAAGGTGGCGGAGATTGCCAGCACGCCGCTGTTGCCGTTAACGACCGGGTCGGAATCGGCGCGAATGCCTTCAACCAGCCCCTGCTTTTGCAGCCAGTCAGACAGCGTGCCCGGCGTGCGGTTACCGATAAGGTAGGTGATGAGCTCATCGGTTTTGCTGCGGAACTGGGCCGAGTTGTTATCAATACGGAACTCGACGCGCAGCACTTTACGCGGCAGCGCGGGTACGTAGTGGATAACGATGCCCTTCTGCGCGTCGGTGACCACCGGAACGGTAATTTCCGGGCGCTTGATAGATTTATTCGGCACGCGGCCATAGGTTTGTGCCGCAATCTGCGCCAGCTCCGGCAGCGGTTTATTACTGTAAATCACCGCCTTCATCAGGTTGGCGGAGTAGTATTTGTCGCGGAAGGCCAGCAGCGATTCATACACCGGGCTATTCGGCTTGTCGCTCAGCGTTTCCAGGTTGCCGCCAGAGAAGCGCGCGCCGGGGTGCGCCGGGTTGATGGTTTCAGCGCTAACCTGTGCCATACGCATACCGTCGCGGCTGCGCGCCATGGTCAGCTCAGCGTTTACCGCGTTACGTTCGCGGTCGGCGTATTTTTTATCCAGCAGCGGTTCAGCAATGGCATCCGCCAGACGGTCAACGGCCCCCTGCAAGGCATCGTTTTCGACTTCAAGGTAGAAGGCGGTGCGATACGGCGCGGTGCTGGCATTGTGGCTGCCGCCGTGCAGCTTGAGGAATTCCGAGAGGCTATCGGGCTGCGGGTAGTGCTTCGAGCCCATCAACGTCATATGTTCAAGGAAATGCGCAAGGCCCGGATGCGAATCAGGATCTTCCAGCGAACCAACCGGTACCACCAGCGCCGACAGCGATTTCACCGCCTGCGGATCGGATACCAACAGCACGACCATCTTGTTATCCAGCGTAATCGCCTGATATTGACGGGTATCTTTTTCGCTTTTACGGATGGTTTCCTGAATCGGTTGCCATCCGGTGTCTGCCTGACCTACGGTCGCCCAAAAGGCGGTGACAAAAACTACAATACTCAACCAGATACTGCGGGGCATTCACGGACCTCACCATTAACAAATACTGCTGAATCTTAATGCTTGTGCGGGCAGCTCCCGGCCAGACAAATGGATCTGGCGGCTGCCACTCATCGGTCCGTGACGCGTTGCGCATAGTAAATGAACAACTCAGATTGCGCAATTTTTATACAGCAACTATGACTGCTGAAAACGAAATAGCGGCAGCAGATACGGCGTCGTTTGCTCGATAATCGCCTCATACTGCGCGGGTTCCAGGGTACGCCACAGGCGCTGATACCAGACATCGGCCCCTTCGCCGCTCACCACCATATTGCCTTCATACACCTGCATAAACTTGCTGCGTGCTTTTTGCTGCGTTTCCTCGTCCCTTAAGATGGCATCATTTTGGGCATCGTAACAGGCTTTTATCCACGCACCTCCGCTTTCAGGTAAGAACAGCAGCGGTTGGCACATGCCCTCGCGGTATCCGGCGACCAGCTGCGACAGATACGCTTTCGCTTCATCCGCCGCCAGGGGTGGGAAGCACCACTCGCCCTCTTTGCGCAGCAACAGCCGGCTTTCGCCGCAACCACCGCTAGCACAGTAGACAAGGTGTTCCAGCCAAAGTTGCATTCCTTGTGCCACGCTAAGCAAAGATGGCCGCCAGCGCAACAGCCCATTCTCCTGAACCTGCGGTAACCATCCGGTTATGTTAACCCCGTCGCAATCAAGGTCTATTTCGAGACTCTTCCCTTCCCGGCGATACTCGATGACCCGGCTCGCCAGCGCGGCCATCTCCTGACGCTGCGCCTCCCAGGCAATTTCGCCAAACGGCCCGTAGGGCAGTTCTCCCGCCGCACGATAGCGGCGATACATCACATCCGGCGTCTGCTCTTCAATCAGGGTATTGAGCAACTGTTGGTTAAGCTGGTAGCGGGTCAGCCCCTCAAGGGTAAACGGCTCGGTGTCGGGAATATCACTCTCTTCGCTACGGAAATTGACCTGTAAACGCATCTGGAAGAAGGCACGAACCGGATGACGCCAGAAGCGCTGAAGCTGCTCCAGCGGCAGCGTTGTCAGTTCAACAGGTTCCAGCGGCTGAATAAATTCACCGTGCGCTTCCCCCTGACGGCTGGCGGCCGCCAGCCATTCCTGAGCATAGCTTTGGCGCTCATCATGCTGGTAATTCTCCGCGTCGAACGGCATGCGGCTATGCAGGTGCATGATGTGACTCTTGACCCGTCGCTCGCTTTCATCGCAGTTCAGCGCCTCATCGCCTTCCAGACAGTGGCTCTGGCCGATATAGTCCAGCAGTTCCTGCACCAGCACCGATGGGTAGCGCTCGCTGTTATCCTGAATAGAGCGACCGATGTAGCTGATATAAAGCGATTTTTCCGCCGACATCATGGCTTCGAGGAACAGGTAACGGTCATCGTCGCGACGGCTACGATCGCCGCGCAGCGGCTTCTGGCTCATCAGGTCAAAGCCCAGCGGCGCCAGCGCGCGCGGGTAGATACCATCGTTCATGCCCAGCAGGCACACTACTTTGAACGGAATAGAACGCATCGGCATCAGGGTACAGATGTTGATAGGGCCCGCCAGGAAGCGCTGGCTGATACGCTCCTGGTCCAGACGCTGAGCCAGCTCATCACGCAGCAGCGACAGCGGCACCTCTCCGGCGTATTGTGACTGCACGCCCTGAGCGATAATCCCCTGCCACTGCTGTTCAATCAGCGTTAGCGCCGCTTCGGTATCCTGATCCGGCAGGAAGAAGTCGTTAAGCATTTCGCGGCACACCGGTAGCCACTCTTCGAGTGAACGCCCTTGCGTCAGCACCTGTCGCCAGCGGTTAAGCTGCATGAGCAGCGAAGCCAAATGCCCCACCAGCTCTGCGATAAGCCCGCTGGATTCATCATAGGGCAGCACGTCCTGCCACTCGCCCTGGCGGCTTTCCATGGCGTAACCCAGCAGCATGCGCGTTAGACCAAAGCGCCAGGTGTGCTGCCCGGTCGCCGGGAGATCGAGTTCGCGCACGTTGTCATCGTCCATCCCCCAACGCACGCCGGATTCGCTGACCCATTGGCGCAGATGCTGCAAACCGGCTTCATCAATGTTGAAGCGCGCGGCCAGTACCGGGACGTCGAGCAGCGCCAGCACGTCTTCGCTGGTAAAGCGGCTGTCCGGTAGGGAAAGCAGCGTAATAAACGCCTGCATTGCCGGGTGCGCCTGACGGGCGCGGCGGTCGGAAATGGCATAAGGCAGATAGCGCTCGCCGGTGGCGCTGCCAAACACGGCCTGGATAAACGGGCTGTAGCTGTCGATGTCCGCCACCATCACGATGATATCGCGCGGCGTCAGCGTCGGGTCGGCCTCCAGCATCGCCAGCAGACGGTCGTGCAATACTTCCACCTCGCGCTGCGGGCTGTGGCAGACGTGGACGGTCAGGCTGCGGTCATCGTGGGCCAGGGTGCGTTTGTTGCCGCTCCAGGCAAACTCTTCAGCGGTGCGCCCGGCCACTGCGCTGTTTTTCAGCTCCAGCACGTCGTATTGAAGATTGTGCAGCAGGTTATCCGGCTCGATATCGACGAACGCATCCAGCTCCTGATAGCGCTCCAGCCCTGCCAGGAGGTAGATATAGTCGCGCCCCAGTTTGCCCCAGGAGGCCAGCATCGGGTTGCCGACGTCCTGTTCACCGTTATCGTTAAATAGCCCCGGCGCGCTGCTGGCGTCCTGGAATAACGGCAGCTCACGCTGCTCACGATAGTGTCGGCGCTGGCGCGCCATCAGCCGGGCGAGGAACGCCGGATCTTTAATGTCACCCCAGTAATAGCGGCACGGGTTGGTGAACAGCACGTAGATATCCACATGCTTGCCCAGCGCCTGTAGCGCGTGCAGATACACCGGCGGCAGCGCTGAGATTCCGCAGATAAACACCCGCGACGGCAGCCCGTCAGGTTTCTCGCTGCTGTTTTCCAGCGTGTCGATAAAGCGTTGGTAGAGATTGGCGCGGTGCCACTGCGGCTGCCCCAGCGCTGCAGTGTGCTCCACCAGCGCTTTCCATAACGGAGCCTGCCACTGCTGCGCCTCACCGACGTCATCCACTAACTCTCCGGCTTCCCACTTCGTGAGCCACTGCGGGCGATAGACCAGATACTGGTCATACAGGTCGGCCACGCGTGAGGCCAGCTGGAACAGCTTGCGTTTATCGGCATCGTCAGTCAGATAGTGGCGCAGCGGCGTAAAAGCCTCGTTGTCCAGCATGCCCGGCAACAGCGTCATCAGCTTCCAGCTCATGCTTTGCTTATTAAAGGCGCTCTCGCCGGGAATCTCGGGCAAAACGCGGGTAAACATGTCCCAGATAAAGCTCGCGGGCAGCGGGAAATCGATGTTAGCGGCGATACCAAAACGCTGGGAGAGCGTCATCTGTAGCCACTGCGCCATCCCGGTACTCTGCACGAGGATCATTTCAGGCTCGAAGGGGTCAGCCAGCCGGTCCTGCTCCACGATAAATTCCATTAACGCTTCCAGCACGTCCAGACGGTTGGAGTGGTAGACCCTTAACATATTCGCTCCTGACTACTGACTGACCGGGCAATGCAGACGCGTTAAACGCCCTTGCCTGCCCATGGGGGTGGTAATAGTAGCATTGATGCTGACACAACGTTGTGACGATGTCTGTACCCGCTGGCTGTTCCAGCCTTCCGGCAGCGGCACGGCCTGTTGCTGCGTTTGCGCCCATGCATAGCGCCACATCTGACGATACTGATTAAGCTGAGTGTTACCGGCGGCCAACGCGCGGTAGTATCCGCCAAGCGCCGTCACCACCATTACCATTAACAACATAGCCAGCATCACCTCGGGCAGGCTAAAACCGCGTGATTTCAGGGTATCTGGCATAGTAGCGCCTCCTTCAAAGGACAAAAATCACTCCAGCCATGGGCTGAAAACCGAAGGCTACCGGCGGCCCAACGCCCCGATTGCCATAGCGAGAAACCGTCGCTTTGTGCTATCAGCAACAACCTGCCGTCGGTCAATAAGCGCAGACAAACATGGGTGTCTGCGGCATAGGTCATACACTGGGCGCCAGCTTCAGTTCCCCATGGTTGGCGCATCCCCCACTGCAACGCCGAATGCGCCTGCGCCGTGCGCTGTATCGCCAGGCTTTCGTCGTTCACCATCGCCAACCGCTGGCGCTGCGCCTGATTCAGCCCCTGTAGCATCAGGCTGCCGAGCACCAGCAGCATCAGCACCATGGCCAGCGACGAAACGCCGCGCTCGGCATTCACTGGTTGTATCCCGTCACGCCGTACTGCGCGGTGACCCTGCCGCCGCGCGTACCGGTTGCCGACAACGTAATAGCAAGCTCGGGCGGAAAACCGCTAAATGTGTGGCGCACCACCTGAAAGCTCGTCACCGTGAGCGCTGCGGGATCGGTCATTTTGTCCCAACCTTTTCCCTCGCAGGTGGTCGCGCCACGTAGCGTTTCCAGCACGCCGGACTGTAGCCGGAAGCCGATGCTGTCAGCCTCGTCGGCGGGCGATGTTTGCCAGAGACCATTGCTATCGCCATCCCAGCGGGCAATCACGCACTGCCCCTGCTGCGCAATCTGCAACGCTTCGCCGCCGCAGTCGTCATCCCCACAGTACCCAGCGCGCTGCAAATGCTTCGCGACCGTGAACACTCGCAGCCAGAGATCGTCTTCCAGCGTTTGCTGCTGAGTCTGCGCCAGTACGCCCCGCTGGAGCGCGGGGAGAAAGCGTGACGCGCCAAGCAGCAATACGCTGCTGATAGCCATGGCGATCAATACTTCCAGCAATGAGAAACCTCGCATCAGCATGTCGCCCCCTCACACAGGCGAATTCGCCCCCAACTGGAGATAACAATCGTCCAACTCCCCGCCTCGCTCGACACCATCAGGCTCCCCGCCCACGCGGTATTTCGCAGGCCAAAGAAAGTCAGGTTTGGCGTCATTTTGCTGAGTGAAACCTCGGTCCACGGCGGCTTGAAAATAGCCGGGTTTCCGGTAGGGCAGCCTTCCAGTACCGCATCGTCCGCGATGAGGCACCAGCCCTGCGCTTCGTGGTTAACCCGTAGCCGACGGTCTCGGTTATGCCAGTTGGCATCGTTACGCAGATAAAGCAGATAGTCCCGTAGCGCACTGGCGGTTTGCCACAAACGCTGTTCTTGCTGCCAGCTGCGCCAGCCATACAGGCCAGAAGCGCCAAGAATGAGCACCAGCGTCAAGGCGATTAAGGTTTCGATAAGGGTGTAGCCCTGTTCTCTGTTCATGGCGGCAGTTTCCTGCGATGAGCAACGAAGCGCGAGCGCGGATTACGCGTTTTACATGGGGCTTCGGAAAAAGGTGAACGAGTTGCAGCGGGTTACAAATAAACGGGAAGCGGCATTCAGAAAATAAAAAACGGCGCTGAGAGCTGCGCCGTTTTTCGGTCAGGAAGATTAAATCGCCACCGGCGCTTTGATACCCGGATGCGGGTCGTAGCCTTCGATTTCGAAGTCTTCAAAGCGGTAGTCGAAAATAGAATCAGGTTTGCGTTTAATCACCAGCTTCGGCAGCGCGCGCGGTTCGCGCGTCAGCTGCAGCGCGGTCTGTTCCATGTGGTTGCTGTAAAGGTGGGTATCCCCGCCAGTCCAGACGAAGTCGCCCACTTCCAGGTCGCACTGCTGCGCCATCATATGCACCAGCAGCGCATAGCTGGCAATGTTGAACGGCAGGCCGAGGAACACGTCGCAAGAGCGCTGGTAGAGCTGACAGGAGAGTTTGCCGTCTGCCACGTAGAACTGGAAGAAAGCGTGACACGGCGCCAGCGCCATCTTATCCAGCTCGCCGACGTTCCACGCCGAAACGATGATACGGCGCGAGTCCGGGTCGTTTTTCAGCTGGTTCATGACGGTGGTGATCTGGTCGATATGACGGCCATCCGGCGTCGGCCAGGCGCGCCACTGTTTGCCGTAGACCGGGCCAAGGTTGCCGTTCTCATCGGCCCACTCATCCCAGATGCTGACGTTATTTTCATGCAGGTAGGCAACATTGGTGTCGCCCTGCAGGAACCACAGCAGTTCGTGGATGATAGAGCGCAGATGGCAGCGTTTGGTGGTCACCAGCGGGAAACCTTCTTGCAGGTTAAAGCGCATCTGGTGGCCAAAAATAGAGAGCGTACCGGTGCCGGTGCGGTCATTTTTCTGGGTGCCCTCATCGAGCACCTTCTGCATCAGTTCGAGATACTGTTTCATGCTTCCTCAGGAGATCTGTTTCTGCGGACGGCGAAACGCCCAGACCATCATAATGATACCCGCAAGCACCATCGGAATCGAAAGAATCTGCCCCATGCTGATGTACTGTACCCATTCACCGGTGAACTGCGCGTCCGGCTGGCGGAAGAATTCAGAGATGATGCGGAACAGACCGTAGCCAATCAGGAACAGGCCGGAAACCGACCCTGCCGGACGCGGCTTACGGATAAACCAGTTCAGGATCAGGAACAGGACAACCCCTTCCAGCGCCAGTTCATACAGCTGCGACGCGTGGCGCGGCAGGGAACCGTAAGTATCAAACAGCGTTTGCCATTCCGGATGCGACGGCAACAGCGCCAGGTCTTCCGCCCGGGAGCCCGGGAACAGCATAGTGTAGTGGAAGCTCGGATCAACGCGGCCCCACAGTTCGCCATTGATAAAGTTACCCAGGCGACCACACCCCAGGCCGAACGGAATCAGCGGCGCAATGAAATCAGACACCTGGAAGAAGGTCCGCTTGGTGCGTTTGGCGAAGATAATCATCACCACGATCACGCCGATCAGGCCACCGTGGAAGGACATCCCGCCGTCCCAGACGCGGAACAGATACAGCGGATCCTGCAGGAAAGAGTCGAAGTTGTAGAACATCACGTAGCCGATGCGCCCACCGAGGAAGACCCCGAGGAAGCCTGCATACAGCAGGTTTTCAACTTCGTTTTTCGTCCAGCCGCTGTTCGGGCGGTTCGCGCGACGCGTCGCCAGCCACATGGCAAAGATAAAGCCCACCAGGTACATCATGCCGTACCAATGCAGGGAGACCGGTCCGATGGAGAAAATTACCGGATCAAAGTCCGGGAAACGCAGATAACCACTATTCATCTGTCACCACAAATGCTTGTTATTCCGCCGAAAGTGGACAGCGGTAGAGATGCGCGCCGTAGGCTTCAGGCGCTCCAAAGGTGCGAATGATAGCATAAGGGGGCTGAGAGGTGATGCGGGGAAGATGTAAAAGATATGTATAAGCGAAGGTCGCCGGAGACTCCCGGCGACGCTGACATCCGGCAATGGACACCGGGTTGCCTGATGACGCTGCGCTTATCAGGCCTACAGGCCGCCGCGAATCAGGCCGCCGAGACCACGACGTTCCATAAAGGCCGCGACCTGATGGCGCACTTCGGTGGCCATCTGCGCCTCAAGGCTGCGCTGGGCGAGCGTTTGCGCGTCTTCAAGATCGATATTACGCAGCAGATACTTCACGCGCGGTACCGAACGACCGTTCATCGACAGATGTCGGAATCCCAGGCCAATCAGGATGGTGACGCACATCGGGTCGCCCGCCATTTCGCCACACAGACGTAAATCGATGCCATAGCGTTCCGCTTCCTGCACAATCATCGACAGCACGCGAATCATCCCCGGATGCAGGCTATCGTAGATGCTGGCAACGCGGGTATTGTTACGATCCACCGCCAGCACATATTGCGTGAGATCGTTGGTGCCCACGGAAATGAAGTCGATGCGGTTCGCCAGATGCGGCAGCATAAAGACCATCGACGGCACTTCCAGCATAATGCCAATACGCGGTTTCGGAATGGCGTAGCCGATCATCTCTTCCACTTCACGACCGGCGCGGTCGATAAGACGGCGCGCTTCGTCAACCTCTTCCAGACTGGTGACCATCGGCAGCAAAATGCTCAGATTGCCGGTCGCCGCGTTGGCGCGCAGCATCGCGCGCACCTGTATAAGGAAGATCTCCGGCTGATCGAGCGTGATGCGGATCCCGCGCCAGCCCAGGCAGGGGTTCTCTTCACTGATCGGCATATACGGCAGCTGTTTGTCTGCCCCGACGTCCAGCGTACGTAAAGTCACCGGCTTGTCGTTGAACATCTGTAGCATGCCCTGATACTGCGCCACCTGCTCCTCTTCGGAAGGAAAGCCGCTTTGCAGCATAAACGGAATTTCAGTGCGATACAGGCCAATGCCGTCGATGCGCCGCCCCAGCTTCTGCTCATGCTCCGGGCTAAGACCGGCATTGAGCATCACCTTTACGCGCTCGCCGCTTTTCAGCTCTGCCGGGCGCTCAACGTCTCCTTCCGCCAGGCGGCTGAGTTCGTTTTCTTCGCTGATAAGCCGTTGATATTCTTGTAGCAGGATCGGTTCAGGATCCACCAGCAGCTCGCCGCGATAACCATCCACCACCAGCGTACGCCCGTGGAGGATCGACGGCTGAATATCGGCACCCATCACCGTAGGGATCCCCAACGCGCGTACCATGATCGCAGCGTGAGAGTTGGCGGCACCGTCGCGTACCACCACGCCGGCTAAACGATCCTGCGGCACTTCCGCGAGCGTAGCGGCGGAGAGTTCATCCGCCACCAGCACAAAGCGCGGCGGCCAGGCATTGGCGCCTTGGGTGGTGTCATCGAGGTGGAACAGCAGACGCTGCCCCAACGCACGCAGATCGCCCGCGCGCTCTTTCAGGTAGCCGTCGCTGAGCGCGGCAAACTGTTCGGCAAACTTCTCAATAACCGTTTTTACCGCCCATTCGGCCACCGAGCCATTATCCACCGCAGCAAACAGCGCGCGGCGCAGGCTGGCGTCAGAGAGCAGGTGCGAATAGAGGTCAAAAATCGCCGCCGTCTCTTTTTGCGCTCCGGCGGCATAGCGTTTGCTGTAACGACGAAATTCGTTCGCCGCCTCTTCCAGCGCGCCGGTTAAACGCTCGCGCTCCAGTTGCGTATCCAGCGATGACGCTTCATACACCTGCTCCATCAGCGGCAGGGTGGCGTCCATCCAGCCTTCGGCGATCGCCACGCCCGGCGAAGCCGGCAGCGCGCGGATACGCGTCTGACGATACTGCCCGAACAGCGCCGTCAACTGAGACTGCGAGAGGATAGCCGCCATCTGGGTGGCGAGCGTGACCAGGAATGACTCTTCGCTTTCGTCGTACTGCCTCAGCTCGCGCTGCTGCACCACCAGCACGCCCAGCAGTTGGCGGCGCTGAATGATCGGCACGCCAAGAAACGCGCGGAAGCGCTCTTCTTTCACTGAGGGAATGTATTTATAGCTGGGGTGTTTTTGCGCGTCGGCGAGGTTAATCGGTTCGGCCAAGCGGCCAACCAGCCCGACGATCCCTTCATCGAAGGCGAGCGTAATGGTACGACCGCGCGGTTTTTTCAGGCCGCGGGTCGCCATTAAATAGAAGCAGCGTCGATCGTTGTCGGCAAGATAGACGGAACAAACCTCGGTCTCCATAGCCAGGCAGACATCGGTGACCAGAATATCCAGCGCCTCGTTCAGACGAGGCGCACTCGCGACCTTCTCAACAATTTCGCGTAAGCGAGTGAGCATAATATGCGTGGCTTAACCTCTTTTACGTCGATAAGCAGGCGCGCTTTGCGGTTTTGGCGCGCTCTCCGCAAGCGCCATCACTACGCTGGCGAACTCTTTCATCACCCGGCGGTAGACGTCACGTTTAAACGACACGACCTGACGCACCGGATACCAGTAACTCACCCAGCGCCAGCCGTCGAACTCCGGCGTGCTGCTGGTTTGCATATTGATATCCGCGTCATTGCCGATCAACTGCAAGAGAAACCATTTTTGTTTCTGGCCGATACAAACCGGCTTTGTGTCCCAACGCACCAAACGTTTAGGCAATTTGTAACGCAACCAGTTTCGGGTCGAAGCGAGGATCCGTACATCCTTACGGCTTAATCCAACTTCTTCGAACAGTTCCCGATACATCGCCTGTTCTGCTGTCTCACCGGGGTTTATACCCCCTTGCGGGAATTGCCAGGAGTGCTGACCGTAGCGTCGGGCCCACATAACCTGGCCCTGACGATTGCAAATTACAATACCAACATTTGGGCGGTAGCCATCGTCATCAATCACCGGACTACCTCAAAATAAGCTTCAATGTGAATGATTGTTTCACACTCGCTGGAAACGGTAAACCACTCTATTACAGCACGACCATCGAATAACATTTGAATAACTCACAGTAATCATCAGAGTTATAAACAGAGAACCGCGTTCATCCGCGATTTTATTCACTTTTTCTGTGGATAGAGTTGTGAAGAAGTACGGAATTACCCAGGGAAAACCCAGACTACTCTGAATAATCGCATGCAAGCCGTTCACAGTAAAATGATATTTTTCATTAAGTTATTATGGTTAATCCTCTTGCATTAGCGCATAACGTGATGATCATCACATAGGGGATCCTCCAACTGATGAAAGATCGAGCAACGCCGATTTTATCCACAGATTGTGCCAACATCTTAGACATCTTTTGTGCGAAAATTCGATTTTCGTCGCACGTCAAGGCTGTAAATTGAAACAGTAGTGGGGCTTTTCCCCAGTTATCCCATTTTTCTGTGGATAACATGGTGTAAGATCCTGTTCATTGTCAGTGACCAGATTTGGAAAACCTTTTTTCGCGGCCTTTTTACGCTGAAAAATAGCTTAAAAAATCCATTATAATCATCACGTTGATATATTTACTCAGAAAAAGTTAAACTCTATCCACACCCGGCAAAACAGTCGTTCATTTTTTCACCAAAAGGCGTTTTATCATGTCAATGCTCGCCCCGCTTCCCGAATCGCCCAAAACCCAGGCCGAGCTGCTTGCGCAGGCGCAGCGTCTGGCGGGCTATTCGCTGGGCGAACTGGCGGCGATGGCCGGTATCGTCCCGCCCAAAGATTTGAAGCGTGATAAAGGCTGGATTGGCGTGCTGCTGGAAATCTGGCTCGGCGCCAGCGCCGGCAGTAAGCCAGAGCAGGATTTCGCTGCGCTGGGGGTCGAGCTGAAAACGATTCCCATTGACCGCCAGGGACGCCCGCTGGAGACCACTTTCGTCTGCGTCGCCCCGCTGACCGGCAATTCCGGCGTCACCTGGGAAAACAGCCACGTTCGTCACAAGCTCAAGCGGGTATTGTGGATTCCGGTAGAGGGCGAAAGAACGATCCCGCTCGCCGAGCGCCGCGTCGGCGCGCCGCTGCTATGGACGCCGAGCCCGGAAGAGGAGCATCAGCTGCAAATGGATTGGGAAGAGTTAATGGATCTGATTGTTCTGGGGCAGGTCGAGCGCATTACCGCGCGTCACGGTGAAGTGCTGCAGCTCCGCCCAAAGGCCGCCAACAGCAAAGCGCTCACCGAAGCCATCGGCGCGCACGGTGAACCGATTATGACGCTGCCGCGCGGTTTCTATCTCAAAAAGAACTTCACCGCCGCCTTGCTGGCGCGCCACTTTATGCTGCAAACGCATTAATTTTTTTGCCCTGCCGCCCGCCGGGATTATACTCCTCGTGCTGCTGGCGGCAGGATTGCCCTACAGCATCCACAAAGTACATCTATTGACGCTTTCGCTTTTTTTGGCAGGACTTATCTAATGTTATTTGCATGGATCACCGACCCCAACGCCTGGCTTGCGCTCGGTACGCTGACGCTGCTGGAGATCGTTCTGGGGATCGATAATATTATTTTTCTCTCTCTGGTCGTCGCTAAGCTTCCTACCGCGCAACGCGCCCATGCCCGTCGTTTAGGGCTGATGGGGGCGATGGTGATGCGTCTGGGGCTGCTGGCTTCTATCGCCTGGGTGGTGAAGCTCACCAACCCGCTGTTCACCGTGTTCGATCAGGCCATCTCGCTGCGCGATATTATCCTGCTGCTGGGCGGGCTGTTCCTTATCTGGAAGGCCAGTAAGGAAATTCACGAGTCGATTGAAGGTGATGAGGAAGGGCTGAAAACCAACGTGCATTCGTTCCTCGGCGCGATTGTGCAGATCATGCTGCTGGATATTATCTTCAGCCTCGACTCGGTCATTACCGCAGTGGGCCTCTCTGACCATCTGTTTATCATGATGGCGGCGGTGGTGATTGCGGTGGGCGTGATGATGTTTGCCGCACGTTCAATCGGCGAATTTGTCGATCGCCATCCTTCGGTGAAAATGCTGGCGCTGTCATTCCTGATTCTGGTCGGCTTTACGCTGATCCTCGAGAGCTTTGACGTCCACGTGCCGAAAGGCTACATCTACTTCGCCATGTTCTTCTCTATCGCAGTAGAAAGCCTCAATCTGCTGAGAAACAAAAAAAATCCGCTCTAATCTGTCGTTTTTGGCCCTCTTTTGAGGGCCATGTCTGATTTTTTTCAGATTTTACTGCTTTATGCTAACGCAAGAGTCGGTTATTACTAGACTATTAAGAGTGCGGCGATAAAGGGGATGACGATGACAAAATGGGCAGTATTGATTTCCGCAGTAGGTTTAGCCTTTGCAGTTTCCGGCTGTAGCAGCGATTACGTCATGGCGACCAAAGATGGCCGAATGATTCTTACCGACGGAAAACCAGAAGTCGACGACGACACCGGGCTTATCAGCTACGAAGATCAGCAGGGCAACAGAATGCAGATCAATCGCGACGACGTCTCACAGATTATTAAACGATAAAGACAGAGAGGTCAGCCGCTTGCTGGCCTTTTTTCATTTTCTGCTTTCCCTTTTTCTTCCCCTCTGCCATTTTTATATTCCTTTGTCGGGACTCTTTCCCGACGCTGTTGATAAAAGGAAGCCGGCTTATGCAGTACCACCGTATCCCCCACAGCTCTCTTGAGATAAGCACCCTCGGGCTTGGCACAATGACGTTTGGTGAACAGAACAGCGAAGCCGACGCCCATGCACAGCTTGATTACGCCGTGAGTCAGGGTATCAACCTGATCGACGTCGCGGAGATGTATCCTGTGCCGCCGCGCCCGGAAACCCAGGGCCTGACTGAAACCTACGTTGGCAACTGGCTGACGAAACGCGGCAACCGTGAAAAACTGGTGATTGCCTCTAAGGTTAGCGGCCCGTCACGCAATAACGACAGCGGCATCCGCCCCAATCAGGCGCTGGACCGCAAGAACATTCGCGACGCGCTGCACAACAGTCTGACGCGTCTGCAAACCGACTATCTCGACCTCTACCAGGTGCACTGGCCTCAGCGCCCAACCAACTGCTTCGGCAAGCTGGGCTACACCTGGGCTGATTCCGCACCGGTCGTATCCCTGCTGGAAACGCTGGAAGCGCTCACCGAGTATCAGCGCGCCGGGAAAATTCGCTATATCGGCGTCTCGAACGAAACCGCGTTTGGCGTAATGCGTTACCTGCATCTGGCCGATAAACACGATCTGCCGCGTATTGTGACCATTCAGAACCCGTATAGCCTGGTCAACCGCAGCTACGAAGTCGCGCTCTCAGAAGTGAGCCAGTTTGAAGGTGTTGAGCTGCTGGCCTATTCCTGCCTGGCGTTCGGCACCCTGACCGGTAAATACCTGAACGGTGCCAAACCGGCTGGCGCGCGCAATACGCTGTTTAGCCGCTTTACCCGCTACAGCGGTGAGCAGACGCAAAAAGCGGTCGCCGCCTACGTGGAGATTGCCAAACGCCATAACCTCGACCCGGCGCAGATGGCGCTGGCGTTCGTCCGCCGTCAGCCGTTCGTCGCCAGCACGCTGCTGGGCGCGACGACGATGGAGCAGTTGAAAACTAACGTGGAAAGTCTGCACCTGGAATTGAGTGAAGAAGTATTAGCCGAAATTGAAGCGGTGCATCAGGTATATACTTACCCGGCACCTTAAGATTGTGCTCTTCCGGGGTCGCTTGCGACCCCGGGAAAATCAGCGCCGCTTACCCCACAGCCACAGCACGATAATCGCCAGCGCAAACAACACACCGAAGCCTACGCCCACGCCGACAACCGGAATATTCACCGCCACCGCCAGCGAGTACAGCCCCAGCATCAACAGCATCGCGCTATTTTCACCGAGATTTTGCACCGCAATCGCATTGCCCGAGCCAACGGTATGCTTGCCGCGATCCTGCAACAGCGCGTTCAGCGGCACGATAAAGAAGCCACCGCAGATGCCGATGATAAACAGCAGCACATAAGCCGGTAAAATCGCGTGCTGAAGGGCGAAAATCGCCACCACCACGCCAATCAACACCCCGGCAGGCATACAGCGCGCCACCGTTTCCAGCGTGACCAGCTTCGCGGCCGCCCCGGCCCCCACCACAATCCCCACCGCCACCATCGCATTCAGATAGGTTGGCGTGGCGTTATCGGTAATCCCTAACGCCACCGGAACCCACAGCACCAACAGGAAGCGCAGCGTCACCCCCGCGCCCCAGAACAGGCTGGTGCCAAGCAGAGAAAAGCGCGTTTCACCGTTGTGCCACAGCACATTGCAGGCGTTAAAGAAATTGTGGGTCATGGGGCGAAAACGCCAGGACTGACCCGGACGCGCAGCTGGCAGCCTGGGAATAAAAATGTTAGCTGCCACCGCGCCGCCGTAGACGATCGCGCAAAGCGCCAGTGCGCCCACCACGCTCCAGTCAGCCACAACGCCGCCCGCCACCGAGCCGATCAGAATCGCCGCGATCGTCGAAGCTTCCATCAGACCGTTGGCTTTCACCAGTTTATCGCCGGTGGTCAGTTCCCCGAGAATGCCATACTTCGCCGGCGAGTAAGCCGCCGCGCCGATACCCACCAGCGTATAGCCGATAAACGGATTCAGCCCCACGCAAATCATCGCCGCGCCGAGCAGCTTCAGGCCGTTGGCGAACATCATCACCCGGCCCTTACCAAAGCTGTCCGCCACCTGGCCGACGAACGGCGCAAAGACGATGTAAGCGCCCACAAACACCATTTGCAGCACCGGCTGGCTCCAGTCCGGATAGTATTGCTGCTTCATCAGCGCCAGCGTGGCAAACAGCAGCGCGTTGTCGCCAAAAGCCGAGAGGAACTGGGCGGCGATAACCGCCATCATGCCTTTCGACCAGATAGAGGTGTTAGTGTGTACTGACTCACTCATGTGGGTGTTCCGTCTCTGCAACCATGCTCTTAAGGGTGACGAAATCCGGTTTACCGCTGCCCAGCAGCGGCAGCTGTTTCATCCAGCGAATGTCGCGAGGAACCGCCAACTCCGGCACGCCGTGGGCCCGCGCATACTGCAACAGTTTGTCGCGGGTCAGTTCATTATCGGTGGTAAATAGTACCAGCGCCTCGCCTTTGCTGGCATCGGTTTTCACTGCCGTGGCGTGCATCTTCTCAGGCGATACGCCCAGCGCCAGCTGTTCGACCGTTTCCAGCGACACCATTTCGCCGGCAATTTTAGCAAACCGCTTTGCCCGTCCCTGAATCTGCACATAGCCCTGAGCGTCAAAAGCGACAATATCACCGGTGTCGTACCAGCCGGTTTCCCGCTCGCCGTGCTGATTCTCAGCCGTCGGCGCTTCCAGCACGCCAGGGTTCTCAACGCGCAGGTAGCCGCACATCACGTTCGGCCCTTTCACCTGCAGACGACCGCCCTGCTCAATGCCCGGTACTTCCAGCAATCTCGCGTCCATCCCCGGCAGAATGCGCCCTACCGTGCCCGGTTTCGCCGCCATTGGCACGTTAATCGAAACCACCGGCGCGCATTCGGTCACGCCATAGCCTTCCAGAATGCGCAGGCCGAACTTGTCCTGCCACAGCTCTTTGGTGCTCTGTTGCAGCTTTTCCGCCCCGGCCACGACATAGCGTAGACGATAGAAATCGTACGGGTTGGCGAATCGCGCGTAGTTGCCTAAAAACGTTGAGGTGCCGAACAGGACGGTACAGTTACGGTCATACACCAGCTCCGGTACCATGCGGTAGTGCAACGGGCTAGGGTAGAGGAACACTTCCGCGCCGGTCAGCAGCGGCGTAAACAGCCCGACCGTCAGGCCAAACGAGTGAAACAGCGGCAGCGCCGACATAAAGCGGTCATTGGCGGTAAAGTCGGCGATGGTTTTGATCTGCTCGACGTTCGCCAGAATGCTTTTGTGGCTGTGCACCACGCCTTTCGGGTGGCCTTCCGAACCGGAGGTAAAGAGGATGATTGCCGGGTCTTCCGGCTGCTGCGCCACCTGCGCCAGACGCGGCATCAGCACGCGCGAAAAGATCCACAGCTTATCGACGGTGGTCACATCGCCTTTTAAATCTTCGAGGAATACCCAGCGAACCTGGGTCAACTGCTCGGTCAGGTGCCAGAGTTTGCCTTTATCAAGAAACGTGCGCGAGGTAAAAATTGTGCCAATTTGCGCGGCGGTAATGGCGCTGGACAGCCCTTTGACCCCGGCAGTGTAGTTCATCATCGCCGGAATACGACCGCGGGCAATCGCACCGAAGATAACGGCGGCGCTGATACCGGCATTCGGGAGCATCAGGCCGATCTTTTCTCCCTTCTGGCTGTATTTTTCGAGGATACGCGCCACAAACAGCGTTTTGGTCAGCAGCTTGCGATAGCTGTCCGGCTGGAAATTGATATCTTCGACGCACGCTTTTTTCTCGCCGTATCGGTGCATCGCCGTCAGCAGCGATTCATACAGCGTTTCACGCGGACGCACCGCCATCCGGGCTTCCATCATAATCTGGTGCAGCATTTCGCCGGCAATGCGGCGACGGTCACGGGCACGCGGGGCTTCCGGCATTGGCAGCGTGGTTGGCGGCAACAGGTGCAGCTGGATGCGAGGGAAAAGGCGGCGCTTCACCAGCCCTTTCAGGCGGCTAAAGTAGCTCAGTTCCGCGCCTTCAATACGCACCGGAATAATCGTCGCCCCGGACTTCGCCGCCACAAAGGCCGCGCCGTCGTAAATCTTCATCAGCGAACCGGAGACTGAAATGCGCCCTTCCGGGAAAATCACCACCGGGCGGCCCTGTTCGATCAGGCGCACCAGATGCTTGATTGACATCGGTTTTGTCGGGTCGAGCGGGACAAAATCGATGATCGGCGTCAGCCAGCGCATGAACCATTTTTGGGAAATCGAGGTGTAGACGGCAAAAACCGGGCGAACCGGGAGAAACAGCGCCAGCAAAATGCCGTCGATAAACGAGATGTGGTTGGGCGTAATCAGCACTTTAGGCTGGCTTAACGCCTCGGTGCTACCGGTCATCCGTACCCTGAATAACACCCTGAAAAGCTGTCGGAAGAAACAGAGAAGCATACCAACTCCTTTTGCCAAAGATTTATCTTTGCAAAGGGTACACGAGAACACTGAGGAAAAGCAGCAGACGGGAAGATGGAGGTAAAAAAAAACCTGCGCTTCTGCGCAGGTCGGTGTAAGTGATGCGTACGCAAAGCGTACTTTGAAACATTCACCAATCAATACCTCTGGGACCGCTATTGTCTCCCCCCTACCGCCTGGCAGCCAGTTTAAAACCGCAAGAGAATGAGCGGAAATGCAACGAGGTATTGCGATTATGGGGAACTGTAACAGCGTGAATTCAGGCAAAAAAAAAACCTGCGCATCTGCGCAGGTTGGTGTAATTGAGTGGTCAACCTTGTGGGCGACTTCACCTATCAATACCTCTGGGACAATCAGATTAGCAACTCGCGTAACGCGTTCTCCAGCAGACATTCGCAACAGCATCTCGCAAAGTGTAAGCAAACGTTTGAATATTCCTGTTTAGTTGCAAAAGCGCGGTGTCACTCTTCCACAAAGCACCATACGCGCATCAATATTGTGCAATCCACCACAGACTCGGCCTTGAATAGCACCGGGATTTCCGTAAAACTGTTAGGGTGTAAACGTTTACCCATCGAATTTTGTTTAAGGCATATTATGGCGACAATTAAAGATGTGGCCCGGATGGCAGGCGTCTCCGTCGCTACCGTTTCCCGCGTCATCAACAACTCTCCAAAAGCCAGCGATGCCTCGCGTCAGGCGGTGAATTCCGCCATGGAGACCCTCAACTATCATCCCAACGCCAATGCCCGCGCGCTGGCGCAGCAGTCGACGGAAACCGTCGGCCTGGTGGTGGGCGACGTCTCCGATCCTTTTTTTGGCGCCATGGTTAAAGCCGTGGAGCAGGTCGCCTATCACACCGGCAATTTTTTGCTGATTGGCAACGGCTACCATAATGAGATGAAAGAACGTCAGGCCATTGAGCAACTCATCCGCCACCGCTGTGCGGCGCTGGTGGTGCATGCCAAGCTGATTCCCGACGCTGAACTGGCAGATTTAATGAAGCAAATGCCCGGCATGGTGTTGATCAACCGCATTCTGCCCGGTTTTGAAAAACGCTGCGTGGCGCTGGACGACCGTTACGGCGCCTGGCTGGCGACTCGCCATCTGATTCAACAAGGGCATACGCGCATTGGCTATATCTGTTCCAACCACGCGATTTCGGATGCGGAAGACCGACTGGCGGGCTACTACGACGCGCTAAAAGAGCACGGGCTACCGTGCAACGACCGGCTGGTGACCTTTGCCGAGCCGGATGAAAGCGGCGGCGAACAGGCCATGACCGAGCTGCTCGGTCGCGGCAAGCAGTTTACCGCCGTCGCCTGTTACAACGACTCGATGGCGGCGGGCGCGATGGGCGTACTGAATGATAACGGTATCGACGTACCGCAGGCGATTTCGCTGATTGGTTTTGATGACGTGCTGGTTTCCCGCTACGTGCGACCACGGCTGACCACCATCCGCTACCCGATTGTCACCATGGCCACCCAGGCCGCCGAGCTGGCGTTGGCGCTGGCAGAGAACAAGCCGCTACCGGATATCACCCACCTGTTCAGCCCGACGCTGGTTCGCCGTCACTCGGTGATAGCCCCGGCGGAAGAGGTTAAATCGTAGCGATAAAGATGGACGGTGGTGTCCGGGTAATCGAGGGCATCACCGAGGTACTGCCAGCCGAAGCGTTCGTAAAAATCCCGACAGGCCGAATAGAGGTGCAGTTCCGTATATCCCAGCTGCGCGGCACAGGACATCACGTGCCGCTGTAGCTGGCCCGCCAGACCGCGGCCACGCGCCTCTGGCGCGACGTACAACGCCGCCATCCACGGCCACAGATCCTGACGGCTAATTAAATCGCAGCGCCATAGCCCCACCGTTCCTGACAGTTTATCGCCCTCAACGGCAATAAACGTCAGCGGCAGTGCGCCCGGACGCTGGCTGTGGTCGATGATGCTGGCAAAAAATGCCCGCGACAGACCGTCACCGCCAAAGGCGTGCCATAGCCAGTCGGTCACCTGACCGGCGTACTGCGGACGGTCATAGAGCGGCAGGATGGTCACATTAATTTTCCCTGGAAGATGGGAACTGATTCAAACAGATAGCCGTCGAAATCCGGCGCGTCTTCGTCAGACAGCTCCATCAGGCTATTTTTGACGTTCTCAAGGTGCTGCCACATCGCCTGCCAGGCCCCCATGACGTCGCGGCGGCGTAGCGCGGCCAGAATAGTCTGCCGATCGCCGAGCCATTTCAGCCGGTAGGTGCGGCTGGCAATATGAGCGTTAAACTGCTGCCACAGCGGGCTGCTGTCCATCTGGATCCAGACGCGCTCGATAGTCGCCAGCAGCATCTGGTTTTGCGTCGCCCCGGCCAGCACCAGGTGGAACAGGCGGCCGTTGTCCTGGCTGGTATCGTTGAGCGCAATCGCCCGCTGCTCTTGTTCGATAATCTGCTTGAGGTTGTCGATATCTGCGCGGGTGGCCATCTTCGCGGCGAAAGCGGCAATGTTACTCTCCAGCAGCTGGCGCGCCTGCAGGATTTCAAATGGCCCAACGTCGCTGCTCAGCATCTGCTCTTCCTCACCGTCGCTTTCTTGCGGAATACGCATCACGTACACGCCGGAGCCCTGGCGAATATCAACCGTACCCTGTAGTTCCAGCATCAGCAGCGCCTCGCGCACGATGGTACGGCTGACGCCGTAAGTTTCAGCTATATTGCGTTCCGGCGGCAGGCGCGACCCGACGGGATAGCGGCCCTGCATAATCTGGGCGCGCAAATCATCGCCAATCTCCTGATAGGGTTTCTTTTCCGGCGGGACGGTAGCCTTCTCCACAATTTCACCTGTACGTTATGCCAATACCGGCGCTATCTTAGCAAAAATCAGCGCCATTCATCATCGATATCCACCGTCAGCTCGCGGCTGTCGCGCAGTTGACGGAACCAGCGGGCAGAGGCTTTTGGCCGCCGCGCGCGATCGTTCTGGAGATCGATTTCAATCAGCCCGTAGCGGTTTTTAAAGGCGTTCATCGGCGAAACGTTGTCGGTAAAGGCCCACAGCATATAGCCGTGGCAGTTGGCGCCGTCTTCTTTCGCCCGCAGCGTTTGCCACAGATGCTCGCTGATAAAACGGATCCGATAGTCGTCGGCAATCACGCCATCGGCATTGCGGAACTGGGCCTCATTTTCCACCCCCATACCGCTCTCGGCGACAAACCACGGAATATTGCGATAGTCATTTTTGATGCGCATCGCCATGTCGTAGACAATCTGCGGGTAGATTTCCCAACCGCGCGAGTTGTTCATCTTTCTGCCCGGCAGCTCAAACGGTTCGTAGTACCAGGCCGGGTGGAACGGCGTCCCGGGATGCCAGGCGCGCGACGGCGCTTTTACCCGATGCGGGTAGTAGAGATTAATGCCCAGTTCATCGACCGTGTTGTCGCGGATGATCGCCAGTTCGTCGGCACTGTAGTCCCAGGCAACCGCATGCTTCTCCAGCAGCGTGAACAGCTCTGCCGGGTAAGCACCGTGTACCAGCGGGTCCAGGAATACGCGGTTGTAGAACAGATCGTACACCTCTGCCGCCCGCAGGTCGTGAGCGGCGGCGGAACGCGGATAGGTCACCTCCGGGTTGAGGATGCAGCCGACGGTCCCTTGATAGCCTTTCTCGCGGAATAGCTGCACCACCTTCGCCGTCGCCAGTACCTTGTGGTGATTCCACTGCATCCATTTGCCGGTGCTTTGCTCATACGGCCAGCGTAGCGCATCCAGATAGACGCGGGTCTGCACCACAATCGGCTCGTTAAAGGTAAACCAGCGCGTCACCTTGCGATGGTAGCGGGCAAACACCTGCTCCACGTAGCGCACATACAGCTCAACCACTTTTTTCGAGCCCCAACCGCCGTACTCTTCCAGCAGGTAGCCTGGCAGCTCGTAGTGCTCAAGGCAGATCATCGGCTCAATACCATTGGCCAGCAGCTCATCAAACAGCTGGTCATAATAAGCGGCATACTCTTCATCCACCGTAACCGCCTCATAATCGGTTAAAAAACGCGACCAGTTGATGGAGGTACGGTAATGAGTCAACCCCGCTAGCTTCATCAGCTGCACGTCTTCGCGAAAGCGGTTGATAAAATCGGTGGCAACTGCCGGGCCGTAGCCGTTATGCCAGACGTGACGGTCGTTCTTGTACCAGAGATCGGGCCAGGAATCCTGGCCTGGCTTTTTACCGCTCCAGCCTTCCGTTTGCCAGGCCGAAGCCGCGGCCCCGAGAATAAAATCATCGGGAATCGTTATCCGTTTTGTACTCATAGCGTCCTCAGAAGTTATCGGTAGCCGGGGATTTGGCCGCCAGGCGTTCGGAAATCTCGGCACGGCGGGAGGCAATTTTGACAAACGGCAGGTAAATCAGCACCGCCACGACGATACAAATCAGCTGCGTCACTACTGCGCCCATCGAGCCTGCGGTCGACAGCCAGGCGTTGATCAGCGGCGGCGTGGTCCACGGCACCATCACCACGGCTTTACCGGCAAACCCGGTGACGGTGGCGAAATAGCCGATGCTGCCGGTCACCAGCGGGGTAATAATGAAGGGAATCGCCAGGATCGGGTTGAGCATGATCGGCATACCGAAGATTACCGGCTCGTTGATGTTGAAGATCCCCGGGCCAATCGACAGCTTGGCGATCTCTTTCATCTCTTTACGCTTGGTGGCAATCATCACCGCGATCAGCAGCCCGATGGTCAGTCCGGAGCCGCCGATGCTCATATACACGTCCCAGAACGGCATCGTAATAATATTTGGCACCTCTTTACCCTGCTCGAAGGCGCTCATGTTGACGGTAATCGCCCCCAGCAGCAGCGGTTCGCGGATGGGTTTGATCATCTGGTTACCGTGAATGCCGATCACCCAGAAGATCTGCGCCACGAACATCAGCAGCAGGATCCCCGGCAGGCTCTGCATCACCCGCTCCAGCGGCTGCTGCACCACCTGATAAACCGCGTCGTAGAGGTACATACCGGTCAGTTGATGGAAGATGAAGCCGAAGGTGGCGATCGCGGTGACGGTAATGATCGCCGGGATCAGCGCTGAAAACGACGCGGCGACGTTCGGCGGCACGGTGTCCGGCATTTTGATCTTCAGCCCGTTGCGCGTTTCCAGCCAGCAGTAGATCTCGACCGACAGAATGGCGATAAACATGCCGAGGAACAGGCTGCGGGTGTCAGAGAACTGACGCAGCAGCACATCTTTGACTTCATGCATCTGCCCGTCGACCATCATCTGTACGGTGGTCGGCGTGACACAGATAAAGCAGATCACCGCCAGCAGGCCGGGGAACAGGGTCTTAATGCCGTTGATTCTTCCTAGCTCGATGCCGATCAGGAACACGGCGCCAATGTTGAGGAAGTTCAGCGTGGCGTAGTTGATGGCGCTGGTAATCGGTTTGAGAGACGCCAGAAACGACAGCGACTGGAAGCTGGCGAGACCGTTTTTCGGATCCAACACCATGTTGGAAATCAGTACGGAGAATGCGCCAACGATGATCACCGGCATCAGCGTAATAAAGGCGTGTTTGATCGCCATGATATAGCGATAGCTATTGAATTTCGTGGCGAAACTCCCCAGCGAATCAATCAGTTTGTCCTGCAATGCCATAGAAAGTACCTCAAGTTTAAGGGCTTTATCGCGCATCCGGTGTACAGCCAAACACCTTTTGGCATACCAAAAATAGTCATCCTTAACGAAAAGTTCTGTGATTAAGCTCCCAACCTCTATTTTGGTATTCCAAACAGAAAGAAATACAATTATTGGTATACCGCATGCTGAAGGAGCGGTTCTTAGCGCGATTAACTGCAAAAGCGTGATCGCGATAGGTTTTTTATCCGCTGTAGAGTTCGTATGAGTGGTGAATGTCTGTGATAAACTGCGGGTCATCACGGAGTTTCAGGGATTAACAATGGCAACAATGCTGGATGTCTCAATACGCGCTGGCGTGTCGAAAGCAACGGTCTCCCGTGTGCTGAATGGTACCGGTCAGGTCAAAGAGAGCACCCGTAAACAGGTGTTTAAAGCGATGGAGGAGTTAGGCTATCGGCCCAACTTTCTGGCGCGCTCGTTGGCCAATCGCACCAGCAACAGCATTGGCCTCGTTGTCTCAACCTTCGACGGCTTCTACTTTGGTCGGTTGTTACAGCAGGCCTCCCGTCAGACGGAAGCCTGGGGTAAACAGCTGATTGTGACCGATGGCCACGATACGCCCGAGCGTGAAGAGCAGGCGGTGCAGATGCTGGCCGACCGCCAGTGCGACGCCATCGTGCTCTACACCCGCCATATGAGCGAAAAAGCGATCATGTCGCTGGTGAACACGACTCCGATGCCGCTGGTCGTCATTAACCGCGACGTCAGCCAGGCGCGCGATCGCTGCGTGTTCTTCGAACAGCAGGATGCCGCATTCCAGGCGGTAGAGTATCTGATTTCTCAAGGGCATCGGGACATCGCCTGCATTACCGTTCCTATTCATACGCCAACCGGTAAAGCGCGTTTGCAGGGCTACCGTCGGGCGCTGGAACAGAACGGCATAAAATGGGATCCAGCAAAAGTGAAGCATGGCGATTCGACCATGAACTGCGGCTATGACATGTGCAACGCGCTGCTGGAAGAGAAAGTGAAGTTCAGCGCGCTGTTTGCCTGTAACGATGACATGGCGCTGGGCGCGTCGAAGGCGCTGCATCAGGCGGGGCTACATATTCCTCAGGATATTTCGCTGTTTGGCTTTGATGATGCCCCGAGCGCCAAGTGGCTGGAGCCGGGGCTGTCGACGGTGTACCTGCCGATCGATAACATGATCGTCACCGCCATTGACCAGGCCATTAAGCTGGCCGCGGGCGAAGAGATTGAAACCATACCACCGTTCACCGGCACGCTGGTATTGCGCGATTCGGTCACGACGGGACCGTATTACAAATAACGTGCCGGATGGCGGCGCAAGCGCCTTATCCGGCCTACATCCCCGTAGGCCCGATAAGCGCAGCGCCATCGGGCATTCCCTCAGATAAGTTCCAGCGCCAGCAGCTCTTCAATCGTCTGACGACGACGAATCAACCGCGCCACACCGTTATCAAACAGCACTTCCGGCAGCAGCGGTCGGCTGTTGTAGTTTGACGACATCGACGCACCGTAAGCACCGGTATCGTGCAGCACCAGATAATCGCCCGGAACCACCGCAGGCAGCAGGCGAGTTTCCACTTTGCCCCCTTCCTGCTGGGTGAAGACATCGCCTGATTCACACAGCGGACCCGCCACCACGGTTTCAATCTGCGGGGCGTTTTCCAGCGCACGACCGTCGCCCGCCATCGCGGAAATATGGTGATAGCTGCCGTACATCGCCGGACGCATCAGATCGTTGAAGCCCGCGTCAATCAGCACAAAGTGACGGCTGCCCATCGCTTTTACGCTGCGTACCTGCGCCACCAGCACGCCGGATTCCGCCACCAGGAAACGCCCCGGTTCGATCTCAAGCTTCACCGGGTGGCCCAGATGTTGCGCGATTTGCTGACGCGCGGCATCCCACAGGCCAAAGTAGTGATCGGTGTTGATCGCCTCCTCGCCCTCGCGATACGGGATTGACAGCCCGCCGCCCGCGGAGATCGCCTCCAGATCCTGACCAAACTCCACCACCTGACGCACCATCGCACCGCACACCTGCTCCAGATGGCCATAATCGACGCCGGATCCGATATGCATGTGAATGCCCACCAGCTTCAGCTGATAACGCTGGATCACCGTCAGCGCCGCCGGCAGATCGCTGTACCAGATGCCATGCTTGCTGTTTTCGCCGCCGGTGTTGGTTTTCTGACTGTGGCCGTGGCCAAACCCTGGGTTAACGCGCAGCCACACGCGATGCCCCGGAGAGATGCTGCCGAGCTGCTCCAGCATATCGACTGAACCGGCGTTCACCGGAATGTGTAACTCACGCACGCGGGCCAGCGTCGCCTCATCAATCATATCGGCGGTAAAAACGATATCGTCACGCCCTTCGCCCGGCTCATAGCCTGCAGCCAGCGCGCGTTCAATCTCGCCGAGGGAGACGGAATCCACCTTCACGCCCTGCTCGCGCATCAGACGCAGAATGTGAATATTCGAGCACGCCTTCTGGGCAAAACGCACCACGTCAAACTGATTCAGTTTGGCAATCTGCGCGCGAATAATCTGCGCATCGTACACCCACACCGGACAGCCAAATTCGGCAGGCAGGCGCAGCAGGTTGTCGGCGGTCAGGTCAGTGTCGGTATTGTTGAGCGGGCGTGGCATAGCGAACTCCGGTAATCATCTTTTTTATGATTACGCCACAGGCGAAAGAGAATAAAAAATATCGTTTTATCGCGAGTCTATGCAAAAATGATATGGAGTACAGACCTGTGAGGATCGCCGATGCCAGCCGTAAACCTGCGCCATATTGAAATCTTTCATGCCATTATGACGGCGGGAAACCTGACGGAAGCCGCGCGAATGCTGCACACCTCACAGCCAACCGTCAGCCGCGAGCTGGCGCGCTTCGAGCAGGTTCTCGGCTTAAAGCTGTTTGAACGCAGCCGAGGACGTTTGCACCCGACGGTGCAAGGGCTGCGGCTGTTTGAAGAAGTGCAGCGATCCTGGTATGGGCTGGACCGTATCGTCAGCGCCGCCGAAAGCCTGCGCGAATTCCGTCAGGGAGAGCTGTCGATTGTCTGCCTGCCGGTGTTCTCGCAATCTTTTTTACCGCCGCTGCTCCAGCCGTTCCTCGCGCGCTACCCGCAGGTCAATATTCAAATCGTGCCGCAGGAGTCGCCGCTGCTGGAAGAGTGGCTGTCGGCGCAGCGCCACGATCTGGGCCTGACGGAGACGCTGCACACGCCCGCAGGCACCGAGCGCACGCCGCTGCTCACGCTCAACGAAGTGTGCGTTCTGCCGCAGGCACACCCGCTGGCCGCGAAAGCAGTGCTGACGCCCGCCGATTTTCAGGGCGAGAACTACATCAGCCTGTCGCGCACCGACAGCTATCGCCAACTGCTGGATGCGCTGTTTAATGAACATCAGGTGAAGCGGCGCATGGTGGTCGAAACGCACAGCGCCGCCTCTATCTGCGCGATGGTCAAAGCCGGCGTCGGCCTTTCGGTGGTGAACCCGCTGACGGCGCTGGACTACGTCAACAGCGGCGTTGCCATTCGCCGCTTTAGCGTCGACGTGCCGTTCACCGTCAGTCTGATTCGCCCGCTACACCGCCCGGCCTCGGCGCTGCTGGAGACGTTTACGGCCCATCTTCAGGCGCATCTGTCACGCATTACCGACCCGCTGGAGGCGGTGCTTAGCGAGATCAAGAGAGCATAAACGCCACCGCGTCTTCGGCATGGATCGCCGCCGTATCAAACACCGGTAGCGGGCTCAGTTCAGCGGGCACCAGCAGGCCAATTTCGGTGCAGCCAAAGATCACCCCTTGCGCGCCCTGCTTCGCCAGCGCCGCTATCACGCTCAGGTAATAGTCGCGGGAGGCGTCGCTGAATTCGCCGAGGCACAGTTCATCAAAGATGATCTGGTTAATCTTCTGCCGATTGTCCGCTTCGGGAATCAGCGTACTGATGCCAAATTCCGCCTGCAAACGTCCGCGGTAGAAATCCTGTTCCATGGTGTAACGCGTGCCGAGTAGCGCAACGTTGTTCATCCGTTGTTTTTGAATCGCACGGCCCGTGGCGTCGGCAATGTGCAGGAACGGCACCTCACAGGCGGTTTCAATCGCCTCAGCCACTTTGTGCATGGTGTTGGTGCACAGAACGATACCTTCCGCCCCCGCCTGCTGAAGGCCCCGCGCGGCCTGAGCGAGGATCTCGCCCGCACGCTGCCAGTCGCCCTGTGACTGGCACAGTTCAATCTCGTGGAAATCCACGCTGTGCAGTAAGATCTGCGCCGAATGCAAACCGCCAAGACGCTGCTTTACCCCTTCATTAATCAGGCGATAGTAGGGAATGGTCGACTCCCAGCTCATCCCGCCTAACAGACCAATCGTTTTCATCGTGGTTCCTTGTGCGTTGTCGTCCTGCCAGTGAAGCAAAGTTGTGATCAACTTTCCACATCTGCGGCTCGCGTTTTCTTTTTGATCGTTTCTGATATAAATTTAATGAAACACCGTTTCAACATAAAACAGGACAGCCGGATGTTTATTTTCCATAAAGAAACCACGCTTGAAGATCTGGGCAATGGCGTTACCCGCCGCATTCTCGCACACGATGGCAAGATGATGGCGGTTGAAGTCAACTTCGAACAGGGCGCGATTGGCCCAATGCACAACCACCCGCACGAGCAGCTGACCTACGTGCTGTCCGGTGAGTTTGAATTCACCATTGGCGACGAAAAGCACGTAGTTTCCGCGGGCGATACGCTGTACAAACAGCCGAACATCATGCACGGCTGCGTGTGCCTGAAAGCCGGTACTCTGCTCGATACCTTCACCCCAGTGCGCCAGGATTTCCTGAAAGCATAAGCTTCGACGCTTCCGCCGCTTTTCATCGCGAAGGGCGGCGTTTCTCCGTTTATCCCGTTTGCCCTACCGTCTCAGATTCCCCGCAAATTTTCACGCATTCCGCTGAGATCTAACGTCGATTTCCATCACAGTCGCCGAAAAATAAGGCGCGTTATGCTAGCGCGTATCTGCCGTCACTGGTCAGGAAATGAAAAGGGAATTTTATGAAAGTACTCTCACTTAACGATCTTCACCCAGCGGATGTGCTGCTCTTCTCACCGGAAAAGAAAAGTTTTATTTCCTGGGCAATTACCTTTTTGACCGATGCCCCGGTCAGTCACGCCGCGATGTATTTTGAGACCTGCCCGCCCACCATCGTGGAAGAAACGCCGCCACAGGTAACCACCAACCCTGCTGAAAAGCGTTTTAAGGGCCGCACCATTCATGTTTATCGCCACACAACAGCATCGCCGCTCACGCCTGTCACTCAGGCGGCGCGCCAGCACCTGAATAACCAGGAACCCTATGACCATGCCGGGCTGTATATGGTTGGTTTGTTGTTGATGTATAAAAAATTCTCGATAACCAGCCCAAAACAGCAGGTGATTATTCGCATACTGAAAAAGCTGACCGCGACGATAACTCAGTTTATTCAGCAACAGCAGACGCCCGGTAAGCATCCGATGGTCTGTTCACAGTTCGTCGCCCAATGCTTTGACGATGCCGGAAGCGCCTTCCGCCTGCAGTTCCGTCATGCCACACAGTTGGATTCGGCCATTGGCGAAACGCTGCTCGATAAAGCCGCCGACTGGATGAAGCAGCGCCAGGTGACCTTTAATCAATATGATATGAACGCCGCGCCGGAAACCGCCAGCGATGAAGCGCTGTGCGAAGCTCTGCACCACGCCTTTATGGACAATAACACGCAACCGACACCCGCCATGACCGATGCGCTGGCGGAAGCCATTTTCTATTTTGCCCAGGCGCACGCGTCGCTGTTAGGCCTTGATACCACCGTCAGGCGCTTCGATGCGCTGGCTGCGCTGCGGAGCAACCAAAATATGTTTGTCTCGCCGGGCGATTTGATGCGCCATTGCACAAATTTAACGCCAATCGGTATTGTGATGATTCCGACAAATAACTGACGGGTCATACAACGTATACATTCTGGATGTTTCCAGAATAAGCCTTTTATTGTGATCAAAGCCTCATCTTTTTCGCTGAGGCTTTATATTTTTCACCCTCAACAAAGATTAGCGCCTTAATCATTTTAACAATCAATTATATCACGCTTAATAGATATTTCGGCTGTCAACTTCCATACCAGAAGCCCCGAATGGTGCTGGCTGAGGGACAAAAACGCCATCGCCGTCACTATAATGAAACATCGTTTCGACTCCGATCACATTTTCACGATTAATCGAATGACGTAGAAACAAATCGCAATAAAATAAATTTAAAACGGTGTTTTATAAAATGATTGTCGCAAAGCATGAGATTTTGAAACGCAACAACACCGAACAATGGACGATGTTAATTTTTATTGTATTACATTCACTTACAGGGAAAGGCTGCATGACCGACACCAAGTTAACGCTTTAAACGCTCTGGCGCCAGCAGGCGCGAGGGATGTAACCAACACCCAATCCGTTTGACACACTTGTTCGCCAGGTAGGTATGTATGAATGAAAACAGAATGCTGGGTTTGGCGTGGATTTCACCCTATATAATCGGGTTGATAATCTTCACGGCCTTCCCGTTCGTTTCATCTTTCTTCCTCAGTTTTACTGAGTATGACTTGATGAGTCCGCCGGTGTTTAACGGCATCGAAAACTATCGCTACATGTTTACTGAAGATGCGCTCTTCTGGAAATCCATGGGCGTAACTTTTGCCTACGTATTTTTGACAATCCCATTAAAACTGGCATTTGCTTTAGGGATTGCGTTTGTTCTTAACTTTAAATTACGCGGAATTGGCTTCTTCCGTACCGCTTACTATATCCCGTCTATCCTCGGTAGCTCCGTGGCTATCGCGGTACTGTGGCGCGCGCTGTTCGCCATCGACGGCCTGCTGAATAGCTTTATCGGCGTATTCGGTTTCGATCCGGTCAACTGGCTGGGCGAACCGTCTCTGGCGCTGATGTCCGTAACTCTGCTGCGCGTATGGCAGTTCGGCTCCGCGATGGTTATCTTCCTGGCGGCCCTGCAAAACGTTCCGCAGTCTCAGTACGAAGCGGCGATGATCGATGGCGCCTCTAAATGGCAGATGTTTATGAAAGTGACCGTGCCGCTGATTACGCCGGTTATCTTCTTCAACTTCATCATGCAGACCACTCAGGCATTCCAGGAGTTTACCGGACCGTACGTCATCACCGGCGGTGGCCCAACCTACTCAACGTACCTGTTCTCGCTGTACATCTACGACACAGCGTTCAAGTACTTCGACATGGGTTACGGCGCGGCGCTGGCATGGGTTCTGTTCCTGGTTGTAGCAGTCTTCGCTGCCATTGCCTTTAAGTCTTCAAAATACTGGGTGTTCTACTCCGCCGATAAGGGAGGCAAAAATGGCTGATATTCAACAAATCTCCGACGCAAGAAGCATCGCTGAACGTGAGGTTGCCCGCACCCTTCGCCGTGAGAAGATCAACGCATGGGTTCGCTACACCATCCTGCTGATTGTCGGTCTGTTAATGCTCTACCCACTGGCGTGGATGTTCTCGGCATCGTTCAAACCGAACCACGAGATCTTCACCACGCTGAGCCTGTGGCCGGCACACGCCACCTGGGACGGCTTTATTAACGGCTGGAAAACCGGTACCGAGTACACCTTCGGTCATTACATGCTGAACACCTTCAAGTATGTGATCCCGAAAGTGATTCTGACCATTATCTCCTCCACTATCGTGGCGTACGGCTTTGCCCGCTTCGAGATTCCATGGAAGAAATTCTGGTTCGCGACGCTCATCACCACCATGCTGCTGCCGAGCACCGTACTGCTGATTCCTCAGTACCTGATGTTCCGTGAAATGGGCATGCTGAACAGCTATATGCCGCTGTACCTGCCGCTGGCCTTCGCCACGCAAGGGTTCTTCGTCTTCATGCTGATTCAGTTCCTGCGCGGCGTACCGCGTGACATGGAAGAAGCGGCGCAGATTGACGGCTGTAACTCCATCCAGGTGCTGTGGTATGTGGTGGTACCGATTCTGAAGCCGGCGATTATCTCCGTCGCCCTGTTCCAGTTCATGTGGTCCATGAACGACTTTATCGGCCCGCTGATCTACGTCTATAGCGTTGATAAGTACCCGATTGCACTGGCACTGAAAATGTCCATCGACGTCACCGAAGGGGCGCCGTGGAACGAAATTCTGGCAATGGCGAGCATCTCCATTCTGCCATCCATCATTGTGTTCTTCCTGGCACAGCGCTACTTCGTACAGGGCGTTACCAGCAGCGGAATTAAAGGTTAAGAGGGATATATCATGGCTGAAGTTATTTTCAACAAACTGGAAAAAGTGTACTCCAACGGCTTCAAAGCGGTACATGGTATCGACCTGAAAATCGCAGAAGGTGAGTTTATGGTTATCGTCGGTCCGTCCGGCTGCGCCAAATCCACCACCCTGCGTATGCTGGCTGGCCTGGAAACCATCAGCGGCGGCGAAGTCCGCATCGGTGAGAAGATCGTCAACAACCTCGCGCCGAAAGAGCGCGGGATTGCGATGGTGTTCCAGAACTACGCGCTGTATCCGCACATGACCGTGCGTGAGAACCTGGCGTTTGGCCTGAAGCTGAGCAAAATGCCGAAAGATCAGATCGACGCCCAGGTAAACGAAGCGGCGAAAATCCTCGAGCTGGAAGAGCTGCTGGACCGTCTGCCGCGTCAGCTCTCCGGTGGTCAGGCACAGCGTGTGGCCGTAGGCCGCGCGATTGTGAAAAAGCCGGACGTGTTCCTGTTCGATGAACCGCTGTCTAACCTGGACGCCAAGCTGCGTGCCTCCATGCGTATCCGTATTTCCGACCTGCACAAGCAGCTGAAGAAATCCGGTAAGCCGGCCACCACCGTTTACGTTACCCACGATCAGACCGAAGCGATGACCATGGGCGACCGTATCTGCGTGATGAAGCTTGGCCACATCATGCAGGTAGACACCCCGGACAACCTATACCACAAACCGAAAAACATGTTCGTTGCGGGCTTTATCGGCGCTCCGGAAATGAACATCCGCGCCAGTAAACTGGTGAGCAAAGAGGGTCGACTGAACCTGAGCATTGGCGATGAGTTTATGCCGCTGAGCGAAGATCTGCACAACAAGCTGACGGCGCAAGAAAATCAGGAAGTGTTCTACGGTATTCGTCCGGAATTCGTCTCCCTGTCCGATGAGCCGTTCGCTGAAGGCGGCTGCAGCGGTGAGATGGTCCGCGTGGAAAACATGGGGCACGAGTTCTTCGTTTACCTGAAAGTCGCGAACTACGAGCTGACGGCACGCATCCCTTCAGATGAAGCTAAGCCAATGATTGAGAAGGGGCTTCATCGCAAGGTGTACTTTAAGTTTGACATGAATAAATGCCATATTTTTGACGCTAAAACTGAACAGAACCTCTCCCTCTAATCTGGAGTATTAAAATGAAAAAAGTGCTTTTAAGCGCAGCAATCTCCGCCACTCTGGGCCTTACCGCCCTGCCGTCTATGGCTAAGGATGTTGACCTTCGTATGTCCTGGTGGGGCGGCAATGGCCGTCACCAGGTCACACTGAAGGCGCTGGAAGAGTTCCACAAGCAGAACCCGGACATTAACGTAAAAGCGGAATACACCGGCTGGGACGGCCACTTATCCCGTCTGACCACCCAGATCGCTGGCGGTACCGAGCCGGACGTGATGCAGACTAACTGGAACTGGCTGCCGATCTTCTCCAAAAACGGCGACGGCTTCTACGACCTGAACAAAATGAAGGACGTGATCGACTTAAGCCAGTTTGATGCCAAAGAGCTGCAGTCCACCACCGTCAACGGCAAGCTGAACGGGATCCCAATCTCTGTCACCGCGCGCGTGTTCTACTTCAACGACGAAACCTGGAAACAGGCTGGCGTTGAATACCCGAAAACCTGGGACGACCTAATGGCGGCGGGTAAAACCTTTGAAAGCAAGCTGGGTAAACAGTACTACCCGGTGGTACTGGAGCACCAGGATACCCTGGCGCTGCTGAACTCTTACATGATTCAGAAGTACAACATCCCGGCGATTGATGAAAAGGCGAAGAAATTCTCCTACACCAAAGAGCAGTGGGTTGAGTTCTTCCAGATGTATAAAAAGCTGGTCGATAGCCACGTGATGCCGGACACCAAATACTATGCGTCATTTGGTAAGAGCAACATGTATGAGATGAAGCCGTGGATTCAGGGTGAGTGGGGCGGTACCTACATGTGGAACTCCACCATTAACAAATACTCTGACAACCTGAAGCCGCCAGCGAAGCTGGAGCTGGGTAGCTACCCAATGCTGCCGGGCGCCACCGACGCGGGTCTGTTCTTCAAACCGGCGCAGATGCTGTCTATCGGTAAGTCGACTAAGAACCCGGAAGCGGCAGCGAAAGTGATCAACTTCCTGCTGAACAGCAAAGAAGGCGTGGATACGCTGGGCCTGGAGCGTGGCGTGCCGCTGAGCAAGGTTGCGGTGAAATACCTGACCGAAGACGGCATCTTGAAAGAGAGCGATCCGTCCGTTGCTGGCCTGCGTCTGGCACAGTCTCTGCCGGCGAAACTGAGCGTGTCTCCGTACTTCGACGATCCGCAGATCGTGGCCCAGTTCGGTACCACTCTGCAGTACATCGACTATGGTCAGAAATCGGTTGAAGACGCGGCAGCCGACTTCCAGCGCCAGGGTGAACGTATCCTGAAACGCGCAATGCGCTAATCGCGCCATCATGTGTTAATACCCTGCAACTTCGGTTGCGGGGTATTTTTTTATTCAAGGAGAAAGGACATGAAAGGCAAAATCATCCCGCTGAATTTCCGCCATCAGAAGGACAGCGAAACCGGTCACGAGGTGATCCGGATGACGCCACCACACATTATTTGCCACCGGAACTACTTCTACCAAAAATGCTTTACCCGCGATGGGAGCAAGCTGATTTTTGGCGGCGCGTTCGAGGGGCACTGGAACTATTACTTACTGGATATTGCCGCCCAACAGGCAACCCAGCTGACCGACGGTGCTGGCGATAACACCTTCGGCGGCTTTCTTTCCGATGACGACCAGTCATTATGGTACGTCAAAGATACCCGCCAACTGCGTCGCGTGGATCTCACGACGCTGGAAGAACATGTGGTGTACGAAGTGGATGACCAATGGGTGGCCTACGGCACCTGGGTCGCCAACTCCGACTGCACGCAGCTTGTCGGCATTGAGATTAAGAAAAGCGACTGGCAGCCGCTCACCGACTGGTCAAAGTTCCGCGCCTTCTACTTCACTAACCCGGAATGCCGCCTGATTAATATCGACCTGAAAACCGGGGAACAGCGGACCATTTTGCAGGAGAAACGCTGGCTCGGTCATCCGATTTACCGCCCGTTCGACGACAATACCGTCGCGTTCTGCCATGAAGGGCCGCGTGATGCGATTGACGCTCGCATGTGGTTGATTAACAACGACGGCAGCAACGTTCGCTGCGTGCGCCAGCAGCAGCCAGGCGAGAGCTTTACGCATGAATTTTGGGTGCCGGACGGCTCGGCGCTCTATTACGTCGCCCATCAGGAAAACAGCCCGCACCGCTATCTGTACAGCGCGGATCCTGCAACGCTGGAAAACCGCCAGCTGATGGAGATTCCGCCCTGCTCTCACCTGATGAGTAACCACGACGGTTCACTGGTCGTCGGCGACGGCGCGCCGCATAAAACCGGGGATATCAACCTCAACGATCCGTTTATCTGGGTGTTTGATCTGAAAACTGGCGACAAAAAAGCGATCTGCCAGCACAACAGCAGCTGGAAGGTGCTGGACGGCGACCGCCAGGTGACGCATCCGCATCCGTCGTTCTCGCCGGACGGGAAGTGGGTGCTGTACACCTCGGACACAGAGGGGATGCCAGCGCTGTATTTAGCGAAGGTGTAAAAAAGCCGGGTGGCGGCTACGCCTTACCCGGCCTACGTTTGACGTACCTTGTAGGCCCGGTAAGGCGTAGCCGCCACCGGGCACTCATCACACGCCGATATCCCGCAATTTCTCGCCTTTCATCAGCTTGCGTTCAATATGCTCCAGCGTCACCCCTTTGGTCTCTGGAATCAGCCAGAAGGTCACACCGATAAAGGCCACGTTCAGCGCGGTATACAGCCAGAACGTGCCCGCCGCCCCGATGGCATCCAACAGCGTCAGGAAGGTCGCGCCGATAATCATATTCGACACCCAGTTGGTGGTGGTGGAACAGGTGATACCAAAATCGCGGCACTTCAGCGGCTGGATTTCCGAGCACAGGATCCACACCACCGGTGCGGCGCTCATGGCATAACCGGCGATGCACATCATTGTCATCCCCACCGACAGCCAGGAAAGCCCGTTTGATGCCGTGCCGTTATCAAACTGCATCAGACAGTAGCCCAGCACCAACGTCCCCACGGCCATCACGCTAAAGCCGATTTTCAGCGCCGGTTTGCGCCCAGCTTTATCCACGGTGAACACGGCGATAAAGGTGGCGAACATAAAGGTCAGGCCAACCACCAGCGTGGCGATCATCTGCTGTTCCGTGGTGGTGAATCCGGCCATTTTAAAGATGCGCGGCGCGTAGTACATGATGATATTCATGCCGGTGAACTGCTGCATCGCCTGTAACAGCATGCCGAGGAAAACCGCGCGGCGCACGTTGCGGTTGACCTTAAACAGCGCCCAGCCGCCCTGCTTCAGCTTCAGGCTTTCGCGAATTTCATTCAGTTCATCACGCGCCTTCTCCGAGGTATCGCGCAGCATGCGCAGCACCTCTTCGGCTTCAATATGACGGCCCTTTTCCGCCAGCCAGCGCGGGCTATTCGGCAGGAACACCACCAGCACAATCAGCACCACCGCTGGCAGCGCCAGCACGATAAGCATCGCGCGCCAGTTACCGCTGTAACTGAAGGCCGTATCGGACAAAAACGCCAGCACTATCCCCAACGTCACCATCAGCTGATACATGCTGATCATCTTGCCACGCACGTTTTCGCTGGCCATCTCGGAGAGATAAAGCGGTGCGGTATAAGAGGCAATACCGACGGCCACGCCGAGAATAACCCTGGCGATCAACAGCATTTCGACGTTCGTCGCCAGACCCGAGCCGAGCGACCCGGCAACAAACAGTACGGCCCCGACCATCAGGCTATATTTACGCCCCAGGCGGAATGACAGCCAGCCGTTGAACAGCGCGCCGATCGCCGCTCCCAGCATCATACTGCTCACCACCCACTCCTGGAGGCGGCTGGATAACACAAAGTGATCGGTGATAAACGGCAGCGCGCCGGCAATCACCCCGATATCGAGACCAAAAAGCAGCCCCGCGACCGCTGCGGCAACCGAGACAAACTGGTTCATACGTCGAGTGTCGCGCTGGGTGCGCGGCATGAGCGAAGGATCGTTACTGATTGAAGCCATATTTTCCTGCCAGACAGAGTAAGACATACAACGAAAGTAAGAGATTGATGAACAGGAGTGTCAGGCGGGAAAGGTCATTAACATGGACAATATTGCTGCGACACATCGTTTTGTGATGGACATTTGACTTTCAGATGGAAGCCAGCCGTGTTGCATAATGCCTGTAAGAGGCAATACACAATGGTGATAATTTCATTATCATCATTTAAGTATGGATTATTTGCACCTTCCTATATGGATAAATCTCATACAGCCCATGCTTTTCACAGGCATAAAAAAACCTGCCGCAGCAGGTTTTTTTATTGGGCAGGCTAAAAATTAGCGCGCCAGCCAGCCACCGTCTACGGCAACGGTATAGCCGTTGATGTAGTCAGATGCCGGGGAAGCCAGGAACACGATCGGCCCCATCAGGTCGCTCGGCAGACCCCAACGGCCAGCCGGGATACGGTCGAGGATAGCGGCGCTACGCTCTTCGTCAGCACGCAGCTGTTGGGTGTTGTTGGTCGCCATGTAGCCCGGAGCAATCGCGTTGACGTTGATACCGTGTTTCGCCCACTCGTTCGCCATCAGACGGGTTACGCCCATTACGCCGCTCTTGGAAGCGGTGTAAGACGGAACGCGGATGCCGCCCTGGAAGGAGAGCATGGAAGCGATGTTGATGATTTTGCCGCCTTTACCCTGCGCGATGAAGTGCTTAGCTGCCGCCTGAGACATAAAGAACACGCTCTTGATGTTCAGGTTCATGACATCGTCCCAGTCTTTTTCGCTGAAGTCGATCGCGTCTTCACGACGGATCAGGCCAGCGTTGTTGACCAGGATATCGATATGGCCGAATTCCGCCACCGCACGCTCCAGCAGCGCCGGGATGCCGTCGATCTGACGCAGGTCAGCGGTCAGGCTCAGGAAACGACGACCCATCGCGGTTACACGTTCGATGGTTTCAGTCGGTTCAACAATGTTGATACCCACAATGTCGCAGCCCGCTTCAGCCAGACCCAGCGCCATACCTTGACCCAGACCGGTATCACAACCAGTAACAACGGCAACTTTGCCCTGCAGAGAGAATGAATCCAAAATCATTTTATATTCCTTATCGTTAGCGCCTGTACCGGACAGGCATCATTGAACTAATGCTGTCCGCGACTAGCGCAGATCCTTCACTGCTACATGATCCATGTCATCAAAGACCTGGTTCTCACCCACCATCCCCCAGATGAAGGTATACGCTTTGGTACCTACGCCTGAATGGATCGACCAGCTCGGCGAAATCACCGCCTGTTCGTTGTGCATCACGATATGACGCGTTTCCTGCGGCTGCCCCATCATATGGAACACGCAGCTGTCTTCATCCATATTGAAATAGAAGTAGACTTCCATGCGGCGCTCGTGGGTATGGCACGGCATGGTATTCCACAGGTTGCCCGGCGCCAGTTCGGTCAGGCCCATGCTGAGCTGACAGGTTTCGAGTACGTCCGGCACAAAATATTTATTGATGGTACGGCGGTTACTGGTGAGGTTATCGCCCAGGGTCACCGGTGCTACATCGGCAGGGGTCACTTTTTTGGTCGGGTAAGTGGTGTGTGCCGGCGCGCAGTTGTAGTAGAACTTCGCCGGTTTCGCCGCGTCGACGCTGGCGAAAACCACTTCTTTAGCCCCTTTGCCCACGTATAACGCGTCGCGATGGCCAATTTCGTAGCACTGGCCATCAACGGTGATGGTACCCGCGCCGCCAATGTTGATGACGCCCAGCTCGCGGCGCTCCAGGAAGTAACTCACGCCAAGCTGCTTGCCCACTTCGCCGCCAACCGATACGGTTTTCGCCACCGGCATGATGCCACCAACGATAATGCGATCGATATGGCTGTACACCATGGTGTATTCGTCGGCGACAAATACCTGCTCAACTAAAAACTCTTCACGAAGCCCCTGCGTATCCAGCGTTTTAGCATGAGCGCTATGAATGCTCTGTCTTACTTCCACCTGAACCTCCAGGAAAATGTGGTCTTATGTTCTATTACAGAACGAAACTTCGTTCCGTTTTGTTAATGCACGTATCTTATCCCTGATGAAATGGGTTTTCAATTGCAAATAAAACATCGTTTCATTTTTTCTGTGAATTAATATCAAAAATGCAAATGGGATCACGAATACGCCGTTACCCACCCTCAGACAAAAATAAAAAACAATATTATTCATCTAGTTACATTTTCTTTGAAAAATACTCTGTATGAGGTAAATGATGTCGCAAAATCAAAGATACGCTTGACGGGAGGGATAAAGGGTTATCAAAAAAGTCGCAGAAATGATGATTTTTCGTATAAAGTGCGTCTGCCATCACAAACATTGAAACGGTGTTTTGATAAATTAACACCTAATTTTTAAAATGACATCCACATCGGCCAGCGAAGTTGATAGCACCTCGCGACCGCATCAGTAAAAGGAGAGCACCATGGCTAAAGGCATGCGGGTAAAATTGAATTATGAGGTCAGCCGCGACCCGGACACCGGCGCGGAGGTCACCCGCTTAACACCACCAGAAGTCACCTGTCATCGTAACTACTTCTATCAGAAGTGCTTCTTTAACGATGGTAGCCATCTGCTGTTTGCTGGTGAGTTCGATGGCCATTGGAACTACTACTTACTGGATGTGGCGAACGCCGAAGCCGTACAGCTGACCGAAGGCGCTGGCGACAACACCTTTGGTGGTTTCCTGTCTCCGGACGACAAATCCCTTTACTACGTTAAGAACGACCGCACTCTGCTGGAAGTAAATCTTGAAACCCTGGCCGAGCGCGAAGTCTATCGCGTGCCGGACGACTGGGTTGGCTACGGTACCTGGGTGTCCAACAGCGACTGTACCAAGCTGGTCGGCATTGAAATCGCCAAAAGCGACTGGACGCCGCTGAACGACTGGAAACTGTTCCACGACTTCTTCCATAAAGGCCCGCACTGCCGCCTGCTGCGTGTCGATCTGCAAACCGGCGAAAGCGCGGTGATCCACGAAGAGAAAAACTGGCTCGGCCATCCGATCTACCGTCCGTTTGACGACAACACTGTCGCATTCTGCCACGAAGGCCCGCACGACCTGGTCGACGCGCGTATGTGGATGGTCAACGAAGACGGCAGCAACGTACGTAAAGTTAAAGAACATGCGGAAGGCGAAAGCTGCACCCACGAATTCTGGGTTCCGAATGGCTCCGCGCTGGTTTACGTTTCTTATCTGAAAGGCAAACAGGGTCGTACCATTTACCGTTTCAACCCGGACACCAACGTCAACGAAGCGTTGATGCAAATGCCGGCCTGTTCACACCTGATGAGTAATTTCGACGGCACCCTGCTGGTCGGCGACGGCTCCGGTACCCCGGTCGACGTGAAGGACACCAGCGGCTATACCATCGATAACGATCCGTATCTGTACGCGTTTGACGTAGCGAAGAAAGCCTACTTCCCGGTTGCCCGTCACGATACCTCGTGGGCAACGGTACAAAACAGCCGTCAGGTGACTCACCCGCACCCGTCCTTTACCCCGGACGACAGCGCGGTGCTGTTCAGCTCTGACAAAGATGGCAAGCCGGCGCTGTATATCGCCAAACTGCCAACCGAACGTAAGTTCATGCAAGCATAAGAATTTTAAGTTTAGTGTTTCTGTAACTGGCCTTGCCCTCCTCTGGAGGGCTTTTTTTTGCCTGCGGTTTGTGCGGACGTCGCTATTCCCTCGCCCCTTGGCACGGACGGCCCCCTCTCCCTTTTTAAGGGAGAGGGATGGGGTGAGGGTTTTACACCGAGCTCCCTCCTCACCCTAACCCTCTCCCCAAAGGGGCGAGGGAATATCCGAGCCAGAGAAATAGATTGTGCGCGCTATAGAACATTCTCCCCCACAAAAACGAAAACCCCCGGCCAAATGCTCCGGGGGGAAAACGGATGAGGGTCCGGTTTTGTTTATTTAGAAGGAGTAAGCCACACCTACACGCAGACGGGTCTGACGTTCATCGGTAGATTTCACACCCACGTTGCCCACTTCAAAATACGGAGACCAGTTTTTGTCCCACTTGTAGGCCATCTTAGCGTTATATTCGGTGCTGTAAGGTTTATTATTGTTACGATACAAGCTCTTATGCTGATCGTCTGCCACGGTACTGCGTGCATAAACGTAGTTCAGTTCCACACGCCAGTCGCCCATCGCCCAGCCTACCCAGGTATCCACTTTATTGACCTTGTCATCTACGCCGCCGCCGTTGCTGGAAGTTGCCGGAACGCGGGTATATTCATAACGGTAACGCGCCGCCACATAAAAACCATTATCAAAGCTGTACTGCGCGTGCAGGTACGGTTTGTAGATGGAGTAGCTGTCTTTACTTTCAATATTAAAGCCTGGGTTCAGGGCAAAGTTATCTGTCGCCTTCCAGCGCCAGTTAATGGATTCTTCGTGACCATTACCCACCATTTCGTTAAACGGACGATCCTGTTTATCAGTATCACCACCCGTTTTCCATTTTGCTTCGACGCCAAAACCAAGACCGTTATCAAATCGATGAGAAACCGCAACACGGTCAGCGTTGGAACCGCTGTCAATATATTCATGACGCAGGTCAACGGTTACCGCAGATGCAGCGAAAGACATGCCAGATAATACGGCCAGGGCCAGAGTTTTCTTTAACATTTGCCATCCCTCAATTGAAATTATGTTTCTTTTTTATGAAATTGGATTTTATTTTTTCCAAATTTCTATTTTAGTGATCGAGATCGTAATTATTTGTTTCAGAAAATCTGGCACAAGGAGGACGTGATAAAGCTCAACAAAAAACAGACACAACCCTTAAAAAATAAAACTTAGATCACAAAGATTTATTTTTTCTGAATTTAAAAATCAATAATTTACTTACTTTACATGAACTTACCCAAAAAGAAGTAACGTGAGTTATTCTTAGCAATAGTAATAATTTATGTTTAATCAATGATTCGGCTAAGCATTTACTCATTCATATCTCTTACAGATGACACAAATAAAAATAAATATATAAAGGAAGAAACTAGACACAATTCCTTTCCTGGTCTCTTAACCCAGCGTATATAAACAAAAAAAGACCTCGAACGAGGTCTTTCTGAAGGAAAAAATAGAATGGAGAAACTAAAGCAGATTTACTGAATGTCTCGCTCGACGGCAAGGGCAACCCCCTGACCACCACCGATGCACAGCGTCGCCAGGCCTTTGCGCGCATCGCGTTTAATCATCTCGTGAACCAGAGAAACCAGAATTCGGCAGCCCGATGCGCCTATCGGATGCCCCAGAGCGATCGCTCCGCCGTTGACGTTGACCTTCTGTTCGTTCCATTCCAGCATTTTACCCACCGAAATGGCCTGCGCGGCGAAAGCTTCGTTGGCCTCAATCAAATCCACCTCATTCAACTGCCAGCCTGCGCGCTCCAGGCACCGTCGCGTGGCATAAACCGGTGCAATCCCCATCAACGCCGGATCCACCCCCACGCTGGCAAACGCACGGATCCGCGCCAGGATAGGTAACCCCAGTTCAAGCGCTTTGCTTTCGCTCATCATCAACACTGCCGCCGCGCCGTCGTTAATGGATGAAGCGTTACCCGCCGTCACCGAGCCCGACAGATCGAACGACGGGCTCAGCCGCGCCAGTGCTTCCGCGCTGGCATCGGTTTGCGGCTGCTCATCGGTATCCACAATTTGCGGCTGACCGCCAGGCTGTGGGTTTATCACCGGAACGATTTCGTCGCGAAAACGCCCCGAATCGATAGCCTTGCGGGCTTTATGCTGCGAGCTTAACGCCCAGGCATCCTGCTGCTCACGGCTGATGCCATATTCACGCGCCAGATTCTCCGCCGTGACGCCCATGTGATAATCGTTGAAGGCGTCCCACAGGCCGTCATGCACCAGGCTATCGATAAGTTGGCTATTGCCCAACTGTGCGCCGGTGCGGCTGTCGGTCAACACGTGCGGCGCGCGGCTCATATTTTCTTGCCCGCCGGCGATAACCACATCCGCTTCACCGCATTGAATCGCCTGGGTCGCCAGATGCAGCGCCTTCAGCCCCGACCCACAGACGTCGTTAATGGTGATGGCCGATACGGTATTTGGCAAACCGCCTTTTATCGCAGACTGCCGCGCCGGGTTTTGCCCGGTACCTGCGGTCAGAACCTGACCAATAATCACTTCGTCAATCGACGTCGCGGCAATGCCGCTGCGTTCGACCAACGCGTTGATCACCAGGCTACCCAGTTCGACGGCGGAATGACGCGCCAGCGCCCCCTGAAAACAGCCGATGGGCGTACGGACAGCACCTACGATAACGACATCTTTCATCTCAACCTCAGCGCAAAATAACCTGCGTATAGTAGATGATTGTTATCAACTTTTTTCGCAATTGTTTAAAAAAAGTGAGTCTTATCACAAAGGAATTGCTTATCGTCTGCGCTACGTCGACACCTGCTGGAGGTACTGACGTAGCCAGCTCCCCGCCGCCCCCAGGGGAGCCTCTTTATGCCAGAGCAAATCGATAGAAACCGACATCGGCCAGCCTGTAATATCCAGCATAGTCAGCTCCGCCGAACTGGCAAATTCATCCACCAGCGCACAGGGCAATACGCACCATCCCAGCCCCTGCGCCGCCATGCTCAGCAGCATCAGATAGTTGGGTGCCGACCATACTGGCCCGCGCGCGGGTGCGGTGCGATTCTCCAGATAGGTATTCAACCGAAGCTCGCGCCACGTGCGCAGTTGCTCCCACTCCACGCGTGTCTGCGCGGTCAGAGGATGATCGGGAGAGACATAGACCGCCATGCGCGTCTGCATCGGCAGACGGGTATGACCAATATCGGTAGGGTAGTCGTCGCGCGCCTCAATCAACCCCACCTGCGCGCGGCCTTTTTGCAACAGATCGACCACATCATCATCCTCCCCCACCAGACATTCAAACTCGGTATGCGGGAAACGACGATCGAACTGCGCCAGCAGATCTTCCAGCACGTCCGGATGCAGAGTATCCGACAGCACAAAAGTCAGCCGCGCTTCCGTTTCACCGCTCAATGAAACCGCCAGCTCATCAAGCCGTTCGCTGGCGGCGAGGATCGCCTGCACGTAGCTCAGCACCCGCTGGCCTTCCGGGGTCAATACCGGCTGGCGCGCAGAGCGATCGAATAGCGTGACGCCGAGATCCACCTCCAGATGGGCGATGGCGGTGCTGATCGTCGACTGACTTTTGCGTAGACGGCGTGCCGCGGCAGAAAAGGAACCGCAGGAGACGGTTTCAACGAAGGCGGTCAGAGCTTCGGGGGAATAGCGCATGAAGTATCTACTTTATCGATGGATTCTATCTTTTACTTATCACATTTACCCATAAAATGCGCATAACAGTGTTCAATAAAACGAAGGTCATCAGATGCAACACGATTTATTACATCGCAGAAAGCTGCCGGAGCGTATTTTCCACGCCGTGTGCTTTGAAGGGATCGCCACCGCGATCCTCGCCCCTACTGCCGCCTGGCTGATGCAACGGTCCGTACTGGAAATGGGGGGACTCACGATTATTCTGGCCACCACCGCCATGGTGTGGAACATCATCTACAACGCCGTTTTTGACCGCCTGTGGCCGGTCACTCGCGTAAAGCGGACGGCAAAAGTGCGTGCCCTGCACGCCCTGGGATTCGAGTGTGGGTTTATCGTTATTGGCGTCAGCATCGTGTCGTTCGTGCTGGGCGTAACGCTGCTGCAGGCACTCACGCTGGAGATTGGTTTCTTCCTGTTTTTCCTGCCTTACACCATGCTCTACAACTGGGCGTACGATACGCTGCGCGATCGCATCATCAAACGCCGCCAACAGAATCTTTACGCACAAAATTAGTCTTCTTTTCAGGCCGATAACAAGCGGCCTGAAAATGTTCAGCCACACGAAAAGCTAATTATGGTAAATTGTCCGCCATTTTTTTGGTTTTATGGTTGATATATTCAGATAATGTCTAAAATTTGGTCTAAAGACGAAACTCTATGGAGCTTTGCCCTATATGGCACTGCCGTCGGAGCGGGAACCCTTTTCCTGCCCATCCAGCTAGGGGCCGCCGGTGCGGTAGTTCTGTTTATCACCGCACTGGTGGCATGGCCGTTAACCTACTGGCCGCACCGCGCTTTATGTCAGTTCATCCTTTCCGCTAACACTCCGGCAAGCGTTGGCATTACTGGCGCCGTCACCCACTACTATGGCAAAAAGATCGGCAGTTTAATCACCGCGCTCTATTTCATTGCCTTCTTCGTGGTGGTGCTAATCTACGCCGTCGCTATCACCAATTCCCTGGCCGAGCAGATTGCCCGCTATACGCCCGTCGATTTACCTTTGCGTGCATTGATTAGCCTGGGCGTGGTGCTGTTGCTGAACCTGATCTTCCTGACCGGTCGCCAGACCACTATCCGCGTCATGGGCATGCTGGTGTTCCCGCTGATCGCCTACTTCCTGTTCTTATCGCTCTATTTGACCGGAAGCTGGCAGCCGTCGCTGCTGACCACGCAGATGGAGGTCAACACGCACACTTTGCATCAGGTGTGGTTGTCCATTCCCGTGATGGTTTTCGCTTTTAGCCATACGCCGATTATTTCGACCTTCGCCATCGACCGTCGAGAGAAATACGGCGAGCAAGCCATGGGTAAATGCAAAAAAATCATGAAGGTAGCGTACTTGGTTATCTGCCTGAGCGTGCTGTTCTTTGTGTTCAGCTGCCTGCTTTCGATTCCGCCGTCGTACATTAATACGGCAAAAGAGGAAGGCGTCACCATCCTCTCTGCGCTATCGATGATGCCTGACTCACCTGGCTGGCTGTCGATTTCCGGCATTATTGTGGCGGTTGTGGCGATGTCAAAATCGTTCCTCGGCACCTATTTTGGCGTGATTGAAGGAGCGAGTGAGATGGTGAAAGCGTCGCTGAACCAGGTTGGCGTGCGTAAGAGCCGCTCGTTCAATCGCGGGCTGTCTATCATGCTGGTCTCCGCAGTAACGTTCATCGTCTGCTGCATCAACCCGAATGCCATTTCGATGATTTACGCCATCAGCGGCCCGCTGATCGCCATGATTCTGTTTATCATGCCGACGCTGTCGACTTACCTGATCCCGGCGCTGAAGCCCTACCGCTCTATCGGTAGCCTGATTACGCTGATTGTCGGGTTGATGTGTGTATCGGTGATGTTTTTAGGTTGAATAACAAACGGGCAGCCAGCGCTGCCCGTTTCGCTCTGCTTACGACGCCTCAAAAATCAGTACGTTCCACGAGTGCCGTTTCACCACCATCTTCAGCATACCGTCCTGCAGTTCAGCGCAAGGCAGCATAACCGGGACAACATTATCGGGTTGTTCGAAGGTGTTCCCTTCGCGGTAATCTTCGCTATACAACAGCGTATGCGAAATCGCTTTTAACGTCGTGAAGCTGTTCAGCCGTAGCTGTAACGCATAATCATCGTTCAAATCATGGTTGGCGATAAACACCGCGAGCCGCCCGCTGGCCTCATCAAACGTTGCCGCCGTTTCCAGCGCGACATGTTCGCCGTGATGCCCGGTTTTAACGGCCTCGATATTCGTTATCGGACGCAACGAAGCCCCTTTCGCATTGCGGGCCACATCGCGGAAAGGATAAAACGTCGCCTGGCGAATGGCGCCTCCGCCGGGCTGGGTCGAAATCATCCCACCTTCATTGACCAGCAGCGACTGGCAGGCGATTTTTACCCGCTGCGCATAGTTGAGAAATGTACAAAGCACACCACCGTACACCACCGCATCCAGCTGCGTGAAACTGGCATAGCCGTAGGTTTGCTGCTGACCTCCCGGTACGGCACCAGACTCTGTTACCACGCCCCATTCATCAAAGCTGATGTTGATCTCTTTATCCGAATGACGACGGCCTTTCACAAAATCACAGGCGGCAATCACCGTATCGAGATAACGGCGTAGATCAGCGAACAGCCACGGAATATCACGTTCATCTTCATGGGCCGCATACACCAGCAGCTTGTTCTGGCGGTAGTTCAGATAGCGATGTAGCGAAATATAATCAATATCGTCATAGCAAGTCTCAAGAACGATCCGATCCCACTCGCCAAAGGTGAGGTGCCCCTCTTCGTTCGTGCAGGATCCACAGGCGATGGTCTGCGCACGCGGGTCCATCCACTTGATAATTTTTGCGGCCTCTCGTGCTTTACGGGCATATTCCTGCGCCGTCATGGCGCTTATTTGCCACTTACCATCCATCTCATTACCAAGACACCACAAACGAATATCATGGGGTGTTTCAACGCCATGCGAACGGCGCAGTTCGGCCCAGTAGGTACCGGATGGCGTATTGCAATAATCCACCAGCTCTCCGGCAGCCATCGGCATGCCGGTGCCGAGATTACAGGCCATGATCAGCTCAACGCCCGCATCTCTGGCAAAGGCGGCAAACTCATTGGTACCGACCTCGTTGGTCTCGAGCATGCTCCACGCCATATCTTTTTTAACCGGACGCTGCGCTTTTGGCCCCACGCCGTCCTGCCACTGATAGCCAGAGACAAAATTTCCCCCCGGATAGCGCACTCCGCTGATGCCGGCCTCATGCATCAGCGCCTTCACATCGTTGCGAAATCCTAAGGTGTCCGCCTGCGGATGTTCCGGTTCATATAGCCCGCCGTAAAGGCAACGCCCCAGATGCTCAACGAACGATCCCATCAGTCGGGGGTCGACATCACCAATCACATAGTGTTTATCATAATGAATTGCAGCGTGTTTCATTTCGTCCCCTCTGACACGGTGAACAGTTCATGCTCGATACGCCCCATCGTCTGGCGATCGAGCTTGTAGAAAAACTGAAACAGGATCCAGCTTGCGGCATAGCCCGCCGCGGGAATACCGGCCATCAGCAGATAAATGCCGGAGACGGCGCTTTCGCTTTGCTGCGCCGCGTCCGGAACGTAACCGTAGAGCGAGAGAATGCCGCCCACCAGCGCGCCGCTTACCGCCAGCGAGACCTTCAGGGTAAACAGGTTGCTGGAAGCACACAGCCCCGCCATTCTTTTCTTTAATTTCCATTCGCCATAATCATCGGCATCCCCGACAAAACTCCATAAAATAGGCGCACTGGTCAGGTGGACGACGGAGAGGACGAAATAAAAAGAGAAAATGAATGTCTGATTCAACGGATCAATTAAATATAACGCTAATGACAACGCCACCAGACACAGCTTCACATATTTATATACCGCAACCTTGCAAAAATAACGGGTAAACAGTGGAGTAATCAGACAGCCAATAATACCTGCCACAATCCCCAGGCTCATAAATAATGTGCTCATCCAGTCATTAAGATGCATGATATATTTGGCAAAATAAATCGCGACGGCACCACGAACAAATGAAGGGAAACAGTCAAGAAACATTCCCAGCGAGCACACAATAAGCTGATCGTTCTTTAAGGCATTTTTCAGATTCGTTAAGATACCATCATTATTTTCATTTTGCGGCTCCACGCGTTCCCTGGTGGTGCGAAAGCAGAAAACAAACAGCACCAGCGCTAAAACAGAATAAAGCGTAACGACCCAGAAAAAACCTGTTTGCCGATTACCACCGCCAAAATACTGCACCAGCGGCAGCAACGTAAAGGTGCAAAACAGCCCTGCGACGGCCCCGGCAATGCAGCGATACTGTTGGCAGGAGACGCGTTCCCTGGCATTGCCAGTGATGACGCATCCTAGCGAGCAGAACGGAATATTAACGGCTGAATAGAGCAGTGAGAGCAGCAGATAAGTAAAAAAAGCATAGATGATTTTTGCATTCGGCCCTAAATCGGGTGTGTAGAACATCATCATACAGCTTATTGTAAAAGGCACTGCACACCATAGCATCCACGGCCGGTAGCGCCCCCAACGACTTTTTGTTTTATCGATCATCGCCCCATAAAGTGGATCAAAAAAGGCATCGATTACACGTACCAATAAAAATATGCTGGCGACAACCCCAGCGTTAATACCGTAAATATCAGTATAGAAGAACGCCAAAAACATCGTAATGGGATTAAACAGCAAGTTACAGGCGGCATCGCCAGAACTAAAGCCCACCTTTTCAAATACGCTGAGTTTCTCCACTGCCTTGTTGGGAATCATAATGATGTAACCTTATGGCAAATAATAAAAGAATGTCATGTCTAAGCAAGGTGGATTTTAAAGGCATGGGGATTCTTTTTCATGCTGCACACATGGATAATCTGGCTAGCAAAATAAATATGTGACCGTCGTTGTAACACCCGTATTTCAGGTGAAAGAAATAATTCATTATGAATATATTTATATTAAGAAATATAAATAATAGATATTATACCCAACAATTTAATTGATGAGGGCGGGTTCATCATCGGGACAAGGGGCTTAGAGACAAGCTCCGGGCTACCGATCGTAGCCCGGATGAGACGGTGAGTTTTTACAGCGCCATATCGTGCTGCGGCGACGCGCTGGCTGGCTGCTCTTCAGCCGGTTTAGCCTGCGCTACCGGGGCGGCTGGCATCTGGATCACCGGCGGTTTGGTCAGTTCCAGCGTCGCGGCGGTGTCGTTCCATACCTGTTGGGTCAGCGCGACGTTGCCGTTAAGGTTCTGGCCAAAGCTCGGGACGATACTGTGGATTTTGCTCTGCCACTCCGGTGAGTTGAACTGTTCCGGGAACAGTTTCTTAATCACGTTGAGGGTGATAGGCGCGGCGGTAGAGGCCCCCGGAGATGCGCCAAGCAGCGCCGAAATGGTACGCTGCTGATCCACCACCACTTCGGTACCCAGTTTCAACACGCCGCCTTTATCGGCATCTTTCTTGATGATCTGCACGCGCTGACCGGCCTGAATCAACTTCCAGTCTTCTTTACGCGCCTGCGGGTAATACTCTTTCAGCGCCGCAAAACGATCGTCATCGCTCAACATCACCTGGCTGATGAGGTATTTCACCAGGTCGAAATTATCCAGACCCACGTGGGTCATCGGCATGACGTTGCTGGTGGTGGTGGTGCTCAGCAGATCGAAGAACGAACCTTGTTTCAGGAACTTCGTGGAGAAGGTTGCGAACGGCCCGAACAGCACCACGCGTTTACCGTCGATAAAGCGCGCATCAATGTGCGGCACCGACATCGGCGGCGCGCCCACGGAAGCCTGACCGTAGACTTTCTCCATATGCTGACGGGTCACGTCCGGGTTTTCAGTCATCAGGAATGAACCGCCCACCGGGAAGCCCGCATAGTTATCCGCTTCCGGAATACCGGTTTTTTGCAGCAGCTTCAATGCGCCGCCGCCTGCACCGATGAAGACATACTTCGCGTCAATAGCATGCTGTTTGCCGCTGTTGACGTCTTCAATGGTCACGTGCCACGAGTTATCGCCGTTGCGCTTAAACTCGGTCACTTCAGAGGAGGTTTGCAGCGTAAAGTGTTCGTTCTTTTGCAGGCTACCAATCAGCTGGCGGGTAATTTCGCCATAGTTGACATCAGTACCCACCGGCGTCCAGGTGGCAGCCACTTTCTGCTGCGGATCGCGACCGGCCATGACCAGCGGCGCCCATTGGGCAATTTGCTGATGATCGGTAGAGAATTTCATGCCCTGGAACAGCGTGGTTTTTTGCAGCGCATCGTAGCGCTTGCCGAGATATTCCACATTTTTATCGCCCCACACAAAACTCATATGTGGAGTGGAATTAATAAAGGAGTGCGGATTATTCAATACGCCGCGCTTCACCTGCGCCGACCAGAACTGGCGGGAGATCATAAACTGTTCGTTAATTTCCAGCGCTTTAGTGACATCAATGCTGCCGTCCGGGCGCTGCGGCGTGTAGTTTAATTCCATGTTAGCCGAGTGGCCGGTGCCGGCGTTATTCCAGCCGTTAGATGATTCTAATGCGACTTTATCGAGTTTCTCGACCATCACCTGCTTCCAGTCCGGCTGCAGCTCCTGAAGCCAGGTGCCCAGGGAGGCGCTCATGATGCCGCCGCCGATGAGCAGAACATCGGTTTTTTGCGTGGTTTCAGTATTGGCGTAAGCAGCGGAATTGACCAGCAGGGCGATGGTGGCGAGAGAAAATAGCTTTTTATTAATAGCAGGCATAATGATGATATTCGCATAGCTAAATGTAATGAGTGCGACAATAGTAGCGCACTTTTACATTATTTTAAAATATCACCCATTATTTAACAAAAAACATTAACAAATAGACTTTGGCTGCTTTTTTTAATTAAAAAAAGCAGCCTTACAGTTTGCGCGGAAATTAAATTAAGCCACGCATATTACAAACAATAATTAATGCAGACCAAACTCAGCCATTAATTGCTGACGCAGGACGACGAACTCTGTGCTGCTACGTTCGCGCGGGCGTGGCAGCGAAACTTCAATAGTGCGAATCGGGTCGCCCTTAATTTTCGGCAGAATCAGCACCCGGTCAGCGAGATAAATCGCCTCTTCCAGATCGTGCGTCACCAGCACCATCGTCATCTTTTCCGCATCACGAATACGGACCAGTTCTTCCTGCATGGTGATTTTAGTCATCGCATCCAGCGCGCCCAGCGGTTCATCCAGCAGCAGAATTTCTGGCTGAATGGTCAGGGCGCGGGCAATTCCCACCCGCTGAGCCATGCCGCCGGAAAGCTGGTTCGGTAGCGCCTGCTCGCAGTGGCTGAGGCCCACCAGCTCAATCGCCTCTTTCGCCCGCGCTCTGGCCTGCTTGCGCGGCACGCCCTGTACGTCGAGGCTGAAGCTGACATTCTCCAGCACCGTCAGCCATGGCAGCAGGCGTGGCTCCTGGAAAATCACCGCGCGCTCGCGGCTCATGCCATGCACCGCCTGACCGTCAATCACCACGTCGCCCGCATCCGGCGTTTCCAGCCCCGCCAGAATACGCAGCAGCGTGGTTTTCCCGCAGCCGCTCGGCCCAACGATGGCAATGCTCTGCCCGCTCTCAATCTGTAAGTTGAGGTCGCGGAAAACGTCGAACGGTTTACCTTCCAGCGAGAACGTTTTGCGTAAGCTACGAATCGAAATATCGCCGCGTGGCGTCTGAAGTGTCGCAGTCATCACACACCTTCTGTTTTCAGCAAAATATTAGAGGCTTTGAGCTGACCTTTTTTCAGCACGCCATCACGCTCGAGGATATCCAGCCAGAACTGCACGTCGTGTGGTTCGGACTGGCCGCCTTTACGCACGCCGTAGCCGGTAAAGTATTTCGCGACCTCCGGGTTCTCACCGCGTTCCTTAAGGATTTTGGCCATAATTTCGCGCACTTTTTCCGGATTGTCGCGAGCGTAGTCCAGGGCACGCGCCGACTCCACCACGAAGATGCGCGCCGCATCAGGGTGCTGCTTAACGAAGTCAGCACGCAGCACCGTGAAGCCGCCGGCAATCGGCCCGAGTACGTCGGCATCGTTGAAGATTGGACGCAGGCCGCCGTGGCTGCGCGCCGACCCTTCAAAAGTGGTTTGCCAGTAGCCAAATGCCGCAACGTCGACCTGACCAGAGCGTAAAGTTTGTTCCAGCTGCGGGCCCGGCACGACCACCGGTTTCGCCGCGTTTTCCGGCAGATGGGCCTGACGCAGCGCCTCGCGCAACGTGTAATCCAGGTGCGCTCCCAGGGTATTCACCGCCACGCTTTTTCCGGCTAAATCTTTGATCGATTTAATCGGGCTATCTTCCTTCACGTAGAAGATAGATTTGGTGGTCTCGTTAATACCGTTGGTAGGGTAAGCGGCGACAAAATCGTTACCGTTAGCAATGGCGTTAATCACCGCAGGCGTAGCTGCAGAACCGATATCAATGCTGTTCGACGCCAGCGCAAATAAAGACTCCGGGCCACCGCTGGCATAACCGGCATTTTTGATCGACACCCCGGTATCCTTAAAATAACCCAGCGCGTCGGCTAATTCGTGGGCGGAAATACCGCCGTAGCTCGCCATATAGCGCATCGTGACCGCTTCCTGAGCCCGCACTGATGTGCTGATGCCAAAGAGGAAAAGTATCGCCACCCACACAAAAGAGATCTGTTTTTTCATTATTGAAATTCCCATCAGGCTTAATTTAAAAACGCAAAATAACGTGCAAAATTATTGGTTACGTGAGTTCCAGCGACACAGACGACGCTGCAACAGGACCAGAATGGCGTTCGCTAATAGCCCGGCAAACGCCAGCAGGAATATCGCCGCGAACATCATCGGTATTTGGAAGTTATATTGCGCATTCATCACCCGGAAACCGATCCCCTGATTCGCGCCAATCATTTCTGCGGCAATCAGCAGCAGCAGCGCGGTCGTCGCGGAAAGACGCAGCCCAACAAAGATGGACGGCACCGAGGCAGGAACAATCACCCGGTAAAACAGCGTCAGTCGTCCGGCGCCGAAGGTCCGCGCCATCTCCAGCAGCTTGCCATCCACCTCTTTCACACCGCTAATGGTCGACAGCAGAATCGGGAACAGCGCCGCCCAAAAGATAACGAACACTTTTGACGTTTCGCCCAGGCCCAGCAGCAGGATAAAGATGGGATACAGCGCCAGCGCCGAGGTCTGGCGGAAGAGCTGTAAGATAGGATCCAGCGCCTGCTCCAGCGGGCGTATTTGTCCCATAAACAGCCCCAGCGGAATCCCCACCACGATAGCGGCGGCAAAGGCTAACCCGGCGCGCTGTAAACTGATGGTGATGTCACCCAGCAGTGCGCCCTGAGTAATACCGTTCCACAGCGCGGCAAAGATTTTATCCAGCGGCGGGATCACCGCTGCGTTAAGCCAGCCTGCGGTGCTGGCGATTTGCCAGCCGGCAAAAAACAGCACCAGCAGGCCGTAGCGAGCAATCAGCGACAGGCTGCGCTGATACCATTGCCGGTAGGCGGGCGCGGTTGTCTGGCGAGCCTTCAGGCGAATTCGGGTGGTGGAATAGAACATAGATCCTCCTCAAGCCACTTTGGCATTGCGCGCGGCGCTGTAGCGGTTATCGGCAAACGGCAGCCCCAGGTTTTCGCGCAGCGTTTTGCCTTCATACTGGGTACGGAACAGGCCGCGTTTTTGCAGAATAGGCACCACCAGCTCGATAAAGTCATCCAGCCCGCCCGGCAGCCACGGCGGCAGCACGTTGAAACCGTCTGCGGCCTCGTTCTCAAACCACGCCTGCAGCGTGTCGGCCACCTGCTCCGCGCTTCCCACCACGGTAAAGTGCCCGCGCGCGGTCGCAACCCACTGGTAGAGTTGGCGAATGGTGAAATTGTTTTCATCGGCGATCTGGCGGATCAGTTCCGGGCGCGATTTCATCCCTTCGGTCACCGGCAGCGGCGGCAGCGGGCCATCAGGATCGAATTTACCCAGGTCGATCCCCCCACCGGCCAGGCCGTTCAGTAGCGCAATGCCGTCGGCTTCGACGATAAGCGAAGTCAGCTTGTGGTATTTCTCTTTGGCCTCTTCTTCGGTACGGCCAATAAACGGCGCGACACCGGGCATGATCAGCACGTGATCCGGGTTGCGGCCTGCTGCTCTGGCGCGAGATTTAATATCGCGATAGAAGGCCTGCGCCGTCTCCAGATGCTGGTGTGAGGTGAAAATGACTTCGGCGGTGGCAGCTGCCAGCGCACGTCCGCTTTCAGATTGCCCGGCCTGCACGATCACCGGCTGGCCCTGAGGAGAACGCGGCACATTCAGTGGCCCGCGAACTTTAAAGAATTTGCCGACGTGATTCGTGTCGTGCACTTTATTGCGATCAAAGAACTGGCCGGAGGCTTTATCACGAAGGAACGCGTCATCCTCGAAGCTGTCCCACAGCTTTTTGACCACTTCAACGTGCTCTTTCGCCCGCTGATAGCGATATTCGTGCGGATGCTGAGTATCGAGGTTGAAGTTATGCGCCGCAGCCTCCGTCGCCGTGGTCACGACGTTCCAGCCTGCACGGCCGCCGGAGATTAAATCCAGCGAGGCAAACTTGCGCGCCAGGTTGTACGGCTCTTCATAAGTGGTCGAGGCAGTCGCGATAAAGCCGATATTGTTGGTCAGCGGGGCCAGCGCGGAAAACAGCGTCACCGGTTCAAAACCGGCCACCTTGGCGGTGCCGCCATCGGTCACGCCAGAAGCCGGAATCGCCAGGCCATCGGCCAGGAAGTAAGCATCAAACAGCCCGCGTTCGGCGGTTTGCGCCAGCTGTTTGTGGAATTCAAAACTGGTTGCGCCGTCGGCAGGCTGATCCGGATGACGCCATGCCGCAATATGCTGGCCGCCGCCGGGAAGAAAAGCACCTAATTTGATTTGTCTGCTCATTCTGGTTTTCTCCTGATTCGATGCCGGATAGTTGGGCTGGAACCAAGATAGCCAGAATGCGCAGCCATTCTGAAATAACAAATATTGAGTTCGTTATTTACATTTTCGCAATAAGAATTCCACTCCGTTACAACAATACGTTATTAGCTATCTGCTTTCGCTTCATCCACTGGAGGCTGCGGGCGCGAATTTTTACGCTGCCAGGCCGGAAGTTCCGCCAGTGTGATCCCGACGGGCACCACCCGATGCTTCAGACAAGCAACCCGCTGAGAACGATAGATTCCGCTATAGCCGGAGACCAGCCAGGCGACCACGCAGGCCATCGCGGCATACACGCCAATCTCCGCGCCAAACAGCTCAATCGCCATCAACGTCGAGGCGATCGGCGTGTTGGCGGCCCCGGCAAAGACAGCAACAAAGCCCAGGCCAGCCAGGAAAGCGAACGGAAGATGTAGCAGCGGCGCCAACGCGTTACCCAGCGTGGCCCCGACATAGAATAAAGGCGTCACCTCACCGCCTTTAAAACCGCTGCCCAGCGACATGACGGTAAAAGCCAGCTTGCCGAGAAAGTCCCACGGTGCCAGGGGGTGCTGAAAAGCATCAACAATCACCGGAATACCAAGACCAATATAACGATCCCCCTGCAACAGATAGACCGCCAATGCCACAATAACCCCGCCGATAAACGGACGTAGCGGCGCATACGCCACGTATTTTTTCATCACACCGCCAATCAGGTGCGTGACATCAGCAAAGACGCGCGCCGCCAGGCCAAAACAGCAGCCAGCAGCCATCACCGCCCCCAGCGTCCACAAGGAGAGTGACGGAATCAACGACATTGCGTAGTGGGTATGGTGTACACCCCACATTAGCCCCACCAGGTCAGCCACCACCGCCGCCAGCAGGCAGGGGAAAACGGCGGTGTAGTGCATGCGGCCAATCGCCATCACCTCAAGACCGAAAATAGCGCCGGCAAGCGGCGTGCCGAATACCGAGGAGAAGCCAGCGCTGACCCCCGCCATCAACACCATTCGGCGCGCGTCGTTATTGAGCTTGAGCAACGAGGTAAACTGGTCAGCGATAGAAGCGCCCATTTGCACCGCAGTGCCTTCACGCCCAACCGACGCACCAAACAGATGCGAAACGACGGTACCGATATACACCAACGGCGCCATCCGCAGAGGAATGGTGTTCGCCGGGCGATGTACCTCTTCAAGGATCAGGTTATTCCCGCCCTCTACCGAGCGGCCAAAGCGCAGGTAGAGCCAGCCGACGGCAAAACCGGCAAACGGCAGCAGCCAGATCAGCCAATGATGCGTGATGCGCGTCGCAGTTGCCCAATCGAGTGAAAAGAGGAAGAGCGCGGAGGCGGAACCGGCCAACACAGCAATCACTGTCGCCAGCAGCAGCCACTGTAAAAGAAAGAAAAGCGTATTTTTACGCGCGAAGTGTTCAGAAATCATGGACGCATCCTTAGATGAATTGATCATCCTGGACGCGGTAGAGGTGTGCCTGTTCATTCCCGGTCCAGGAATAAAAACAGGCATCATCAGCCACACGGCGGTTCAAGGGGGAATGCCATCCCCTGTCGCCCTACTTTAACACATGAAACGTTTCAGCCAACTATTTCTCTTTCAGCGTCTCCAGCGGGAAAGCGCGATCCTGCACGACGGTTTTCATCACCAGCGTCGAGCGCAGGTGCTGTACGCCCGGCATGGCCGAGAGCTTTTGGTCGTAGAGCTTCTGGAACGACGAGAGATCGCGCGTGACCACCTGCATTAAATAGTCGGGGTCGCCAAACAGCCGCTGGGCCAGCACGATCTGCGGGATCTCTTCCACCGCCTCCTCAAAGGCGCTAACCGCTTTGCGATCACCCTCTTTAAGCGTCGCAAACACCAGCGCCACAAAATTGAAGCCCATCTTGCCTGGATCAAGGTTGGCGCGATAGCCGGTAATCACCCCCTCCTGCTCCAGCGCCCGCAGGCGTCGATGGCACGGCGAGAGGCTCAGGTTTACCCGTTCAGCCAGCTCGGTGATAGATAAACGGCCATCCGCCTGTAGTTCAGCAAGAATTTTTCGATCAATGCTATCCATTTAGAAGATTCTCTCTCTGCGCGCGGAATTCCAGCATAACATTGAAAGCCCATTGCGCGGAAATAACGATATTCTTTCTCGATATCGGGTCAGGGTTTTCGGGGATAACGCAATGAAAAATAATGGAGAATGTGGGTCATGGAGATGAGCTTAGTGGCCGGTTTCTGGCTGGTGTCGTTTTTGCTGATCATGACGCCAGGGGCCGATTGGGCCTACACCATCAGCGCCGGAATCCACGGCCGGCGTATTGTTCCGGCGGTAGCCGGGCTGATGTCCGGGCATCTGCTGGCGACCATCGTGGTGGTCGCGGGCGTTGGCGTACTGATTGCCGGGCATCCGCTGGCGCTGTCGGCTATCACGCTACTGGGCGCGTTCTATTTATTGTGGTTAGGCATTTCCCTGCTGCGCCACCCGGCAACTGTCTCCAGCGCCAGCCAGCAGAGCGGCGGCTGGAATCGGTGGGTGCTGAAAGGGCTGTGCATCAGCGGCCTGAATCCCAAGGTTTTTCTGTTGTTTCTGGCGCTGCTGCCGCAATTTACCGATCCACACGGTCAGTGGCCGCTGGCACTGCAAATGTCGGCGCTGGGGCTGATGCATCTGCTGACCTGTACGCTCATCTATCTGCTGGTAGGTTACGGTTCACGTGCGCTACTCACCAGCCGTCCACAGGCCGCGCGGGTCGTCAGCCGGATATCCGGAGGATTGATGGTGGCTATCGCGGCGATGCTGATCATTGAACAGCTCCGCTAAAAGCGAGGAAATCGCGCCAGCCTGCGCTGGCGCAAAAAGGTCAGGCGCGAATATCGTCGTATTCGCGAGTCTTATCAAACTCATGCTTGGCAAACGGGCACAGAGGAATCACTTTTCGTTGTTCCTGGCGCATCTTTTCCACCACCTTCGCCACCAGCTGTTTCCCGACCCCCTGCCCTTTCAGGCTGGGGTCGACATCGGTGTGCTCAATAATGCTCAAATGCTCGCCGGTCGGCACAAAGACGATTTCCGCCACCTGGTTGCCGTTTGCATCATTCACATAAAACTTGTTATGCCCTTCCAGAATCTCCATCGCACCCTCGCTTAGTCATGATGACGGTATTTCAGCGCCCCGCTTGGGCAGGTATCGATCACCCGCACCACCGTGGCAACGTCCACTTCATCCGGGATAATCCACGGTTTCCGCTTCAGGTTAAACAGCTTGCTGCTGCCTCTGACGCAATTGCCGGAGTGCTGGCAGATGTCGGTGTTGAAATAGACATCAATCTTTTCCCCGGTATAGACGCGATAGCCCGCATCCTGTAGTTCCTTATCCATGACATTGCCTCTATTTTTTATATGGGTTCGAGGCTAAGCATAGACCTGGGGCGATGGAGACCGCCACTCATTTCACCGTGACCTCGTTACGGATTCGGTTCTGGAACTCGGTAGATTGGGCAGCGAACTTCTGCATTTTGTCGGACAGGTCGCGCAACACGCGAGTGCCGTCGTTTGAACGCCCGTACAGATAATCAAAATAGACCGTGCAATCCGCCAGCTTGCAAAGCTTGGCGTAATCATCCTGCAGATGCGGGAAGTAAATGAAGATCAGCGCCTTTATTTTCGAATGAAGCTGCGTGTTATCACCATTAATGCTGGGCTGCGTACTACGATATTCGGCATCCTGCTTTTTCTTTAATTTAGCAATAAAAAAACTGATGCTGGCCAGCCGCTGGGTGTGCCACTCAATTTCCATCGCCAGCAACTCCTCATATTTTTGTAGTATCTTTTGCTGTTTTTCCTCTTCTCTTTTTAACTCGAATTCAGTATGCATCTTTTTTTCTATTTTCATTTCTGTGCGCATGATGAGAAACCATCCGCCCCCCAGAATCAGGAAACAGACGATGAGAAGTAATACTACGACGATAGCGCTGTCCATACACGAACCTCTTCGATGATGTGAATACGAAAGACGTGGGGTAATAGCGACACAACTGCGCTTTAACATTAATTAAATTATTCAGGCGGAGTACAAATAAGGTGTGGCAAGGTTTGCAGGGAAAAGTAGAGAACCCCGGCCAGCTTCGCCGGGGGTTTCACTAAAGCAGGAGGCAATTAGAAGGAGTAAGCGACACCCACACGGAAACGGGTCTGGCGGTCATCACGATCGTTGACGCCTACATTACCCACTTCGCCATACGGAGCCCAGTTTTTGTCGATTTTATATGCCACTTTCACGTTATATTCCTGAGAATATGGCTTGTTGTTGTTACGTGCATTGCCTTCTGAGCTACGTGCATAGACGTAGTTCAGCTCGGTACGCCAGTCACCGAACACGTAACCAGCCCATGCATCACCACGGTTAACTTTGTCATCGTCTTTATTGGCATTTGACGGATAACGGGTGTAGTCATAACGATAACGCGCGGCTACGTAGAAGCCGTTGTCGAAGCTATATTGAACGCGCAGGTTCGGCTTATAAATAGAACGGCTGTCGTTACTTTCAATATTAAAGCCAGGCTGAATGGAGAAGTTTTTATTAAATTTGTATTGGTAGCTAATAGATTCTTCATGACCGTTACCAACGAAGTCAGAGAACGGTTGATCGGTGTTGTTACCACCTGATTTCCATTTTGCTTCAACGGAGAAACCAAAGCCGTTTGCAAAACGGTGAGAGACAGAAACGCGGTCAGCGTTTGTTTTATCAGTTTTACCGCCGTCAATAAATTCATGACGGAGATCGACAGTAACTGCGGATGCTGCGAAAGAGGCGCCACATAATGCCATCAGGACCAGAGATTTTTTAAACATGCAATAACCCTCAATTGGAATTGTGTTTCATTTTTATGGAATTGCATTTTATTTTTTTACGAAAGATATTTTAGTGATCGAGATCGTAAAGATTTATTTCATAAGCCTACGAAATGAAAGGACGTGACAGGGGTCAAGAAAACACCGCTTGACGAATGGGAAATACAGCTATGGATCACACAAAAGAATAATTTACACTTAGCTGACATAACTTTATAAAACAAAATTATTTGTTAAATATCAATGCTATAAGAAAACATAATTACGCTTGTTACTTATTTTAAGGCAATAATTTACACCGTCAACAATATAAAGACTAAGAATTAACCTAGTCATAAAATCGTATTTGATACATTTTCTTCACAATATTGGCGTGACTAACGGAACTTTTTTCGAGCGAATTTGCGCACAAAAATCCGTCTCCAGGAAATTCATTTTCACCGATCATTTGTATACATTCCGGACCAATGGGACTGTGTGACATGCAACAACGGGAGCACCATCATCAATGCTACGTTAGCCGCTGGACGGTGATATTCTGTCGATAAACAAGAGAGGCAGGTAACACGAGAGCACTTCCGTCAGCCAGCCCAACTGCGGACTCCTGCATGAAAAACAACATCGCAACCCAGGACTGGCTTCGCCGGGCCACCGCGCCATCGCGCATTGAGATTATTGAAGCTTACTTCAGGGGGCATGGCTATCAGCCGCATCGTCACGATACCTATGCCATTGGCCGCACGCTGTCTGGCGTGCAGAGCTTCCGTTATCGCGGCAGCATGCGACACGGCCTTCCCGGCTCAACCCTCGTACTACACCCTGATGAGCTTCACGACGGCGAAGCGGGAACCGAAGAGGGTTTCCGCTATCGCATGCTCTATGTTGAGCCGTCGCTGATTCAGTCCATCCTGGGCGGCCAGTCATTACCCTATATCAAAGGGGGGATATCCGCCGATCCGCGACTGCTGGCCGCCGCCACGCCTTTACTCTGCGCCGTTGATGCTCCGCTACAGCCGTTGGAAGAAGATGAAGCGCTCTACGGTCTTGCGCACGCGCTGTCAGCGGTGGGGGGGCTGCGCTTTCATCGTCGCGCCTTCGATTATCCGGCCGCCGAACGGGCCAGAGACTATATCCACGAATTCTTTTACCGCAGCATCTCTTCTGAAGAACTCACCGCCGCCAGCGGTCGCGAGCGTTGGGCGCTGAGCCGTGACTTCCGCGCCCTGTACGGTACCAGCCCTCATCGCTACGTTATCCTGCGGCGCATCAGCTACTGCAAGCAGTTGCTCCTGGCCGGATTCAGCATGGCGGATAGCGCGATCCAGGCCGGTTTTACCGATCAAAGTCATATGATTCGCCACTTCAATGCGTGTATCGGGCTGTCTCCGGGGCGCTGGCTAAAGCTCCACGGCCTCTCGTCCCCTACCTGCACAAACGTACAATACGCGCCACCTGCCGCTTTATAAGCTGGGTTCTCTTGTTACAGGAGACTCACTCATGCAGAAGCCCGTTAATTTTGTGTCAAAACTTGCTCAGTTCAGCGAGCACTGGCAACCCAAAGTGGTCGCTGAAATGAACGACTATCAATTCAAGGTAGTAAAAATCCAGGGCGATTTTATCTGGCATGCGCACCCGGAAACCGACGAAACGATCGTCGTCCTCGCGGGCACGCTGGAAATAGCGTTCCGCGATCGTATTGTTGAAGTTCAGGCGGGCGAAATGTTCGTTGTTCCACGGGGTATTGAGCACAAAACGGCAGCCGTACACGAAGCGCATCTGCTGCTTATTGAGCCGCGCGGCGTACTCAATACCGGCCATGAGGGCGGCGCGCGCACCGCCGTCAACGACGTCTGGATCTAATCTTTTCGCCCGTCAGGCGGAGTTACGCCTCCGCCTGCTTCGTCTTCACGGGGACCTCATCCAGTGAGTAATACACTGCCAGCCCAAGCTCATTCGCGACCCTGACATCATTATCCGCACCGTTAGACGCGCCTTCAATGCGCAGCACCGCATCACAACGCGTCAACAGTCGATGAGCCACAGGGTAAAGAAACGCTTCGCTGATGGCATCGCCAATTTTCTGCGACCCCGCCGCCGCCGAGAGCGGAAATGCCAGCCACTCGCCAATCACCGGGATATGCCCTCGCTGATACACCGCCAGCGCCGTCTGCTCCATGCGGGCCAGGTTTTCATGCATCAACCGTTCATCGCCGTTGGTGCCACTTCGCACTGGACCTGCAATCAATATGATCATACTTTGCATCTTATGCTCCACATAGGTTGTTGTTTTGGGTAACAGGTGACAGCGCACAACCTATCATGCATAATCGTGCACATTCAAGATCAAACACGCATAGAGAAAATGATGCTAGCCAGCCAGCGAAAACAGCACATCCTTGAGATTCTGGCTCGGGATAAACAGGTGCACTCTACCGAGTTAAGCCAGCACTTCAACGTCTCGGAAGACTCAATTCGCCGGGATTTACGCGAACTTGCGGCGGCGGGATTGCTCCAGCGCGTCCACGGCGGCGCGCTGCCGGTTTCAGCCGCTATCGCCCCGTTCGAAGCAAGAAAAAGCGTGCAAATTGACGCAAAGAAAACGATCGCGCAAAAAGCAGCGGCATTAATCTGCCCGGGCCAGGTGGTGATCGTTGACGGGGGGACAACCACCTCTGAGATGATCAAGCTGCTGCCAGTCGATATGCCGTTCACCGTGGTGACCCACAGCCCAAACATCGCCGTCGGTCTGGTCGACTATCCGTTAATTGATGTCATCCTGCTCGGCGGCACGCTGTTCAAGCACTCGGTGGTCACGACCGGGACGGCGATGACCGAAGCAGCCAGCCGAATCAACGCCGATCTGTACTTTATGGGCGTCACTGGAGTGCATCACAGCGCCGGGTTTACGACCGGAAATTTTGAAGAGGCAGGAGTGAAACGTCTGCTGAGCGAACGAGCCTCGGAAACCGTGGTCATGGCCTCTCATGAGAAAATTAACGCCGCCTCCGCTTTCGCCATCGGCGAGCTCAGCCTCGCCAGCACGCTGATCGTCGACGGTATACTGGATCAACCGCTCACCGATGCGCTTGCCCGCAGCGGCGTTACCCTTATCCACTAACCGAGGTCATCATGCTGGATATCACCCATTTTGGGCTGTTCATTCTCTCCGTGTTCCTGCTCTCCATCACGCCGGGGCCCGATATGGCCTATGTCGTCGGCCAGAGCGTGGCAAACGGTCGCCGCGCTGGGCTGATTTCCGCCGCAGGCGTCGCGCTCGGTAGCTGCACCCATGCGGTCGCCAGCGCCGTGGGATTAACGGCGTTGATCACCGCCTCACCGCTGCTGTTCACCGTGGTGAAGTACGTCGGCGCGGTATACCTGATGTATCTGGGTGGGAAGATGATTCTGGGAACATTTAGCCGGAAATCGGCACAGGGCGATGAACCGGTGGTGGAGCGAAACAGGGCCAATACCGGCGGCCTGCTGTCAAAAGGGTTTATTACCACCCTCACCAATCCGAAGGTGATTTTGTTCTTTATCTCCTTCTTCCCGCAGTTCGTGATGCCGAACGGCGAGCATCATGCCGTTTCGTTTCTGATCCTCGGTATGGCCTATGCGCTGGTTGGTTTTATGACCGACGCCACGTTTGCCATTCTGGCCGGTAGCGCCGCCGGCGCGGTCTCGCGTAACCAGACGCTGCAAAAGGTGTTGGATCGCGTGGTCGGCACGGCGTTTATTGGCCTGGGAATTCGGCTGGCGCTGACGCGACGCTAGTCGTGCCCGCGGCAACCCAATAAACAGAGCAGCCGGTTTCCCGGCTGCTCCAGGCAAAGCGATTTTTTCACGCTCGCTTAGAACCACGCCTCAAACATGCCGCCGAAGTTCAGTGAATCCAGCTGCTGGTCGTCGGTACCGTTCACCTTCGCCGTGCGCTTGTTGTCGACCTGACCGCCGGTCACGTAGAAGCGCAGCATCGGACGGAATTCCGGGCCCATACCAATCGCGATGTTCTGCGACAGCGTCAGCTTCCAGCCGTGGTTATCTCCGCCCTGGTCGTAATCCACACGCTGGTAACCCGCTTCCAGCCACGTCGAGTGCACGTCGTTCCAGAAGTACATCGGACGTACAATCGCGCCGTAGTTTTTACGGTTGTCGGTTTTGTCTTTGCTGTTGTCGTAATCGTGGAACGCCAGCAGGTATTCCACCTGCGCCTGCTGGGTGAACTTGTAGTTACCCTCGAAGCTGGCGTAGATAGCCGTCAGACCGTCGGTTTTGTTGAACACGCTGTTATCCGAGTTATCGGAGTAGCGCAGGATAACCTTGTTCACGCCGCTGTCATCGCTGTTGGTGTGGCTTAACAGCAGGCCGCCCTGCCAGGCATCAAGCTGCTTGTCGTTATCCACCGCTTTGGAGTCGAAGCCGTAGTTGGCGTACACCTCAACATCGATTGGGCCCGCTTTGATGTTGTGGGTTTTGGTGGTCAGCGCGTAGTGGCCGTCATCACCGGTGTCGGAGTTACCGGTACAGGTGATGCGCGACGGGTTCGACTCATCGGCCATCACTTCCGGACTACAGGATTTCACCTGAGCCACCGTGGCCACGTCGAACTGCACGCCGCCAATATCAAAGTTTTTCACCCCGGCACCCTGGCCGTCGTGGTTCATCCAGAAGTAGTCGTTGATACCCTGTTGCGGACGCTGGTGGAAGTCACGACCGGCCCAGATATAGGCGTTCGGGTTGGATTCGAGCACGTTGGTCACGCCGACGTAGGCCTTTTTCAGGTTCACTTCGTCGCTCCAGTGGTCGAACATTACGTTGATATCCCAGATCGCGCCTTTTTCGCTCTTAAAGGCCTTGGTGAGCTGGAATTCGCCGCCGTTGCCTTCGTTACCCAGACGACCGATCGCCGAGGCGCCGTTATAAGAGCCATCCACGCCGACGTATTTCTGATCGCCCGCCTGGAAATGCGCGCCGTAGCGGGCGTAGCCACTGAACTTCAGGCCGAACGGTACCGCCATATCCGGCGTCGCTGCTGCGGTCTGTGGGTTGGTCTCCAGATCCACCTTCTTCGCGGCGGCGGCGTCCATTTTGGCCTGACGATCCGCCAGTGCTTTATCGACGGCTTTGGCCACAATGGCGTCGATTTGTTCCTGAGTAAATTCTTGTGCCATTACAGAGGAAAGAGGGCAAAGTGCGGCAATAACCGCCATAGCTAAAGGAAGTTTTTTTACAGTTTTCATGGTTATCTCAAATTAATTATATTCTCAGACAATAACCATCCCGTTCTGGTGTAAATATAAAAAGACGCCACCAAAACAAGCTGATTTTATTTTTGTTTATGCAGAGGTAAGTTTAAATAAATGACGTAATAAATCCTCCATATTCTGGATAATTAAAATTTAGCCATAGACAAATAATCTATTATGACACTACGCGTATTAACCAAATGACTGATGTCATTTCGATATTTCGACCATAAGGGAAAATACAACTTGCGGTATTTCATCGTCACGCCTGGCAATGTGCTGGCGCTATCTATCGCATCCTGGTGCGAGGCGGTCGCTGTATCAGCTACCGCCTCTTACACAAGACTATCAGTGAACAATTTACATTCACTAATCTGCCGTTAAGCTCAGCGTCGTTCGCTAGCCTCCCAGCTATAAATACCCGCGGAGGTTAACGTGTCACCCAATTCCTGATAGGAGAAATCATAAAAATCAGCACTGACTTCATAACCAGAATAGTCGACGGCTGCCAGGCCAACGAAGGCTCCGGTAAAGAACCCGCCATAGCTTTGCAGGACGTAATCGTCTGACAGTATTGCAGCATCTAATGTGACAGGAATTTCAGTGAAATGAGTACCGTCAAAGCTATATTCATAGCTATAGATTTGTTTCCGAACTTTCGTGCGGAACCAGACATACTCAGTACCTTCCGGAATGTTGATCGCATCATCTTTTAAATAAGATGTATATTTTCCACGGTTATTCTCACCAACTTCAATGACCGAGCCATTAATTTCATTCCAGGTGATGAAAACAAAACTCCAATGACGATCGTTGTAGTAGTTTGTTAACCCAGCCATCTGTTGATAGCTAAATGGATTAAATTTAACCTTAACTTGCGCATCAAAATAGAAGGCTTGCCAGCGTCGGGCGATAAGCGACAGGTCATGGGTATTGGCTAACGAGCCCTGACCTATTAATGTCAATTTACCCTCGCCGGTCGTGCCCATCTTTTCGTTAAACGGAACGCGAAGCGTATTCCAGTTGTGATCGAGCGTCGATGAGGTAAAGGCATCATACTGGCTATGATCTTTGGCGCTTTCGGTGTAAATGGCATCCTTTGGCCCTTCAACGAAGGTTTTTCCACCGTGCCCCCCTTCGACACGCGGCCAGCCTTCTTCATCCCAGTACACTTTTTGAATCGATGTCTCTCTGCCCAGCGTTGACCAGCCGCGCGGGTCGTAAATCGACTCACCAGGGCGATTCCACGGACGGGCGCAGAGCGAGGCGTAGTACCATTCACCACCAGGTGTTGAAACCAAAGCGCCATGCCCTTGCTTTTGAATGTAACTGTCTGGTGTATCGACGTTAGTGATGAACACCTCGCCAGGCGCAGTTTCAAAACTGTGGGCATCCAGCGTTTTTGAACGGGCAACCACTTCCTGATGGGTAAACACCGTCCCGCCCTGAGCGGCGAAAAGATAGTAATAGCCGTCTCGCTTATAGAGATGTGGCCCTTCAACCAGTGCCACAGCGGTACCGCGATAGAGCGTTCGCGCGGTTTCTGGTTTTAATTTTAAGGTCCTGGTGTCAAGCTCCGTTAACGTAATGCCATTGAATGGATGGTGATATTCACGGTGATCCCAGGTTTGTTGAACAATATATTTGCGCCCATCATTATCATGGAACAGTGAAGCATCAAAACCAACGCCATTCAGTTTAATGGGGTCTGACCATGGGCCACGGATATCCGTCGCGGTGGTCAGGTAGTTGGTCATGTCTTTAAAGGCGCCTTCTGTGATTTTCACATCCGTATACACTAGCCAGAATTTGCCATCAGCATAAGAGAGCGCCGGAGCCCAAATCCCACCGGATGAAGGGTTGCCCTTCATATCCAAAAGCGTGGTTGTCGATAACGGACTGGGAAGCAGATTCCAGTTTTGCAGATCCTTTGACTCGTGTAAGCGAACGCCAGGGAACCACTCAAATGTAGAGTTGGCAATATAGTAGGTTTCACCAACGCGGATAATGCTGGGATCCGCATTGAATCCAGGTAATACAGGGTTTTGAATAATGGCCATATCATTCTACCTTTCTATAATTATTTATTTTAAATCTTTCACAAATCGAATAATTTTTTAAACTATACCCGTATCTCATCAAGCTGACGGTTGATCTCGGTGACATTTTTGTCTGAGATAGGGTAAAGCTGAATAATGATCATCGACACAATCGCCAAAATAATAGGGATCCACACGGCTGTCATAATAATGCCATCGATAGCACTGGCACTTTGTTGGGCACCGGTTTCGCTAAAGCCATATGCCGCCAGTATCCACAATGGAATCGCGCCGCCAATCGTAAAACCAATCTTGAAGAACAGGCCCATAATCGCATTAATAATTGCGGCGTTGCGCTTCCCTGATTTTAATTCGCCATACGCAATCACTTCAGGAACCAGTGCCCACATGAAACCCGTGGCCGAAGTTAAGCCCCATTGTTTGATAAATGTCGCGATGTAAGCCAGCCAAAGCGCATCATGCATTCCTTCACGTGACCAAACGTAGGTCAATAATTCACCGACGATAAACATGCCAAGGAAAAGGTGGAAGAACCCTTTTTTACCAAAAATGCGCTTCAGTCTGGACCAGAAAATAGGGAAGATAATACCGGGAATTGAGGCGACAAGACCAATTGCGCCCATCCATTCTGAATGACCAACAACAAACTGATTAAAGAAACCATTGACCGTGTTCATAAAGAACATAAAGGTAAAGGCCAGCATGAAGAACAGACCGAGAATGACCAGAGGTCGGTTATTTTTCAGCTCAAGGAAGAGATCGGTCGTTTTCACGTTAGCGGTTTGTTCCGCCGTCGCGACAACACGCTCTTTAGTGAATTTGTAGCAGACGAAAAGTGCCACAGCGCCAATTATCATATAAATGGAGTATACGCCAAACCATGCATAATTCGCGGATGGATCGGTATAGTTACCCATATTAAGTTCAAGACCAAAAAAACCCGTGTCTTTGAGGCTTCTGTCTTTGGGTGACGCCATTTGTACAAACATCGGGAACATCGTATAAACAAGCAGGTTAGCGCTGTTTGCCAGCATCATGCGGGTACTGGTGAGTTTATCAATAGACTCCGGATCTCGCGTCAACGAGGCGTTAAGAGAACCATAAGGAATATTAACCACTGAATACACCAGGTCCAGCGCTAAATAAATAATAAATGCAAAAGGAACAGAACCCCGAACCCCAGGGATAGGGGCGAACAGCAATGCGGAAAGAATAACAAGCGGAATACCGGCTCTTAAAAGCCATGGGCGATATTTACCCGCTGCTGAACTTCTTTTATCAACATAGGTTCCGACCATCGGATCCCAAAAAACGTTAACGATACGAACAAAAAGAAATATAAATCCTGCCGTTGCCGTACTAATGGTATTTACCGTCAGCATGTGTAGCGCGAGAAAACCGCCAATCGTACCGAATACAAGGTTCTGCGCAAAGTCACCCATCCCATAACCAATACGCTCACCCCGTGTTAATTTGTGATATTCGTCATGCCGATTTTGAATTATATTTTTACGCATTCCAATCAGGTCTCCGATTTCATTTGTGAATGTGAAACACTTTTTGGCACAGGTCACCGCCGACAATCTATTGCGTTTTTATATTAACTGGTTACGTTTTTTTACTTTTGTGATCATTAAAACACATATTTCTTACGTACACGTAGCAACAATATGGCCTTTTCAACCCCCGCAACGCCTGCGCAAGGCGCATAGAGCCTACAAAGTCATCGTTTTCTTCCAACGTTTGTTAGCGGAAGCTCTCCCCAAAATAGGCTTTCATATACACATCATCGCCATGAATATATAACAATACTTTTGTGATATTTATCACGTTTGGGCAATCTCCTAATCTGCGAATGAAATTCCGTAATTGATCAAGGAGCGATGGAAAATACAGGATAGCCACAGTGATTGACTTTTCGCTTTCTGAATTATGGAGTTCATTATGCAAAATTATTTCGATCAGCTCGATCGTGTACGTTTTGAAGGACCTAAAACAACCAATCCACTCGCTTTTCGTCATTACAATCCGGATGAAATCGTGCTGGGTAAACGAATGGAAGAACATCTGCGCTTTGCCGCCTGTTATTGGCATAACTTCTGCTGGAATGGCGCGGATATGTTTGGCAAGGGCTCTTTTGAACAACCCTGGCAGCAGGCTGGCGATGCGCTCGCGCTGGCAAAAATGAAAGCCGACGTTGCTTTTGAATTCTTCCACAAACTCAATGTGCCGTATTACTGCTTCCATGATGTCGACGTCTCGCCAGAAGGCGCATCGTTGAAGGAATATCTGAATAACTTTGCCGTAATGACCGATGTACTGGCGCAAAAACAGCAAGAAACCGGAATGAAATTACTGTGGGGAACCGCCAACTGCTTTACCCACCCCCGTTACGGCGCCGGTGCGGCAACCAACCCGGATCCTGAAGTGTTCTCCTGGGCAGCAACCCAGGTCGTTACCGCCATGAACGCAACCCAGAAACTGGGCGGTGAAAACTATGTTCTGTGGGGCGGCCGCGAAGGTTATGAATCGCTTCTGAATACGGATTTGCGCCAGGAGCGCGAGCAAATTGGCCGTTTCCTGCAGATGGTCGTTGAACACAAACATAAAATCGGTTTCCGTGGCGCGCTGCTGATCGAACCGAAACCGCAGGAGCCGACTAAGCATCAATACGACTATGATGTCGCCACGGTATATGGATTCCTGAAGCAGTTTGGTCTGGAAAAAGAGATTAAAGTCAACATCGAAGCCAACCACGCGACCCTTGCAGGGCATACCTTCCAGCATGAAATTGCCAGTGCGATTGCCCTGGATATCTTCGGTTCCGTGGATGCCAACCGCGGCGATGCGCAGCTCGGCTGGGATACCGACCAGTTCCCGAACAGCGTTGAAGAGAACACGCTGGTGATGTATGAGATCCTCAAAGCTGGCGGGTTTACGACTGGCGGTCTGAACTTTGATGCCAAAGTGCGTCGTCAAAGCACCGATAAATACGATATGTTCTATGGCCACATTGGCGCAATGGATGTGATGGCGCTGTCGCTGAAGAAAGCCGCTCGTATGCTTGAAGATGGCGCGCTCAATAAGCGCCTTGAAAAACGCTATGCAGGCTGGAATGGCGAACTGGGTCAACAAATTATGCAAGGACGACTGTCGCTAGCGCAGCTTGCCCACTATGCCGAGCAGCATAATCTTAACCCTCAGCATCAAAGTGGGCATCAGGAACAGCTCGAAAACCTCGTTAACGCTTACCTCTTTGACTAAATCTTGTTTTAAATGCCCCTGCGGGGGCATTTGCTCAAAAGGAGTTGATTCATTCCCGACGTTTAGCCCAGGTGCCGCTTTGCCTCGAGCCGGACCCGATGCAGAACGTGGTGTTTGATCTCGCTGTAGGCAGGGTGTTCAGCCAACGTTTCAATATCCCGCTCCCGCCCAAAGGGCAGAACGATCTCATCGACAATCTTTCCTGGTTTTGCCGACATGATCAGGATGCGATCGGCAAGAAACAACGCCTCTTCCACATCGTGGGTGACGAAAAGCAGCGTGGTGCCGGTGGACAACCAGGCCTCACGCAGCAACTCTTGCATCATCAGCCGGGTTTGCGCGTCCAGCGCGCCAAACGGCTCATCAAGCAGCAGCACTTCCGGGCCGGGAAGCCAGGCGCGTGCCAGCGCCACGCGCTGTTTCATACCACCGGAAAGCTGCCAGGGCGCGTGATTCTCGAACCCTTTCAGCCCCACGCGTTCCAGCCACGCCTTCGCCTGAGCGTTGGTTTCGTCCTTGCGATGTTTTCCCAGCCGCGGGCCAAAGGTGACGTTGTCCAGCACCGACAGCCAGGGAAACAGATTGGGCTGCTGGAAAATCATTCCGCGATCCGGCCCCGGCTGCCGCACCGTTTTGCCCCCTGCCGCCACCCGTCCGCTATCCGATTTATTGAACCCGGCGACCAGGTTCAGAATGGTGGATTTTCCGCAGCCGGACGGCCCGAGCAGCACAACAAACTCGCCGCGCGTCAGGGTCAGACTGATATCTTCCAGCACCGTAAACGGCTGTGGTTTCGCCGCAAAAGCGAGCGACACATTTTCGAGAGTGATTGCACTCATTATTCTTTCCCCGCCCAGGGCACCGTCAGACGTTGTAGCCCCAGCAGTAAGAGATCCAGCAAATAACCGATGCCACCCAGCAGCAAAATACCGAGCATGACGATATCGGTGCGCAGATAAGAGCTGGCGTTAATAACCATCCAGCCCAGCCCCGAACTGGCCGCGACCATTTCCGCCGCAATCAACGACGTCCAGCCAATACCAATCGAAAGCCTGACGGTGGTGAAAAGATCCGGTAGCGCATCCGGCAACACCACGCGCAGAAAAATCTGCCAGCGAGATGCCCCGAGAGTCTGCGCCACACGAATACGCGAGCGGCCAATGCGCTCAACGGCCGCCGACGCGCCCACCACGACGCTCAAAAACGTGGCAATAAAAATCAGGAAAAATTTGGATGCTTCGCCAATGCCCAACCAGACCACCGCCAGCGGGATAAGCGCGATTTTGGGCAGCGGACGCAGAAACTGAACAAAAGGGTTAAGCACTGCCGATAAACCCTCCGACAAACCCATCAGGAGACCCAGCGGTATCCCGATAATAATGGCCACCGAAAACGCGCTGAGGGCGCGCGCCAGGCTCACCGCGATATGCTCCCACAGCGGCACCTGACGGTAGCCGTCTGCCAGCAGCTCTTCGGTGGTCAGCCCGATGTCGGTGAGCGACGGCAGCAGCAAGGGATCAACCCACTGTCGCGTCGCCGCCACCTGCCAGACGATAAAGAAAACCGCCACCGACAGCACGCTGATGGCGATATGCTGACTCAATCTCATTGTGCCGCCACCGCCGCATCACGAATGTAGCGAGACTGGATCGCGTTATCCCAGTTGGCGGGAATATCACGCTGGCGAATCTCGCCGATGCCCGCGAGAAAACTGGAGGTTTTACTCAACGCTTTGCCAATGCCGCTGTCGGAGGTGTGTGTACCGTTACCCAGCCAGTCGGCGGTGCCCTGCTGGGCAAGCGTCGGGTATTCCAGCCCGCCGAGCGTATTTGCTGCGGTAGTGACAGGCGCGCCAACCTCTTTAGCCACAATCGCCGCGGCGCGTTCCGGATCTTTCCTGAACTCATCGACTTTCTGCTGGTGCACGCGCAGGAAGGCGGTGACCGCTTCTGGATATTGTTCCGCAAAGGCTTTGCGTACGACGTAGTTGTTGTAGATCAGATAGCCGTCTTTCTGCAGATCTTTGGTCGCAAAGACCTGATGCCCGCCCGATGCCTCCAGCTCCTGGGCAAATGGCGCCCAGACGTAGCCAGCATCAATATCGCCACGTTTCCAGGCCGCCACCATCTCAGCCGGACGCAGCGGCAGCAGCGTAATTTTGCTGCGATCCAGCTTGTTCACGCTAATTGCGGCTTCAAGGGCGTACTGTGCCGTTGAGTTTGGCGGATAAGCCACACGCTTACCTTCGATATCATTGATTTTCACAATGCCATCTTTGCCAATCAGTCGCTCGTAGCTGGCAATCACGCCCGACACGCCAATAATCTCGACCGGTAATTTACGCACGATACCCGCCGTGGCAGGACTGGACCCGAAATTAGCAATATCAATGGCATTGCTGGCAAAATAATTCAACGCATCGGCGCCCGATGCAAATTGCACCCATTTAACTTTGCTGTTTAGCGCTTTATCCAGAGAGCCGTCGGCTTTTGCCAACATTAATACCTGCGAACCGCCGCTATAAGCGACACGGACCTCAGCCGGCGTCTCGGCAAAACTCATATTTGCCCATAAACCACCCGCTGCGATTAATAAGCAGAGACTTTTTTTCATTTTATTTTTCCTTTGATGAAACCGATTATTTCGCCCGAAACTGCGCCGGACGGTTTATCTCTTTATTTGCCATAACTGCGAACATCGCTCGGCAAGCGCTTGTGCCGGGTCGAAGGTAAGATGACGGAACGGGGCATTGACCGCCTCAAACGCAACGGGTACTTCAGTACAGGCCAGCACCAGTTTTTGTGCCCCGCGCGCAAACAGCGCGTTTGCCTGCAGTGACAGCCACTCCCCCCCTTCCTTTAGCGCACCGCGTTTAACCGCGTAGCAGCCAGGCACAAACCACTGCGTCAGTTCCTCTTCCGTTGGCACAACCACTTCGATGTCCTGCTGCGCCAGGCGGTTCTGATACCAGCCCGCTTCCAGCGTGCCTTTGGTGGCAATCACCCCTACCCGCCGTGGCTTTGGCGCTGACAGTGACAGCGCATCCAACGTGGCATCAACGATATGCAGAATCGGCGCCTCACTCGCTTCACTGAGCGCATCGTACCAGTGGTGCGCGGTGTTGCAGGGAATGGCGATATGGCTTGCGCCCGCCTGATTCAGCTTTTCAATACCGTAGAGTAACTGTGGCAGAGGCGACGGTCCGGTGCCCGCCAGCGCTTTCTGGCGATCGACAATTTGCGGTACGTTCCAGACCACCGAAGGGATTTGCTGCTGATCGCTTTGCGCAGGGGTGGCATCCAGCAAGCGGCGCTGAAAATCCAGCGTCGCCAGCGGCCCCATGCCGCCCAGCACGCCAAGCAAAAAAGGCTTAGCCATGCTCTAACACCTGGCGATAACCAAACAAACCTGCCGCGCCGCCGGTGTGGATAAACACGACGTTTTCATCTGAGCGGAAATGGCCTTTACGAATAAGATCGATTAGCCCGGCCATGCCTTTTGCGGAGTAGACCGGGTCAAGCAAGATGCCTTCATGACGGGCAAGCAGCGTTAACGCTTCGAGGGTCCCTTCCGTCGGCAAACCGTACCCGTCGCCGACATAGTCGCTATTCGCGACCACCGCATGCCGCGACAGTTCTCCCCGCACACCAAGCAGCTCCCGCGTCCGTGAGGCCAGATTCCAGACATTCTCTTCCTGCTGCGCTTTTGGCGCGCGCACGCTAATACCCAGTACCGGAATATGACTGTTAGTGGCCGTAAAACCCGCCACCAGCCCGGCCTGCGTACCGGTACTGCCCGTGGCGTGAACCACATGATCGATACGCAGACGACGTTCAGATGACTGATACAACAGCTCTTCCGCGCAGGCCACATAGCCCAGCGCACCAATCGGATTCGAGCCGCCGCCGGGAATGATATACGGCGTATGCCCCTGCTCGCGCAGCGTCCCGGCGTATTCTTCCATCGCCCGCTGCATATTTGTGCCAGCCGGCAGATGAGCGACGATGTCGCCACCCAGCAGATTATCCAGCAGCACGTTACCTGAACGCTGATAATCTTCGCCAAAATCGGTCACGCGTTTTTCCAGCAGCGCCTTTGCTTTTAGCCCCAGACGCGCAGCACCTGCAATGGTCTGGCGCACATGGTTCGACTGTGTCGCCCCTTGGGTAATGATCACATCGGCTTTTTTCTCCAGCGCATCCGCCAGCAGGAATTCCAGTTTACGGGTTTTATTTCCCCCCATTGCCAGACCGGTGGCGTCGTCACGTTTAATCCATATTTTAGGTCCGCCTAATAATTGACTTAAATTATTTAGCGGCTCCAGTGGCGTGGGGAAATGACCAAGTGAAATGCGTGGGAACCGGGCCAGATGCATAAATGCTCCTTGCTAATAAAAATCGCTTTATAAAAGTGAAATTCACTATACACATCTGCAAGATGGGACCAATCAACAATAATAAATAACGATTACTGAAAAACGGATAAGCTGAGAAATAGCGAACAGCTTGCGCAGAGATATTCTTTTGTGGAATAGCTTACGGTGAAAAAGAATATTGTTTGCGGGATGAGCGCGCAACACAAGGGAAAAAAACATCTCGATTGTTAATGGCGAATACGATATCCGCCCCCGGATATCGTTTTGCCTGCCTGCAGATCCATCCCGTTAAGCTGAAACGTTGGCTACAGCCAGTCATCCCGCCACCCCGGACAATTTTTTACCACTGCGCTTGATCTTTTGTATCGTAAGATATAGCCTTTAACTATCTTAAGATACAGTCTTACGATACAAAAAGAGATTCACGTACGCTATAAAAGGAGTACCCTATGTTTTTTGATCGATTCCATCGCCACGCCTGTGGTCACCATGAACACGGCCTCCATGGCCATGGCCATCATCATCACCACGATCCTCGTATGGCAATGTTCAACCCGTTCGATGACGAAGATGAGACATGCTTCCATATGGCTGGACGCCATCACGGCGGGCCCTTCGGCGCTGGACGCGGCGGCCGGGGTGACTTCTTTGGCAACGGTGGACGCCCGACGTTCTTACGCGGGCGTAAGTTCAGCGCCGATGAACTGCAATTATTGCTGTTGGCCCTCCTGGAGGAGAATGCCAGCTACGGTTATGAGCTGATCAAACGGCTGGACGAAAAAAGCGCCGGGTTCTACAAACCGAGCCCGGGGGTCGTTTACCCGGCACTGACCTGGCTTGAGGATGTCGGCTATGTCACCGTCACTCAGGAAGGTACCCGCAAGCGCTATGCGCTGGCGGCAGAGGGCACGGCATGGCTGGCAGAAAACAGAGCTATGGCTGACGCTATCATGGCGCGGCTGGACCACTTCGCTCAGCAGATGAACACCATGACTGAGGCGATGCGCGAAGCCCCTACCGATTTTGATCCTGCATTACGCGACGCCGTGGCCGAGCTGCGCCACCAGATTCACGCCCGCCATCAGAGCGACCCGGAGGTACAGCGCCAGATGGTGACTGTGCTACAAACCGCCATTGAAGCACTCAAAAAACTCCCTCTTTAACCACTGACCGCTTCAGTGCCTGCGGTGCATTACCTGCACCCAGGCGCTGGGGAAACGCGTCGTCATAGAGATAGCCTCACGTTGCTGATGAAGGCATGAGGAATATGGTGGTGTATTCAACAAGAAGACATCCCATACTATTCTTTCCGACAATAACGCTACCGTTCAGGCCGGCAAACAATATGGATATTGTGGCGGGCACCAACACAGACACCTACTGGCCTATAAAGAAACCCAAAAAAGTGGTCTGATGGGCACGGGGGTCTTGGTTTTACCATTGGCAGCAGCAAAAACACCCATGCCTTACGTGAAAAAGGGCACCCAAAGCCAGAGCTTCAGCACCGTGGGCTCGACGGGCGGTAGCGTGGCGATTTCTGCCGGGAACCAGCTTCACCTTCGGCAGCATGACAGGCTCCGGTTACATCGCCGCCTCCCGCGACAAGATGAAGAGCCGCTTTGACTCAGTCGCAGAACAAACCGGGATCTTTGCTGGTGATGGCGGCTTCGATATCACCGTCGGCAACCATACTCAGCTTGATGGTGCGGTTATTGCTTCCACTGCCACGGCAGATAAAAACAGTCTGGATACCGGGCCCCTGGGCTTCAGCGATATCCACAATCAAGCGGATTTCAAAACCCAGCACTCGGGCATCAACCTGAGCGGTGGCGGTGAATTTGGCGGTGACCAGTTCAAGGGCAACATGCCGGGCGGGATGATTTCTGCAGCGGGCAAAAATGGGCATGCAGAAGGAACCACGCAGGCGGCGGTGGCTGACGGTACCATCACCATCCGGGACAAGAAAAATCAGCAGCAGGACGTGGCGAACCTGAGCCGTGATACGGAACATGCCAATGACAGTATCAGCCCGATTTTTGACAAGGAGAAAGAACAGAACCGTCTGCAGGCTATCGGGCTTATCAGTGAAATTGGCGGCCAGGCGGCGGATATCGCGAGGACGCAAGGTGAGCTGAATGCGATTAAAAACGCCAAAGATCGCATGAGCACGGCTGAATCTACAGAATTCGATGCAGCGAGAGCGCAGTGGCAAAAAGAAAATCCGGATAAAACAGCCACAGCAGAAGATATCAGTAATCAGCTTTACCAGAACTACTACAATGAAGCGTTTGCCGCGACGGGTATGGGAACCGGTGGCACGATGCAGAGGGGTATCCAGGCAGCGACAGCGGCGCTGACAGCGCTGGCCGGTAGCGGCAACCTGACCGGTGCTCTGGCTGGCGCATCCGCCCCGGAACTGGCGCGCCTGGTGAAGGAAACGACGGAGAGTAATCCTGCAGTCAACGCCGTGGCGCACGCCGTTCTGGGCGGTGTGGTTGCTGCTTTGCAGGGTAACAGCGCGGCATCAGGCGCTGTGGGCGCTGCAACAGGCGAGCTGATTGCACGCGCTATTGCGGATATTTATTACCCTGGCGTGAAAATGTCAGACCTGACGGAGTCGCAAAAGCAGACCATCAGCTCACTGGCGAGTGTATCGGCGGGAATTGCGGGGGGATTGCCGGAGACAGTACATCGGCGGCGGCAACGGGGGCGAGTGCCGGGAAGAATGCGGTTGAGAATAATTATCTTAGCACAAACCAGTCTCTGACCTTCGATAAAGAATTGTCTGATTGTCGGAAATCTGGAGGTAACTGCCAGGACATTATTGATAAATGGAAAAAAATCAGTGATGAGCAAAGCCAGCAACTGGATAAGACCCTGAAAGATAACCCGGCTTCCGCGCTTGCCTGGGATAAGGAATTGGCCGAAGGTGGTCTGGATATGGCGAGTCGTCCGGCCTGGATGAATAATATTCCGGGAGCCGGGGGAATGAGCGATGAACAGGCCCGGGCGTATGTTCAGCAGTGGAACAGTCAGGATCTGAGTAAGATAGACGCCAGTACACCAGGCTGGATGCAGTTTGCGGCATTTGTTTCAGACCCGGAAAATCAGGCGGCGCTGGGTTCGCTTGGGCTCTTAACGAAAGAGCTTGCGACTGCTGCCGTCTCCTTTATGGGTCGTAATACGGCGACAGCAACGGTCAGCGCCGCAGATATTGGTCTGAAGTGGGGCCAGGGGAATATGAAGCAGGGCATGCCGTGGGTGGATTATGTTGGAACATCTTTGCCTGCGGATGCCCGCTTACCTCCAAGATTCAAAACCTTTGATTACTATGACGGGGCGACAAAAACGGCGGTGAGTGCGAAATCGTTGGATACTCAAACATTGTCCAGACTTAACAAGCCAAATCAGCTTTATACCAAGGTTAAAGGAGATATTGATGCTGCAGCTAAATTTGAGACATATACTCTTTCGAAGACTCCCCTTGATTCTTCAATGATTTCTAATAGAGAAATCCAACTTGCAGTTCCGGCCAATACTACTAAAACACAATGGACAGAGACAAATAGGGCTATTGAGTACGGTAAAAGTCAGGGTGTAACCGTTAAAGTGACTCAGGTGAAATAATGAAATTTAATAAAGAACAGGATTATTGGGCAACTTGTTATTGTACCAAAGAGTTTTTATTAATTGAAACTCAATCAGGACTAGGAAGAACTAGTGCAGATCCACTATTCCCTCCCCATTTACTACTACCTGAAGCTGACGACGAATGTACCGGTGAAACTATATTACAGGCTTTATCCAATAGCCGGACACTGAATAAGTTAGAGGATCGTGTTGCTTTTTTTGACCTTGAGAAAGGTAAGGAGAAGTATGCGGCCTGGATAGCCATGCTGATGGATAAATACGGTTATAAAACCAAACGCGCTTTATTCAAGGATATGAAACATTGCATTATTCATTGTGTTAATGGTGTCATTACCATATCACCAACACGTCATGAAAAATTAGAAGGCTGGGGTAGAACTAAAGGTGATGGTATTGAAGATGTCGTTCTTCCGGCCGACAGTTCCCTAGCAGAGATTGGTGCAGGTCTGCGGTTAGCCCTCAGTCGTTGCAAAGATTAATTTGAAATGTCGGCTGAACTGCTTTGCCCTTTTCACTTCCATACAAAATGTGTTTTAGGAGTGCCGCCATAATGTTGTGTGTGCTTCCGGCAATCTTACATTGATGCTCACAAGTGCCGATTGTGCTGACGTTTTTCCAGTGTGCAGGGACTAGCGGTCAACAGTGTCTGGTCGTGGTGTGCTGAGTCAGTCCCGGTGGCAGGGAACTGGCCGGACGCCAGAGCAGATCGCACACCATCGGTACATTGTGGCGGGGTATGCCACATCTGCTCAGGGCGTCAGGTCACTGTTCTGGTGATCTTCGCCGGGGCGGTAGCGTGCTAGGGCGAAAAACGCTTAACAGCGCAAAAAGTTGCCACTCCGGAAGTATAGCAGGGAAAATCGGTTGTAACTCACGGAAAGAACAGGGTAAAACCGGGTTCATCGCAGCAACCTGTACCGGAAAGAGTTGTTGTTGAGAATAACTATCTCAGTGCAAACCAAGCTCTGACCTTTGATAAAGAGCTGTCGGACTGCCGGAAATCAGGTGGTGATTGTCAGGCTGTGATCGATAAATGGAAACAGGTCAGCGATAAGCAAAGCGCGGAAAGCGATAAGAAGCTGAAAGACGATCCGGTTGGAGCACAGGTCTGGGATAAAGAAGTTGCTCAGGGTGGTTCTGATATGGCAAGTCGTCCAAGCTGGCTTGGTGGCATGGGCGCGGAAGTGATGACCAGTGACGAAGCCAAAGCCTATGTCCAGCAATGGAATAGTCAGGATCTTGCGAACATTGATGTAAACAGCCCGACCTGGACGAAGTTTGCGGTATTTGCCTCAGATCCGAAAAATCAGGCTATGTTAGTTTCGGGCGGGTTACTGGCAAAGGATTTAGTACAACTAGCACAAGCTACCATAACCAACTTATCCCAAGGCGGTGCTCCATTTGCAATAAAAAGTATGCAAGTTGGATTACGTAATCCACAACAGGTGGATCAACTCAAAAACGATATGTTGAGTGGCAATTATAAGTTTACAGCACCTGAGGGGCGTATTGCCGGATATGTTGATAGTAAGGGAAATTATTATATATCTGAAGGTAATCACCGGATGGTTGCAGCTCAGGAAATATATAAGAAAACAGGAGATGCTTCGTACATAGAAAAGCTTATACAAAATGGCTCATGGACTCAGACTAAAAATGCTCCGGCTGGAGCCTCTTCTATGCCGACAAGAAAGTGATAAATAATCATAAGGATGGTTACATGTATAAAAATGAAATATACGTGAAAATGTTAGGGCTTGCACTGCCTTATATAAGAAACCTACAGAGACCGGAAAATAAAGAAAAAAGCTTGAATTTATCTTGCTATCTCGAAGCTGAACTTGTTCATAATTTGACTGTTACTATCTTGGATAAGAACTTTACAGAGCACGATATATGGTTTTTAAATAACCAAGCAAAATATTATGTTAAAAAATGCAATGAGAATATATCACCAAATTATAACCAACATCTTATTTATATAAAAGAGTTATTTAATATAGTTCCTGGCGATTTGAAGTCTCAATTAACGTGGGGTGGTCCGTAATATAAGAAATTCCAACTCCCTCGGTTGCGGTTGAGAATAATCACCTGAGCCAGCAACAACAAAAAAGTCGTAGCGAAGAACTTGCGGCCTGTGGTGCTGACAACGGCTGCAAAGCTGGCATTCGCGAAAACTATGCCAAAGAATATGACAAGGTTCAGGAGCGGATAAATACCTGTTCAACGGCTGAGGAGTGTGTGGCTGTTGCGAAGGAAATGAAGCAATGGCAGGCTGAAAGCAGCGCCAGAAGTGATGAACTGGCAGCCAAAGCCCGAAATGAAGGCATGGACTCGCTGACTCCGGCAGAGAAACAGGAATGGGTTAATCTGCGTGGAGCACAATCAAACTTTGATGGTTCGATTAATACGCTGATTTATCGTGCGCAAATGTTTGGTGGTTCAGAAGAAACCACGACTGAGTTGGCGAATATTTTTGGTCATGCGGCAATAGCTAATGCCGCGGGTGCTGCTGCTGGAATTAGTAAGGCTGGGAAAGGTAGTGCATTACCTGTGCCAACGGCTACGAAAACCCAAAATGGGCTTAGTTATCAATCGAATCCAAAACATACGCCAGGACAGGCAGGATATAACCGTAATGCAGGCACTGAGCCAAGTAACTCTATGAACTTATTCGAAAGTTCGATAGTTTCTGGTAACAAAAGGTACGCTATTGACAGCGAGGGAAATATTCACCAATTCACTAATACTAATGATGGTACATGGCATTGGTCAGGAAGTACTGGCGATGCTAGCGTCCCTATCAGAAAGAGTGATATACCTAATAGTGTACGTAAATAGTTTGGCTTGCCTGGGAAATGGAGGTAATTATGATTTTTGGAGATCCATATCGTTTTGCCATTTGGGTTGATCCTGTACCTGAATGGAGTGAGTCATTTTTAAACGGCTTTGTATATATTTTTATAAAAGGAAAAATGTTCCCAGATGACATTAGGACGTCTACGTTATCGGTTGATGTTTTTGAGATTATTGATGAGTCTAGCCCGTTGGTATCATTTCCGGTCAATGAAGACATCTTCAATCTAAAAGCGGATGTGGCATTTTCCTCATTGATGTCTTTGGCATATCCAGAATCATCAAGTGAAGATGAATATCCAGATCAAAAATTTGATTTCTGCATTAACATACCAAATGTTAATGCATCTGGTATGCAGCTATTTGCAGTATCCAATGGCATTGATATAAAAATTCTAGGTGCAAAAACAGAGCAGCTTGTTGAAAATTTAGCGACTGGTAAAAATGAATGGGAAGAAATTGATGATGTCTTGGCTGAAAGTGTTGTTATTCCCAATGTTGAAATTGATAATATCTTGAGCTCATTAAAAGAGTACATCCTTCCAAAGCTAAAAAGATAGAATAGTAAAATGATCCCGGCCATTGCGCCGGGATCTTATTTTTAGCCGTCAGCCCTCAACCGGCTCGATCACCAGCCGTCCCTGTTCCACGCTGACAATAATCGGCGTGTCGGTGCTGAATCCCGCCTCTTCCTGCCAGTTGCCGTTCAGGCGCAAGCCAGGGCTGATGGGATAACAAGTGGTTATGCGGAGGCATGCTCTTTAATAGCACCGGGAAAATGGAAAACGGGGAGCAAAACCACGTATCGGGGCACTGGTGCCTTTCCATCAAAATACAGTGGGGAAAGAACTTCTAACTGCTGAGTGTGTTGGAAAAACTCTGCATAGGCTGCTGAATCCTCGTCGGAAAGAGTTGTTGTTGAGAATAACTCGCTCAGCTTGGACCTGACCGGTGCTCTGGCTGGCGCATCCGCCCCGGAACTGGCGCGTCTGGTGAAGGAAACGACGGAGAGTAATCCTGCAGTTAACGCCGTGGCGCACGCCGTTCTGGGCGGTGTGGTTGCTGCTTTGCAGGGTAACAGCGCGGCATCAGGCGCTGTGGGCGCTGCAACAGGCGAGCTGGTTGCGCGCGCTATTGCGGATATTTATTACCCTGGCGTGAAAATGTCAGACCTGACGGAGTTGCAAAAGCAGACCATCAGCTCACTGGCGAGTGTATCGGCGGGAATTGCGGGGGGGATTGCCGGAGACAGTACATCGGCGGCGGCAACGGGGGCGAGTGCCGGGAAGAATGCGGTTGAGAATAACTTTTTGAGTCAGGGAAGCCCACAGAAATACACCGATAAGTATAAAGAATGTAATGGAAATGCTGGCTGTGAACAGGGTATCCGTAAGGATATGGCGCAGGAGTCAGCAGAGAACATCCAGAAGCTGAAATCATGCTGGGATGCCGGTGATGCCGCTTGTGTTGCAGAGATGCGCTCGAAAATAGAACTCGATGATAAAGCGTATACTGAGCTACGCCAGCAGGACAACATGGCCGGGCGTGCTTATGAAGACTCGGCAAAATGGTATGCTGATATTATTGATCAGTGTGCTGGTAAGTGTGATTGGTTAGAAGCTTCATTGCTGAAAACCGGTGCCGATGGACTAGGTAACCTAGTTTATGGCGCGTTGGGTTCGGGGAGCCTGCCGAAACCGGGACAAACAGCAAGCGTGAACGAGATTAAGGTTGCCAGTGAAATTAGTAAGGATATAGCATCTGTTGGGAAGCAGACAGACATTGGATTCGCGGCAAAGCAAACTAAGAAAAGTGCAGGGCAAATAGTTATTAAAAATATAAATCAATCTGAGGCAATTGAAAATTTATCTGCCAATGGTTATATAAAATCAGTTTCGAAAGATGGTTCGGTTACGGTTATGACAAAAGGCGAGAAGGTATATAGGTTCTATCCATCTTCAACTGGAGGTGGGATCGCTGGTGCTGAATCAGGGGTACCGTCCGCCTCTGTATCAGTAAATGGTAAAATCATTTCTAAATTACGTTTCCCTGGAGAGTGATGTCGTGGCTATCAAACATGATAATGCAATGACTCTGCTTAAAGATGTTGTAAGGCTCGGAACTAATCTTCCTGCTCACGTTTTTCACAAAAAATTTGAAAGATATTTATTTTTTGATAATGATATCTGCACATCAGACGATTTGATTAGTGTGACTAAACTAGTCATTGGTGGAACTTTAGGGTATGACTTAATTGCTAGCGTTTTCTCTAGTTCAGATTTCAGATATTTAGGCGATCTACATATGAATGAGGATTGGATCGCTAAAATAGTTTCCTTAACCACTGAAATGAATGACTTTGGTGATTATGGAGGTCTAATTATTTTAGATCAGAAAAAACAATGGGCGCTATTCCAGAAAACCCCTGTTGATGAGGGTGTATTGGGGGTCAATGGCAATAAAAAACTTGAGACCATAAATGACTTGATTTATGAGAACTTTGTTGATTGTGAGAAATTTAAAGAATGGCTTGAGGAAAGGACATCACATGATGTTGAATTAGTCGAATCCATGGGGAGAGATTATTTAATAAGTATGGTAGAGAACTATAAAGAAGCATAGTTTACGTATTTCATACTGCTCGACTATTATCGTAGAATCCCAACTGAGGGAATGGCAGGGGTGAAAAGCCCATCTGGGGAAAAAGTTGCTGTTATGGAGGTACAACAGGGAAAACGGGGGTAACTAACGGAAAATACAGGTAAAAAACAGGTTCATCGCAGTGTTCTACACCGGTTCGAGTTGTTGTTGAGAATAACTGGCTGAGCAAGAAAGACAAAATTAACATCTTTGATATCAATCCAATGCTGAAAATCGGGATTGAGGATGTCGATGGAGAGTTACTGAAAGGCGGCGGTGGAATTGCTAAAAATGATAAAGCCAGCCTCACTGCGAAAGATAGTCCTATTTCATCAGCAAACAAACCAATTAACGGGCAAGGTATGTCTGCAGCAGCAAGAGTCTGGGAAAAGCATGCTGGCAGAGAGGGTGAAATGTTTGAACCTTTAAAAGGAAATGTGGCTCAAAGAATGAATCTGCGATTTAGTGAACTTCAGAAGAGTTTGGAGCGGGCGAAGGGAATCGAACCCTCGTATAGAGCTTGGGAAGCTCTCGTTCTACCATTGAACTACGCCCGCAAAGGTGTGCGAGAAGCATTATAAACCTTACTCCTCGCCTGGCAAGCACTCTGGGTGCTAAGTGACGATAAAATAACCGGTTAGCACTTCGGTTTACTGCCCTGCGGCGGTAAATAGCGCAGTGGATCGATAGCCGTTGCCCGGTAACGAATCTGGAAATGCAGCCGCACCGAATCCGCATCCGAACTGCCCATGGTGGCTATCTGCTGGCCAATCTTCACGCTCTGCCCGTTGTTGACCAGCAGTTTATCGTTGTGAGCATAAGCGGTAATGTAATCTTCGTTATGTTTAATCATCACCAGATTACCGTAACCGCGCAGCTGGTTGCCGACGTAAACCACCTTGCCTGCCCCGGCTGCGTACACCGGCTGTCCACGGCTGCCCGCGATATCGATCCCTTTGTTGCCACCCTCTGAGGTTGAATACTTCATCACCACTTTACCGCTGGCGGGCCAGCGCCAGCAGCGTTGCCCTACCGGCGGCCATGATGACTGCGGTACCGCAGAAGACGGCACCACTTTTGCTGTTTTGCTGGTTGTCGATTTTTTCGTACTGGATGAGGACGCGCCGCTCACCTTCAGCTTTTGTCCAACTTCGATAGTATACGGCGGAGAAATCCCGTTCATCCGCGCCAAATCTCGCACGCTGGTGCCCGTCATACGCGAAATTCGCGACAACGTATCACCACGCTTCACGGTGTAAACCGAACCGCTATAGCTGCCTTCTGATGAGTTACCCGCACAGCCAGACAGCGCCAGACCAATCGTCAGGCACATTAACAGTCGTCGTAGGGAAGAGATTTGGCTTCCTGCTCGCAAAACGAATCCTCAGGTCAAAAGCGTTCGAAGAATCTATGATAGCAGGGTAGCACGAGATGCTAAACCATCAGGGCTGTGGATTGGCATGAGAATGCGGCGCACAGAGAACATGAGCCATCCCGGTGGCTAAAAGGAGGCAGGGCTTGTTTTGGTAATGCCTTTTTCCCACTTATGGGCTACGCTGGTTGCCTGAGTATATGGCCCGGTGGGTTTATGCCGGGTCATCTTTCATTTTCAGGAGTTGCCATGGCAGGGGAACACGTCATTTTGCTCGATGAGCACGATCAACCGTGCGGATTACTGGATAAGTATGCCGCGCACACTCTCTCTACCCCGCTGCATCTCGCCTTCTCTTGTTGGTTATTTAACGATCGCGGCCAGTTTCTGGTCACCCGCCGCTCTCTCAGTAAAGTGGCCTGGCCCGGCGTATGGACTAACTCAGTCTGCGGGCATCCACAGCAGGGCGAGACCTTCGAACAGGCGATTGCCCGCCGCTGTCGCTTTGAGCTAGGTGTCGAAATCAGCCACATTACCCCGGTCGCGCCCGACTTCCGCTATCGCGCCGTAGCGCCTAACGGTATCGTCGAAAACGAAGTATGTCCGGTGTATGCGGCTCGCATCACCAGCGCCGTACAGCCGAATGCCGACGAGGTCATTGAGTACCAGTGGTGCGAACTCGACGACGCGCTGCATGCGCTCGCGCTGACGCCGTGGGCGTTTAGCCCGTGGATGGTGATGGAGGCGGCAGACGCGAAGGCGCGTCAGGCGTTGATCGATTTCGCCCACATCTAGCCCCAATCGCAGACATAAAAAAACCCGGCCATGTGAACTGACCCCATAATGTTGGACGGTTTATACTAAGCGGTTATAAGGGCCTGAGTTCGGTATTCCACTGGACT
>NZ_CP050321.1:558166-911605 GCF_011765685.1 Kluyvera genomosp. 3 | reverse complement strand
TTAAAGCTGAGAGAATACTTGCTCATAAAAAACTGCACCTTACTTCGTTGGGTGTCCAACTTTTTGGGTGCAGTTCACATGGCCGGGTTTTTTACCTTTCGCTTTCGCGATTATTTCACCGGACGCATCGCCGGGAACAGAATCACGTCGCGGATGGTGTGGCTGTTGGTGAACAACATGACCATACGGTCGATACCAATACCCAGACCAGCAGTCGGCGGCAGACCGTGTTCCAGCGCGGTAACGTAGTCTTCGTCGTAGAACATCGCTTCGTCATCGCCTGCTTCTTTAGCGTTAACCTGATCCTGGAAGCGCTGCGCCTGATCTTCTGCGTCGTTCAGCTCGCTGAAACCGTTACCGATTTCGCGGCCGCCGATGAAGAATTCAAAGCGGTCAGTGATTTCCGGGTTCACGTCGTTACGACGCGCCAGCGGAGAAACCTCGGCCGGGTACTCGGTGATGAAGGTCGGCTGAATCAGGTGCGCTTCTGCCACTTCTTCGAAGATCTCGGTCACGATACGGCCCAGACCCCAGCTCTTCTCAACGTGAATACCGATGCTTTCAGCAATGGCCTTCGCGGAGTCGAAGTTATCCAGATCCGCCATGTCAGTTTCCGGACGGTATTTCTTGATAGCTTCACGCATGGTCAGTTTTTCGAACGGCTTGCCGAAGTCGAAAGTCTGGTCGCCGTAAGGCACCGCGGTGTGGCCCAGAATATCCTGCGCCAGGGTACGGAACAGGGATTCGGTCAGCTCGATCAGATCTTTGTAGTCTGCGTACGCCATGTAGAGTTCCATCATGGTGAACTCAGGGTTGTGGCGAACGGAGATACCTTCGTTACGGAAGTTACGGTTGATTTCGAACACACGCTCGAAGCCGCCAACCACCAGACGTTTCAGGTACAGTTCCGGCGCGATACGCAGGTACATGTCCAGATCCAGCGCGTTGTGATGGGTGATGAACGGACGAGCGGACGCGCCGCCAGGGATCACCTGCATCATCGGTGTTTCCACTTCCATAAAGCCGCGGCCCACCATGAACTGACGGATACCCGCCAGAATCTGAGAACGCACTTTGAAAGTCTTGCGGGATTCATCGTTAGAGATGAGATCCAGGTAACGCTGACGGTAGCGCGCTTCCTGATCCTGCAGGCCGTGGAATTTGTCCGGCAGCGGACGCAGTGCTTTGGTCAGCAGACGCAGTTCGGTGCAGTGGATAGACAGCTCACCGGTTTTGGTTTTGAACAGCTTACCTTTCGCGCCCAGAATATCGCCGAGGTCCCATTTCTTGAACTGCTCGTTGTAGATGCCTTCCGGCAGATCGTCACGCGCGACGTACAGCTGAATACGGCCGCCAACGTCCTGCAGCGTAACGAAGGACGCTTTACCCATAATACGGCGGGTCATCATACGGCCCGCAACGGAGACCTCGATATTCAGCGCTTCGAGTTCTTCGCCTTCCTTATCATCATATTTCGCATGCAGAAGGTCTGAGGTGCTGTCGCGACGGAAATCGTTCGGGAACGGGATGCCCTGCTCACGCAGTGCAGCCAGCTTCTCGCGGCGTGCCTTCATTTCATTGTTAAGATCGACTACCTCGTCAGCGCCTTGTGCGTTTTGTTCAGACATGTTGGTTCCTCATAGCCCTGCTTTCAAACTTGCTTCGATAAATTGATCCAGACTTCCGTCCAGTACCGCCTGCGTATTGCGGGTTTCCACCCCAGTGCGCAGGTCTTTAATACGGGAATCGTCCAGGACATACGAACGAATCTGACTACCCCAGCCGATATCAGACTTGTTGTCTTCCATCGCCTGTTTTTCCGCGTTCTTTTTCTGCATTTCCAGTTCATAAAGCTTCGCTTTCATCTGCTTCATGGCCTGGTCTTTGTTCTTGTGCTGGGAACGGTCGTTCTGGCACTGCGTCACAATCCCGGTCGGGATGTGGGTGATACGCACCGCAGATTCCGTACGGTTAACGTGCTGGCCGCCCGCGCCGGAGGCACGGTAAACGTCGATACGCAGATCTGCCGGGTTGATGTCGATATCGATATCGTCATCCACTTCCGGGTACACGAACGCGGAGCTAAAGGAGGTGTGGCGACGGCCGCCGGAGTCGAACGGGCTCTTACGCACCAGGCGGTGAACGCCGGTTTCGGTACGCAGCCAGCCGTAGGCGTAATCGCCGGAGATTTTGATGGTCACGGATTTAATCCCGGCCACTTCCCCTTCGGACTCTTCGATGATTTCAGTTTTAAAGCCGCGCGCTTCTGCCCAACGCAGATACATACGCTCAAGCATGCTTGCCCAGTCCTGCGCTTCAGTACCGCCGGAACCGGCCTGGATATCAAGGTAGCAATCGGCGTTGTCATATTCGCCAGAGAACATACGACGGAACTCGAGCTGCGCCAGCTTCTCTTCCAGCGTGTCCAGCTCGGCAACGGCTTCGTTGAAGGTGTCTTCGTCGTCGGCTTCTACAGCCAGTTCCAGCAGGCCGGAGACGTCTTCCAGGCCCTGGGCCATTTGGTCGAGGGTATCGACAATCGCTTCAAGGGAAGAACGCTCTTTGCCCAGCGCCTGCGCGCGTTCGGGTTCGTTCCAGACATCCGGCTGTTCCAGCTCGGCGTTTACTTCTTCCAGACGCTCTTTCTTAGCATCATAGTCAAAGATACCCCCTAAGAACGTGGGAACGCTCCGTGAGGTCCTGAATGCGATTATTTACCGGGTTTATTTCAAACATGGTCTATTTTCTTTTAATGGACGAGAAAAATGCGGTTATAAGAGCGGAATCTTAGCGGATTCCCGCCCTTATTTACAGTGTAAGAGATGCTAAATCGGCCACAGATGCTCGATGATCAACTGTAAGCTCCGGTTGCCGCGAAACTCGTTAATGTCCAGCCGGTAGGCCAGAGTCACTTCGCGCACGCCGTTATCCGGCCAGGCGGTCGTGTCAACATTGAAAGCGATGCCGTCCAGCAGCGGGCCGCCGCCAACCGGTTCAACCATCACTTTCAGGTGACGTTCGCCCACCAGCCGCTGCTGCAACAGGCGAAAACGCCCGTCAAACAACGGTTCCGGGAACATCTGCCCCCATGGGCCTGCCTCACGCAGCATCTGCGCCATTTCCAGCGTCATCTCCTGCGGGCTCAGCTCGCCGTCGGAAAGGATCTCCCCTTGCAGCAGCGCCGGATCCAGCCATTCGGTCACCAGCTCGCCAAAGTGGCGCTGGAACTCTTCAAAGCGCTCTTCTTCCAGCGAAAGCCCCGCCGCCATCGCGTGGCCGCCAAACTTCAGCATTAACCCCGGATGCAGCGTGTCCAGACGCTCCAGCGCATCGCGCATATGCAGCCCCTGAATAGAACGCCCGGAACCTTTCAGTTGGCCGTTCCCCGCGGGGGCAAAAGCAATCACCGGGCGGTGGAAGCGCTCTTTGATGCGCGAAGCGAGAATACCCACCACGCCCTGATGCCACTCCGGATGATACATCGCCAGCCCGCCGGGCAGCTCCGCGCGGCTGCGCTCAAGCTGCTCGCACAGCGTCAGCGCTTCCGCCTGCATCCCCTGCTCGATTTCTTTACGGGTCTGGTTTAACGCGTCCAGTTCATTTGCCAGCACGCGCGCTTCACCGAGGTTGTCGCACAACAGCAGCGCCACGCCGACGGACATGTCGTCCAGCCGCCCGGCAGCGTTCAGACGCGGCCCGAGTGCAAAGCCCAGATCGCTGGCTACCAGCTTCGCGGCGTCACGGTTGGCAATCTCCAGCAACGCCTTGATGCCAGGACGGCAGACGCCCGCACGAATGCGGCTCAGCCCCTGAAAGGTCAAAATACGGTTGTTAACGTCCAGCGGCACCACGTCAGCCACGGTGCCCAGCGCCACCAGATCGAGGAATTCGACAATCTTCGGCGCCGCAATGCCGCGAGACTCAAACCAACCTTTCTCTTTCAGATGGTTACACAGCACCAGCATCAGGTAGAACGCCACACCGACGCCCGCCAGCGATTTCGACGGGAAGGGGCAATCCACGAGATTCGGGTTCACCATCGCATCGGCGTTGGGCAACGTTTCGCCCGGCAGGTGGTGATCGGTCACCAGCACGCGGATCCCGAGACTGTGCGCGTGATCGACACCGGCATGGGACGAGATCCCATTGTCCACCGTCATGATCAGTTGTGCGCCGCGCGCGTGAGCCTGATCGACCACTTCCGGGCTTAAGCCGTAACCATCTTCAAAACGGTTCGGCACCAGATATTCCACGCTGCGACAGCCCATCGCCCGCAGCGACAGTACGCTCAGCGCAGTGCTGGTTGCGCCATCGGCGTCGAAGTCGCCCACCACCATAATGCGCAGGTTATTCTCAAAGGCATCGTGCAGCATCTCGACGGCTTTCTCGACGCCGGTCAAGGTACGCCAGTGCAGCATACCTTTCAGGCCGCGCTCGAGGTCGTCCGGCGACTTCACGCCACGGCTGGCGTACAGGCGACGCAGCAGCGGCGAAAGCTCTGCGGGCAAGGTGATGGATTCATCCACCTCTCGGCGGCGAAGTTGTGTCTGTTGTTTCACGCGAATTATTTACCGCTGGTCTGTTTCTGATGTTCGTCGAGGAACGCTTTCATCTCTTTCGGGCCCTGATAACCCGGCACCATAAAGCCATCGCTCAGCACGATAGCCGGCGTGCCGGTGACGCCAAACTGCACGCCCAGCGCATAGTGGTTCGCGATGTCGATATCGCAGGTCGCCGCCTGCACGCCCTTGCCGTTCATCGCGTCGTCGAACGCTTTATTGCGGTCTTTCGCGCACCAGATAGATTTCATATCCTGCTCGGCCTGGCTTTGCACGCCCTGACGCGGGAAGGCCAGGTAGCGCACGGTGATGCCCAGCGCATTGTAGTCTTTCATCTCTTCATGCAGCTTGTGGCAGTAGCCGCAGGTGATGTCGGTAAAGACGGTAATAACGTGTTTTTCCTGCGGCGCTTTGTAAACGATCATCTCTTTTTCCAGCGCCTTCAGGTGGGTCATCAGCAGCGCGTTGGTCACGTTAACCGGCTGCGCGCCGCTAACATCGTACATCGGCCCCTGGATGATGTGCTTGCCGTCGTCGGTGACGTACAGCACACCGCTGTTGGTCAGCACGGTCTTCATACCGGCGACCGGGGCGGGCTGAATGTCAGTGCTCTGTACGCCAAGCTTAGCGAGCGACTGCTTGATCGCGGCATCGTCTGCGTGCGCCAGGCCGGAGAACGCGGCGGCCAGCAGGGTAAACATCATTAAACCTTTTTTCATAATCAGTCCTTTTAAATCAACATCATGCGCGTGGATGATGCTGTTGGTGAAGTTGTCGCAGCCGCTCGGTCGCAACGTGCGTATAAATTTGGGTCGTCGACAAATCGCTGTGCCCCAGCAGCATTTGCACCACGCGCAGGTCTGCGCCGTGGTTGAGCAGATGGGTGGCAAACGCGTGTCGTAATACGTGCGGCGACAGCTTTTCGCTGTCGATTCCCGCTAGCTGGGCATAATGTTTAATACGGTGCCAGAAGGTCTGTCGGGTCATCTGCTGCGCGCGCTGGCTGGGAAACAGCACATCAATCGCCACACCGTTCAGCAGCCACGGGCGGCCATGTTCCAGCCAGTTTTCCACCCAGTAGACCGCCTCTTCGCCCAGCGGCACCAGGCGTTCTTTATTACCCTTACCGATCACCCGCACCACGCCCTGACGCAGGCTGATGTCGCTCATTGTCAGGCCGACCAGTTCCGACACGCGCAGTCCGGTCGCGTAGAGTACCTCAAGCATAGCTTTATCGCGCAGCTCCAGCGGCTGATCCACCAGCGGCGCCTGCAACAGGCGTTCAACCTGTGCTTCGCTGAGATCTTTCGGCAGCCGCTGCGGCAGTTTCGGCGAAGCCAGCAGCGCGCTGGGATCGTCCTGACGTATTTTTTCGCGGTACAGATGCTGGAAAAAGCGCCGCATGGCGCTCAGCAGGCGTGCAGAACTGGTCGCCTTATAGCCGCCCTGCTGACGCTCGGCGAGTAAGTTTTGCAGATCGTCGCTCTGAACGCTTTCCAGCGTCAGGTTTCGATGCGCCAGCCATTCGACCACCATGGTCAGATCCCGACGATAGGCGCTGAGGGTATTTTCCGCCAGATTACGCTCCAGCCACAGCGCATCAAGAAACTGTTCAATTCGTGCAAGATCCTTTTCCACTTCGAGCCCTCTGCGTGTTAAATCAGCACCATTATGCCTGAATCAGGCCCCTTTCTGGTACACTAGCCGCATCGTCATCGCAAGAATCGAGAGCAGTACGTCATGAATATCGGCCTTTTTTACGGTTCCAGCACCTGCTACACCGAGATGGCAGCGGAGAAAATTCGCGACATTATCGGCCCGGAACTGATCACATTACATAACCTGAAAGATGATTCCCCGGCCTTAATGGAGCAATACGACGTGCTCATTCTGGGGATTCCAACCTGGGATTTCGGTGAGATTCAGGAAGATTGGGAAGCGGTCTGGGAACAGCTGGATACGTTGAACCTCGAAGGTAAAATCGTCGCGCTGTACGGCATGGGCGACCAGCTCGGCTATGGCGAGTGGTTCCTCGATGCGCTCGGCATGTTGCACGACAAACTGGCGACCAAAGGCGTGAAATTTGTCGGCTACTGGCCGACTGAAGGCTATGAGTTCACCAGCCCGAAACCCGTCATCGCCGATGGACAGCTGTTTGTTGGCCTCGCGCTGGACGAAACCAATCAGTATGACCTCAGCGACGAACGCATTCAGAGCTGGTGCGAACAGATTCTCGGCGAAATGGCCGAACAGTTCTCTTAATGCTTAGTGGGCGCGGGCTGCTGCAGGAGAATCCGCCGCAGATCGCGCCACTCTTCCGGGTTCATGCTATCAGCCGCCAGCCAGAGATGTTGGCGACGACCGCCCGGACGGCGAATCCGCAGCATCATGCCCGAGTTCAGCATCCACGGTGCCCCCAGAATTTCCCACTCCTGATTACGCCAGCGCAACCGGGAATCCATCAGCAGCTTAATTTCCCCCTGGTGCGAGTGAATACGTCGTTGGCTGCGCACGCAGTCAAACACCACCAGCGACAATAAAATCAGCCAGAGCGGAGTGTAGCTCAGCGGCCACGGCATCAGCAGCACAAACGCTGCCACCAGCCCGTGGAGCAGGAGAGAAAGCCACTGTGAGCGCCAGGAGACGCGTAAATCAGATTGCCACAGGACCACGTTCCCGATTCCGTGTCTGAATAAGTTGCACCATGCGCTGAAGGCTAGTATCGGCCGGTTCGCCGTGATTCATCAACCAGTTGAAAAGGTCCGGATCGTCACACTCCAGCAGACGAATAAAGAGGGCCTTGTCTTCATCGCTCAGCGTGTCGTACTCATGTTCAAAGAACGGCATGATGGAGATGTCGAGTTCGCGCATACCGCGGCGGCATGCCCAATGGATACGGGCTTTATTATTGATGTCCATAATTTCCTTCCAGCATTACGTTGCTACTAGTTTAACGTGTTTTTTGCAGTTACTTTACTGGAATATCACGTTGCACGCGTCATATTCCAAAAAAAGCCATACAAAATGAAGGGTATTCATCTGATTACGAGCCGCTTCGCAGAACGCGCGAACGGCACAAAACGGCCATCGAAAGCGCTTGCAATGCCGGACATCTCTTTTACCATGAACAAATAAGCGCGTTACTCAATTCAGGATATCAATATGGCTTTTACTCCTTTTCCTCCGCGTCAGCCCTCCGCCTCCGCGCGTTTACCGCTGACGTTAATGACGCTTGATGATTGGGCGCTGGCAACCATTTCCGGTGCCGACAGTGAAAAGTACCTGCAGGGCCAGGTGACCGCAGATGTGGCGCAGCTTGATGAGCATCAACATCTTCTGGTCGCTCACTGCGATGCCAAGGGTAAAATGTGGAGCAACCTGCGTCTGTTCCGTCGCCAGGACGGTTTCGCCTGGATTGAGCGTCGCAGCGTGCGTGAAGCGCAGCTGACCCAGTTGAAGAAATACGCCGTATTCTCGAAGGTCACCATCGCCGCTGATGATTCACTGGTGTTGCTGGGCGTTGCCGGATTCCAGGCTCGCGCCGCGCTGGCGAATCTCTTTACCCAGCTGCCGGGGGCCGAGAAACCTTGCCTGCAGGAAGGTGAAACGTCTCTGCTGTGGTTTGCTCATCCGGAAGAACGTTTCCTGCTGGTAACCGACGAAGCAACCGCCGAGCGCGTCACCGAGGCATTACGCGGCGAAGCGCAACTTAACAACAGCCAGCAGTGGCTGGCGCTGAACATCGAAGCGGGCCTGCCGGTGATTGATGAAGTCAACAGCGCGCAGTTTATTCCGCAGGCTACCAACCTACAGGCGCTGGGCGGCATCAGCTTTAAGAAAGGCTGCTACACCGGTCAGGAGATGGTGGCACGCGCAAAATTCCGCGGCGCCAACAAGCGCGCGCTGTGGACGCTGGCAGGCAAAGCCAGCCGCGTACCACAAGCTGGTGAAGATTTAGAGCTGCAAATGGGCGACAACTGGCGTCGTACCGGCACCGTATTGGCCGCAGTACAGCTCGATGACGGTCAACTGCTGGTGCAGGTTGTGATGAACAACGATATGGAAGCCGACAGCGTATTCCGCGTGCGCGACGATGCCAACACCTTAAGCATCAAGCCGCTGCCATATTCGTTAGACGAAGAGTAAGTTGTTTTGTGCAATCCCGGCGTTTACGCCGGGATTGGAGACTGGGTCACAGAATGGTTACGCCACCTGCCCCACGTACAGATAAATCGCCAGAAAATGACAAGCGCTGCCGCCCAGCACAAACGCGTGCCAGATAGCGTGGTTGTAAGGGATTCGCTTACAGACGTAGAAAATAACCCCCAGCGAATACACCACCCCGCCGACCGCCAGCAGCGTCACGCCGCCAATCGCCAGCTTCACCGCCAACTGATACACCACAATCAGCGATAGCCAGCCCATCGTCAGATAGGTCACCAGCGACAGCACCTTAAAGCGATGCGCGATGGTTAACTTAAACAGGATCCCCAGCAGCGCCAGACTCCAGATAACAATCATCAACCCGCGGGCGAGCGGAGAGTCAAGACCCACCAGCAGAAACGGCGTGTAGGTACCGGCAATCAGCAGGTAGATGGCGCAGTGGTCGAATTTCTTCAGCCAGACTTTGGCCCGCTGCGAAGGAATGGCGTGGTACAGCGTCGAGGCGAGAAACAGCAGGATCATGCTGCCGCCATACAGGCTATAGCTGGTGATAGCAGTCGCGCTGGCGTTAGCGCCAACGGCCTGCACCAGCAACAAAACGAGCCCGACGATGCCGAGCACAAAACCGACACCGTGACTAATGCTATTGGCAACTTCCTCTGCCAGAGAGTATCCCTGATGAATGAGTGGTTTCTTATCCATTACGCGCTCCGGGCGAACGACAAATCAAGCAACGGCACTAGCGTAACTGAGAATGGTTCCAGTGAACACATGTAAGCTAAAATAAAAAGATGATTTTTTGTAAATTAAGAATAATCAATAAGTTAACAAGCTCATTCAACTAACAGGTGTACGCAATTTCATTTAATATATTTAAATTCAATAACATAAAAGGTGCTCTCACCAGGGTAGATATCGGTAATCACCTGTTTAAGCTGCGGAAGCGTCATGTTTTCCTGTTCAGCGTGACGTTCGGTGAGGGTATCCAGGGTTACGGTTGAGGTGGCAAGGACTTCAATCGTGCAGAAGTACCCGTCATCTTCATAGCGCCCGACACGTAAAATATCGCCGGTTTTGAAATGGGATTCTGCCGCATCACGCAGCGTAATAGTCTTGCGACCGGCAACAATGTCATCCTGAAAGCGCTGAAAAAAAGTGATGTCGTTAGGCTGCATGGTATTATTCCCTTTAGGTTTTCAAATTAACGAGTATCCACCCACCGTGAGCATGTTCTCCCACGCCGCTATCGCCAGCCTCAATAATCTTGAGATGATGGTCTATCACTATGTCATCAAAAATCGCGACACGGTAATGTACATGACCATTCGTGAACTGGCCGACGCGGCGGGCGTCTCCACCACCACGGTGATGCGCTTCTGCCGCAAGCTCAACTGCGATGGCTACTCGGAGTTTCGCGTTCGCTTCAAATTATATCTGGAGCAGGAAGAACCGCAGCAGACTAATTTCGGCGCCAGTGAAATTATCAGCTTTTTCAAAAGCGTCAATAATGATGAGTTTGATAAACTGCTCGACCGCGCAGTCGACGTTATTCTCGCCTCTGAGCGTATTATTTTTGTCGGTGCGGGAACTTCGGGGTCATTAGCAAAATATGGCGCCAGGTTCTTTTCTAATATTGGGAAATTCAGCAACCATATCGATGATCCTTATTTTCCGGTCACCAATGATATGGCCAAAAATGCGCTGGCGATCGTTCTCTCCGTCTCTGGCGAAACCGAAGAGATCCTGCGTTTCGCCAGCCAGTTTAGCCTGCACCACTGCAAAGTCATGTCGATCACCAGCCATGAACACTCGCGCCTGGCGAAGCTGGCGGATTTCAATCTCTCCTGGCACGTATCACAAACGCGTATTGCAGGCGTTTACGATATTACGACGCAGATTCCGGTTATCTATATTCTGGAATCCTTAGGCCGCAAACTGGCGAAGAAATTAGCATAAAAATACAGGGTGTTTTTTCGATGTAACATATGCCCTGTGGGGTAATTTGTTATATCGTGACATTTAATATTCCTTTGTTAGACTCAGATTTATTAAGCCTAATCGATGAGCCATAGCAAAGATGAAAAAACTGACCTTACCGAAAGATTTTTTATGGGGTGGCGCAGTTGCCGCGCACCAGGTTGAAGGCGGCTGGAATAAAGGCGGTAAAGGCCCCAGCATCTGTGACGTCCTCACCGGCGGCGCGCACGGCGTACCGCGCGAAATTACTCAGGAAGTAGTGCCGGGTAAATACTATCCCAACCACGAAGCCATCGACTTCCACGGCCACTATAAAGAAGACATCAAACTGTTCGCCGAGATGGGCTTCAAATGCTTCCGCACGTCGATTGCGTGGACCCGTATCTTCCCGAACGGCGATGAAAGCCAGCCCAACGAAGAAGGGCTGAAATTCTACGACGATATGTTCGATGAGCTGCTCAAATACAACATTGAGCCGGTGATTACCCTCTCCCACTTTGAAATGCCGCTGCACCTGGTGCAGCAGTACGGCGGCTGGACTAACCGTAAAGTTGTTGATTTCTTTGTGCGTTTCGCGGAAGTGGTGTTTGAGCGCTACAAGAGCAAGGTCAAATACTGGATGACCTTCAATGAAATTAACAACCAGCGCAACTGGCGCGCGCCGCTGTTCGGCTACTGCTGCTCCGGCGTGGTCTACACCGAACATGAAAATCCGGAAGAGACCATGTACCAGGTGCTGCACCATCAGTTCGTGGCCAGCGCCCTCGCCGTGAAAGCCGCGCGTCGCATCAACCCGGAGATGAAAGTCGGCTGCATGCTGGCGATGGTGGCGCTCTATCCATTCTCCTGCAAGCCGGAAGATGTGATGTTCGCCCAGGAATCGATGCGTGAACGTTATGTGTTTACCGACGTGCAGCTGCGCGGCTACTACCCGAGCTACGTGCTCAACGAATGGGAACGCCGTGGCTTCAACATCAAGATGGAAGCCGGCGATGAGGCCATTCTGCGTGAAGGCACCTGCGACTACCTTGGATTTAGCTACTACATGACCAACGCAGTGAAGGCAGAAGGCGGCAGCGGCGATGCCATTTCCGGCTTTGAAGGCAGCGTGCCGAACCCGCACGTAAAAGCCTCCGACTGGGGCTGGCAGATTGACCCGGTCGGCCTGCGCTATTCACTGTGCGAGCTGTACGAGCGCTATCAGAAGCCGCTGTTTATCGTGGAAAATGGCTTCGGCGCCTATGATAAAGTGGAAGAAGACGGCAGCATCAACGATGACTACCGTATCGATTATCTGCGCGCGCACGTTAAAGAGATGATGAAAGCGGTAACCTATGACGGCGTCGACCTGATGGGCTACACGCCATGGGGCTGCATCGACTGCGTGTCGTTCACCACCGGGCAGTACAGCAAGCGCTATGGCTTCATCTATGTGAACAAGCACGACGATGGTACGGGGGATATGTCGCGTTCACGTAAGAAGAGTTTTGAGTGGTATAAAGCGGTGATTGCCAGCAACGGCGAGAATCTGTAAGCGGTTTTCCCCTCACCCTAACCCTCTCCCCAAGGGGAGAGGGGCCCGTTCGAGCAAATGCTGACGTATCTTTTCTCCCTCGCCCCTTTGGGGAGAGGGCCGGGGTGAAGGGAGCAAACCGCACTACTTCCCGCCCGCCAGCTCAATAAAACTTCCTGTCACGTAAGACGCCTTGTCGCTCAGCAGCCAGACAATCGCCTGCGCCACCTCTTCCGGCTGCCCGCCGCGTTGCATCGGCAGAACGGATTTTACCCGGTCAACGCGCCCCGGCTCGCCGCCGTCGGCATGCATATCGGTATAGATAAAGCCCGGCCTGACGCCGTTCACGCGGATCCCCTGCGCCGCCACTTCAATCGACAGCCCGGTGGTCAGCGTATCAATCGCCCCTTTCGACGCGGCATAGTCGACGTACTCGCCCGGCGATCCAAGCCGCGCGGCAGCCGAGGAGACGTTGACGATCGCTCCGCCCTTCCCGCCGTGCGGTATCGCCATACGCTTTACCGCTTCCCGACAGCACAGGAAATAGCCGGTCACGTTGGTGGTTAACACTCGATTAATCCGCTCTGCGGTTAACGCCTCTACGCGGCTTTGGGTGAACAACACCCCGGCATTATTTACCAACGCCATCAACGGTTCCGGTTGCTTGTCGAGCAGGGCAAACATCGCTTCCACCTGTGCTTCATCGCCAATATCCGCCTGCACCGCAAAGGCGTTACCGCCTGCCGCTGTAATGGCATTGACGACCTCTCCCGCCGCCTGCGCGTTCTGGTGGTAATTCACCGCCACCGTATACCCTTCCTGTGCCAGCTGTAGCGCGGTAGCCCGGCCAATTCCCCGGCTGGCGCCGGTCACTAATGCAAGAGCCATGCATTTCTCCCAAAAAATAAAGGCGCCGTAGCGCCTTTAAAAGATAGTGCAATCAGTTGATTACTGGTATTCGCTCATCGGTACGCAGGAGCAGAACAGGTTACGATCGCCGTACACGTCATCAAGACGTTTTACGGTCGGCCAGTATTTGTTCGCCATGCCCGCCGGGAAGACGGCCAGCTCGCGGCTATAGCCGTGATTCCACTCGGCCACCAGCTCATTCTGGGTGTGCGGAGAGTTCACCAGCGGGTTATCTTCCAGCGTCCACTCGCCCGCTTTCACACGGTCGATTTCACCGCGAATCGCCAGCATCGCGTCGATAAAGCGGTCCAGTTCAGCTTTGCCTTCAGATTCCGTCGGCTCAACCATCAGGGTACCCGCCACCGGGAAGGACATGGTCGGTGCGTGGAAACCGTAATCAATCAGGCGCTTAGCAATATCCAGCTCACTGATGCCGGTCTCTTCTTTCAGCGGACGAATATCCAGAATACATTCATGCGCCACGTGCCCCTGGCTGCCGGTATACAGCACCGGATAAGCGTCTTTCAGGCGGGTCGCAATGTAGTTAGCGTTGAGGATCGCCACCTGGCTTGCCTGCTTCAGACCTTCCGCGCCCATCATGCGGATATACATCCAGCTGATGGGCAGAATCGACGCGCTACCGAACGGCGCCGCGGACACCGCGCCCTGACGGGTCAGCATGCCTTCAATGTGCACCACGCTGTGGCCCGGCACGAACGGTGCCAGATGCGATTTCACGCCGATAGGGCCCATGCCCGGGCCGCCGCCGCCGTGCGGAATGCAGAAGGTTTTGTGCAGGTTGAGGTGCGAAACGTCCGCGCCGATAAAGCCCGGAGAAGTAATCCCCACCTGAGCGTTCATATTCGCGCCATCGAGGTAAACCTGGCCGCCGAACTGGTGCACGATTTCGCACACTTCACGGATGGTCTCTTCGTACACGCCGTGGGTGGACGGATAGGTCACCATGATGCAGGAAAGATTGTCTGCGTGCTGCTCCGCTTTCGCGCGCAGATCCGCCAGATCGATGTTGCCGTTCTTATCGCAGGCTACCACTACCACCTGCATACCCGCCATCTGTGCAGAAGCCGGGTTAGTACCGTGGGCAGAACTTGGGATCAGGCAGATATCACGATGACCGTCGTTGCGGCTTTCATGATAGTGACGAATCGCCAGAAGACCGGCGTATTCGCCCTGTGCGCCCGAGTTCGGCTGCATGCACAGCGCGTCGTAGCCGGTCAGTTTCACCAGCCACTCGGAAAGCTGACCGATCATCTGATGATAGCCCTCGGCCTGCTCAACCGGGCAGAACGGGTGCAGTTCGGCAAATTCCGGCCAGGTGATGGGGATCATCTCCGCTGCGGCGTTCAGCTTCATGGTGCAGGAACCCAGCGGGATCATCGCCTGGTTCAGCGCCAGATCTTTACGCTCCAGCGAGTGCATATAGCGCATCATCTCGGTTTCGCTGTGGTAGCGATTAAAGACCGGATGCGCGAGGATCGCATCATCACGCAGCATGCTGCTCTGAATGGAACGGCTGTCGAGCGCCACGTCTTTATCGAGCGTGTCGATATCCAGGCCGTGGTTTTCGCCGAGGATCACGTTAAACAGCGCCAGCACGTCTTCACGGGTGGTGGTTTCGTTCAGGGTCACGCCGACGGCATTAATAATGTCGCTACGCAGGTTAATTTCGGCAGCCTGCGCGCGTGCCAGCACCGCCGCTTTATCCGCCACTTCCACGCACAGGGTATCGAAGAAGTGCGCATGGCGCAGTTTCAGCCCTTTCTGCTGCAGGCCGGTCGCCAGAATATCGGTCAGGCGGTGAATGCGGTTCGCGATGCGTTTCAGACCAACCGGGCCGTGGAAGACCGCGTACAGGCTGGCAATGTTGGCCAGCAGCACCTGCGAAGTACAGATGTTGGAGTTGGCTTTCTCGCGGCGAATGTGCTGCTCGCGAGTCTGCATCGCCATGCGCAGCGCGGTATTGCCCGCCGCATCTTTCGATACGCCGATAATACGGCCCGGCATGGCGCGTTTGAATTCATCTTTAGCGGCAAAGAATGCCGCGTGCGGGCCACCGTAGCCCATCGGAACGCCGAAGCGTTGGGCAGAGCCGAAAACAATGTCCGCGCCCTGTTTGCCCGGTGCGGTTAACAGCACCAGCGCCATAAAGTCTGCGGCAACACTCACCACCACTTTGCGGGATTTCAGTTCAGCAATCAGTTTGCTGTAATCATGCACTTCGCCGGTAGTGCCCACCTGCTGCAGCAGCACGCCAAAGACATCCTGGTGTTCCAGCGCTTTGTCGGCATCATCGACGATAATGTCAAAACCAAAGGTTTCCGCACGAGTACGAACGACGTCCAGCGTTTGCGGATGCACGTCAGCCGCGACGAAGAAGCGGTTCGCGTTCTTCAGCTTGCTCACACGCTTGGCCATCGCCATCGCTTCCGCGGCGGCGGTCGCTTCATCCAGCAGGGAAGCGGAAGCCATATCAAGACCGGTCAGATCCAGCGTGACCTGCTGGAAGTTAAGCAGCGCTTCAAGGCGGCCCTGAGACACTTCCGGTTGATACGGAGTATAAGCGGTGTACCAGCCCGGGTTTTCCAGCATATTGCGCAGGATAACCGGCGGCAGCTGCACCGGGGTGTAACCCATGCCAATATACGACTTAAAGCGCTTGTTGCGACCCGCAATCGCCTTCAGCTCCGCCAGCGCGGCGAATTCTGTGGTGGCCTCGCCTACCTGCGGCGGCGTGGCAAGCTGGATATCTTTCGGCACGATCTGTTCAATCAGTGCGTTGAGTGAATCCGCGCCAACCGTTTTGAGCATCTCTTGCTGCTGCTGGGCGTCCGGCCCGATGTGACGTTCAATAAACGCGCCACGGTTTTCAAGCTGGCTTAAAGTCTGTGTCATGAGCGATGGTTCCTGAAACGTGCGGTGATTTTAAGATTTCATCTTCCAGAGGAAGAGGTTTGGGGTGACAGTGCGAACATACCCTCACCCCGGCCCTCTCCCGGAGGGAGAGGGGGAAAACCGTTATTCGTCTTCTAACAGGGCTTCGTATGCGGTCGCGTCCAGCAGTGCGGCGACTTCCGCTTCATCGCTGGCCTTGATCTTGAAGATCCAGCCGCCGGCGTACGGTTCGCTGTTTACCAGCTCCGGTGAATCACCCAGCTCTTCGTTAACCGCAACGATTTCGCCGCTGATTGGCGCGTAGATATCGGAAGCCGCTTTCACAGACTCCGCCACCGCGCAGTCGTCGCCCGCGCTGACGGTCGCGCCGACTTCCGGCAGGTCAACAAACACCATGTCGCCCAGTAATTCCTGCGCGTGCTCGGTGATACCCACGGTGTAGCTGCCGTCGGCTTCTTTGCGCAGCCATTCGTGTTCTTTGCTGTATTTCAGTTCTGCTGGTACGTTGCTCATCAAAAAATCTCCAGAATAATAATCGGTTACGCCACGGCCTTGCCGTTACGTACAAAAACAGGTTTGGTGACCTTCACCGGCATTTCACGGTTACGGATTTGCACAATCGCCGTCTCGCCAGTGCCCTGAGGGACGCGAGCCAGCGCAATACTATGGCCTAAGGTCGGCGAGAAAGTCCCGCTGGTGATCACACCTTCACGCGCATTGCCGTTAGCATCGGTAAAACGTACCGGCAGTTCGCCGCGCAGCACGCCTTTTTCGGTCATCACCAGGCCCACCAATTGTTCGGTGCCTTTCTCACGTTCGATCTCCAGCACGTCGCGACCGATAAAGTTGCGATCGGCCGGTTCCCAGGCGATGGTCCAGCCCATATTGGCCGCCAGCGGAGAGATGCCTTCGTCCATCTCCTGTCCGTACAGGTTCATACCGGCTTCCAGACGCAGCGTATCGCGTGCGCCCAGGCCGCAAGGCTTCACGCCCGCCTGGACCAGCTGCTGCCAGAAATCCGCCGCCTGCGCTTTCGGCAGGGCAATTTCATAGCCCGCTTCGCCGGTATAGCCGGTGGTGGCGATAAAGAAATCGCCCGCCTGCACGCCGAAGAACGGCTTCATGCCTTCTACCGCATGGCGCTGTTCATCGCTAAACAGCGTGCCCGCTTTCGCCTGCGCGTTTGGCCCCTGCACCGCAATCAGCGACAGATCGTCGCGGACGGTGATATCAATGGCATAGGGTTCAGCGTGTTGGGTAATCCAGGAGAGGTCTTTTTCGCGGGTGGCGGAGTTAACGACGAGGCGGAAGAAATCTTCGGTGAGGTAGTAAACGATCAGGTCATCAATCACGCCGCCCGATGCGTTCAACATCCCGCTATAAAGCGCTTTGCCGGGTTTGGTGAGCTTCGCCACGTCGTTGGCCAGCAGATAGCGTAGAAACTCGCGGGTGCGCGGTCCGTGTAAATCGACGATCGTCATATGCGACACATCGAACATCCCGGCGTCGGTACGCACCGCATGGTGCTCATCAATCTGCGACCCATAGTGCAGCGGCATCATCCAGCCGTGGAAATCCACCATACGCGCGCCACATAACACGTGCTGGTCATACAAAGGCGTTTGTTGAGCCATCATGTCCTCGTTGAATATATCGCACCACAAAAACACGCGCCGACGCCCGTCCAGGCACCGACGCAAACGTTCTCTTTTCCCTGAACTTACCACCGAACACCGAGCTAAACCATCAGGAAAAAAGGGACATCACATTAGCTTATGACCAAAAGTCGCCAAAAAGCATACAGAGGAATCAACTGGAAAAAAGCGAATTACACCACATTTAATTAACAATAATGGTTAACAATTCAGCATAAGATAATATTTCCTGCGAAAAATAGGGCGACTTTCCCGTAACATAAAATTTTATGGATTAATAAAACTAATGCGAAAAAATGGGTGAAATTAGAATTTTTCAAATGAGGGGGAAGACTCCCGGTGGAACCACCGGGAGTAAAAGTGTGAGCGACTTAACGAAGCCACTCCGGCAGGTCATTGAGGCCCATTGCCTGACGGATCAACTGTGGTTTTACGCCGGGCAGCGTATCGGCGAGTTTAAGACCAATATCGCGCAGCAGTTTTTTCGCCGGGTTCTCACCGGCAAACAGTTCGCGGAAGCCCTGCATTCCCGCCAGCATCAGCGCGGCGCTGTGTTTGCGGCTGCGTTCGTAGCGACGCAGATAAAAATGCTGGCCGATATCTTTCCCCTGCGCGTGCAGACGTTTCAGCTCTTCAATCAACTCGGCGGCATCCATAAAGCCCAGATTCACCCCCTGCCCCGCTAGCGGATGAATGGTGTGCGCCGCGTCGCCAACCAGCGCCAGACGGTGCGCGGCAAACTGACGCGCGTAACGCCCGGTCAGCGGGTAAACCTGCCGCTCGCTCTCCACCCGACACAGGCCAAGACGGTTATCAAAAGCAATATTCAGCGCTTTGTTGAACTCGCTTTCCTCCGCCTGCTGCATCCGCTGCGCCTCTTCCGGCGACAGCGACCAGACGATAGAACACAAATGCGGATCGCTGAGCGGCAGAAAAGCCAGAATGCCGTCGCCGTGGAAACTCTGACGCGCTACCGCCTCGTGCGGCGCATCAGTGCGAACGGTCGCCACCAGCGCGTGATGGCGATAGTCCCAGAAAGTCAGCGGAATATCGGCTTTACTACGCAGCCAGGAGTTGGCGCCATCGGCCCCTACCACCAGACGTGCGGTCAGCATGCCGCCGTCTTTCAGCGTCAGAAACGCTTCGTTTTCGCCCCAGGCGACCTGCTGCAATTCCGCAGGCGCCATCAGGGTGATATCCGCGCTACGCTCGGCTTTCTGCCACAGTGCATGATGAATAACCGCATTTTCAACGATATGCCCCAGATGGCTGTAACCCATGCTGCGATCGTCAAATGCAATGCGGCCAAAACTGTCTTTATCCCACACTTCCATGCCGTGGTAGCGGCTGGCGCGCTGGGCGACAATCGCCTGCCAGACATCCAGCTTTGACAGCAGCTTCTCGCTGCCGGCATTAATGGCGGATACGCGCAGCGCAGGCGGCGCATCGGCGGCCAACGCTTGCGGTAACGATTGTTCCAGCACGGCAACCCGCAGGCCGCTGCCCTGTAAACCGCAGGCCACCGCCAGCCCGACCATACCACCGCCTACGATGGCAACATCAACACTTTGCACATTCACTCCTTACAGCTCTTAACGGGCAACCCAGCCCAGCGTCCGCTGCGCCAGCACATCACGGGCAGGGGTAAATAATTCCATCGCCATCAGCCCCACGTTGCGCCCGACAACCAGCGGGGCCCAACGGTTAGCAAACAGATGCACCAGCCCATCGGTAACGCCGATGGTGGCGGCTTTATCCTCCGCCCGCTGACGCTGGTACTGGCAGAGCAACGCATAGTCGCCGATATCCTGACGCGCGGCATGCGCCTGCGCCAGGTTTTCTGCCAGCGTCATCACATCGCGCAAGCCAAGGTTAAACCCCTGTCCGGCGATAGGATGCAGCGTTTGCGCGGCATTACCTACCAGCGCCAGACGGTGCGAAACCGTACGTGTCGCGGTGGTCAGGGAGAGAGGGTATACGTTTCGCGCACCGGCCTGAGTGATACGACCTAAACGCCAGCCGAACGCACGTTGTAATTCGTCACAGAAACGTGAATCGGACCAGCCGAGCACTTCATCATGGCGTTCCCGCGGATGGCACCACACCAGTGAACAGCGGTTCTGCGACATCGGCAGCATCGCCAGCGGGCCATGTTCGGTAAAGCGTTCAAACGCGCGCCCCTGATGCGGGATAGCGGTAGTGACGTTCGCAATCACCGCCAGCTGGTTATACGGCTCCTGCTGCCAGTGAATTCCGCACCGTTCACCTAGCGTTGATCGCGAGCCATCGGCCGCCACCAGCAGCTTGCCGTGCAGCGTTTCGCCGTTATCCAACGTGACGCTGACGCCGTCAGTCTGCCGCTCAACCTGCGCAACGCGCGATGGGCAGTGTAGCGTCACACCGGGAGCGCGGCGCAGCAGGCCGAACAATCGCTGACCAACGTCGTGGAGTTCAACCACGTTGCCCAGCGCCGCCAGACGATAGTCCTGCGCCTCCAGCGTAACAAACCCGGCGTGGCCGCGATCGCTCACGTGAACGGTGGTTATCGGCGTGGCGCAGTCGGCAATGGCCTGCCACAGGTTAATCTTCGTCAGCTGTTGGCAGGTGCCCGCAGCCAGCGCGATCGCCCTGGCATCAAAGCCCGGATGCTGTGCGGCGTCGATATCCGCTGCTTCAACCAGATGCACCGGCAGACGACCCGCCGTCAGCTGCGATACCGCCAGCGCCAGCGTGGCGCCGGTCATCCCGCCGCCGACAATAATCAGGCTCATAGCTGGCGTGCCGCCGCCATCAGCGCCTCAATGTCGTCCGCATTCTTCACGACGCTCGCCGTCAGGTTTTCATTACCGTCTTCGGTAATCAGGATGTCGTCTTCAATACGAACACCGATGCCGCGGTACTCCGCCGGTACGTCCGCGTCCGGCGCAATATACAAGCCCGGTTCAACGGTCAGCACCATGCCTGGCTCCAGTACGCGAGAGCGGTCAGCGCCGTATACGCCCACATCGTGAACGTCCAGCCCCAGCCAGTGGCTCAGGCCATGCATAAAGTACGGGCGGTGCGCGTTATCGGCGATCAACTGATCAATCTCGCCTTTGAGGATCCCCAGACCGTGCAGCCCGGTCACCATGATACGCACCACTTCGCCGGTAACTTCCTGAATGGAAGTGCCCGGACGGTACAGCTCGAGCGCCTTGTACAGCGACGCCAGCACGATGTCGTAAATAGCGCGCTGCGCCGGGGTGAATTTGCCATTTACCGGGAAGGTACGGGTGATGTCACCGGCGTAGCCTTTGTATTCGCAGCCCGCGTCAATCAGCACCAGCTCGCCATCGCGCAGTTCCGATTCATTTTCGGTGTAGTGCAGAATGCAGCCGTTTTCACCGCCGCCGACGATGGTGTTGTAAGACGGGTAGCGCGCGCCGTGGCGAGTAAATTCGTGCAGAATCTCGCCTTCCAGCTGATATTCAAACATCCCAGGACGGCATTTTTCCATGGCGCGAGTATGCGCCAGCGCGCTGATTTCACCGGCGCGGCGCAGGATATCAATCTCTTCGCTGTCCTTGAACAGGCGCATTTCGTGCACCATCGGACGCCAGTCGATCATCGCGTCCGGCGCGGTCAGATTCTGGCGCGAACCTTTGCGCAGTTTATCCAGCGCGGTGAAGACAATCTCATCAGCCCAGGCATATTCCCCCTGCGCGTGATAAATCACGTCAAGGCCGTTCAGCAACTGGAACAACTGCTGGTTGATTTCACTGAATGCCAGCGCGCGGTCAACGCCCAGTTTTTCCGGCGCCGCGTCCTGCCCTAAGCGGCGGCCAAACCAGATTTCCGCCGTCAGGTCGCGAACGCGGTTGAACAGCACGCTGTGATTGTGGGTGTCATCGCTTTTAATCAGCACCAGCAAGGCTTCCGGCTCGTTAAAGCCGGTGAAGTACCAGAAATCGCTATTCTGGCGATAGGGATACTCAGAATCCGCGCTGCGCGTCACCTCTGGCGCGGCAAAAATCAACGCCGCGCTGCCTGGCTTCATTTGCGCCAGCAGTGCCTGGCGGCGGCGGAGAAACGCTTGCTGTGTCATGACATCTCCTTTCAATCCCTTCGCGCTGCGACGAGCAGAGCAGGTATTATGTTTAGTGTAAGGTTGGTTTCCGGACTTCCGGTGCCGTCGGCTGCGGGTGGGTGAAAGTATCGTGGCACAGCAGCGCCGCTACGCGAACGTATTCGATAATTTCTTCCAGCGACATCTCCAGCTCTTCCTGATCTTCATCTTCTTCATAGCCAAGTTGCGCAATATTTCGAAGATCGTCAATGGCTTCGCCCGCTTCTCCCTTCACTTTATCCAGCTTCGGCTGAACCATACCCAAGCCAAGCAGGAAGTGATTCACCCAGCCGGAGAGCGCATCGGCGCGGTCAAACACGCTGACGTCGTCGCCTTCAGGCAGATAAAGCTGAAAAAGGAAGCCGTCATCTTCCAGTGCGTCGCTGGTGGCCGAATGCATGGAGCGCAGTGATTCAGCAAGCTCGTGGCCAAACGCCAGACCTTCGTTAGTCAGGTCGTGAACCAGCGGCTGCCATGAGCTGTCGTTGTTTCCGCCGCAAAGCAGACCGCTGAGCAGGCCGTGCATTTCCGCAGGCGTCAGGCCTACCCCTTGTTGGTTTAACAGCTGGTTCAGCAGGGTGTAACCAGGCATTTCGTTCTGTATAGACATGCGCATTCGTCATTGTTGGGTGGAATTCATGGTATGCTACCACTTTGGACCCTGGAGATACCAGAAAAGGGCTTGTAAGTTCATACCAGGGTAGCTATAGTGTCGCCCCTTCACATCCTGAGAGTGAAGGACGCGCAGTCAATCAGCAGGAAGGTGGCATGTCTGCACAACCCGTCGATATCCAAATTTTTGGCCGTTCACTGCGAGTGAATTGCCCGCCTGAACAAAGAGATGCTTTGAATCAGGCCGCGGACGATCTGAATCAGCGGTTGCAAGATCTGAAAGAACGCACTAGAGTCACAAATACTGAGCAGCTGGTTTTCATCGCCGCGTTGAACATCAGCTACGAGTTAACTCAGGAAAGGGCGAAAACGCGTGACTATGCTTCAAGCATGGAACAGCGCATTCGGATGTTACAACAGACCATTGAACAGGCATTGCTTGACCAGGGTCGCATATCCGATAAATCAGCACCAAACTTTGAATAACACTTTGCAGTTTACTATGGTAGAGTGACTGTGAAGAAAAAATTTCTCTGAGATGTTCGCAAGCGGGCCAGTCCCCTGAGCCGATATTTCATACCACAAGAATGTGGCGCTCCATGGTTGGTGAGCATGCTCGGTCCGTCCGAGAAGCCTTAAAACTGTGACGACGCATTCACCTTGAACCAAGGGTTCAAGGGTTACAGCCTGCGGCGGCATCTCGGAGATTCCCTTCTACCTACCCGGTCTTATGACGCACTCATCTGAGCAACAAAACTCCCGACAAAACATTCGCCAGATTATCCGGCAACGTCGTCGTGCGCTCACACTCCAGCAGCAAATTCTCTACGGCGAACAAGCCGCAGATCGCATGATGGCCTGGCCTCCGGTGGTGATGGCAAAAACCGTTGCGCTGTTTTTGTCTTTTGACGGCGAGCTCGATACCCAGCCTTTAATTGAACAGCTCTGGCGCGCGGGCAAACGCGTATACCTGCCGGTGCTTCATCCGTTCAGCCCTGGCAACCTGCTGTTTCTGCACTACCACCCGCACAGTGAGCTGGTCGTTAACCGCTTGAAAATCCACGAGCCGAGGCTTGATGTGCGTGACGTTCTGCCGCTCGCTAATCTCGACGTGCTGATAACGCCGCTGGTCGCCTTTGATGAACAAGGGCAGCGGTTAGGCATGGGCGGCGGTTTTTATGACCGTACACTGCAAAACTGGCAGCAGCACGGCATCCAGCCCGTCGGCTACGCCCACGATTGCCAGCAGGTTGACACGCTGCCGGTCGAGCAGTGGGATATCCCTCTTCCCGCGGTGATCACACCGTCAAAAGTCTGGCAGTGGTAGGCCCTTTCAGGCAATTGACAGCGTCGTTTTTTTGACCTACATTCCTCGGTAAAGGGTGAGGGAGGCGAACCTCTCTCCTGCGTTCATACTGTTAATATGCTGGCAGAGCGATGATTAACAGAATCAGCAGTATGATGAAGAGTCTCATCATTGTCCCTTTCCTTTCAGGGCCCCTGCTTCGGTAGGGGCTTTGCCGTTTCAGCCCCCTGCTGAGCCCCCATCGTAAATCCCTTTGGCTAAGACACAATGCGCGGCAATGCCTTTAATCACCGTTTGCGGCGAGGCACGTAAAGTGAATGTACGCGTTGCATAAAAGCGAAAAAAAACGGGCAGACCTATGGCCTGCCCGTTTCATCAGTGCGGGAAAATCAGTACAGCAGGCGGGCGCGAACGGTGCCAGGAATCGCCTTCATGCTCTGCAGCGCTTTCTGCGCCACATCCTCTTCGGCTTCAATATCTATAACCACGTAGCCCATCTGCGGCGTAGTTTGCAGATACTGCGCGGCGATGTTAACGCCCTGCTCAGCGAAAATCTGGTTCAGCGCGGTCAGCACGCCAGGACGGTTTTCGTGGATATGCAGCAGACGACGACCGCCGTGCAGCGGCAGCGATACTTCCGGGAAGTTCACGGCAGACAGCGTAGAGCCGTTGTCAGAGTACTTAATCAGTTTACCCGCTACTTCCAGGCCGATATTCTCCTGCGCTTCCTGAGTTGAACCGCCGATGTGCGGCGTCAGGATCACGTTGTCGAATTCGCACAGCGGCGAGGTGAACGGGTCGCTGTTGGTCGCCGGCTCGGTTGGGAAGACGTCGATGGCAGCCCCCGCCAGATGCTTACGCGCCAGCGCGTCGCACAGCGCCGGAATGTCCACCACCGTACCACGCGCGGCGTTAATCAACAGCGAACCAGGCTTCATCAGCGCCAGCTCTTCCGCGCCCATCATATTTTTGGTGGAGGCGTTCTCCGGTACGTGCAGACTCACCACATCGCTCATGTTCAACAGGTCGGATAGATGCTGCACCTGAGTCGCGTTACCTAGTGGCAATTTGCTTTCAATATCATAGAAGTAGACATGCATCCCCAGCGATTCCGCCAGAATGCCGAGCTGGGTACCGATGTGGCCGTAACCGATAATGCCCAATTTTTTACCACGCGCTTCATAGGAGCCCGCGGCCAGTTTGTTCCACACGCCGCGGTGTGCTTTGGCGTTGGCTTCCGGAATGCCGCGCAGCAGCAGCAGCAGTTCGCCAATCACCAGCTCAGCAACGGAACGCGTATTGGAGAACGGCGCGTTGAACACCGGTACGCCGCGTTTAGCCGCGGCTTTCAGATCCACCTGGTTGGTGCCGATGCAGAAGCAGCCTACGGCAACCAGTTTCTCAGCAACAGCGAAGATCTCTTCCGTCAGTTGAGTACGGGAACGCAGGCCGATGAAGTGGGCATCACGGGCAGACTCTTTCAGCTGTTCGCTATCCAGCGCACCCTTGTGAAATTCGATATTGGTGTAACCTGCTGCGCGAAGGCTATCCAGCGCCTTCTGGTGCACGCCTTCAACCAGCAGAAATTTAATTTTGTCTTTTTCCAGTGATACCTTAGCCATTTCCCCGTCCCGTCTTTGTTTTACTGATGTTGTGGTGAACGAAAGTTCACCTAAGCAACATATCAAAAAAAATTATTGCGGCAATATGAACGTTTGCGTCGGCAACATGAGGAAGCCTCACGCAGAGGGAAATGCCAGCATAAAATGCTAAACAGGAAGATAAATGTGGGATGTTAATCAGGCGGAAGATTGAAATGTGACACAAGTCACCAAATTCAGCCTCAATAAAAAAAACAGGGGAATTTGTCATTCCCCTGAGTCAGATCATTTAGTAATGGTTTTCACGCCGTCGGCGGTACCAATCAACGCGACGTCGGCGCCGCGGTTGGCGAACAGGCCCACGGTCACAACGCCAGGGATGCCGTTGATCGCATTTTCCAGCGCGATGGCATCGAGAATCACCAGGCCATGCACGTCGAGGATCACGTTGCCGTTATCGGTCACCACGCCCTGACGATATTCTGGACGACCGCCAAGCTTCACCAGCTCGCGCGCCACGGCGCTGCGCGCCATCGGGATCACTTCTACCGGCAGCGGGAATTGGCCCAGGATATCCACCTGCTTGGAAGCATCGGCGATGCAGATAAACTTATCGGCCACCGAGGCGATGATTTTCTCACGCGTCAGCGCCGCGCCGCCGCCTTTAATCATCTGCATGTGACCGTTAATTTCATCCGCACCGTCCACGTAAATGCCCAGACGGTCAACTTCGTTCAGGTCGAAAACGGTGATGCCGAGGCTTTTCAGCTTCTCGGTTGAGGCATCAGAGCTTGAGACCGCGCCCTCGATTTGTCCTTTCATCGTGCCCAGCGCATCAATAAAGTGCGCCGCGGTAGAGCCCGTGCCTACGCCGACAATCGTACCCGGCTGTACGTATTGAAGGGCCGCCCAGCCTACTGCTTTTTTCAGTTCATCCTGCGTCATGATCGTTATCGCCTGTGGTGTCATCAACTGCCGCGCATTATAGAACAGAACCCCGGCATAATTCGACCCATGGGCCAGACGAATAAAAGATGTAACTCGTGAAGAACTTCACAGTAAATGGCAAATTAATTTCGTCTGTATCCAGGGTAAATTTATGTCATAGTGCTTGATAACACCTACAGGGGAGTATTTCAGAGCAATGAAACGTCCGGACTACAGAACACTACAGGCGCTGGATGCCGTTATCAGGGAACGTGGGTTTGAGCGCGCCGCGCAGAAACTGTGCATCACTCAGTCCGCCGTTTCTCAGCGCATTAAGCAGCTTGAGAATATGTTCGGGCAGCCGCTGCTGGTTCGCACCGTCCCACCACGCCCAACAGAACAAGGACAAAAGCTGCTGGCGTTGTTGCGTCAGGTTGAGCTGCTGGAAGAAGAGTGGTTGGGCGACGAGCAAACCGGCTCCACGCCGCTGCTGCTGTCGCTGGCGGTCAACGCCGACAGTCTGGCAACCTGGCTGCTGCCGGCCCTCGCAGACGTGCTGGCAAACTCCCCTATTCGCCTGAACCTTCAGGTTGAGGACGAAACCCGTACCCAGGAGCGCCTGCGTCGCGGTGAAGTGGTTGGCGCGGTGAGTATTCAGCCGCAGGCGCTGCCAAGCTGCCTGGTCGATCAGCTCGGTGCGCTGGACTATCTGTTTGTCGGCTCCAAAGCGTTCGCCGAGCGCTACTTCCCGAACGGCGTAACTCGCTCTGCGCTGCTGAAAGCGCCCGCCGTGGCCTTTGACCATCTGGACGATATGCATCAGGCGTTTTTACAGCAAAACTTTGACCTGCCGCCGGGCAGCGTGCCGTGCCATATCGTTAACTCATCGGAAGCCTTCGTACAGTTGGCGCGTCAAGGCACCACCTGCTGCATGATTCCACATCTGCAAATTGAGAAAGAGTTAGCCAACGGTGAGCTTATCGACCTTACGCCAGGACTGTTCCAGCGCCGGATGCTGTACTGGCACCGCTTTGCGCCGGAAAGCCGTATGATGCGCAAAGTCACCGATGCGCTGTTGGCTTATGGGCATAAAGTGTTGCGTCAGGACTAAAGCAAAGAAAAACCCCTCGCGTCGCGAGGGGTTGGCAGGATTACTTCGCAGCGGCTGGTGCCGGAGCGGCTGCTGGTGCCGCAGCCTGTTCTGGCTGCAACTGGAAGACGACATCCACCTGGTCATCAAACTGAATAGTCGGCTGCTCGTAAGTTTCCTGGGCGGAAACCGGCGCGGCATCGGCCTTCATCATGCGAACCATCGGGCTTGGCTGGTAGTTAGAGACGTGGTAACGCACGCTGTAAACCGGCCCCAGTTTGCTGTGGAAGCCTGCAGCGAGAGATTGCGCCTGATGAATAGCATCATCAATTGCCGCTTTACGCGCTTTGTCTTTGTAAGCATCCGGTTTCGCTACACCCAGCGATACAGAACGAATCTCGTTTAACCCAGCTTTTAACGCGCCATCCAGCAGCGAGTTCAGCTTATCCAATTGGCGCAGCGTGACTTCGACCGTACGCACCGCACGGTACCCCTTCAACACGCTTTTACCATTCTGATAATCATAGTCTGGCTGGGTACGCAGGTTGGCGGAGCTGATATCGTTTTTCGCCACGCCGTTTTGCTCAAGGAAAGAGAGATATTGCGCAACGCGCTGGTCGGCCTGTTTCTTGGCGCTCGCCGCATCTTTCGCGGCAATATTCACTTCGATGGCCAGCGTCGCGATATCCGGCACCGCCGCTACGCTCGCCGTCCCCGACGTCACAATATGCGGGCCATCAGGCAACTCGTTTGCCTGTACGGACATTGCGCTAAACCCGATTGCTGCGGCCAAAGCCATCACTTTAAACTTCACTGTTGTATCTCCTTGGTTATCACCCGACAACGGGGGTCTTGCCTGCAAGCTTAGCCGCTGCCAGGAGAAAGTCCATCAGATGAGGCCTAGTTAAGAAGCGCGTGCAGATGCCCAACGCCTTCTTTCGCCAGCTGAAAAGCGATAAACCACATTACGATGCCTACCACGAGGTTAATAATGCGCTGCGCTTTCGCCGTGCGCAAACGCGGCGCCAGCCAGGCCGCCAGCAGCGCAAGCGCGAAGAACCAGAGGAATGAGGCGCTGATGGTCCCCAGCGCAAACCAGCGCTTCGGCACCGCATCCAACTGGCCGCCTAAGCTGCCCAGCACCACAAAGGTGTCGAGATAAACGTGCGGGTTGAGCCACGTGACCGCCAGCATCGTGGCGATAATTTTCCAGCGCCCCTGCTTCATCACCTCGGCGGTCGCCAGTTCAATATTGCTCCCCATCGCGGTTTTCAGCGCCCCGAAGCCATACCACAGCAGAAACGCCACGCCGCCCCAGGTGACCAGGGCCAGCAGCCACGGCGAAGACATCAACAGCGCGCTGCCGCCGAAGACACCTGCGCAGATAAGCAGCAGATCGCTCACCGCGCAGAGAAGCGCAATCATCAGATGGTACTGGCGACGAATGCCCTGATTCATCACGAACGCATTCTGTGGCCCGAGCGGAAGTATCATGGCCGCGCCAAGTACAAGACCTTGAAAATAATAAGATATCACGATAGTTTTCTTTATGTTGTTCAGGAATGGCGCTGACTATAACGCGATAAAATTATTAGAGGAAATTGATAATTTTAATAGGATATAAATATTTCTAATGTCGTTACGCATAAAAATGCCGAACATCAGTCCGGCATTTTTGAACAGCAAGACGTTACTCTGCGGAAGGGGTTCCCGGCTTCATATTCACATCGAGCTGCGGGTAAGGAAAACTGATGCCGTTGGCGTCAAACTCGCGTTTGATGCGCTCAAGCACGTCCCAGTAGACATTTTGCAGATCGCCGCTGAGGCTCCACGCGCGTACGACAAAGTTAACCGATGACGGCGCCAGCTCATTCAGACGCACGGTGATTTCGCGATCTTTCAGCACGCGCTTATCCGACTCCAGAATCGTCGTCAGAATCTGCTTAACCTTATCGATATCCGCATCGTAAGAGACGCCGATAATAAATTCATTACGGCGCGCAGGCTCACGCGAGAAGTTAATAATATTGCCGGCGATAATTTTGCCGTTCGGGATCACCACAATTTTACCGTCGACGGTACGCATGGTGGTGGAGAAAATCTGCACATTCAGCACGGTACCGGCCACGCCGCCCAGATCGACATACTCGCCCGCGCGGAACGGGCGGAACATCACCAGCAGCACGCCCGCCGCCAGGTTGGACAGCGAACCTTGCAGCGCCAGACCCACGGCCAAACCGGCGGCACCGAGTACGGCGATGACCGAAGCGGTCTGCACGCCCACGCGCCCAAGCGCGGCAATCAGCGTGAAGGCAATCACCGCATAGCGCACCAGCGCGGAGAGAAAATCGGCGACGGTGGCGTCAATTTTACGCGCCAGCATCAGGCGGTTGACGGTGTTGGAGATAACGCGCGCGGCGATCATCCCCACAATGATTATCGCGATTGCCGCAACGATATTGACCGCATAGCTCAGCAGTAATTCCTGGTTGCGCACCAGCCATGAACCGGCGTCGTTTATGCTATCGACAACGTTTAAATCTTCCATTCAATATTCCTTATGGATACCCGGATGGGAAACTAAAAACGGCCTGCAAAAGTGCAGGCAGGTATAAAGGGTAAACAAAAAATGAGATTTTTGCCAAGTTGATCACGTTTTAATGCCCATCCATCGTATTGAAAAGGCAATAAAAAAGCCCGCCATACGGCGGGCTTTCGGCAAAAATAAGGCTTTTCTTACAGAACGTCTTTCGCGTTCAGTTCAGTGAAAGCCTGCTCCAGACGAGCGATCATGGAAGTCTGGCCGGCACGCAGCCATACGCGCGGATCGTAGTATTTCTTGTTCGGCTGGTCTTCGCCTTTCGGGTTGCCCAGCTGGCCCTGCAGGTAAGCTTCGTTCTCTTTGTAGTAGTTCAGGATACCTTCCCAGGTTGCCCACTGGGTGTCGGTATCGATGTTCATTTTCACTACGCCGTAGCTTACGGAATCTTTGATTTCCTGGGCAGTAGAACCGGAACCGCCGTGGAAGACGAAGTTCAGGCTGTTGTGCGGCAGGTTGTGTTTCTTGGACACGTATTCCTGAGAATCACGCAGGATGGTCGGGGTCAGAACCACGTTACCCGGCTTGTAAACGCCGTGTACGTTACCGAAGGAAGCGGCGATGGTGAAACGCGGGCTGATTTTGCTCAGCTCGGTGTACGCGTAATCAACGTCTTCCGGCTGGGTGTACAGGGCAGAAGCGTCCATGTGGCTGTTGTCCACGCCGTCTTCTTCACCACCGGTGCAACCCAGTTCGATTTCCAGGGTCATGCCCATTTTGGACATACGCGCCAGGTATTTGGAGCAGATTTCGATGTTCTCGTGCAGAGACTCTTCGGACAGATCGATCATGTGGGAAGAGAACAGCGGCTTACCGGTTGCAGCGAAGTGTTTTTCGCCAGCGTCCAGCAGACCGTCGATCCACGGCAGCAGTTTCTTCGCGCAGTGGTCAGTGTGCAGGATAACCGGAACACCGTAGTGCTCAGCCATCTGGTGAACGTGATGCGCACCGGAGATAGCGCCCAGGATTGCAGCACCCTGAGGAACGTCGGTTTTCACGCCTTTACCTGCGATGAACGCAGCGCCGCCGTTGGAGAACTGTACGATAACCGGCGCTTTAACTTTTGCAGCGGTTTCCAGTACGGCGTTGATGGAGTCGGTGCCCACGCAGTTAACTGCCGGCAGAGCAAAGTTGTTTTCTTTTGCTACCTGGAACACTTTCTGAACGTCGTCGCCAGTGATGACGCCCGGTTTTACGAAATCAAAAATTTTAGACATGTTACGTAGTCCTGTATCTGTATCTTCGGCCGTTGAAGAAGGTTCGCGAGCTGTTACGCGCGCTGAAAAACAGGCGGGTTTCCCCGCCTGAACTGAATTACTTCTTAGCGCGCTCTTCGAGCATAGCTACTGCCGGCAGTACTTTGCCTTCCACGAATTCGAGGAATGCGCCGCCGCCAGTGGAGATGTAGGAGATTTTGTCAGCAATACCGAACAGGTCGATTGCTGCCAGAGTGTCGCCGCCGCCTGCGATAGAGAATGCTTCGCTGTCTGCGATCGCGTTAGCAACGATTTCAGTGCCTTTACGGAAGTTCGGGAATTCGAACACGCCGACCGGGCCGTTCCACAGGATGGTTTTGGCGTTTTTCAGGATTTCAGCCAGTTTCTCTGCGGAAGCGTCGCCCAGATCCAGAATCTGCTCGTCATCTTTGATGTCGTTTACAGATTTCAGGGTCGCGGTTGCGGTTTCAGAGAACTCGGTCGCTACGCGAACGTCGGTCGGAACCGGGATATCACAGGTGGTCAGCAGACGCTTAGCTTCGTCAACCAGGTCAGCTTCGTACAGGGATTTACCCACGTTGTGGCCTTGAGCGGCAACGAAGGTGTTCGCGATACCACCGCCAACGATCAGCTGGTCAGCGATTTTAGACAGCGAGTCCAGAACGGTCAGTTTGGTAGAAACTTTAGAACCACCAACGATAGCAACCATCGGGCGAGCCGGCTCTTTCAGCGCTTTACCCAGTGCGTCCAGTTCAGCCGCCAGCAGCGGGCCTGCGCACGCAACGTCAGCAAACTTGCCGATACCGTGAGTAGAAGCCTGTGCACGGTGTGCAGTACCGAAGGCGTCCATCACGAATACGTCGCACAGTGCAGCGTATTTTTTGGACAGCGCTTCGTCGTCTTTCTTCTCGCCTTTGTTGAAGCGAACGTTTTCCAGAACAACCAGCTCACCGGCAGCAACTTCAACGCCGTCCAGGTAATCTTTAACCAGACGAACCGGAGCAGACAGTTTGTCTTTCAGGTAATTAACAACCGGCAGCAGAGAGAATTCTTCGTTGTACTCGCCTTCGGTCGGACGACCCAGGTGAGAAGTCACCATCACTTTCGCACCCTGTTTCAGCGCCAGCTCAATGGTCGGCAGAGAAGCACGGATACGCGCGTCGCTGGTTACTTTCCCTTCTTTAACCGGTACGTTCAGATCCGCACGGATGAAAACGCGTTTACCAGCCAGATCCAGATCGGTCATCTTAATTACAGACATGGTGAATCCTCTCGTTGATACTTAAAGTTTTGTCGACGCTCAAGCGTCGAGCCTGAAACCAATAGCGGCCATTGCTAACGTGGTGTCGAGCATTCGGTTAGCAAAGCCCCATTCGTTATCACACCAGACCAGCGTTTTGATCAGGTGAGCACCGCTGACCCGCGTCTGCGTGCCATCGACAATGGCACTGTGCGGATCGTGGTTAAAATCAGTGGAGACCAACGGTAATTCCGTATAGTCAACTATACCATGAAATGCACCCTGTGCTGCTTTTTGCAGCAACTGGTTGACTTCATTCGCTTTTACAGGTTTTTTCACCGTCACGCTCAGGTCAATTGCCGTCACGTTGATGGTCGGCACACGCACCGCAATCGCCTCAAAACGGTCACCAAACTGCGGGAAAATACGGGCAATCCCCGCAGCAAGTTTAGTATCAACCGGAATAATCGACTGGCTTGCCGCGCGCGTCCGGCGTAAATCCGGATGATAGGCGTCTATCACCTGCTGGTCATGCATCGCAGAGTGAATGGTGGTAACCGTACCGGACTCAATGCCATAAGCATCATCCAACAATTTAATGACGGGAATTATGCAATTCGTGGTACAGGAGGCGTTGGAAACAATACGATGTTCCGCACGCAATTCGTGTTGATTGACCCCATAGACGACGGTGGCGTCGAGATCGTTGCTGCCAGGATGTGAAAAGAGCACCTTCTTCGCGCCAGCGGCGATATGCGCTTCGCCGTCTTCACGGTTGCCATATACGCCGGTACAGTCGAGCACCACATCCACCGACAGTTCACGCCAGGGCAGTGCTTCTATAGACCGTTCGTGCAGAAGACGGATGGCGTCGTCGCCGACAAACAGCTGCTCGCGCTCCTGGCGAACATCCCAGGCAAAACGCCCGTGGCTGGTGTCATATTTCAACAAATGGGCGATGCCGGCGGCATCAGCCAGTTCGTTAATGGCAACCACGGTGATCTCCGCACGGCGTCCGGATTCATACAAAGCACGAACCACATTACGGCCAATGCGACCGAAGCCATTAATCGCTACGCGTACGCTCATAGGTCTCCTGCAAGGTTATCCCGAAGCAAAGTGGCAAACAGAGTAATGCAGCCGCTCGTTCAGGGAAACCTTACCCGCCACAAACCGTGACTGATTGGTTAAATGTCGAACAATCTATCGACTGAAACGCTTCAGCTAGAATAAGCGAAATGTGGAATAAAAGGAATGTTTGTCCAGACAAACGCGCCAGTAATCTGACGCGCATCACATTTTTACAGGAATAATCGCCGAAGAAATTCCATCGACTCCTCACCGCCTTAACTGGCGGTCCCCATTGCCGGGCAAAGCCAACAACGGGCCAGCATGGCGCTAATATTATTAGCTAAAGATTAGCTTATCGCTGCGCGAGTCACAGAATCCTCTTTTCGTAATGATAAACTCACCAGCCATTATAAAAATGCCTGAAAAAAGCACACGCTCTAATTAATCAATATCGAGCAGGAAATATAAACCTGCAAAATATATTCATTGAAACAAAATATTTTAACGCGAATCACGACGTGCATTAGGAAAAATTCACTGGCGTCACCCATTAAAATATTCACAAGGATGATTTATGAAGCAGCAAATGCAAATGATCGGGCAAGCGATGCTAGTCCCGATATCCATTATAACCATTGGTTCAATGTTTATGGGATTCGGCAGCGCGTTTACAAATAAAGAAACGCTGGAGGCGTTACATCTTGGCGTGCTATTTGATAAAGAGTCGCTGTTCTTTATTACGTTCAGCGTAATGAAAGCAACGGGCGATGTGGTATTCAGAAACCTTCCGCTGTTTTTCTCCATCGGCGTGGCTTTCGGCCTGGCCAAAAAAGAGAAAGGCTGGGCGGCATTCTCCGGCGCCGTGTGCTTTATGTCGATGCATTTCATCCTCAGCACGCTACTGACGCTGCACGGGCTGAACGAACAAACCACTACGGCAAACTGGTTTATCAACCAGCGCCACCTTGACCCCGTTGCTGCGGTACAGGAAGCCTCCATTTATACCACCGAATTAGGGATGTTCACCTATCGGATGAGCGTTTTCGGCGGCATGGCAGTCGGTCTCGCGACCTCCTGGCTGCACAACCGTCTGTATAACGTTAAGCTGCCGATGGTGCTGTCATTTTTCGCCGGCACTCGTACCGTGCCTATTGTGACGCTGGTCGTCGGCGCGCTGATGGGCTCTGCGCTTTATCTTATCTGGCCCCCCATAGGCTGGATGCTGGCGCAGTTCAGTAAGCTTATCGGCGATTCCGGATTATTTGGCACCTTTATCTGGGCGGTCGCCGACAAATCGCTGCTGCCGGTTGGTCTGCATCACCTGATCACGACGCCCATTCGTTTGACCGAACTCGGCGGTTCGATGGAAGTGTGCGGCAAGCTGGTCAGCGGAACCACCAACATTTATATGGCGCAATTGGGGTGCAACGAAACCCAGGAGCTGCTGGTCCGCGGTTTCCAGTCGGGGCGCGTCGTGACCCACTTCGGCGCGCTGCCCGGCGCGGCGCTGGCGATGTATCACTGCTCCCGTTCCCAGCATAAAAAGGTCGTCGCCGGTCTCTTGCTGCCCGTGGTGGCAACCATGATCCTTTTTGGCGTAACTGAGCCCATCGAATATACCTTTCTGTTCGTCGCCCCCTGGCTTTTTTATCTGGTTCACGTGCCGCTCACCGGTTTACTCTTTGTTTTAACCGAAATGGCTAACGTTTCTATTTATGGCGGCTGCCTGAAAGATATTCTCCCTGTATTACTCCAGCCGGGGAAATTAAATCTATGGGGATACCTATGGTTAATCCCGCTGTTTTTTATCATCTATTACGTTTTATTCCGCTATTTAATCATCCGCTTTAACGTGATGACTCCAGGCCGAGAGGAGGAAGACGCTGGAGAAGATGACGTTAAGCTTTTCAGTAAGCAAGATTTTAAAAATAAAACCACCCCGGTCTCAGAACAACCACAGGCCGATGCATTTGCGATGCAAATTATTGCGGCCTTCGGCGGCAAGGAAAATATCGCGCAGTTTGATAACTGTATTTCCCGCCTGCGCGTTGAAGTGCGCGATCCCGCTCGCGTCGCAGGCGATGACGTATGGAAGAAGACTCTGCGCGCAAAAGGCGTGGTGCGCGTCGGTGAAAAAGGCTGGCAAATCATCTACGGCGCCGAGGTGGTGATGATTGCTGGCGACTGCAAAGAATGGCTTGAGGAGGAGTAATGGATAACATGACCACGGAGCGCATCGAATACCTGGCTCATCCCTACGAACAAAAACGACTCCTGACGCTGCCGTTCGAACTGACGCCTGATGTTGAACGCCTGGAAATCAGCTACCGCTTTGCCGATGGCAACGCGGTGGATTTGGGCCTGAAAGTAGGTGAAGAACTCCTCGGCTGGAGCGGCGGCGCGCGTCGGCAGATCGTCGTCAGCGAAACCTTCGCCACGCCCGGCTATCGGCGTGGCGCACTGCCTCACGGGAGAGGATACGTACTGCTGGGGCTGCATAAAATCACCACCGTATGCCATATTCACGTCGAGATCGTTCGCTATCACAAAACAGAGCGCTGGCTGCGCGGAGACACCCACCTGCACTCCGAGCACAGTGACGGCAAGCTGAGCATCAGCGAATTGATTGCCAGAGCCCGCACGCACAACCACGATTTCCTCTGTTTTACCGATCACAATACCGTGACGCAAAACCGGGAAATCGACGGCATCAACACAGCGCTGAGCCTGATTCCCGGCATGGAGTTGACCACACAACTCGGGCACGTCAATTTTGTAGGCGTCGCCGAGCCGGTATTCAGCTTTCTGCCCTGCGCGACGGAAGTGGACATCACGCTGAAGATAGCGGAGGCGCGCAGCAACGGCGCCTGGATCGGTATTAATCATCCCTTCTGTCAACACTGTCCGTGGCTGCTGCCGTTTATCAACTACGACTGGCTGGAGCTATGGAACGGCCCGTGGGAGGCCACAACCCACAACGAAGCCACCTTTCAGTACTGGCTCCAGAAACTGCGCGAGGGGCAAAACATTGCGGTCACCTCCGGCAGCGACTTTCACAAAGAAAAGCAATTTACGCTCCCCACGCTCAACGTCCGCAGCCGTAGCCACGAACGCGACGATATTCTACGGGCGATAGCCAACGGTCAAAGCTACATGCAGAGCCACGATGATATCCAACTGCGCCAGTTTACCGCCGGAGAGGCCGGGCCGGGCGAAGCCAGCGCCAGCTTGACGCTGCATCTCGATCTCAATGTCCCCACTCATCACCAGGTTCTGCTCTATACCCAGCATCAGGTTTATGAATTGCCGCACCGCGGCGGCGTGGTGAAACAAGACATACGCTGGGCCGACAGCCGTTTTGCCTTCCTGCGGGTAAACGATGGCCACAGTGCCCAGTTGATTACCAACCCCATTTTCAGGGAGTGAACATGCAGCGGGTTCATATCATCTACAAAACCCATCTCGACATTGGCTTCACCGATTACGCCCAGTCGATTGAAGATAAATATTTGACGGAGTTTATTCCCGCCGTGGTGAATCTCGCCCGGGAGGTTAACACCGGAGGAGAGAAAAACTTTATCTGGACCTGCGGGGCATGGCTTATCCACCGCTATTTCCAGCGCGCAGAGCCCGAAGATAAGGCCCGACTGTGCAATGCTATCGAGGCCGGGGACATCGTCTGGCATGGTCTGCCGTTTACCGTCCATAGCGAGCTACTGACGCCAACGTTGATGCGCCACGCCCTCTCTTATCGCCAGGCGCTGGACGAGCGCTTCCATCGCCAGACGATTGCCGCAAAGATGACAGACGTACCGGGCCATACTCAGGCCATCGTACCGTGGCTGGCCGATGCCGGGATGCGTTACTTGCATCTGGGCGTCAATGCCGCCTCCTGCCCGCCGGATGTTCCGCCGCTGTTTATCTGGAAATATGGTCAGCGCGATATCATCGTCAACTACTCTTTCGGCGGCTACGGCAACGAAACCTGGTGTGAAGCGCTGGACGAACTGCTGGTGTTCTGTCATGCCGAAGATAACTGTTCGCCGCCTACGGCCAGTGAAGTCATGCAGTTGATCGCACGCTACCGGCAGCGCTATCCCGAGGCACTGGTTAGCGCCTCGACGCTGGACGCCTTCGCCGCTCGTGTTGAAACCATCCGCCATACGCTGCCGGTCGTCGATGCCGAAATTGGCGACACGTGGAATCACGGTCTGGCAACCGACCCAGGAAAAGTCAGCCGCTATCGTCGGTTAAACTGCCGTCTACAGCAGGAAATAGCCTGCCCGCCCGAGGCGCTTGACGCGCTGCTGATGGTGCCGGAGCATACCTGGGGGATGGATCTTAAGCTGCATCTCCCTGACTACTGCCATTATCTGCCGGAGGCGTTCAGCGCCGCGCGAGAGGAGGACAGCGTTAACGCCCCCGTGCCAGAAAAATATCATGCGCTTGGGCAATTTATTACACACTCGCCCCACAAGGGCACCCGCAGCTATCATCACTTCAGCCAATCATGGGCAGAACAGCGACGCTATATTGATAGCGCCTGCGCCCATCTGTCGGCGCCGCTCTGTGAGATGACCGGCGCGGGTCCCGTCACCGTTAAGGGGATGGCGACCGGACTACGTCAGTTCTCCTTTGGCGACTATGATTTTGCCCTCGCCAACGACGGCAGCCTGTCGACGCTCAACATCGACGGCAAGCCGATGCTGGATGCGCCTTTTGCCCGTCTGATCTATCGGCAGGTCGGGCCACAGGAATATGACCATTTTCGCGACCGCTATCTGCAGAACCTGGATGTCACCGCGCCGTGGGCGCTCTCAGATTTTACCAAACCCGGCCTGGAACTCACCCCACGCCCCGTGAGTACGCAGCAGGTGGGTTTCTCGCTTAAACAGGTCCGCTTTCGCGGCGAGCTGGACGCCTGGTATGTACAGGCCATTATCCAACCCAACAAGGCCGCGGGTATTGAATTAAAGCTGCCCGATGAAATCATCCTGGAGTACGGTTTTAGCAAGATTCGCCACGCGATCTCGCTACGCCTGAGCATTCTCGGCAAACAGGCCAACCGGCTGCCAGAAGAAATCTGGCTCCAGTTGGGGTTGATCAACATCGGCCAGAGCACGTGCCAGAAACTCGGCTATCCCATCGACTGGTTTAACGTGGTCAGAAATGGTAACGCTAACCTGCACGCAGTAGAGCTTGCGCATACAGAACAGTGGACGCTGGAGCCGCTGGATGCGCCGCTGCTGGCGCTCTACCAGCCGCGAATTCTCTGCTTTGGCGAACCGTCTCCCCCGCGAGTCAGCCTCTATAGCCAACTCTATAACAACATCTGGGGCACCAACTTCCCGATGTGGTACGCAGAGGATATTCACGCAGAGTATCGCATCTATTTTAAAGAGAGAGGGAAGCCGCAATGAGCGACACCCGAACGATTCACGCCGTATCGCACACCCATTGGGATCGCGAATGGTATTTCTCCACGCTCGATACGCAGCTTTTTGCGCTGAAAGCCTTTAGCGAACTGATTATCGCACTGGAGAACAATCCCCGCTTTGTCTTTCATCTTGACGGCCAGAGCTCGATTTTTGACGATTTTATCCGTCTTAAACCGAACATGGCCGAACGGGCGCGCCGGCTCGTGCGGGATAAACGGCTGCTAATCGGCCCGTGGTACACCCAGCCGGACCTGTTTAACATCGCCACGGAATCACTGTTCCGTAACCTGCGCATCGGCATCCATCACGCGCAGCAGGCGGGCTACTGCATGTCGGTGCTCTATCTACCAGACACCTTTGGCAGCCACGCGCAGCTACCGCAGATTGCCCGTGCGTTTGGACTACGGCACATACTGTTGCGCCGTGGCTACGATCCACAGATTATGGGGCCGACAGAGCTGTGCTGGGAGGCGTTGAACGGCGATAGCGCCATCACCGTGATTACACCCTTTGGCTACTCGCTCGCCCATCCCGAGCGCGGCGGCCGCTGGCGCAACTTCCGGCCCGCGCATTTTGATGAAGAGACGTTCCCTCTCATTGCTCGCATGAAGGCGCTCTCGCCCTCATCGGACCTTCTCTGCCCTATCGGCGGCGATCAGGTTAGCTGCGATGCCGATTTCGACCGGCTGATCGCCGCGGTCAACGCCCTCAGCGACGATCGCTGGGAAATCAGCAGCTATGAACGCTACTTCGCCACGCTGGCCGATAAACCGCTGCCGCGCTGGCGCGGTGAGTTTCGCATTCCTCGTCTTGCTCGTGTGCACAAGAGCATTGGTTCTTCGCGCTACGATATCAAGAAAGCCAATAACGATGCGGAACTGTGTCTGACCCGGCTGGCGGAACCGATGCTGGCTCTGGCGCGACGCAACGGTTTTGAGGAAGGCGAAGAGATGCTGGAACAGGCGTGGCGCTGGCTGCTGGAATCACACGCTCATGACAGTATGGGCGGCTGCAACAGTGACGAAACCAACCGCGACGTGCTCCACCGCTGTCGCCAGGCACAACAAATCGGCGAGGCAATATTCAGTCTGCACGCTCGTCAGTTGCTGGCTAACCTTGCCGCGAAAACACCCTATCGATTTCTGGTGGTCAACGGCACCAGCAGCCCGAATGTGGACGTTCGCCGCCAGATGCTGATCACCCCAGCGGCCCATTTTGCGCTGATGGGCGAAAACGGTGAACCGCTCCGCGTGGTCGTACACCAGCAGCGACAAGTGCAGCTACCGCGTCACGTGCTGCTGACGCCGGACGGTGAAGTGGAGACGGAACAACAGTGCTGGTATTACGAAAACGTCGTCGATCTGCTCAACGTACCGGTGCCGCCGCTGGGTTTTGCGCTCTTTTACGTCACTCCCGTTCAGCAGCCGATAACGCTTCCTGCCGTCAGTCAGGAAATACAGACGATCGAAAACGCGTACTATCGCCTGAGCCTGCAGGACAATCAGCTGCACTGGCAGGAGAAAGCCAGCGGCCGCACGCTGTCGCCACTGCTACAGTTACGCGATATCAGCGACGACGGCGATCTCTACGACTTTTCGCCCTTGCCCGGCGATAGCGGCCTGACCTTCTCGCACTTCACCCTGGATAACGCTCAGCAGCATCCGTGGCAACAAAGCCTGCACCTGCATGCCGCGCTACTACTGCCGGAAGGCATTAACGACGATCGTCTGGCGCGCAGTGAACGCCAGCGCGTTGTAAACGTCAAGCTCACGCTGACCCTTGAAGACGATATGCTGCTTGGCGACCTGACGATTGAAAATACCGCGCGCGATCACCGTATGCAGTTGTTGTTCAACACCGGGAAGACCATCGATGCGGTGTGCGCCGACGTGCCATTTGGAACCCTGACGCGTGCTAATCAACACATTGCCGATAGCGCGGGCTATGCGGAAAAGCCGGTTGATACGGAGCCTTTTATGCACCGGCTCAGCCCTCACGCCGACTTTCACGTTTTCGCCCGTGGTATGAAAGAGTATGCCTATCAAGGGCAGCAGCTTCGTCTGACGCTGTTTCGCAGCGTCGGCCAGCTTGGCAAAGACGATCTGCTGTACCGTCCTGGACGCGCTTCCGGCCAGCGTCAGGCCACACCGGAAGGCAATCTGTCCGGCGAACTGAGTTTTCACTTTGCTCTGTGTGCTGGCGAATATTCTCCGGCGCAGTTAGCCATCCGTGAACAGCGCTACAGCGCACCGGTGCGGCTATGGCAATGGCAGAACGATCGGTCGGGTCTTCAGCGCCTGGACAATTTTGATATGTTTATTGCAGAACGGAAAATCAACCATCGCCAGTTGTTGAGCCAACTGCCGCAAGGCTGGGTCGTCAGCGGCGTTGACGTGCTATACGGCAAAACGCTGGTACGGCTGTATAACCCCTCCCCCAACGCGCTTGAGGTACCGGAAGCCTGGCGCGACTACACCTGCAACGCGCTGGGGGAAAAGATGGAAAAAACCGTCCTGCGGGGCCATGACCACCTGACGCTCAATCTCAGCATCCCCGCCACAAGTTAACGCCACGCCATAAAAAAAGGCCGCATTCGCGGCCTTTTGACTTCCCAATAACGGATTACAGCAGGCCTTTCGCCTTCGCAACCACGTTTTCTACGGTAAAGCCGAACTCTTTGAACAGCAGATCCGCTGGCGCAGACTCACCGAAGGTGGTCATGCCAACGATCGCACCGTTCAGGCCCACGTATTTGAACCAGTAGTCAGCAATGCCCGCTTCGATAGCGACGCGCGCAGAGACGGCTTTCGGCAGCACGGATTCACGGTAAGCCGCATCCTGCTTGTCGAATGCATCGGTAGACGGCATGGAAACCACGCGCGCCTTCACGCCTTCAGCGGTCAGTTTCTCGTAAGCGGCAACCGCCAGCTCAACTTCAGAACCGGTCGCAATCAGGATCACCTGCGGCTGGCCGTCGCTGTCTTTCAGCACGTAACCACCACGAGCCACGTTCGCCAGCTGCGCTTCGGTACGTTCCTGCTGTGCCAGGTTCTGACGGGAGAGGATCAGCGCGGTCGGGCCGTCCTGACGCTCTACGCCGTATTTCCACGCAATCGCGGATTCAACCTGGTCACACGGACGCCAGGTGCTCATGTTCGGCGTCACACGCAGGGAGGCAATCTGCTCTACCGGCTGGTGAGTCGGGCCATCTTCGCCCAGACCGATGGAGTCGTGGGTGTAGACCATCACCTGACGTTTCTTCATCAGCGCTGCCATACGCACCGCGTTACGGGCATATTCAACGAACATCAGGAAGGTAGAGGTGTACGGCAGGAAACCACCGTGCAGCGAGATACCGTTGGCAATCGCGGTCATACCGAATTCACGCACGCCGTAATGGATGTAGTTACCTGCGGTGTCTTCGTTAATCGCTTTAGAGCCAGACCAGATAGTCAGGTTAGACGGTGCCAGGTCAGCGGAACCACCGAGGAATTCCGGCAGCAGAGGACCAAAGGCTTCAATCGCGTTCTGGGAAGCTTTACGGCTGGCGATTTTCGCCGGGTTAGCCTGCAGTTTCGCGATGAATTCGTTCGCTTTCGCGTCGAAGTCAGACGGCATATCGCCTTTCATACGACGGGTAAATTCTGCGGCTTCCTGCGGGAAGGCTTTCGCGTAAGCGGCGAACTTGTCGTTCCACGCGGCTTCTTTCGCCTGGCCTGCGGCTTTCGCATCCCACTGAGCGTAGATGTCAGCCGGGATTTCAAACGGACCGTAGTTCCAGCCCAGTTGCTTGCGGGTCAGCGCAATTTCGTCTGCGCCCAGCGGTGCACCGTGAGAGTCGTGGGTACCGGCTTTGTTCGGGGAACCGAAACCAATGATGGTTTTGCACATCAGCAGAGACGGCTTGTCGGTGACCGCGCGCGCTTCTTCAACAGCACGTTTAATCGCGTCTGCGTCGTGGCCGTCGATACCGCGGATCACGTGCCAGTTATAGGCTTCGAAACGCTTGGCGGTGTCATCGGTGAACCAGCCCTCAACGTGACCGTCGATGGAGATGCCGTTGTCATCATAGAAAGCAATCAGTTTGCCCAGTTTCAGGGTACCGGCCAGGGAGCACACTTCGTGAGAAATGCCTTCCATCATGCAGCCATCGCCCATGAACGCGTAAGTGAAGTGGTCAACAATGTCGTGACCCGGGCGGTTGAACTGCGCCGCCAGCGTTTTTTCAGCAATCGCCATACCTACGGCGTTCGCAATACCCTGACCCAGCGGACCGGTGGTGGTTTCAACGCCAGCGGTGTACCCCACTTCCGGGTGACCCGGCGTTTTAGAGTGCAGCTGACGGAAGTTTTTCAGTTCTTCCATCGGCAGATCGTAACCGGTGAGGTGCAGCAGGCTGTAGATCAGCATGGAGCCGTGGCCGTTAGACAGCACAAAGCGGTCACGGTCAGCCCAGGACGGATTTTGTGGGTTATGGTTCAGAAAATCACGCCACAGGACTTCGGCAATGTCAGCCATACCCATCGGGGCACCCGGGTGACCGGAATTGGCTTTCTGTACTGCGTCCATGCTCAGCGCACGAATAGCATTAGCAAGCTCTTTACGTGAGGACATTTTGACTCCAGTTCGGACTGTTGAAGGCTACCCTAACGTCACGAAGCGCGCACGTTACGGGCTATGCCAGAAAAAAGTGTCAACAATGTAACCTATGCGACAAAGCATGTACATGGAGCATCCTTTTGCCTCTTCAGAAATCTCTGGAACAGTAGTTAACAAGTTGTAATCCTCTCGCCCGTAAGCCGCGATATTCTTTATACTTAGCTCAACTCTGGCGGCGCAGTTCCAGGGCATTTTCAGATAAACGACTTTGGAAGCAATCTCATGAAGAAACGGGCGATGGTTCTGGCTTTTGGCGCTACTTTGTTGCTCAGTGGCTGTCAGAATATGGATTCAAATGGCTTATTAAGTTCAGGCACCGGCGCTTTGCAGGCCTTCTCCCTGAGCGATCAGCAGGTACAAGCATTGAGCGATCAGGCCTGTAAGGATATGGACAGCAAGGCTACCATCGCGCCGTCCAACAGCGCCTATACGCAGCGATTGAACAAAATCGCCGCCGCGCTTGGCGACAACATCAACGGCCAGCCGGTTAACTACAAAGTCTACGAGGCGAAGGATGTGAACGCTTTCGCCATGGCCAACGGCTGTATTCGCGTGTATAGCGGCCTGATGGACCTGATGAACGATAACGAAGTGGAAGCGGTTATCGGTCACGAGATGGGCCACGTTGCGCTGGGCCACGTGAAGAAAGGCATGCAGGTAGCCATTGGGACCAACGCCCTGCGCGCAGCGGCAGCTTCCGCGGGCGGTATCGTCGGCAGCCTGTCGCAGTCGCAGCTTGGCGATTTGGGCGAGAAGCTGGTGAACTCGCAGTTCTCCCAACGTCAGGAGTCAGAGGCGGATGACTACTCCTATGACCTGCTGCGAAAACGCGGCATCAATCCAACCGGTCTCGCCACCAGCTTTGAGAAGCTATCGAAACTGGAAGATGGCCGTCAAAGCTCCATGTTTGACGATCACCCAGCGTCCCAGGAACGCGCACAGCATATCCGCGAGCGTTTACAGGCCGACGGAATTAAATAAAGATTCACCGGGGGGCAATATTGCCCCCTTGCGCGAATAAGAAAAAAATATTAAAACCAGTAAACGGCACTAATTGATAATTTAAGCGCACAAACCGTTAAATATACAACACCGACAGCTGCAAAGAATATATATCCGTCAACCGCAAAAGCCGGACAATTACTCTAAAAAAGGAAATAAGATTATATTATTTGCCTTTCATCAAGCTCATTATCCGTATTTTCAAATAGTCTATAGCCAATCCACAAACGCACGCATGGCGGGCCTCGCCGCGGGATTTCTGGCGAAACATCTCTTCATACAATGATTGCTTTTGATACTTATTCAGGCGACTATCCAAATTGTAACAACACAATTTGACAGTTTTATAAACAGAGAAGTTCCCTCCGTGAAAAAGAAATTAACGTTAGTTGCCTTAAGTATTATTGCCTCTGCGCCGGCTTTTGCGAGCCAGCAATCTGATAGCCAGGGTTTTATTGATGACAGTCATCTGGATCTGTTCCTGCGTAACGCGTATATCAAACGCGACTATCGCGATGGGCTGCATGATAAAAGCGAATGGGGCCAGGGCATTATTGCCACTTTTGAATCCGGCTTTACTCAGGGACCCATCGGCTTTGGTGTCGACGGTATCGCCCAGTACGGCGTGCGTCTGGACGGCGGCCGCGGAAACAGCGGCGCGGGCGGAATCGACTTCTTCGCGCAGGACAACGATGGTCGTGCAAAGTCCGACCTTGCTAAGTTTGGCGCAACGGCCAAAATGCGCTTTTCTAACACCGTGCTGAGCTACGGCAACCAGCGCCCGACGCTGCCGATTCTCTACGCCGACGACTCCCGTCTGCTGTATGAAACCTACACCGGGACAATGCTGACCTCGAAAGAGATCGCCGGTCTGGAAGTGAACGCCGGTTACTTCACCGACGAACAGCGTAAGAGCGATGACAGCCACAACAGCGGCCTGAAAAGCATCACCTTCGGCGGCGCGAGCTACCAGTTTAACGATCAACTGAGCGGCGCGCTGTATGCCTCTCACGTGGAAGATGTACTGAACAAGCAGTACCTCGGCCTGAACTACGCTCAGCCGCTGGCCGAAAACCAGAAGCTGGTATTCGACTTCAACGGCTATAACTCCCGTCTGGAGCAGGAATATGCGGACTCGCTGGATACCGGGCGCAGCAACAGCATCTGGAGCCTGGCGACCAGCTATATCTGGGATATTCACACCTTTAAAATCGCCTACCAGCAGAGCAGCGGCAGCACCGGCTATAACTATGGCGGCTACCAGAATCAGGGCGGCGTGGGTGACGGCGGCAATACCATCTGGCTGGCGAACTCCTACTGGTCTGATTTTAACGGTGAAGACGAACGTTCATGGCAGGCGTCTTATGCGCTGGACTTTGGCGGACTGGGCTTACCGGGCCTGAGCTGGACCACTGCGTACGTTCGCGGCGATAACATCAAGACGGCGGAAACCAACAACGGTAAAGAGCACGAGTGGTTTAACCAGGTGCAATACCAGGTCCAGGACGGCCCGGCAAAAGATCTGAAGTTCAAAGTTCGCTACTCGGTGCTGCGCGTTTCCAGCAACGCCAGCGACTATAACGTCAGCGGTAACGAAGTCCGCGTTTACGTGGAGTACCCGTTCAACGCGTTTTAATCGGTAAGATGACGGTTCCCGGCCTGGCTCGGCCGCGCCGGGAACCGCCAACAAATACTTATTCGCCTTTCTTCGCCGCCTGGATGTAGAGCATTTCCAGCGCCAGGGTCGCCGCGGCCAGCGCGGTGATTTCAGATTGGTCGTACGCCGGAGCCACTTCCACCACGTCCATCCCAACGATGTTCAGATCCTTCAGGCCACGCACCAGCTTAATAGCGCGATCGGAGGTCAGGCCGCCAATGACAGGCGTGCCGGTACCCGGTGCAAACGCAGGATCCAGGCAGTCGATGTCAAAGGTCAGGTAGACCGGCATATCACCGACGATCTGCTTAACCTGAGCAATGATGTCGTCCACGCTGCGGTCGTTCACCTGACCGGCGTCCAGCACGGTGAAACCGTTGTCTTTATCGAACTCGGTACGAATACCAATCTGCACCGAGTGATTCGGATCGATCAGCCCTTCATTCGGCGCGGTGTAGAACATGGTGCCGTGATCGAACTCGCAGCCGTTGGCATAGGTGTCGGTGTGGGCGTCAAAGTGGACCAGCGCCATCTTACCGAAGTGTTTGGCGTGCGCGCGCAGCAGCGGCAGCGTGACAAAGTGGTCGCCGCCGAAGGAGAGCATGCGTTTGCCCGCCGCCAGCAGTTTTTCCGCGTGCGCCTGCAGCTTCTCGCTCATTTCACGCGCGTCGCCGAAAGCATAAACCAGGTCGCCGCAGTCGACGACGTTCAGACGTTCACGCATGTCGAAGTTCCACGGGAAGCGGTTGTGCTCCCAGGCCAGGTTGGTGGAAACCTGACGAATCGCCGCCGGGCCGTGGCGACCACCGGCACGACCAGAGGTCGCCATATCAAACGGTACGCCGGTAATGACCCAGTCTGCGTCGCTGTCGTACGGCATAAAGTTCATCGGCAGACGCAGGAAACCAAACGCGTTGGAAACCAGGGAGTTATCGTATTGATGACCTAAGGTGCTCATGGGCTGTGACCTCTTTTACGTCGATATAAAAAAACCCTTCCGCGTCGTTAGGCCCGACGAGGAAGGGTTTGAATGGGTGTACTGCTTGTATGGGGGCGATTATCGCCGTTAATCTGTACGGGTTCAAGTACGTTCAAAACAATCGGCCCCCTCCTTGCTCCTGATAAGAATTATAGCCGACGTAAACGGGCAATGAGCGGCCCGGCCTCCTCCAGCAGGGTTTCCACCGACGGCGCGCACAGGCACTCCAGCGAAACGGCATGATGATAGCCCGCCTGCTTCAGCGCCCGGTAAATGTCGTCAATCGGCAGGTGACCGTAGCCAGGAAAGGCGCGGTTGGAGTCGGCAAAATGGACGTGTTTGAGGCGATACCCCAGCAACGCAATCGCCGCAGAAAAATCGCGATCCTCAATGTTGGCGTGGAAGATGTCCCACAGCACGCCGACGTTATCGGGCGCATCGCTGAGGGTAAGAAATTCCAGCATATCCGCCGCGCTGTGCAGATGACTGATTTCGTAGCGGTTGAGCGCTTCCAGCACTAGCGTTACGCCGCAGCGCTGAGCCAGCTCCACGCAGGGGCGCATCGCTTCCGCCAGTTCATGCATATACGCTGTTTTGCTCATCTCTCTGTCCGGCGCGCGCAACGACCCAATAGTGACGTGACTTCCCAGTAGCGCAGCGACTTCAATATGTTCAGCCAACCGTGCGCGGGTGCGCGCTACCACTGCGTTATCGCCAGACAGCAGCGACAGGCCATCTCGCCTGCGGGCCTGCCCGGTAGCGATCGTCGTACAGCCTAATCCATAGCTGTCCAGCCGCCGTTTCAGCCTGGCGACATCTATCCCCTGATAATCATTGATACAGAGCTCGGCCGCATCAAAACCGCTTTGCGCCAACCACGCCAGCCCCTGTTCAAGCTCTTCTGGCGGAAACGGCGAAAAAAGCGTGTCATAACGGCACGTTAACGTTGCGCTAAACTTGATCATTCGCTCACCTTTTGTGGGCCAGCGCCTCAACGCTGACCCAGACTGTTATCGCATGGCTTTGGTTAAAATACGGCTGGCGCCACGGGAGAAGTGCTCCGCCGCCTCCTGAACGGTGAATTTGCCGTGGTCGATGTTCTCAATCGTGTTGCGCCACAGTTCCACCAGCTGCGGGTTGTCGAAGTATGGCGAGGTCGGAATATCGTGCGGCAGCGCCAGCGAGGAGTTGATACCGGCGACGGTAATGTTGTCCTCCTGAATCAGACCATCCGCTTTGAGCTGATCCCAGGCGGCCTTGCTGAGCGGCGTGCCGCGCTCGAGCCCCATCGCTTTCACGCCTTGTGGATCGTTCATCAGGAAGTTAATCAGCTTCGCCGCCTCCTGCGGATGCCTGGTGGTTTTACCGATGCTGAACATCATGGTCGGCTTAAAGAACAAGCCGGCGTCTTTCGCCCCCGGCAGCATAAAGAACGGCCCCAGCTCCAGCTTGTTGTACGGCGCGGTAAGGTTGTTTTCGTACATCACCGCGTTGGTGTTCCACATATACACCCCGCCCCACTTGCCCTGAATCCAAGGCTTCATCTCCCAGGTATTGCTCTTGCCGTAGGAGGCAAGCACGCGCATTGACGGGAAAACGTGGTTATCCACCAGATCTTTGTAGATCTGGAAGAAGTCCTGCCACTGTTGCGGCGTGTAGGTAAATTTGCCTTTGCTCTCGTCGATAGCCGGAATGTTGTATTTCTGCACCATCCACGACTGCACCAGCGTCAGCGACTCCATATAGTCGAGCACCAGCGGATATTTCTCTTCATCCTTCGCTTTAAAGGCGCGCCCTGCCGCCATCAGCTCGTCCCAGCTTTGCGGATAGCTGACGCCCATCTCCTGCCACAGTTTGCTGTTGTAGTAGAAGCTGCGCGCGGTCACCGCCACCGGCAGCCCGTTCAGTTTGCCGTTGACGGTGGTGGTGCTCAACGACTGCGGATCGTACTGCTGAAGATCGAGCACCGCCTTTTGCTGATAGAGATCGTAAAAGCCCTTACCGTCGCGCGAGAACAGCGGCAGCCAGTTCCAGTTAGTCTGAATCACATCCGGCTCGTTGCCGCCCGCAATCTGTACCGTCAAACGGGAGAGATAGCCCTCCCAACCGGCGTATTCCGCTTTCACTTTGATATCCGGATATTTCTCCTCAAACAGCTTGATGGCATTGAGCGTCGCCTGATGGCGGCTGTTGCCGCCCCACCAGGAGATGCGAATTTCGGTCGCCTGCGCGGCGGACAGACAGGAACACGCAAGCATCAATGACGCCGCCACCGGGGCGATAAGCTTATGCATCGGGAACTCCTTGTTTAAGCGTGAATTTGCTGTAAAACGTCGTCGGGTATTTCGGCGAGATACAGCGCCGGTTTCCCGTCTTTGTCGCTACTGAACAGCACGGCTTTTTCATCAGGGGTAAAGGACGGGTGTGGATGGGTGACCTGACGGTCGCCGTCGAGCACCTGCCATGACGAGCTGTGGCAGGCGATTTTGTGCGCCTTCTTATGACGCAGATCGAACAGCCACAGCCACGGATCGCGGGTATCGCCATAGCCCGCGTTATCGGCGATATCAATAGGGATACCGGAGCCATCGCCCACCGCCAGCGAACCGTCGTCGTTGCTCATCACGTGCGAGCACGGCGGCATTGCCATCAGGCGTTCATCCTGGCCGGTTTCGCCGTCGATGCGGCACAAATAGCGCACCGGGCTGTTTTTAACATAGGTGACGTACATCAGCGCCGAGCCGTCAGGCACCCAGAACTCATGGGTATAGCTCTCTCCCGGCGCGGGTTCGCGGGCTTTGCGAATATTGCCGCCCTGCTCATCCATCAGCCACATGCGCGCGTCGACGCGATCCAGCGGCCCCTCATGGCAGAACGCCACGGTGTTATCGTCATTCGGGCGGTAAATCGGGTGGCCCAGCCACTGGTTCTCTTCCAGCAGCGTCTCCCGCTCGCCGGTGCGCAGATCGATGCGGATAACCCGGCAGCGCGGCTGCTCGTCGAAGAATTCCTGAAACACCTTCCAGTCACTGATCGGTCGCCAGCTATCGCGATGGATTTCCACCCCCACCAGCTTGTCGCAAGCCGAGTTCGCCACCCAGGTACCGTAGCCCACCCACTCGTCCGGCACGCGATACACCACCGTCTCCTGAAGCGTGGCTAAATCAACGCGCATTAAATTCCGTTCGGCCTTCACATAATAAAGCCCGGTTTCATCTGGCGATAAAAAGCCGCCGAAGGTATTATCGCCGGGCCCTTCGGTTAATTGCGTCGCGAGGCCGCTGGCGATATCCAGTAAATAGTAATTACGATACCCATCAAATTCTCCGGCAAAAATTAATTTACGACCGCCGTCGATAAAGCACTTTTGATAAAAATAATTTCGATGACAAATAACGTCGACCGGCGTAAAACGGGTGACTTTTGCCCCGGTATCACTATCAATATAATGTTCAAAATCCAGTTGCAGCGTCGAACCTTTAGCCATAATAAATCCTCGAATTTAACGTGATAAGCGCAATCAGGGTGAGCGGGTCGAGCAGGCTCACATTTTAGTGTTTACAGTCGCCGCGGCGTTTGACCTTTCAGCGCGGCGGATTTAGCATCCCTGCTCCCATCGGGCACAGGAGCGTGAACCATGACAGCCACAACGCCTTTACTGTTCATGGAGATTAATTCTCCGGATATCTGGCGCTGGTCTTTTGTGGAATACACCGTCGGCCAGGCGCTACGCTATGAATTTCAGGGTATCGTTATTCATCAGCAATCTTTATTAGCCCGATTAGCGCCCCCCTCCAGGTGCTGTAAAGGCAGTGAATTAATTAATCTGACGCTAGCCCAGGAGCATGCCATTATTTATTTACGGCGGGTGGGCGATTATTGCCAGAAACATCATTTACAGCTTTGGTTACAGGGCGAAGCCACGCCCGATAGCCAGGAATTAAAAGCTAAATTTCCTGAGTTCTTTCTTTCAGAAAATAATCACGACGCATTTATTCAGCATTTTTTCCAGCACACTATTCCACATATTCTCGCCGCGCTTCCGGCAGTGCGGGGCCTGCGTCTTTCGTTATCCACCCCGGACATCAGCAATGAACACTGGAAAACGTCGTTAAAAACTCTCTATCAAGGCATTCGTCAGCTTGGCCGCCTGCTGATCCTGCGCGATTATCAGGACAAAACCTGGCCCCGGCAGATGCTGCGTACGGCGCTGGAAACCCTTCCTGACGATGTGCGCGCCTCGATTAAGGCGACCGAACTCGATTACCGTCCGGGCTTTGCCAGCAACCCCAACCTGCTTAATATCCAGAGCAACCGCAAATGGCTCGAGCTGGACCTCTGGGGCCTGGAATACGGCTGGACGCTGCTCCCGTGCTATCTGCTTGAGGAGATTCAGCAGCGTCTCGCCTGGCTTAACCAGCATAGCGGCGGCGCACCCGAAGCGATCACCGTACGCATCGACTGGGAATGGATGCCCGACCTGACGCTCAACGGCAGCCAGAATGAACTTAACCTGTTCGGCCTTGCCCCACTCATCCACGAGCCGGAGGTCAATCCGCGGCATATCGTTCACCGCTGGTTACAGCAACAGGCGCCCACTGCGCCACAGCACACGCTCAACGCACTCGGCGATATCGTCATCGCCAGCCATGAGTGGAGCTGCAAAACGCCGACGCTATTGGGTCGAGTGCTGCAATGCCACAGCCGCCCGCCAACTGATTTAGAACATACCCTGCACCTGCTGCATCTCGATACTCGCGGCGCAAACTGGACGCAGTCTTTTCAGCCGCTGATGCCCAGCGACGATCGCGAACTGGGGGTTCAGCAATGCCAGCTTATCGAGCTGGAAAACCAGCGCAGCCGCTTTCTCGCCGACTATCTCTACAGCCGTTCGCTGAAGCTACTGCCCGACAGCGGCCTGGCCGAGCCCACCCGGCGCGCTATCGCCGACGGCGCGATTCGCGCCTTCAAATATACCCATATCTACAGCGCCTTTACCCAGGCGCTTAGCCTCAAACTGTGGCTGCGTAAGTACGGTGAACAGGCCGATATCCGTACGCAGCTTGCCGTCGCCTTACGCGACTTCCGGCAGCAAAATAACGAGCTGGAGGCCTGGTTTAGCCAGCATGGGGACGCGCATCCCAGCGCCTTTGCTACCCTGCTCAATCCGCAACGCATCGCCACGTTGATTGCCAGCCTTGATAATGATTAAGCATGAAGTCGACGCGTCGGTAAGTAAATCCGCCTGGCCGGTGCAAATCGTGGCTGAGCCTATTCGCGGGCGTAAAGAGTGAAAACCATCACGGTTGTGGAAAAAATCGAGTGATAGACATCACATTCTGATCGAACGATTTTGTGATCGTTATCGATGAAGGAAGAAACACAGGTGGGAAAACCCGGCGGACAGACGCCGCCGGGCGAGCGAGATTACTCGTCTTCGAGGTAGGTATAACCGTACAGACCGGCTTCAAACTCTTCCAGGAACTGCTGCTGCAGCTCGGGATCCAGATCGGTGTTTTTCACCTGATCGCGGAACTGGGTAAGCAGCTTATTGGGATCCAGTTGAACGTACTGCAACATATCCGCCACGGTATCGCCTTCATCGGAAAGCTCAACCTCGACGCTGCCGTCAGGGAAGACGAACACATCAACCGCTTCGGTATCACCGAACAGGTTGTGCATGTTGCCGAGGATCTCCTGATACGCACCGACCATAAAGAAACCGAGCATCGGCGGATTCTCCGGGTCGTATTCCGGCATTGGCATGGTGGTGGCAATGCCGTCACCGTCGACGTAGTGGTCAATCGCGCCATCAGAGTCACAGGTAATGTCCAGCAGCACCGCACGGCGCTCCGGCGCCTGGTTCAGCCCTTCGAGCGGCAGCACCGGGAACAGTTGGTCGATGCCCCACGCATCCGGCATTGACTGGAACAGCGAGAAGTTGACGTAAATTTTATCCGCCATACGTTCCTGCAGCTCGTCGATAATCGGACGGTGCGCGCGGTTGCTTGGGTCGAGCTGTTTCTGCACTTCGTGGCACATGTTCAGATACAGCTGCTCTGCCCACGCGCGCTCCTGAAGACTAAAGGTGCCTGAAGAGTAGCCGACGTGAATATCGTGCAGGTCCATCTGGCTGTCATGCAGCCATTCGCGCAGCGAGCGGCGGTTATCCGGCTCGTGCATCTCCTGCCAGGTTTCCCACATGCTTTGCAGCGCGCGCGGCGCATCGTCAGCCGGCGGCGTCGCTTCGGTATGTTCGCTACGCTCAACGCCGATAATGTTCGACACCAGCACCGTGTGGTGCGCGGTCACCGCACGGCCGGACTCGGTAATCACCGTCGGGTGCGGCAGGCCATGCTCTTCGCAGGCGTCGCCAATCGCCCAAATGATATTGTTGGCGTATTCGTTCAGGCCATAGTTCACGGAGCAGTCGGACTGCGAGCGGGTACCTTCATAGTCCACGCCCAGGCCGCCGCCGACGTCGAAGCACTGAATATTGACGCCCAGCTTGTGCAGTTCAACGTAGAAACGCGCCGATTCGCGCACGCCGGTGGCGATATCGCGAATGTTCGCCATCTGCGAACCGAGGTGGAAGTGCAGCAGTTGAATGCTGTCCAGACGGCCACGTTCGCGCAGGATTTCCACCAGTTGCAGAACCTGGTTGGCCGCCAGACCAAACTTAGATTTTTCACCGCCGGAGGACTGCCATTTACCGGAGCCCTGAGAAGCCAGACGCGCACGCACGCCAAGGCGCGGTACCACGTTCAGACGTTCCGCCTCTTCCAGCACGATAGCGATTTCAGACATCTTCTCGATGACCAGATAGACCTTGTGGCCCATCTTCTCGCCCACCAGCGCCAGACGAATGTATTCACGGTCTTTATAGCCGTTACAGACGATCACGCTACGAGTCATGCCCGCATGCGCCAGCACCGCCATCAGCTCAGCTTTAGAACCGGCTTCCAGACCCAGCGGCTCGCCGGAGTGGATCAGCGACTCAATAACGCGACGATGCTGGTTAACCTTGATCGGGTAAACCAGGAAGTAGTCGCCGTTGTAACCGTAGGATTCACGCGCGCGTTTGAACGCCGCGTTAATCGAGCGCAGACGATGCTGCAGAATCTGCGGGAAGCAGAACAGCGCAGGCAGGCGCTGACCCTGTGCTTCACGGGCTTTAACCAGCTCGGCGAGATCGACACGCGCTTGCGGAACGTCAGGATCCGGGCAGACGCTGATGTGGCCCAGTTCGTTGACGTCGTAGTAGTTATTGCCCCACCAGGCAATGTTGTATGTGCGTAGCATTTTGCTGGCTTCCTGGGAGCTCATCGCAACCTCCTGCATGGAACGTAGTACACCGCGTTCGCCTGCTGACGAAGGCGAATCCAATGAAATGTCGTCAGACATAGCGAACCTCAATTATTTATAACAAGTGTAAAACAGTTAACTACTATCGCAGCGTGACGTTGCGATAACAACCCATAAACAGCCCGATGAGGCAGCAGAACATGCTGACGCATCGACTGTGCGACCGGTTTCTTTTTCATATCATTGTAAAACACGCACCTGAACCGGGTATGACGGTTCAGCGAAACCACGAGAAAACCCTTGCCGTAACAAGAGCGCCCTTGTTCAGTGTTCCGTTACCTACCGGCTCGGGAGTCCTGAGAAGCGCCGAAATGGGTATAACATCGGCTGGTATGCAAAGCAGAATGGCGGGTTGCGGGGAACATATTCGCGCCAGAACGGCACGGTAGAATCAGCAGAATACAACGGTTCATTATCTCGTATCACCTCCACGGCCGCCCCGAAAGACGTACCTCAAGCCAAAGCAAATGTCTTAGCCCGGCTGGAAGTGGCAACACGAAAAATGACGTGTGCTTTTTTGTATGAGCCGCGCGCGGCGTTTTATACCGATAACCCACCTAAAATGCAAAATATAAATGTGCAGCTTGCCGCCGGTGTCAGGAAAAATTTCCAATCTCAGTTGCAACAGAATGCGAGCTATCTCAAAAAAAACTGGCATTGAGGTGAAGATGTGACCTAAAATAGCCGTCCAGATGTTAATCCATCTATACCGATTAACACTCAGACTGCCAGTGACGGCAACCCTTAAGTCCGTGGTATAATCTTCCATCGTGATTATTCAATACAACAGTTTGAGCTAACCAAATTCTCATTGGGTGATATTAAATATGGCAAAACACCTTTTTACGTCCGAGTCTGTATCCGAAGGGCATCCTGACAAAATCGCAGACCAAATTTCCGACGCCGTGCTGGACGCCATCCTCGAGCAGGATCCGAAAGCCCGCGTAGCGTGCGAAACTTACGTCAAAACCGGTATGGTGCTGGTCGGCGGTGAAATCACCACCAGCGCATGGGTTGATATCGAAGAGATCACCCGTAACACCGTTCGCGAAATTGGCTATGTGCATTCTGATATGGGCTTTGATGCCAATTCTTGTGCCGTACTGAGCGCGATTGGTAAACAGTCCCCGGACATCAACCAGGGCGTTGACCGTGCCGATCCGCTGGAACAGGGCGCGGGCGACCAGGGCCTGATGTTTGGCTATGCAACCAACGAAACCGACGTGCTGATGCCTGCGCCAATCACCTACGCCCACCGTCTGGTGCAGCGTCAGGCTGAAGTGCGTAAAAACGGCACCCTGCCGTGGCTGCGTCCGGACGCGAAAAGCCAGGTCACCTTCCAGTACGACGATGGCAAAATCGTCGGTATTGATGCTGTCGTTCTGTCTACTCAGCATTCAGAAAGCATCGATCAAAAATCGCTGCAGGAAGCGGTGATGGAAGAGATCATCAAGCCGGTTCTGCCGACCGAATGGCTGAACGCGTCGACCAAATTCTTTATCAACCCAACCGGTCGTTTCGTTATCGGCGGCCCAATGGGCGACTGTGGCCTGACCGGTCGTAAGATCATCGTGGATACCTACGGCGGCATGGCTCGTCACGGCGGCGGCGCGTTCTCCGGTAAAGATCCATCAAAAGTTGACCGTTCTGCGGCGTATGCTGCGCGTTATGTAGCGAAAAACATCGTTGCCGCTGGCCTGGCTGACCGTTGCGAAATTCAGGTTTCCTACGCTATCGGCGTGGCTGAACCGACCTCCATCATGGTGGAAACTTTCGGGACTGAGAAAGTACCGGCTGAGCAACTGATTGGTCTGGTACGCGAATTCTTCGACCTGCGTCCTTACGGCCTGATCCAGATGCTGGATCTGCTGCACCCGATCTACAAAGAGACAGCAGCTTACGGTCACTTCGGTCGCGAAACTTTCCCATGGGAAAAAACCGACAAAGCAGCTCAGCTGCGCGAAGCGGCTGGCCTGAAATAAGCGCCCCTCCCTTCGATAAAAGCCAGCCTCGCGCTGGCTTTTTTATGCCTGCTATTCATCCTCTCTGCGTATCAATTTACATTTCAAAACACTTTCATGAAAGCGATTACACATTGGTGCGTTCCATTCGACAAGCCTTTCATAGCGTGATTGAAACAGCATTTCACCTTACTGCGTTATGTTTCAGTAAAATCTCATTATCGTTTTTTTATCACCGACTAAAATAAACGCATATATATGATTTAATTGTTATTTAACTCATACATAACACGAATGCTAGTGTAACCGATTACACAGTCGTGATTGTTATCACATTTTTTTACTACGTAGTCTCCTACCCTAAGCATCGATAGAATCAATGACTCAATGGAGAGCATCATGCCTAACAATAAAAAACAGGGGCGCTCGAACAAGACAATGACCTTCTTTGTCTGTTTTCTGGCGGCACTGGCCGGACTGCTGTTCGGCCTTGATATCGGCGTTATTGCCGGTGCCCTACCGTTTATTACGACCGATTTCCAACTCAGTGCCCATACGCAGGAATGGGTGGTTAGCTCGATGATGTTCGGTGCCGCCGTCGGTGCCGTCGGCAGCGGCTGGCTCTCCTTCAAGCTGGGCCGTAAGAAAAGCCTGATGATCGGTGCGATCCTGTTTGTCGCCGGTTCCCTGTTCTCCGCCGCGGCGCCGAACGTTGAAGTACTGCTGATTTCCCGCGTACTGCTCGGTCTGGCAGTGGGTGTGGCCTCCTACACCGCCCCGCTGTATCTGTCTGAAATTGCGCCGGAAAAAATCCGCGGCAGCATGATTTCCATGTACCAGCTGATGATTACTATCGGTATTCTCGGCGCGTACCTGTCCGATACCGCCTTCAGCTACAGCGGCGCATGGCGCTGGATGCTGGGTGTCATCATCATCCCTGCGGTGCTACTGCTGATTGGCGTTATCTTCCTGCCGGACAGCCCACGCTGGTTCGCGGCGAAACGTCGCTTTAACGATGCCGAACGTGTACTGATGCGTCTGCGTGATACCAGCGCCGAAGCCAAACGTGAGCTGGATGAAATCCGCGAAAGCCTGAAGGTGAAGCAGAGCGGCTGGGCGCTGTTTAAAGAGAACAGCAACTTCCGTCGCGCGGTGTTCCTCGGCGTGCTGCTGCAGGTGATGCAACAGTTCACCGGTATGAACGTCATCATGTACTACGCGCCGAAAATCTTTGAACTGGCCGGCTACACCAACACCACCGAGCAGATGTGGGGTACCGTTATCGTTGGCCTGACCAACGTGCTGGCGACCTTTATCGCGATTGGCCTGGTTGACCGCTGGGGTCGTAAACCTACCCTTATCCTCGGCTTTATCGTGATGGCCGTGGGCATGGGCGTGCTGGGCTCCATGATGCATATCGGTATCCACTCCGCCGTTGCCCAGTACTTCGCCGTGCTGATGCTGCTGATGTTTATCGTTGGTTTCGCCATGAGCGCCGGTCCGCTGATTTGGGTGCTGTGCTCTGAAATCCAGCCGCTGAAAGGCCGCGATTTCGGTATCACCTGCTCTACCGCCACCAACTGGATTGCGAACATGATCGTCGGCGCAACCTTCCTGACCATGCTGAACTCGCTGGGTAGCGCCAACACCTTCTGGGTTTACGGTGGTCTGAACGTACTGTTCATCTTCCTGACCCTGTGGCTAATTCCGGAAACCAAAAACGTCTCTCTGGAACATATTGAACGTAACCTGATGCAAGGTCGTCCACTGCGTGAAATTGGCGCCCGCGACTAACCTTCACCCGCTTCCTCCCGCCAGGGAGGAAGCTTCTTCTTGCACCTCCCCGCGTCACGTTTTATTCTCAGCCGTTATGAAAACCCCTCGAATTCCTATCGCCATCCAGCAAAATGTCATGCGCAGCCTGCGGGAAAAACTCGCTCAGGCTAACCTGGCGCTGGGGCGTAACTACCCTGAACCGAAGCTGGTCTATCAGCAGCGCGGCACTTCTGCGGGAACCGCCTGGCTACAGCAGTATGAAATTCGGCTCAATCCCGTGCTGTTACAGGAAAACCAGCAGGCGTTTATTGATGAAGTGGTGCCGCACGAACTGGCGCATCTGCTGGTGTGGAAACACTTTGGCCGCGTCGCGCCGCACGGTAAAGAGTGGAAATGGATGATGGAAAGCGTGCTCGGCGTACCCGCGCGGCGCACCCATCAGTTCGAGCTGGAATCGGTACGTAAAAATACCTTCCCCTATCGCTGCCGCTGCCAGCAGCATCAGCTCACCGTCCGCCGCCATAACCGTGTGGTGCGCGGTGAGGCCACCTATCGCTGCGTCCACTGCGGCGAACCATTAGTTGCCGAAATGTAACTAACGGAAATATCTGGAAGTTTTCTGACCTGACTGATTGCATCTGACAACCACATTCGCTACGTTGCGGGCTCGTTTTGAGATGGAGTTCGTGATGTACCGTAATTTGTCTTTTGCCGTGGCGTTTGTGGCGGCAGCACTCTCCGGTCAGGCCTTAGCCGAGGGTATTAACAGCTTTTCCCAGGCGAAAAGCGCGGGCGTAAAAGTCAATAGCGACGTGCCCGGCGATTTCTACTGCGGCTGTAAAATTAACTGGCAGGGTAAGAAGGGTGTTATCGATCTGGAATCCTGCGGTTATAAAGTGCGTAAAAATGAAAACCGCGCCAGCCGCGTCGAGTGGGAACACGTCGTTCCGGCGTGGCAGTTCGGCCATCAGCGCCAGTGCTGGCAGGATGGCGGACGGAAAAACTGCGCCAAAGATCCGGAATACCGCAAGATGGAGAGCGATATGCATAACCTGCAGCCCGCCGTCGGCGAGGTGAACGGCGATCGCGGCAACTTTATGTACGGGCAGTGGAACGGCGGCGAAGGTCAGTATGGCCAGTGCGCCATGAAGGTCGACTTTAAAGAGAAAGTCGCCGAGCCGCCAGAACGTTCACGCGGCGCCATCGCGCGCATCTACTTCTATATGCGCGACCGCTATCAGCTGACCCTTTCCCGCCAGCAAACTCAGCTGTTCAACGCCTGGAACAAAATGTATCCCGTTAGCCAATGGGAGTGCGAACGCGACCAGCGCATCGCTAAAATTCAGGGCAACCATAATCCATATGTGCTGCAGGCTTGCCAGGCGCAAAAGAGCTAACCTACACTAGCGGCAATTGTTATTTTGCCCTGCCCTCTCCCCGGCGGAGAGGGCTTAGCCACAGATGGAATTCAGACTATGCGCATCCCTCGCATCTATCACCCAGAATCACTCACCGTCGGCACGCAGGTTGCCCTATGCGAAGATGCGGCGAATCACGTCGGGCGCGTTTTGCGCATGGGTAAAGGCCAGGCCATCCAGCTATTTGATGGCAGCAACCACGTCTTTGATGCCGTGATCACCGACGCCGGTAAAAAGAACGTGACGGTTGAAATCCAGAGCAGCGCCCTCGACGACCGAGAATCTCCCATCCATATTCACCTCGGCCAGGTGATGTCGCGCGGCGATAAAATGGAATTCACTATCCAGAAATCGATAGAACTGGGTGTAAGCCTCATTACGCCACTTTTTTCCGAGCGCTGCGGCGTTAAACTGGATGCCGAGCGTCTGAATAAGAAGATTCAGCAGTGGCAAAAAATCGCGATTGCCGCCTGCGAGCAGTGCGGTCGCAATCAGGTTCCGGAGATTCGCCCGGCAATGGACGTAGAAGACTGGTGCGCCGAGCAGGATGATGCGCTAAAGCTCAACCTGCACCCGCGCGCCAGCGCCAGCATCAACACGCTGCCGCTACCGGTGGAACGCGTACGTCTGCTGATTGGCCCGGAAGGCGGCCTGTCGGCGGATGAAATTGCCATGACCGCACGCTACCAGTTTACTGATATTCTGTTGGGGCCTCGCGTTTTGCGCACAGAGACTACCGCACTCACCGCCATCACCGCACTGCAGGTGCGCTTTGGTGACTTGGGTTAAAGGAGAACAATAATGATCAAGCTCGGCATCGTGATGGATCCCATCGCAAGCATCAACATCAAGAAAGACACCAGCTTCGCTATGCTGCTGGAAGCACAGCGTCGCGGCTATGAACTCCACTATATGGAGATGAACGATCTTTACCTGATCAACGGTGAATCCCACGCCCGTACACGTCTGCTGAGCGTTGAGCAGAATTACGACAAATGGTACGAGTTCGGCAGCGAGCAGGATATTAAACTCGCTGACCTCGACGTTATCCTGATGCGTAAAGATCCGCCGTTCGACACCGAATTTATCTACGCCACCTACATTCTGGAACGCGCGGAAGAGAAAGGGACGCTTATCGTCAACAAGCCGCAGAGCCTGCGCGACTGTAACGAGAAGCTGTTCACCGCGTGGTTCTCCGACCTGACCCCGGAAACGCTGGTCACTCGCAACAAAGCCCAGCTGAAAGCCTTCTGGGAAAAACACGGCGACATCATCATGAAGCCTCTGGACGGCATGGGCGGCGCGTCGATCTTCCGCGTGAAGGAAGGCGATCCGAACATTGGCGTTATCGCCGAGACCCTGACCGAACTGGGCAGCCGCTACTGCATGGCGCAGAACTACCTGCCGGCCATCAAAGACGGCGATAAGCGCGTGCTGGTCATCGACGGCGAGCCGGTGCCTTACTGCCTGGCCCGTATTCCGCAGGGTGGTGAAACGCGCGGCAACCTGGCCGCCGGTGGTCGTGGCGAACCGCGTCCGCTCAGCGAAAGCGACTGGGCTATCGCCCGTAAAGTCGGCCCGACGCTGAAAGCCAAAGGCCTTATCTTCGTTGGTCTGGACATCATTGGCGATCGCCTGACGGAAATTAACGTCACCAGCCCGACCTGCGTGCGTGAAATCGAAGCGGAATATCCGATTTCCATCACCGGCATGCTGATGGATGCGATCGAAAAACGTCTGCAAAAATAGTACGTTGCTTTAATACGGCGGGAGGGAACCCGCCGCCAACCTGGCGTTCAGCAAGGCAAGCCAGGTGACAGCCGTGCACTTTCCCCTCATACTGGGCATTGCTGCTTTTTGAAACAGGACAAGAACCTCTGATAATGAATTTACAGCATCATTTTCTTATTGCTATGCCAACCCTCCAGGATCCCATCTTCCGCCGTTCCGTGGTTTACATCTGCGAATACAACGACGACGGAGCAATGGGCATTATTATTAATAAACCTCTGGAAAATTTGCAGGTTGAAGGGATCCTCGAAAAACTGAAGATTGCCCCGGAACCTCGCGATCCGTCGATTCGCCTGGATAAGCCCGTCATGCTGGGCGGCCCACTGGCAGAAGATCGCGGGTTTATCCTGCACACGCCGCCGGCGTCGTTCTCTTCCAGCATCCGCATCTCCGACAATACGATCGTCACCACCTCACGTGATGTGCTGGAAACCCTCGGTACCGAGCGCCAACCGTCTGAAGTGCTGGTCGCGCTGGGCTATGCTTCCTGGGAAAAGGGGCAGCTGGAGCAGGAGATCCTCGATAATGCCTGGCTCACCGCGCCAGCCGATTTCAATATCCTGTTTAAAACCCCGATTGGTGAACGCTGGAAAGAAGCGGCAAAGCTGATTGGCATTAATATCCTGACCATGTCAGGCGCTGCGGGGCACGCATAATGAGTGGAACACTGCTGGCTTTCGATTTTGGCACGCGCAGCATCGGCGTGGCGATTGGCCAACGTATTACCGGCACTGCCCGGCCACTGGCCGCCATCAAGGCGCAGGACGGTACCCCAGACTGGAACGTCATTGCCCGTCTGCTTAAAGAGTGGCAGCCTGAAACGGTCATCGTCGGTCTCCCGCTGAATATGGACGGTACCGAGCAACCGTTGACCGCGCGCGCGCGTAATTTTGCTAATAAAATTCACGGCCGTTTTGGCGTGCCAATTACGCTGCATGATGAACGTCTGAGCACCGTTGAGGCTCGCGCCGGGCTGTTTGAACATGGGGGATTCAGAGCGTTGAACAAAGGCAGCGTCGACTCCGCCTCAGCCGTGGTGATTCTGGAAAGTTATTTCGAGCAGGGTTACTAGCCATAGGCAGCCCCGGGAATCATTTCCCGGGAACACGCCAGAAGAAATCGCTCGCCGATTAGTGGCGCAGATTCTCGTTCGCCCAGCTTACCGCCTGCGTTCTATTCTTCACGCTCAGTTTGCGGAATACGTTATACAGGTGCGTGCGAACGGTATTTTCACTGATGAACAACGCACGGGCAATATCCATATTGGTCGCACCGTGACGTAATTCATTCAGAATTTCACATTCACGTTCCGTCAACGGCACGCTATCGTGATTTTCCGGAGTATGTTCAACGGCATACATTGCTGGGTGCATCACGCTCAATTCAGCCGTCTGCTCGCCGTTTAAGACCGCTTTGACGCCCTCAATTAAGCGCGATTCTTCGTCGTCATGACGGAACACGCCATACAGTGCTGGCCACTGCGCCATTTCGTATAATTCATACTTCTGCGCACTGTTAATAATTAACAAGCGAGGGGAATCAAACTGCGTGCGGATAATATCACGCCAGATGCCGTTCAGTTTTTTGTTGGAAACAGCAATATCGAACAATACCACAGTGCCCTTGCTAAGGCGCTGCATCAGCGGTTTGTTGATATTATGTACATCGACAGAAACTGAAAGTAATTCAGTAAGATAGTTTGCAAACGCGTTTGCTTGTACTGACGGGTGGGTGATTAAGATAATCTTCCGGGAATTAGATACACTCTCAGTTACTTCAAACATTTTGAAACTCTCCATAGTCTATATCCACCATCATGGTGATTTAATAAGTCAAAGCAAAGGCAAACCTAATACCATTAATAATAAGAACTAACCGACAAGTGAAACTTTATTTCATAAGATTAGTCCTAATTACATAAATAGGATAGAACGAAGACCTTGGAAGTGTCAAAAGAATATCAACCTTTTTTTGTAAGCCTACGCAACACAATGTAATTAACTAATTACAAAGCTCTCATACCTATGGCGTAATGACTCATACCATATTAGAATAAACGTCGTAGGAAGTTTTGTTTCCGCCCTTTGAAAATCACTCAGAAATTACAAATAAGTACATCCCCGCAACAGCGACAATAATTAAATTTACAAAACAAAAAGAGAAATTGATTATTATCCCAGCGATGAACATTAAAATAAAACGGCCATCACATTTTTGCCTTCAATTATGTGATAGCCGAATTCATTGTTTCTCAATGGCGCTCGCCAGACGATCATGCTGGCGAATAACTATACGTTTTTCCTTTTTATAGCATCCCGGCGTTCACTCGCTGCTGGTAGCTCTGGCTGAAGGTCTGCATTCCGCTTTGCAGCCCAGTCTGCATCACTCCAGCAATCTGATGCGTTTTACCCTCGCGAATAAGGTTGCTGACGGCAGGCGTGTTGATCAGCATTTCAAACAGCGCCACTCGCCCACCCCGACTGCCAGGCTGTAGCTTCTGCGCCAGCACCGCGCAGAGACTGCTGGCAAGCTGGTTGCGAACCGGCTCCTTCTCCTGAGCAGGAAACACATCAACCAAACGTTCGATCGCCTGCGCGGCGCCGCGCGTATGCAGCGTCGCCAGCACCAGATGGCCGGTCTCTGCCGCCGTCAGCGCCAGGCGAATCGTCTCGCTATCGCGCAGCTCGCCAAGCAGAATGACGTCCGGATCCTGACGTAACGCCACCCGCAGCGCCTCCGCGAAAGAGGCTGTATGCTGCCCGACTTCCCGTTGCTGAATCAGGCAACCTTCGCTGGCATGCAGAAACTCAACCGGATCTTCCAGCGTCAGAATATGCCCCGCCAGATGATGATTGAGGTGGTCGACCATCGCCGCCAGCGTGGTCGATTTACCGCTACCCGTTGCCCCGGTCACCAGAATCAATCCGCTTTCTTCGTTTAACATCTCAGCCAGCGCCACCGGCGTATGCAGTTCAGCCAGCGTCGGACACTGTGTGGGCAGAATGCGTAGTACCAACGATGTCCCCTGGCTGTGGGCAAACGCACTGGCACGTAATCGTGGACAGCCGGGAAGCGAGACGGAAAAATCAAGCTGCCGATGTCGTTGCCACGCCTGCTGCTGACTCTCACTCAGCCAACTGGCCATCAATACTTCGGGATCCGGGGCAGTAAACGGCGCAATTTCCAGCTTACCCTCCCTGCGCCAGCGCGCGTTTGCGCTGCTACACAGGTGTAGATCCGAGACATTATGCTTTACACTAAGCGCCACGATTTCTTGTATATCCATAGACCCACCAGCCCATATGAACGATATTGCGCATAACCTGGCACAGGTCAGGGAGAAAATCTCAGCGGCAGCAGCGCGTTGCGGCCGGGATTCAGAAGAAGTAACGCTGCTTGCAGTGAGTAAAACAAAACCTGCGAGCGCCGTCGAAGAAGCCGTTGCTGCGGGCCAGACCGCATTTGGTGAAAACTACGTTCAGGAAGGGGTAGAGAAAATTCTCCACTTTCGCGAGCAGGGAATCACCTCGTTGCAATGGCACTTTATTGGCCCACTGCAGTCCAATAAAAGTCGTCTGGTTGCCGAGCACTTCGACTGGTGCCACACCATAGACCGGCTGAAAATTGCCGTTCGCTTAAGCGAGCAGCGTCCAGCCAACTTGCCGCCGCTCAACGTGCTGATTCAAATCAACATCAGCGATGAGCAGAGCAAATCAGGCATTCCGTTGGCGGAGCTTGACGCGCTGGCGGCCGACATTGCCGCCCTGCCGAATGTCTGCCTGCGCGGCCTGATGGCGATTCCCGCGCCGGAAAAAGAGTACGACCGGCAGTTTGCCGTTGCCCGCGAAATGGCTGTAGCATTCGCGCGACTGAAAGCAGACTACCCGACCGTAGACACGCTATCTCTGGGCATGTCTGACGACATGGAAGCCGCTGTTGCGGCAGGTAGTACAATGGTACGCATTGGCACCGCGATTTTTGGTGCGCGTGATTACACAAAAAAATAAGGAACCCCAAGGAACGCCATGAAGACGTTGACCTTCCTGCTCTCTACAGTGATTGAACTGTATACAATGGTGCTACTGCTGCGCGTCTGGATGCAGTGGGCGCGCTGCGATTTTTACAACCCGTTCTCACAGTTCGTGGTGAAGATCACGCAACCGATCGTCGGCCCGCTGCGTCGCGTCATTCCGCCGATGGGCCCGTTGGACAGCGCTTCGCTGCTGCTGGCCTTTATTCTGTGCGTGGTGAAAGCCATCGTGCTGTTTATGGTCATCACCTTCCAGCCGATTATCTGGATCTCTGCGGTGCTGATTCTGCTCAAGACCATCGGCCTGCTAATCTTCTGGGTGCTGCTGCTGATGGCGATCATGAGCTGGGTCAGCCAGGGTCGTAGCCCGGTTGAGTTCGTGCTGATGCAGCTCGCCGAGCCGCTGCTGCGCCCTATCCGCCGGCTGCTGCCGTCCATGGGGGGAATCGATTTTTCTCCGATGGTGCTGGTGCTGCTGCTGTATGTCATCAATATGGGCATCGCCGAAGTGCTGCAAGCCACCGGTAACATGCTGCTGCCAGGACTGTGGATGGCGCTATGAGTGCCGTCACTCCCTGCGATGACGGGCTGGTACTGCGGCTGTATATTCAGCCAAAGGCCAGCCGGGATGCGATTGTTGGGGTACATGGCGACGAACTAAAAGTCGCCATCACCGCCCCGCCCGTTGATGGGCAGGCGAATGCCCATCTGGTGAAATATCTCGCCAAGCAGTTTAAGGTCGCCAAAAGCCAGGTCATCATCGAGAAAGGTGAACTGGGGCGGCATAAACAGGTTAAAATTATTCATCCGCAACAGATCCCATCGGGCGTCGACGCCCTGAAACTTTAGGATATCCCATGCAAAAAGTTGTCCTCGCGACCGGTAACGCCGGTAAAGTGCGCGAGCTTGCTTCGCTGCTCGGCGATTTTGGTCTTGATATCGTCGCCCAGACCGAGCTTGGCGTAGAGTCAGCCGAGGAGACCGGGCTGACCTTTATTGAAAACGCGATTCTCAAAGCGCGCCACGCCGCACAAGTGACCGGCTTACCGGCCATCGCCGATGATTCCGGTCTGGCGGTTGACGTTCTCGGCGGCGCGCCGGGGATCTACTCCGCGCGCTACTCCGGCCTCGACGCCAGCGACCAACAGAACCTGGAAAAGCTGCTGGAAACCTTAAAAGACGTGCCGGACGACCAGCGTCAGGCGCAGTTCCACTGCGTGCTGGTGTATATGCGCCACGCCGAAGACCCCACGCCGCTGGTGTGCCACGGCACCTGGCCGGGGGTGATTACCCGCGCGCCCGCAGGCCAGGGCGGCTTCGGCTACGATCCTATCTTCTTTGTGCCGTCGGAAGGCAAGACCGCCGCTGAGCTAAGCCGCGAAGAGAAGATTGCCATCTCCCATCGCGGTCAGGCGCTGAAGCTGTTACTGGAAGCCATGCGTCATGGTTAAGCTGCCCCCGCTGAGTCTCTACATTCATATCCCGTGGTGCGTGCAGAAGTGCCCGTACTGCGACTTCAACTCGCACGCGCTGAAAGGTGAAGTGCCGCACGACGACTACGTACAGCATCTGCTGAGCGACTTAGACGCCGACGTTGCTTACGCGCAGGGACGTGAAGTGAAGACTATTTTCATCGGTGGCGGTACACCGAGCCTGCTTTCAGGCCCGGTGATGCAGGCTCTGCTGGACGGCGTTCGCGCGCGTCTGACGCTGGCCTCTGATGCAGAAATCACCATGGAAGCCAACCCGGGGACAGTCGAAGCTGACCGCTTCGTCGAGTACCAGAGGGCGGGCGTTAATCGCATTTCTATCGGGGTACAGAGCTTTAGCGACAGCAAGCTCCAGCGTCTTGGGCGCATCCACGGGCCGGAAGAGGCCAAACGCGCCGCGCGCCTGGCGAGCGGTCTGGGGCTGCGCAGCTTCAACCTCGACCTGATGCACGGCCTGCCCGATCAGTCGCTGGAAGAGGCGCTGAGCGACCTGCGCCAGGCGATTGAACTGTCGCCGCCGCATCTCTCCTGGTATCAGCTAACTATCGAACCCAATACTCTGTTTGGTTCACGCCCGCCGGTGCTGCCGGACGACGACTCGCTGTGGGATATCTTCGAGCAGGGTCATCAATTGCTGACCGCTGCAGGTTATCAGCAGTATGAAACCTCGGCCTATGCCAAACCGGGCTATCAGTGCCAGCACAACCTCAACTACTGGCGCTTTGGCGATTATCTGGGCATCGGCTGCGGTGCGCATGGCAAGGTGACGTTCCCGGACGGCCGCATTCTGCGTACGGCGAAAACGCGTCATCCGCGCGGCTATATGGAAGGGCGCTATCTGGAGCGCCAGCACGACGTTGAGAACGCCGACAAGCCGTTTGAATTCTTTATGAACCGCTTCCGTTTACTGGAAGCCGCGCCGCGCGCCGAATTCAGCGCCTATACCGGCCTGGACGAAAGTATCATCCGCCCACAGTTGGATGAAGCGCTGGCCCAGGGCTACCTGACCGAGTGCGAGCAATACTGGCAGATAACCGAGCACGGTAAACTGTTTTTGAACTCACTGCTTGAACTGTTTCTTAGCGAATAAATAATAAATATATTTCGCCATTATAAATAATGGCGAAATATATCATTCAGCTTTACCGAGTGGTTACCCCAATACTTACCGAATAATTTCACCATCAATATTTAAATAAGATATTAATAGCCAATAACGAATATGTAATAAATATAACCCAGCGCACAAAAACCGCATTTAATGCACAGATAACTGAAAATTGTGAGAGTGGTAGCTTAAAGCTGTCTGACAACCAGGATAATATGTCATACAGAAATTCAACGCTGTCCCTCTAGATATAGACCACAATAATGAATGTGCATGGAGCCTATTAATGAAATCTCTCTTTTTTCGCAAAACGCTAATCTGTGCGTCGCTTTTCGCGTTGTTTTCCGCTGGGGCCGCTGCGGCTGAAAAAGTGACGCTGAAACTGGCGCACAACCTTGAGCGTAGCCACGTGGTGCACCAGGCTTTTGAAGAAATGGCCAAAGAGGTCAAGCAGCTGTCAGACGGCAAGATGACCATCCGTATTTACCCAAGCAGCCAGATGGGCAGCGCGCGTGAAACCATGGAGTTATTACAGAACGGCGCGCTGGATATGACCAAAGGTTCCGCCAGCGATCTGGAATCTTTCGACAATGTTTATGCCATTTATAATTTGCCGTTCTTATTTAAAGACCAGGCGCATTTTAATAAAGTGGTATTCGGTGATGTCGGCAAAGAAATTATGGACTCAACGAAAGAAAAAGGATTCTTCGCCCTTTCCGCTTATGTTGCCGGTACCCGTAGTTTTTATGCCAAAAAACCGATTACTAAACCTGAAGATTTAAAAGGGCTGAAAATTCGCGTTCAGGCCAGCCCGACCACCATAAAAATGATTGAATTAATGGGTGGTTCACCCACACCTATTTCATTCGGTGAAGTCTATACCGCAATGCAGCAGGGCGTGGTTGACGGTGCGGAAAATAATGTCCCATCGTGGGTGCAAACACGTCATATTGAAATTGCCAAAGTCTTCTCTGAAGATGAGCACGCCTCTATTCCAGACTTCCTGGTGATCTCCACCAAAACCTGGGACAAGCTAACGCCGGAGCAGCAGCAAATTCTGGCGAAAGCGGCCACCGACTCGCAGGTTTACCAACAGAAGCTGTGGGACAAAATCGACGCTGACACGCGCGCTCAGGCGAAGGCCATGGGCGGCGAGATCGTCAAAGTCGACAAGGCGCCGTTCCGCGCTGCGGTGCAACCGCTGTTTGACGATTTCAACAAAGATCCGAAACAGGCCGCGCTGCTGGCCAAATTTGAAGCCGCCGCAGAGTAATTCCCTTGCGGGCCAGCATCTGGCCCGCCTTCACCAGGATAACAAACGATGATTTTTACCCGCACTAAACAGGCGGTGGACCGCGCGATCGCCGCGTTCTCCGTCGCGGTCATGGTGGCGCTGGTCGTCTGCGTCGTCTGGCAGGTATTCAGTCGCTATGTGTTAAACCAACCCAGCACGCTGACGGACGAGCTGGCGCGCTTTCTGATGATTTGGGTTGGCCTGCTCGGCGCAGCCTATACCGTTGGTGCACAGCGCCATCTGGCGATCGATCTGCTGGCCATGACGCTCAAACCACGTAAGCAAACGCTGCTGGGCGTGGTGATTAACCTGCTGATTTTTCTCTTCTCCGGCTCGGTGATCGTCACCGGTGGCCTGAAGCTGATAGCCAAAACGCTGGCCACCGCACAGGTCTCCGCCGCGATGCAGATCCCGATGGGCTACGTCTATCTGATCCTGCCGTTGTCCGGCCTCATCATGATGTTCTACGCGCTGTGGTTTATCGCCAACGGCCTGATTAGCCTGAAACAGTCCGCAGAAGGAGCGCGCTAATGGACGGGTATATTGCTTTAACGCTGTTTGGCGCTTTCTTCGCGCTGGTATTTATCGGCGTGCCGATTTCGTTCTCTATCGGCATCGCGACCGTTGCCTCAATGCTGCTGATGTTCCCGTGGGATATCGCCGTCATTACCGTCTCTCAGCGTCTGGCCAACGGTCTGGACAACTTTGCCCTGCTGGCAATTCCGTTCTTTATCTTCGCCGGGACGCTGATGAACAGCGGCGGTATCGCCATCCGCTTGATTAACCTCGCGCAGGTGATGGTGGGCCGCGTTCCCGGCTCGCTGGGCCACGTCAACGTCCTCGCCAACATGATGTTCGGTTCCATCTCCGGTTCGGCAGTAGCCGCGGCGGCGGCGGTGGGCGGCACCCTGCACCCGATTCAGACCAAAAAGGGTTATGACCCCGCGTTTTCCACGGCGGTTAACGTCTCGTCGTGCATTACCGGGCTGCTGATTCCGCCGTCTAACGTACTGATCGTCTTCTCGCTGACCGCGGGCGGCGTGTCGGTGGCCTCGCTGTTTATGGCGGGCTATCTGCCAGGGATTCTGATGGGCCTGGCGATAATGGTGGTCTGCGCGATTATCGCGAAGCGCCGCGGCTACCCGGTTTCCGAGCGCCCAACCTGCGCCCAGGCGGCAAAAGCCTTCTTCGACGCCCTGCCGAGCCTGTTGCTGGTGATTATCGTTATGGGCGGGATTCTGGGCGGTATTTTCACCGCCACCGAAGCGTCAGCCATCGCGGTGGTTTATACCTTTATCCTGTCGGTGATTATCTATCGCGAAGTGAAGTGGCGCGATCTGCCGAAACTGATCCTCGAGTCGGTGGTCACAACCTCCATCGTACTGCTGTTGATCGGCTTTTCCGTCGGTATGTCGTGGGCGATGACCAACGCAGATATTCCCTACATGATCAGCGACACGCTGATGGGGATCTCGGAGAATCCGCTGGTGATCCTGCTGCTGATTAACATTGTGTTGTTGATCGTCGGCATCTTTATGGATATGACGCCTGCGGTACTGATCTTCACGCCGATCTTCCTGCCGATCGCCCAGGACCTGGGCATGGATCCGGTACACTTCGGCATTATGATGGTCGCCAACCTGTGCATCGGCCTGCTGACGCCGCCAGTGGGCAGCGCGCTGTTTGTCGGCTGCTCTATCTCCGGGGTGAAGATCCAGCAGTTAATCAAGCCGCTGCTGCCCTTCTACGCCGCGCTGCTGATTGCGCTGATGATGATTACCTATATTCCGCAGATTTCGCTGTTTATTCCGCAGCTGCTGGGGCTGATGTAACACCCTATATTGTGCAAAAAAAAGCCGCCAGTTAACTGACTGGCGGCTTTTTCAATGATGGCTTATGACTACTTCAACGTACCGACCAGCGCCTTGCGGCTGTCTTCCAGCGACACCACGCGGCTGCATACGTCTTTACCAAACGCCTGGAAATCCGCTTCCTGGTTTTTCCACTCGTTCTGAATCGCGGTTTGCAGGCCGCCAAGGCTGCCCAGCACGCCCTGTAGCGGGTTACCGCCGCCTTTCAGCACCGCTTTGGCGCCCATCTCGTTAATGCTGTCTTGCAGAATACCGCCCATCGCCTGATTGACCAGCTGCTGGCCGTCGGCGCGTACCTGATCGATGGCTTTATAGTGGAAGGTTAAGCCATCGCTACGATGCTCAATAATGCGGTTCATCTGTTCTTTGAGCTGCGCATCGAGCTTGGTCAGGCGACCACGCATATTGCTGCTCTCGCCCACTTCTTTGGCGATAATTTTATCCAGCGCCACGCGGCCTTTTTCTATCCGGCTGCGTGCGCCATCGTCGATCCACGGCAGCGCGCTGCGCAGCTCGGTCTGATAATCTTTGGCCTGTTCACGCTGGGCCGGCGTTAACGTATACACCTTGCCGTTGTAGGTGACATCGCCGTTAGGGGTAATAATAAGATTGCCGTTTTCACCTTGCACCTGCACGGTTTGCGGCTTAAGCACCACGTCATCGCGTGGCGTAACGCTGCACTGGTAGTCAGCGTGGGCGGTCATCGCCGTGAACGAGAGTACTGCCGTCAGCAGCGTTTTGCGCATCATAACTTTCCCTCAGTACAAATCGGGCCAGCAAATGCTGGCCCCGTATGCTTATTTAGTCCCACCAAACGTCAAAAAGTTCGCTGGTGCGCACTTCTTCAAACTTGCGGTCTTCCAGCCACTTGCGGACCAGCGCCTGATGTTCTTCGGTGCACTTGCCCACTTCCTGGGTGCAAATCAGACCTTCCCAGGCCAGATAGCCGCTGCCGTCAAACGCCAGCTTGTTCGGCTCGATCACTTCATCGATAAACTGATCAACAACCTGATCGATCTGTTCTTCGCTGGTGCCTTCCGGGAAACGCCACGCTACAGAGAAGCCGATTTCCTGAAATTCATCGATGTGCATTTTTTTACGCAAACGACGGCTACGATTCTTTGCCATTTATTTCACCCTCTCGAACATTAAGTCCCATACGCCGTGGCCAAGACGATGACCACGCTGTTCAAATTTGGTTACCGGGCGCGAATCCGGGCGCGGTACGTAATCCTGAGTCTCGGACAGGTTCTGATACCCGTCGATGGAGGACATCACTTCCAGCATATGATCCGCATAGGGTTCCCAGTCGGTTGCCATGTGGAAGACGCCGCCCAGCTTGAGCTTGCTTTTCACGAACTGGGCAAACGGCACCTGAACGATACGGCGTTTATTATGACGCGCTTTATGCCACGGGTCAGGGAAAAAGAGCTGCACCATGTTCAGGGAGTTGTCCGGGATCATCTTGTGCAGGACTTCTACCGCATCGTGACACATCACGCGCAGGTTATCGACACCCTCTTCATGCGCCGAGGCCAGGCACGCGCCCACACCCGGTGAGTGCACTTCAATCCCGAGGAAGTTCTGCTCCGGGCGCGCTTTGGCCATCGCCACCAGCGAAGCCCCCATACCAAAACCAATCTCCAGAGTGACCGGCGCATCGCGGCCAAACAGCGCGGCGAAATCGACAGGCTCTTCGCTGAACTCAACGCCCATCACCGGCCAGTAGTTTTCCAGCGCGTGTTCCTGCCCTTTGGTCAGTCGCCCCTGGCGACGAACAAAACTACGAATGCGGCGCAGCGGGCGGCCGTTTTCATCAAAATCCGGTGAAATGACGTCGTTCTTCATAAAAATAAGTCTGCTTGTGAGAGTGTTCGGGAAACGGGCATTATCCAAAGTTAGTTGCCGGATGCAAGCACCGGAAAGTTCCTGTTTACAGCATAGTACCGCTGTGCTGCAATCTGGCACCCTAATCGCACGATATCGGAAGCACGGTTTTGACTATGCAAGCGTCTCAATTTTCAGCCCAGGTGCTGGACTGGTACGACAAATACGGGCGTAAAACCCTGCCCTGGCAAATTGAAAAGACGCCCTACAAAGTATGGCTGTCTGAGGTGATGCTGCAACAGACTCAGGTTGCCACAGTTATCCCTTATTTTGAGCGGTTTATGTCACGCTTTCCCACCGTCACCGACCTCGCGAACGCGCCGCTGGACGACGTCCTGCATCTGTGGACCGGCCTGGGCTACTACGCCCGCGCGCGTAACCTGCACAAGGCCGCTCAGCAGGTCGCCACGCTGCACCATGGCCGTTTTCCGGAAACGTTTGACGAAGTGGCGGCGCTGCCCGGCGTAGGCCGTTCTACCGCCGGGGCGATTTTATCGCTGTCGCTCGGTAAACACTTTCCCATTCTCGACGGCAACGTAAAGCGCGTGCTGGCGCGTTGTTATGCAGTGGACGGCTGGCCGGGGAAAAAAGAGGTCGAAAAACAGCTGTGGGAGATCAGCGAACAGGTCACTCCTGCCAATGGCGTTTCGCGTTTTAATCAGGCGATGATGGATCTGGGCGCGATGGTGTGTACCCGCTCAAAACCCAAGTGCTCGCTCTGCCCGCTGGAAAAAGGCTGCATCGCCGCCGCCAACGGCAGTTGGGCGCAGTATCCAGGTAAAAAACCGAAGCAGACCATCCCCGAGCGTACCGGCTATTTTCTGATGATGCAGCACGACCGCGAGGTGTTTTTACAGCAGCGCCCGCCTAGCGGCCTGTGGGGCGGTCTATACTGTTTCCCGCAGTTTGCCGATGAAGCGGCGCTGCGCGACTGGCTGGCCGAGCGGCAGATTCCGGCAGACAAGCTGACCCAGCTTACCGCTTTCCGCCACACTTTCAGTCATTTCCATCTGGACATTGTGCCTATGTGGCTTAGTGTGTCCTCATTCGCCTCATGCATGGATGAAGGCAGCGCTCTCTGGTATAACTTAGCCCAGCCGCCCGTCGTTGGGTTGGCCGCACCGGTTGAGCGCCTGTTGCAGCAGTTACGCGCCGATTCACTCGTTTAACGAGCGGCGAAATAAGAGGATTGATTATGAGCAGAACCATTTTTTGTACTTTCCTGCAGTGCGACGCCGAAGGACAGGATTTCCAGCTCTACCCCGGCGAGCTGGGAAAGCGCATCTATAACGAGATTTCGAAAGAAGCCTGGAAGCAGTGGCAGCACAAGCAAACCATGCTCATCAATGAAAAGAAACTCAATATGATGAATGTGGAGCACCGTAAGCTTCTGGAAGAGGAAATGGTTAACTTCCTGTTTGAAGGCAAAGATGTGCACATTGAAGGCTACACGCCGCCAGAAAAACAGTAAGGGCCCGACGGCCCTTTAAGACAACAACAACACGCGCTCCCGGAATGATGAAAAAAAGAATATTTGCACTGGCATTGATAGCGCCGTTGCTTGTTTCCTGCTCGGGTTCAAAAAAGGGCGATGCCTACAATGAAGCCTGGGTAAAAGACACCAACGGTTTTGACATTCTGATGGGTCAGTTCGCCCATAATATTGAAAACATCTGGGGGTTTAACGAAGTTCTGATCGCCGGGCCGAAAGACTACGTTAAATACACCGATGGCTACCAGACGCGTAGCCATATCAACTTCGATGACGGTACCATTACCGTCGAGACCATCGCCGGTACCGACCCCGCTGCGCGCCTGCGCCAGGCCATCATTACCACGCTGCTGATGGGTGACGACCCCAGCTCGGTCGACCTTTACTCCGACGCCGACGACATTCAGATTTCCAAAGAGCCGTTCCTGTACGGCCAGGTGGTCGATAACACCGGCGAGGCTATTCGCTGGGAGTGGCGCGCCGCGCGCTTCGCCGACTATCTGCTGCAAACACGGATGAAAAAACGCAGCAATGGCCTGCACATTATTTATAGCGTGACCATTAATCTGGTGCCGAACCACCTTGATAAACGTGCGCACAAATATCTGGGTATGGTGCGGCAGGCTTCACGCAAATACGGCATCGACGAATCGTTGATTCTGGCAATTATGCAGACTGAATCGTCCTTCAACCCGTATGCGGTCAGCCGTTCCGACGCGATGGGGCTGATGCAGGTGGTGCAGCATACCGCCGGGAAAGACGTCTTCCGCTCGCAGGGGAAATCCGGCACGCCAAGCCGTAGCTTCCTGTTCGATCCAGCCAGCAACATCGATACCGGGACCGCCTATCTGGCGATCCTCAACAATATCTACCTTGGCGGTATCGACAACCCAACGTCACGCCGCTATGCGGTGATTACCGCCTATAACGGCGGCGCGGGCAGCGTGCTGCGCGTCTTCTCTGACGATAAGGTGCAGGCGGCGAACATCATTAACAGCATGTCGCCAGGGGACGTCTATCAGACGCTGACCACCCGCCATCCGTCGGCGGAATCGCGTCGCTATCTCTACAAGGTGAATACGGCGCAGAAAAGCTATCGCCGTAAGTAACAATTCTCACAAACGCAGCCGCTTCCTCCCGATATTCCCAGGGTGAAGCGGCTTCCCCACCTGAACTTCCTACAGAAATGTTAGTTTTGTCACTATTTCGTTGTGCAAAGTAAAAATAATTGCAATTTTTTGCGGCGCTTAACAATGTCTCATCACAGCCATTGATAGAATCAGCACAAATAATGCCTTCGGATGTTATTACGCGAACGCCTGTCCGGTCCTATTTGTGAGGAAATTAACATGAATTTAAAGCTGCAGCTTAAGATACTGTCCTTCCTGCAGTTCTGCCTGTGGGGGAGCTGGCTAACCACGCTGGGCTCGTACATGTTTGTAACGCTGAAGTTCGATGGTGCCTCTATCGGCGCGGTGTACAGCTCACTGGGTATCGCCGCCGTCTTTATGCCAACGCTGCTGGGCATCGTGGCGGATAAATGGATTAGCGCCAAGTGGGTCTATGCTTTTTGTCACCTGGTGGGGGCAGGAACGTTATTTATGGCCGCCGAGGTCACCACGCCGGGGGCGATGTTCTTCGTTATTCTGCTTAACTCGCTGGCCTATATGCCAACGCTGGGCCTGATTAACACCATCTCCTACTACCGCCTGAAATCGGCGGGCATGGACATCGTTACTGACTTCCCGCCAATCCGCATCTGGGGCACCATCGGCTTTATTCTGGCGATGTGGGCGGTGAGCTTCTCCGGCTTCGAGCTGAGCCATATGCAGCTGTACATTGGCGCTGCGCTGTCGGTCGTGCTGGTGCTGTTCACTCTGACACTGCCGCACATTCCCGTTTCTAACCAGCAGCAGAAACAAAGCTGGAGCAGCATGCTGGGGCTGGACGCCTTTGCGCTGTTTAAAAACAAACGCATGGCGATCTTCTTTATCTTTTCCATGATGCTGGGCGCGGAACTGCAGATCACCAACATGTTCGGCAACACCTTCCTGCACAGCTTTGATAAAGATCCGCTGTTTGCCACCAGCTTTATCGTGCAGCACGCCTCGGTGATGATGTCGATTTCACAAATCTCCGAGACGCTGTTCATCCTCACCATTCCGTTCTTCTTAAGCCGTTACGGTATCAAGAATGTGATGCTGATTAGTATCTTCGCGTGGATGCTGCGCTTCGGCCTGTTCGCCTACGGCGACCCGACGCCGTTTGGCACCGTGCTGCTGGTGCTGTCGATGATTGTTTACGGCTGCGCCTTCGACTTCTTCAACATCTCCGGTTCGGTATTCGTTGAGAAAGAAGTCCGCCCGGAAATTCGCGCCAGCGCGCAGGGTATGTTCCTGATGATGACCAACGGCTTCGGCTGCATTCTCGGCGGCATGGCGAGCGGGAAAGTGGTGGAGATGTACACCGTAGACGGTATTACCGACTGGCAGAGCGTATGGCTGATTTTCGCCGGCTACTCGCTGGTGCTGGCGGTGGCGTTTGTTGGGCTGTTTAAATACAAACACGAGCGTATTGCCCCGGGAGCACAGCCAGTTGTGCATTAAGGCTTCGTCCCTCTCTTCCCACGGAGGAGAGGGAACCCGGTTCTATTGTTAATCACCGCACCTGGCGGTCCCCTCTCCCCCACGGGGAGAGGGTTAGGGTGAGGGGACGTCCCCGCACCTTACTTCAAAACATACCCATACAGCCGACTAATCCCGTCAGCATCCTTCTCGCTGTACACCCCCTGAAGCTCCGGCGAAAAGCCCGGCAGCAGGTTCACGCCCTCTTCCAGCGCCAGGAAATAACGCTGTACCGCACCGCCCCACACTTCCCCCGGCACCACGCACAGCACGCCCGGTGGATACGGCAGCGCGCCTTCAGCGGCAATGCGCCCTTCCGCTTCGCTGATGCGCACCAGCTCAACATTACCGCGAATAAACTCGCTGTTGGCGTCCTGCGGGTTCATCACCACTTGCGGCAAACTCTCTTTGCGGAACATCGCCTTTTGCAGGTCCTTGACGTCAAAGCTGACGTAAAGATTGTGCATCTCCTGACACAGCTCGCGTAGCGTATAGTCACGGTAACGTACCGGATACTTGTTGTAGATAGTCGGCAGCACGTCGGCTAGCGGCGTATCGTCCTCGATATGCTGTTCAAACTGGCCGAGCATTGCCACCAGCTGCGCCATTTTTTCCGGCGTTTCCGCAGGGGTTAGCAGGAACAGGATCGAATTCAGGTCGCATTTCTCCGGCACGATACCGTTCTCACGCAGATAGTGGGCAAGAATCGTCGCCGGAATGCCGAACTCGGTATATTGCCCGGTTTCCGCGTCGATCCCCGGCGTGGTCAGCAGCAATTTGCACGGATCCACGAAGTACTGATCCTGCGCATAGCCCTCGAAACCGTGCCAGCGTGCGCCAGGCGCGAAGCTAAAGAAGCGACGCTCGCTGGCAATCGCTTTGGTTGGGTGATCCTGCCACGGGCGACCATCAACCATGGGCGGGATAAACGGCTGGATCATCTTACAGTTCGCCACAATCGCCTTACGCGCTTCAATCCCCAGCTCGACGCACTCTGCCCACAGACGGCGCCCGCTCTCCCCTTCGTGGATTTTGGCGTTGATATCCAGCGCCGCAAACAGCGGATAAAACGGGCTGGTTGAGGCGTGCAGCATAAAGGCGTTGTTCAGCCGTTTGTGCGGGCAAAAGCGCGCCTGGCCGCGAATATGGTTATCTTTTTTGTGGATCTGCGAGGTCTGCGAGAAGCCCGCCTGCTGTTTGTGTACCGATTGAGTAACGAAAATGCCCGGATCGTTTTCGTTAAGATCCAGCAGCAGCGGCGAGGTGTCGGACATCATATCGATAAACTGTTCATAGCCTACCCATGCGGAGTCAAACAGGATGTAGTCGCAAAGGTGGCCGATTTTATCCACCACCTGACGCGCATTGTAAATAGTGCCGTCATAGGTGCCCAGCTGAATGATCGCCAGGCGGAACGGACGCGCATCATCGGCTTTCTCCGGCGCGGCTTCACGAATCTGTTCGCGCAGGTAACGCTCGTCAAAGCAGTGCTCATCAATGCCGCCGATAAAACCGAACGGATTACGCGCCGCTTCCAGATAGACCGGCGTCGCGCCAGCCTGAATCAACGCACCATGGTGGTTCGATTTGTGGTTATTGCGGTCGAACAGCACCAGGTCGCCGCGGGCCAGCAGAGCATTGGTCACCACCTTATTGGCGGCGGAGGTGCCGTTCAGCACAAAGTAGGTTTTATCGGCGTGGAACACCTTCGCGGCAAACTTCTGCGCGTGCTTGGCAGAGCCTTCGTGAATCAGCAGGTCACCGAGCTTCACGTCGGCGTTGCACATGTCGGCACGAAAGACGTTCTCACCGAAGAAGTCATAAAACTGGCGGCCCGCCGGATGTTTTTTAAAGAACGCGCCGTGCTGATGCCCCGGACAGGCGAAGGTGCTGTTACCCATTTCAACGTACTGAGTCAGGGTATTAAAAAACGGCGGCAGCAGCTCTTCTTCATAGCGACAGGCGGCGGTTTCCAGTTCCAGCCACTCCTGAGCTTTACCGCTGATGACCGCATTTACGCCGTTTGGCACGCTGATATCATCGCTCGTCAGCACGAACACCGGCAGCTTAAATCCGGTGCGTTTGAGTAACGCAAGAATGCCGCTGTGGCTGTCGGCCACGGTAATGACGACTGCTGCCACATCGGTAAAGTCGGTACTATCCAGCGCCACCACGTCACGATGGGTGGAAAGGCGAGAGACCAGTTCACGACTGGCAGCAATGTTCATTGATTTCATAAGCGCAACGACCCACTCAGGGAGAGTAAAAGTCCTGGGCAGAGCATTGGCTCTGCCCCACGAAGCGTCTGGGTGCAACTGGGTTACAGCTCCGACCGCCAGACATCAGTAAAAGCAGACATGGTCTAATCTTACTGTTGTCCTGCAGTGAGCGTGCGTTGGCGTCACCGCATGGTGAGCAAAGAGAATGGGGCAGACCTTCGCGAGTAGGCGAAGCGGCATTGGCGATGTAATGGCAAAGATGTCATTGCAGGCGGCCCCGATTCAGGAAAGGAGAAATTTCGCGCAATCATGGCACCATTCACCAGAGGGTGCAAGACGAAATTTTTATGCACTAATACCACGGAGAAACAAGCACTGAACCGATTAATCAGTCCATAATAATGCAGGACTTATCGATAAGTAACAGGAGTTAACGTGGTAATTGGCCCATTTATTAATGCCGGGGCAGTGCTCGTCGGCGGTTTGATCGGCGCGCTGTTAAGCCAGCGTCTTCCGGAGCGTATTCGCGTCTCCATGACCTCGATCTTCGGCCTCGCCTCGCTGGGTATTGGCCTGCTGCTGGTAATCAAGTGCGCCAATATGCCGGTGATGGTGCTGGCCACACTGATGGGGGCGCTGATCGGTGAGTTTTGCTATCTGGAAAAAGGGATCAATAACGGCGTTTCCTGGATGCAGAAGCGGCTGCTCAAGCCGGGCAAAAGCCGGGAGCATGAAAACGTCATCCAGAGCTTCGTGGCGATTATCGTCTTGTTCTGCGCGAGTGGTACCGGGATTTTTGGCTCGATGCACGAAGGGATGACCGGCGACCCGACCATACTCATCGCCAAGTCGTTTCTCGATTTCTTTACCGCCATGATTTTCGCCTGCTCGCTCGGCTTTGCCGTCTGTGCCATCAGCGTGCCGATGCTGGCCATCCAGCTGACGCTGGCGTTTTGCGCCTTTATGATCCTCCCGCTCACCACCCCTGCAATGATGGCCGATTTCACCGCCGTCGGCGGCCTGCTGCTGCTGGCCACCGGCCTGCGCATCTGCGGAATCAAGATGTTCGCCGTGGTGAATATGCTGCCCGCGCTGCTGCTGGCAATGCCCATTTCTGCCGCCTGGACCGCCTTTTTTGCCTGACGTCGCGTGCAAAATACGCAAGGTGATGATAGATTGTGCAACTCGCCGCAAAATTTATAATTTTCGTTGACGAGGCGAGGCGATTACGGTTTAATGCGCCCCGTTGCCCGGATAGCTCAGTCGGTAGAGCAGGGGATTGAAAATCCCCGTGTCCTTGGTTCGATTCCGAGTCCGGGCACCACTTATTCAGAAAACCCAGCCTATGGCTGGGTTTTTGCTTTCTGGCGTTCCGATAAATTTCCGCTTCCAGAAATAGCTACGCCACCTCATCCAACCCTGACTCAAAGATGCGCTTGCGCAGAGTGGCGATCGTGTTCGACAGCGCTTTTTCCTGCTGGCGAAAATAGGCCTGTGGGTCGGCAAGCGTTGACACCAGCAGCCAGGATTTCTCTTTCTCAAGCGCGAGCATTTCGTCCTGCAGGCTGGCAATTTGCTGCTGCGTGGCGCTGATTTTACGCAGCAGTAGCGTGAGATCGTTCAGCCTTTCGCTCGCCATCATTGGCTCATGCTCGCGCATGAGTCGGGCTAGCAGATTACGAATAGTCGGCAGATCGCCACGTTGTCGGGCCTGATTGAGCTGGGCCATCATCTCGTTAGCTTCCGCCTTCAGCGCATCGTCGACCAGATCCGGGTGACAAAGCTTACTCGCCTGGCGCCACAATCGTTTGAGTTCCTGACGATCCTCCTGCGCCATATTTTCATGATGCTCGCGGCGTTTTTGCGCTTTTTGCTGCTGATCGCGCCAGGTGTCATACTGTTCGCGCGCTTCGTCACGCGCACGTTGTTCGCGGGAATCGTCGTCATGACACATTTCGGCTCGCTTGCGCAGCGAGGCTTCCGCCAGGATCTTTCGCAGCCTCAGCACCTCGGCCATCAGCGGCCCCAGATGCTGCATATAAAGATCGTTAAACTCATCAAGCTGGGTCAGCCTTGCGTTCCTGGCATCAAGCAGCGCCTGTAGCTGGGTTTCCAGCGCTTTTAGCTCCAGTTTGCTGGCCGCAATGCGCGGATCCTGCCAGTGAGTCATCGAGCGCTGGCTTTGCAGCCAGCTGACGATGGCGTTCATCGCCTCACCATAGCGCCGGGACTCCAGCGCCTGAATGATGGCGTCAATCGCCGGATCGTCAATGTCGCCTTTCAGGTGCGAAATCTGACTGGCAATGATCTCATCATCTTCCAGTTCAATGGCATTTTTGATGATTTCCAGCCGCTTGATGGGTTTACTCATGGGGCGTTTGCTCGGCGTCCTGACCGTGGGAATGGATCGCAGAGTAGCACTCGTTCCGGTGCGCCGTCAGCCGCTATGTCATATTATAAGTGACGTTATTTCAGTCGCTTAGATTTTCGATATGAAGTATAGACTTAAGTCGAACTGACGGCGGTTAATATCGTTACTCTGCCAGCGCCTGCCGCAAATCGTCGCGCAAATCATCAACCCCTTCAATGCCCACTGAGAGGCGAATCAGCTGTGGCGTAATGCCGTTGGCGAGTCGCTGCTCCAGCGGGATAGACGCATGGGTCATGCTGAACGGCTGGCTGACCAGGCTTTCCACGCCGCCCAGGCTCTCAGCGAGCGTAAACAGGCGCAACTTTTTGATCACAGCTTCTGCCCGTTCGGCATCGCCTTTTACCACGATCGAGATCATCCCTCCCGGCTGCGCCATCTGGCGGCGGGCGAGCGCATAGTCGGGGTGCGATTCCAGCCATGGGAACCAGACCTTTTCCACCTGCGGCTGCTGCTCAAGCCACTGGGCAAGCGCCAGCGCATTGCTGCTGTGGCGTTCCATGCGCAGCGACAGCGTGCGGATCCCGCGCAGGGTCAGGAAGCTACTGAACGGATCGAGCACCCCGCCAACGGCGTTTTGCAGATAGCCAAGCTGCTCCGCCAGCGTCGGGTTATCGCCCACCACCGCAAGACCGGCGACAACGTCCGAGTGGCCGTTGAGGTATTTGGTGGCGGAATGCACCACAATATCAAAGCCGAAAGCCAGCGGGCGCTGAATAACCGGCGAGGCAAAGGTGTTATCCGCCACGCTGATGAGCTTATGGCGGCGGGCGATGCTGGCGATTGCCTCCAGATCGGCCAGTTTCAGCAAGGGGTTGGTCGGCGTCTCGACCCAAATCATGCGCGTTTCCGGGCGGATAGCCGCTTCCAGCGCCGGGAGCGAACCAGGTTTGACCCAGCTCACCTGCAGCCCTGCGCTGCGCCGACGCACGTTTTCAATCAGCCGGTAGGTTCCACCATACACATCATCGACGGCAACGATATGGCTGTCTTTATCCAGCAGCTCCAGTACCGTTGAGATGGCCGCCAGGCCAGAAGCAAAGGCGTAGCCGCGGCTGCCGCCTTCCAGCTCAGCAATCGCGGTCTCCAGCGCCGTTCGCGTCGGGTTGCCGCTTCGCGAATATTCATAGCCGCTGTGCTGGCCCGGTGCCGGTTGGGCATAGGTTGATGTTGCGTAAATCGGCGGCATCACCGCGCCGTGGCTATCGGTAAAAGTGCCGCTGTGTACGCTTAGAGTGTCGAAAGTTTTCATTATTCATTCCTTATTGTTCAAGACGATTGCGCCAGCTCGTGAGGAGATCGCTACGGGTAATAAGGCCGAGAAAGCGCTCGTTATCCACCACCACGGCCACCTGGCCGCGATCAAAAATCGGTTTCAGCGCGCTCTCAGGCGCGGTGATATCGAGGGTTTCAACCTCCTGCGTCATGGCTTCGCGCACCGGCAAACCAAAGCGTTGGCTGTCGCCCTGCACGTGGCTCAGCAAATCCCACTCATCGACGATTCCCACCACCCTTCCCTCTTCCAGCACCGGGAGCTGTGAGATGTCATACAGGCGCATACGAGCCAGCACGGCGGCCAGGGTATCGTCGGGAGCGGCGGTGACGGTGGCGCCTTCATCGTGGCGTAGGGCAATAAAATCACTCAGATCACCACGCTGTGTGCGGGCCAGCAGGCCCTGCTGGCGCATCCAGTCGTCGTTGAACATTTTCGACAGGTACTTATTGCCGCTGTCGCAGGCAAAGGTCACCACCCGTTTAGGCGTGGTTTGCGCGCGACAGTAGCGCAGCGCCGCCGCCAGCAGCGTGCCGCTTGAAGAGCCCGCCAGAATCCCTTCCACCTGCAGGAGTTCGCGAGCGGTAGTGAAGGCTTCACGATCGCTGATGCGTAATGCCTTACGTACGTTATTGATGTGCGCTAATGGCGGGATAAAATCTTCGCCAATTCCTTCAACCAGCCAGGATCCCGCTTCCTGATAACGGCCGCTTTCGACCTGATCGGCGAGGATCGATCCGGCCGGATCGGCCAGCACAAACTCGGTGTGCGGCGAGTGTTCGGCGAACCATGCCTGCAGGCCGCCCAGCGTACCGCCTGAACCCACGCCAACGACGATGGCATCAATCTGCCCGTCGAGTTGCTGATACAGCTCCGGCGCGGTAGTCGTGGTGTGAGCCAACGGATTGGCGGCGTTATTGAACTGGTCAATGTAAAAAGCGCCGGGGAGCGTTTTCGCCAGCCGCTGCGCGTAGTCCTGATAGTACGCCGGATGCCCCTTGCCAACGTCAGAGCGGGTCAACACCACCTGAGCACCAAGGGCGCGGAGGTGGAAAATCTTCTCGCGGCTCATTTTGTCCGGTACGACAAGGATAAGCTTGTACCCGCGCTGGGCGGCAATCAGCGCCAACCCAAGCCCGGTATTGCCTGCGGTCGCTTCAACAATGGTACCGCCAGGCTGCAGCAGCCCCTGCTTTTGCGCCTCGTCGATCATCGACAGCGCCACCCGGTCCTTGATTGAACCGCCGGGATTCTGGTTTTCCAGTTTCAGAAACAGGCTGCACGGTCCGGTATCCAGCTTATGCAGCTGCAGTACCGGCGTCTGGCCGATAAGTTCGGTGACGGAATGGTAAACGGTCATACGCTTTAATCCTGATATATGAGCAACGACCAGAGTGTAGGACTGTAAAAAATGGATGATAAAGAACCTTTATCTGCTCGTTAGCGCAAATTGGAATATGACCTGCTATTTAGACATGTGGATAGAGAGACGTTTAGTCGTACAGAGGGATTGATGGCTAAAAATGGGGGAATTTGCCGTATTTTCAGCCACCAAAGCGGCTTCAGAATGCGCCTTTTGCCGCATCACAGCTTTCTATTGTTGAACTTTATCTAAGGAGTTCTCGCCGCCGGCTTGGGGTTGCTGGCGAGATGACGCGTTGAGGAACCCGCCGCAAAGGCGGGTTCCTGTCACTGATAAACAAACGTCACGCCAATAATCGACTGTACGTTGCCCGCCGTTACCTGGCCGTGGGTTCGCGCATAGTTGGCGGTCAAGCCAAGGCTCACGGCCGAGGTGCTTACCGTGCCAAGCGATACCGTGCTGTTGGCAGGCACAACGCTACCGTTACGGGTAAGCTGGACGCCAACCCCACTCGCGGGCGAAGCCGATGCGGTGTTGGTGAAAATGGAGTTCGCCGAATCCTCCGTCGTACCCGACAGGTAGTAACTGAGCTTTTGACTCTGCGCACAGTAAACCGTCAGCGGAATGGATGTTGAACCGGGGTAATCCGGCAGCGTCACCGTGACGTCTCGCGCAGAGACGTCACAGCCTCCGGTAGGCACCACCACATTGTTGTTGGCGTAGATATTCCAGACAAACTGGAAATCGTCGTTATTTTTATTGTTGGTCTGGCGAAGGATCAGAACGGCAATAAGCGTTCCGGCGCTAATTGCCACGCCGCCGGCGGAGCTAATCGGCGTCAGATAGAGCATCGTGGGCCAGGGTTTATCGGTTTTCGAGTTGTAAATTAGCCGCGCGGTCTCCGTGGTGGTCGGAAACGGATAGCTGGAGCCGTTGTATTTGACGGTGCCGGAGAAACTGGACAACACGCCACCGTATGCCGAACCCCGTTGCAGCGTAACGTAGTCAGTCATGGTCTCCGGGTAATCGTTATGACAAAAAATCTGCGTCGAAAGATCGACAACCAGGTTTTGCCCCACGTTCACCTCAGGCGCCAGATCCACATACACGTTCGCGCTGCCGCCACCGATAGGGATCGTCGTTCCGCTGGCGGTCCGGCAGGCAAATGACCAGGCATTAAACGACCAACCGGCCATCAGCAGCACCGTCAACACGGTTATCACTCTCTTCATCACGATCGTCTCCTGGTCAGGCGTAGGTATAGGTGACGTTGATCACCGCCTGAATGGTTCCCTGGGTAGCGCCGCCGTTAACCGACAGCGCCCTCACCTGCAGCGGAAAGCGTGCGGACTGCGAGGCCTCATCCACCGTCACCGTTGTCTTCGCGCCGGTATTGAGCGTGTTGCCCGCCGCGTCCTGCAGCTCAAGCTGAATATTTCTGGCCGTTCCCTGATTCTGGTAATAGCCGGTGGCATCTGCCGTGCCGCTAAAGCTGGCGGTGACGCGCGATGTGCCAACCGGACAGTTGCTGAGATCCAGCGCGACGTCATGCCAGGGCGAGGTTGAGCCAGCGGAAAGTAGGTTGAAGGTGTAGAGATCGCCAAGATCAACGTCGGCATTGCGGGTTGATACCGTACACGGCTTCGCCACCACTTTACCGTTGACCGTAATCGTCACATCGGCGGCCCATAGCGCCGAAGAGAAGGCGACCAGCGCGATTGCCGATAGCACACCGCAATAAGCCCATTTCATTGATGCCTCCACTTACTGAAATTCAAGAGTGAACGTCGCCGTGGCGTTAACGTGGCCCGGCGTGACCGGAACCTGCGTGGCCATCAGGCGAGCATAAAAGTTCAGCGTATTGCTCTGACCGGGCTTCAGCGTCGTCCACGGAATAGCGGATGACGTGGCATTCAGCGGCAGCATTGTCTGCTGATCGTTAAGGATCTGCACCCCCATGCCAGCGGCGGCAGCGCTGCCGCCGTCAAGCTTCAACAGGCGGGTATTGTCATTATCCGCCACACCAGTAAACCCAACCTTCACGGCGCTAACCGCGCTGCCGCAAGGTGAGAGAACAATACGAAACGGTATCGCGGGGGTCGTCGCGCCAACGGTACTGAACTGCTTAGCCGCGTTATCCATCAGGTCGACGATAAAGTCCTTCGACTCGCCCGCCACCGCGCAGCCGTTATCTCGTACGTAACCGCTGATGGTGATGGTGCTATCTGCGGCCAGGGCGCTGGCGGCGGATAGCGACAGCAACGCGCTGAGCAGGTAAAAAGGTTTTGTCATCATCATGTCCTTAGCGGCAGGTCGCCGACAGCTGAATCAGCGACTGCTGCTGGCTCTCATCAGGTAACCGATATTCCGCTTCACAGCGCGCATTGGCGCCTTGCCCCCATGCCACCTGCACCTTTCCGGCCAGCGGCATGCCGCTGAGATAAACGAGGCCATTATCAGCCACGATGCTGCCGTTCTGGTTACCGTCCGAGGTGACCATCGCGCCAAACGGCACAGGTTTACCGTTGTGGATTAACGTCATCAGCAACTTCATGCCGACGTGCGCCTTAAACTCCGCGCGGACAATCGCGCCGTGAGTCGGTACGACGTTCACTACCGCATCGTCCAGATCGACGTTATCCGCCAGCGAGTTGGTGTCCAGCGCCACACGGTTTTCCCGGTATTCAGTGGCGTAGGGCAGCACGGCGTAGCCGCGCCAGTCGGTGCGTATCCCGGTCTGATTTTCCACTTTTGTCCCTTTCGCCCCCGGCGCGCTGACCAGCACCACCGTGTCATTGAGAGGCTGGCTCAGCGTGACGCCGTTGGCGTGAGCCAGCACGCCGCCGCTCATGCCGTAGTAAAGCTGCTTAATCCCGTCGCTACGGCTGTAGCCAACGTTGGCATTGCCGTAGCCACCGCGATAGTTCAGCGCGGCATAGCCGGTGCTCCCGCTGCTGCCCTCGCCGCCGCTGGCATAGCCGGTCTGCACGTTGTAACTCAGGTTGTTATCCTCCAGCAGCGTGCCGTACAGCCCTGCGAGGTTGCTCATCCGACCGTTGAGATCGTTGGACATGCTGTAGCTGGCGCTGGCGTGCCGCCAGACGGATTTGCTGTCCGAGCGCAGCCAGTGGCTGAACGGAATGTTGACGTTCACCGCCAGCATCTGGTCACGGGCATCCTGCCAGGCGTTTTTGGTCAGGCTATAGCTCAACGTCCAGTTAATATCGTCCACGGCCATATTCAGCCCGGCCTGGAATTGCTCATCCGCGTTATGAGTGCCCCAGTAGGTTTGCTGGCTGCCGCTCACATAAAGCGTGGCGGTACGCCCCAACTGCTGGGTTACGCTGACCTGCACTTTGCCCCGTTTGCTGTAGGCAAGGTTGTAGTAGTCGGTGAATTTCGGCTTCACATAGACCGGCCCATCTTCCGTCACCACGGAGTACCCGCTCATACGCTGATAGGTGGTATCGGCAAAGCTGAAATATCCGCGCGTAGAGTAGCGGTAGCCCACCAGCTGAATATTGGTACCTAATTCATTAAGCGATTTGTTATAGAGGAAGCGCACCGACTGCCCCTGCTGCCGACTGTCGTCGGGTAGAGTGGCGTTGGCCTGGGTAATGTCCACCGACATCGCGCCCAGGTTGCCCATGTTCTTGCCGACCCCGAAGTTAAACGCGCGATAGCGATCCGCCAGCTGGCTTCCACCATACAGCGTCCATCCCGCCGCCAGCCCGTGCATAAGGGTGCCCTGAAAGAACGTCGGGTCGTCCTGCTGCTCGTTGCCGCTACGGTATTTTCCGGCTGTGAGCGCATAGCGCGTGTGCCCTTCCCTCTGCAGCACCGGGACGGAAGAATACGGTACGGTAAAGGTTTGATTGCTGCCGTCCGCCTCCTTGATCGTGACCTGCAGGTCGCCGCCGTTGCCCGCGGCATAGAGGTCGTTAATGGTGAAGGGGCCAGGCGGCACCGTGCTGTGGTAAATCTCATAGCCGTTTTGCTTGATAGAGACCTGCGCGGTACCGCGCGCTATACCGTGAATAACCGGCGCGAAGCCTTTCTGGCTGTCCGGCAGCATGTTGTCATCGGAAGCCAATTGCGCGCCGCGGAAGTTAATCCCGTCAAAGATATCGCCGTTGGTATAGCTATCACCCAGCGTCAGCCGCGAGCGTAACGCCGTGATATCGCGCTCCAGCCAGGTATTGATATGCTGCCATTTGTTCTCGTTTTGCGAGCCGCTGCTGTGGCTCCAGGTACTGTTGTCACGCAACCGCCATGGGCCGACGTTCAGCCCGCTTTGCAGGTTTAAATAGGCATACTGGCTGCTACCGCCAACCGTGTTCTGCACGCGATTACCGGTGAAGTTGTAGTTCAGCAATCCGGCAGTGATACCGTTATCCCACAGCTCCGGCGGAATATAGCCGCGCGCCTGGTTCCCCATAAAGGCCTGAGGAATGGTCAGGTACAGTCGCTGCTGGCCGACATCCAGACGGATGGTTGCCTCTTTAATCATCTCGGTTAAGGGTACGCAGGCGTCAGCGGCAAGCGCATGCAGCCCGTCGACGGCGGCGACATTCAGCCCCATGCTGGCCAGCTGCCCGCGCGTCAGGCACGGCATCAGCCCATGGCCATCCTCAGGAGCGTTGAAGGTGACATCGCGAGTGGTCATATACCCGTCGTTAAGGTAGATATCTACGCGATAGGTCCCCGGCGGCAGCTCCTGCCCCTTCTCAAAACCGGAAAGATCCGCCACAGCGGCAGGGTCGTCGGCCAGAAAGCGCGGGTTAAAGTAGAGTTCCGCCTGAACGAAAAAGGTCGGTGACGCGAGCAAAATGGCAACCGGAAGCTGCCGCATACGCCAGACCCGCAAACAGGCGAGGTCAAATTTCAGATATGGCATAGTCCCTCCGGTTTCACATCACCCGGCGATCATTTCTTATTCTGTTCAAGGGATGGGGGCAGCCCTGTGGCTTAACGCATCGCGCCTATCATGCGCGGCGTCAGCGCGCCATAGTCATTAATGGTTCTGAAAGTAATTTCACCGCCCGCATCATCCGGTATTTTCACCCGGGCCTCGCCCATCGGCGGCACCAGCGCGTTTTCCAGCACGCGGGTACCAGCGTTAAGCTCGGTAACCGTCAGGTAGTACGGCGTGGGATTGATCAGCGTAAGCGTGCCGGCACTGCGACGGAACGTCAGTTTTTCGACGGCCTGCTCCGGCGGCATCGCCAGTTTTGCCGGGCGATAGTAAAGCTTGATACGGCTGATAATCGCCAGTTGCAGGGTATTGTCGTTGAGCTTAGATTTATCCATCGCCGGAATCGCCTTCACGTTCATCCAGAACAAGCTTTCCCGATCCTGCGGCAGCTGGTTATTGGACGCGTCAAGAATACGCAGCGTGTTCTCTTTTTTCCCCTGCATCGCGAACAGCGGCGGCGTCACCACAAAACGACCATCTTTAACGCCGTCGGCGTTTTCCACCCAGGACTGAATCAGATAAGTGCCGCTCTCGTCGGTATTGGTGACCGCCAGAGGGACCTGCTTTTGCCCTGCCGGATAAATGACCCGGGTCGCCCCCAGCGCCACACCCGCGTGCGCATAATGGCTTACCCCGCTCGCCGCTATCAGCAGCAGCATCGCCAGCGCACCGCGCATCATCATCAACGTTCTTTTCATGTTTACCCTTGTTGTACTCACCGTCATTTCCTGCGTCCGGTTAATTACTGGTAGGTCAAGGCGAACCAGGCCTGCGCATTGGCCGTACCGCCGGTGACCTGACGTGCGGTCGAACGGTATTTCGCCACAAAATGCAGCGTGGTTGGCCCATCGTAGAGTCGCGCCCAGCGCACGGGCGCCTGGTTGAGTGGAATTAATCCGCCCTGGTCATCAAACAGCGCAATGCCAATACCGGTAGCGATGCCCGCCCCCTCTCCCACCGAGAGAACGTTAGGATCTTTACCGTCAGCGACGCCCTGAAACGACACGCCAACGTGCTGGCTGACTGCCGTACTGCAATCTTCAAGATGAATAGCAAAAGCGATCGGATTAGATTCTTCGCCCACCGCATGGAAACGATGGCTGGCCACCTGGCCCATTTTTACCGTCATCAGGCGATCTTCCGCCGCCACGCTGCAGGCTTCGGCGATAACAACGCCCTGAAAACGTAAACCACCACCGGGTAACGTGACGTTCCAGTGGTTGCCAGCATGCGCGACGATCGGCAGCAGAAACATCAGCAGTAACCCTGTCATCCAACGCATGACTATCACCTCCATTCCCTCGTGATGACGGGCCTTCCTGGCCCTCGTGGCGTCCCTGCCGGTTGGATTACTCGTACTGAACTTTGAAGGTCGCGTCGGCGTTCGCGGTACCCGCCGTGGCCGCGCCGGTCGCGTAGTAACGCGCCTGGAACGGAAGCACGTTAGGACCATCGTTCAGAGTGGTCGCGGAGCTAAAGGTCGCGCCATCGAGTGCCAGCGGTTTGCCTTTGTTATCAAGGATCTGGATACCCACGTTGGTGGCGCCGCCCGATGCTGACCCTTGCAGCGCCAGAACGGTGTTGTTGGTGGTATCAACCGCTGTGCCGGAGAAGGCCACAGATGCCTTCGTCGAAACGCTGGTATCGCAGTCGTTCAGTTGGATGTTAAAGCCGACGGCGGAACTGGTGCTGCCCGCAGTCGCCAGTTTGGCCGAACGAACCTGACCCATCTGTACCGTCTGGTCGATAGAACCGGCATCCACGGCGCAGGCCGCGTTAACCACATCGCCTTTAAAATGCACGGTGCCGCCGTTTACCGTCGTCGTGTCCGCCAGCGCTGACGCAGAGGTGAAGGAAAGCGCAGAGATAATTACCAGCGCAACTTTATTAATGCCCATAAATGTACTCCTGATTAATGGAGAATATTATTCTCACTTTGTTAAAAACAGCGCTAAAGGCAGGCAATGAAGGTTCTGCCTGACACGCATCGATTATTTATGTGAAGACAACCACATCCCAACAACAGCACCGTTATCTGGATATCAGAAATAACGTCACCAGCGTCGATTCAGCTTAGAGATATCCAGATAAAACGACATTGTCGCGGCATTATTCCCACGCAACCCAAACATTCGTTTAGTTTTCTGCCGCAAATAATAAATATGTTTTTCGCTGAGTCCTGCTAATTTATTAATTTGTGAAACGGAGTAGCCTTCGCATAGATAGCGAAAGACAATCAACTCTTGTTCAGAGAAATCCCGCCGGTCAAACATAGATTTACCGGCTTCATACAGACACAAGTAAAGCTCGGAAAAACCTATCTTTTCAGAGATGAGCCAAGGGAATGGCCCCTGAAAGGCGCATCCGGGAGCCCCCTCCATCTTGTATAACAGTACAATTCGGCAATGAGAGCATAATGAAGCAATTAAACTCAGTATCCGGTGTCGCTCGGCAATATCAGAAATATATACCACGAAGATATCACTGACCGATGGACGTAAGTAACAGTTAGATTTTAATTGTCTGGAGTGGATTGCTGCGACATTCCCTCTCCGAATGACTTCATCATCTTGCAATGCCAAAAGGAAAAAACTGTTATCCGAGATAATACATTTCCTCATATATTACCCCAACATCCAGATCCGATTTATTCTATTTAATGTCCATAATTCCTGTTTCCAGAAAGTCGTAAGCCAAACTTCGATTTAATTATATACACAGCGAATATACATCGTCAAAAACGATCAATTAATTATTATTGATAGATATGAACAATTGATTTTATGGATATAGATCGCCCTGATCGATCAATGAATAAAGAAAAATAAGAAGATCAAGCAAATAGATAATTTAATTTTAGGATTTTTCTATTAATAAGAAATTGTTCGTATTGATATGTATCTCGAACCAATTGTAATTTTATGTAAAGAGCATATCTGAATGCGCAATTTAACTTATTTTTCACAATCATATAAATTGATCTAAATCAATTTACACCATTTAAACAAAAATAAATTTATTGATCTCACCCCATTGCACACCGCTAAACCTAACTCATCAGAGGGAATAAATGCGCTAAATCGCTACCCGATAGTGAGTATAGAATCAATTTGACGTTTAAATGGGGTTGAGGCGGGAGATTTAAGACGGGAACATAACAAACAACGCCAGGCGCAGACCGTGATCAGGAACGCTGCGCCTTACCATGATACAACCCCGTTGAATAGGTGGAGTCAGCCCTCTTTTCCTGGCTCAGATCCGGGCGCAAAGAAGCGCTGGATGAAAGATAATGCTGGTATTCCGCAACGTGCAACAGGGCCTGCTCGCCGCAAAGCTCCTGCTCACCATAATCGACATACATCAACGATTGTCGGAAGAATTTGAACATAACGTTTTCCAGCCATTGGACCAGGCACCTCCACTCATTGATGGAGGTGCGTCATGATTATGATTTTTTCGCGCTGTAGACTTCTTCACCGGAGAATGTCGGCTCGGCCCAGAAATTAATATTGAACTGCGCGTCGTCGGTCATTTCGATACGGTGCCAGTACTGCGGCGGGCTGGTCGCGAAGCTACCGGCATTGATAACCACCTTCACTTCAGGTTCCGTGGCCTGCTCATCAGCGAAACCGTAGTAGGTCACCGTACCTTCCATCACACACAGCTGGCCAAAGATGCCGGCGGCGGTATTGTGATGGCTCAGCAGCGCTGCCGGGACATTGTCTTTTGTGAAGAATGGGGCTGAACGTTTGATAGTCCAGTTTTTAGGGATTCTGTGATGGCTCATATTAACCTCCGGATCTAAAACATGCATTTAAAATACAACTTAAAAATCGAGCTGTAAAGCATTTTGATAATGAATCTCATTATCGTGTATGCACCGTTCTTCGCCCGGCATCACATTTCTGCATGTTGCTTATTGTCGAATTTCGACATTTATTTATATTAAAAATGTCGAATATCAACAGAGGTAATGCATGAACCCGCTCGCTTTCACCATTGTGCAAGAACAGAATGTCGATACCCGCTACCTGGCAGACCTGCCGCTTCCGGACATACTGGCGTTGCTCAACGAGCACGACGCCCGCGTTCCGCTCGCCATTCGCGGCGTTCTTCCGCAGGTGGAAGAGGCCGTGCGTCTGATTGTCGGGCAGATGAAAAGCGGTGGTCGGCTGTTTTACGTTGGCGCAGGCACCAGCGGACGGCTTGGCGTGCTGGACTCCGCCGAGTGCCCACCGACATTTGGCACCGACCCAAACCTGGTTCAATCAGTCATTGCCGGCGGGCTGGACGCCATGCTGCGCGCCGTAGAGAACGTAGAAGATGACGGCGCCGCCGCGGTTGCCGAACTCCGCGCTCGTGGTCTGAGTCAATGGGATGTGGTGCTGGGTATCGCCGCCAGCGGACGCACGCCGTTCGTGATGTCGGCGCTCGACTTTGCGCGCCAGACTGGCGCAAAGACCATCGCGCTCACCACCCGCGGCCCTGGCCTTATCTCAGAAAAAGCGGACGTGGCGGTAGCGCCGGACGTCGGTGCCGAAGCGCTGGCCGGTTCCACGCGGATGAAAAGCGGCTCCGCGCAGAAGATGCTGCTGGGGATGATCAGTACCGCCACCATGATTCAACTGGGGCGCGTGCACGGCAACCTGATGATTGACGTAAAAGCCTCGAACGAAAAGCTGTTGCGCCGCGCCGAGCACATGGTGGCGCAGATCTGCGAAGTGGATAACGCCACGGCGCAAATGCAGCTCCAGCAGGTGAACTACAACGTACGCGCGGCGGTGCTGAGCAACCTGCTGGGCCTCTCTCCCGATGCGGCGCTTGCGATGGCCGCGCAACCCTTTGTCGCCCTAAAAGATCAGCTATTATCAGGAGCCACTCATGGCCAATAAAATAGAACATCTGGAGCTTATCGCTGACGCCATCGAACACCATATTGGCGGCTTCGGCAACGTCGCCACGCTGACCAACTGCATGACCCGCGTACGCGTGGTCCTGCGCGATCGCAGCCTGTTTAACGCCGAAGCGCTGCGCAAAGTGGACGGAGTCAAAGGCACCGTCGACGCCGGAGAGCAGTTTCAGATTATCGTCGGCGCGGGTACGGCATCAAAGGTGACGGGGATCCTGACTAAACGCATGAATCGCGCGGGAATCGCCCCTGCCGCCGCCGACGATGCAGAACGTAAACCTTTCTCCATCCGCCGCTGCCTGAATATTCTGGCGGCCATTTTTGTCCCTACCATCCCGGCGCTGATCGGCTGCGGTTTGATTCTTGGATTAGTCAACGTCTGCCGCCTGATCGGCCCCGAGTTTGTCGCCAGCCATCAGGATCTCTTCGCCCTGCTGACGGTCATGGGGAAGGCGGTCTTTACGGTGCTGGCGGTGATGATCGGCATGAATACCGCCAAAGAGCTGCAAGCGTCTCCCGCCATCGGCGCAGTGATGGCGGCCGTGCTGGCCGCGCCGGATCTCGCCAACATCAAGCTATTTGGCAGCGCATTAACGCCGGGCGGCGGCGGGATTTTCGCCGTGCTGCTGGTCTGCGTCTTTGCCGCGAAATTTGAGCTGTGGTTCCGCCGCTACTGCAAAGAGAGTCTGGATCTGATTTTAACGCCCATGGTGACGATTCTGGTCTCCTCGCTGGCCGCGCTGCTGATTCTGCAACCGCTGGCGCACGCGGTTAATCAGTGGCTGGGCGACCTGGTGGCGCTCTCCCTGCTCAACAATTCCGCAGGTTCTGTTGTGGTTGGCGCGCTGCTTGGCGGCGGCTTCCTGTTCCTGCTGCTGACCGGTTTACATCAGGGGCTTATTCCCATTCACGCGCAGATCCTCGATACTTTTGGCCTGAACTATCTGTTCCCGATCCTCGCGATGGGCGGGATGGGTCAGGTGGGCGCGGCGGCCTATGTCTACCTGAAGACGAAGAATTCGCGCCTGAAGAAAACCATTTCCGGCGCGCTGCCGGTGGGTATCATCGGTGTCGGTGAACCGCTGCTGTTCGGCGTCTCCTTGCCGCTGGGTAAACCGTTTATCGCAGGCTGCATCGGCGGTGCGGCAGGCGGTGCGGTGATTGCCGCCTGTAAGGTAGGCATCATCATTCCGTTTGGTACTGCAGGACTATCGCTGCTGCCGTTAGTCGGCGCCGGGCAGATTCTGCCGTTCCTGCTGGCGGTCGTCAGCGCATGGGTGGTTGGATTTGTCGCCGCCATGATCCTGGGCTTTACCGATCCGCAGGAATAGTCATAATCAGGCACAGGGCGCAACGCGCCCTTCCCCATGACGAGAAAAAAGGTACGTAATGGAATCCATCATCAGCAAAATTCAGGCTCTGGCGCACGCCAAAAACGGCGGCGATCGACGTATCTCGACGTATCTGATTGAGCGGAATTTTGATATCTCCGATTTAAGCGCCACCCGCATGGGGCAGGAACTGGGTATCAGCGATTCCTCCGTCATCCGCTATGCCAAAGCGCTTGGCTGTAGCGGTTTTCCGGAGCTGAAGCTGTGGCTCGCCGCGGCCAGCCATCCGCAAAAAGCGCGTGCACGCGAGGAGATCTACGAAGGTATTGAAGCCAGCGACTCTACTGAGCAGATGGTGGAGAAATCCCGCGTCCTGTTTGCCAGCAAAATCGACCAGTCGCTGGATCTGCTCGACCCGCAAACTATCGACATCTGCGCGCGGTTACTGATCGACAGCCGCAAAATCGTCCTCGTCGGCATCGGGACCTCGGCGCTGATCGCGCTGGATATCAATCACAAGCTGATTCGCTGTGGGTTAAACGTGCAGTTCAACTACGATTACCACACGCAAATTGTGCAGGCATCTTTACTACAGCCCGGCGACGTACTTCTCGCGGTCTCCGCGCGCGGTGAAACGGCGGAGGTGGTTGAAGCGCTGGAGCTGGCCCGTGAACGCGAGGCACACACGATAGCCATCACCCGCTATGGCAAAAACAAAGTCAGCCAAATTGCCAAACACGTCATCCCCTATAGCTATACCGAAGCGCACGAGAAGCTTGGCATGGTGACGCCACAAATCCTACAGATGATCGCCTTTGATATTCTTTTCTTCCGCATTAACAGCCTCGTGTCGCCGGACAGCATGTCCACCGCGCTGCACACCATCAATAAACGCCAGCACAACGGAAACACGCCATAAATATCAATTAGCTGAATATCCACACGAATAACATTGCCTTTTAACATTCATTAACAGATAGTGTATAAGATTTAACTTAAAGCTCTGTTTTTATTACCGTCAGGATATCTATTAAATGTTATTAATTAAAAAGACAATAATGAGCACTCTGGTTATTGCACCGGCCCTTTTCAGCTTCAGCACGGGCGTCAGTGCCGCGGAATTAACCGGCTGCGCCGCTAAAAAACAAGAGATCACCCGCCAGATTGAATATGCCCGCGCGCACAACAATCAGCATCGGGTCAACGGGCTGACCACCGCGCTGCAAGAGGTTGAGGCCAACTGTACCGATGCCTCTTTGCAAAAGGAACGTCAGCAGAAGGTCGCCGAAAAACAAGAGAAGGTGAACGAACGCCAGGCGGAATTAAAAGAGGCTCAGGCCTCAGGGCGCTCGGATAAAGTCGCTAAAAAACAGCAGAAACTGGATGAAGCCCAGGAAGAGCTGGCGGCGGCTCAGGCGGAATTACAGCGCTGATAGCCCAATCGTTCCAGGCAACAACCCGGCCGCTAAACCGGGTTGTGGACGCGTTATCCCTCTCGCTACGCTTTGCGAATGATGACCGGCACGCTCTTATAGGCAGGCGTCAGGCTCTGGGTATCCACCGCATCAAGTGACAGCAGCACGTTCGCCTCCGGCAAATAGGCGCCAATCGAACCGGCAGCCATGCTGTAAACCACCACCGTCAATCCATACATCGCACGTTCGATGCTCGGCTCGCCGTTGTCCTCCAGCGCTTGAATGTTAATGACGTCGCCTGCCGCCAGCCCCCGCGCCTCGGCTTCCGTCTGGCTTAAAAATGCCACATCGCGACGGCCGGTAATCCCGCGGTAGCGATCGTTCATGCCGTATATCGTGGTGTTGTACTGGTCATGGCTACGTAACGTCGCCAGCACCAGCGCATCATCCGGCTGATTCTGACGATCCACCGCTCGCTGGCGGCTAACCACAAAGTTCGCTTTACCGCTCTCCGTGTGCCATTCGCGTCGCGACGCGGGCGTATCCATACGGAAGCCGCCCGGTTCGGCGATGCGCGCGTTATAGTTGGCGAACGCCGGAATCACGCTGCCGATGGCCTCACGAATCAACGCATAGTTATCGGTCATCGCTTCCCAGTTCACCGGCGAGTCAGGTAACGTCGCGCGCGCCAGCCCGGCGACAATCGCCGGCTCCGACTTCAACCAACGCGATGCCGGTTTCAGCGCGCCGCAGGAGGCGTGCACCATCGACATGGAATCTTCGACGGTGACCGACTGGATGCCGCTCGCCTGTATATCACGCTCGGTGCGCCCCAGCGCCGGGAACAGGTAGTTATGTTTCGCCATCAACAGATGCGAGCGATTGAGTTTGGTCGCCACGTGGACCTGCAAATCCAGCTTTTTCATCGCTTCAAAGGTGCGCTGTGGTTGCGGCATCGCCACGGCAAGATTGCCGCCCATGCAGATTAGCGCCTGTGCGTCACCGCTCTCGATGGCGCGAATGCTCTCAACGCTGGAGCGACCATGCTTGCGAGGTACGCGAATGCCAAAGTGCCCTTCCAGGCGCGACAAAAAGGCTTCCGGCGCCGCCTCGTTAATGCCGACCGAACGGTCGCCCTGCACGTTGGAATGGCCGCGCAGCGGGCAGATACCGGCGCCCGGTTTGCCGATATTGCCCTTCAACAGCAGCAGGTTCACCAGTTGCTGGACGTTTTCGGTGCCGTTTTTATGCTGGGTAATCCCCAGACCATAGCAGATGATGGTGGCTTTTGAGCGGTCGTAACGGTAGGCCAGGTCTTCCATCTGGCTACGACTCAAACCAGAGTCCTGTTCCAGATCCGCCCAGTGACAGCGATGCAGATCGTCATACAGCGCCTGATAGCCGTGGGTATGCTCAGCCAGGAACGCGCGGTCGAGGCACGGTTCCTGGCCAAGCAAGGTTCTGGCTTCGTCCATCTCAATCAGCGCCTTCATGACACCTTTCAGCAGCGAGGCGTCGCCGCCCATTTTGACCTGGTAGTAGTCGTTACTGAGCGTCGTGGCATGGCCTTTCAGCATGTCCGTCGGGCTTTGCGGGAAGCTAAAACGTTCAAGACCGCGCTCCGCCAACGGATTGATAGAGATAATACGCCCGCCGCGCTGCGCCACTTCACGCAGAGTGGTCAGCATCCGTGGGTGGTTAGTACCCGGATTGTGGCCGATGCAGATAACCAAATCACAGTGCTCGAAATCATCCAGTTCGACGGTACCCTTCCCCAGCCCGATAGCGCTGGTCAGCCCGGCGCTGGTTGGCCCGTGGCACATGTTGGAGCAGTCCGGGAAGTTGTTGCTGCCGTATTCGCGGGCAAATAGCTGGTAAAGAAACGCGGCTTCGTTGGAGGTACGCCCGGAGGTATAGAACTCCACACGTTCCGGGGAGTCGTAGCTGCGCAGGCGTTCGCCGATTTCGGCAAATGCCACCTGCCATTCGACGGCCTGCCAGGTATCGGTGACGGCGTCGTACTTCATCGGATGCGTCAGACGGCCAACGTTCTCCAGCTCGTAATCGCTGTATTTCCACAGCTCGGCCACGGTGTGCTGGCGGAAGAATTCCGGGGAGGCTTTCTTGCTGGTGGTTTCCCAGGAGACGGCTTTCACGCCGTTTTCACACAGCTCCATCGGCGAACGATGGCTGGGGTCCGGCCACGCGCAGCCAGGACAGTCGAAACCCTTTACCTGATTCATGCGAAACATCGCGATGACATCGCGCGCGATGGCCTTTTGTGAAAATACCGATGCGGTAACCGCTTTTACCGCTCCCCATCCACCTGCCGGCCCTTGATAGTCGCTTACACCTGGAACGCCATTACTCATTTTTACCGCTTATTCTGTACGCAATTTCAATGGCGAATACGGTAGCAATTTCTCTTCAGCAAAGATTTCCTCTTCACGAGGTACAGCGGCTCTACGCTGTACGGATTAGTCTGCGGCTCCCTGAGGGAGCATAGCGATTCCCTCTCATGCGTCACCGCCACACGAAAAATAGGGTTGATCTGATACGAACAACCTCTTATTTTTCACCTTTGTCTTTTAATCGGACCCTGCGATGTCAGCTATGAATCAAGCGAAAGCGGTAGTGAACAGCAGAATAATAAGAACAATAGGCTGAGGTAGTTCTGATGTGGTTATTTATTGGCACCGTCACCGTCGCCTTTTTAGCATCGCTGATGCTGATCTGGCTTGACGACAGAATTGCGGAAACGGAATAAATCCGTGGATGACGTTCCGCGCCAGAAGGCGGCGCGGAACGAAAAAGCATTACAGCGACTTCGCCAGACGCTCAACGGCGGTTTGCAGACCTTCCAGCGACACCGTCGAGTAGGATAAACGCAGCGTGCGGGTATCCGGATTGTCGTTATAGAACGCTTCACCCGGCACGTACACCACGCCATTTTCCAGCGTTTTCTCCAGCCACTTCATGGTATCGAACGGATAACGGAAACGCGCCCACAGGAACATCCCCCCTTTCGGACGGCTGAACTCAAGATGCTCGCCCAGACGGCTTTCCAGCGCGTCGGCCAGCGCCTCGCACTTCTTACGGTAGTCTTCGCGGATGAGCGCAATCTGGTTTTCCAGACGGCCCAGGCTCAGGTATTCAGCGGTAATCACCTGCGACAGCATATTGGTGTGCAGATCGGCGGCCTGCTTGACGATCACCGTCTGTTGCGCCAGCCAGTCCGGCATCACGATCCAGCCAATACGCATGCCCGGCGCCAGAATTTTGGAGAAGGTCGAGGTATAGACCACCTGATCTTCACAGCCTAATTCCACCGCATGCTGATACAGCGGACGCTGCACTTCATCGGTAAAGCTGATTTCACCGTAAGGATCGTCTTCAATAATCACCACGTCATGCTGCTTCGCCAGCTCCACCAGACGGCGGCGACGATCGTCGCTCAACGTTTTACCGCCAGGATTACCGAAGGTTGGCACCAGATAAACGGCTTTTACACGCGTGGTGGTCAGCAGCTCGGCGAGCTGTTCTACCAGCATGCCGTTGTCGTCGGTATCGACGCTCAGGATGTTGGCCTGCGCCAGTTGAAACACCTGCAACGCCGCGAGGTAGGTTGGGCGCTCAACGACAATGGTATCGCCCGGATCGAGCAGCGTGCGGGCAACGATATCCAGCGACTGCTGCGAGCCTGAGGTGATATAAACATGGCTTGCCTGACAGGCCACGCCGCGCGCCTGACACAGTTCGCTCACGGCCTGGCGCAGCGGCGGGTAGCCTTCGGTCAGCCCGTACTGGAACGCATCGTTAAAGCGTTCGCTCATCACCTTCTGCACCGCCAGCTCCAGCCCTTCGGTATCAAAAAGCTCCGGCGCCGGAATGCCGCCGCCGAGAGAAATCACGCCGGGCAGTTTACTGTGCTTGAGGAGTTCGCGGACGGCGGAGGGCTTGAGTTCCCCCGCGCGCGCGGCGAGTCGCCGATCGTGCATATTCTTTTCCTTTTCTGTCTTGTTGTTGTGTTTACTGCAGACTTTCTTTACGTAGGCCTGATTAGCGAAGCGCCATCAGGCAACCCGACACAGATTGCCGGATGGCGGATCCGCCTTATCCGGCCTACTATTTTTTATCTTTAATCACCACCAGCGGTTCGATATCGCTCTCTTTTTTAATCACCAGAGAAGCATCGCCGCGCAGGCAGGTGCCGCCGTAGTTACCGCCGACGGTAAAGGTACATACCTGAATATATTTTCCCGCCACGTTTGGCAAGCACCAAAGCTGCTGGTAAATATTTTTCCGGTCATTAAATTTACCGCTGGTTTGATCCAGTAGCTGATCGTGGCCGCTGACCAGATCGATATTGCTGCCGCAACGCCCGGAAATCGGCTTGATGGCATAGCCGGTTTTGGCCAGATGCTCGCTCACCTCAAAGTCGGTATCCAGCAGATAAGGATGGTTCGGGAACAGCGACCACAGCACCGGGAGAATGGCTTTGTTGCCGGGAATCACCGTCCACAGCGGCTCGAAGACCATCACTTCCGGGCGCAGCAGCACGTCAATCAGGCGCACTTCGTTATCCGGGTGACCGGTACGAATCGGCACGGCGGCGTATTCGTCTTCGTCCACCTCACGCACCTGCTCAATCGCCGTTTCCCACGCCCAGGTTTTCCACACGCAGTTCACCAGACGACCGTCGCCATCAATCAGCTGACCGGCAGCATCCCAGCGCAGCTCGTCGAGGCCGTAGAGAATTTTGCTCTCGAAGCCCGCCTGCTCAAGGGCGCGCTGCATAAACTGGGCGTGGTAATTTTCTTCCAGATCGTTGTCCTGCATGATGTGCACGAACGGCCTTGCCTGGCTGTGTTTCCACGCGCCCACCAGCTCGCCCAGCAGGTCTTCCGCCGGGTTGTGGCCGTTGCCGCGATAGCCGGTTTTCAGCCACTGTTCGAGAATCAGGCCCCCTTCGGTGTGGCAGGAGGCGGAGTCAGCGTTGTACTCGTAGACCTTCAGCCCGCGCTCGTCCATGCAGAAATCCATGCGCCCGGTGATCATATCGTGGCGACGACGCTGCCACGAAAGGCGCAGACGCGGCCAGAGGATTTTAGGAATATCAAACAGCGCCAGCAGGTTGTCATCACGCATCACTTTGTCGGTGGCGTGGAGATACATCAGGTGCATCTCGTTGGTCGCTTTAATCAGTTCCTGCTCTGCGCTCTCGGTCATGGTGAAATACTGATACGGATCGCCGTTAATCACATGACCGTTGGCGGCGATATACGCCTGCTGGAGTGAATCTTTTTCGTCGAGCCATTTGCCCTCAAACTGACCGTTATTCTCCAGACGCGCTCCGCCCAGCTTCAGCGCTTCACCGGCAATCGCCGGCTGCGGCAGGCTGTAACGCGCATCGTCAGTCTGGATCATCCAGCCAAGAATGGTGGTGTCATCGAAGGTATCATGCAGCGTGTAGTGGCCGTCTTTCACCTCTAACGTAAGCTCGCGGGTCCACTGCTGGCCCGCCGGCAACGCCGAGTGCAGCACGTTCTGCTCGGCGATACGCACCTTGTTGCCCAGCAGTTGGGTAATCACCGCCACGTGGCCGGTTTCATTAAACTCTCCGCCCTTCTGCCAGATAAGCAAAGAGCCGACGAGCGGCGCGCGACGGGAACCATTAGCAAAAGCCTGCAGCGGGAGAATGGCGTCGTTCACCACCTGACGCAGATAGCGCAGAGAGAAGATCTCGTAGGCCATACTCACATCGGTGAAGACAAATCCGTAGTTGATGAACAGAAAGCGGCGGGCAAACTCGACGCACTGCCACTTGTGGCCCATATATTCGTTATCGATGTAGCTACGAAACGAAGCGTCGTCAGGCATATCACCTGGTTTTAAGCTGCTGTAATTTGAAGAGTAAATCGCTACGCCGCCCGGCGCATACCCCAACAACGTGCCAAATGGGGCGTCACTATTGGTACTTCCCTTGCTCATGAACCTTCCTCAAACATCGCGTGCGATTTTCTCGCTCGCACGTTGAAATTAATCCAACAAAAGTGGATTAATCATACACCCGTGTATGCGAGGATGGCCCCTTATCGGGAAAAATATTCATCTGAAAAATGGCGTCATCAGCGCGTGGGCAGCCCGAGTGTTTGCCTGAAGCTGCTAAACTTCACTACCTCAACACATCATCAAAATAAGGCGAGCGATTATGTCAGAGAACACCTATCAGCCCCCCAAAGTCTGGGAATGGAAGCAAAACAACGGCGGCGCATTTGCCAATATCAACCGCCCGATTTCCGGTGCCACTCATGAACAAGCGCTGCCGGTGGGCCAGCATTCCCTCCAGCTTTACTCCCTTGGCACGCCAAACGGCCAGAAAGTCACGATTATGCTCGAAGAACTGCTGGCGGCAGGCGTCACGGAAGCGGAGTACGACGCGTGGCTTATTCGCATTGGCGAAGGCGATCAGTTCTCCAGCGGCTTTGTGGAAGTGAACCCAAACTCGAAGATTCCGGCATTGAGCGATCACTCCACCACGCCGCCAACCCGCGTGTTTGAGTCTGGCAACATCCTGCTCTATCTGGCGGAAAAATTTGGCCATTTCCTGCCCAAAGATCCGGCCGGGCGCACCGAAACGCTGAACTGGCTGTTCTGGTTGCAGGGCTCAGCCCCGTTCCTCGGCGGCGGTTTTGGTCACTTTTATAACTACGCGCCGGTGAAGATTGAGTACGCGATTGACCGCTTCACCATGGAAGCCAAACGTCAACTGGACGTGCTGGACAAACAGCTGGCGCGCGGGCGCTACGTGGCTGGGGAAGAGTACACCATCGCCGATATCGCCATCTGGCCATGGTATGGCAACGTTGTGCTCGGCAACGTCTACGGCGCGGCGGAATTCCTTGATGCGGGAAGCTACAAGAACGTGCTGCGCTGGGCGCAGGATATCGCCAGCCGCCCGGGCGTGAAGCGCGGCCGTATTGTCAACCGTACCAATGGACCGTTGAATGAGCAGCTGCACGAACGTCATGCCGCCAGCGATTTTGACACCAATACGGAAGATAAGCGTCAGCGGTAATGGCTTGATTGACCGGGTGCCTGGCGCCCGGTTTTATTGCCCTTCCAGCCGGTATCCCGCCATAAAGTAGCGAACGGTCGTGCTGGAGTCATGCTCTTTAAAGAAGTCCATCACCATTTCTTTATCCAGCCCGTAGCGCCGCGTCAGAATCCCCGCTTCCCAGGCGCTGAGCTGCCGGTCGCCGGTCCTCTCAAACATTCGGTGCGAAAAGCCCAGCACAAATCCGCGTTTATAGTCGGCGCAAAAACCAATCACCTTTTGCGCGCTATCGGCATAAGACGCCTGCAGCCCCGCCATCAGCCCTTTGCCAAAATGGTTATCCATTTGTGTCCCCTCAATCGATATATATAAAATTATATAGCGATTATTTGAGCGCTGGCTAGCGCTATTTAAACGCGAATCCTGAAGAGGAAGCCTTCAGCCAATTCCCGGCACTGTGATCGCGCCGACGGGCATTCATACGCAAAGCAAGTATTCTGGAAACAGCGTTTCAAAAATAAGAGAAGGAGATGTTATGGCCTGGCAAGCAAACCCAGCCCGTTATGAACAGATGCAGTATCGCTACTGCGGCCGCAGCGGTTTACAGCTTCCTGCGCTGTCCCTCGGCCTATGGCACAGTTTTGGTCATATTCACGCGCTAGACGACCAGCGCGCCCTGCTGCGCAAAGCCTTTGACTGCGGCATTACCCACTTCGATCTGGCGAATAACTACGGCCCGCCGCCGGGCAGCGCCGAGGAGAACTTTGGCCGCCTGTTACGGGAAGATTTTGCCGGTTATCGCGATGAGCTCGTCATCTCAACCAAAGCGGGTTATGACATGTGGCCAGGGCCATACGGCTCCGGCGGCTCGCGTAAATATCTGCTGGCCAGTCTCGACCAAAGCCTACAGCGTATGGGGCTGGAGTACGTTGATATCTTTTATTCGCACCGCGTCGATGAACGCACTCCGATGGAAGAGACCGCCAGCGCGTTAGCTCATGCGGTGCAAAGCGGAAAAGCGCTGTACGTTGGTATCTCGTCCTACTCTTCCGAACGTACCCAGGCGATGGTTGAGCTGCTGCGCGAGTGGAAAATACCGCTGCTGATTCATCAGCCTTCTTATAATCTGCTCAACCGCTGGGTCGACAAGAGCGGTCTGCTGGATACGCTTGAGCGCAACGGTGTGGGCTGTATTGCCTTTACCCCGCTGGCGCAAGGGCTGCTAACGGGAAAATACCTGAACGGCATTCCGGAAGGTTCGCGGATGCAGGTGGAAGGCAAAAAGGCGCGCGGTCTGACGGAAAATATGCTGAGTGAGAGCAACCTGAGCAGTCTGCGCTTACTCAACGATATGGCGCAACAGCGCGGGCAATCAATGGCGCAAATGGCCTTGAGCTGGCTGTTGAAAGACAGCCGCGTGACGTCGGTGCTGATTGGCGCCAGTCGACCAGAGCAAATTGAAGAGAACGTGAAGGCGCTGGAAAACCTGCACTTCTCCCACGAGGAGCTGGCGCAAATTGATAAGCATGTGGCGGATGGTCAGCTAAATCTGTGGCAGGCGTCGTCGGATAAGTAGGACCGTACCGAAAACGTGAATGGGTAGGCCAGACAAGCGTAGCACCACCGTCCGGCCTACATCGCTATTTTTTCGCGCGGGTCAGGCTATCGAGGTAACCCATCACAAACGCTGAAAGTACAAAAGTCAGGTGAATAATCACGTACCACATCAGCTTGTTATCCGGGACGTTTTTGGCATCCATAAACACCCGTAACAGGTGAATAGACGAGATAGCCACAATCGAAGCCGCCACTTTGTTTTTCAGCGAGGTGGCGTCCATTTTGCCCAGCCAGTTCAGTTTCTCTTTGTGTTCACTGATATCGAGCTGCGAGACAAAGTTTTCATAGCCGGAGAACATCACCATCACCAGCAGGCCGCCGACCAGCGTCATATCCACCAGCGACAACAGGGTCAGGATTAAATCGGCTTCCGCCATGCTGAAGATATTCGGCAGCACATGCAGGATCTCCTGAAAGAACTTCAGGGTTAAGGCCAGCAGCGCCAGCGAGAGGCCAAAATAAACCGGGGCGAGGATCCAGCGCGATGCGTACATCGCATTTTCCAGAAAGCGTTCCATAGTGTCCTGTTTTCGAGTCAAATTCGCCCTAGTATATCGCAATCACATAACATCATATCAACACTTCGGCTTACACATCGTGGGGACGAATAAAGGGTCGCTGGAAGTCCGGCCAAACCAACGCCACCAGTTCGGGATAAGCCTCCTGAGCAAATTCCTCGTAGCACCGCTGCAGGCTGAGCACCACCGGGTCGACGTCGGTCACCCGCTCGCCTTTCAGGCAGCGGCGTTTAATCTCATCGTAATACTCATAGACGGCGCCATTGAGATTCCGGCAACGTTCCTGCGCTTCAAACAGGCCCGCTTTTTCTTTTAGCTGCTCTGTCGACATACGCTTAATTGTCGATTGAACAAAATCGATATACTCGTGGTTAATACGCCAGTACCAGGAAGGGGTAATCCGGCTCATGAGCCCGGCAAAATGATTTTCGCCTTCGTCTTTGCTCAGCGGCGCGGGGGCCGGAGCGGGAACGGTTTCATTATTGGTATCAGACGGTGCGTTATTTTGACCATACATAAAAAATAAAATAATGACGGTAAGTAACAGCAACACCATCACAAAATAAATAATACCGCTCATGGTTTTCTCCACTTTTTTTGATTTTAAAAGTGCGTCATGTTAATGTCAACGAACCTCACTATAATAAAAAACATTCTCCAGCCATTCGACAGACGACGCCTATATGATAGCTGAAACCCTTATCCCAGCCCGTTTCTGCATCGCCGCTATAGATGCGGAAAACAAGGATACGCCGCCAGGCCAGCAGGCTGAGCAGGAGAAAGCCTCGCTCGCCACATGGCAGGACGAGATATTGATTGGCGGCGGTCAATCGCGTAACCCATTGGTTGAGGAACGCGATCGTCATATTAAAGACAGATTATATCGCATCGCTAAAATTGAAGCTTTTGCACTTATGCTAAATAACCTGGTGGTTCAGGGGGAGATCTCCGCGCTGGAGTTAAGTCAAATTATGGAGTTAAAAACTCAGGAGATAAATGAGGACGGTAATAAAATCTGGCTTAATTTAATGACCCAGGAAAGAACCGCGCCAATGTTTTATAATCTAACGGATAAGTGAGTATGAAACTTGTCGATGTTAGCGCGACTAATATAGCGTTAAGCCCACAACTCAGTGATGAGACCATTCTTCAGCGTAATTTGCAGACGCTGCGCGAGGAAAAAAACGCCGAGGGGCGTCGCATTTCCGGCCTTTCCGAACCCATTCCCGCAGCGCTGGTGAAAATGAAGTGGCAGCATCGCCGCGAAATCTATGGTTATCAAATTAAAGAAGAGATCTTCGGCGCCGCGCTATGTGAGGTGATGGCGCGTTACCCCCATCTGCGCGACAAAATTCTGGCGCATACGGAATCCTGCTATCAGCACGTCCTGAATCGGGAGGCCGCAACGCTTGAGATTAGCCGCGGCCTCGCCGATGGTCATTACCGCACGTCTAACGTCATCCTGAAAATTGAAAAGAACGACGAAAAACGCCCGGCTCAGCCGATAATGTCGATGGCAAAGTGATCAAACGAGCAGCTTCCGCGCTGCGCCTGGCTTTCTAACGACACTGCTACCAGTCCCACTTTTGCCCCAACCCACTTCCCTTTGCCTGCGGCGAAAGGCTGAGTCACCCGCTGCCAGTTCACCTCACCGCTACGCCAGGCAAAGCGACAGATGCCGCCGTGAGAGACCTCGACCTGCATTGCGCAGGTGGCGCTATCCAGCGTCGCAATGACCTCGCGGCGTTCGCGTACCACGCCCGCATCGCTCATCCAGCCGGTCAGCCACAGCAGTCGATGCTGCCCGTCACGTTTTTCCAGCAGCAGCGCGGCATAACGTTCACCGTAAATAACCAGACCACCCGCATCGCCGTTAGCTTCAGCGTTCAGCGTCAGCGTGGTTTCGGCGCTAAACTGCCAGGCCGGAAATTTCTGCAGCAGCAGGTTGGGCAGCCAATAGAAATATTGTTTCTCTTCACCGCAAGGGAGTTCGCAGCAGCGGAGATTCAACTGGCCATCGCCCGGCAGCAGCCACTGGGGATCCGGATTAGCCTGCCACTGCCACTGTAGACCCGGCACGCCTGAGGCAAAATCATCGCTGGTTTGCGGCTGTGATGGCACCGCCGGCGCTAAGCTCGCCGGACGCGGCCAGTGCATCACCGGTTGCCCGGCGCCGTCATCCCCCAGCGGCTCGCCGATACGCGGCCAACCGTCCTGTTCCCAGCGCATTGGCTGGAGGTGAACGATGCGTCCATACAGATGCGCATCCTGGAAATGGACAAACCAGCATTCGCCGTCATCCAGCTCAACCCAGCCGCCCTGATGCGGACCATTAACCGGGGTATTCCCCTGAAACAGAACGTTTTTCGCCTCCCAGGGGCCGCTCATGCTGCGGGCGCGCAGCACCGTTTCCCAGCCGGTTTCGACGCTGCCTGCAGGGGCAAAAATGTAGTACCAGCCGCCGCGCTTGTAGACTTTTGGCCCTTCGAGCGTCGGCTGGTCGCAGCTGCCATCATAAATAATCTGCCCTTCCCCGCGCAGCGAAGTGCCGTCCGGCGACATGGCGAACAGTTGAAGCTGGTGTTTAATTCCGCTACGACTATGGGCAAAGGCGTGGACCAGCCAGGCGTCACCATTGTCATCCCAGAACGGGCAGGGGTCGATCCAGCCTTTCGCGGGCTGAACGCAGTGTGGCGGGCTCCATTCGCCCCACGGATCGTCGGTCCGACACATGAAAATACCTTCATCCGGAGTGCTGAAAAAGACCCACAGGTGATTGTCGTGCCAACGAATCGACGGCGCCCATACGCCTTTTCCCGGCTGGTACTGGTCGTAACCCGCCAGGGGTAACGACTGAAAAACATGGTTGATGATCTGCCAGTTCACCAGATCGGTCGAATGCAGGATCGGCAGCGCGGGCATATGGTTGAAGCTCGACGAAACCATAAAGAAGTCGCCGCCGACGCGAACAATATCGGGATCCGAATAGTCGGCGCAGAGGATCGGGTTATGATAATCATGTGATGTCATCGTCGTTTCCTCAGGCTTTATGTAATACGCCGCTGACGGCTTGCGGCTCAGCTTGCACCGCCGCCTGTTGCCGTGCGGAAAGGTCGCGTTGAATGGTCGCCATGGCGCGGTCATCCAGCTTATAGAAGCGCGACAGCCACCATAACACCAGATACGAAAGCGATGGCCCCAGCGTCAGCAGGCCAACGATGCCCATCGTCGCCATCGGTGTTTGTTCGGTGACGCCTGCCTGATAGCCAAACAGCCCCAGCGAGAAACCGACTACCGCTCCAGCGACCGCCATCCCCATTTTCAGCGCAAACAGGTTGCCGGAGTAGGACAGGCCAGTAATACGGCGGCCAAACTTCCACTCGCCATAGTCGGCGGCGTTCGCCATCATGTTCCATTTAAACGGTTGATACATCTGATGGAAGAATCCCACAAGGAAGTACAAAGGGAACACGACCGGTAGCCAGGTTGGCGGCACGAAGAACATCACCACACCTACTGCGACCAGCAGCAGGTTAATGTTTTTAAACAGCGAAACCGCACGGTAACGCTTCGCCAGCCAGCCCGCCGCGATGCTGCCGATAATGGTACCGACCACGCTAGTCGAGACAAATGCCGACTTCATCGCCGTCCCGGCCGCAGACTCAACGCCGCCCATCATCAAATAAGTGGCGTAATACAGCGTTGCCGCGCTGCGCATCACCCCAGCCATGCTGGAGAAGAAGGTAATGATCGCTACAATGCGCCACTGATCGTTTGCCAGCAGCGAGCGCAGATCTTCGCGAATGCTGCCCTGCTGCTCCACCGCGGGCGCCACGCGCTCTTTGGTGGAGAAGAAGCAGAAGGCCAACATCACAATGGCGATGGCCCCCATAATGCCCATGGTGGCCTGGAAGCCGAACTGCTTATCTTCTTTACCCAGGTAGTCGACCAGAAACAGTGTGGCGACGGAGACCATCAAACCGGCCACGGAAGAGATCGTAAAACGATAAGATTGTGCCGACAGGCGATCTTTCTCATCGCGGGTGATCACACCACCCAACGCACAGTAGGGAATATTGATAAAGGTGTAACACAACATCAGCAAGGTGTATGTCAGGTAGGCATAAACCAGCTTACCGGAAGCGCCAAAATCGGGCGTGGTGAAGGTCATCACCGCCAGCACGGCGTAGGGAATCGCAAACCAGATCAGCCATGGTCGGAAGTGGCCCCAGCGGGTTTTTACCCGGTCGGCCACGATACCGGTGAGCGGGTCGGTTATCGCATCCAGCACGCGCGTCACCAGGAACATCACCCCTACCGCCGCCGCGGAAAGACCGTAAATATCGGTGTAAAACCAAGTCAAAAACATCGTGACCGAAGAGTAGACAATACCGCAGGCGGCATCGCCCATGCCGTATCCCAGCTTTTCGGTAATAGACAACTTCGTATCGTTTGCCACACGTATATCCTCCTGAATTGAAGTGGTTTCACTGTAGGAGGATGGGGTGGGCAATTATATTGTCATTTTTCGTACCGGTATTATGTTTTCTGGCAACTGCGAAAGTTGTCACATAACTGGATTATTTGTCATACACCTTTCATTTTTTGTGACCTTACACCAACCGGAACACCGAAATAGCCGACTTCAGTTCACCGGTATGCTGCTGTTGCTGATGCGCGACCTGTATAGTTTGCGCCACGTGTTGCACGTTCTCCTGCACGCTGGCATCAATGTGCGCAATACTGCCTTTCATCTGTAATACGCTGGCGCGCTGCTGATCGCTCATCGATGACAACACATCAACACAGGCCTGTAGACTGTCGATGTTATTGATGATTGCCGCCATGGTTTTCCCCGCTCTTTCAACCTGCTCTGTGCCCTGATGGGTGCTCTCGACGGAAGCGGCCACCAGCTGGCGAATGTCCCGCGCCGCACCTTCACAGCGCAGCGCCAGGGTACGGACTTCAGCTGCCACCACCGCAAACCCTTTCCCATGAGCACCGGCCCGCGCAGCTTCGACGGAAGCATTGAGCGACAGAATATTGGTCTGGAAGGCAATGCCGTCGATAAGTTCAAGAATACCGCCGATCTTCAGCGACTCATCACGGATGTGCGACATGGACGCCATGGCTGAACGGATATTCTCTCCCCCTTCCCGCGCCACTGCGCTGGCCTGCCCGGCGAGTTCGCGCGCTTCACTGGCCTTCTCACTGGTTAACGATGCCGCACTGGCAAGTTGTTCCATGGCGCTGGCAGTGACCGCCAACGACCGCGCCTGGCTGTCGGTGCGTTCGGAGAGCGCGGTGTTACGTTGCAGCAGCGTCTGCGAAGCATCCAGCAGTTGCGACACATTACCGCTGACCTGCTCAAGCGTATTGCGCATGGCGTCCAGCGTCAGGCTAAAGGTTTTCGCAAAAGGTGAGCGGCTGGTTTTGGTGTCACGCTCCAGCGTCAGGTAGCCCGACTCGCGGTTAATGACCGCCGCCAGCTTCGCGACCTCGCTGGCCGACCGTGCGTCCTGCTCCATCCGCACCGCCAGGAAGACCAGGAATACCGTCTGCGCCACCACATACACCGCGTGCATAATCACCATGTGCAAACCAGCGTGCATAAACACGGTGATATTAAACAACCCAAATTCCTGTAAATAATTAAATACCAGGTGGTGAACGGCAATCACCCCTGCGCCCATAATCAATGGCCGCCAGTCGCGCCAGGCGAGCAGCGCTGACAGCAAAACAAATACCGAGAAATGATATTCAGTCTCGCCGCCGCCAAGCTGAATCAGCAGTGCGGAATAGGCCATTAGAATAAACGCATAAACTAAGCGTGTGATGAGTTTGCCCGCAAAAAGCAGCGTCATCACGGTGGCAAGCCCGGCCAGAATCGTCGCTACCAGCAGTGCCAGACTGGGGTTATCGTTCATCCAGCCCACGCCCAGCGAAACGGCCCACATCACCCAGGCCAGCACCAATAATAGTCGGTCTGCTCTTTGACGAATCGAGGATAACGAGATCAGGTCGCGATGCGAGCTATCAGCTTGTCGCAAAGTTATTATGCCCATGATATTTTCCGTCCGCTGTAGATATATATTATTGTTAGCGTTCAGAATTAAGCGTAGGAAGGTTATTTAAGACTAGCCACTCTGATATTTAAAATATATAGCAACACTTAAGCACTGCTAAATATTATTTAAATAATTTCGGATATGACTCGCTGAAATTAGACTTAAGATAAATATTACTAAGAGAAGAATAACGGATGGCGCTGAATGCGCCATCCGGGATGAGATTATTTTTTCGCGACGGTCTCTTCGCCAACCAGTCCAATCTTCAGATAGCCGGCCTGATGCAGGGTATCCATGACCTTCATCATCGTTTCATAGTCTACCGTTTTATCGGCGCGGAAGAAGATCGTGGTGTCTTTCTTGCCTTCCGTCAGCGCATCCAGCGCCGGCACCATGCTGTCATCGGTAATGGGGTCGTTACCGAGGAACATCGATTTATCCGCTTTCACCGACAGGTAGACCGGTTTTTCCGGGCGCGGCTGCGGCTGGCTGGAGGAGGCCGGCAGATTGACTTTGACATCAACCGTCGCCAGCGGCGCGGCGACCATAAAGATAATCAACAGAACCAACATGACGTCGATAAACGGCGTCACGTTGATTTCATGCATTTCGCCGGTATCGTCCAGATTTTCATTAAGACGCATTGCCATAGGGCATTAACCTACTCGTAATTTCTGGGCGGTACGAACCGGATGTACGCCGCTGGCGCTCAGATCCAGATCGCGACTCTGCAGCAGCAGAACCTGCGCAGCCACATCGCTCAGGTTAGCTTTGAAACCACCGATGAGGCGCGCGAAGACGTTATAGATGACCACCGCCGGAATCGCGGCGAACAGGCCAATAGCCGTTGCCAGCAGCGCTTCTGCGATACCTGGCGCCACAACGGCCAGATTCGTGGTTTGCGTCTGGGCGATACCGATAAAGCTGTTCATGATGCCCCACACGGTACCGAACAGGCCGACGAACGGAGAGATAGCGCCGATAGTCGCCAGGAAACCGTTACCGCGTCCCATATGACGGCCTACCGCCGCCACGCGACGCTCCAGGCGAAAACCAGTACGTTCTTTAATCCCTTCGTTATCTTCTGAACCCGCAGAGAGCTCCAGCTCGTTCTGCGCTTCATTGATTAACTGGCTGCTCAGGCTCTGCGCGTCAAACGCGGCGGCCGTTTCGTGCGCCTGATTGAGGGAACGCACATCCGCTAACAGTTTCTGCTCGCGCTTGAGGCGGCGCTTGTGAGAAAGGAGCTCTGCACCTTTACTGAAGAAAATTGCCCAGGTGACGACGGATGCCAGTATCAAGCCAATCATGACCACTTTAACCACGATGTCGGCATGATGATACATACCCCAAACGGAGAGATCCGCCTGCATCAAATTATTACCCACTGTGTATCTCCAGGACGTAAATCACAAAATCTGAGCACAATAATATCAAAACAACGCCGAATTGATAGTAGTTCTCATTAGTATTTACATATTGACTCAAATCACACTTACTTTCCTTGCGCTTACGCAGTAAAAAAGTTTTCTGCACGGTTTTTGGCAAAATTTTCTGCTGTATGCACGAGGAACGCTACATCGCCGAGGCAATCGTGATAGTTTAGACGTCCAGACGTATAAAAACAGGTATACCCAACATGGCAGACAAGCACCTCGATACCGCGCTGGTTAACGCCGGACGCAGCAAAAAGTACACCCAGGGATCGGTGAACAGCGTGATTCAACGCGCCTCGTCGCTGGTTTTTGACACGGTCGCCGCCAAGAAGCATGCGACCCACAACCGCGCTAATGGCGAGCTGTTTTATGGCCGTCGCGGCACGCTCACCCATTTCTCGCTACAGGAAGCCATGTGTGAGCTTGAAGGCGGCGCCGGCTGCGCCCTCTTCCCCTGCGGCGCGGCGGCGGTGGCGAATACTATCCTGGCCTTCGTTGAACAGGGCGACCACGTGCTTATGACCAACACTGCCTACGAACCGAGCCAGGATTTTTGCACCAAAATTCTCAGCAAGCTCGGCGTCACCACCAGTTGGTTCGACCCCATGATTGGCGCAGAGATTGCGAACCTGATTCAGCCGAACACCAGAATCGTGTTCCTCGAATCTCCGGGTTCCATCACCATGGAAGTTCACGACATCCCGGCGATCGTCGCTGCCGTTCGCAGCGTCGCCCCTGAAGCCATCATCATGATCGACAACACCTGGGCGGCAGGCGTGCTGTTTAAGGCGCTCGATTTTGGCATCGATATTTCGATTCAGGCGGGCACCAAGTATCTGATTGGTCACTCAGATGCCATGGTCGGCACGGCGGTATCGAACGAGCGCTGCTGGGCACAACTGCGTGAGAATGCCTATTTGATGGGGCAGATGCTCGACGCCGACACGGCCTATATGACCAGCCGCGGCCTGCGCACGCTCGGCGTGCGTCTGCGTCAGCACCATGAAAGCAGCCTGAAAGTCGCCGAATGGCTGGCGCAACAGCCGCAGGTGGCGCGCGTCAATCATCCGGCGTTACCGGGCAGCAAAGGACATGAATTCTGGAAACGCGACTTCACCGGCAGCAGCGGCCTGTTCTCCTTCGTACTGAACAAGCGCCTGAATAATGAAGAGTTGGCAAACTACCTCGACCACTTCTCGCTGTTCAGCATGGCCTATTCCTGGGGCGGCTTCGAATCGCTGATTCTGGCTAATCAGCCGGAAGAGCTGGCCAGCATTCGTCCGGACGGGGTGATTGATTTTGAAGGTACGCTCATTCGCCTGCACATTGGTTTGGAAAACGTTGACGATCTGATTGCGGATTTAGCGGCAGGATTCGCCCGCATCGTGTAACATAGCCTGAGCCCGGTACGGTCAGTGCCGGGTGGGTTAGCAATATTTTTGGCGCGTCCAGCGGAGGCGCCACCGATGTTGAGAACAGTCGGTTCCCGAGTTCACATCACCGCCAGGCGTAAACCTATGTACCCGGTTGTCAGCCAGACTGAACAATGCGGCTTCATTTGTTGCGTCCGGGATCAAGGTGTTCTTCAGAATTCGGGCGTACAATAGGCGAAAACGCTGTTCCACAGGAATGTCCATGGTCGTTATTCAAGATATTGTCGCCGCGCTTTGGCAGCACGATTTTGCTGCACTGGCGAATCCGCACGTCGTGGGAGTCGTTTATCTGGTCATGTTTGCCACGTTGTTTCTGGAAAACGGCCTGCTCCCCGCATCATTTTTACCCGGTGATAGCCTGTTGCTATTGGCGGGAGCGCTTATTGCCAAGGGCGTCATGGGCTACGTCCCTACCCTCGTCATTCTGACGACGGCCGCCAGCCTTGGCTGCTGGTTGAGTTACATCCAGGGGCGCTGGTTGGGCAACACTAACGTCGTGAAAGGTTGGCTGGCGCAACTGCCGGACAAATACCACCAGCGCGCGACCTGCATGTTTGACCGTCACGGTCTGCTGGCGCTGCTCGCGGGTCGCTTCCTGGCGTTCGTGCGCACACTGCTGCCAACGATGGCGGGAATTTCCGGTCTGCCTAACCGCCGCTTCCAGTTGTTTAACTGGCTGAGCGCGCTGCTGTGGGTTGGCGTGGTCACAGGCTTTGGCTATGCCATCAGCATGATTCCGTTTGTGAAGCGTCATGAAGATCAGGTGATGACGTTCCTGATGGTGCTGCCGATCTTCCTGCTGGTTGCCGGGCTGCTCGGCACGGTGATCGTGGTTATCAAGAAAAAATACTGCGACGCCTGATCGCGGCGCCGTACAATCTGTAGGCCGGATAAGGCGTTTACGCCGCATCCGGCAATGTGCAGCAGCGTTGCCTGATGGCGCTACGCTTATCAGGCCTAACCGTTACATTCCGCGCAGTCTTGCCGCATCCTCGCCCGGCGTCAGGCCGAAAAACCGTTTAAACTCTCGACTGAACTGCGACGCGCTCTCGTAGCCCACCTGCATCGCCGCCGCGCTGGCCTTCAGGCCGTCGTGCGCCATCATCATCCGAGCTTTATGCAGCCGATAGGCTTTCAGATATTGCAGCGGCGAAGTACTGGTTACCGACTTAAAATTATGGTGAAACGCCGACAGGCTCATATTGGCCTCGGCGGCCAGCTGATCGACGCTCAGCGTTTCGGTGTACTGGCTCTCAATCCGCTTAAGCACGCGGCTAATCTGGCTGAAGTGAGTCTGGCGGCTCACCAGCGCCATCAGCGCGCCGCCACGCGGCCCGGTGAGCACGTGGTAGAGCATTTCGCGGATAATTTGCTTGCCGAGAATACGGGCGTCCAACGGACGTTCCATCACGTCCAGCAGGCGCTCGGCTGCGCAAAGAATCTCTTCGGACAACGTCGCCGAGTTAATCCCGCTTTCCGCCATTGCCGGGCGGAACAGCGGGTCTTCACCGATATCCATGAGCAATTCCTGGAGCTGGAAAATATCGACATCGAGGCGTAACCCGGCCAACGGCGCTTCAGCGGTGGCAAAAGTTTCACATTCGAAGGGTAAAGGTACGGTGAGCAGCAGATATTCATTGGCGTCGTAGCGAAAGGTACGATCGTTGATATAGCCAATTTTATAGCCGGAAAAGAGAAACACGATGCCCGGCCGGTACATAACCGGCGTGCGTCCACTGGGCTGACTGCCGTAGATCAGCTGAATGTCAGGCAGCAGGGTACGCAGGTTTTGTTCGTTATTTTTCAGCTGCTTAATTTTTTCTGTCAGCAGTGCACAGATCGCTTCACGGTTCATCAACGAAGGCTCCAGATACCTTTTTTTCACGTTCTCATTGTGGCCGTGATTGACGTGATTCTCCAGCCTTATGGAGAAATGGGCAAGACAAACGCAGAAATGTGCATTGAGAGGTACGGCAACGAGGACCACAATGATGTCATTCGGCGACGACCTTCGCCGCCTTGTTTTTCCATCCACCAAGAAGGGAACGAGCAATGTTTAATTTTGATCTTCACACCCCGACCCGCATTCTGTTCGGTAAAGGCGCTATCGAAAATCTGCGCGCTCAGATCCCCGCTGACGCTCGCGTGCTGATCACCTACGGCGGCGGTAGCGTGAAAAAAACCGGCGTGCTGGACCAGGTACTGACCGCACTGAAGGGACTGGACGTGCTGGAATTTGGCGGTATTGAGCCAAACCCGTCCTATGAAACGCTGATGAACGCGGTGAAAATTGCCCGCGAACAGAAAGTGACCTTCCTGCTGGCGGTCGGCGGCGGTTCCGTTCTGGACGGCACCAAATTTATCGCCGCGGCAGCGCACTATGATGCAAGCATCGACCCGTGGGAAATCCTCGAAACCTACGGCAGCAACGTTAACAGCGCTATCCCGATGGGTTCCGTTCTGACCCTGCCAGCAACCGGCTCCGAGTCGAACAAAGGCGCGGTCATCTCCCGTAAAACCACCGGCGACAAGCGTGCCTTTATGTCTTCGCACGTCCAGCCGCAGTTTGCCATTCTTGACCCGGTTTACACCTACACTCTGCCGCCGCGTCAGGTCGCGAACGGCGTGGTGGATGCTTTCGTGCATACCGTTGAGCAGTACGTCACCTATCCGGTTGACGGCAAAATTCAGGACCGTTTCGCCGAAGGCATTCTGCTGACGCTGGTTGAAGAAGGCCCGAAAGCGCTGAAAGATCCAGAAAACTACGACGTGCGCGCCAACATTATGTGGGCGGCGACTCAGGCGCTGAATGGCCTGATTGGCGCAGGCGTACCGCAGGATTGGGCAACCCATATGCTGGGCCACGAACTGACCGCCATGCACGGGCTGGATCACGCCCAAACGCTGGCTATCGTTCTGCCTGCGCTGTGGAATGAAAAACGTGAAACCAAGCGCGCCAAACTGCTGCAATATGCTGAACGCGTCTGGAACATTACCGAAGATTCTGACGATGCGCGTATTGACGCCGCTATCGCCGCAACCCGCAGCTTCTTCGAACAAATGGGCGTGCCGACTCGCCTGTCCGACTACGGTCTGGACGGCAGTTCCATTCCGGCGCTGCTGAAAAAACTCGAAGAGCACGGTATGACCAAACTGGGTGAAAATCAGGATATTACCCTTGAAGTGAGCCGCCGTATTTACGAAGCAGCCCGTTAAGCCCTTCCTCACTTTTTGCTCTAAGCATGTCGAGCTCACTCCAGAAGCTTACACCCGTAAGTGACTGGGGTGAGCAGACTCAGACAACGCATCTGCTGCTTGAAAGGCGACGAACAAGCTTTCGTTTTTGCATATTTCGACCAGACTTAATCATACAAATCTTATCGGGGCATGCCCCGATAAGCTGATGAAAAGGAGAAATGCATGACACATCCAACCGTGATTAAACTGCACGATGGCAATGTAATGCCGCAGCTGGGCCTCGGCGTATGGCAGGCCAGTAATGAAGAAGTGGTTACCGCAATCCACAAAGCGATTGAGGTCGGCTACCGTTCTATTGATACTGCCGCCGCCTACAAGAACGAGTCGGGCGTGGGTAAAGCCATTCACAGCGCGGGCGTGGCGCGTGAGGATCTGTTCATCACCAGCAAGCTGTGGAATGACTCCCATCTGCGCGCCGCCGACGCGCTGCAGGAGAGCCTGGAACATTTACAGCTGGACTACCTCGATCTGTATCTGATCCACTGGCCGGTCCCCGCATCTGACCACTATATCCAGGCCTGGAAAGCGCTGATTGACCTGCAAAAACAGGGGCTGGTGAAGAGCATCGGCGTGTGTAACTTCCAGGTTCCACATCTGCAACGGCTGATTGATGAGACCGGCGTCGCACCGGTGATTAACCAGATTGAACTCCATCCGCTAATGCAACAACGTCAGTTGAACGCGTGGAACGCTACCCACAAGATTCAGACCGAATCCTGGAGCCCGCTGGCACAGGGTGGCGAAGGCGTTTTCGATCAGAAAGTCATCCGTCATCTTGCCGACAAATACGGCAAAAGCCCGGCGCAGATTGTCATTCGCTGGCACCTCGACAGTGGTCTGGTGGTCATTCCGAAATCGGTCACGCCATCACGCATCGCCGAGAACTTCGACGTCTGGGATTTCCGCCTGGATAAAGACGAACTAGGCGACATCGCAACCCTGGATAAAGGCAAACGGTTAGGCCCGGATCCGGACCAGTTCGGCGGTTAAACGCAAAAGCCCGGCAATCGCCGGGCTTTTTTTAAGGCATCATCTCACTGCCGGGATGACCTGTTCTTAACGGCCAGCCGCCGTTTTACTGTGCTTCTTCGCACCGGCTTTGGCTGGACGAGATGGCGCTGATGGCGCTTTCTTTGCTCCCGCAGGCGTCTGGCGCTGATGCGCCACCGGCGTGTGCTTGGTCAGCGCCGGACGGGTATTGCGGTTCTGGCGACGCGCTTCGCGCATTTCATCGATTGTCGGCGCAGGCACCAGGCAGTCGCGACGGCTGCCGATCAGGTGCTTTTTGCCCATCGCTTCCAGCGCGGTGCGAATCAGCGGCCAGTTAGCCGGATCGTGGTAGCGCAACAGCGCTTTGTGCAGACGGCGCTGCTTATCGCCCTTCGGAATCACTACGTCTTCACTCTTATAGCCAATTTTACCCAGCGGGTTCTTGCCGGTGTAATACATGGTGGTTGAGTTCGCCAGCGGCGACGGATAGAAGTTCTGCACCTGATCCAGGCGGAAGCGGTGCTGCTTGAGCCACAGCGCCAGGTTCACCATATCTTCGTCGCGCGTCCCCGGGTGGGCGGAGATAAAATACGGAATCAGATACTGCTCTTTCCCGGCCTGTTTCGAATAGGTGTCGAACAGCTCTTTGAAGCGGTGATAGCTGCCCATCCCCGGCTTCATCATTTTCGACAGCGGCCCTTCTTCCGTATGCTCCGGCGCAATCTTCAGGTAGCCGCCGACGTGGTGCGTCGCCAGCTCTTTGATATAGCGCGGATCTTCCACCGCCAGATCGTAACGCACGCCGGAGGCAATCAGGATCTTCTTCACCCCTTTCAGCTCGCGGGCGCGACGGTACAGGTTGATGGTCGGCGTGTGGTCGGTATCCATATGCGGACAGATTTCCGGATATACGCAGGAGAGACGACGGCAGGTTTGCTCGGCGCGCGGCGATTTACAGCGCAGCATGTACATGTTAGCCGTTGGTCCGCCAAGATCCGAAATAATGCCGGTAAAGCCGGGGACAGTGTCGCGAATGGCTTCGATCTCATTGATGATCGAATCTTCCGAACGACTCTGAATAATGCGCCCTTCGTGCTCGGTAATCGAGCAGAAGGAACAGCCGCCAAAGCAGCCGCGCATGATGTTGATCGAGAAGCGGATCATCTCATACGCCGGAATGCGCGCTTTGCCGTATGACGGATGCGGCACGCGCTGGTACGGCAGGGCAAACACGCTGTCCATCTCTTCGGTAGAGAGCGGAATGGCGGGTGGGTTGATCCAGATATAGCGATCGCCCTGCTTCTGCATCAGCGCGCGGGCGCTGCCCGGGTTGGTTTCATGATGCAGAATACGCGAGGCGTGAGCGTACAGCACTTTGTCGCCCTTCACTTTCTCGAAGGACGGCAGCAGCACATAGGTTTTTTCCCACGGCTTCGGGCGCGGCGGCTGTACGGTGATGGCCCTGGCTTCCTGCTTTTTCGGCGCGACGGGTTTGTTGTCGGCGCACGGCAGGTCTTCGCCATACGGGTGCGGAATCGGGTCGATTTTCCCCGGGGTGTCGATGCGGGTGGAGTCGACGCCAGACCAGCCCGGCAGCGCCTCTTTAACAATAATCGCCGTATTACGCACGTCGCGAATTTCAGCAATCTTTTCACCCTGTGCCAGACGGTGCGCCACTTCCACCAGCGGACGTTCGCCGTTGCCGAACATCAACATGTCTGCTTTGGCGTCAATCAGCACTGAACGACGGACGGTATCCGACCAGTAGTCATAGTGCGCGGTACGACGCAGGCTGGCTTCGATGCCGCCGAGAATCACCGGCACATCTTTCCACGCTTCTTTACAGCGCTGGGTATAGACCAGCGTCGCGCGATCCGGGCGCTTGCCCGCGACGTTGTCCGGGGTGTAGGCGTCGTCATGGCGCAGCTTACGGTCGGCGGTGTAGCGGTTGATCATCGAGTCCATATTGCCGGCGGTCACGCCGAAGAACAGGTTCGGTTTACCCAGACGCATAAAGTCGTCTTTGCTGTTCCAGTCAGGTTGGGCGATGATCCCCACGCGGAAGCCCTGCGCTTCCAGCATACGGCCACAGATTGCCATGCCGAAGCTCGGATGGTCGACATAGGCGTCGCCGGTTACCAGAATGATGTCGCAGCTATCCCAGCCAAGTTGATCCATCTCTTCACGTGACATCGGCAAAAACGGAGCCGGCCCAAAGCAGGCGGCCCAGTACTGCGGCCAGGAGAAAAGGTCGCGATCCGGTTGGATCAGGGAGATAGCGCTCATAATGCTTCCAAAAAATTGGCAAAAAAATAATCAAAGGTCGGGGATTATAAGCCCGATTGTCCTATGAATGAAGCGGGAATTTTTAGGTTCGTGTAAGTCCCGGCGTCGCTGCGCTCGGCCGGGCTACGGAGGGGGAACTTACGGCGCCGGGTTCACCAGAATCTGTCCAATAGAACCGCGGTCTGCCAGTTCCAGCGTTTGGCTGGCGTACTGGAACGGGAAGTGGGGCCACGACGGCTGGCCATAATAGACCAGCAGCTCGACCTGACCATCAACCCAGACGGTGTCTTTCCAGCCCCGGTCCTCCGGCAACGCCATCGCGCCGTTAACGTTGCGGATCTGGAACATCACCCCTTCAATATGGAACGATTGCGGCGCGTCGGCGCGAACCGTCCAGCGCTCCCACGTCCCCTGCTGGGCGGTAATATCGATTCGCTGCGGGTCCCACAGCTGACCGTTGATGCCAGGATCGTCGCTCAACTGGATATCGCGGCTGCGAATCGGCGTACCGCTGAGGATTTCCGTCGGCAGGATGCGCATCGGTAAGTTATCGGTCACTAACGGCAGCAGCCCCGTCGGACGAAGGGTCAGTACCAGCGTAGAAACCAGAATGCTCGATGGCTCGAAGAAGCCGCGGATACGATCCATGATGCTGGCGGATTCACCGCAGGTGATAGACACTTCATCACCGTTGGTCATGTCCACCAACACTTCCCGGCGTTCACCCGGGGCCAGCGACAGCTGAGTGGTGGAGACCGGCGCGGGTAAGAAACCCTGATCGCTGGAGATGACGTGCAGCGCGCGGCCATCGCTCATGCGCAGCATATAGCGGCGCGAGTTAGAGGCATTGAGCAGGCGCAGGCGTACCCAGCCGCGGGAAACCTCCACATAGGGCCCCTGCACGCCGTTCACCAGCAGCGTGTCGCCGACGAAACCACCGCTGCCCGGCTCTTCGTAGACTGGCGTGCCAAAATTATCCAGACGCTTGTCCTGAATAATGATCGGGAAGTCGTCCACACCGTAATGGTTGGGGAAAGGTAAGGACTTACTAACTTCATCTTCGATCAGCCACATCCCCGCGAGGCCGTTATAGACCTGCTGAGCCATGTGATTCGGCGTATTGGCCTGATACCACAGCGTGGCGGCACTCTGACGAATTGGCAACACCGGCGCCCAGTCGGCATTCGGCGTCATCATTCGCGCCGCGCCGCCGATCAGCGGCCCCGGCACCTGCAGACCGCGTACGGTCATCGCGACGTTTTCGGTGAGTCGATTACTGTAGATAAGCTTAACGTCATCGCCGCTCCAGACACGGATCGTCGGCCCCAGATAGCGCCCGTTGACGCCCCACACCGGCGCCCGGGTGCCCTGAGTGAACGACCAGTGCGCGCGCTGTAGCGTTAAGAACAGCGGCTGTCCGCGACGCGACTCCAGCAGCGGAGGCACCGGCAGCACGGGTTGTTTCCCCGCGGCCTGCGCCCTCAGCGGCACCGCGCCTGCACAAAGCGCAACGCCCGAAGCCTGAATAAACTGACGCCGACTGAGTGACATATAAGCTCCATCAAAACTGACAAATCAAAAGTGGGAAATCACTTTCCCGACAGCAAAACAATCTACGGCGCGAGCGTTTGCTCACGCCGTCAACAGGGCATTACTTTTTCGCGGCGGCTTCGCGCTGGGCCACTTCCTGGTCCAGCTCATCGATTTTAGCCTTCATCACTTCGCGGCAGTGCTTCGCCAGATCGCGCACCTGATCTTTGCCCCACGCGCTGGTGTCGATAGGATCCAGCATTTCCACAATCACCTGGCCGTTGTTCCAACGGTTGAGTTTGATTTTGTTGGAGGTATTCGATACGCACACCGGAATGATTGGCACGCCTGAAGCGATAGCGGCGTGGAACGCGCCGGTTTTGAACGGCAGCAGGCCGCGACCGCGGCTGCGGGTCCCTTCCGGAAACATCCAGAAGGAGATTTTGCGTTTCTGGAAAGTATTAACGACTTCGGCAATAGTACCGTGCGCTTTCGCACGGTTGTTGCGGTCGATCAGCAGGTTACCCGTCAGCCAGTACAGCTGGCCGAAGAACGGGATCCACACCAGGCTCTTTTTCCCTACCGTGACGGTGGGCGGCAGCACGATATTCGCTGCGGTAACCATGTCATAGTTATTCTGATGGTTAGCAATATAGATGGCGTTGCCAAAGTTTTCCGCGCCGGCAGGCAGGCGGGTTTCAACCTTGAGACCAAAAACGGGCGCCAGGCGGCCAAACATATGGCCGAAGGTGGCGACGTGTTTTGGGTTACGCGGGCTGAACAGACAATAGATGCAGCCAAAGATGCATACCAGGATGCAGTAAATGACAACAATAATGACACGTAAAATAAATAGCATAGCGTCCTCTGAACCCTGAACCGCTTAGAATTATACCGTCGGTGCACGGCTGGCATGTACGTCAGGCGCACATTTTCAGCCAGGCATTACGGGCACGTATACCGGACAGGGCTTTGTTACTTGCAGACCCCTGCAAAAGGGTATTGTTAATCGCAACGGCTGAATTAACAACGGTTTTACAGCAAATTTTCCCCGCCCATCGGCGGGGACAAACTTACTCTTCGCTATCGTCAACCTGCGCGCGCTGTGGCGAATCAATTTCCACGCGGTCGATTTTTTGCAGGCCGCGCATCAGCGTCCCACGGCGACCACGTTCGCCGGTCACTTTTTGCAGCTCTTCCGGACGCAGTTTGATCTTACGTTTGCCCACGTGGAAGGTCAGCGTGCTCTGCGGCGGCAGGATATACAGGTGCGCAAGGCTATCGGTGCCGTTGGCCGCTTCCGCCGACGGGATATTGATAATCTTGTTGCCCTTACCTTTCGACAGCTGCGGCAGGTCGCTCAATGGGAACATGAGCATACGGCCCGCGGCGGTGATCGCCAGCAGCATATCCGACTCGTCCTCAACAACCAGCGGCGGCATCACATGCGCATTTTCCGGCAGAGAGATCAGCGCCTTACCGGCACGGTTTCGCGCCACCAGATCGTTAAAGGTACACAGGAAACCATAACCCGCATCAGAGGCCATCAGCAGCTTGGTTTCATCGCCTTCCATCAGCATATGCTCGACGGTCGCGCCTGGCGGCAGCGTCAGTTTACCGGTCAGCGGTTCGCCCTGCCCGCGCGCGGACGGCAGCGTAATGGGGTCGATGGCGTAGCTGCGACCGGTGGTATCGACAAACACCACCGGCTGGTTGCTCTTGCCTTTCACCGACGCTTTCCAGCTGTCGCCCGATTTATAGCTCAGCCCCTGCGCATCGATGTCGTGGCCTTTGGCGCTACGCACCCAGCCCATCTGCGACAGCACAATGGTCACCGGCTCAGACGGCAGCATGTCGTGCTCGCTCATCGCTTTCGCTTCTTCACGTTCGTGCAGCGGCGAACGACGGTCGTCACCGAAAGTATCAGCATCGGCCTGCAGTTCTTTCTTCAGCAGGTTGCTCATCTTGCGCTCGGAGGCAAGAATCGCCTGCAGCTGATCGCGTTCTTTCGCTAAATCATCCTGCTCGCCGCGAATCTTCATCTCTTCAAGTTTGGCGAGATGGCGCAGTTTCAGCTCAAGGATCGCTTCCGCCTGGGTTTCGCTGATGCCAAAGCGCGACATCAGTGCGGGTTTCGGCTCATCCTCGTTACGGATGATCTCAATCACTTCATCGATGTTGAGAAACGCCACCAGCAAACCTTCGAGGATATGCAGGCGCTTAAGCACTTTCTCCAGACGATAGTTCAGACGACGGCGCACCGTGTCGCGGCGGAACGCCAGCCACTCGGTGAGGATCTCCAGCAGATTTTTCACCGCCGGACGGCCGTCGAGGCCGATCATGTTCAGGTTGATGCGGTAGCTTTTTTCCAGATCGGTGGTCGCGAACAGGTGATGCATCACCGGCTCCATATCCACGCGGTTGGAACGCGGCACAATCACCAGGCGGGTCGGGTTCTCGTGGTCAGATTCATCACGCAGGTCGTCGACCATCGGCAGCTTTTTGTTGCGCATCTGGGCGGCAATCTGTTCCAGCACCTTGGCGCCGGAAACCTGATGCGGCAGCGCGGTAATCACCACCGCGCCGTCTTCTTTGGTCCACACCGCGCGCATGCGCACGGAGCCGCGACCGTTCTGGTAAATTTTGCGGATTTCCGCACGGGAGGTGATGATTTCCGCTTCGGTCGGGTAGTCCGGCCCCTGGACAATATCCAGCACTTCGTCGAGGGTGGTCTGTGGTTTTTCAATCAGCGTAATCGCCGCTTTCGCCACTTCGCGCAGGTTGTGCGGCGGAATATCCGTCGCCATGCCCACGGCAATACCGGTGGTGCCGTTCAGCAGGATGTTCGGTACGCGCGCAGGCAGCATTTTCGGCTCCTGCATCGTGCCGTCGAAGTTTGGCACCCAGTCAGCCGTCCCCTGCCCCAGCTCGCTTAACAGCAGCTCGGAGTATTTGGACAGGCGGGATTCGGTATAACGCATCGCCGCAAATGACTTGGGATCATCCGGGGCCCCCCAGTTCCCCTGGCCATCGACCAGCGGGTAACGGTAAGAGAACGGCTGCGCCATCAGCACCATGGCTTCATAGCAGGCGCTGTCGCCGTGCGGGTGATACTTACCCAGTACGTCACCGACGGTACGGGCGGATTTTTTAAATTTAGCGGTGGCGTTCAGCCCCAGCTCTGACATCGCGTAGACGATGCGGCGCTGTACCGGCTTCAGGCCGTCGCCAATAAACGGCAACGCACGATCCATGATCACGTACATGGAGTAGTTTAAGTAGGCGTTTTCCGTAAATTCATGTAGCGCAAGGCGCTCTGCCATATCGCTCATTAACAGGGGATCCTCAATCTGCATGCTGACCGTTCGGACGGCAATATTGCCGCAGATAATACCCTATCTCACGGTCTGAGTCACAAACCGTGAGACAGGTTGCGAGGAAGTTAACGAAGCGGCAGATAGATATCCGTCAGCAGCTCATGTTCCGCCACCTCATTGACGAAATTCAGGTACTGGAAGAAGACCGGAAAATCGCGCGGCGTCTCGCCGCTGGCCGGTAGCCATTCGCGGAATAAATACCACACGCTCTCCGGGAGGCTGTCGAGCGATCCCTGATGGCGCACCACCGCGCAGCGCCCGCCAGGAATCTCGCTATTCACCACGCCAACGTCATTTTCGGCTATCGGCTGGCGGACGCTGCCGCAGATATCAAAGCGGAATTGATCCGGCGGCGTCGTCTGCGGGTCATGCCAGGCAATACCAAAGGTTTGACTGCTGGCAATCGGCGACTGGCCCGTTTCGCGCCGCCATGCAATAAATTTCGCCGCGCTGGCGTTGACCTTATCCGGATGCCCCAGATGCGTCAGCATCGCGACGCGGGTAGGTGGAAATTCAACGATTTTTACGTCCATTACATGCTGCTCCTGTAACGCAAGTTTAGGAACGCGTTGGTGCCAGGCCAGCCAGTCCGGCGATTGCCGAAACCGGCGCGGGCTTTGACCAAACGCGGTTTTGAAAGCACGTGTGAACGACTCCGGATTCTGGAATCCGGCATCCAGCGCGATATCGATAACTTTATCCTGCGGGTTAAACGCCAGCCGCCATGACGCGCGGCGCAAACGCAACCACTGGATATAGCGATAGAGCGGAAGCCCGCTCCAGGCGGTAAACTGCCGGTGAAAATGAAACGGCGAGCTGTGCGCCATCCGGCTTAACGCCTCAATCGACAGAGGCTCATCCAGATGACGCTCAATGTGGTCGCAAACGCGCCGTAGGCGTTCGGAATAAGCCGCGCTAATCAGGTCACTCATCACTGCCTCCTTGTGGCCCATTCTGCTCACCAGGCGGTGGTAAATCCTGACCGATCTTGCGCAGTGTGGGGTTACGGATTCACTTTACGAATCTGCTTCACGTCGACTTCCACGGAGTTCCAGTCTTTATCCACTTCGCCCTGGATTTCCACCAGATCCTGCGGGGAGATGGTCTGGCCGTTCCAGCGTTTGTGGTCAATATCGACATTGATGGTGCCGCTGGAATCTTTAAAGATATACAGATCGTCGGAAACACGCTCGGTGATATTACCGCGCAGCGTCACCCAGGTATCGTCACGCATTGATTTCGCGTTTGCCGCGGTGGTTACCGTTCCGCTAGGGCCGGTAAAGCCGCCGGTTTGCGTCGTCGTGGTGCTGGAAGGGCCGGAAAAACCGCCCTGGTTAGCGGCGAAGGCCGGTGCGGATGCCAGTGCCAGAATAGCGGCGAAAGCAGCAAGTTTCTTCATGATAATGTCTCCTTGTTATTGGCTATGCCACCTATTACACAGACCAATTCTTAACAACTTCTTAAGCGGAAAAAAGATTTTTTTTCGCTGTACAGCGGCGGTAAAGGCGCGGTTTACTTGGCATGTCAGAGGGTCGGCAAGGAGCAAAAGATGCGTATTTTATTGGTGGAAGATGACAAGCTTATCGGCGATGGCATCAAAACCGGGTTGGGAAAAATGGGCTTCACCATTGATTGGTTCACCCGCGGAGAAGAAGGGAAAACCGCGCTCTATACGGCGCCATACGATGCCGTGATCCTCGATCTGACGCTGCCGGGTATTGATGGGCTGGATATTTTGCGCGAATGGCGTGAAAAATCTCGCCGCGAACCGGTACTGATCCTCACCGCTCGCGATGCGCTTAGCCAGCGCGTGGAAGGGTTGCGCCTCGGCGCCGACGATTATCTCTGTAAGCCCTTTGCCCTGATTGAAGTTGCCGCCAGGCTGGAAGCGCTGATTCGTCGCGCCCATGGGCAGCCCAGCAGCGTATTACGTCACGGCGACGTCGAGTTGGATCCCGGCAGTTTGACCGCCACCTTAAAGGGCGAAGCGCTGGTGCTCAAACCCAAAGAGTTCGCGCTGCTGGAACTGCTGCTGCGTAACGCCGGGCGTGTGCTGCCGCGCAAGTTGATTGAGGAGAAGCTCTACAGCTGGGATGAAGAGGTCACCAGCAACGCCGTTGAGGTTCATGTTCACCATCTGCGCCGCAAACTCGGCAGCCACTTTATCCGCACCGTTCACGGTATCGGCTACACCCTGGGTGACCAATGAATCTGATCCGCCACCTTAGCCTGCGCGTCCGTCTGACGCTGCTGTTTATGCTGCTTGCCGCCATCACCTGGTGTTTCGCCAGCGCCATCGCCTGGAAGCAAACCACCAAAAAGCTGGATGAGCTTTTCGACACCCAGCAGATGTTATTTGCCAAACGCATCAGCGCCATGGATTTTACCGACCTGTCGACTTCACGTCAGTGGATCCGCACCCCCAAAAAAGTGAAACACGGTCACCTGGATGACGATGTACTGGCCTTCGCCATCTACACCACTGACGGCAAAATGGTGCTGCACGACGGCGAAAATGGCCCGGACATTCCCTATCACTATCGGCGGGATGGTTTCGATGACGGGCAACTCAACAATGACGATGACCCCTGGCGCTTTCTTTGGCTGACCACCGCCGATAAAAAATATCGCATCGTTGTCGGCCAGGAGTGGGATTACCGCCGCGAGATGGCGCTGGATATCATTACCAGCCAGTTGACGCCGTGGCTAATCGCGCTGCCGGTGATGTTTTTATTGCTGATCGTGCTGCTGAGCCGCGAGCTGGCGCCGCTGAAAAAGCTGACCCGCACGCTGCGCCAGCGCGACCCGGATGCCAGTGAACCGTTGAATACCGATAGCGTACCGACGGAAGTGCGCCCGCTGCTGGATGCCCTCAACCAGCTGTTTCGCCGTACCCACGACATGATGACCCGCGAGCGGCGCTTTACCTCTGACGCCGCCCATGAGCTGCGCAGCCCCTTAACGGCGCTGCGGGTGCAGGCCGAAGTGGCGCAGATGTCGCAAGACGACCCCGAAAGCCAGCGCAAAGCGCTGTTGCAGCTGCACGAGGGTATTGACCGCGCCACCCGCCTGGTGGAACAGCTGCTTACCCTCTCACGCCTGGATTCGCTTGAACAGCTGGCGGACGTGCAGAGCGTCGCGTTGGACGAGCTGCTGCAATCTTCAGTCATGGACATCTACCACACGGCGCAAAAAGCAGGAATCGAAGTGCGGCTGCATCTCAATGCCCAGTCGGTCACCCGGACGGCGCAACCGCTGCTGCTGGGGCTGCTGGTGCGTAACCTTCTGGATAATGCCGTGCGCTACAGCCCGGCAGGCAGCGTGGTCGACGTGACGCTGACTCATGACGGTTTTAGCGTGCGCGACAACGGGCCGGGTATCAGCCCGGAGGCACTGGCGCGTATCGGCGAACGTTTCTATCGCCCGCCGGGCCAGGATGCCACCGGCAGCGGCCTGGGGCTGTCTATCGTGCAGCGCATTGCAGCATTACATCATATGTCCGTTACTTTCAGTAATGTGCCCGATGGCGGTTTCCAGGTCGATATTCGCGGGTGAGGCAATTATTGCTGTTTCAGCAAAAGACTTTGCACATTTTGCACATTTAACCGCAGCAAGTTGCCGGGTATCATGACTGACAAAGGCATTTTATTGAGGACATATAATGAGCAACATCCTGATTGTTAACGGCGCGAAAAAATTCGGCCACTCCAATGGCCAGCTGAATGACACCCTGACCGAAGTCGCGGAAACCTTCCTGCGCGACCTCGGGCATGATGTTAAAGTGGTTCGCGCCGACGGCGACTACGATGTCAAAGCCGAAGTGCAGAACTTCCTGTGGGCGGACTCCGTCATCTGGCAGATGCCGGGCTGGTGGATGGGCGCACCGTGGACCGTGAAAAAATACATCGATGACGTCTTCACCGAAGGTCACGGCTCCCTGTACGCCAGCGATGGCCGCACCCGCTCCGACGCGAGCAAAAAATACGGCTCTGGCGGCCTGATTCAGGGCAAAACCTACATGCTGTCCCTGACCTGGAACGCACCGATGGAAGCCTTTACCGATAAAGACCAGTTCTTCCACGGCGTGGGCGTTGACGGCGTGTATCTGCCGTTCCACAAAGCCAACCAGTTCCTGGGAATGGAAGCAATGCCAACCTTTATCGCCAACGACGTGATTAAAATGCCGGACATTCCGCGCTACGTTGCAGAATATCGCGAGCATCTTGGGAAAATTTTTGGTTAACTGTTAGTCAGGAATTAGAAGGAGTTAATCATGTTGACAGTTATTGCTGAAATCCGTACCCGTCCCGGCCAACACCACCGTCAGGCGGTACTGGATCAGTTCGCGAAAATTATCCCGACCGTCCTGAAAGAAGACGGCTGCCACGGCTATGCGCCAATGGTAGACCACGCGGCAGGCGTCAGCTTCCAGACGACCGCGCCGGACTCGATCGTGATGGTCGAAATGTGGGAAAGCGTGGCGCACCTTGAAGCACACCTGCAAACCCCGCACATGAAAGCCTGGGGTGAAGCGGTGAAAGGCGACGTGCTGGATACCAGCATTCGTATTCTGCAGGCGGGCGTTTAAGCCTGTATTTCCCTGGAGTCGGCGTACTTACGCCGACTCCAGGGGATATATTACCAGTACAACTTCCAGCTCTGCGTCATACGCACCAGCGCTTCCACATAGAAGTAATCCCCCCAGCTACAGCACTCATCCACGCCTTTATCGCTGGCGAAGTGATACACCGAATGCTTCAGCACGCCGGTACCCGGCTCATCCAGCCCCATCAGATAGTTTTTTGACAGCGACGACATGATGCCCATTGCCCACTGCTGATAGCGCTCACGATCCGGATCGGTGGTCGGCAGATGCTTCACCAGCTCCAGCAGGCCGCATACCGCAATCGCCGCCGACGATGAATCACGCAGCGCATCGGTGCCGACAAGCGCCAGATCCCAGTGACAGATCGCATCTTCCGGTAAACGGTTAAGGAAGTAGTTCGCCAGCTTTTTCGACAAGCTAATCAGTTCTTTATCGCCGGTGTAGAGGAAACTCAGCATAAAGCCGTAGATACCCCACGCCTGACCGCGCGACCAGCATGAGTCGTCGGCGTACCCCTGCTGCGTTTTGCCAAAGCGCGGTTCGCCGGTCTGCACGTCCATGTAGTAAGTGTGGTAGGTCGAAGCATCTTCACGCACCAGATACTTCGCCGACTGACGCACATGCGCGCGGGCCGCATCAGCAAAGCGCGTGTCGCCGGTCTGCTCCGTCGCCCAGTACAGCAGCGGCAGGTTCATGGTGCAGTCGATGATCATGCGCCCGGCCTGCTCCGGATCGGTCAACACGCCCCAGGCCTGAATGATTTCCGCTTTGCGGTGGAAACGTTCGAGCAGCGCTTCCGCCGCCAGCAGGGAAAAACCGCGCGCGTCGCGATTGCCGGTCAGGCGCCACGCCGATACGCAGGAGAGCGTGTACAGAAAGCCCAGATCGTGGGTATTGGTGTCATGACGCCCGGCAATGCGCAGGCCGAACGAACGCACGTGTTTTTCCGCCAGCGCCCGATACTTCTCATCACCGGTCATTTCCCACGCCAGCCAGAGCTGGCCGGTCCAGAAGCTGGTGGTCCATTCAACGTTTTCGGTTAACGGGTAATAACCTTTAACGCAGGCCTCGCCAGGGAATTTATCACCGAAATCCGTTAAATGACGGCTAATCAGCTTAAGGACATGGCTACGCGCCGAGCACAGCTCATCGTTAAACGTTTGCAGATTAACGGGAGCACCCGGGAATTCGCGTAATTTTTCCTCAACGATTTGGTTTAACATATTCGGTTCCTTCAATCAGTAAGGCTTATTTAGAAATACCATTTTCAGCCACATCAAGGGCTGGCTGGCGATGATTCTGACGTTTACAGGCGGATAAGGTGAATGCGGAGATAAGCGTAAATAACAGCGCAATGCCACCCATGATCATATAGGTCTTTTCAAAACCAATACGGTCGTACAATAATCCTGCCGGGGAAGAGACCACGACGTTACCGATATACAGCATCGCCTGATAGCCTAATAAATACATGGTGGCATTAACGCGTTTATCGAAATGCTCAGCAATATATTTAAAGACCGATACCAGCAGCAGACAAATTTCCAGACCGTATAGCGGCTTAATAACGGAAATCAGCAGATGAGAATCACACAGGCCTGAAATCACCAGCCGTGCGCCAACTAATGCGCCAACAATCAACAGACCGCGTTTCGCACCGATATAGTTAACGAACATCGGCATAAAGATATACATGACGAATTCGGTGCCGGACTGTACCGTCCCGAGCAGGCCAAAAATCGTATTTCCTTCATGGACATCGCTAAAGAAGGTCACGAAATAGCGCGAGAATTGCTGCTCAGCAACAAACATCATCCACGCCACACCGGCGACATACAGGCAGAATGCCCAGAATTTGCTGCTTTTCAGCAGGTCATAAACGTCTTTCAGGACAATCTTATCCTTCGAAATTACCGCGCTGGCGTTACTGCTTTCGGTATCCACTTTCAGGCTAATCAACACCGCCAGCATGACCAGCGACGCCACGCTGCCAAGAATAAAGTTGTAGGCCGGAGAGATATTAAACAGCAACCCGGAGAACGAGGATGCCACCGCCCAACCGAGCGAGCCCCACATACGAATTTGACCGAACTCCATGCTGTTCAGGCGGCTGTAACGATCGGCATAGGATTCACAAGCCGCCACACCGGCATACCATGCGAAGCTCAGATAAATCGCCCCAACAATAATCCCGAGGGTGGTGTAAGACAGCAGCAGTGGCTGATAAACATAAATAAAGAACGGCGCCATCAGGGCGGACATCACCACCACAAAATAGAGCAGATATTTACTCATACCGATCTTATCGAGAATATAGCCGTAGATCGGTTTGAGAATTACCGAGAATATCCCGTTAACGGCAAAAACGGTGCCAATGACTGCGCCGCTGAGCTCCGCTTTTTGCCCAAGCCAAATGGCAAAGAGGCCAATGCTGGCGGACCAGGTAAAGAAATATAAAAAGATAAACGAACTTATTTTGTAATATTCAAGCCTGTTTGGAGACGCTATTTTTTCCATACGGTCCTCGACAAAACTTTGTAGGGTGCCAGCTCTGAATCATGACAATTCAAAGCTGGCGAGGGGATATTCCGGTTTATTGTATTTTCCGGAGGGTTATAAACTTAAATTTGTTATTTTTCCGCTCACGTTATCCCTGACGCTTAGCGCATTGTTTTCAATATGCAGCATCGGCAGTGCCGGCAACGGCGCATGGGTGTCACCGCAAGCGACGACGGCACAGCACAGCCAGTGTTCGCCGGGGGCGATATCGCCAGAGAGCATTGGGATAGCCGCGCATTCCGGGAACATCACGCTGCTGTTTGGCGGCGTAATCACGCAGTCGGCCTGGCGCACCGCGTGCGGGGAGAGATCGACCACCACGCTGGTACCATTAGCGGCACGAACGCGGCTTTGGCCCCCAGTGATTTCCGCATCGGCCTTCATCACCGCGAAACCGCCCTCTACCGTCTGCAGACGGCGCGCGGTATTAACACGGTGAACACGCACATGCCATTCGCCGCAAGGAATCAGCCAGGTATCGACCTGCACGTCGTGCCACGGCAGCCAGCGGGAGTAGATGGCACCGTCCAACATCTCCACGCTGGCGCACTCTCGACGCCCACGCCAGTAGTTGTCGTTATCCGACAGCAGCAGCATGGAGTCGCAGGCCGCGTGCTTGATACCGTAGCGCCCGCGCTCAATGGTGAAACCAAAACGGGTGGAGTAGGCAAATTTGGTGTATTTCGCTTCGGTATTAACGTAGTTGTTCAGCTCCAGTTGCCCGGAGGTCAGCATCACCACGTGCTGCGAACCTTCATCGTGTTGCAAAATCTGCTGTGCGGGGACAATGGCGTGAACCGGGTCTAACCTCGGCAGCGGCAGCTCTTGAGCCTGCCAGAACGCGTGATTGGCGGGCAGCGCCAGAATCAGGAACACTTTCAGCGCCCAGTACGGCGAGCCCGGTGAGTTATAGTCTTCACACATCGCCAGATTCGGGTACGCGAAGCCAAGGGTTAAAATACCGTCGCGATCGAAAATCGGCTGCGCCAACCACCAGCGCAGGTGACGCAGGATAATGCCTTTCACGACGCCCGGCGAGAACACATCCAGTTCAGCAAACGCCACGCCGCTCCAGAAAGCCACCATGGCAAAACGGTAGGTCAGGCTGCGGCCAAACGGCACCGATGCGCCGTCGGTGGCGGACATGTAGATAAAATCCTTCGCAAACAGGCTGGCGCGCTCACGCAAGGTAGCCGCGCGGGCCGGGTCATCGCTGGCGTTAAGAGTGGCGTAAATCAGGCCATAGAAATGGAACGCCATCGAAATATAGTAGTCCTTCGGGCGGCCGGGACCATCAGAGTACCAGCCGTCGCCAAGATAGTAGGCTTCCATCATATTGAAGCGACGGTCAATCGCCGCCTGATCGTAAGGCAGCCCGGCGCGCTTAAAGCCCAACTGAACAATCACCGCGAAGTAGTTCCAGTTGCTGTCCGGCATCTGGGCATCGGTGATTTGATTCAACCAGCGATGCAGATTCGCCTGTTCAACGTCGCTGAAATGCGCGGTCAGCTTGTCCTGCAACAGCGCCAGCCCCAGGCCGTAGGCGGCCATTTCGACCAGTCGCTGATCGTAGGGCCCGGTTTCGCCCCAGTAAGACGGGCTTTGCGGGTCGGTGCCTAACTTAATGGCAGTGATGTACTTGTCGCTGAACGGCACGTCCGCCCCGCCCGCCAGCAGCGGGAACAGGCCCCAAAGCGCTCTCGATAAGCCCTCCATCTCCGCGATATCCGTGCTGTAGTGCGCACAGGTGTTACCCAGCGAGAACTGCGCGACGTCAGCGGGAAATTGTTTATCGAGAGCGCTCAGCATCGTCATCAACGTTGCTGTAACGTCTTCACGTGATGACAATATTTTTGATATTTCAGCCACTGTCCTGACTCCTGATTTAACCATCCTCGAAAGTGGCTAAAGCATAGAGAATCCAGGCAGCGAAGAAATGTTAACCCGGTCACAACTGATAGTATTGTGTGAACCGGTGCTTGATAAAATTTAAAACAGTGGTTTAGTAGTAAGATTAAACCGGTAAAAGTTTAAATATATTGCACATGACTTCGTCCTGGAATGCCGAACATCTGGAGCTGATCACGCTGAATGACGCCGTCGCGTCATTCAGCCGTCTTTTTGCCAACACCGTGCGCTACCATCACTGGCACCAGTGTCTGGAAATTCTCTACGTTGAAGAGGGTTTTGGCGTGGTGATCGTCGACAATCGCCAGTACACCATGCGTCCCGGGCGACTGTTTTTCTTTCCGCCATTTACGTTGCATAAAATCATGGTGGATGAGAAAGCGCAGGACAGCTATCGCCGTACCATTATTCACGTCGATCAGCACGCTATTGCCAAACTTCTCCGTCATTTTCCCGATAATCACCGCCGTTTGCAGATGCTTTCCACACGGGGCCGCCCGGCATTTGTCGCCGATTTAGCCGAGATGCATCCCCATATCGATCATCTGTTCGGGCTTTACGCGCGCGCCGCCAGCCTCTCCGCGCTGAGCACTGAACAGATAGCCTGTATGTTAATGACATTATTCAATATGCTGCCGCCGGTGCAGGAAAAAATGATCGACACCTCAAGCGGTATTGCCAGCCCGGTCATGTTCTGGATTGAAGAGAACTATCAGAAGAAATTCAGCCTTGATGCCCTGGCAGCAGAGCTGGGCAAATCGCGCAGCTATCTGTCACGCCGCTTTCACGCCGAGACCGGGGAGCATATTCACGATTACCTCAATACGTTACGCCTGCGCCGCGCCTGCGAGCTGCTGCTGCACAGCGCGCTGCCGGTGAGCGAGATTGCCGGGCAGGTGGGGTTTGCCGAAGTGACCTACTTTATTAGCTCATTTAAAAAGGGGATCGGTGAGACCCCCTTGCAGTACCGAAAAAATCACGTATCGCGCCAGCGGGTTAGTGGAAGCGCCCCGGGAGCCACAGTGACAGAATCGGGATATAGGTAATGGCAATCAGCACCAGGAACAGCACGCAGTAGAACGGAATCATCGCTTTCACGACGGTTTCAATCTTCTGCCCGCTGACGGCGCTGGCCACGAACAGTACCGACCCTACCGGCGGCGTGATCAGCCCAATGCCTAAGTTCATCATCATAATAATGCCAAAGTGCACCGGATCGATCCCCAGCTCTACCACCACCGGCAGCAGGATCGGCGTCAGAATCAGAATCAGCGGCGCCATGTCCATCAAACAGCCCAACAGCAGCAGCATGATGTTGATGATTAACAGGATGACGTACTTGTTATCTGACAGCGACAACAATGCGGCGGAGATCTCCTGCGGCAGCCCTACCAGCGTCATAACCGAGCCAAAAGCGGCGGCAAAAGCGATCAGCACCATCACCATGGTGACGGTTTTGATCGTGCGGTGGATAAGCTTCGGGAAATCCTTCAGCTTATATTCGCGGTAGACAAAGAAGGTGACAAACATCGCCCAGATACAGGCAATTGCCCCTGATTCCGTTGGCGTAAAGAAGCCGGATAGGATGCCGCCGGAGATGATCACAATGGTCACGAGTCCCCAGATGGCGTCGGAGGCAATCTTGATCTTGCGCTTCAGCTCAACGCGCGCTTCTTTCGGATAGTTGTTTTTACGTGCCGCAATTAAACACATAACGATAAGCGTCACGCACAGCACCAAGGTCGGAATGATCCCGGCGAGGAACATCGCCGGAATGGTCACCGCCGCGGTGTTCGCCACGATAGCAAACAGCACCGAGTTATGGCTCGGCGGCACCAGGATCGCCTGCACCGAGGCGCTGGCGGTCAGCACCGCGCCAAAAGAACGCGGGTAGCCTTTACGCTCCATTTCCGGGATCAGCACCGATCCGATCGAGGCGGTATCCGCCACCGACGATCCCGAAATCGCGCCAAACAGCGTGGAGGCCAGAATGTTAACCAGCGACAGCCCTCCGCGGATCCAGCCGACGAACAGCCCGGCAAAATCCACCAGCCGTCGCGCCATCCCCCCTTCTGCCATGATCGCCCCCGCGAACACAAAGAAGGGAATGGTCAACAGGTTGACGTTATCGGTACTGTGGAAAATGGTGATTACCAGCCCATCGAGCGAGAAGTCCGCGAAGGCGGTCACCACCACGGCGGTCAACCCCACGGCGTAGGCCACCGGCATCCCCACGGCCATCAACACCACGAAGGTCACGACAAATATAATCAGCGTTAAGTCCATTGCTTGTGCCCCTTAGTGACCGACTTTCGGCGAGCCAAACTGCACCAGTTCGCGGTGCGTTTGCGGGCCGCACAGCAGTTTTTCAACCACAAACAGCAGCGTGAAGAACGAACCCAGCGGAATTGGCAAATGGGTGATCCCCGAGGTCAGGAACGGCAGCGATGGCACCACGTCCTCCCAGGCATCCATACAACCGATAATCCCCCAGTGAATGATAAACAGGCAGGTGGCCAGCATCGCCAGATCGACGAACACCGCCAGCGCTTTTTTCATCGCCGGGTTAATGTGATCCACCAGCATGGTAATCGCGATGTGGCTGCCGGCCCGATAGGCCGCGGCCGCCCCTACGAAGGAGAAGGTGATCATGCAAATCTGCGATAACGGTTCCGGCCAGCTGGTTGAGGCATGCGGGAGAAAATCGAGCCATGCCGGAAAATCAGGACGAAAACGGGCGTAAATCCCCACCAGATAAATAAACGTCATAAATAACAGGCTGATCCCTGACAGCCAGATACAGATCCGATACACGCCATCCATGACCAGGACATAGATATTTTTCATTGTTATCTCCAGATCAAAACGGGCAGGCCAGCACGCGCCGTCCTGCCGCCACGGGGATTATTTGGTGTCCTGAATTTCTTGCATTAAGTCGCTGAACTGCTTGCCATATTTTTCGCGAACCGGCGCAGTGGCATCGACAAAGGGTTTTTTATCCACCGGCAGGAATTTCACGCCCTGGCTTTGCAGACGCTGTTTGGATTTCTCGACGTATTCAGCCCATAGCACGCGTTCTTCCGCCTGCGCTTCTTTTGCCAGCTTCATGATCAGCGCCTGATCTTCCGCCGACAGTTTGCTCCATTTACGCTTCGAGAAGGCGAGCACTTCCGGGATCATAAAGTGTTCGGTGAGGTCAAAATATTTGGTGCCGGCCACCACATAGTTTTCGGTATCAAAGGTCGGCTCGTTGTTTTCTGCTGCGTCAATCACCCCGGTTTGCAGGCTAGCGAAGACATCGCCAACCGGCAGGACGATCGGGTTAGCGCCCAGCGCTTTAAAAGTATCGAGACCAATCGGGTTGTTTTGCAGACGGATCTTCACGCCTTTCAGATCGTCGAGGGTGGTGATCGGTTTTTTGGTGATCAAGCTGCGCGAGCCCGCGTCCATCCAGCCAAGGAAAACCAGCCCAAGGTTGCTGTCGGAGATCTCTTTCGCCAGTTTGCTGCCCACGTCGCCATCCAGCACTTTGTGCTGATGATCGGTATCGCGGAACACAAACGGCATGTTGAAGACGCTCACCTGCGGCAGGATGCCGCCAACCGGCGCCATAGAAACGCGCAGAATATCAATCGCCCCGGCGCGGGTCTTTTCCAGCGTGGTGCTTTCATCTCCCATCTGCCCGCTTGGGAACATCCTGATGGAGAGACGCCCGTCGGTTTGTTGACTGAGCTTCTCCCCCATATGAATCACCGCAGCAGTCGTCGGATAATCAGCGGGATGCACATCTGAGGCGATAAAAACCGTTTTCGCCATCGCCGCCGCAGACCCCATCAGTAACGAGAAAGATAAAACGCTTAAAACCAGTTTTCTTCTTAACATAGACGATTCTCTTGTAAGGAAAGATAAAATTCACTATGCGAATCACTTGGCTGCATAGATTGACGTCCATGTTCAAAAGTATGTTTTATGTCCAGCGGAAGAATATGGTAGAAGTCATACAACTAAAGTGTGACCTGTCATACCAAATTTTAAAATGGCATTTCATAAAGCGCAGAAATTAGAAATGAATCGATTCATTAACCTCGGGGGTTGGCGATTGAGCTGGCACGCGGGCAATAAAAAAGGAGACGCATGCGTCTCCTTTTTAGGCTCAATTTGAGATTGGAAATCAGGCTTCGATATCGGCCATATCGCCTTTTTCCTGCAGCCAGTTGCGGCGATCTTCCGAGCGCTTCTTGGCCAGCAGCATGTCCATGGTGGCATCGGTCTGCTGTTCATCTTCATCGTTGATGACAAGCTGCACCAGGCGGCGAGTGTTCGGATCAAGCGTGGTTTCGCGCAGCTGCATCGGGTTCATTTCACCCAGACCTTTAAAACGCTGCACGTTCGGTTTGCCTTTCTTACGCTTGAGCTGTTCCAGCACGCCTGCTTTTTCTTCTTCGGTCAGAGCGTAGTAAACCTCTTTGCCCAGATCGATACGATACAGAGGCGGCAGCGCCACGTAGACGTGACCTTCTTTCACCAGCGCGCGGAAGTGCTTCACAAACAGCGCGCAGAGCAGCGTGGCGATGTGCAGACCATCGGAGTCGGCATCCGCAAGGATACAGATTTTGCCGTAGCGCAACTGGCTGAGATCCGAACTGTCCGGATCGATGCCGATCGCCACGGAAATATCGTGCACTTCCTGTGAGGCCAGCACTTCGTCAGACGAGACTTCCCAGGTGTTAAGGATCTTACCTTTGAGTGGCATGATCGCCTGATATTCACGATCGCGCGCCTGTTTGGCGGAGCCGCCCGCCGAGTCGCCTTCCACAAGGAACAGCTCGGTGCGAGCGAGATCTTGCGCGGTGCAGTCGGCCAGTTTGCCCGGCAGCGCCGGTCCGCTGGTGAGTTTTTTACGCACCACTTTTTTCGCCGCGCGCAGACGACGCTGAGCGCTGGAAATCGCCATTTCGGCCAGCAGCTCGGCCGCCTGCACGTTCTGGTTCAGCCACAGGCTAAAGGCGTCTTTCACCACGCCGGAGACAAAGGCCGCGCACTGACGGGAAGAGAGACGCTCTTTAGTCTGCCCGGCAAACTGCGGATCCTGCATCTTCACCGACAGCACGTAGGCGCAGCGATCCCAGATATCTTCCGCCGACAGCTTCACGCCGCGCGGCAGGATGTTGCGGTATTCGCAGAACTCGCGCATCGCGTCGAGCAGGCCCTGGCGCAGACCGTTAACGTGCGTACCACCCTGCATGGTCGGGATCAGGTTGACGTAGCTTTCGGTCAGCAGTTCGCCGCCTTCCGGCAGCCACAACAGCGCCCAGTCCACCGCTTCGGTGTCGCCGGAGAAGTTGCCGACAAACGGCTTTTCCGGCAGCAGCGGCAGGCCGTTCACCGCTTCACTGAGATAGTCGTTCAGACCGTCAGCGTAGCACCAGGTTTGCTCGGTATCGTTGACTTTGTCTTTAAAGACGATTTCAACGCCCGGGCAAAGCACCGCTTTCGCTTTCAGCAGGTGGCTTAAGCGGGATACGGAAAAACGCGGGCTGTCGAAGAAGCTTTCGTCCGGCCAGAAGTGCACGCTGGTGCCGGTATTGCGCTTCCCGCAGGTACCGGAAACGTGTAAATCTTCGACTTTTTCGCCGTTCTCAAACGCGATGCTGTAGATTTGGCCGTCGCGACGAACGTTAACTTCAACGCGTTTGGATAAGGCGTTCACCACCGAAATCCCCACGCCGTGCAGGCCGCCGGAGAACTGGTAGTTTTTGTTGGAGAACTTACCGCCCGCGTGCAGACGGCACAGGATCAGCTCAACCGCCGGTACGCCCTCTTCCGGATGGATATCGACGGGCATGCCGCGGCCGTCATCGATAACTTCCAGCGACTGATCGGCATGGAGGATGACTTCGACACGCTTCGCGTGCCCGGCCAGCGCTTCATCCACGCTGTTATCAATCACTTCCTGACCAAGGTGGTTAGGGCGAGTGGTATCTGTGTACATTCCCGGACGGCGGCGAACCGGCTCAAGCCCGGTGAGTACCTCAATGGCATCAGCGTTATAAGAAGATTGCGTCATGATCTATTCGTAGGTAGTTGGCGCTGCTTAATGCAACCCCAGGAAATCGATAATCTGTGTGAAGTGATCTTCAAAGCCGGTAAATGCGTGATTACCGCCCTCCTCTACCGTTTGTCGGCAGGAGGCGAAATAGTCCACGGCCTGGCGGTAATCAAGCACTTCATCGCCGGTCTGTTGAAGCAACCAGATGAGATCCGGTGCCTCAAGCGGGTCAATTTGCATCACTTTGAGATCGTAAATATGGCGTGACTCTAGCACATATTGCTGCCCGGTGTAGGGATTCTCGTTCGGTCCGAGGAAATTCACCAGCAGCTCAAACGGCCGTATCGCCGGGTTTACCACCACCGCAGGCAGCATAAAACACTGCGACAGCCAGGTGGCGTAATAGCCGCCCAGCGACGATCCGACGATCCCGAGCGGCTCACCGCCGTGCTTGAGCACTAACGCTTCGAGCATTTCCGCCGCTTCCGCCGGATAGACAGGCAACTGCGGGATCAGCATTTTCACATCAGGATAGTGCTCCGCCAGCCACTGCTTAAGCGCCGTGGCCTTGGCCGAACACGGAGAGCTGTTAAAGCCATGCAGATAAAGAAGCGTCGACATTAATAGCCTTCAGATGCGGTATCAGGATGGAATTTTGACCCGGCAAGGCGGCAGACTTCGGTGGTTAACGAACCATCGGCATGCAGCTCCAGCCAACGCCAGCCAGGCGAAACGGTATCCAGCGTAAAGTTGGCGCAGTGCGGCTTAAACTGCACGCAGGTTGACGGCGTCGCCATGATACGGCGCCCGTTCCACTCGACGTCCAACTCCTGGTGAATATGGCCGCACAGTAGATGCTTCACGCGCGGATAGTGCACCAGCACGTTATCCAGGGCACCGGCGTTGCGCAGACTGTGCTGATCGAGCCAGCTACAGCCCGCCGGCAGGGGGTGATGGTGCAGCAGCAGCAAGGTATGTCGTTCCGGCATTTCCGCCAGCCGTTTCTCTAACCACTCAAGCTGGAAGTCGCTCAGTTCGCCGTGCGGCACGCCGAAAACCTGACTGTCGAGCAGCAGGATCTGCCAGTGTTCGCCAACCAGCACGCGCTTGGCCGGAGAGATGCCTGCATCCTGTAATGTGCTGTACATGGACGGCTGAAAATCGTGATTTCCCGGAAGCCAAACGCAAGGCGCAGTAAAGCTCGCGATGCCTTCAGCAAAGTGCTGATAGGCCGCGGATGAGTGATCCTGTGCTAAATCGCCTGTCGCTACCACCAGGTCAACTTCACGCGCCGAGGCATGTATCGCCTGCAAGACGGCGTGGTAGCTTTCCCAGGTATTCACCCCTAACAGCGTTTCATCTTTTTCAGCAAACAGGTGAGTATCAGTAATTTGCAGTACCCTGACACTGGCCCCACCAGCCAGAGGAAGGTTTAAAAGGCTTTCCAAATGGTGTCCTTAGGTTTCACGATGCAAACATACACATCATCCTTTCAGGCAGCGTCGTCGCTGGCAGCGGCCCAGAGGCAGCCCGAACGGTTCTATGTACAAACCGGAATCGCCATCGCTCCATGTGCTAAACAGAATCGAAGCCAGTCGGCCAGAAACTGATTAATTTGATGCTTTTCGTCGCGTTGATGCAACTTTTTATTTGGATAATCATACCGCGCTTTGAAGCGAAAGATCTGCTGACTTGAACACACTTCAGCCACCATCGCGTCATGATACAACCGCACGGTCATCGACGGCAGGCTCCAGTAGCTCACCGCCGGGTGCGTTTGTTCAATCGTCACAAGCGTAGTGTAACGAGTTGATTCGACTATCGTTAAGCGATATTGCGCATTAGCCACCTGATAGCTCACCGTTTCGCCGGCTTCATCAATGCGCGGCAGTAAGCGGCGTAATTGCGCGAAGTTGGTTTCGCACAAACGCATCATTTCAGGGAAGTCAGGTGTATAGCGCTTCATTTTGCCCACTCTTTTCGTAAGTCCTGATAATGCAGCTGCAGCCATTGCAAAGCGATGACAGACGCTGCGTTGTCAATTTTTCCCTCTTCCACACATTGATAAGCATACTCCCGGCTTACCACATGAACGCGAATGTCTTCGTGTTCTTCCGCCAGGCCATGGATGCCCTTGGCCGTTGTCGCATCCACTTCCCCCACCAGAATGCTCAGACGCTCGCTGGTGCCGCCGGGGCTGGCCAGATAGCTGAGGCACGGTTTCATACGACCAACGGTTAACCCCGCTTCCTCCAGCGATTCGCGCCGGGCGACGTCTTCAACGGTTTCGCCCTCTTCAATCATGCCCGCGACCATCTCCAGCAGATAAGGGGTTTCACTGGTGTCATAAGCGGCAATACGCACCTGCTCAATCAGCACCACTTCGTCACGCACTGGGTCAAAGGGTAGCAAGACTGCGGCGTGACCGCGCTCAAAAATTTCGCGACGAACTTCTCCGCTCATCTCCCCATTGAACAAACGGTGGCGAAAACGGTACACATCAAGCGAAAAAAAACCGCGATAAACAGTTTCTCGTGCAATAATTTCTACATCGTTTTTCGCGAGGGTGACCACCGGGTTACGTGATTTAGTCATGGACTGGCCTATGCAGTAATTGTGTTGAAATTGTGGATTTAAACTCTGTTTGTCTTAGGATCCACTCACTCTATGGTAGATTGGTGCAAATTAACGCCAGATGGCACGTTACGCCAACTTTTTAACACGGCGGACTCTGGTACAATCGGCAAATATTTTTTCTGTGAATTAGATCAGCGCTAAGCTTCACAACAAGGAATGCAAATGCAAATGAAGAAATTGCTCCCTATCTTAATTGGCCTGAGCCTGACGGGCTTCAGTACAATGAGCCAGGCAGAGAACCTGTTACAGGTCTATCAGCAGGCACGTACCAGTAACCCGGATCTCCGTAAATCTGCAGCAGATCGTGATGCAGCATTCGAAAAGATCAACGAAGCGCGTAGCCCACTGTTACCGCAGTTAGGTCTGGGTGCCGATTATACCTACACCAACGGCTTCCGCGACAGCAACGGCGTGAACTCCAACGTCACCAGCGGCTCGCTGCAGTTGACGCAGACGCTGTTTGATATGTCCAAATGGCGTGCGCTGAGCCTGCAAGAAAAAGCGGCGGGCATCCAGGATGTGACCTATCAGACCGATCAACAGACGCTGATCCTGAATACCGCAACCGCATACTTCAACGTGCTGAGCGCCATTGACTCGCTCTCCTACACCGAAGCGCAGAAACAGGCGATTTACCGTCAGTTAGACCAAACCACCCAGCGCTTCAATGTGGGCCTGGTCGCCATCACCGACGTGCAGAACGCCCGTTCACAGTACGATACCGTGCTGGCGAACGAAGTCACCGCGCGTAACAACCTCGACAACGCGGTAGAAGCGCTGCGTCAGGTCACCGGTAACTACTATCCGGAGCTGGCGTCACTGAACGTCGACAGCTTCAAAACCGATAAGCCGCAGGCCGTGAACTCACTGCTGAAAGAAGCAGAGAACCGCAACCTCTCCCTGTTGCAGGCTCGTCTGAGCCAGGACCTGGCGCGTGAGCAGATTCGCCAGGCGCAGGACGGTCATCTGCCGACGCTGGATTTAACCGCCTCTACCGGGGTGTCTAACACCTCTTACAGCGGTTCCAAAACCAATAACGGTCAATACAACGATAACGACGCCGGTCAGAACAAAGTGGGTCTGAGCTTCTCCCTGCCGCTGTATCAGGGCGGGATGGTCAACTCGCAGGTGAAACAGGCGCAGTACAACTTCGTCGGCGCCAGCGAGCAGCTTGAAAGCGCTCACCGCTCCGTGGTGCAAACCGTGCGTTCTTCCTTCAATAACGTCAACGCCTCTATCAGCAGCATCAACGCCTACAAACAGGCTGTGGTTTCTGCACAGAGCTCTTTAGACGCCATGGAAGCAGGCTACTCCGTCGGTACCCGTACCATCGTTGACGTGCTGGATGCGACCACCACGCTGTACAACGCGAAGCAACAGCTCTCCAGCGCGCGTTACAACTATCTGATCAACCAGTTGAATATCAAAAATGCACTGGGCACGCTGAACGAGCAGGATCTGCTGGCGCTGAACAACACCCTGGGCAAACCGGTTTCGACCGCCAATGCCACCATTGCGCCTGAGAATGCGCAGCAGGATGCCACCGCCGACGGCTACACCTCTCCGGCCACCAGCAAAGCGCGTCTCCGCTAAGGCAGACGTTTGCAGGCAACAAGGTCCGCCCCGTGCGGACCTTTTTTTGCGCCAACGTAAGGCAACGTAAAGATCCCCCGCTTTCGCCGCTTCTTCGCTTCATTTTCGACCACTCATCCACTATCCTGAGCGCTATTGCAATACCATTCCACTGGGTCCAGGAAGAATAAAATGAAACGGACAAACAACATTCAGCACGCCGCTTTCCGTAAAAGCTGGGGCGCGCGCCATCTCACACCAGTTGCACTGGCCGTTACCGCCGTCTTTATGCTCGCAGGCTGTGAGAAAACCGACGAAACCGTCACGCTATATCAGAATGCGGACGACTGCTCCGCGGCCAACCCGGGCAAAAGCGCGGAGTGTACAACAACGTTCAACAACGCGCTGAAAGAAGCCGAACGCACCGCGCCGAAATACGCCAGCCGTGAAGACTGCGTAGCGGAATTCGGCGAAGGCCAGTGTCAGCAGGCGCCTGCCCAGGCGGGCATGGCCCCAACCGGTGAAAACCAGGCGCAAGCGCAAAGCAGCGGCAGCTTCTGGATGCCGCTGATGGCAGGTTACATGATGGGCCGCATGATGAGCGGCGGTATGGGCGGCTACCAGCAGCAGCCGGTCTTCACCTCGAAGAACCCGTCCAGCCCGGCCTACGGTAAATACACCGACGCCAGCGGTAAAAACTACGGCGCAGCCCAACCGGGCCGTTCGATGAACGTGCCGAAAACCGCGATGGCGCCGAAACCGGCAACCACCAGCACCGTTACCCGCGGCGGCTTCGGTGAATCGGTGGCGAAACAGTCCACCATGCAGCGTAGCGCCACCGGCACCACCTCCCGCTCAATGGGTGGCTGATCGCCATGGAAAGAATCAGTATTGTTGAACGCCCGGACTGGCGCGAAAAAGCGACCGAATACGGTTTTAACTTCCACACCATGTACGGTGAGCCGTACTGGAGCGAGGAAGCGTACTACAAGCTCACCCTCGCGCAGGTGGAAAAACTGGAAGACGTCACCGCAGAGATTCACCAGATGTGCCTGAAGGTGGTCGAGCGCGTCATCGCCAGCGATGAGCTGATGACCAAATTCCGTATTCCAAAGCACACCTGGGGCTTTGTCCGCCAGTCCTGGCAGACCAACCAGCCGTCTCTCTATTCACGCCTGGACCTGGCGTGGGATGGCAAAGGTGAGCCGAAGCTGCTGGAGAATAACGCCGACACGCCAACCTCGCTGTATGAAGCGGCATTTTTCCAATGGATCTGGCTGGAAGATCAGCTGAACGCCGGCAATCTGCCAGCCGGCAGCGACCAGTTCAACAGCCTGCAGGAAAAGCTGATCGATCGCTTCAACGAACTGCGCGAACAGCACGGATTCCAGCTGCTGCACATGACCTGCTGCCGCGATACCGTAGAAGATCGCGGCACCGTTCAGTATCTACAGGACTGCGCGGCGGAAGCGGGTGTCGCAACCGAATTCCTCTACATAGAAGATATCGGCCTGGGTGAGAAAGGCCAGTTTACCGATCTGCAGGATCAGGTGATCGGCAATCTGTTCAAGCTCTATCCGTGGGAATATATGCTGCGCGAGATGTTCTCCACCAAGCTGGAAGACGCTGGCGTGCGCTGGCTGGAGCCGGCGTGGAAGAGCATCATCTCTAACAAAGCGCTGCTGCCGCTACTGTGGGAGATGTTCCCGGATCACCCGAACCTGCTCCCGGCCTACTTCGCCGAAGACGATCATCCGCAGATGGACAAATTTGTGGTGAAACCGATCTTCTCTCGCGAAGGCGCGAACATTTCGATCGTTGAGAACGGCAAAACCATCGAGCAGGTCGAAGGCCCGTACGGCGAAGAAGGGATGATCGTCCAGCAGTTCCATCCGCTGCCGAAGTTTGGCGACAGCTATATGCTGATCGGCAGCTGGCTGATTAACGATCAGCCAGCCGGAATCGGTATTCGTGAGGACAGAGCGCTGATCACTCAGGATCTTTCGCGCTTCTATCCGCACATCTTTGTCGAGTAATCGTCAGCCAATCACCACCGACAGCATACTCAGCGAGCCCATTTCGATACCGTCTACCGGGATCGTGATGGGCTCTTCGCCATCCCATGCGCCCAGCACGTACAGCAGCGGCAGGAAGTGATCCGCCGTCGGGTTAGAGAGCGACCCGCCTTCATGCGACAGGTAGTTCACCAACGGATGCTGCTCCACCGGCCCTTTCCAGTCCAGATTCGCCTTCACATAATCGTTAAAGGAGCTGGCCCACGGGTATGGCGTAGAGTCACCGTGCCATTTCGCAGTGCGCAGGTTGTGCACTACGTTACCGCTCGCCACCAGCATAATGCCTTCATCACGCAAGCTGGCCAGCTTACGGCCCATCTCAAAATGCCACGCAGCCGGTTTGGTGCTGTCGATACTCAGTTGCACCATCGGGATATCCGCATTCGGGTACATTTTGATCAGCACGCCCCAGGAACCGTGGTCAAAACCCCAGGCTTCTTTATCCAGCGCCACCGGGACCGGAGCCAGCAGCTCAACCAACCGCTGCGCGAGTTCAGGGGAACCTGGCGCCGGGTAATGGGTATCGTACAGCGCCTGCGGGAAGCCGCCAAAGTCATGAATCGTCTTCGGTGTTTCCATCGCCGTCACCCCCGTGCCGCGGGTAAACCAGTGCGCGGAGACCACGACAATCGCGTTCGGACGCGGCAGCGTTTCGCCCAGGTGCTGCCAGGTACGGGTATAGAGGTTATCTTCCAGTACGTTCATGGGGCTACCGTGACCTAAAAACAGTGCTGGCATTCGGCTACGAGACATGGTGTTATCCTTCCAGAGGCATTGATTTGATAACACCACATTAACCTGTTTTCAGTGAGGATAAACTCAGATAAGCGTGATGATGATCTTCAGAAAATTTGAATGTAAGGATGACGTAAAGAGTGCGTTCAGCTCTCGCAAGGGAAAACGATTTTCAATATCATGAATGATAATCATTATCATAAGGAGTAAACCATGTCGGTTCCGCTGATTCTGACATTATTGGCCGGGGCGGCGACGTTCATCGGCGCTTTTCTTGGGGTGATCGGTCAGAAACCTTCTAACCGCGTGCTGGCGTTTTCCCTCGGCTTCGCCGCCGGGATTATGCTGCTCATCTCCCTTATGGAGATGCTGCCGGCTGCGCTTGATGCCCCAGGCATGTCGCCGGTGCTCGGTTACGGCATGTTTGTCGTTGGCCTGCTTGGCTACTTCGCCCTCGACAGGATGCTGCCGCATGCCCATCCGCAGGATCTGATGCAAAAGAACACGCAGCCGCTGCCGCGCAATATTCGTCGCACCGCCGTGCTGCTCACGTTGGGTATCAGCCTGCATAACTTCCCGGAAGGGATCGCCACTTTCGTCACCGCCAGCAATAATCTTGAGCTGGGCTTTGGCATTGCGCTGGCCGTGGCGCTGCACAATATCCCGGAAGGGCTGGCGGTCGCCGGGCCGGTGTACGCCGCCACGGGTTCAAAGCGTAAAGCGGTGTTCTGGGCGGGCATTTCCGGTATGGCCGAAATTCTCGGCGGCGTGCTGGCCTGGGCGATTCTTGGCAGTATGGTGTCGCCGGTAGTTATGGCGGCAATTATGGCGGCGGTCGCCGGCATCATGGTCGCCCTTTCCGTCGATGAGTTGATGCCGCTGGCGAAAGAGATAGATCCTAACAATAATCCCAGCTACGGCGTGCTGTGCGGCATGTCGGTGATGGGAATGAGCCTGGTGGTGCTGCAATCGGTAGGGATTGGATAAAACACGGCCAGATAACTAAAAATACCTTCAAGGGAGCGCAAATCGCGCTCCCATTTATTATAGAAATATAATCCACGACACACACTTTAAACCGCCTTGAAATAAATATCTGGAATATAAATTTATTCTTATTTCTCATCTCCCCCATCAAAAAATAGTGCCAAGTGCTCTATTATCTCATACAAGATTAAATAACTTACTTTGTGTTAGTGGTTATATTAAAAAGAACAACCCATAAATGATAAAAATTCATTATCAATGATAATGTTTTTATTTATCAGCAACGAAATATGAGAAGTAAATATAATTAACCAGCAATGCTACAATCAAGGACCTTGATATGAAAATGGGAAAAACTGTGCTGTTCGCGATGGTTGCGGCAGCGTTAACCTCTTCTTCCGCTTTCGCCGCAGTCGACGGTGGTTCGGGCAAAATTACCTTTACCGGTGATGTCATCAGCGCGCCTTGCGCTATCAAAGCGGAAGACGTTGACAAGCAGGTCGATCTCGGTGAAGTGCCGGCCAGCTACATCAATTCAAAGGGCCACTCTGATGCCGTTGATGCCAGTATTCATCTGGTCGATTGCGATCTACCGAACTCCGACAATGGCGAAGGCACCGAAACGAAAGTCACCAAAGTGGATGTGACCTTTACCAGTACTGCGGTGACTACTGAAGGTGAGAACCTGCTCTCCAACACCATGACCGGTGGCGCGACGGGCGTCGGCGTCCGCCTGCTGGATGGCGAGGGTCAGAATATTACTCTCGGCACCGCGAAAACAGTGACGCTGGTGCAGGCATCCTCCGAACAAACCCTGCCATTCCAGGCCTATATGGAACTGGTCGATAGCACAAAAGCCACACCTGCCACACCTGGCGCAGTGGCTTCAAATGCCACTTACGTACTGTCATATAAGTAATCTATCCAGGGTGGCCGCGACCGCCACCCTTTATTAGATAAATCAGGTAGGGATGCCGTGAATACCGCTAAAATTGCTGTATCTTGCTGCGGCTTATTATTTATATTTTCCGCAAGCGCCACTGAATTCAACCTTAACGTACTGGATAAATCCATGCGTGACAGCGTTGATATATCCCTGCTCAAAGATAAACCGACCACCTGCCAGGAAATTATTTTGTGGCCGTGACCGTCAATAAAAATCAAATTTCCTCCGGCCGTTTACTCCGCTGGAGAAAACAGGACGCAGACGTTTTACCCTGTATTCCTGTCGATCTGGCAGAAGGCATGGGGCTGAAAGAAGATTTTTATCATTCATTGCCCGTCGAAAACGGTTGTGTGGATTTTCGCGCCCACCCGGAGATCACCTTCACGCTGGATATGGCGCAACAACAGTTGAATATCGCCATTCCCCAGGCATGGGTCGCGTGGAAAACCAATGGCTGGATGCCTCCCGCCACCTGGAATGATGGCGTGGCTGGTTTTCTGCTGGACTACAATCTTTTCGCCAGCACCTATCGTCCCCATGACGGCGAGCATAGTGAAAACCTGAACGCCTACGGCACGGGCGGTGTGAACCTCGGCGCATGGCGTTTACGCAGTGACTATCAGCTGAGCCAAACCCGCGACGACGAAGACACCACTACGTCGCGCACGATTTCCCGTACCTATTTGTTTCGCCCGCTGAGCACGCTCGGTGCAAAGCTGACGCTCGGTGAAACGGATTTTAGTTCGGATATTTTCGACGGTTTTTCCTATACCGGCGCATCGCTGATTAGCGATGACCGTATGCTACCCTGGGAATTACGCGGCTATGCGCCACAAATCAGCGGCGTAGCGCAAACTAACGCCACCGTCACAGTGAGGCACCAGGGCAGGATCCTTTACCAGACCAAAGTCGCACCGGGCCCCTTTATGATTAGCGACCTGAATCAATCGGTGCAGGGAACGCTTGACGTCGAGGTAACCGAAGAAGATGGCCGGGTTAACACCTTTCAGGTGTCAGCGGCCTCCACCCCATTCTTAACCCGCAAGGGGCAGATTCGCTATAAAGTTACCTCAGGCCGCATGCGTCCGGACCTGTCGCACAGCGTCATCAACGATACGTTTATCAGCAGCGAAGCCTCGTGGGGCGTATTGTCAAACACTTCGCTGTACGGCGGCATCCTCACCGCGGGCAACGACTACCGCTCCGCCGCGCTCGGTATCGGGCAAAACATGCTGTGGCTGGGAGCCATCTCGTTTGACGTCACCCACGCCGTCAGCCATTTTGATAACGGGGAAGAAGAAAAGGGTTCCAGCTACCGGTTGAACTACAGCAAACGCTTTGACGCTACCGACAGCCAGGTATCGCTTGCAGCCTATCGTTTTTCCGAACGCACGTTCCATAGCTACGCCAATTTTATCGACCACCAGCTCAACGACGGCGATACCCAGGACGAAAAACAGACCATCAGCATTTCCGCCAGTCAGCCCATTGAGCCGTTGAATATGAATCTGTACGTCACCGCGCTGCGCCAGCTGTGGTGGGATGGCGATTCATCGACCTCGGCGAGCATCACCGCCGGGTTTAACTTCGACGTCGGGAGCTGGAAAAACATTTCGCTGACGACCACCTTCAGCACGACGCACTACGAAGAGAGTGATAACGACAACCAGATTTACGTCTCCGTCTCCGTTCCTTTCGGCTTCGCCCAGCGCTTAAGCTATGACATGCGTAACAGCGACAACACCACGCACACCGTCTCCTGGTACGACTCCTCAGATGCGCGTAACACCTGGGGCGTATCGGCCGGCGCGGCCAGCGATAAACCGGATAATGGCGCTCAGTTCCGCGGCAACTATCAGCACCTCTCCAGTATCGGCGATCTCCAGCTCGCCGGTAGCTACGCCGCCAGCGATTACACCTCGGCGAGCGCCAGCTGGAGCGGCTCCTTTACTGCGACCCGCCACGGGGCGGCGCTGCACAGACGCAGTATGGGCAACGAACCGCGGCTGATGATCAGCACCGATGGCATTGCCGATATCCCGGTTCAGGGGAACTTTAACACCACCAATCGCTTTGGTTACGCGGTGGTGCCAATGATCTCCAGCTATCAGCCCACCACTGTCGCCGTTAACCTCGAGGCCCTGCCTGATGGCGTAACGGTCGCGGAAAATACGCTGCGGGAAACCTGGACGGAAGGCGCAATTGGCTATAAACCGCTGGCTTCGCGCGCGGGTCTGGATATCAACGCCATCATTCGCACCGCCGAGGGCAAATATCCGCCGCTGGGCGCGGTGGTGTACGACGATGATGGCAAAACCGATGTTGGCATGGTCAGCGAAGAAGGACACGTCTGGATGAGCGGCGTTAATGAAGGAAAAACCTTCCGCGTGCAATGGGGCAGTATCACCTGTCGCATCACCTTACCCGATTCTCTCTCTCAACTTCCCCGGCAGTTAATCCTGCCTTGTCATTGATTAAGGATGAAGAAATGACACCTATGAAAGGACTTCTCTGGCTGTTACTCACGCTATCTTTCACCAGCTAGGCCGCTGTTTCACCGGATCGCACCCGGGTGATTTTCAACGGCGACAACAAAGCGGCAAGCCTGAAATTAACCAATGCCAGTAAAGATCTCCCCTATCTGGCCTACTCGTGGATCGAAGATGAAAAGGGCAATAAGAGCGATGCCTTTTTTGCCGCCCTGCCGCCAATGCAGCGCCTGGAGCCCGGCGCGATGACTCAGGTTCGTATCATCAAACAGAGCGGCGTATCAGCGCTCCCCACAGATCGGGAGTCATTGTTTTATTACAATGTTCGGGAAATTCCGCCTGCGCCGGATACCGCTGAAAATCACGCGGTGGTGCAGGTAGCTATGCAGTCAAAAATCAAAATGTTCTGGCGTCCCGCCTCTCTGAAGAAAAAACCGGGGGACCAAAAAGAACACGCGATGACCTTTCGCCTGAACGGTAAAACGTTAGAGGTACAGAACCCCACGCCCTACTACATTACGCTGGCCTATTTCGGCAAAGATTTGCGCGGCGTGACGCCCGGTTTTAAAACCACCATGCTGCCGCCATTTGGATCCGCCAGTTTGAATACCGGCCCGAACGACGGCCCGAGTTTCTACATTGGCTATATGGATGATTACGGTGCGCTCCGGATGCTGCAGCTAAGCTGCCGCAGCAGCTGCACAGCCACCGCATCGGAGGAGAAAAAATGATCCGCCGTCTGTCATCACTGCTCCTGCTGGCGCTGTTACTCAGCCCATTTCAGGCCGCATGGGCGGTGCATTGCTATCTTGGCGCATCGGGCGGCCCAACGGATAAGTATCAAACGATAGGAGAATTTGCGGTTCCTGATAACGCCCAGGTCGGCGATAAAATCTGGGAAAGCGGTGATATTAAAGTCCCGGTATACTGCGACAACGGCGATAAAATGGATGGCAACGGGCGAGTCGGCGAAGACGTTTATGCATGGGTAAACCCCTACTCTTCAACGGACGATCCTTACTATCAGCTCGGAGTGACCTATGCGGGCGTCGATTACGACACGACACAGGGTGCGGTAGGGATTGATACCAACACCTGTATTGATAATGCCTATTACGAAAAATTTACGGCGGCGCAAATTCGGGCTTCCGGCTGGGAAGAGCGATTATGCAGTAAAAATGCCGATGACGTTCACTACTCGCGAACGTTTATCGCGCGTATGCGTCTGTATGTGAAAATCAAAGCAATGCCGGCACACGACTACCAGAGTACGCTCGGCAGCTTTACCCTCGTGCAGTTTGACGGCGCCGATGGCTGGAACCAGAGTCCGGATGCCGCCAACCTGAAATACCACGTCAGCGGACTGGAAAACATTCGCGTCCTTGACTGTAACGTGACGTTCAATATTGAACCTGCCAACCAGATCATTGATTTTGGGTCATTTAATCCCTACGAGATCGCCAGTGGTGCGATAACTCGCACCTTCTCCGTCACCACGAATAAAAGTCAGGACGGAACCTGTGCCGATGGTTTTAAGGTCAACTCATCGTTTTACACCACAGAGACCCTGTCAGCAGACGATACCTCGTTGCTGATTGGCAACGGCCTGCAGCTAAAAATCCTTAACAGCGATAACCACAGGCCCTACACATTTAACCAGTATGAAGAATACGCCGACTTTACCGGATCGCTATTAACGATGACGCAGAACTACACGGCAGAACTGTCAAAAGTTGCGGGAGAAGAGGTCAAGGTGGGACACTTCGAATCGGTCGTACTGTTCAAGATCAACTACAACTAGCAACAAAAAGGCCGGGATAACCCGGCCTTTAAGATTGGCAAGCGCTGCGACGCCGGGCTTCCGGCATCAGCAGTGGAGCTTAGCTCGCTTTACGTTCGTGTTCACGACGGTAAGCCACGAGATCTTCAATGGTCACCAGCGCCATGTTATGTTTCTTCGCAAACTCGATGCACTCTGGCGCACGCGCCATGGTACCGTCGTCGTTGGTCAGTTCACACAGAACACCCGCCGGTTTGAAGCCAGCCAGGCTCACCAGATCGATAGTCGCTTCGGTGTGGCCACCACGGGTCAGAACGCCGCCAGGCTGCGCGCGCAGCGGGAATACGTGGCCCGGACGGTTGAGGTCGGACGGTTTCGCGTTATCGGCAATCGCCGCGCGAACGGTAGTCAGGCGGTCAGCGGCGGAAACGCCGGTGGTGACGCCGTGTGCCGCTTCGATAGTGACGGTAAAACCGGTGCCGTAGGCGCTGGTGTTATTTTCCACCATCATCGGCAGCTCCAGCTGTTTACGACGTTCGTCGGTCAGACACAGACAAACGATGCCGCTACCGTGACGGATAGTCAGCGCCATTTGTTCAACGGTCATGTTTTCGGCGGCAAAAACCATGTCGCCTTCGTTCTCGCGATCTTCATCGTCCAGCACCATCGCGCCGCGGCCTTCGCGCAGGGCAATCAGTGCGTTTTCAACGCGTTCGAACGGAGTACCAAAAGAGGAAAGTAGCGTCTGATTCATGGTAAAAAAACCTCATTAAAATTATGGTTACCAGAATCAGGGCAGTCTTAGGAGTGCCGACAAGCGGCAAATAGATAACGCGAGCGGGTTAAACCCAACTGAATCGTTACTCTCTCCCATCCGGACTTTAACCGTCGGCCCCGGAATTACACCGGATCTGCTGACCTTCCTGAATTCACAAGAAGCGCTCGCGGGCTTTCAGCCGTAGCTGATTTACCGCCGGTGGGGAATTTCGCCCCGCCCTGAGAATAAGCGCACTCACTATAACGCTAATGACTATCTTCGGCAATGCATAAGCTTCGAACAATTCTGGTTTATCGTATGGGGAGAAGACACTACAATAGCAGTAATGCCGACAGAATCAGGGAAACAGAGATGATCGACCCGAAGAAAATTGAACAAATCGCCCGCCAGGTCCACGAATCCATGCCGAAAGGTCTGCGAGAGTTCGGGGATGACATTGAGAAGAAAGTTCGCCAGGTGATCCAGTCTCAGCTGACGCGCCTTGACGTCGTGAGTCGTGAAGAGTTTGACGTACAAACGCAGGTATTGCTGCGCACGCGTGAAAAGCTGGCGCTGCTGGAACAGCGGATTAGCGAGCTGGAAAACCGCGACACGGCGCCAGTTGCTGAAGAAAAAGAGTAAGTCGAACGGCCCCTCACCCCGACCCTCTCCCCAAAGGGGCGAGGGAGCAAACCGAGCGGTCCCCTCTCCCTACGGAGAGAGGGTTCGGGTGAGGGGAAGCGCGAAGCGTTACTTCCCGCTATCCTTCTGAATCTTCTTAATAATATTGGTCGTTGAGCAACCATCTTCAAAGTTCAGCACCAGCACTTCACCACCGTTCGCCCACACTTCTTCGCTACCGGCAATTTGTTCTGGCTTATAGTCGCCGCCCTTCACCAGGCGATCCGGCAGGATCCCGGCAATCAGGCGCTGCGGCGTATCTTCTTCAAACGAGACCACCCAGTCTACCGACTCCAACGCACCCAGCACGATCATCCGCTGGTCCAGCGGATTCACCGGGCGAGACTCTCCCTTCAGGCGTTTGGTAGACGCATCGCTGTTGACCGCCACGATCAGACGATCGCCCAGCTTGCGTGCGTTCGCCAGATAAGAAACATGGCCCGCGTGGAGAATATCGAACACGCCATTGGTCATCACCACTTTCTCACCGCGACGACGCGCGGCAGCCACCGCGTGCTTAAGCTCTTCTTCACTCATCACGCCAAAACCGGTATCCGCACGACCGCGCACGGCGTTTTCCAGCTCGATAGGCGAAACGGTTGACGTCCCGAGTTTACCCACCACGACACCCGCGGCGGCGTTAGCGAAGAAACAGGCCTCTTCCAGTGTCTTACCGGAGGCCAGCGTCGCCGCCAGCACGCCAATCACCGTATCACCCGCGCCGGTCACGTCGTACACTTCCTGCGCCTGAGTTGGCTGATGCAGCGGCGCTTTGCCTGGCTGCAGCAGCGTCATGCCCTGCTCGGAGCGAGTCACTAACAACGCGGCAAGATCGAAATCGGCAATCAACTTCATGCCGCGCTCAACCAGCTCTTCTTCGTTTTTACATTTCCCCACTACCGCTTCGAACTCGGACAGGTTCGGCGTCAGCAGCGTCGCGCCGCGATAGCGTTCAAAATCAGTCCCTTTCGGGTCGATCAATACCGGTACTTTCGCCTGACGCGCCAGCTTAATCATCTGCTGCACGCTTTCCAGCGCGCCTTTGGCGTAGTCGGAAAGCACCAGCGCACCGACATTAGGCAGGCTGCTCTGAATGCGGTCATGCAGCGGCTGTGGATCCACGCCAGCAAACCCTTCTTCAAAATCCAGACGAATGAGCTGCTGGTTACGTGACAGCACGCGCAGCTTGGTGATCGTCGGGTGCGTCGGCACCGAGACGAAATCACATTTGACGTTCACGTCGGCCAGCGCTTTGTTCAGCGCGCGCGCCGCGTCGTCAATACCGGTCAGGCCCACGAGACGAGAATTTGCGCCCAGAGAAGCAATGTTCATTGCCACGTTCGCCGCGCCGCCAGGGCGTTCTTCGATGGTCTCCACCTTGACCACCGGCACCGGGGCTTCCGGGGAAATACGGCTGGTTGGGCCATACCAGTAGCGATCCAGCATCACATCGCCAACCACCATTACTCCTGCACGTTCAAATTCCGGCAGCGTCACTTTCATTCGTGTCTCCTGAGAGAATCAAAATTTTCGCGCGATAATAGCACATTTCACGGTTGAACCAGCCACTTCTGCCAGCTGGCGCTCACCAGTTCGCGCTCTTTTACGAAGCTCGCCAGGTCCACATTGCCCGGCAGCTCCTGAAGCGCCAGATGATGCAATGCATCGCGAAGCGTGGTGTAAGCGCGGGTTAACGCCTGCGCTTCCAGCTCATCCATAATGTCGTTTTGCGCCAGCAGCTCGAGGATGCGCACGTTATCCGACCAGCGTGTCAGCTTCGGTTTCTCGTGAGCGTAGCGCAGCACCAGATACTGGGTGATAAACTCAATATCGGTGATACCGCCAGCATCGGTTTTAATGTCGAAACGGTCGCGCTGCTTGCCGCCGAGATGAGCGCGCATTTTTTCCCGCATCTCGCGGACTTCGGTTTGCAGCGCCGCGCCGTCGCGCGTATTGGTCAGGATCTGACGACGGATCGCGTCAAACTGCTGCTGAAGCTGCGGATCGCCGTACACCACGCGGGCGCGCACCAGGGCCTGGTGCTCCCAGGTCCACGCTTCGTTCTGCTGATAATCGGCAAACGCTTCGGCGGTGGTCACCAGCATCCCGGCCGCCCCGGATGGGCGCAGACGGGCATCCACTTCATACAAAATACCGGACGAGGTGCGGGTGCTGAACAGGTGCATAATGCGCTGTGCCAGACGTAGGTAGAACTGGCGACCGTCAATTTCGCGTTCACCGTCGGTCATCGCATCCATCGGGCAATCGTGCAGGAACACCAGATCGAGATCCGAACTGTACCCCAACTCCCAGCCGCCCAGCTTGCCATAGCCAATCACCGCAAAACCGCGACCGGAGCGTTCACGCAGGTGGGTCGGCTGGCCGTAGCGCGCCACCATTTGCACCCACGCCTGCTGCACCACAGCGTCAATCATCGCCTCAGCCAGCCAGGTTAAGTGGTCACTGACCTTCATGACCGGCAGCGTGCCAGCGATATCGGCCGCCGCAATGTGCAGCAGCTGCGCCTGTTTAAACTGACGCAGTGCTTCCAGCTGTTGCTCTTCGTCTTCTTCCGGCACGCGCAGCAGATACTGGCGCAGTTCGTCGCGATAGGCGTCGGTAGCCGTCGGCTGGTACAGCGTGTTCGGGTCGAGCAGTTCGTCCAGCAGCAGCGGATAGCGCGCCAGCTGGCTGGCCACCATCGGCGAAGCCGCACACAGGCGAATCAGGTGCTTCAGCGTACCGGGGTACTCGCTCAGCAACTCCAGATAGGTCGTTCGGGTGACGATGCCGCTCAGCAGCGGCGTAATGCGCGACAGCAGCACCAGCGCGTCCTCGCGGGCGCACACTTCGCTGAGCAGATGCGGCATCAGTGAATCCAGCACCTGACGGCCGCGCGGGCCGATGGTGCGCTTATCCAGCTCTTTGCGAAAATCGGCAATCTGCGACAACACGCGATGACGATCGTCGTCGCTCAGATGAATCAGCACAGCCGGTGAATCATCCTCCTGCAGCGTGTCCTGCCACAGTTCACGCCAGGACTCCGACAGCTGCTCTTCCTGCGAACTTTCTTCATCGTCGCCGATAAGCTCGTTAAACACCCGTCGCACCTGCGCCATCAGCGCATCCAGCCGCTCCGTGAGCGTCTCCCAGTCGGCAAAATGCATACCCCACGCCAGACGCGCGCGGTTAAGATCGTCGCCGGGCAGCGTTTGCGTCTGCTCGTCGTTAATACTTTGCAGCAGGTTTTCCAGGCGACGCAGGAACAGATACGCTTCACGCAGCACCTGCGCATCGTTTTCTGACAGCAGATTGAGCGCCTCAATGGCGGTCAACGTCGGTAGCAGCGAACGGCTTTGCAGCGTAGGCTCGCGGCCACCGCGAATCAACTGGAAGACCTGAACGATAAACTCAATTTCGCGAATGCCGCCCGCGCCCAGCTTGATGTTGTCCTTCAAGCCACGACGACGTACTTCGCGGGTGATCATCCCTTTCATGTTGCGCAGAGACTGGATCACGCTGAAGTCGATATAGCGGCGGAAGACAAAGGGCCGCAGCATGGCGCGCAGCTCGCTAGTGTAAACACCGTCGTCATCGCCCATGATACGTGCTTTGACCATCGCATAGCGCTCCCAGTCGCGCCCCTGCTCCTGGTAATAATCCTCCAGCGCCGCAAAGCTCAGCACCAGCGGGCCGCTGTCGCCGAACGGACGCAGCCGCATATCCACGCGGTAGACAAAACCGTCCTGCGTAGGCTGGTCGAGCACTTTGATCAGGCGCTGCCCCAGGCGGGTAAAGAACTGGGCGTTATCCAGTTCACGACGCCCCCCCTGGGTGCTGCCATGCTCCGGCCAGGCAAAAATGAGATCGATATCAGAGGAGAAATTCAGCTCGCCGCCGCCCAGCTTACCCATACCCAGGATCAGCAGCGGCTGCGGAACGCCATCAGCGCTACACGGTGTGCCCCACTCGCGGCAGCAGGCGTCATACAGCCAGTTACGGGCGCTGACGATCAGCGTTTCCGCCAGGTGGCTAAGCTGTTGAAGCGTATCTTCTTCGGAAACCTGCGACAGCGCCTGCGACCAGGCGATGCGCACCATTATCCGCCGACGGAACAGACGCAGCGCGCGCATTAGCGCCGCTTCATCGTAAACCTCCGCCAGTTCGGCCTGTAGCCAGCCCGCGTATTGCCGCCATTCGTCCGCCTGCGGCGGCTCGCTTTCCAGCGACGCCAGCCACTCGGGGTGCGCCGTTAAACTTTGCTGAACAAAATCACTAAAGGTGAAAACAGCCTGCGCTTCGGTACTCAGCGCCCCAAGGGGAAAATCTTCCGGGGCGCGGTCCAGGAGCGTTTGCCAGTGCTGCTGTAACTGCGAAGAAAGCGGCGTCATACACGGGTTCCCTGAAGTTAATTAACGTTTGCCGCTGTGTAACCAGAACGGCTCAACCGACAGTGCCTCATTGCGGTAATGTTCAATTTCAATGTGCTGGCGCGTCTCAATGGCGTGACGCAGGCCCTGCCAGTTGGCCAACCACTGCGCCGCCCGTTCGTAGTCGTAGTAACCCGACAGCAGCTGAACGGTATTGATGTCGCGCGTCAGACGCGGCAACTGGTCGCTATAGCTATCCCCCAACGGATAGGCGAACGTCTTACGCAGCTCGGCGGCCTGACGGGAGAGGTGAATATCAGCAAAGCGTTTAAACGAATCGGCCAGTTTGGCTTCGGCTTTAGCATCGAGAAACGCCTGCCAGCCGCGCGTTACCAGCCACTCGGTGTAGGCCAGTTTGGTCAGCGCAGTTTCGCGGCTGAAGACCGCATCATGCGCAGAGACATCGCTTGCCATCAGCGCATCAACCCGGGTTAGCCCATCGCGCAGGCTGGCGCTGGCTTTACGCGGCACAATGCCGCCGAACAGCGTCAGAATATGACGTACCAGGCCCAGCGCGTTAACCACTTCGGTTTTCGCCTTTTTATTACCGCGCAGCCATAGCTCTTCGTGGTACTGCCAGTGCGCCAGCGCTTTTTCCAGCGCCGCCTCCATCGCCTGGCCTACCGTTGCCTTTGGCGGCAGCGTTAAAATCGTCAACGGCTGCAGCTCTCGCGCCGGGTTACCCTGCGCCAGATGGTAGCCGCGCGCGGCTTTACTCAGGCTGCCCTGACGCAGCAGGCCGGTCTCGGCCAGCTGCTTCGCCAGCGCCAGCACGTCAGCGGTTTCACCGCTCAGCAGCTCCAGTTCCAGTTCGCAAATGGCTTCCTGATGCTCGCCCGCTTTGACCTCGCCCTGATCCAGCGCGATTTCAATCTGGCTTTTGCCGTGCTTCACCACCCATTTTTCGCGGTAGAAGTCGGTGCTAAACAGCGGGTTGACCTGCTCGGCCAGCCCTTGGGGCATTTCGCCGTTCGGCCACACTTCGGCAGGCAGTTTGTCGAGCGCCAGTTCGGGCGTACTGATGTCGATATTGTATTCCGGGCGCTGATGTAGGCCGCCCACGGTGCGACCGGCGATTTTCATGGTCATCTCGTAACGACCGTTATCGCCGCGAATACGCAGCCCCATATCGTGGCGGCGCAGCCAGTTATCGGCGGTTTCGTAATAGATATTCAGCAACTGCCCCGGCGGGGTGTGCTCTGCGTTCAGTGTGTGAAGGTGGTTGCGCAGCGTCTCAACGCCAGCGCCATCGACGATAAATTTGAGTTCGATTTCTTGAGCCATGACTGAATTCTTATGGTTTCGTTGCCGGGAAATACCTTTACGGCGAACTTACAGGTATTCTTTTTGTCAGTAGATAGTATTTTGCGACAAATTGCCATGCAATGCGCAATTTGTCAGGCCAACAGCTGATGCAATTTTTCCTCCTGGAGGATTCCGATTGCCGCAGAATGCTTTGCGTCGTCAGACTGTTGCCACTACTATCGTTCCACTTTTATGACAAAAACGATGATCTGATGCCAAAATTACGCTTAATTGCCATTACTTTACTTGCACTTACTGCTTCTACCGTCGCTCACGCCGATGAAAAGCGGTACGTCTCCGATGAACTGAACACCTGGGTACGCAGCGGCCCGGGCGATAACTATCGCCTGGCAGGCACCGTCAACGCGGGTGAAGAAGTCACCCTGCTGCAGACCAACGAAAATACCCAATACGGCCAGGTGCGTGACAGCAACGGCCGTACCGCGTGGATCCCGCTCAAAGAGCTGACCGCGACGCCAAGCCTGCGCACCCGCGTGCCGGATCTCGAAAATCAGGTCAAAACCCTGACCGACAAACTGAACAACATCGACACCACCTGGAACCAGCGCACCGCAGAAATGCAGAAAAAGGTTGCTGAGAGCGATACGGTGATCAACGGTTTGAAAAACGAGAACCAGAAGCTGAAAAACGAGCTTATCGTGGCGCAGAAAAAGGTGAACGCCGCGAATCTGCAGCTCGATGATAAACAGCGCACCATCATCATGCAGTGGTTTATGTACGGCGGCGGCGTGCTCGGTATTGGCCTGATCCTCGGTCTGGTGCTGCCGCACATCATTCCAAGCCGCAAACGCAAAGATCGCTGGATGAACTAAGCCAACTCGCCTTAAGTCGACTTCTTTCGTATTATCAGAAAGAAAATGATGAGGAGAAGCGTGGCGTGAAGAGTTATCTGGTCGGCGGAGCAGTTCGGGACAGGCTATTGGGCCTACCGATCAAAGATAAAGATTGGGTCGTGGTCGGCGCCACGCCGCAGCAGATGCTTGATGCGGGCTACCAACAGGTAGGCCGCGATTTTCCGGTATTTTTACATCCGGACAGCCACGAAGAGTACGCGCTGGCGCGCACCGAGCGAAAATCGGGTTCCGGGTATACCGGCTTTACCTGCTACGCCGCGCCGGACGTCACGCTGGAGCAAGATCTGTTGCGCCGCGACCTCACCGTTAACACGCTTGCCGAGGACAGCGACGGGACGATTATCGACCCGTACGGCGGCCAGCGCGATCTCCAGCAGCGCATCCTGCGCCATGTCTCCCCCGCTTTCGCGGAAGACCCGCTGCGCGTGCTACGCGTCGCGCGTTTTGCCGCGCGTTACGCCCATCTTAGCTTCCGTATTGCCGACGAAACTCTGGCCTTGATGCGCGAAATGGCCGACGCTGGCGAGCTGGCGCATCTGACGCCTGAGCGTGTCTGGAAAGAGACGGAAAGCGCACTCGGCACCCGTAACCCGCAAGTCTTTTTCCAGACGTTACGCGACTGCGGCGCGCTAAAGGTGCTGTTCCCGGAAATCGACGCGCTGTTTGGCGTGCCGGCCCCGGAGAAATGGCACCCGGAAATTGATACCGGCGTGCATACGCTGATGACCGTATCGATGGCCGCGATGCTCAGCCCGGATATTGACGTCCGTTTCGCTACGCTGTGCCACGACTTAGGCAAGGGGCTGACGCCAAAAGAGTTCTGGCCTCGTCACCACGGCCACGGCCCGGCGGGGGTTAAGCTGGTCGAGCAGCTGTGCCAGCGTCTGAAAGTGCCGAACGACATGCGCGAGCTGGCAAAACTGGTCGCCGAATTCCATGACCTGATTCATACCCTGCCCATTCTGCAGCCGAAAACGCTGGTGAAACTGTTCGACTCCATCGACGCCTGGCGCAAGCCGCAGCGTGTAGAACAGATTGCGCTTACCAGCGAAGCCGACGTGCGCGGGCGTACTCGCTTCGAAGCCTGTGATTACCCACAGGGACGCCTGCTACGGGAAGCGTGGGCCGTTGCCAGAAGCGTGGGCAACAAAGAGGTGATTGAGGCCGGATTTAAAGGGCCGGAAATCCGCGAAGAACTGACACGACGCCGAATTCAGGCGGTGGCCAACTGGAAGGAAAAACGTTGCCCCCAGCCAAAAGACTGAGGGCACGCCATCAGAAGAAGACCACGTATACCGCGGCCGCGACGATGAAGCGGTAGATAGCGAACGGAATAAACGAAATACGTTTAATCAGCTGCAGGAAGGTTTTGATGGCCACCAACGCCACCAGGAAGGCCATCACAAACCCGACGGCAAACATCGGGATATCACCGGCAGTCAGGAAGTGCCAGCTCTTGTAGAGATCCAGCACCGTCGCGCCCATCATCATCGGCACCGCCAGCAGGAAAGAGAACTCCGACGCCGCATAGCGGCTCACGCCGACCAGCATACCGCCGGAAATGGTCGCTCCCGAACGGGAGAAGCCCGGCCACAGCGCCAGACACTGGAAGCAGCCAATCATAAATGCCTGACGATACGTCATATCATCCACGCCGACCGCGCGCGGCACCTTCGGCTTCAGGCATTCCGCGGCAATCAGCAGGACACCGCCCACCACCAGCGCATACATCACGTTAATCGGGTTAAATAACGATTTGATGGCGTCGTGGAACACCAGCCCCAGCACCACCGCCGGAATCATCCCGAGCAGAATATGAATGAGCGACAAACGGCCTGAGCCTTCACCTTCGTGCATAGGAGGACGGCCAAAGTGGATGCCAATCAGGCCAAACAGCCGACGCCAGAACATCACCACCACCGCGAGGATCGAACCCAGTTGGATCACCACCTCAAACGTCTTCGCCGTATCTCCTTCAAAGCCCAGCAGGTGGCCGACGATAATCATATGGCCAGTGCTGGAGACGGGCAGAAACTCAGTCAATCCTTCGACCACACCCAGAATAGCCGCCACCAGCAGCGAGTGCATATCGCTCATTAAATAAACCCTTAAAAGTAAACAATAAAATAAACCCGGCACTAAGACCGGTATAAATCATTTTGGTTTAAGTTATATGACGAATAATGAGATTAATTAGGATTATGGCCACGCTGAATGATCACGCCCACGTTGGCGGCGCGCGCCACGGCGCCCGGTTTACTCACCTTAATGCGCACCCACGGGGTGTTAAAGCGCGACATCAGCAGGTCGGCAACCTCTTCCGCAACACGTTCCACCAGCGCGAAACGGCTGCCTTCCACGTGTTTTACTACCGCTTCGCTGATATCCGCATAGCTCAGGCAGTCTTCCACGTTGTCGCTGGCGGCGGCTTTGCGGTTGTCCCAGGCTAATTCGATATCGAACACCAGCTTCTGTTCAATGGTTTGTTCCCAGTCATAAACACCGATAGTGGTGATTACCGAAAGTTGCTCTATAAATACAATATCCATCACGACCTGCTTGGTTTTAGGCTAAACCGGATACCACTTCCGGCGAATTATGCGTATTATCCACAGATGCAGAGAATACTTCGACATTTTCAAAATGGAACAGCGTTATGAGTGCAATCGAGCCTGGAATGATCCTCCTTGCCTACCTTTGCGGCTCAATTTCCAGCGCCATTCTGGTCTGCCGCCTCGCGGGGTTACCTGACCCTCGCACCAGTGGTTCCGGTAATCCCGGCGCCACCAATGTCTTACGCATCGGCGGCAAGGGTGCTGCCGTAGCCGTCCTGGTTTTCGACATCCTGAAAGGGATGCTGCCCGTCTGGGGCGCTTATGCCCTTGGCTTTACTCCATTCTGGCTTGGGCTGGTCGCGATCGCCGCCTGTCTGGGCCATATCTGGCCGGTTTTCTTCCATTTTCAGGGCGGAAAAGGCGTGGCGACCGCGTTTGGCGCGATTGCCCCTATCGGCTGGGATCTAACCGGAGTAATGGCCGGAACCTGGCTGCTGACAATTCTGCTGAGCGGTTATTCGTCACTGGGCGCCATCGTCAGCGCGCTGGTCGCGCCGTTCTACGTCTGGTGGTTCAAGCCCCAGTACACCTTCCCGGTATCGATGCTGTCGTGCCTCATTCTGCTGCGTCATCATGACAACATTCAGCGTTTGTGGCGACGGCAGGAGACAAAAATTTGGGCGCGCCTGAAAAAGCGCAAGCCCAAAGACACCGACTAACACGCACAAAAAAGCCCTCTTCAGGAGGGCTTTTTATCACGAGTCTCGGCCAGAACGTCAGGCGGCTGGCAGCTCCGCCAGCGGCCAACGTGGACGTACGGTCACGCCCAGCGATTCATTGACGCCCGTTTTCAGACGCACCATGCCCGCATAGGCAATCATCGCGCCGTTATCGGTACAGAACTCCGGACGCGCGTAGAATACTTCACCGCCGCGTTTTTGCATCATCGTCGCGAGCTTCGCGCGCAGCGTACGGTTAGCGCTTACGCCGCCCGCCATCACCAGGCGCTTAAAGCCGGTTTGATCCAGCGCGCGTTTGCACTTGATCATCAGCGTATCCACCACCGCATCTTCAAAGGCGCGGGCGATATCGGCACGCGTTTGATCGTCATCGCCGTTATTGCGGATAGTGTTTGCAGCAAAGGTTTTCAGGCCGGAGAAGCTAAAATCCAGCCCCGGACGATCGGTCATCGGACGCGGGAACACAAAGCGCCCTTCCGTCCCCTGCGAAGCCAGCTTCGACAGCATTGGGCCGCCGGGATAATCCAGACCGAGCAGCTTGGCGGTTTTATCAAAAGCTTCCCCCGCCGCATCGTCAATGGACTCGCCCAACAGGGTGTACTCACCGATACCAGTGACGCTAATCAGCTGCGTATGGCCGCCGGATACCAGCAGCGCCACAAACGGATATTCCGGCGGATTATCTTCCAGCATCGGCGCCAGCAGATGACCTTCCATATGGTGGACCGGAATAGCCGGCACATTCCAGGCAAACGCCAGCGAGCGTCCTACGGTTGCGCCGACCAGCAGCGCGCCAACCAGACCTGGACCGGCGGTGTAGGCCACCGCGTCGATATCTTTGGCCGTCAGGTTCGCTTCTTGTAAGGCCGCCTGAATCAGGGGAACCGTTTTACGCACGTGGTCACGCGACGCCAGCTCAGGCACCACACCGCCGTAGTCAGCGTGTAATTTCACCTGACTATACAACTGGTTGGCTAACAGACCTTTTTCGTCGTCATAAATTGCGATGCCGGTTTCATCGCAGGATGTTTCAATACCCAGTACACGCATGGCTAGATTTACCTCGTTTCAATACCGCGCAGTGTAGGTTTTCTGTCCCGGCTTGTAAAACATTGTTCGCCCCAGCAGGCAGCCTCGTGTATACTCCTCACCCTTAAAAAGTCCCGTTCAAAAACGCGTCGGTGCTTTACAAAGCAACAGCAATTGCAGTAAAATTCCGCACCATTTTGAAATAAGCTGGCGTTGATGCCAGCGGCAAACCGAATTTATTAAAGGTGAGAGTTACATGCCGGTAATTAAAGTACGTGAAAACGAGCCGTTCGACGTAGCACTGCGTCGCTTCAAGCGTTCCTGTGAAAAAGCGGGTGTTCTGGCGGAAGTTCGTCGTCGTGAGTTCTATGAAAAACCGACTACCGAACGTAAGCGCGCTAAAGCTTCTGCAGTGAAACGTCACGCGAAGAAACTGGCTCGCGAAAACGCACGCCGTACTCGTCTGTACTAATCTCTTGAGAGCATCGGCTCTCAGGTTACAGACCGAGTTGTAGTTGCAAGGCCGTGCTTCCGAAAGGAATGCGCGGCTTGTTTTCGTTTATAAGTCTTCAAAATAAACGGGGCCTATGGCTGGACGAATCCCACGCGTATTTATTAATGATCTGCTGGCGCGCACCGACATCATCGATCTGATCGATGCACGGGTGAAGCTGAAAAAGCAGGGCAAAAATTACCATGCGTGCTGTCCGTTCCATAACGAGAAAACCCCCTCTTTCACCGTGAACGGTGATAAGCAGTTTTACCACTGCTTCGGCTGCGGCGCGCACGGCAATGCCATCGACTTTTTAATGAACTACGACAAGCTCGAGTTCGTTGAAACCGTTGAAGAACTGGCGGCCATGCACAACCTTGAAGTGCCGTACGAAGCCGGAACAGGTCTTAGCCAGATAGAGCGTCACCAGCGTCAGAATCTCTATCAGCTAATGGAAGGGTTAAATGATTTTTATCAGCAATCCTTCGCCCAACCCATCGCCGAGCCAGCACGCCAGTATCTGGAGCAACGCGGTCTGAGTGCCGAGATTGTCCAGCAGTTTGCTATTGGTTTTGCGCCGCCGGGCTGGGATAACGCCTTAAAACGTTTCGGTGGAAATGTCGACAACAGGAAGCTGCTGCTCGATGCCGGAATGCTGGTCAATAACGACCAGGGAAGAACCTACGACCGTTTCCGCAATCGCGTGATGTTCCCGATTCGCGATAAACGAGGCCGGGTGATTGGTTTTGGTGGCCGCGTACTCGGTAACGATACGCCAAAATACCTCAACTCCCCGGAAACCGATATTTTCCATAAAGGCCGTCAGCTGTATGGCCTTTATGAAGCCCAGCAGCACAACGCTGAACCACCGCGTCTGCTGGTTGTCGAAGGGTATATGGATGTTGTCGCGCTGGCGCAATACGGTATCAACTACGCCGTCGCCTCGCTGGGTACGTCGACCACGGCGGACCATATTCATATGTTATTCCGTGCGACAAACAACGTGATTTGCTGTTACGACGGTGACCGCGCCGGCCGCGACGCTGCATGGCGTGCGCTGGAAACCGCGATGCCGTACATGACCGACGGTCGTCAGCTACGCTTTATGTTCCTGCCCGAGGGTGAAGACCCGGATACGCTGGTACGTAAAGAGGGTAAAGAGGCCTTTGAAGCACGGATGGAGCACGCACAACCGCTCTCCGTCTTCCTATTTAACAGTCTCTTACCGCAGGTTGATCTCAGCTCACCGGACGGCAGCACGCAGCTCGCCGCGCTGGCTCTGCCGCTGATAAGCCAGGTGCCGGGTGACGCGCACCGGATTCAGCTGCGCCAGACGCTGGGGCTGAAGCTGGGCATCTTTGACGATGCGGCGCTTGATCGTTTAATGCCAAAACAGGCAGAAAGTGGCGTGGTACGCCCGCCTCAGCAGATAAAACAGACGCCTATGCGTATACTGATAGGACTACTGGTGCAAAACCCGAATCTGGCACCACTTGTACCTCCTATGCATGGGCTGGCTCAGGCAAAGCTACCGGGGCTCAACCTGTTCAGCGAATTGGTCAACCTGTGTGTGGCGCAACCCGGCCTGACAACGGGCCAACTGTTAGAGAATTATCGCGGAGCAAGTGAATACTCAACACTTGAAAAACTCTCAACCTGGAACGATATAAAGGATGAGAATGTTGAAAAAATGTTCACTGACACGCTAAACCGAATTTTTGATTCAATGCTTGAACAGCGACAGGAAGAGTTGATAGCTCGCGATCGCACGCACGGTTTGAGCAGTGAAGAGCGCAGGGAGTTCTGGGAAATCAGACAGGCCCTGGAAAAAAAATGAATTTAACGGCTTAACTGCCGAATACCTATCGGGAAGCCCCCGACAGCCGCCCGAGGCGCAGCGGCACTAATATAAGTACGCCCTCGCTTTAAATGTCGGCGGTTCGTTCGCCGACCGACACCAATCAAATGAATTAAGTGTGGATACCGTCTTATGGAGCAAAACCCGCAGTCACAGCTCAAGCTTCTTGTCCAACGTGGTAAGGAGCAAGGCTATCTGACCTATGCCGAGGTCAATGACCATCTGCCGGAAGATATCGTCGATTCAGATCAAATCGAAGACATCATCCAAATGATCAACGACATGGGTATTCAGGTGATGGAAGAAGCACCGGATGCCGATGATCTGTTGCTGGCTGAAACCTCCAACAACACTGATGAAGACGCAGAAGAAGCGGCTGCACAGGTTCTGTCCAGCGTGGAATCTGAAATCGGGCGTACAACCGACCCGGTGCGCATGTACATGCGCGAAATGGGTACCGTAGAACTGCTGACCCGCGAAGGCGAAATCGACATCGCCAAACGTATTGAAGACGGGATCAACCAGGTACAGTGCTCCGTTGCCGAATACCCGGAAGCCATCACCTATCTGCTGGAACAATACGATCGCGTTGAAGCGGAAGAAGCCCGTCTGTCCGACCTGATCACCGGTTTCGTCGACCCGAACGCCGAAGAAGATATGGCGCCAACCGCCACTCACGTCGGTTCCGAACTGTCTCAGGAAGAGATGGATGACGACGATGAAGACGAAGACGACGATAGCGACGACAGCAGCGACGATGACAACAGCATCGATCCTGAACTGGCGCGTGAGAAATTCGCCGAACTGCGTACGCAGTACGAAGTGACTCGCGACACCATCAAAGCCAAAGGCCGTAGCCACGCTGCCGCTCAGGAAGAGATTCTGAAGCTGTCTGAAGTGTTCAAACAGTTCCGTCTGGTGCCGAAACAGTTCGACTACCTGGTGAACAGCATGCGTGTCATGATGGATCGCGTGCGTACCCAGGAACGTATCATCATGAAGATGTGCGTTGAACAGTGCAAAATGCCGAAGAAGAACTTCATCACCCTCTTCACCGGCAACGAAACCAGCGAAACCTGGTTCAACGCGGCTATCGCGATGAACAAGCCGTGGTCTGAAAAGCTGCACGACGTGAAAGAAGACGTTCTTCGCAGCCTGCAGAAACTGCAGCAGATTGAAGAAGAAACCGGCCTGACCATCGAGCAGGTAAAAGACATCAACCGTCGCATGTCCATCGGTGAAGCGAAAGCCCGCCGTGCGAAAAAAGAGATGGTTGAAGCGAACTTACGTCTGGTTATCTCTATCGCTAAAAAATACACCAACCGTGGTCTGCAGTTCCTCGATCTGATTCAGGAAGGCAACATCGGTCTGATGAAAGCGGTTGATAAGTTTGAATACCGTCGTGGTTACAAGTTCTCCACCTACGCTACCTGGTGGATTCGTCAGGCAATCACCCGTTCCATCGCCGATCAGGCGCGTACCATCCGTATCCCGGTACATATGATTGAGACCATCAACAAGCTCAACCGTATCTCCCGTCAGATGCTGCAAGAGATGGGCCGCGAGCCGACGCCGGAAGAGCTGGCTGAGCGCATGCTGATGCCGGAAGACAAGATCCGTAAAGTGCTGAAGATCGCTAAAGAGCCTATCTCCATGGAAACGCCGATCGGCGACGATGAAGATTCGCATCTGGGTGATTTCATCGAGGATACCACCCTCGAGCTGCCGCTGGACTCTGCGACCACCGAGAGCCTGCGTGCCGCCACCCACGACGTTCTGGCTGGCCTGACCGCCCGTGAAGCGAAAGTGCTGCGTATGCGTTTCGGTATCGATATGAACACCGACCACACGCTGGAAGAAGTGGGTAAACAGTTCGATGTTACCCGCGAACGTATCCGTCAGATCGAAGCGAAGGCGCTGCGTAAACTGCGCCACCCGAGCCGCTCTGAAGTGCTGCGTAGCTTCCTGGACGATTAATCGCCCTGGCCAATGTGAAAAAGCTCCCTTTTGGGAGCTTTTTTTTGCCTGTTATCCGCGCGGGAGCGGTAGGCCGGATAAGGCGTTTACGCCGCCATCCGGCAATCTGCGCGGGTTCTGCCGGATGGCGCTTCGCTTACCCGGCCTACAGGCCTCGTGCCTTCAACGCCGAGTCCAGCTCCTGATACGCTTCCACCAGCTTATCCAGCGTTATTCGGCTCAATCCGCTCGGGTTCGGTAACACCCACACTTCGGTGTCGCCAATCCTGTAGGTCTGCTTCCCCCACGTCGCGCCGCGCTGCCCTAAGCCGCGTTCAAAGGCTTGCTTGCCCAGCACCGCCAGCGCCGCTGGTTTATAGTGCTCAACCTTCTCAATCAGCGCCTGGCCGCCGCTGCGCAGCTCCTGCAAGGTCACCTCCGTGGCCTGCACCGTCGGGCGCTCAACCAGCTTGGTCACGCCGCAGCGAAATTTCAGCATCTGCGCCGCCTCTTCCGGCTTCAGTTGGCGATCGGTAAACCCCGCCAGATGCAGCACTTTCCAGAAGCGGTTTGCTGGATGGGCAAAAGGATAGCCCAGTGAAGACGATGACAGTCCCGGGTTGATACCACAAAACAGTACCCGCAACTCTGAATCGATAATGTCCTTAACCATAATATCCTCGACCTATACATCGTGAGACGAGTATAACGAATTGAAAATGCATTGTTTATAAAAACAGCATGTGCACGCTTAGCGCTGGATTGGCGGCCATTGTTACATTATAATCGTCGGCTAATTGGCCCCTTAGCTCAGTGGTTAGAGCAGGCGACTCATAATCGCTTGGTCGTTGGTTCAAACCCAACAGGGGCCACCAAATTTAAGCAGCAAATACATACAGTTAGGCCACTCTCACGAGTGGCCTTTTTTATTGCATGACCCCGCCCGCGCCTTAGCGCGCAATCAGCGGCATCACCACGCTTTTCAGCACCTTATCTGCACCGTATCGCGTCAGATGCTGTGGGTCTTTGTAGTAAATATGCGCGCTTTCCGCAAAACGGCAGGTCGCCGTGTCACACAACGCGTCTTTCAGGCTGGCGAATTCAGCGTTCAGCTTCGTCGATACCCTGCCAATCAGCGCCGCGCTGGCATCAGGCTCAACGCTATCGTGCCCCACCACCTCGCACATTCCGGCGCTTTGTGGGTTCGCATAGGCAAACGCCCGGCTAAAGCAGCGCATTACGCGTTTGGGCGGGGGAAAATTCATCATCGGCACATCGCCCAGCACAATGACCCGCTTACCCATTTTCTGCAAACGCGTGATGGTCTCTGCCAGCCCCTGCTGCAGCGCCTGAGCAGGGCCTAATGACGGCGTCGTTTCCGACTGCCAGGGGGCTTTTCCTGCCATCAAACCGGACTGCCAGAAGCCCGTAAGAATCACCGTCGAGATCTGCTTATCCTGAGCCAGATAGTTGTCGACATCGAGCTTGAATGCCCGACACTGCGCGTCATGCAGCGGCCAACCATCGGCAAGGCGATACACGCCGAACAGCGGCGCACAGGACGATTTCGCAAAAATCACTGGCGTCAAATGACGGTCGTGCGCCAGTTGACGAAACGCCGCGGCCAGCGCCCCGGCATGGCTATCGCCAATCAGGGCAATTTTCTCCTGCGCCTCGCCACCGGTGCAGCGCGGGGTTCCGGTCAGCAGAATATTGCCGTATGAGGTCATGCAACTATCTTCCGCCTCTTCTATCTCCGACTGCATCCGGGCAAAGTCCTCAGGCCAACGGGCGGGAAAACCTTTTTGCAGCCAGGTGGTGGCAAAGACCAGCGTCAGCAGCCCCATCGCCATCCCGTAGCGCCAGAATACGCGAGATGTCGGCAACTGCGCCGCCCGAAAAGGTTTTTCGATGAGGTAATAGCTGATCGTCGCCAGCAAAAACGAGAGCGCAATCAGCAATACGCGCATCCCGTTCCCCGGCTCCGCTTCGCAAAGATAGTGGTAAAGGCTGATAACCGGCCAGTGCCACAGGTAGAGTGAATAGGAGATGAGTCCAATAAAGCGCAGCGGTTTCCAGGTTAGCAAACGGCGGTTGATAAGCGCCGTTTGCCCGTCCAGCAGCAACACGGCGCCCATCACCACCGGCAGCGCCCCCAGCCCAGGGAAGGAGGTCTGCGCGTCGTAAAAAAGCGCACACCAGGCAATGAGTAAAACACCCACGACAGATTTCAGGTTATCAACCTTTGTCGAGAATGCCGCGGGAAAGTGGGTATGGGCCATTCCCAGTAGCGCCCCGGCAAACAGCTCCCAGGCGCGAAACGGCGTCAAAAACCATGCGCTATGCGGAATCTGCAGGGTTCCGGCGGCGGCAATGGCGAAACAGAGCAGCGTGACGCTCCCCATCAGTAAAAACGAGAGTTTTTTATCAAAACGCGTCAGTACCAGAATCAGAAGCGGCGCGAGAAAATAGAACTGTTCTTCCACGCCCAATGACCAGGTCATCAATAAAGGATTATGCTCGGCGCTGGGGCTGAAATAGTCGATGGAATTCCAGAGCGTTACGTTAGAGACCGACAACAGCGTCGCCGCGGCATCACGGCCTAATTTCCTGAAATCGGCTGGCGTAGAGATAAAAAACATCACCAGCCAGACGGCAATCACAACGGCAATCAGCGCGGGAAGAATTCGCTTTATTCGGCGAACATAAAACTGCCCCCACGAAAAATGGCCCGCAAGCTTACTTTGATAAATATGGCCGCCAATCAGATATCCCGAAATGACAAAGAAAACATCAACGCCCACAAATCCACCAGAGAATCCCAGCCCAAAGTGAAAGAGCACCACAAGGAGTACGGCGAGCGCGCGCAGCCCATCGATATCGGCACGATATTTAACGGTTGAGTTCATATTTATCTCTGGATGCAGGGGAGTAAAATCTAAAAGCATCATTATATGATGATGTTTTTAATTATATTTTTATTGAATTCGGTCTTTCTTAGCGGAATTATAAAAGCGGGAAGATGATGGCTCAAGGCAGGCCAACGGTTTTCAGATTAATTGCAACCAGGCCGATATCACTTATTGAGAAAAAATATACAGATAAACAACGGACTTTGCGCTCTCACCGTCAAAGCGAGAGCGCCGACTTAGGGTTTATACCAGCGCACGAAGCTCTTCGCGCATATAATCGGAGAAGTATTCCGGGTTTTTAATCAGCATGTGTTCACCGGAGTCAACCTTGTCGGCCCAGCCAGCAACCTTCTGAGTGAATCCAGCATTCCAGCCTTCGCGATCGCCACGCGCCGTAATGTCGGCCGCACTTGCGGGCACGCCCAGCTCTTTCAAATATTTCAGAATTCCCTTCGCTGTACTTTCGTCCATAGACTGTGGCACCGGCTCAGACGTATTCATACCACCAATAAAATCCAACGCTTTATCAATGACTGCTGGCATATTCTTGTCCTTAAATTAACCACGTAGTAAACAAGTCTATACTATGGACTGGAATCGAGCGGGATTTCAAAGAAACCGCTCACGTTCTTGCATTTTTTCGTGAGCTGTCACCCTTTTGGCCGCCGTTTGCGCAAAAAAAAGCCGGCGCATCGGCGCCGGCAGGTGATGTTGAATGGCAATCAGACGTTAGTCGCCGGGTTCTGCTCCGCGCTGGATTTGCTGTTTTCCAGCATCCGGCGTACCGGAACAATCAGCACGCACAATACGGCAGCACAGATCAGCAGCGCGATAGAACAGCGGGCGAACAGATCCGGCAGCATATCCAGTTGGTCGGCCTTCACGTGGCCGCCAATCAGGCCAGCGGCCAGGTTACCCAACGCGCTGGCGCAGAACCACAGCCCCATCATCTGGCCGCGCATTCTTTCCGGCGCCAGCAGCGTCATGGTCGCCAGACCAATCGGGCTCAGGCACAGCTCGCCGAGCGTCAGCATCAGAATGCTCCCCACCAGCCACATTGGCGAAACGCCCGCGCCGCCGTTGCTCAGCACGTTCTGCGCCGCCATCATCATCAGGCCAAAGCCTGCTGCCGCGCACAGAATACCGATCACGAACTTGGTGATACTGCCCGGGCGCACGTTCTTACGCGCCAGCGCAGGCCACGCCCAGCTGAAGACCGGAGCGAGCAGGATGATAAACAGGGCGTTAATTGACTGGAACCACACCGCCGGGATCTCAAAATCACCGATCATGCGGTTGGTATAGTCGTTGGCGAACAGGTTGAAGGAAGTAGGTTTCTGCTCAAAGGCGGACCAGAAGAACGCGGCGGAAACCAGCAGAATAAAGCACACCAGCAGACGCGCGCGTTCTTTACGGCTCAGGCCCGCAAAGGCAAACAGGTAAATAAAGTACAGCGCTACCGATGCCGCGATCACGTACACCAACACGCTCGCCACGGCCACCGGGTTAATCACGATCACGCCCTGAGCAATCAGGGTGATAACCACCGCGACGCCCACCGCCAGCGCCAGCAGCCATGCGCCTACGCCGTTCTTTTTCACCACCGGGCTGTTCCAGGTGGAGTCCAGCCCCACTTCGCTGTCGTAGCGCTTCATCGCCGGTACGGCGAACACACGGAAGATAACCAGCGCGACCAGCATCCCGATACCACCGATACCAAAGCCCCAGTGCCACCCGTGGGATTTAATCAGCCAGCCGGAAATCAGCGGCGCGATAAACGACCCCATGTTGATACCCATATAAAACAGGGAGAAGCCGCCATCGCGACGGGCATCGCCTTTTTTATACAGAGTGCCGACCATCACCGAGATACAGGTTTTAAACAGACCCGACCCCAGTACGATAAACATCAGGCCGATAAAGAACAGGTTGTCGCCCATAAACGCCGACAGCGCGATAGACAGATGTCCCAGCGCAATCAGGATGGAACCGTACCACACCGCTTTTTGCTGGCCGAGCCAGTTATCCGCCAGCCAACCGCCCGGCAGCGCCGCCAGGTACATGGTGCCCGCGAAGATACCAACAATCGCCGATGCGTTTTCACGCGCTAATCCCATACCGCCGTCATACACGGTAGCGGCCATAAACAGGATCAGTAACGGGCGAATGCCGTAAAACGAGAAGCGCTCCCACATTTCGGTAAAGAACAGCGACCCCAGCGGATAAGGGTGACCGAAAAAGGTTCGGCTTTCGTTTTTATTAACAGTGGAATGCATAGTTTCTCCAGAGAAGGTGCGTTGTCACGCAGGTAAGTCGTGTAAGCAGGCTAACCATTTTCTAATTTTGTCGATTTTTTACATTCGACTCTGAGTTTTTAACCATTTGATAACCATAAGATGGTCGTGTCTAGTCCCTTCACCGCTATTTTTAGATGAAAACTCGACAAACATCTAGTTTTATAGATTTTGTATTGGCAAAAGGCAGAAGGTGATTGACATCACAATATCATACGGATATTGATTAAATAATCATATAAAACAATGAATTATAAAAACGAAACAACAAATAACTCACGTCAGAAAGGCGCAAAATAAAAGTATAGAAAGTAGGGAAAAGACGTCCTTCAGACGATTGTTTACGGCAAGCGGCAATAAACATGGCCGAGGTGTAGCGGCGGGGAGCGAAAAGAGAGAATGGCGCTGACAAGCGCCACAGGAAGTCATCCTGGCCGCAGGAGAAACTGCGGCAGAATCACGTTATTTGGCGTGCCAGTAGGCGCTGGAACGGACCAGCTGCGGGTCAATGGCATCGGTCACAAATCCATCGGTCAGGTTTTTAACCACCTTCCCTTCACCGGTCAGCCAGATAAAGTAATCGGACGGCGGCACCGTGAGCTGCGCCAGACGCGCGGCAACGGCGGCGGCGTCATACTCGCTAACCCATTCAATATTGAACTCATCAAAACCGGCCAGATAGGCTTTATCCGCCACGTCACGCACCATCACCAGCGCGGTAACCTGCGGACGCTGCGCCAGCGTGCGTAACGCCTCCAGGCGGCGACGTAGCGCCGGCATACCGGTTTCATCGCAGACATAAAGCTGCCAGGCATAATCTTCCGGCACCACCAGCGAACCGCGCGGACCACCGATCGTCAGCGTATCACCCGCTTTAGCTTCCATCGCCCATTGACTCGCGACACCGCCATCATGAATGAAGAAGTCATAGGCCAGCTCATGGCGTTCAGCATTATACAGCGGGGTATAGTCACGCGATTGTGGACGGACGCCCTCAGCCCAGACGATACCGTCATCGGTTACCGTTGGCGGCGTGATTTTGCTCCCTGCTTGTGGGAAGAATAATTTGGTGTGGTCGTCAAATCCACGCGAACTAAAGCCTTCCAGCGCCTCGCCGCCCAGCACTACGCGCTGAAAAGCCTCGCCGATGCGCTCAACACGCAGTACGGTCAGTTCACGAAAACGAAGTTCATTGCGCACGCGCTGTGGGTACTTTTTCTCTTTCATTGAGCGTCTCTCTGGCAAATAGATATATCTAAACATTTTGCAAATGATAATGATTGCCAATTAAGAAGAAAGCAAGCAATTTTTATGATATAGACGAAAACGAGCAATAAAAATGACACCATAAAATTAAACCAATTAAAATCAATGAGATATAAAAACATCCACTTCCATATTGATAAAAACATAGATTTAGATATAAATTAGATATATCTAAATATTAGTAAGGCGTGAACAATGAGCTCTCTTTCTGATACCGAACACCGCGGACGTGGTCATCATGGCGGACGCCGTCAGCGTTTCTTTGGCCACGGCGAATTGCGTCTGGTGCTCCTCAACATTCTGAAAGACAACGCCAGCCACGGTTATGAATTGATTAAAGCCGTTGAAGCTCTGACGCTGGGGAACTACACCCCAAGCCCCGGAGTGATCTACCCGTCGCTTGATCTGCTCCAGGACCAGGGCCTGATTACGGTTCAGGAAGAGGACGGTGGGCGCAAAAAAATCGCTATCACCGTCGACGGCGCACGCACGCTGGAAGAGAACCGGGAGCAGTTGGAACAGATCCAGGCGCGGATAAAGGCCAGAATGGTAGGGCATGAGCTGCGCAAAAATCCGCAGATGAAACGGGCGATCGATAACTTTAAGGCCGTGCTGGACCTGAAGGTGAATCACGGAGAAATCAGCGACGCGCAGCTAAAACAGATTATCGGCGTTATTGACCGCGCGGCGCTGGAGATCTCACAGCTCGATTAATGCAGGACGGTCACCGCATCCTGTAAACGGCTGGCGCGGTGTTTCACCATCGCCGACACGTTGGCGCTTTCCGCCACCAGCCCGGCATTTTTCTGGGTGATCTCATCCAGCTTTGCCACGGCACGAGTTAAATCAGACAGCCCCGTGGCCTGTTCGGACGTCGATTGGCTAATCTGCGCAATCAATTGGGTGACATTCTGCACCTGCGAGACAATATCATCCATTGTGCGTCCCGCGGTGTGCACCTGCTCTGAACCGGACTGCACTTTACTGGCGCTGGCCTCAATCAACTGGCGAATTTCATTGGCTGCCGTCGCGCTTCGACTGGCTAAATGGCGCACCTCTCCCGCCACCACCGCAAACCCTTTCCCCTGTTCGCCCGCCCGCGCCGCTTCAACCGCCGCATTCAGCGCCAGGATATTAGTCTGGAAGGCAATATCGTTAATCAACGTGGTAATCGAGCCAATGCGCTGTGTGCTGTCGGCAATCTCTTCCATCGTCTGCACAACCCGGTGCATCGCCTGCCCCCCCTGTGACGCCGCGCCGCTGGCGGCCAGCGACAGCTTGTCGGCCTCGGCGGCGGTTTGGGAATTATTCTGTACGGAAACCGCCATCTGACTCATGGTAGCGACGGTTTGCTGGACGTTGACCACCGTTTCCTGGGTGCGCTGGTTCAGCTCTTCGTTACCGCGCGCCAGCACATCGCTGCCGTCGCTCACGCTGTTTACCTGACTTGAGACATCGTTAATCAGCCAACGGCACATCAGACCCAGCTGGCCGACGGAACGCAGCATCAATCCCAGCTCATCACCGCGTTTCAAGTGGTCTACGCTGTTGCGCTCGCCGGTCGCCACGCTCAACGCCTGACGGGCGACGTTCTCAATAGGGCGAATAATCTGCCACTCCAGCACTGCGGTGGCCAGCAACACGATCAGCGCTGATGTCAGTACAGCCGATACGGGTGCCCCCAGCGTCAGCAAACTTGCGGCCAGCAGCAGGTAACATCCCAGCGTGACGCTACGCATACGCCAGCGCAGCGGTATGGTCGCCAGTTTGCCCCACCAGCGTTTGCTGACGACAAGACCTTTATGCAGGCGCTTGTTGCTGCGATTTTCCCGCAGCGCCTGATATAGCGGCTCGACGGCGGCAATCTCTTCAGCCGAAGCCATCGTGCGGATAGACATATAGCCTATCGTTTTGCCATTACGCACCTGCGGGATGGCGTTTGCGCGCACCCAGTAATGGCCGCCAGTTTTAGGCTGGTTTTTGACGATCCCGCTCCACGGTTCTCCCTGCTTGAGCGTACGCCACATATCAGCAAACGCCGCTTTTGGCATATCGGGATGACGCACCAGATTGTGCGGTTTGCCAAGCATCTCTTCGCGGCCGTAGCCGCTCACTTTCACAAAGGCATCATTAACATGGGTGATGTAGCTATCGAGGTCGGTGGTGGACATCAGCGTAGTACGCTCGTCCAGCGATGATGTGGACGAGTTTGGGTCGGACAGGGTAGACATACAGACATCCTTTTCAGGTGCAGAAAGAAAATGTATTACAATTGTTATATCGGAGGGATTTTAATTAACCTTAATTGTTAATTTTGCGTTAGATCGCAAAATGGACAAAAGCCCTACTTTTTTTATGCTGCGCGATGGCGGCGCAAAACCTGCCCCATCCTGGCGCAACCTGCCCTCTTGCGCTTCTCCCCTCCCCCCCATCCTTGAGCCGCTGGACGATTAAATATTGTACACAACCGGTTTCTCCTGGCATTTATCCCGATTTTCACCGTTGCCGCTGAAGTGGCGTAATCCCTGCAATACTTAATTCAGTATCGTGTGATACGTGACCCCCAGGAGCACATTTTGAACAGGTTACCTTCCAGCGCCTCGGCTTTGGCCTGCAGCGCGCACGCACTGAATCTCATTGAAAAGCGAACGCTTGACCATGAGGAGATGAAAGCACTGAACCAGGAGGTCAGGGAATACTTTAAAGAGCATGTGAATCCAGGGTTTTTAGAGTATCGAAAATCTGTAACTGCCGGTGGGGATTACGGAGCCGTAGAGTGGCAGGCGGGAGGGTTAAATACGCTTGTCGACACCCAGGGCCAGGAGTTTCTGGATTGCCTGGGCGGTTTTGGTATTTTCAACGTGGGGCACCGTAATCCAGTGGTGGTTTCCGCCGTACAGAATCAGCTCGCCAAACAACCCCTTCACAGCCAGGAATTGCTTGATCCTCTGCGCGCTATGCTGGCCAAAACGCTGGCCGCGCTGGCGCCGGGCAAGCTGAAATACAGCTTCTTTAGCAACAGCGGGACCGAGTCGGTGGAAGCGGCGCTGAAGCTGGCGAAAGCTTATCAATCATCGCGCGGCAAATTTACCTTTATCGCCACCAGCGGCGCCTTCCATGGTAAATCGCTTGGTGCGCTGTCCGCGACCGCGAAATCGACCTTCCGCAAGCCGTTTATGCCGCTGCTGCCGGGCTTCCGCCACGTGCCGTTCGGTAATATCGATGCCATGCGCACAATGCTGAGCGAGTGCCAGAAAACCGGCGACGATGTGGCGGCGGTGATCCTCGAACCGATTCAGGGTGAAGGTGGCGTGATTCTGCCACCACAGGGCTACCTGCCCGCGGTGCGTAAGCTGTGTGATGAGTTCGGCGCGCTGCTGATCTTTGATGAAGTGCAAACCGGCATGGGCCGTACCGGCAAAATGTTCGCCTGCGAGCATGAGAACGTGCAGCCAGACATTCTGTGTCTGGCGAAAGCGCTGGGCGGCGGCGTGATGCCGATTGGCGCGACGATTGCCACCGAAGAGGTGTTTTCAGTGCTGTTCGACAACCCGTTCCTGCATACCACTACTTTTGGCGGCAACCCGCTGGCCTGTGCGGCGGCGTTGGCCACCATCAACGTCTTGCTGACCGAGAACCTGCCCGCTCAGGCGGAACAGAAAGGCGATATGCTGCTGGATGGCTTCCGCTGCATGGCCCGCGAATATCCGGATCTGGTCCGCGAAGCGCGCGGCAGAGGGATGCTGATGGCTATCGAGTTTGTCGATAACGAAATCGGCTATAGCTTTGCCAGCGAAATGTTCCGCCAGCACGTGCTGGTGGCCGGCACGCTGAACAACGCGAAAACCATCCGCATCGAACCGCCGTTAACGCTGACGATGGAACAGTGCGATCAGGTGCTGAAAGCCGCGCGTAAAGCACTGGCGGCCCTGCGCGTTAGCCAGAATCAGGTGGCAACCGAGCAGTAAACTCACGCCCCCTACGGTTTCGTGGGGGGGCGTTCTTTGAATCCCATCACAATCATTGCATTCCCCTTTTCCCTTTTTGGCGCCGACGGCTAAATTAGTAACTCATCCGACCACATAACAATAATTTCACATACTGGACATCCTTATGAGCTATCCGTCGCTGTTCGCCCCGCTCGATCTGGGTTTTACCCAGCTGAAAAACCGTGTGCTGATGGGTTCAATGCATACCGGGCTGGAGGAGTACCCTGACGGCGCTGAGCGCCTGGCGGCCTTCTACGCCGAACGCGCACGTCATGGCGTGGCGCTGATCGTCAGCGGCGGGATAGCGCCGGATCCTACCGGTGTGGGGATGGCGGGCGGCGCAATGCTGAATGACGTCAGCCAACTGCCGCACCACCGCACGATTACCGATGCCGTACATCAGGAAGGTGGCAAAATTGCGCTGCAAATTCTGCACACTGGCCGCTACAGCTATCAACCAAACCTCGTCGCCCCTTCGGCGCTTCAGGCGCCGATCAATCGCTTTACGCCGCGCGAACTGACGCATGAGGGTATTCTGGGGCTGATCGACGACTTCGCACGCTGCGCCCAGCTGGCGCGGGAGGCGGGCTATGACGGTGTGGAAGTGATGGGCTCAGAAGGCTATCTGATTAACGAATTTCTCGCCGCGCGCACCAACCTGCGCGACGATCAATGGGGCGGCAACTACGACAACCGCATGCGCTTTGCCGTCGAAGTGGTGCGAGCCGTACGTCAGCGCGTCGGGAAAGATTTTATTATTATCTACCGTCTGTCGATGCTGGATCTCGTGGACAATGGCGGCACCTTTGATGAAACCGTCCGCCTCGCCCAGGCGATCGAAGCCGCGGGCGCGACGATCATCAATACCGGGATCGGCTGGCACGAAGCGCGGATCCCGACCATTGCCACGCCGGTACCGCGCGGCGCCTTTAGCTGGGTCACGCGCAAATTAAAAGGACGGGTGACTATTCCACTGGTCACCACCAACCGAATTAACGATCCGCAGGTTGCCGACGATATTCTGGCGCGCGGCGATGCCGATATGGTGTCGATGGCTCGTCCGTTCCTCGCCGATGCCGAGCTGCTCTCCAAAGCGCAGTCGGGACGCGCCGATGAGATCAACACCTGTATTGGCTGCAACCAGGCCTGCCTCGATCAGATCTTTGTCGGCAAGGTGACGTCTTGCCTGGTTAACCCTCGCGCTTGTCACGAAACCAAAATGCCGATCCTTCCGGCGACTACGCGTAAAAATCTGGCGGTTGTCGGCGCTGGCCCTGCGGGGCTGGCGTTTGCCATCAACGCCGCCGCGCGCGGTCATCAGGTAACGCTGTTCGACGGTAGCGCAGAGATCGGCGGGCAATTTAATGTCGCCAAACAGATCCCCGGCAAAGAAGAGTTTTACGAAACGCTGCGCTATTACCGCCGGATGATCGACGTCACCGGTGTGACGTTGAGGTTGAATCATCGCGTCACCGCAGACGATCTGCTCAACTTTGATGAAACGATCCTTGCCACCGGGATCACCCCACGCACCCCGCCTATTGAAGGCATTGATCATCCAAAAGTTCTGACCTATCTGGACGTACTGCGCGATAAAGCGCCGGTAGGCCAGCGGGTGGCGATTATCGGCTGCGGCGGTATTGGTTTTGATACGGCGATGTATCTCAGCCAGCCCGGTAACCCAACCAGCCAGAATATTGCCGAGTTCTGCGTGGAGTGGGGCATCGATACCAGCCTACAGCAGGCAGGCGGCCTGCGCCCTGAGGGGCCGCATCTGGCCCGCAGCCCACGGCAGATTGTGATGCTGCAGCGTAAAGCCAGCAAGCCGGGCGAAGGGTTAGGTAAAACCACCGGCTGGATCCATCGCACTACCCTACTTTCTCGCGGCGTGAAGATGATCCCGGCGGTCAGCTATCAGAAGATCGATGATGCGGGGCTGCATGTTGAGATCGGCGGCGAGCCGCAGCTGCTGGCGGTCGATAACGTGATTATCTGCGCCGGTCAGGAGCCAAACCGCACGCTGCAAGCACCCCTGCTGGCGGCGGGCAAGACGGTGCACTTAATTGGCGGCAGTGACGTTGCGGGCGAACTGGATGCCCGACGGGCGATTGCGCAGGGGACGAAGCTGGCGCTGAAAATATAGAAGATAAGACGGTTATTCCGTCATCCGACAATCTGCACCGAACTGCCTGATGTCGCTTCGCTTGTCAGGCCTACAAACGTAGGCCTGACAAGGCGGCTACGCCGTTAACCGTATTAACGACGACGACCTAACTTCACCGCTTTCAGAATCACAAACTTATTATTCGTCGCGATAGTCTCGCAGTTGCCAAAAATCTTCTTCAGCTTGTGGAAGTAGTCGAGGTGACGGTTGGCCACGATATACAGCTCGCCGTTAATCTTCAGGCAGCGGCGGGCGTGGTGGAACATCTCCCAGGCGATATTATCGGTCAGCGCGTGCTTCTGGTGGAACGGCGGGTTGCAGAACACTGCGTTGAAGCGGAACGGCTCGACGCCGGAGAGCGCGTTGTTAATCATAAACTCACTGCGATCCAGCGCATCCGGCAGGTTCGTCTCCACGTTCAGGCGGCTGGAAGCCACCGCCATCGGCGATTCATCAACAAACACCACCTGCGCCTGCGGGTTTTTCGCCAGCAGGGTCATGCCCAGTACGCCGTTGCCGCAGCCGAGGTCCACAATCTCCCCTTCCAGGTTTTCCGGCAGGTACTGCATAAAGAAGCGCGCGCCGATATCCAGCCCGGTACGGGAGAAGACGTTCGCGTGGTTGTGGATGGTCCAGTCGGTGCCTTCCAGCTTCCAGCTCAGGGTTTGTGCGGCGTCGGCCAGCGCCGGTTTGGTAAAGGTGCCGTTAATCAGACGCGCCTTTTTCCATGCCAGCGTGGTGGTGGTTGGGCCCAGAACCTTCTCGAACAGTTCCAGCGTCGAGGTGTGGATGTCGCGCGCTTTCGCCCCGGCGATAATGCGCGTTTCTGGCGTTACAACTTCGCGCAGCGCGCGCAGCTGCTGCTCCAGCAGCGCCATGGTTTTGGGGATTTTAATCAGCACGACGCCGGGCGCCTGCGGGTATTCCGCGGTGCTGTCGAGGAACTTCACGCTCGACTCGGCAATGTCGTTGTGGCGCAGGTTTTCACGGGTCGCCAGCTCGCTTAAATAGGAGTCGCCAATGCTGTACGGCGTATGCTCAGCCAGCGCACAGGCCAGCGCGCCAAAGGTATCATTCAGGATCAGCACCGGGCCGCTAATTTCGGTATCGTCCAGCTGTTGCAGCAGATATTCATCCGCCGCTTCCCACGCCAGCAGCGGGTTAACGTCGTCCGTCTCCGGGAAACGTTTAAGTGTCAGTGAACGGAAACCGTTGTCTGTGTGGCTCATCGGCCCTCCTGAATGGTAAAATTTCGGCTTATCCCTGAAAAGGGTGCGTGAGTATACACTTTTTATGATTGGCATGGGTGAAGATGAACCAACTAACTTACCTCCAGGGCTACCCGGAACACCTGCTTTCTCAGGTGCGCACGCTGATTGCTGAACAGCGTCTAGGGGCTGTGCTGGAAAAACGCTATCCGGGCGCGCACGATTTCGCCACCGATAAAGCACTCTGGCAGTACACCCAGGATCTGAAAAGCCAGTATCTACGCAACGCGCCGCCAATCAATAAAGTCATGTACGACAACAAGATCCACGTATTGAAAAACGCGCTGGGGCTACACACCGCGGTGTCGCGCGTACAGGGCGGCAAGCTGAAAGCGAAAGCCGAGATCCGCGTCGCGACCGTTTTCCGTACTGCGCCGGAACCCTTTCTGAAGATGATCGTGGTGCATGAGCTGGCGCATCTGAAAGAAAAAGATCACAACAAAGCGTTCTACCAGCTGTGCTGCCATATGGAGCCGCAGTACCACCAACTGGAGTTTGATACCCGCCTTTGGCTGACGCACCTTTCGTTAAAGGAAACTGCGTAGTCGGGCACTGGCAATGTCATAAAGGCGTGTTACATTGACGACAGAATCCCTTTATGGAGCCTGAAGGCGTTTATGATACGTTTCGCTGTGATTGGAACAAACTGGATCACCCGCCAGTTTGTCGATGCCGCCCATGAGACCGGCAAGTACAAGTTGACCGCCGTCTATTCCCGCAGCCTTGAACAGGCGCAAAGCTTCGCCAATGACTATCCCGTTGAGCACCTCTTTACCTCGTTAGAGGCGATGGCGCAAAGCGACGTTATTGATGCGGTATATATTGCCAGCCCAAACTCGCTGCACGCGCCGCAAACCGAGCTGTTCTTGCGCCATAAAAAGCACGTCATCTGCGAGAAGCCGCTGGCTTCTAACATTGACGAAGCCGAGCGGGTGATCGCCGCGGCGCGGGAAAATCAGGTGGTGCTGTTCGAAGCGTTCAAAACCGCCAGCCTGCCGAACTTCCAGCAGCTCCAGCAGGCGCTGCCGAAACTCGGGCAGATCCGTAAGGCATTTATCAACTACTGCCAGTACTCCTCGCGCTACCAGCGCTATCTCGATGGCGAAAACCCAAATACCTTTAACCCAGCTTTCTCCAACGGCTCGATTATGGATATCGGTTTTTACTGCCTGGCCTCCGCCATCGCGCTGTGGGGAGAGCCGCAGCAGATTCAGGCTTCAGCAAGCCTGCTGGAGAGCGGCGTGGATGCCCACGGCGTTGTGATGCTGGACTACGGTGACTTCAGCGTAACGCTGCAACACTCGAAAGTCAGCGACTCTACCCTGCCAAGCGAAATTCAGGGAGAAGCGGGCGCGCTGGTGATTGAGAAAATCTCCGAATGCCAGAAAGTCTCCTTCGTGCCGCGCGGCAGTAAAGCGCAGGATCTCAGTCAGCCGCAGCATATTAATACTATGCTGTATGAAGCCGAGGAGTTTGCGCGCCTGGTCGAAAACAACGAAGTTGACCACCCGGGGCTGGAAGTCAGCCGCATCACCGCCAAAGTTCAGACCGAGATTCGTCGCCAGACTGGCGTCGTCTTCCCGGCGGATGCGTAAAGCAACGTAAACGGATATTGTCGGCCATTGACGAAATCAATGGCCTGTCATATTTTGTTACCTGCAAAGGGGAGTAACTTCCTTGTCGGTGGATCGTCATTACGATACGTGAAAACGTATCCGGTCGCCGGGCAACGAAAAAGGAATGCGTCAGCGCATTCTTTTTTTGTTGTAAGTGAGACCTTGCCGGAAGGCGAGGTCTATGCATAAAAAGCAACGGCTATCGTCTTCTGACGTTAGCCGTTTTTTTATGCGTAAGGAAATTTCTATGAATACTGTCGGCACACCGTTGCTCTGGGGCGGATTCGCTGTCGTCGTGGTTATCATGTTGGCCATCGACCTGTTTTTACAGGGGCGTCGCGGCGCTCACACCATGTCCATGAAGCAGGCGGCAAGCTGGTCGCTGGTCTGGGTCACCCTCTCATTACTGTTTAACGCCGCGTTCTGGTGGTATCTGGTCCAGACTCAGGGCCGCGCGGTGGCCGACCCTCAGGCGCTGGCGTTCCTCACTGGCTACCTGATCGAGAAATCGCTGGCGGTAGATAACGTCTTCGTCTGGCTGATGCTTTTCAGCTACTTCTCGGTGCCCGCCGCGTTGCAGCGTCGAGTGCTGGTGTACGGCGTTCTGGGCGCGATCGTACTGCGTACCATCATGATCTTCGCCGGTAGCTGGCTGATCTCCCAGTTTGAATGGCTGCTGTACGTTTTCGGCGCGTTTCTGCTGTTTACCGGCATCAAGATGGCGCTGGCGAAAGAAGATGAAGGCGGGATCGGCGATAAACCGCTGGTACGCTGGCTGCGCAGCCACCTACGCATGACCGACAAGATCGAGAACGAGCACTTCTTCACGCGTAAAAACGGCGTACTGTTCGCCACGCCGCTGCTGCTGGTGCTGATTCTGGTAGAACTGAGCGATGTGATCTTCGCGGTCGACAGTATCCCGGCTATCTTTGCGGTCACTACCGACCCGTTTATCGTACTGACGTCTAACCTGTTCGCCATCCTCGGCCTGCGCGCGATGTACTTCCTGCTGGCAGGCGTGGCGGAGCGCTTCTCGATGCTGAAATACGGCCTGTCGGTGATTCTGGTGTTTATCGGCATTAAGATGTTGATCGTCGATTTCTACCATATCCCTATCTCGGTCTCGCTGGGCGTCGTCGGTGGGATTCTGACATTGACGCTGCTCATCAACGCCTGGGTAAATCACCGTCACGATCTAAAAGAAAAGAAAATGTAAATTTTTCCCGGCCGAGGAAAACAACGCCGGGACTCGCCCCTTACCGCCCGGGGCTGGCGTAAACGCCTTACCCGGGCCGCTCCATCTTTTGATTGTCGTCACACGTTGTAAATTATTAGTTAAATAATATGACGTGTGGCGTAAATTTCAGCATTTTATGCTTCCCCAAACGAAGACTTTCCTTATACTCGATCGAGCAAACATATTTTTACATCCAGACATAAACGTAACAAATAATACGTCACTGGAAAGACACAACTCATCACTTTAAGGAATGCAATGATGACGAAACCTTCCGCATCATCCGGTTTTCTCCGTATTCTGACTCAGGGAAGTCTGGTGAAACAGATCCTGGTTGGGCTGATCCTGGGTATTATCCTGGCCGTAGTCTCCAAACCGGCCGCCATTGCCGCTGGCCTGCTTGGCACGCTGTTCGTTGGCGCACTGAAGGCCGTCGCGCCGGTACTGGTCTTAATGCTGGTGATGGCCTCCATCGCCAACCATCAACAGGGCCAAAAAACCAATATTCGCCCCATCCTGTTCCTCTATCTGCTGGGCACATTTGCCGCGGCACTGACCGCTGTACTGTTTAGCTTCCTGTTCCCGTCCACGCTGCATTTAAGCGCGGCGGCAGAAGATATTGCGCCACCTTCCGGTATCGTCGAGGTGCTGCGCGGCCTTCTGATGAGCATGGTTTCCAACCCGGTGAATGCGCTGCTGAACGCCAACTACATCGGTATTCTGGTGTGGGCGGTTGGCCTGGGCTTTGCGCTGCGCCACGGCAATGAGACCACTAAGAATCTGATCAACGACATCTCTAATGCCGTGACCTTTATGGTGAAACTGGTGATCCGCTTCGCGCCGCTGGGTATCTTCGGTCTGGTCTCTTCCACGCTGGCGACCACCGGCTTTAGCACCCTGTGGGGCTATGCGCAGCTGTTGCTGGTGTTGATTGGCTGTATGCTGCTGGTGGCGCTGGTGATCAACCCGCTGCTGGTGTACTGGAAAATTCGCCGTAACCCGTACCCGCTGGTGATGGCCTGCCTGCGCGAAAGCGGCGTCTACGCCTTCTTCACCCGCAGTTCAGCGGCCAACATTCCGGTGAACATGGCGCTGTGTGAAAAGCTGAATCTGGACAAAGATACCTACTCGGTCTCTATTCCGCTGGGGGCGACCATCAACATGGCCGGTGCGGCGATCACCATCACCGTGCTGACGCTGGCGGCGGTCAACACGCTGGGTATTCCGGTCGATTTACCGACCGCACTGTTGTTAAGCGTGGTGGCTTCTCTGTGTGCCTGCGGGGCTTCCGGCGTGGCGGGCGGCTCACTGCTGCTGATCCCACTGGCCTGCAACATGTTCGGTATCCCTAACGATGTCGCCATGCAGGTCGTGGCCGTGGGCTTTATTATCGGCGTATTGCAGGATTCATGCGAAACCGCGCTGAACTCGTCGACCGACGTTCTGTTCACCGCGGCAGCCTGCCAGGCAGAAGATGCTCGCCTGGAGAAAAACGCGCTCCGTAGCTAATCCCATCGCCCCTCCGCCGTCAGGTGGAGGGGTTTTCTTCCTGTACTTTCTTTTCCACCTTGAACGGGTCGATACCTTTACGCTGCATGCGCCAGAAACGAATGATATTCAGGCCGTTCATCACCAGAAAACTCCCCTCAATCAACGTGCCGCCAATCGAGCCAAGCCAGAAGTTGTGAATCACCCAGCAGGCGGTTGAACACCACATCACGCAGCGTACCGTCAGCCCTTTACAGCGAAACAGCGCCCAGGTACTGGCGACGGTCCCGGCAATCGGCAGCAGCTCCATCGCATGCTGCAATTTGCTGAGGCCGAGGATGAGGGTCAGCGCGATAAACACAAACATCACCCAAATACGGCGCGTATAGACCGAAATGAGGGTACGGATGACGTTGAGTTCAGCGCTCATCCCCGCGGGAAACGCGCCCATCAGAAAGAAGTGCACGCCGATAGTGGCGCTGTAGAGTGAAAGCTGAAACTTGAAGCGTCGTTCGTCGCGGTTGATAAAGGTGGTGATACCGATTAAAAACGCCAGAACGCCCACGCCCTGGGCAAGCCAATACGCAGTCATGGAAGGGGATCCCTGTTAAGCATGCATAAAAAAACGGCGCTTCAGAAGATGAAACGCCGTTTTATCGTATCAGATCACATTTTTATTACAATGTGACGCCGCTCTTAAAGATAGCCAGTTCGCGGAAGTCATTGCGCTCGTTGCAGGTCTGCTTGCCGTTAGCGAAATCGACGATAACGTCAACAAACTCTTCCAGCAGTTGTGGCATCGCTTTACCGTGAATTAGCTGGCCCGCGTTGAAGTCGATCCAGTGTTTCTTCTTCTCCGCCAGTTCGCTGTTAGTGGCAATTTTCACCGTCGGCACAAAACCGCCGTAAGGCGTACCGCGACCGGTACTGAACAGCACCATATGACAGCCCGCGCCCGCTAAGGCACTGGTCGCCACCGCGTCGTTACCCGGCGCGCTCAGCAGGTTCAGACCCGGCGTTTTCAGGCGTTGGCCGTAACGCAGAACATCAACCACCTTGCTGGAACCCGCTTTCTGAGTACAGCCGAGTGATTTGTCTTCCAGCGTGGTAATACCGCCCGCTTTGTTGCCCGGCGATGGGTTCTCGTAGATCGGCTGGTCGTGGGCAATGAAGTACTGCTTGAAGTCATTGACCATGGTCACCAGCTTGCCGAACGTTTCTTCATCGCGGCAGTGATCCATCAGCAATTGCTCTGCGCCAAACATTTCCGGCACTTCGGTCAGTACCGTGGTACCGCCATTGGCAATCACGTAGTCGGAGAAACGTCCCAGCATCGGGTTGGCGGTAATGCCGGACAGGCCATCGGACCCGCCGCACTCCAGACCAAACTTCAGCTCGCTCAGTTTGCCCGGCTCGCGTTTGTCGTTACGCATCACGTTGTACAGCTGATGGAGATGTTCGATCCCCGCTTCCACTTCGTCTTCCTGGTGTTGGCAGACCATAAAGTGAACGCGTTCAGGATCGAACTCACCAAGGGTTTCGCGGAACGCATCAACCTGGTTGTTTTCGCAGCCCAGGCCCACCACCAGCACGGCACCCGCATTCGGATGGCGCACCATGTTTTGCAGCATGGTGCGGGTGTTGATGTGGTCATCACCCAGCTGTGAGCAGCCGTAAGTGTGGCTGAAGAGATGCACGCCGTCGATACCTTCGGCGTCATTCGTCTCTTTCAGAAAACGATTCTGCATCTGGCGTGCCATCGCGTTGACGCAGCCAACTGTCGGCAGGATCCACAGTTCGTTACGCACCCCTACATCACCGTTCGCGCGGCGGTAAATCTGCACGTCGCGATCGGCCGCTTGGGCAACTTCCGCCTGGAAATCAGGGTGGTAGCTATACGTGTCCAGGTCGCTCAGATTCGTGCGCGTGTTGTGAGCGTGAATATGCTCACCCGCCGCCACGTCCACCAGCGTATGACCGATTGGCAAACCGTATTTAATGACGTTTTCACCTTTCGCGATATCGCGTAAAGCGAATTTATGGCCACGAGAGACCGCCTGGCGCAGGGTTACTGTCTGCCCTTCAACGGTGACTTCGGTTCCTTCAGCCAAATCAGCGAGCGCTACCGCGACGTTATCCAGCGCATGGATCTTGATGTATTGCATACCTTCACCCAGACCTTAGTTCAGTTCAATGCCGAAGTAGTCACGCGCATTGTTAAAGCAAATGTTTTTCACCATCTCACCCAGCAGCTGGATGTCAGCAGGCGCTTCGCCCGCGGCAACCCAACGGCCAATCATCTGGCACAGAATACGGCGGAAGTATTCGTGACGGGTGTAAGACAGGAAGCTACGGCTGTCGGTCAGCATACCGACGAAGCGGCTCAGCAGGCCCAGCTGTGCCAGCTGAGTCATCTGACGTTCCATGCCGTCTTTCTGATCGTTGAACCACCAGCCGGAACCGAACTGCATCTTGCCCGGCATACCTTCGCCCTGGAAGTTACCGATCATTGTGCCCAGCACTTCGTTATCGCGCGGGTTCAGGCAGTACAGGATGGTTTTCGGCAGCAGATTCTGTTCGTTCTGTTTGCTCAGCAGTTTGGAGAGCTCTTCCGCCATCGGACGGTCGTTGATGGAGTCGAAGCCGACATCCGCGCCCAGCAGTTTGAACTGACGCAGGTTGTTATTACGCAGCGCGCCGATGTGGTACTGCTGTACCCATTCGCGACGTGCGTATTCAGCGCCGAGGAACACCAGCACGGCGGTTTTGAACTGCGCAACTTCGTGCTCGCTGAGGGTTTCACCCGCCAGGCGACGCGCCAGGATGCTGTCCAGCTCCGCTTCGTTGGATTCCGCAAACAGGACAACGTCCAGCGCGTGGTCGGACACTTTACAGCCGTGCGCGGCGAAGTGATCCAGACGCTTGGTCAGCGCGGTTTGCAGGTCGGCGAAACGACGGATTTCAGTGTCAGACACTTCGCCCAGTTTAGCCATATAGTCAGCGAAAGTGGCCTGCTCAATGTTGAAGGCTTTATCCGGGCGCCAGCTCGGCAGTACCTTCACGTCGAAAGAACCGTCTTTCGCAATGGTGGCGTGATGTTCGAGAGAATCGATCGGATCATCGGTGGTGCCGGCCATTTTCACGTTCATCTGCTTCATGATGCCGCGCGCGGAGAATTTGTCCTGCGCCAACAGCTCATTGCACTGATCCCAGATTTCATCTGCGGTAGTCGGAGACAGCAGTTTCCCTGTGATACCGAACGGGCGACGCAGTTCCAGGTGGGTCCAGTGGTATAACGGGTTCCCGATAGTGTGCGGTACGGTCGCCGCCCACGCGTCAAACTTCTCGCGATCGGACGCGTCGCCGGTACACAGGCGTTCCGCGACACCGTTGGTACGCATCGCGCGCCACTTGTAGTGGTCGCCTTTCAGCCAGATGTCATACAGGTTTTTAAAACGGTAATCTTCCGCAACCTGCTGCGGCGGCAGGTGGCAGTGATAGTCGAAAATCGGCTGGTCTTTTGCGTAGTCGTGGTACAAACGGCGAGCAAATTCGGTGTCTAACAGGAAATCTTCAGTCATAAACGGGGTCATTATCGTCTTCCTCTCAACGAGTGGGTCAGATGTTTATCTGTAATGCCGACAAAGTTATCACACCAATTTCTCCGAACCGAAGATTTTTTCGTGAGTTAGATCAATAAACCTTGACAAAAAATGACAGAAAAATCGCGAAAACGCCCCTGCAAGCCGCGCCACGCCTGGCCTGGCCTATCTACCCCTTAAACTCTATGGAAAATACCTCTTTTGTGACGGTATTCACCTTTTAAAGTTGTATGACAAGTTATCTTGCCCCCCGTCGAAACACATTGAACGACGGAATGTATTTGCGATGGTCGATACTGACACCTGATTGAGCGGTACGGATACCGAATTCAGCACACGTACTTACTGGCAAGTTCGGGCCGTACCGGGGAGCACTTCCACGGTAAGCCCTTCGAGAATGACATCCCCCGGCATAACGGGAAGATGGCTGCAGGACTCGCATTTATAACAACACGATGAGGTTTACATGCGTAAAATTAAAGGATTACGTTGGTACATGATTGCACTGGTGACGATGGGCACCGTGCTGGGTTACCTGACACGTAATACCGTGGCGGCAGCCGCGCCAACGCTGATGGCTGAGCTGCACATTTCCACACAACAATATTCATACATCATCGCTGCTTACTCCGCAGCTTACACCGTGATGCAGCCGGTTGCCGGCTATGTTCTGGATATCCTGGGTACCAAAATCGGTTACGCCTTCTTCGCCGTCGCATGGGCTATCTTCTGTGGCGCAACCGCGCTGGCAGGTAGCTGGGGCGGTCTGGCCGTGGCGCGTGGTGCGGTCGGTGCCGCAGAAGCAGCCATGATTCCTGCGGGCCTGAAGGCCAGCTCTGAGTGGTTCCCGGCGAAAGAGCGCTCTATCGCAGTAGGCTATTTCAACGTCGGTTCTTCTATCGGCGGCATGATTGCTCCGCCGCTGGTGGTATGGGCTATCGTGATGCACAGCTGGCAGATGGCGTTCATCATCTCCGGTGCGCTGAGCTTCATCTGGGCCATGTGCTGGCTGGTGTTCTACAAACACCCGCGCGATCAGAAAAAATTAACTGATGAAGAGCGCGAGTACATCATTGGCGGTCAGGAAGCGGCACACCAGACCAACAACGCGAAGAAAATGTCTCCGTGGCAGATCATTCAGACCCGTCGTTTCTGGGGTATCGCCCTGCCGCGTTTCCTGGCTGAACCAGCATGGGGTACCTTCAACGCCTGGATCCCGCTGTTCATGTTTAAAGTGTACGGCTTCGACCTGAAAGAAATCGCCATGTTTGCGTGGATGCCGATGCTGTTTGCTGACCTCGGCTGCGTTATCGGTGGTTACCTGCCGCCGCTGTTCCAGCGCTGGTTCGGCGTGAACCTGATTGTGTCCCGTAAAATGGTGGTTACCATGGGCGCACTGCTGATGATTGGCCCTGGCATGATCGGCCTGTTCACCAGCCCATATATTGCGATTGCTCTGCTGTGCCTCGGCGGCTTCGCTCACCAGTCTCTGTCCGGCGCGCTGATTACGCTCTCTTCTGACGTCTTCGGTCGTAACGAAGTGGCGACCGCGAACGGTCTGACCGGTATGGCGGCGTGGATGGCAAGCACCATGTTTGCCCTGGTGGTGGGTGCGCTGGCTGATACCATCGGCTTCAGCCCGCTGTTCGCCGTACTGGCAATCTTTGACCTGTTAGGCGCGCTGGTTATCTGGACCGTCCTGCAGAACAAGCAGGCTGACGATGGCCAATCCGGCCAGAATCGTCCGGCCCAGCAGGCCACGCAAAACTAATCTGCGACCGAAGTTTGTTTTCGCTCAAGCCGCCTTGATCCAGGCGGCTTTTTTCATGCCAAATTGTGGTGAGTGGCTCGCAAAAGTGGTATAACAAATTCAATCTGCCGTACCCTGCCTGGAGAGTATATGGAAATCGCCGACGCACGTCGCTTATATCAGCAACTTGCCGCTGAGCTGAAAGAACGCATTGAGCAAGGCGTTTACCTTGTGGGCGATAAACTGCCTGCTGAGCGCTTTATTGCCGATGAAAAAAGCGTCAGCCGCACCGTGGTGCGCGAAGCCATCATTATGCTCGAAGTTGAAGGGTACGTTGAAGTTCGCAAAGGCTCCGGCATCCACGTTATCTCCAATCAGCCGAAGCATCATCAGGCGCCGGACGAAAACCTGGAGTTCGCCAACTACGGGCCGTTCGAGCTGCTGCAAGCGCGCCAGCTCATTGAGAGCAACATCGCTGAATTTGCCGCCACCCAAGTCACCAAGCAGGACATCATGAAGCTGATGGAGATCCAGGAAAAAGCGCGCAAAGAGAAATGCTTCCGCGACTCCGAGTGGGATCTCCAGTTCCACGTGCAGGTCGCCCTGGCGACGCAGAACACCGCGCTGGCCGCGATCGTTGAAAAAATGTGGACCCAGCGTGTGCATAACCCGTACTGGAAGAAACTCCACGACCATATCGACGCCCGAACCGTCGATAACTGGTGCGACGATCACGACCAAATCCTCAAGGCGCTCATCCGCAAAGATCCGCACGCGGCGAAGATTGCCATGTGGCAGCATCTGGAAAACACCAAGCTGATGCTGTTCAACGAAACCAGCGATGATTTCGAGTTCAACGCCGACCGTTACCTGTTCGCCGAAAACCCGGTCGTTCACCTCGATACCGTCGCCATCGGCGGTAAATAAATCGTTCTTTTTTTCGACAAGGCTTGCCTGACTTTCTGTGTGGGTAAGCCTTTGTAAATCCCCTAGCCTCTCTCCGCACGAAACCGCAAAATCAATCTGCAACAAATTGCAATTTCTATGACGTGAAACCACGCCGTTTGTTACAATTGCGTGCATTTTGTCGTTTCGACATTGAGTAAAAGATTATTTCGCCAAAACAGGGACTGTTCAGCGCGTATTTACCGCGATGCTATTAAAATAGAAACAGAGAAGACGTCGCAGCGCGTTCAGGCATTACGTTAATCGATGTACCAGGAATCATGAATGGAACTACTAACCCAACTGTTAAATGCCTTATGGAGCCAGGATTTCGAGACGCTCGCAAATCCCTCGATGATCGGCATGCTCTATTTTGTCTTGTTTATGATCCTGTTTCTGGAAAACGGGCTGCTGCCTGCCGCCTTCCTGCCGGGCGATAGCCTGCTGGTGCTGGTTGGCGTACTCATTGCCAAAGGCGCGATGGGCTTCCCGCAAACGATATTTCTCCTGACGGTCGCCGCCAGCCTCGGCAGCTGGATTGGCTATATCCAGGGCAACTGGCTAGGCAATACGCGTATCGTCCAGAACTGGCTATCGCATCTTCCCGCCCATTATCACCAGCGCGCGCACCATCTGTTCCATAAGCATGGTCTGTCTGCCCTGCTGGTTGGCCGCTTTATCGCTTTTGTCCGCACCCTGCTGCCGACCATCGCCGGGTTGTCCGGGCTCAACAACGCGCGCTTCCAGTTCTTTAACTGGATGAGCGGCCTGCTGTGGGTACTGATTCTGGTCTCGCTGGGTTTCCTGCTCGGCAAAACGCCGGTCTTCCAGAAATATGAAGATGCGCTAATGTCCTGCCTGATGCTGCTGCCAGTGGTACTACTGGTCTTCGGTCTGTGCGGTTCGTTAATCGTGATGTGGAAGAAAAAATACGGTAATCGAGGGTAAGCATGGCGTCAAACCGCATTCAGCTTCGCCGGTTTGCATTGAGCCTGAGCATCATGCTGATGTTATGCATGCTGCTCTGGATGTGGGCCGCGCTGCAGCGTGAAGAGTCCACGCTCGCGATTCGCCCGATTAGCCAGGCCAGCATGCCTGATGGTTTCTCCATCTCGCACCACCTGGATGCCAACGGCATTCGTTTTAAAAGCATTACCCCGCAGAATGACTCGCTGTTGATTACCTTTGAATCCAGCGAGCAAAGCGCAGCGGCGAAGCGCGTGCTGGATAGCACCCTACCGCACGTCTACGTTGTCGCTCTACAGGATGAAGACAACGATCCGCAAAGCTGGCTGTCACGACTGCGTGATACCTCACATCGATTTGGCTAAAAACTTCCAGGAATCTGAATAATTTCACTTACTTTGGTGATTTAGTCTTTTACTTACTATGCTTAGTATTGTGGGTGCCGTCTCGGTACTCACCTACTGGGAAAAGTACATTCCAGATGTACTGTGCAAAATGGAAGATGAATACATGAAATACCGCATCGTACTTGCGCTTACTCTCGCTTGTCTTAGCGCGAGCGCAGCAGCAACATCACTCTGCCAGGAAAAAGAGCAGGACATTCAGCGTGAGATTGGTTATGCCGAGAAGCATAACAATCAGAACCGTATCAACGGCCTTAAAAAGGCGCTGAGCGAGGTGAAAGCCAACTGTACTGATAGCAAGCTTCGCGCCGATCATCAGGAAAAGATCGCTGAGCAGAAGGACGAAATTCGCGAGCGCGAGCAGGATCTGCGAGACGCGAAGCAGAGCGGCGATGCGGAAAAAGTGGCTAAACGCGAGCATAAGCTGCAGGAAGCCAAAAAAGAACTTAACGCGCTGGAATCACGCGCGTATTGAGTGTGTGGAACCCCAACAGGAGAGAGACGATGGCTAAAGATTCAACCTCAGATCAGTTACGTGCAGAGCTGAAAGCCCTGTCAGATACTCTGGAAGAAGTCCTGAACGCTTCCACCGATAAATCCAAAGAAGAGTTGAGCAAACTGCGCAGCAAAGCGGAAAGCGCGCTGAAAGAGAGCCGCGACCGTCTGGGCGAAACGGGCGATGCCATTGCGAAGCAGACCCGCGAAGCGGCGGCGAAAGCCGACGGCTACGTCCGCGAAAACCCGTGGACCGGTGTTGGCATTGGCGCCGCCGTTGGCCTGGTGCTGGGCGTACTGCTGACGCGCCGTTAAGCATGAGTGATTCTCAGCACGCGCAGGGCCCCGGGAAAAACGTCCTCGGCATTGGTCAGCGCATTCTCACCTTGCTGGTTCAGATGGTTGAAACGCGACTCCGCCTGGTGGTCGTCGAGCTGGAAGAGGAGAAAGCCAACCTCATCCAGCTGCTGTTAATGGCAGGGTTAACCCTGCTGTTTACCGCTTTCGGCCTGATGAGCCTGCTGGTGTTGATTATGTGGGCGGTCGACCCGCAGTATCGTTTACACGTGATGATTGCCACCACCGGCACGCTGCTGCTGTTGGCGCTGATTGGCGGCATCTGGACCCTTCGCAAGGCCCGACGTACCACGTTACTGCGACATACGCGCCACGAGCTGGCCAACGACCGCGCCCTTCTTGAGGATGAAGAGCCATGATGAGCCCACGTCAGGAACGGGAACAGCGCAAAGCGTTTCTGCTGCGCCAGATTCAGCAGCAGCGGCTGGATCTCAGCGCAGGTCGCCGCGACTGGCTGGATGTCACAAAGGTTTACGATCGCGGCTGGAGCCGTCTCGTCAGTCTGCGCTCGTGGGTGATGGTCGCCAGCAGCGCCATGGCCGTGGTGTCGCTGCGCCACCCTCGCTTCCTGGTGCGCTGGGCGCGACGCGGCATTGGCGTCTGGAGCACCTGGCGAATGGCAAAGAGCCTGCTGCGCAAAGCAGGCTGATTCGGCAGCTTTCTCACAACATAAAGCCCCGTAGACAGCACGCAGATACGGGCTTTTTCTGCTGTTCATACTTTCGATCCTGTCAGCGTTTGCTGTCACAGGACAGGCATTCCTGCTCTCCTCTGTCCGTCACCGCCTCCACCGCCAGACCTCATTGCTCAGATTCTTTGAAGAAGTTCAACAGTTTTCCTTGCTAACAATTGCCATACGTCGCAGTTATATTTCTCTCCATCGACAGCAGCAACGCGCTATCGACGTGTAAATGCTGAATAAATTGGTTTAACTACCCGCAAGGTTCTCTGGAGAGAAAGATGAAAAAATTAGAAGATATCGGTTTCCTGGTTGCTCGTATTCTGATGCCAATTCTGTTTATCACAGCTGGCTGGGGCAAAATCACCGGGTATGCGGGTACACAGCAGTACATGGAAGCGATGGGCGTCCCAGGGTTCCTGCTGCCGCTGACCATCCTGCTTGAGTTTGGCGGCGGTCTGGCAATCCTGTTCGGTTTCCTGACCCGTACCACCGCGCTGTTCACCGCAGGCTTCACCCTGCTGACCGCGTTCATCTTCCACAGCAACTTTGCTGAAGGCATGAACTCGCTGATGTTTATGAAAAACCTGACCATCGCTGGCGGCTACCTGCTGCTGGGTATCACCGGTCCGGGCGCATTCAGCATCGACCGTGTACTGAATAAAAAGTGGTAAGCGCACTATACTGAATGAACAAAAAGCGAGGAGATATCTCCTCGCTTTTGCTATCTGAAGGAGAACATGATGGGACAATTAATCGACGGCGTCTGGCAGGATACCTGGTATGACACCAAATCCACCGGCGGGCGTTTCCAGCGTTCAGTCTCCGCCTTTCGCAACTGGCTAACCGCCGACGGCGAACCGGGCCCGACCGGCAGCGGCGGCTTTGCAGCCGAAAAAGATCGCTATCATCTGTACGTTTCTCTCGCCTGCCCGTGGGCGCACCGCACACTAATTCTGCGTAAACTGAAAGGGCTGGAGCCGTTTATCTCCGTTTCGGTCGTTCACCCGCTGATGCTGGAAAACGGCTGGACTTTCGACGCTGATTTTCCGGCGGCAACCAGCGATACGCTCTATCAGCATCAGTTTCTGTACCAGCTCTATCAGCATGCCGATCCAACCTATTCCGGCCGCGTGACCGTCCCCGTACTGTGGGACAAGAAAAACCAGACCATCGTCAGCAATGAATCCGCTGAAATCATCCGCATGTTTAATACCGCGTTCGATGCGCTCGGCGCGAAAGCGGGCGACTATTATCCTCCCGCGCTGCGTGAGCAAATCGACGAGTTAAACGGCTGGATCTACGACACCGTGAATAACGGCGTCTACAAAGCGGGCTTTGCCACCAGCCAGGCGGCCTATGACGAAGCCGTAGAAAACGTATTTGTCTCGCTCGACCGTCTGGAGAAAATCCTCGGCCAGCAGCGCTACCTGACAGGCAACCAGCTCACTGAAGCTGATATCCGCCTGTGGACCACGCTTATCCGCTTCGATCCGGTGTACGTCACCCACTTCAAGTGCGACAAACACCGCATCAGCGATTATCTGAACCTGCACGGCTTCCTGCGCGATATCTATCAGATGCCGGGCATCGCGGAAACCGTGGATTTTGGCCATATTCGCAACCACTATTTCCGCAGCCACAAAACCATCAACCCGACCGGTATTATTTCGGTAGGCCCGTGGCAGGATCTGGATGAACCGCACGGCCGCGACGAGCGTTTCCGTTAAGCACACCGGGCATCGGTCCTCGATGCCCAATTAATTCACGCCATCAATATTTACCATGTTTTCATTCACGTCTATCCTTAGCTTGATCGCTTTAAAAACAAGTGATTAATGGTCAACTGAGGCAAAAAAATGGATTGGTATCTCAAGGTTCTACGTAATTACATTGGGTTTGGCGGCCGCGCCCGTCGCAAAGAGTATTGGATGTTCGTGCTGGTGAACGTCATTTTCACGCTGGTGTTGGGCGTGGTGGATAAGATGCTTGGCTGGCAGCGTGCTGGCGGTGAAGGGATCCTCACCACCATTTATGGTGTTCTGGTCTTCCTGCCCTGGTGGGCAGTACAGTTCCGCCGTCTGCATGACACCGATCGGTCGGCGTGGTGGCTGTTACTGCTGATCATTCCGGTGATCGGCTGGATCGTCATTCTGATCTTCAACTGTCAGAACGGGACGCCTGGCGACAACCGTTTTGGACCGGATCCGAAACGCTTCTCCTGATCCCGGCCAGGCATAATTCGGGGTTTTGTAGGCCTGATAAGCGCAGCGCCATCAGGCTATTCGGCGTCGATCGCCGGATGGCGGCGTAAACGTCTTATCCGGCCTACAACTCTATTTCGCGGTTAGCAGCTTTTGGATCTCACGCAGGCACCAGGACTTCGCTTCGCCCATGCTGTCGCGCCGCCAGGCCATAATGATGTCAATCTCGCTGGTGTACTCCGGGCTAACCACCCGCAAACGCCCTTCGGCAATATCCTGTTCAACCAGCGGATACGGCATGGTCGCCACGCCCAATCCGGCAAGCAACGCCTGACGTTTTTCTTCCATCGAGGTCACCGTCAGACGCGGCTGCTTATCCAGCAGCTGTACCGTCAGCACCGGGCGCTCGCGCGCGGTATCGGCAATCGCGACGCCGCGATACTTCACGCGCGTCACCTCAGACAGCGGTTCGGCCTCCTGATGAATCGGATGGTCCGGCGCCGCAACGTAAACGTTCATCACCGAATAGAGCTTGCGCGAGTTAATCTCCGTCGAAGAGCGGAAATGCATATCCGGCGCGATGACAATATCCGCCCTTCCCTGCTCCAGACGCTCCCAGGCGCCCGCCAGCACTTCGGTGATAATCGACAATTGGGTGTTCGACTTGGTCGCCAGTTTCTCCACTAGCGGGAACAGGGTTGGCGTAGGGATCAACGCTTCAGCCACAATGGTGAGGTGCGTTTCCCAGCCGCGCGCCAGCGCTTCGGCATCGGTGGTCAGCTTATCCGCCGCTTCCAGCAGCACGCGGCCGCGTTCCAGCAACATGCGCCCAACGTTGGTGAATTTTGTTCGATGACCTGAGCGGTCAAATAACACCACGTCCAGCTCTTCTTCCAGCTTTTGCATGGTGTAGCTTAATGCCGAAGGCACGCGGCCCAGCTCGTCTGCCGCGGCAGCAAAGCTGCCACGTCGGTCGATGGCGTCCATTACTCGTAGTGCTTCCAGCGTCAGTGCTCTTTCTTTAGCCATGGCGTGCTCATTCAGGAAATTTGAACATACCGGGCAGAATATCTGGCTAACAATGCAGCGTCCATACCTTTACCATTGATTTAGTGTAAAGGAGGGTCAAGAAGATGATTACCACAAGAACAGCGAAACAGTGCGGACAAGCAGACTTCGGTTGGCTACAGGCCCGCTATACCTTCTCTTTTGGGCACTACTTCGATCCGAAACTGCTGGGCTATGCCTCTTTGCGCGTGCTGAATCAGGAAGTGCTCGCCCCCGGCGCGGCTTTCCAGCCACGCACCTATCCGAAAGTCGATATTCTGAACCTGATTCTGGAAGGCGAAGCCGAATACCGCGACAACGAAGGCCACCATATTCAGGCCAAAGCCGGTGAGGCGCTGCTGATCGCTACCCAGCCCGGCGTGAGCTATAGCGAACATAATCTGAGTAAAGATAAGTCGTTGACCCGGATGCAAATCTGGCTGGACGCCTGCCCGGAACGGGAAAACGCGCGGGTGCAGAAACTGAAGTTAAAAGAGGCGACGCACCAGCTGTTAGCCTCTCCTGACGGCAGTCAGCACAGCTTACAGCTGCGTCAGCAGGTGTGGCTACACCATATCGAACTGGCAAAAGGCGAGCAGGTGAATCTGCAACTGCATGGGCCGCGCGCCTATCTGCAGTCGATTCACGGTACGGTTCACGCACTGGCGCATGACGCGGAGAAACAGGCGTTAACCTGTGGCGATGGCGCCTTTATTCGGGATGAAGCGAATATCACACTTGTTGCCGATACCCCTCTGCGCGCTTTGCTGATAGATTTACCGGTGTAGTTTTTTCAGGATAGCGGAAGTCAAATGAGTAAGCGAAACCATAAAAAGCAGCAAACGGTGAAAGCCGTCGTCATGTCTCAACCGGTTAGCGCGCCAAAAGAGTTTGGCGTTGAAGAGATGCTGAGCGAGTTAGAAGCCATCGTCGCCGAGGCGGAAAACCGCCAGGCAGAAGAGCGAGCGGCCTGAGAAAACGCCCCGGCCTGCACCGGGGCAAACGGCTAGTTCAGCTTGCTGGCCATAATTTGAATCACCTGCCGATCGGTTTGCTGCATCGACTGACAGGCCAGCGCGCAGAGGTTGGATATCGACTGCTCGACGTCGTGCGCCACAATCCCCTCATTGCCGGTGACCGCGGTTTCATCCAGCGCCATCAGCACCGCTTTCCACGCCGACGATACGCTGGTCGATACCTTCATCGCACAGCTGTTTGACGCACCATCGCAGATAATCCCGCTGACATCGCCAATCATGCTGCTGATCGCCATTGAAATAGTGCGATAGCTGCCGTCAATCAGCCAGCAAATCCCCGCGGCCGCGCCCATCGATGCCGTCGTGGCGGCGCAGAGCGCGGACAACATCGGCAGCTGATGGTGGATGTAGATGGCCGTCAGGTGCGAGAGAATCAACCCGCGCGCCATTTTTTCCTGCGAACAGCCCAAATGTTCAGCGACCACCACCACCGGCATGGTGGCGGCGATGCCCTGGTTACCGGAGCCTGAATTGCTCATGGCCGGCAGGCAGGCTCCGCCCATACGCGCGTCAGATGCGGCCGAGGTGCGGATCATAATGTCGGACAGCAGATCCTTGGCCAGCAGACCGCGTTCACGCTGACGCTGGAGCGTCGCGCCAATATGCAGGCCATACTGCGCACGCAGCCCTTCATGGGAGAGCGCGCTATTGAGCAGCGCCGCGTCGAGAATAAAACTGATTTTTTCAAACGGGACCTGCTCAGCAAACTCAACCACCTGCGCCAGCGTGACCTCCGCCAGCGACGAGGTGGATTGCTCTTCCCCGGCGCTGGCGCAGCCGCTGGCATCCAGCAGCGTGACGCCGTTTTTGACGATCCGTACCACTCGGGTATGACCGCCTGCAATCGTCACCGTGGCCGACTCCGCGTCGGTATACACCGTGGCGCTGGCATACAACACATCCTCGCACGGTTCCTGAATCGAGACCGACACCCTACCGCTCGCCAGCAGCGTTTTCCCGGCCGCGATGGCCTCAACGGAGGCGCTTTTTAATACCTCCAGCCCCGCCTGCGGATCGCCGCCTAACGCACCTACCGCCGCGGCAATCGGTAACCCCACCATGCCGGTTCCCGGCACGGTAACGCCCATGCCGTTTTTCATCAGGTTCGGAGAGACTTTGGCGTCAATATGAGTCACCCTTCCCGCCAGATGCGAGGCGGCAATCGCGCTGGCCAGAGCCAGCGACACCGGCTCGGTACAGCCCATCGCAGGCTTCACATTTTGTTTAACCGCTTGAATCAGGGTATCCCACAGCGGATTCATCGTTACTTCAACCATCTTAACCATCCAAAATCAGGAGAATGCCAGGAACGGAGAGACGCAGAGCAGCAGGCCAGTGATGATAATGATCACCAGCGAGGCCCCTTTGTATTTATGCAGCGCCGGAACTTTGTAAACCAGCCAGGCAGGAATCAGACAACCCACCATGCCGAAGATAGGGCTGCAAATGGAAGTGAAGCTCAGCACTGGCGCATTCAGCACGATCGCGCTCCAGGCCAGCAGGATGGCGAAGATCATGATCCCACGCTGTACCAGCTTCTCATTGATCTTTTCCATCGGCATTTTACGACGCAGCAGGTTAATCACGATCCCTTGCGTTGCCTCGCGAAAGCCGAGGTAGACGCCAAAGAACGCGGTCATCACCGCAAAAATGTTGAGAATCACGCTCACCACGGTGACCCAGGCACCGGTGCTACCGTTGATGAACTGCGCGGCAATCGCCAACGCGGAGATATTTTGCTCGTAGGCTTTAACCGCTTCGTCGTGTCCCATTGCCAGCGTGAAGGACACGGCATAGAAAAAGACCACGACAAACAGAATGCCGAAGGCAATGTTCATCGCCCGCAGCGCTTTATGACGCGCCACTTCGCGGGATTTTTCCTTCGAGCGGTAAGAGATAACCATCGGGCTGAGCGTCTGAATAAACAGGATAGATGTCAGCGTAAACGGCAGCGTGATGATCGCGTTTTTCACCAGCAGGCCCATCGGCGGTAGCGTACCGGCGTTGTACAGGTGCCACATCCCCACCATCGACACGCCCAGTGCCGCCACCACTAACAGCTTGGTTAGCACCATAAAGCTGGAAACTTTAAACAGCAGCTTCTCACCACGCGAAGAGATCGCCACCAGCACGCAGATCAGCACCAGGCCATAGAACGGGTTTTCCGACAGCAGACCATCGGTGACGCCGAAGGTATGCAAATAAGAAGCGCTGTCGTTGGTGATGGCCGTGGAGTAAACAAACATCCAGATCACCAACATAATGAAGTAGAGCGCGCCGAGTAAAATCCCCCAGTTTTTTCCCAGGTAGCCGCTGATCACGCTCGGGTAGTCTTTACACTCCGGCGACTCGGCCAGGGTGTTGATAAACAGTCGCTGAAACAGGTACATAGCCGGATAGCCAACGATGGAGGAGAGCAGGAAGACCCACAGCCCCATCAGCCCTACCTGCACGGGTAAAAAGACGATGCCCGCGCCGATAGCCATCCCGATGCTCATGATGACCCAACCCACGTCGGTACTGTCGAACTTTATTGCTGCCTGCCATTCACTTTCTGACATGCCCGCTCGTGCGGCCGCCGCCGAGGTGTGCGTCGGTGAAACTGAGATTGTTTCCATAACAAATTCTCACTCTTGGTGTGTAGGGTTTATTGTTCTGATACAGATTGATATTTCAAAAAAACAAATCATCACAGGCTTATTCACTGCTTTTTCCTGGAGTGTGAAGATCATAGCGCGGGTTAAGGAGAAAAAACTTGCAACTCTTTGCCCGGAAAAAAGCGAGAAGGAGAAATTTATGCCATGAATAGCGAGAAATCAGCCAGCTTATTTCTCTTTTTACGAACAATGGAGGAGAAAACATATTTTCCCATGCCGCAGAATTTTATAACAAACTGTTTTTTAATGATATTTTGAGAATTCTCTATTCCCTTAACCCAACAACGTAAAGGGATTTTGTGAACCCGGACAACAAAGAATGTTAATGAAATGTGATACCGGGTTAAGACAAAAAATGAGGCCTATCACAACATCAGGCCATTTCAGTTAATAACTCTATTTTTTGTATGTATATAGTAAACAATCAGAAGATTTCGCTAACAAAATGGGAAAGTTAATGGAGCGTTCGCTGAGGGATAAAAAAGCAAAAACCCCGCCGAAGCGGGGTTTTTTAAGAGGTGAAACTGACCGATAAGCCGGGTTCTGTCGTGGACAGTCATTCATCTAGGCCAGCAATCGCTCACTGGCTCAAGCAGCCTACCCGGGTTCAGTACGGGCCGTACCTTATGAACCCCTATTTGGCCTTGCTCCGGGTGGAGTTTACCGTGCCACGGACTGTTACCAGCCGCGCGGTGCGCTCTTACCGCACCCTTTCACCCTTACCTGATCCCGCTTGCGCGGGCCATCGGCGGTTTGCTCTCTGTTGCACTGGTCGTGGGCTGTTACACCCCCCAGGCGTTACCTGGCACCTTGCCCTATGGAGCCCGGACTTTCCTCCCCTCCGCCCGTCTCCCCCGAAGAGGACGACGACGAAGCGGCGACTGTCTGGTCAGCTTCGGCGCGCAGTATAGAGGGTTTGCGCGCCGATGTCACCTTTCCGTCAGCATTCCCACCCGCAGGGTGGCGGCAATGTTACGGGAGGTGAGATAAATATTGTCCGCCGCATCGCGGAACGCCTCTTCCAGCGAGCCAATGCGGTTCAGTACGCTGAAGACCGAATCAATGCCGTACTGATGCACCACGCCAACATCGCGAGTCAGGCTACCGGCAATGCCGATCACCGGCTTATGGTATTTTTTTGCCACGCTGGCCACGCCCACCGGCACTTTGCCGTGAATGCTCTGACTATCGAGTCGCCCTTCGCCGGTCACCACCAGCGTGCAGTCATGAATATGTTCTTCCAGATTCAGCGCCTGGGTGACGATCTCAATTCCGCTGCGCAACTCCGCGCCAAGAAATGCCATCAGCGCCGCGCCCATGCCGCCTGCGGCCCCGGAGCCAGGCACGTCTTTCACATCGACCCGTAGCGATTTTTGAATCACCTCGGCGAAGTGCGCCAGGTTACGGTCCAGTTCGGCAATCATCTCTACCGTCGCCCCTTTCTGCGGCCCAAAAATGCAGGACGCGCCAAACGGCCCGGTCAGCGGGTTAGTCACATCGCAGGCCACGCGGATTGTGCAGGTCTGTAGACGCGCATCCAGCCCGGCAATATCAATATGATTGAGGCTCATCAGACTGCCGCCGCCAAAGCCTATCGCCTTCCCGTTGGCATCGCACAGCTTTGCTCCCAGCGCCTGAACCATGCCAGCGCCGCCGTCGTTGGTCGCGCTGCCGCCAATGCCGATAATGATGTTCTTCACCCCGCTTTCCAACGCCTGGAGAATCAGCTCCCCGGTACCGTAAGAGGTGGTAATCAAAGGGTTGCGTCGTTCCGCGGGCACCAGCGCGAGGCCGCTGGCAGCAGCCATTTCGATAAACGCCGTACCGCCGTCGCCCGAAATTCCCCACTGTGCCGTAACGACATCGCCAAGCGGGCCGGTGACGGTCGATGTCATCGCGCGCCCCTGCGTCGCCGCAATCATCGCCTCAACCGTTCCTTCTCCACCGTCGGCGACCGGGACGGACACAAACTGCGCTTCCGGAAAGATTTCCCGAAATCCTTTTTCTATCGCCAGTGCTACCTCGGTGGCAGAAAGGCTTTCTTTATAAGAGTCTGGGGCGATTACGATTTTCATATCTGAGCCTATTAGCGCGCGACGCCGGATGACGCATCACCGTTCCGGCCTACCTTGTGAGCCCGACGCCGTCGGGCCCAACGTCCTTAGCGAGTCACTTCCACTTTCGCCAGTTTTTCGTAGTAGCAGGCCAGCGCGCTATGGTCGGCAGTACCCAGACCATCGGCACGCAGCGCCTGCATCATTTCCATCACCGCCGCCGTCAACGGGAGTTGCGCGCCCACGCCGTGGGAGGTGTCCAGCGCGTTGGCCAGATCTTTAATGTGCAGGTCGATACGAAAACCCGGCTTGAAGTTTCTGTCCATGACCATCGGCGCTTTGGCATCCAGCACGGTGCTGCCCGCCAGGCCGCCGCGAATCGCCTGATAGACCAGATCCGGGTTCACGCCCGCTTTGGTCGCCAGCGTCAGCGCTTCCGACATCGCCGCGATATTCAGCGCGACAATCACCTGGTTTGCCAGCTTGGTGACGTTGCCCGCACCGATTTCACCGGTGTGAACCACTGAACCCGCCATCGCTTTCATCAGGTCGTAGTACTTGTCGAAAATCGCTTTATCACCGCCCACCATCACCGACAGCGTGCCATCAATCGCCTTCGGCTCGCCGCCGCTGACCGGCGCATCCAACATATCAATCCCCTTCGCCTTCAGCGCATCGCTGATTTCACGGCTTGCCAGCGGCGCAATAGAACTCATATCAATCAATACGGTGCCCGGCTTCGCGCCTTCGATAATGCCGTTTTCACCCAGCGCCACTTCTTTGACGTGCGGCGAGTTTGGCAGCATGGTGATGATCACATCGCACTGCTCGGCAATCGCTTTTGGCGTGGTCGCGGTTTCCGCGCCCGCCGCAATCACTTCGGCAATCGTTTCAGAATTACGGTCAGCAACCACCAGTGAGTAGCCCGCTTTCAGCAGGTTTTTGCTCATCGGTTTGCCCATGATACCCAGACCAATAAAACCAACTTTCATCGTTATTTCCTCAATTTTGCGTTAATTCGGTAGGGGTTACTTTTTAAAGGCATCCGCCAGTTTCTGCGTCCCGGCGCGGAACACACCCAGATCGCTGCCCACGGCCACAAAGGTGGCGCCCCACTCCAGATAGCGGCGCGCATCGGCTTCCACCGGCGCCAGAATGCCGCTGGGTTTACCGTGCGCTTTCGCACGGGCAAAAATATGCTGGATAGCCTGCTGCACTTCCGGATGCGAGGCGTTGCCGAGATGCCCCAGCGCGGCAGCCAGGTCACTTGGACCAACGAAGATCCCATCAACGCCGTCGGTGGCGGCAATCGCATCGACGTTATCGACACCCAGTTGGCTTTCAATCTGCACCAGGATGGTGATGTTCTTGTTGGACTGCGCGAAGTAGTCCGCTACGGTGCCGAACATATTGCCGCGATGCGAAACGGATACGCCGCGAATCCCTTCCGGCGGGTAACGCGTGGAGGAAACCGCCTGCGCCGCCTGCTCCTGCGTTTCAACGAATGGAATCAGGAAGTTGTAGAAACCGATGTCCAGCATACGTTTGATAATCACCGGCTCGTTGGTCGGCACGCGCACCACCGGCGCGCTCTGGCTGCCCTTAAGCGCCATCAGCTGCGGGATTAATGTCGTCACATCGTTCGGCGCATGTTCACCGTCCAGTACCAGCCAGTCGAACCCGGCCAGGCCTAACACTTCGGTGCTGATTGGGCTGGAAAGTGCGGACCAGCAGCCAATCTGAACCTGTTTTGCAGCCAGCGCCGCTTTGAATTTGTTAGGGAAAATCGCGTTATCCATGTTCATTACCTTAAGTTAGTCGCAGCTTACTTCCGCAGCTCGAGACGTTTGATGTCGCCCACCACGAACAGGTAGCAAACCATCATCATCAGTGCGGAACAGCCTACAAAAATCAGTGCGCCATTGAAGGAGTGCAGTTCACTCACGATATAACCAATCACCAGCGGGGTGACGATGGAGGCCACGTTGCCAAACACGTTAAACAGACCGCCGCACAGGCCGACAATTTCTTTCGGCGCGACGTCGGAGATGACCGGCCAGCCGAGTGCGCCAAAGCCTTTTCCGAAGAACGCCAATGCCATCAGCGTGACGACCAGCGCAGTGTTGTCGGTGTAGTTGCACAGAATAATCGTCGAGGCCAACAGCATGCCCAGTACGATAGGCAGCTTACGCGCAAAAGTCAGCGTACAGCCACGGCGAATCAGGTAGTCAGAGAACAATCCGCCCAACACGCCGCCGGCAAAGCCGCACAGTGCAGGGATGGACGCCACCAGACCCACTTTCAGAATCGACATGCCTTTATCCTGCACCAGATAAATCGGGAACCAGGTGAGGAAGAACCAGGTGATGGTGTTTAAGAAATACTGGCCGAAGAAGATACCTAACATCATACGGCTACTGAGCAACTGTTTGATGTAATCCAGCTTCGGACCTTTCACTGCGTCGCTACCCGGCTTTTTGTGGTCCATATCGACCACCGCGCCATTGTCGGCAATGAATTTCAGCTCTTCTTTAGACATCCGCGGATGGTCGGTCGGGTTATGCACAAACTTCACCCACATCCCGGTCAACAGGAAGCCAATCACGCCCATCACGGTAAAGACGTGCTCCCAGCCCCACGCAAAGGTCAACCAGCCCAGCAGCGGGGAGAACAGCGCCAGCGAGAAATATTGCGCGGAGTTAAAGATAGCCGACGCGGTGCCACGCTCTTTGGTGGGGAACCAGGCCGCCACAATACGCGCGTTCGCCGGGAAAGACGGCGCTTCAGAGAAGCCGAGCATAAAGCGCATGAAGAACATGGAGACGCCAGCCCACGCCAGCGGGAAGAAACCGACAAAGCCCTGTAAGAAGGTAAACAGCGACCAGAAGAACAGGCTATAGGTATACACCTTTTTGGAGCCAAATTTATCCAGTAGCCACCCTCCCGGAATCTGCATCAGCAGATAGGCCCAGCCGAATGCCGAGAAGATATACCCCATGGACACCGCGCTCAGCTCCAACTCTTTCGCCACGGAGGTACCGGCGATGGAGAGCGTTGCGCGGTCAGCGTAGTTAACGGCCGTAACAATAAAAATAATTAACAGAATTAAATAACGGGTATGCATTCCCTTTTTTGCTTCAACAGCGTCAGCAGTATCGTGTATCATTTTATTATCCTCGGGTACAGGATGCTTTAATCTTCTTATTTTTATTAAAGCGAATTTCGCTGATTATTTAATTGATGACGGGTAATCTCAATAAATAATCAGACACCATGAAATCGAGAATCAGTATAATCAGGATACCTTCGCCACGCATTGTGCAAATCACCAGGTTAATCGCTTCATAAACTAATTTTATTGTTCATGTGCACACGGCACTGGGCGCTGATGCACAATTTCACGCATTGATACCCTTGCCCCATGAGGGATGAGGAGGATGAGTGATCTGCATCACATTTTTATATTCAAACACCTGACATCCTTTATTCCATTACTTAAGTGCTTTTATTTTTCATTATCTGAAAAGAAACACTTATCTACTTAATTCATTTTACCCCCTGGCTGGAGAATGCTGGACAATGGCTAACATTGAAATCAGACAAGAATCGCCGACTGCCTTTTATATAAAAGTTCACGCTACCGATAATGTCGCGATCATTGTCAATGATAATGGATTAAAAGCAGGAACGCGTTTTCCTGACGGTCTGGAATTAATTGAACATATCCCCCAGGGGCATAAAGTTGCGCTGGTGGATATTCCTCAGAATGGTGAAATCATTCGCTACGGCGAAGTTATTGGTTACGCGGTACGCGATGTCGCCAAAGGCAGCTGGATCGACGAATCCACGGTCACGCTGCCGAAAGCGCCGCCACTTAACACCCTGCCGCTGGCGACCAAAGTGCCGGAACCGCTGCCGCCGCTGGAAGGTTACACCTTTGAAGGTTACCGTAACGCCGACGGCAGCGTGGGCACCAAAAACCTGTTGGGCATTACCACCAGCGTGCACTGCGTGGCAGGCGTTGTGGACTACGTGGTTAAAATTATCGAACGCGACCTGCTGCCGAAATACCCGAATGTTGACGGCGTGGTCGGTCTTAACCACCTCTACGGCTGCGGCGTGGCGATTAACGCGCCGGCTGCCGTGGTGCCGATTCGCACCATTCATAATATCGCGCTGAACCCAAACTTCGGTGGCGAAGTGATGGTGGTGGGCCTCGGTTGCGAAAAGCTACAGCCAGAGCGTCTGCTGGAAGGCACGGAAGATGTGCAGAGCATCCCGGTCGACAGCGCCAGCATCGTACGCCTACAGGACGAGCAGCACGTGGGCTTTAAATCGATGGTCGACGATATCCTGCAGGTTGCCGTGCGCCATCTGGAAAAACTCAACCAGCGCCAGCGCGTCACCTGCCCGGCCTCCGAGCTGGTGGTGGGTATGCAGTGCGGTGGCAGCGACGCTTTCTCCGGTGTGACCGCTAACCCCGCTGTCGGCTACGCCTCCGACCTGCTGGTGCGCTGCGGTGCAACCGTGATGTTCTCGGAAGTCACGGAAGTACGCGACGCCATTCATCTGTTAACCCCGCGCGCCATCAATGAAGAAGTGGGCAAGCGTCTGCTCGAAGAGATGGCCTGGTACGATAACTATCTCGATATGGGCAAAACCGACCGTAGCGCCAACCCCTCTCCGGGCAACAAAAAAGGCGGCCTCGCCAACGTGGTGGAAAAAGCGCTGGGTTCGATCGCTAAATCAGGTAAAAGCGCCATCGTGGAAGTCTTGTCGCCCGGCCAGCGCCCGACCAAACGCGGACTGATTTACGCCGCCACCCCGGCCAGCGACTTCGTCTGCGGCACTCAGCAGGTGGCCTCCGGCATTACCGTGCAGGTATTTACCACTGGCCGCGGTACGCCGTATGGTCTGATGGCGGTACCGGTCATCAAGATGGCCACCCGCACCGAGCTGGCTAACCGTTGGTATGACTTAATGGATATCAATGCCGGCACCATCGCCACGGGCGAAGAGACCATTGAAGACGTGGGCACCAAGCTGTTCCACTTCATTCTTGATGTGGCGAGCGGGCGTAAGAAAACCTTCTCGGATCAATGGGGATTGCACAACCAGCTGGCGGTATTTAACCCGGCCCCGGTGACCTAATCACCCTCGCCAGCTCATACGGGGGTATGCCTTTGCATACCCCCTTTTTTTATTCCGACAGCGGCACCAGAATCACGTCGACGCCGATTTTCCGCAGCCCTTCCAGACTCTCCTGCGGGATCCCTTCATCAACGATAATCATATCGACACGTTGCATATCAATAATTTTATGCAGGCTTGAACGGTTGAACTTGGTGGAGTCCGTGACCACGATGATCTTCTCCGCCACTTCGCTCATCCGCCGGTTCAACCGCGCTTCGTCCTCATTATGAGTACTGATACCGCGTTCCAGATCGATAGCATCAACGCCCAGAAACAGCATGTCGAAATGGTAGTTTTGCAGCGAATGCTCCGCCTGATCGCCATAGAATGACTGGGACTGACGGCGCAGATGGCCGCCGGTCATCAGCAGTTCCACGCCTTCCGCTTCCAGCAGCGCGTTGGCGACGTTCATCCCATTAGTCATCGCAATCACGTCACTATGCTGGCGCATCAGACGCGCGATTTCATAGGTTGTGGTACCGGAATCGAGGATCACGCGGTGACCCGGCTTGATAAACTCGACGGCGGCCCGCGCAATACGCCGCTTGACCGCCGTGTTCAGCGAGCTTTTATCTTCAACAGAGGGTTCCACGCCCGGCGTGTTGCCGTCGCAAATCAATGCGCCGCCATAGGCGCGCACGGCAATACCCTGTTTTTCCAGAAACGCCAGATCGTTACGAATGGTCACTGTGGAAACGCCGAACAATCCGGAAAGATCGTTCACCTGCACGCTACCCTGCTGTCGCAACCGCTGGATGATCTGCTCGCGCCTTTCGCTGGTCCCTGAAACCCGCTTATCTGCAGAAGACTCGCTGTTACTCATAAGAAATCCTTTGGTCAAATTCTTTCGTTTCATTTCGTTTTGTCTATTAACGCCTTTCTTTTTCCGAAAAGCAAGTCTTATAAAGTCCCTCTTCAGGCCGAAATCCAGCTTCACGGCCTTTCATTACGTTTCTTTTGTGAAACAGATCGGAAAACTATTATCTTTCGTTTTATTTTTATAACACCATGATGCAGTATCAAATGAAACAAAACGAAAGATTGATTCCGAAGTCATCCTATCTGGAGAGGAAAGTGAAACATCTTACTGAAATAGTGGAGCAGCATAAACGGGGGAAGGCAAACGGGATTTATGCCGTTTGTTCCGCGCATCCACTGGTACTGGAATCCGCAATACGCTACGCGCACGCCAACCAGACGCCGCTGCTGATCGAAGCCACATCTAACCAGGTTGATCAGTTCGGCGGCTATACGGGCATGACCCCGGCCGATTTTCGCCGTTTCGTCTGTCAACTCGCCGATTCACTCCATTTTCCGCAGTCGCAGCTGATTCTCGGCGGCGATCATCTGGGGCCAAATCGCTGGCAGGATCAACCCGCAGCCGTCGCCATGGGGCATGCCGACGATCTGATCAAAAGCTACGTTGCCGCAGGCTTTAAAAAGATCCATCTGGATTGCAGCATGTCCTGCCAGGACGATCCGGTTCCTTTAACTGATGAGATTGTCGCCGCGCGCGCCGCGCGTCTGGCGAAGGTCGCCGAAGAGACCTGCATTGCCCAGTTTGGCGAAGCGGATCTGGTTTATGTTATTGGCACTGAAGTCCCGGTGCCGGGCGGCGCACATGAAACATTAACCGAACTGGCAGTGACAACACCCGAGGCCGCACGCGCCACGCTGGAGGCTCACCACCACGCCTTTGAACAACAGGGGCTGAGCGACATCTGGCCGCGAATTATCGCGCTGGTGGTGCAACCTGGCGTCGAATTCGACCACACCCACATCATTGATTACCAACCGCAAAAAGCCATTGCGTTGAGCAAGATGGTAGAGGCCTATGACACGCTGGTGTTCGAAGCACACTCTACCGACTACCAGACGCCGCAGTCGCTGCGCCAGCTGGTGGTCGATCACTTCGCCATTCTGAAAGTCGGCCCAGCGCTCACCTTCGCCCTACGCGAAGCGCTATTTTCGCTGGCCGCCATTGAGGAAGAATTGCTGCCCGCCAAAGCCTGTTCCGGCCTGCGCCACGTGCTGGAAACCGTCATGCTCGATCGCCCGGAATACTGGCAGAGTCACTACCACGGCGACGGCAACGCGCGTCGTCTGGCACGAGGCTACAGCTATTCCGATCGCGTTCGTTACTACTGGCCGGACGAGCAGATTGATGACGCTTTCGAACGTCTGGTGCGTAACCTGGCGGACGAACCGATCCCGCTGCCGCTCATCAGCCAGTATTTACCGTTGCAGTACGTCAAGGTTCGCGAGGGGGATCTCATCGCCACGCCGCGAGAACTTATCATCAGCCACATTCAGGACATACTGCAGCAGTACCACGCTGCCTGTCAGGGCATGACATCCCATAACGGATAACAACAAAGAGGAAAACGCGATGCCAAATATTGTTTTAAGCCGTATTGATGAACGCTTGATTCACGGTCAGGTTGGCGTGCAGTGGGTCGGATTTGCGGGGGCAAATCTGGTGCTGGTCGCCAACGATGAAGTGGCGGAAGACACCGTACAGCAGAACTTAATGGAAATGGTGTTAGCTGAAGGGATTGCCGTGCGCTTCTGGACGCTGCAAAAAGTCATCGACAACATCCACCGCGCCGCCGACCGACAGAAAATTTTGCTGGTGTGCAGAACCCCAGCCGATTTCCTCAAACTGGTTGAAGGCGGCGTTCCCGTCACGCGTATCAACGTAGGAAACATGCACTACGCCGATGGTAAACAACAAATTGCCAAAACGGTTTCTGTCGACGCCAACGACATCAACGCTTTTAACGGCCTGAAGGCCGCTGGCGTGGAATGTTTCGTTCAGGGGGTTCCGACAGAACCGGCTTTGGATCTCTTTAAACTGCTTTGAGGGATTCACAATGGAAATCAGTCTGTTGCAGGCTTTTGCCTTAGGTATCCTCGCCTTTATCGCCGGCCTGGATATGTTCAACGGTTTAACGCACATGCACCGCCCGGTTGTCCTTGGGCCGCTGGTCGGCCTGATCCTGGGCGATCTGCATACCGGTATTTTAACCGGCGGTACGCTGGAATTGGTATGGATGGGTCTGGCGCCGCTGGCAGGCGCCCAGCCGCCCAACGTCATTATCGGTACGATCGTGGGGACCACGTTTGCTATCACCACCGGCGTCAAACCTGATGTGGCGGTCGGCGTCGCTGTACCGTTCGCCGTGGCGGTGCAAATGGGCATTACCTTCCTGTTCTCCGTGATGTCCGGCGTGATGTCTCGCTGTGACCGTATGGCGGCAAATGCCGACACCGACGGCATTGAACGGGTTAACTATCTGGCGCTGCTGGCGTTAGGCATTTTCTACTTCCTGTGCGCGTTTCTGCCCATTTATTTCGGCGCGGAGCACGCGAAAACCGCCATTGATGTCCTGCCAGCGCGTCTGATTGACGGCCTGGGCGTTGCGGGCGGCATCATGCCAGCCATCGGCTTTGCGGTACTGCTGAAAATTATGATGAAGAACGTCTACATCCCGTACTTCATTATTGGTTTTGTTGCCGCGGCCTGGCTCAAGCTTCCGGTGCTGGCTATCGCCGCCGCCGCACTGGCCATGGCGCTGATTGATCTCTTACGTAAATCCCCGGAACCGACCCAACCTGCGGCACAGAAAGAGGAATTCGAAGATGGCATCTAACCAACACACCCTGCCGACTGTTTCCGACAATGAAGAGACGCTGCTGACCGGCGTTAACGAAAACGTCTATGAAGATCAGAACATTGGCGCTGAACTGAGCAAAAAAGACATCAACCGCGTGGCCTGGCGCTCTATGCTGTTGCAGGCATCATTTAACTACGAACGTATGCAGGCTTCCGGCTGGCTGTACGGACTGCTGCCCGCGCTGAAAAAGATTCACACCAACAAACGCGACCTGGCACGCGCCATGAAAGGCCACATGGGTTTCTTCAACACCCACCCTTTCCTGGTGACGTTTGTTATCGGCATCATTCTGGCAATGGAGCGCTCGAAGCAGGACGTTAACAGTATTCAGAGTACCAAAATTGCCGTTGGCGCACCGCTGGGCGGGATTGGCGATGCCATGTTCTGGCTAACGCTGCTGCCTATCTGCGGCGGGATTGGCGCCAGCCTGGCGCTGCAGGGATCAATCCTTGGCGCCGTGGTGTTTATCGTGCTGTTTAACGTGGTGCATCTCGGCCTGCGTTTCGGCCTGGCGCACTATGCGTATCGCATGGGGGTTGCCGCCATTCCGCTTATCAAGGCAAACACCAAAAAAGTGGGTCATGCGGCCTCAATTGTGGGGATGACGGTGATTGGCGCGCTGGTCGCCACCTACGTTCGCCTCAACACGACGCTGGAAATCAAAGCCGGTGACGCGGTCGTCAAACTGCAGGCCGATGTTATTGATAAGCTGATGCCTGCCTTCTTACCGCTGGTGTATACCCTGATCATGTACTGGCTGGTGCGTCGCGGCTGGAGCCCACTGCGTCTTATCGCCATTACCGTCGTGCTCGGCGTGGTCGGCAAATTCTGTCACTTCCTGTAAAGCAAAAGAGGTTTGAGATGCTAGGTATTATTTTGACGGGGCATGGCGGTTTTGCCAGCGGAATGGAAAAAGCGATGAAGCAAATTCTGGGCAAACAGCCGCAGTTTATCGCCATCGATTTTCCTGAAACCTCAACCACCGCGCTGCTCACTTCACAGCTTGAGCAGGCGGTGGCAGAGCTGGATGCCCAGGGCGATATCGTTTTTCTGACCGACCTGCTCGGCGGTACGCCGTTCCGCGTGGCCTCGACGCTCGCCATGCAAAAAGCGGGAAGAGAAGTGATTACCGGCACCAACTTGCAGCTGTTGCTGGAGATGGCGCTGGAACGCGATGGGTTGAGCAGCGAGACGTTCCGTCTGCAGGCCCTTGAGTGCGGACACCGCGGTTTGACCAGCCTGGTCGATGAGCTGGACCGCTGCCGCGAGGAGAGTCCCGTCGAGGAAGGGATATGACGCACATTCTCCGCGCCCGACGCGTGCTGACGGAGCAAGGCTGGCTCGACGACCATCAGCTGCGCGTTGAAGAAGGCGTCATTACCGCAATCGAACCGATACCGGCAGGCATCGCCAGCCGCAACGCCGAGCTACTCTGTCCGGCGTATATCGATATCCACGTCCACGGCGGTGCGGGCGTTGATGTCATGGACGACGCGCCGGACGCCCTCGATAAACTGGCCCGGCATAAGGCACGCGAAGGGGTAGCCAGCTGGCTACCCACCACCGTCACCGCGCCGCTGGAGATGATTCACCAGGCGCTGGCGCGTATCGCCCAACGCTGTTATTCCGGTGGGCCAGGGGCGCAGGTATTGGGGAGCTACCTCGAAGGCCCGTATTTTACGCCGCAGAATAAAGGGGCACATCCTCCGGAGCTGTTTCGGGAACTGAACCCGGCGGAGCTGGATGAGCTGATTGCCATTTCCCGGCAAACCCTGCGCGTCGTGGCGCTGGCACCGGAAAAGCCCGGCGCGCTACAGGCGATTATCCATCTGAAAAAACGGGGCATTCGGGTGATGTTAGGGCATAGCGCCGCCAGCTATGCACAAACCCGCGCCGCTTTCGACGCGGGCGCCGACGGGCTGGTTCACTGCTATAACGGTATGACCGGTTTACATCACCGCGAACCCGGGATGGTCGGCGCCGGATTAACCGACCCACGAGCCTGGCTGGAGCTTATCGCCGATGGACACCACGTTCACCCCGCCGCCATGAAGCTTTGCGGCTGCTGCGCCAGGGAGAGAGTGGTGCTGATTACCGACGCCATGCAGGCCGCCGGTATGCCCGATGGCCGATACACGCTGTGCGGCGAGCAGGTGGAGATGCGTGCCGGAATCGTAAGGACCGCCTCCGGGGGGCTGGCGGGCAGCACGCTCTCGATCGATGCGGCGGTACGCAATATGGTCGAACTAACCGGCCTACTCCCCGAAGACGCGATTCATATGGCATCGCTGCATCCCGCCCGTTTGCTGGGCATCGATGGCCATCTGGGATCGCTCAAGGTCGGCAAACGCGCCAGCATCATTGCGCTCGATGGTGGACTGCAGCTGCAGCATATCTGGATTCAGGGTCAACCTTTCTCTTTGTAGCACGTTCGTTTTCCTCAGGCCTTCGGTTTGTTACCGCAAGGCCTTTCTTTTCCTTTCTATAAAAAAGTCCCCCCCTTACCGAAAAAACTTTTAATCACTTAAATATCAATGCCATAAATAAAACACCCCTCTTAAGATCATAATTTTCGTTTTATTTCTCATTCGATCATTGAACTTTCGATTTCTTTTCTATAAATTTTAATCAACCGATAAAGTGAACAAGTGAAACGAAACGAAAGATAGCGACCTATTGCCAGCGTCTGATGTGGAATTTACAAGACTAAGGACTTACGTTATGCCAGAAACCTATATCTCCGCCGCCTCGACAACCGGTACCTGGACAGAGGAAGAGATCCGCCAGCAGCCTGCGAGTTGGATCCGTTCACTGAAAAATATTGATGCGATCCGATCGACCATTGATGCTTTTCTGACACCGCTGTTACGCAAAACCGATCTGCGAATCGTACTGACCGGGGCCGGAACGTCGGCATTTATTGGCGAAACCATCGCCCCATGGCTTTCCCGCCACACGGGGAAAAATATCAGCGCCGTACCCACCACCGATCTCGTCACCAATCCAATGGACTATCTGAACCCGGCACACCCGCTGCTGCTGGTTTCATTTGCCCGCTCGGGCAACAGCCCGGAGAGCGTGGCTGCCGTTGAGCTGGCCAACCAGTTCGTTCCTGAGTGCTACCACCTGTCAATTACCTGTAACGAAGCGGGCAGCCTGTACCAAAATCTGGTCGACAGCGATAACGCTTTCGCCCTGCTGATGCCGGCCGAAACGCACGATCGCGGCTTTGCCATGACCAGCAGCATCACCACCATGATGGCAAGCTGCCTGGCGGTATTCGCGCCGGAGATCATCAACAGCCAGACCTTCCGGGACGTGGCCGATCGCAGCCAGGCGATCCTCGACTCACTCGGCGATTTTAGCCAGGGTGTCTTTGGCGACGGCGCCTGGAAACGCGTCGTCTATCTGGGCAGCGGCGGATTACAAGGTATCGCGCGTGAGTCTGCGCTGAAGGTGCTGGAGCTAACCGCCGGCAAACTGGCGGCCTTCTACGACTCACCAACCGGTTTCCGCCACGGACCAAAATCACTGGTCGATAACGAAACGCTTATCGTGGTGTTCATCTCCAGCCACTCTTACACGCGCCAGTACGACCTGGATCTGCTGGCGGAACTGCGCCGCGATCGTCAGGCAATGCGCGTGGTCGCCATTGCGGCAGAAACGGATGCCATCATCGAAGCAGGCCCGCATATCCTGCTGCCTCCTTCCCGTTCGTTTATCGACATGGAGCAGGCGTTCTGCTTCCTGATGTACGCCCAGGTCTTTGCGCTGACTCAGTCGATTCGTGTTGGCAATACCCCAGATACCCCCTCTGCCAGCGGCACGGTCAATCGTGTTGTGCAAGGCGTGATTATTCATCCGTGGCAGGCTTAAGAGGATCTTCTTATGAGCATTATCTCAACGAAATACCTTCTGCAGGATGCGCAGGCCAACGGCTACGCCGTACCGGCGTTTAACATCCACAACGCCGAAACGATCCAGGCGATCCTCGAGGTGTGCAGCGAAATGCGCTCGCCGGTGATCCTCGCGGGGACTCCCGGCACGTTTAAACACATTGCCCTGGAAGAGATCTACGCCCTGTGCAGCGCGTATTCGCTCACTTACGACATGCCGCTGGCGCTGCATCTCGATCATCACGAATCGTTGGATGACATTCGCCGTAAGGTTCACGCCGGCGTACGCAGCGCGATGATCGATGGCAGCCACTATCCGTTTGAACAAAACGTGAAGCTGGTGAAATCGGTGGTCGATTTCTGCCACCTCAACGATTGCAGCGTTGAGGCCGAACTGGGCCGCCTGGGCGGGGTAGAAGACGACATGAGCGTCGACGCGGAAAGCGCCTTTCTCACCGACCCGCAGGAGGCGAAACGCTTTGTTGAGTTGACCGGTGTTGACAGCCTTGCCGTGGCTATCGGCACGGCACATGGTCTCTATACCAAACGGCCAAAAATCGACTTCCAGCGGCTGGCGGAAATCCGGGAAGTGGTGACGGTGCCGCTGGTGCTGCATGGCGCAAGCGATGTGCCGGATGAATATGTTCGCCGCACCATCGAGCTGGGCATCTGCAAAGTCAACGTCGCAACCGAGTTGAAGATCGCCTTCTCTGACGCCGTCAAAGCCTGGTTTGCTGAAAATCCGCAGGGCAACGATCCGCGCTTTTACATGCGGGTTGGCATGGACGCCATGAAAGAAGTGGTCAGAAGCAAAATCGCCGTCTGCGGCTCAGCGAATCGGTTACGGCTACCGGCGGAGGCCTGATCCGACAGCGTATTACAGCAATATCTCAAAATAACTATAAGCCTCGCAAATATGAAGGCGCATCCTTAAACCGGGTAGCGCCTTCCATTATCCTAAAAATCCGAGGGTCCCTACATGACACAAAAAAAATCTTTTAAGTCAAAATCATGGGAGTTTTTCCAAAGTCTGGGAAAAACCTTTATGTTCCCTGTTTCACTTCTTGCCTTTATGGGATTGCTGCTGGGTATCGGTAGTTCAGTGACCAGCCCTTCCACCATTACGAGTTTTCCCTTTCTGGGCGGCGAATTTACACAGTTGACCTTTGGCTTTATCGCCATGGTCGGTGGCTTTGCATTTACCTATCTGCCGCTGATGTTTGCCATGGCGATCCCCATGGGGCTTGCCAAACGCAACAAGGCGGTCGCCGCCTTTGCCGGGTTCGTTGGCTACATGCTGATGAATATGAGCATTAACTATTACCTGACGGCCACCCACCAGCTTGCCGACCCCGCCACCATGAAACAGGTGGGACAATCGATCGTGCTAGGCATTCAGACCCTGGAGATGGGGGTACTGGGCGGCATTGTGGTTGGGGTTATCACCTATTTTCTGCACGAGCGTTTTCAGGACACGGTTCTGCATGACGCCTTCGCGTTCTTTAGCGGCATTCGTTTTGTGCCGATTATAACCGCTCTTACCCTGTCGCTGGTGGGTCTGTTCATTCCTCTTCTGTGGGAATACGTCGCGCTGGGCATCGCGGGTATTGGTCATATCATCCAGAGCACCAGCGTTTTCGGCCCCTTCCTCTACGGCGTGGGTGTGCTGCTGCTGAAACCTTTTGGTCTGCACCACATCCTGCTGGCGATGGTGCGTTTTACCCCAGCAGGCGGTATTGAAATGGTGAATGGCCATGAGGTCGCCGGGGCGCTGAATATCTTCTACGCAGAGCTTAAAGCCGGCCTGCCGTTTAGCCCGCACGTTACCGCGTTTCTGTCACAAGGGTTTATGCCGACCTTTATCTTCGGTTTACCCGCCGTGGCTTACGCCATCTACCGCACCGCGCGTCCGGAAAATCGGCCGGTCATTAAGGGGTTGCTGCTTTCCGGCGTGCTGGTTTCCGTCGTCACCGGTATTTCAGAGCCGATTGAGTTCCTGTTCCTGTTTATCGCCCCCGCGCTTTACGCCTTCCATATCGTCATGTCTGGCCTGGCGCTGATGGTGATGGCCCTGTTGGGGGTGACCATTGGCAATACCGATGGCGGCATTCTGGATCTGCTGATCTTCGGCGTGATGCAGGGAATGTCGACCAAATGGTATCTGCTGTTCCCGGTCGGTATTGCCTGGTTTGCCATCTACTTCTTTGTCTTCCGCTGGTACATCCTCAAACACGACATCAAAACGCCGGGCCGCGAGGTGGATGCTCAGGGGGCGCAGCAAGCCGTCGAGGCTAACACCCGCGCGCGTGGAAAATCAAAATACGATCATGGGCTTATCCTGCGTGCACTCGGCGGTAAAGAGAACATTGAGTCGCTTGATAACTGTATTACCCGCTTGCGTCTGGTGGTGAAAGATATGGGCCTTATCGATCAACAGGCGCTGAAAGCGGCCGGCGCGTTGTCGGTGGTGGTGCTTGATGCTCACAGCGTACAGGTGATCATCGGCCCGCAGGTACAGAGCGTCAAAACCGGCATTGAAGCCTTAATTTAACAGGGGGAGTGATGTTTGATTTCGACAAAATCATCGAGCGCCAAAGTGATAAGTGCCGTAAATGGGACCATGCCTTTGTGTGCTCGCGTTTCGGTGACGTCCCGCAGTCCTTTATCCCCCTGTGGATAGCCGATATGGATTTCACCTCGCCGCCTGCGGTGATTGACGGCTTCCGGCGCATCGTGGAGCACGGCACCTTTGGCTATACCTGGTGCTTTGACGAATTCTACGACGCGGTTATCGGCTTCCAGCGCAAACGTCATCAGGTTGAGGTAGAAAAGTCGTGGATCACGCTAACCTACGGCACCGTCTCCACGCTGCACTACACGGTTCAGGCGTTCTGCAAACCGGGTGACAGCGTGATGATGAACACGCCAGTCTACGATCCTTTTGCGATGGCGGCACAGCGCCAGGGCGTGCAAGTACTTGCTAACCCGCTACGCGTGGAGGACAACCGCTATCAGCTTGATTTTAATCTGATAGAAGAACAGCTCAAAACCCACCGTCCAACGCTGTGGTTCTTCTGCTCGCCGCATAACCCGTCCGGCAGGATCTGGCGCGCGGAAGAGATACGTCAGGTGTCCGATCTCTGTCAACGCTACGGCACAATTCTGGTGGTCGATGAGGTTCACGCCGAGCACATTCTGGATGGCAAATTCGTCAGTTGCCTCACTTCTGGCTGTGCCGCACAGGACAACCTGATCGTGCTCACGTCCCCCAACAAGGCGTTCAATCTGGGCGGGCTGAAAACCTCCTACTCCATGATTCCGAACGACTCGCTGCGCCAGCGCTTCCGCCAGCAGCTTGAGAAGAACTCCATTACCTCGCCCAATATGTTCGGGGTATGGGGAATTATTCTGGCCTATCAACACGGTCTGCCATGGCTCGACGCGCTGAACGGTTATCTGCAAGGCAACGCCCGCTATCTGGCGGATGCCATCCAGACCCACTTCCCGGCGTGGAAGATGATGAATCCGGAATCGTCGTATCTGGCGTGGATAGACGTGAGCGCGGATGACCGTAGCGCAACGCAGCTAACCCAACATTTCGCACAACAGGCGGGCGTGGTCATAGAAGACGGCAGCCACTACGTACAAAACGGCGAAAACTACCTGCGGATTAATTTTGGCACCCAGCGCTACTGGCTGGAGCAGTCCATCAACCGAATGCTGAAAAATAACAAATAAGGACCTTACCTCGATGAAGAAAGCGCTCACTCTCTCACTGCTGACTCTCTGTGTTTCTCATGGCGCAGTGGCGGCAAACTACGCCCTCAATAACGACAATATTGCTCTATCGTTCGATGATACCAACTCAACGGTCGTGGTGAAGGACAACAGGGCTAACCATCCGCTCACGCCGCAGGAGTTGTTCTTTCTGACGCTACCGGATGAGAGCAAAATCCACACCGCCGATTTCAAAATCAAGCACGTCGAAAAGCAGGACAACGCGATTGTCATCGACTTTACGCGCCCGGATTTTAACGTCACGGTGAAGCTGAACCTGGTGAAGGGAAAATACGCCAACATCGGCTACACCATTGCCGCCGTTGGGCAGCCGCGCGACGTGGCTAAAATCACCTTCTTCCCAACCAAAAAGCAGTCCCAGGCTCCTTACGTAGATGGCGCAATCAATAGCTCACCGATCGTTGCCGACTCGTTCTTTATCCTGCCGGATAAACCGATCGTCAATACCTACGCCTATGAAGCTACAACCAATCTCAACGTAGAACTGAAAACGCCGATTCAACCAGAGGCTCCGGTCAGCTTTACCACCTGGTTCGGCACGTTCCCGGAGACCAGCCAGCTGCGCCGCAGCGTGAACCAGTTTATTAATGACGTACGTCCACGGCCCTACAAGCCTTATCTGCACTACAACAGCTGGATGGATATCGGCTTTTTCACTCCGTACACCGAACAGGATGTGCTGGGGCGTATGGACGAGTGGAACAAGGAGTTCATTACGGGCCGCGGCGTGACCTTAGACGCTTTCCTGCTGGACGATGGCTGGGACGATCTGACCGGACGCTGGCTATTTGGCCCGGCATTCAGCAACGGTTTTAGCAAAGTCCGCGAGAAAGCCGACAGCCTGCACAGCTCCGTTGGGCTATGGCTTTCTCCGTGGGGCGGCTACAACAAACCGCGCGACGTTCGCGTTTCGCATGCAAAAGAGTATGGGTTCGAAACCGTGGACGGCAAGCTGGCGCTGTCGGGAGCGAACTACTTTAAAAACTTCAATGAGCAGATCATCAAGCTTATCAAAAACGAGCACATTACCTCGTTTAAGCTCGACGGAATGGGTAACGCCAGTTCGCATATCAAGGGCAGCCCGTTTGCCTCGGATTTTGATGCGTCAATCGCCCTGCTGCACAATATGCGCAGCGCAAACCCAAATCTGTTTATCAACCTGACCACCGGCACTGACGCCAGCCCGTCCTGGCTGTTCTACGCCGATTCAATCTGGCGTCAGGGAGATGACATCAACCTGTATGGTCCTGGCACGCCGGTACAGCAGTGGATGACCTACCGCGATGCCGAGACGTACCGTTCCATTGTCCGTAAAGGCCCGCTGTTCCCGCTGAACTCGCTGATGTACCACGGGATAGTCAGCGCCGCGAATGCCTATTACGGGCTAGAGAAGGTGCAAACGGACAGCGATTTTGCCGACCAGGTCTGGAGCTACTTCGCGACCGGCACCCAGCTGCAAGAGCTGTATATTACCCCGTCGATGCTGAACAAGGTGAAGTGGGACACGCTGGCGAAGGCAGCAAAATGGTCGAAGGAAAACGCCAGCGTGCTGGTTGATACCCACTGGATTGGCGGCGACCCGACGGCGCTTGCGGTGTACGGCTGGGCCTCCTGGAGCAAAGACAAAGCCATTCTCGGTTTGCGCAACCCGTCGGATAAGCCACAAACCTACTATCTGGATTTGGCGAAGGATTTCGAAATACCGGCAGGAGACGCGACGCAGTTTAGTCTGAAAGCGGTATATGGCAGTAACAAAACCGTGCCCGTTGAGTATAAAAACGCGACGGTGATTACCTTGCAACCGCTGGAAACACTGGTGTTTGAGGCGATGCCCGTTAACTAAAGGCCTGTACCAATGAGTCGCCGGGTAAAGCGCAAGCTCCACCCGGCAAAACCGGCAGCAGGGGCTTACTCCCCCTGCTGCTCCAGCGCATACTTATACAGCGCATTCTTCTTCACGCCGTGGATCTCCGCCGCCAGCGCCGCCGCTTTCTTCAACGGCAGCTCCGCCTGCAACAGCGCCAGCGTACGCAGCGCATCGGCGGGCAGTTCGTCGTCCTGAGCTTTATGGCCTTCAACAATCAGCACCATCTCGCCTTTGCGACGGTTTTCATCTTCTTTGACCCACGCCAGCAGTTCGCCGACCGGCGCGCCGTGGATGGTTTCCCAGGTTTTGGTCAGCTCGCGCGCCAGCACCACGTAGCGGGCTTCCCCCCATACGGCCACCATATCTTCAAGGCTGTCGAGCAGACGGTGGGTGGATTCGTAGAAAATTAGCGTGCGCGGCTCGGCTTCAATCGCCTTCAGCGCGTCACGACGGCCTTTGGATTTCGCCGGTAAGAAACCTTCATAGCAAAAACGATCGGACGGCAGACCGGCGGCGCTAAGCGCGGCAATCGCAGCGCATGGGCCAGGCAGCGGCACGACGCGAATCCCTGCTTCACGGCAGGTACGCACCAGGTGATAGCCAGGATCGTTGATCAGCGGCGTACCCGCGTCAGAAACCAGCGCGATGTTCTGGCCCTCTTTCAGCTTCGCCACCAGCGTCTCGGCTTTTTGTTGCTCATTGTGATCGTGTAAAGCAAACAAACGGGCGTTAATCGCGAAGTGTTGCAGCAATAAACCGGTGTGCCGCGTGTCTTCAGCCGCAATTAAATCAACAGCTTGCAATACTTCGAGCGCTCGTTGGGTAATATCAGCCAAATTTCCGATAGGAGTAGGTACAATAAAGAGTTGGCCTTGAGAATTATCCGCCGATTCGTGTTGTTTCATTGTTTCGTCCGTATTGCCGATTTAATATTGAGCATTGCGTAAAAAATATCACTGGATACAGAATGGTACCCTCAACATTTTCTCGTATGAAAGCCGCGCGTTGTCTGCCGGTTATCCTGGCCGCGCTGATTTTCGCAGGCTGCGGAATCCAGCAACCTGCCGATCAGAGTGCCGCCCAGCTTCAGGGCGCGACGCAGGCTGATTCCGGCTTTTACCTGCAGCAGATGCAGCAAAGCTCGAATGATAGCAAGACCAACTGGCAATTACTCGCCATTCGTGCACTGCTGAAAGAAGGTAAAAGCCAGCAGGCACTGGAACTGTATAACCAGCTGCCGAAAGAACTGAATGCCGTTCAGCGCCAGGAACAGTCTCTGCTGGCCGTTGAAATCAAGCTTGCGCAGAAAGATTACGCCGGCGCTCAGGCGCTGCTGCAGCCGCTGAAGGCCGATGATTTCGACAGCGTTCGCCAGGCCCGCTTCTGGCAGGATACCATCACCGCCGAGCAGGGTAAGCCCTCTCTGACGCTGCTGCGCGCCCTGATTGCCCAGGCGCCGCTGTTAACTACCCAGCAGGAAAAGCAACAGAACAGCGATGCCACCTGGCAAGCGCTCTCCGCCATGACCCAGCAACAAGCCAACGCGCTGGTGATCAACGCCGATGAAAACGATCTGCAAGGCTGGCTGGATCTGCAACGCATGTGGTTTGATAACCGCAACGATCCGGACATGCTGAAGGCAGGCATCAAAGACTGGCAGACACGCTATCCGCAGAACCCGGGGGCGAAGGTCCTGCCGTCGCAACTGGCCAACGTGCAGAACTTTAAACCCGCGTCGGTCAATAAAATCGCCCTGCTGCTGCCGTTAAGCGGCCAGGCATCGGTCTTTGGCCGCACCATTCAGCAAGGGTTTGAAGCCGCGAAAAACGGTGCCACGCCGGTTAACGGCAGCGCCGTTCCCGAGCAGGTAGCCCAGGCGGCCTCCACGCCCGTCGTTAGCCCGTCACAGGCTGAAATCAGCGATCTGACCAGCCCGCAAACCCAGGCACCGGTACAGGCACCGGCCACCGCTGCGCCGGTGCAGGCCGCAGCACAGCCGGAAACGACCGCTGTACCGGCCACTGCTGCACCAACGGCAGCGCCAGCGCCTGCTGCACAGCCGCAGGCCGTTGCCAGCGTGGCGGCGAATCCCTCAGCAGAGCTGAAAATCTACGATACCTCTTCTCAGCCGTTAAACCAGATTCTGGCGCAGGCGCAGCAGGATGGCGTCAGCCTGGTGGTCGGCCCGCTGCTGAAAAACAACGTCGACGAGATGCTGAAAAGCAACACGACACTCAACGTGCTGGCGCTGAATCAGCCGGAGTCGGTGACGAGCCGCGCCAACATCTGCTACTTCGCCCTGTCGCCGGAAGATGAAGCCCGCGACGCCGCGCGCCACATTCACGACCAGGGAAAACAGTCGCCGCTGCTGCTGATGCCACGTAACGCGCTCGGTGAACGCGTCACTCAGGCCTTTGCCGATGAATGGCGTAAACTGGGCGGTGGTACCGTACTGCAACAGAAATTTGGTTCGCTCTCTGAACTGCGCGGCGGCGTCAACGGCGGCTCCGGCATCTCGCTGTCGGGTACACCGGTGGCCTCCACCCAGCCGCAGAGCGTCACCATCGGCGGGCTGACTATTCCAGCCGCGCCAACCGATGCGCAAATCACCGGCAGCAGCAAAGTCGATGCCGCCTATATCCTGGCGACACCAGAAGAGATTGCGTTTATCAAGCCGATGATCGCAATGCGTAACGGTAGCCAGAGCGGTGCGATGCTGTACGCCAGTTCGCGCAGCGCGCAGGGCACCGCTGGCCCGGATTTCCGTCTGGAGATGGAAGGTTTACAGTACAGCGAGATCCCAATGCTGGCTGGCAGCAACCCGGCGCTGATGCAGCAGGCGCTGCGTGCGGTCAACAACGACTACTCGCTGGCTCGCCTGTACGCAATGGGCGTTGACGCCTGGGCGCTGGCCAATCATTTCTCTCAGATGCGGGGCGTGCCGGGCTTTGAGCTGAACGGTAACACCGGCGATCTGAGCGCCAACCAGGACTGCGTGATTAACAGGAAGTTATCATGGCTCAAATACCAGCAGGGGCAAATCGTCCCGGCAAGCTAACCACGAAACAGACCGGTGACGCCGCGGAACTGCGCGCGCGTCGCTGGCTGGAGCGTCAGGGACTAAGCTTTATCGCCGCCAACGTGCATGAGCGCGGCGGCGAGATCGACCTGATTATGCATGATGGCGCGGTAACGGTATTTGTTGAAGTGCGTTACCGCGCATCCAGCGCGTTTGGCGGCGCGGCCGCCAGCGTGACCCGAAGCAAACAGAACAAACTGTTGCAAACTGCCCGTTTGTGGCTCGCCCGCCACAATGGGAGTTTTGACACTGTGGATTGCCGTTTCGATGTGATAGCCTTCACGGGCAATGAGATCGAATGGCTTCAAAACGCTTTTAGCTTATAGAATGTAAAGGGATATCGTGCTCGAAAGAATCAAAGTGTGCTTCACCGAAAGCATCCAGACCCAAATTGCCGCGGCGGAAGCGCTCCCGGACGCTATCTCCCGAGCCGCGATGACCTTGGTACAGTCGCTGCTGAACGGCAACAAAATTCTCTGTTGTGGTAACGGTTCATCCGCGGCCAACGCACAGCATTTTGCGGCCTGCATGATTAACCGTTATGAAACTGAGCGTCCCGGTTTACCTGCGATTGCACTTAATACTGATAACGTGGTCTTAACGGCAATCGCCAACGATCGCCTGCATGATGAAATCTATGCCAAGCAGGTGCGCGCGTTGGGTCATGCTGGCGATGTGCTGCTGGCCATCTCCACGCGCGGCAACAGCCGCGATATCGTGAAAGCGGTTGAAGCCGCCGTGACCCGCGACATGACCATCGTGGCCCTGACGGGCTACGACGGCGGCGAGCTGGCCGGTTTGCTGGGCCAGCAGGATGTGGAAATTCGCATCCCGTCGCACCGCAGCGCGCGCATTCAGGAAATGCACATGCTTACGGTGAACTGTCTGTGCGATTTAATTGATAACACCCTTTTCCCACACCAGGACGACTAAGGAGAACACATGAAGGTAATTTCGACCCTCGCGGTCCTTATTTCCGCACTGCTGCTCCAGGGATGCATTGCCGCCGCCGTTGTTGGCACCGCGGCAGTGGGGACCAAAGCCGCAACTGACCCGCGCACGGTGGGAACTCAGGTGGACGACAGCACGCTGGAAGTTCGCGTGAACAGCGCACTGTCAAAAGATGCACAAATTAAGAAAGAAGCGCGTATCAACGTGACCGCATATCAGGGCAAAGTGCTGCTGACCGGTCAGGCGCCGGACCTCAGCCTCGCGACCCGCGCGAAGCAGATTGCCGTTGGCGTTGATGGGGCTACCGAAGTGTTTAATGAAGTTCGTCAGGGCCAGCCGATTAGCCTGGGCACCTCTTCGTCAGACACCTGGATAACCACCAAAGTACGCTCGCAGCTGTTGACCAGCGATCAGGTGAAATCCTCGAACGTGAAGGCCACTACCGAGAACGGTGAAGTGTTCCTGATGGGCCTGGTGACCGACCGTGAAGGTAAAGCCGCGGCAGACATCGCCAGCCGCGTGAGCGGCGTGAAGCGCGTCACCACCGCGTTTACCTACATTCAGTAATCCGCACGACGGCCCGGCAGAATCACTGCCGGGCGATTTCTCTGAGCTGACGCGACGACAAAATCGTCACCGGGGACGCCCCCGGATTCTTCGCCATTCTCAGCATGGCTTTCGCCACATCCTGCGCAGCAATCGACTTCCAGTTTCCCGGCAGCAAACTAAACAGCGGCGCCAGCAGACGCTCGTTTAAGCGCGGCGTGCTGCGTTCACCCAGCAGCATCGAGGGGCGAGCCAGAGTGAGCCGCGGCCAATCTTGTTCAATCAGCGCCGATTCCATCTGACCTTTCACGCGGTTGTAGAAAAACGGCGAATTCGCGTTTGCCCCCATCGCGCTCACCACCAGCAGCTGCTGCGCGCCAAGGCGTAAACCAGTCTGTGCTGTTTCCAGCACCAGGTCGTAGTCAACATGGGTGAATGCGGCCTTTGAGCCCGCATCGCGTATCGTGGTGCCAAGGCAGCAAAATACGGTATCGATGGGTGAGGTGACCTGCGCGAGCGCGGCGCTGAGATCCGGGTCATGCGGGTTCTCTATGCCGAAGGCGTGCTCCAGCGGATGGCGCGTAGGCGCAATAATCGATTCCACCTGAGCCTCGCGGCGCAGCAAGTTAAGTAAGTGCCCACCAACAAGACCAGTGGCACCGGTAATGAGGACGTGATGCATAAGGGTCTCCCTATTCCCTGGTATCGAATGGTTCACCGCTCGTAGGCCGGATAAGGCGTTTACGCCGCCATCCGGCAATGTACTCCGTGACTGCCGGATAGCGCTGCGCTTATCGGGCCTACGCGCGTCAATCGCACACTTTATTGGCTACGTTTGTGGCGATATAACCATATCAATTTATAGGCAGCCGGAATGATAAACAACGACAGCAGCGGCGCGGTAATCATCCCGCCAATCATCGGCGCGGCAATACGGCTCATCACTTCTGAACCTGCGCCCGTCCCCCACAGTATGGGCAATAACCCGGCAATAATCACGGCGACGGTCATTGCTTTTGGCCGTACGCGCAGCACCGCGCCGTGGTAAAGCGCGTCGTCCAGGCCTTGCTCGGTGAAGGTTTCCGCGCGCTGGAGCTTAGGATCGGCTTCCACTGCGTGGCGCAAATACATCAGCATTACCACGCCAAACTCCGCCGCGACCCCGGCCAGAGCGATAAACCCGGTGCCGGTCGCCACCGACATATGGAACGCCTGCCAGTAGAGGAACCAGATCCCGCCCACCAGCGCAAACGGCAGACTCATCAGAATCAACACCGCTTCTTCCACCCGACGGAAAGCCAGATAGAGCAGAATGAAGATAATCATGACCGTCATTGGCACCATCAACTTGAGCTTCTTATTGGCGTGCTCCAGCAGTTCAAACTGCCCGGAGAACGCCACGCTGGTGCCCGGCTTCAGGGTCACATTCTGGCTAATGGCCGTTTGCAGATCATGCACCACCGAAACCATATCGCGGTCGCGCGCGTCGATGTAAATCCAGCTCGCCGGGCGGGCGTTTTCCGTTTTCAGCATCGTCGGCCCGGATACCACCTGCACTTTCGCCACGTCGCCCAGCGTAATCTGTTGCTTTGTGGGCGTCAGAATCGGCAACTGGCGTAAGGCCGTCGGGCTATCGCGGAAACCTTGCGGATAGCGAATATTGATCGGGTAACGCGCGACTCCCTCAACGGTTTCCCCCACCATCGCTCCGCCGATCGCCGACGAAACGAAAAGCTGCACATCGCCCACGGTCATGCCGTAACGTGCGGCTTTCTGCCGGTCAATATCGACATCGATATAGCGTCCGCCTTCCAGCCGCTCCGCCAGCGCGGAGACGACGCCAGGCACCGTTTTCGCCACGGTTTCAATGCGCTGCGCCGCATCGTCGATATCCGCCAGCGAAGTGCCCGAAACTTTAATACCAATCGGGCTTTTAATACCGGTCGAGAGCATATCAATGCGGTTACGAATCGGCGGCACCCACAGGTTCGCCAGCCCCGGCAGGCGCACGGTGGCATCCAGCTCATCGATGATTTTGTCGAGCGTCATCCCTGGCCGCCACTGGTCCTGCGGCTTGAGCTGGATAGTGGTTTCAATCATCTCCAGCGGCGCGGAGTCGGTCGCGGTTTCCGCTTTCCCGGCTTTGCCAAACACCGATGCCACCTCCGGCACCGTTTTAATCAACTTGTCGGTTTGCTGTAGCAACACCGCCGCCTGCCCCGGAGAAATGCCCGGCAGCGTCGAGGGCATATACAGCAGATCGCCTTCGTTGATCTTCGGCAGAAACTCTCCGCCCACCTTACTCAGCGGCCAGATAACGGTAAACATCGACAGCACGGCGACCAGCAGCGTCAGCTTCGGCCACTTGAGCACCTTCAGCAGCAGCGGGTGATAAAGGGCAATCAGAAAACGGTTTAACGGGTTGCGCGATTCTGCCGGAATTTTCCCCTTAATCCAGAACCCCATCAGGATCGGAATCACCACAATCGCCAGCGCCGCCGCCCCGGCCATGGCGTAGGTTTTGGTAAACGCCAGCGGGCCAAACAGTCGCCCTTCCTGGCCTTCCAGCGTAAAGATGGGAATAAACGACAGGGTAATAATCAGCAGGCTGATAAACAGCGCTGGCCCCACCTCCACGGCCGCATCGGTAATTTCTTTCCAGCGCGTGGCGTTGTCCATTGGTTCATCGGGATGCGCTTCCTGCCAGTGCTCCAGCCGCTTGTGGGCGTTTTCAATCATGACGATCGCCGCGTCCACCATTGCCCCGACCGCGATAGCGATGCCGCCAAGAGACATGATGTTGGCGTTCAGCCCCTGGAAGTGCATGACGATAAAGGCAATGCACAGCCCCAGCGGCAGCGAGACAATCGCCACCAGCGCCGAGCGCACGTGCCAGAGAAACAGCGCGCAAACCACCGCCACCACGATAAATTCTTCAATCAGCTTTGAACGCAGGTTATCGATCGCGCGGTCAATCAACTGGCTACGGTCGTAAGTCGTGACGACCTCAACGCCTTCCGGCAGGCTTTTTTGCAGCGTGGCGAGCTTCTCTTTCACCGCCGTAATCACTTCACGGGCATTCTTACCAGAACGCAGCAGCACCACGCCGCCCGCCACTTCCCCCTCGCCGTTCAGTTCGGCGATGCCACGGCGCATTTCCGGGCCAATCTGCACCCGCGCCACATCCTTCAGGTAGACCGGTACGCCATTCTCCCCCGCTTTCAGGACGATATGATTAAAGTCATCCAGGCTTTTCAGATAGCCGGTGGCGCGCACCATATATTCCGCTTCGGCGATTTCAACCGATGAACCGCCCGCTTCCTGATTCGAGGTGCTGAGCGCCTGCTTAACCTCTCCAAGACTGATGCCGTATTGGGCGAGCTTCATCGGGTCGACCTGCACCTGATACTGCTTCACCACGCCGCCCACCGACGCCACTTCGGCAACGTTAGGGATGGTTTTCAGCTCGTATTTCAGGAACCAGTCCTGCAACGAACGCAGCTCGGCGAGATCGTGCTTGCCGCTTTTGTCCACCAGCGCGTACTCAAAGATCCAGCCGACGCCGGTGGCATCCGGGCCAATCTCCGAACTGACGCCCTGCGGCAGTTTGCCCTGCACCTGATTGAGGTACTCCAGCACGCGCGAGCGCGCCCAGTACAGATCCGTCCCGTCTTCAAAAATGACGTACACGTAGGAATCGCCGAACTGCGAGAAGCCGCGCACGGTCTTGGCGCCCGGCACGGACAGCATGGTGGTAGTAAGCGGGTAGGTGACCTGATTTTCCACAATCTGCGGCGCCTGCCCCGGATAGCTGGTTTTGACGATCACCTGCACGTCAGAGAGATCCGGCAGCGCATCCACCGGCGTATTGACGATCGTCCAGCCGCCCCAGGCGCTGAGAAACAGTACCCCCATCATTACCAGAAAACGGTTGGCGACCGAACGCCGGATAATCCATTCAATCATCACCGTCTCCTTAATGCCCGGCATGAGGGTCAGCGGTATGGCGCATACGATCCAACGCGCCGCTGATATTGGCTTCGGAGTCAATCAGGAACAGGCCGTTCAGCACCACCGACTCTCCTTCCGCCAGGCCGCTGGCCACGCCCGTCTGCTGCTGTGACGCATGCAGCACCTGAATTTTCTTCGGTACAAATTCACCGTTGCTGGCCACGGTAATCACCCGCTGTTCATCGCCGGTATCAATCACCGCCTGCGATGGAATCAACAGCATTTCGTCACTTTGCGTGTTCAGCTTCAGGTAAGCGTTCATCCCCGGCTTCAGCAGTTCGTCCCGGTTGTTAACCTGCAAACGCACCTGCACGGTACGGGTGGTTGGATCGACGCTGGGCAAAATGGACCATTTCTGGATCGGGAAGGTTTTATCGGGATAGGCCGGGATCGCCACCCTGAACTGCGTCGAATCCTTCAGCAGCCAGGCCGTGGATTCCGGTACTGCGGCGCTGATCCACACCGGATCCATACCCTGTATCTGCGCCACGACGTTATCTTTGGCGATGTTCATTCCGCTTTTCAGACTAAAGGCGGTGAGCACACCGTCAATCGGCGCGTTGAGAGTAAAGCGCGTCTGTACCCGGCGGGTCGTGCGCATCCGCTGGATGTCCGTCTCCGGCATCCCCGCCAGACGCAGCCGTTCCAGCACGCCCTCCAGCTGCGTTGCCGTGCCGCCGGAGCTGGCCAGCAGCAGATATTCGCTCTGCGCCTCCACCCACGACGGAATCGTCACTTCCACCAGCGGCGCGCCTTTGCGTACCTTGTCACCGACCGTGAGCGGATACACTTTCTCGATAAAGCCTTCGGCGCGCGCTTGCACAATCACGAACTGGTATTCGTTATAGCTGACGTTCGCCGGCAGCGTCTGGCTGTAGGTCAGCCGCCCTTTCGTCACCGTCGCGGTACGCATGCCCAGATTGTGCACCTGAGTGGGATCGATGCGTACGCCATTCGTGGAGGTCTCGCCTCCTTCATCGGCGTACTTGGCCACCAGGTCCATATCCATAAACGGCGATTTTCCCGGTTTATCGAAACGCACATCTGGCTTCATCGGATCGTACCAGTAGAGCACTTTACGCTCGGCTGGCTCGGCTTTAACCTGTGCGTCAGGGGCCGTCAGGCGGCTTATCGCCGCCGTTGCCAGCCCGCCAATCACCAGGCTACAGACGATCGCCGCGGTATATTTTAATTGAGCTTTTGTCATGGCCATCAGCGCGTTTTAATGTCCTGAAGAAGGGAGATATTCCCCTGCTGGATGAAGCTGAAATCCACGCGGCTGCCCTCTTTGAGCTGCTCAATCGCTGGTGTCGGTTCGCTGTAGGTAAAACGCATGGTCATCGCAGGCCAGTTAACTTCCGCGATCGCCTCATGTTCAATGGTGATTTTCTTCGCCTGGGTATCAATCAACTTCACGATGCCGGTGCCTTTAATCACCGCCGGTTTCGCGCTCATGTCCATCATTTGTCCATGCCCGTCATGCTGCATTTCCGCCGCCTGAACGTTCATCACCATGACCATAAAAATACCGCCGAGCAGAGTAGTGAATTGACGCATAATTGAAGACTCCTGAATAAGGGTTAAGCTTTCCAGCCGCCGCCAAGGGCGGTGAATAAATTGATTTCGTTGACCTGTTGGGAATAAATCAAATCGAGAATGGCCTGCTGCGTGGCGAATATTGAACGCTCGGCATCGAGCACTTCGATATAGCTCACCGCACCGCTGGCATATAACGCGCGCGCGCGTTGTAAGGTAATTTGCAGCGAAGCTAAATAACGCTGCTGGGCCACGAATTGCCCCTGAAGGCTGTCGCGTAGCGAAAGCGCATCCGCCACCTCTTTAAAGGCCGCCTGAATTTTTTGCTCGTAGGTCACCACCGCCTGGCGCTGCTTCACGTTTGCCAGCGCCAGATTGGCTTCATTACGCCCGGCGTTGAAAATCGGCAGGTCGACCTTTGGCACAAAGCTCCACATGCCGCTCGCCGCGTTAAACAGGCTGGAGAGCGCCGAGCTGCTGGTCGAGACGCCGCTGGACAGAGTGATGGAGGGGAAGAACGCCGCGCGGGCGACGCCGATATTGGCGTCGGCGGCGCGCAGCTGGTGCTCGGCCTCCATAATATCCGGGCGCTGGAGCAGAATGGTCGACGGTAGATTGGCTGGCAGCGGTAGCGGGTTCAGCGCGTCACTCTGCGCGCTGTCGCTCAGCGGCGTGCTGTAGGTACCCAGCAACTGCTGCAATAAATGGTTAGCCTGCGCCAGTTCGCCTTCCCGTTTAGCGATATCGGCGCGGGTGCTTTCAATCACGCCGCGCGCCTGCTCCAGAGCCAGCACGTTGGTGCTGCCGGTCACCAGCTGTTGCTCGACGAAGCCGTAGGACTGCTGATAATTTCGCAGCGTCTCTTTGGCAATGGCCAACTGCGCGGCCAGGCGGCGCTGATTAAAATAGGCCTGCGAAACGTTGGTCACCACCACAATCTGCGCGGCGCGCTGGGCCGCCTGGCTGGCGAATACGTTCTGCCTGTCGGCTTCGCTCATGTTTTTCAGCTTGCCGAAAAAGTCCAGCTCGTAGCTCAGGTTCAGCCCTACGTCATAGCTTTTATCCGTGGCGTCGCGGCCCTGCAGGTCGCCTTTATAGCTCGCGCTGGAGGCGCTATCCAACTGAGGATAGCGCCCGGCATCGGTCACGTTGTACTGCGCGCGCGCGGCTTCAACGTTGAGCATCGCCATACGCAGATCGCGGTTGTTACGGAGCGCAACGTCGATTAACCGCTTTGCCTGCGGGTCGACAAAAAAGGTTTGCCAGCCGGTCTCCTGCCAGCTGCCGCCGGTCGCCACCAGCGTGCCCGCAGACAGCGAAAATTGTTGGGGAACGATATTTTCAGGCTGCTGGTAATCCGGCGCCAGCGAGGTACATCCGGCCAGCATAAACGCCATCAGCAGCGTCAAAGGTTTTACTTTCAACATGTCACGTCCTGTTTGGCCGAATCAGAAGGGCTGGCCTGGTGACTACCTTACGGGAGTGACTCTGTTGGTAACCTGACAGGATAATGACAAAGTTGTCATTTAAGGCAGGGAATAACGTGATCCGCCCGGCGAAAATCCGCGCGGAAAAGCTGCATCGGTTTTTACGAACGTTAAAAAAGCGAATATCGGCGGGGAGAAATTAACCGCGATCACATTTAATCCATAATATGCCAGAACGCTCACAAATTAATGGCCGGGTTAAGGCTAAGCGCTATTTGCCGAAAAACAGCAATATCAACATTTTCACCGGGTTACATTTTCCCGCGAATATTTTCGTTTATTTCCCCTGTGAGATGCCCCGCATAACCACGCGATATTGACCGGTTAGCCATAATAGAACGTTGTTTCATACAAATAGCACTCCTATCATCGTTTCGTTTTCCTTTTCACCAATCCTTACCTCTGTTCAGGGATGAAAATAATACCTATCGCAAAACCGGAGTCTCTCTATGAAATTCAGAACAAAAGCGCTTGGTTTAGCCTTGTTATGTGCCCTTTCACAAAATGCCTTCAGCGAACAGCTCGACGTCTGGATACGTGCCAGCAATGATTCAAAAGTGATTTATCAAAAGCTCGCCGACCAGTTCCAGAAAGAGACCGGGATTTCCATCAAGTACTTCAACGCCGTGACCGACTTTGACCAGCGTCTGGCGCGCGCGGCAACCGGCAACGCGCTGCCGGACGTTGTCTTCAACGACGCGATTATCGTGGGTCAGATGGTACAACTGGGGATTGTCGATGAAATTAAACCGAGCGAGCTGAAAGGCGGCGGCGATATTTACGACGCGGCCTGGAAATCGGCTCAGCAGCCGGACGGTAAATACTACGGCGTCCCCACTTCAGCGCACACCTACGCGCTGTTTATTCGCCAGGACTGGCTCAACAAGCTTAACCTGAAAGCGCCCAGCAACTGGGATGAACTGAAAAAAGTGGCCCAGGCCTTTACTCACGACGACCCGGACGGCAACGGTAAAAACGATACCTACGGTTTCACCATGCCGCTGGCCACCACCCGTGGCTATGCGAGCTCGTTCTCTTCTTCTTATCTCTGGCAGGCGGGCGCGAACTATTTAGTCGCCACCCAATCGGGGAAATTTAAAGCCGCGCTCGATAGCAAAGAGATGGTCACCGCCATGGAATTTATGCGCGGCATGGTGTGCGAGGGTCTGGCGCAGCCGGGCGCGATCAACCACACCACCGCCGATGCCAACACCGCCTTCCGTTCCGGGCAAACCGGTATGTACTCCTCCGGCCCGTACCATATTGCGCTGTTTGATAAAGATCCGGGTAAAGAGACCTACACCGTGGTGCCGCCACCGGCAGGCCCTAGCGGCGCGATCTCCATGGCGGAAGGGACCACCGCGTTCCTGATGAAAACCAGCCAGCGCAAAGCGGCGGCGAAGAAATTCCTTGAGTTTCTGATCTCGCCGGAAGGCCAGAAGATCGGTATGGCAACCGACAGCACCTCAATGCCGATCGTCCGCCTGCCGGTAAACAAAACGCTGAATATCAAAGATTATCATGACGATCCGCGTTGGGAAGTGTTCGCCGACACCTACGCGAAAAACGGTCGTTACATGCCACAGATCCCCAACTGGATCCCGGTACGGCAAATTACCGCCGATGGCTTTAACAAAATTTACGCCAGCTGCGACGGTGATATTCCAGCGATGCTCAAAGAGATCAACGGCAAGGTTAACGCGGAGCTGAAGCGGCAAAACGCGTGGGCGGAGTAACCCCGACAAGGCGTATTTCGCTCGTGGTTCTTCCGTCATCCCCCACTCCTCATTAGAATGGCCCCATCACACAGCGGCGACGGAGGGCGCGTGAAAATTCTGGTGGTGGAAGACGAGGTCAAAACCGGGGAGTACCTGTGTAAGGGGCTGACGGAAGCGGGCTTTGTGGTGGATCGCGCCGACAACGGCCTCAACGGTTATCACCTGGCGATGACCGGCGATTACGATCTGCTGGTGCTGGATATCATGCTGCCGGACGTCAACGGCTGGGACATCGTGCGCATGCTGCGCTCCGCTGGCAAAGGTATGCCGATCCTGTTGCTGACCGCGCTGGGCACCATTGAGCACCGGGTGAAAGGGCTGGAGCTGGGTGCCGACGATTATCTGGTGAAACCGTTCGCTTTCGCCGAGCTGCTGGCGCGTGTGCGTACCCTGCTGCGTCGTGGCGCGGCAACGATCGTCGAGAGCCAGTTTCAGATGGCCGATCTCACGCTCGATCTGGTTTCGCGTAAAGTCACCCGCGGCAATACGCGCATCACTTTGACCAGTAAGGAATTTACCCTGCTGGAATTTTTCCTGCGCCACCCGGGAGAAGTGCTGCCGCGCTCGCTGATCGCTTCGCAGGTGTGGGACATGAATTTCGACAGCGACACCAACGTGATCGACGTCGCCGTCAAACGCCTGCGCGCCAGAATCGATAACGACTTTACGCCTAAGCTGATTCATACCGTGCGCGGCGTCGGCTACGTGCTTGAGGTTCGCGATGAAGGCTAGCCTGCGCCGCCCGTTCTCGCTGGCGACTCGCCTGACCTTTTTTATCAGCCTGGCGACGATCGTCGCTTTTGCCGCCTTTACCGGCATTATGCTGCACTCGGTGGAAAAACATTTCGCCGAGCAGGACGTCAGCGACCTGAAGCAGGTCAACGCCACGCTTAACGCGCTGCTGACCGCGCCGGAAACCTCCGATGCGGAAAAAATGGCCAATATCGGCAGCGTGCTGGCGGGCTACCGTAATACCGCCGTGCTGGTGAGCACGCGCGATAACCCACAGCTTTACCGCTCCCCCGGAGGGCCGGATCTGTCGCCGATCCTCTCCAGCGCGCATTTCGCCGACGAGCTTAAGAGCGAACAGATGTTCCGCTGGACCGGCAGCGGTATGCGTCAGATGGCAGAGCACAGCGGTGACGCCAGCCACGCCACCACTTATCGGGTGATAGCGTCCACGGTCCGCGCGCACGACCAGACCTACACGCTGCTGACCGCGCTGTCGATCGACTTTCACCTTCACTATCTCGATCAACTCAAGCGCAATCTGATGATGATCGCGACCGTCATCAGCCTGCTGATTATTGTGATCGTGCTGATCGCCGTGCGTAAAGGCCACCAGCCGCTGCGCGACGTCAGCATGGCGATCAAAAACATCACCTCGGAAAATCTCGACGTGCGGTTGGATCCCAACCGCGTACCGATCGAACTGGAACAGCTGGTGATCTCGTTTAACCTGATGATCGGCCGGATCGAGGACGTGTTCCGCCGCCAGGCCAATTTCTCCGCCGATATCGCCCATGAGATGCGCACACCGATCACCAACCTGGTCACCCAGACCGAGATCGCGCTGAGCCAGCCGCGTACGGTGAAGGAGCTGGAAGATGTGCTCTACTCCAGCCTGGAAGAGTACAACCGGATGGCGAAAATGGTCAGCGATATGCTGTTTCTGGCGCAGGCGGATGAAAACCTGCTGATCCCCGAGCGCGTGCCGCTGGATCTGCAAAGCGAAACGCTCAAAGTGTTTGAGTTCTTTGAAGCGTGGGCCGAAGAACGCGAAGTGAAGCTCTGTTTCGTCGGGCAGTCGTCGCTGATATCAGGCGATCCGCTGATGATTCGTCGGGCGATCAACAACCTGTTGTCTAACGCGATCCGCTATACCCCGCGAGGGATGTCGGTCACCGTGCAGGTTGGCGAGATTGACGAACGCGTGGAGTATCGCGTTGAAAATCCCGGTACGCCGATCGCGGCGGAACATCTGCCACGTTTGTTCGATCGTTTTTATCGGGTCGATCCGTCACGGCAGCGTAAAGGTGAAAACAGCGGGATCGGGCTGGCGATCGTGAAGTCGATCGTGCGGGCGCATGGCGGGAAAATCAGCGTGACATCTGACTCCGTTGCCACGCGCTTTATCATTGAGCTACCGCGGCTTTAGTCGCGGAGCCAGTGCAGCTTCTTGCCGAAACCCAGGGTGTTGTCGGTAAACTTCAGCTCGTCGAGACGAATCTCCCACACCGGAGCGGGAAGCATGCGGGCTACCGGGAAACGGCGGACATACAGCGCGCGCTTTTCATCGGCCTCTTCACCTTCCAGCAGACGGATTTCGCCTTTGAACTGCACGCCGCGAATCAGCGCCACCGTTTTGGGCTGGCCGTTTACCGTTCCCGCCACCGGGGCCTGCTTGCCGGTCATCTGCCCGTGGCGCGTGGTCTCTTCGCTCAACAGGTAGAACGCCACGCGCTGCGGGTCATAGACGTAGAACGCGTTGGCGCACCACAGCTCGCCTTCACTCGCCACGCACCAGCCAACAACGTGTTGTTTCGCCAGCCAGCGGCTAATGGTTGCCAGGGTTTCCATCTGTTCTCTCCGTTATGCTATGGTGCGTGCACCTACACAGACAGGTTGGCACACGTGCGTTGGTTTCTTTATCTCGTCCGCACTGAGGACGACAAATTGTACACCGGTATCACCACCGATGTTGAACGGCGATTTCACCAGCATCAGAGCGGCAAAGGGGCGAAAGCGCTGCGCGGCAAAGGCGCGCTGCAGCTAGCGTTTTCCGGTGAAGTGGGCGAGCACTCGCTGGCGCTGCGCCTGGAGTACCGCATCAAGCAGCTAACGAAGCGCCAGAAAGAGCGCCTCGTCGCAGGTGACGGTTCATTTGAAACGTTACGGGACAGCCTTAAACACGATTAAAGTGGTCGGAATACTCCACCAGACCGTGTACGCCGTTTAACGCATCGTCAGCCAGACGATGGACCATAAACGCCTCTTCGGTGCCCGGCCAGCGACAGCGCAAATCGTATTGTGCCGCACGTTCAAAGCCGAAACGGCCATACAGCGCCGGTTCGCCCAGCGTCACAACCGCCGCATAGCCAAACTCGTTCAGCGAATCCAGACCTTCGTAGACCATCTGACGCGCCAATCCCTGACCGCGGTAGGCTTCGTCAACCGCCAGCGGCGCCAGCCCCACCCACTGTAGCTCTTCGCCTTCGATGCTGACCGGGCTAAATGCCACATAGCCCACAACGTGGCCTTCATCGTCAGTGGCCACCAACCCGAGCGTAATCAGGCCGTCTTCACGCAGCTCGCGCACCAGATTGGCTTCGCTATCACGGTTGAAGGTCCGACGCAGCAGCGCGTCAATGCCCGGGGCATCAATTCCAATTTCTACTCGAATCAGCATGGCTCACCTACCGATGTATGTTTGGTTTCTGATGGTGATTTTAGGCCAGCCTCAACGAAATCAGCCAGCTGCATCAGCATCACGCGCAGCGCTTTTGGCATCTGCTCAAGCTCGATGGCATCCATCAGATTTTTGACATAGAGACCCAGCTCCGTATCCCCTTCAATCACCAGTCGACGCTGGAAGAAGAGGGTATCCGGGTCCTGTTTGCGCGCAGCGATCATCAGCAGGTCGCTGGCATCCGCGCTGAAGCTCACGTCGGCCTGGGCCGCGTCGCTCACAATAAGCCGTTCATTCTCAACGGAAGTGAACCACTTCAGGCCAATGTCGCGCACTTCAATACTCAACCAACGGCCTTCCAGAAAATCCAGTTCGCCGTCATTCAGTGCCTGACGGAACTGCCAGCTTAATACCTGCTGCAACACCTGGCGTTTAAGGGCGAACGGCGTCAATTTTACCGGAACGCTCATTAAACTCGGAGCAACATGAACCAGACGTGAACGCAGTTTATCCAACACAAGCTTTACTCCCTGAATGCAATAGTTCCGTTATTTTGCCATATCAGATAAACGACATAGCGGCGTAAATCAACAATTATGTCGTGAGGCCGAGGGATTATTGGCGCAATCAATACGCTTTTGTCTGCCTCAAATCAAAAATGATTAGCGTTAGGTTAACTAAAATTCCCATTCATTAACAATAATGCGCCCTGCTGGGCCGCTAACTCAGGAAGAATTATGGAGTTGCTCTGCCCTGCCGGAAACCTCCCGGCGCTTAAGGCGGCTATCGAAAACGGTGCCGATGCGGTGTATATCGGGCTGAAGGACGATACCAACGCCCGCCACTTCGCTGGCCTGAACTTTACCGAAAAGAAACTGCAGGAAGCCGTGAGCTTCGTGCATCAGCATGGCCGTAAGCTGCATATCGCGATTAACACCTTCGCTCACCCGGATGGCTACGTACGCTGGCAGCGCGCCGTAGACATGGCCGCGCAACTGGGCGCCGACGCGCTGATTCTCGCCGACCTCGCTATGCTTGAGTATGCCGCAGAACGTTATCCGCATATTGAGCGCCATGTCTCCGTTCAGGCATCCGCAACCAACGAAGAGGCGATTAATTTTTATCATCGCAACTTTGACGTCGCCCGTGTGGTGCTGCCGCGCGTGCTTTCTATTCATCAGGTGAAGCAGCTAGCCCGCGTCACCCCGGTGCCGCTGGAAGTGTTCGCCTTTGGTAGCCTGTGCATTATGGCTGAAGGTCGCTGCTATCTCTCCTCTTACCTGACCGGCGAGTCGCCGAATACCGTGGGTGCCTGCTCACCGGCGCGCTACGTGCGCTGGCAGCAAACGCCACAGGGGCTGGAATCTCGCCTTAACGAAGTGCTGATCGACCGCTATCAGGACGGTGAAAACGCGGGCTATCCGACGCTGTGCAAAGGCCGCTATATGGTCGACGGCGAGCGCTATCACGCGCTGGAAGAACCCACCAGCCTCAATACGCTGGAGCTGCTGCCGGAACTGCTGGCGGCGAACATCGCCTCCGTGAAAATCGAAGGCCGTCAGCGCAGCCCGGCATACGTCAGCCAGGTCGCGAAAGTCTGGCGTCAGGCTATCGACCGCTGCATGGCTGACCCGCAAAACTTCGTCCCGCAGCCCGCGTGGATGGACACTCTCGGTTCGATGTCCGAAGGCACCCAAACCACCCTCGGCGCGTATCACCGTAAATGGCAGTAGGAATTCCCATGAAATATTCATTAGGGCCAGTGCTTTACTACTGGTCAAAAGAGACGCTGGAAGATTTCTACCAGCAGGCCGCCACCAGCAGCGCCGACACCATTTATCTGGGCGAAGCGGTGTGCAGCAAGCGCCGCGCCACCAAAGTCGGCGACTGGCTGGATATGGCGAAAACGCTGGCCGCTAGCGGCAAGCAGGTGGTGCTCTCCACCCTCGCACTGGTGCAGGCGTCGTCCGAGCTGGGTGAACTCAAGCGCTACGTTGAGAACGGTGATTTTCTGGTGGAAGCCAGCGATCTTGGGGTCGTGAACCTGTGCGCCGAGCGTAAACTGCCGTTCGTGGCGGGTCATGCGCTGAACTGCTATAACGCCGTGACGCTGCGCCTGCTGCAAAAGCAGGGCATGATGCGCTGGTGTATGCCGGTGGAACTGTCCCGCGACTGGCTGGTCAATCTGCTCAACCAGTGTGAAGAGCTGGGTATCCGCGATAAGTTTGAAGTTGAGGTGCTGAGCTACGGCCATCTGCCGCTGGCTTACTCCGCCCGCTGCTTTACCGCACGTTCGGAAGACAAGCCAAAGGACGAATGCGAAACCTGCTGCATCAAGTACCCGAACGGGCGCAGCATGCTGTCGCAGGAGAATCAGCAGGTGTTCGTGCTCAACGGCATTCAGACCATGAGCGGCTACGTTTACAACCTTGGTAACGAGCTAACGTCCATGCACGGACTGGTGGATATGGTGCGCTTGTCGCCGATGGGTAACGAGACGTTTGCCATGCTCGAGGCCTTCCGCGCCAACGAGAACGGCGGCGCACCGCTGCCGTTAACCGCCAACAGCGACTGTAACGGCTACTGGAAGCGTCTGGCCGGGCTGGAATTGCAGGCCTGATAAAACCGCTCACTTTGTTAACAACAGTGGTCAGATTTTAATGCATTATTAAAGATGCAGCTTTTCTGACCGGGTGCGCCCGGTTGGAACAAGACCTTCAATCTGATGACTATGCTGTAGCAAAGTGAGCCTTTATGACTGACAAAACCGTTGCTTTCTCGGTGCTCGATCTGGCGCCGATCCCCCAGGGTTCCTCAGCGCGAGAAGCCTTCTCCCATTCGCTCGACCTCGCCCAGCTCGCTGAAAAGCGCGGCTACCACCGCTATTGGCTGGCCGAACACCACAACATGGTGGGCATCGCCAGCGCGGCGACTTCGGTGCTGATTGGCTATCTGGCCGCCAACACCACCACCCTGCACCTCGGCTCCGGCGGCGTCATGCTGCCCAACCACTCGCCGCTGGTGATCGCTGAGCAGTTCGGCACGCTCAATACGCTGTATCCCGGACGTATCGATCTCGGCCTTGGCCGCGCGCCGGGCAGCGATCAGCCCACTATGCGAGCGCTGCGCCGTCATATGAGTGGCGATATCGATAACTTCCCGCGCGATGTGGCGGAACTGGTGGACTGGTTCGACGCGGTCGACCCTAACCCGCAGGTGCGCCCGGTTCCTGGCTACGGCGAGAAAATTCCGGTGTGGCTGCTTGGCTCCAGCCTGTATGGCGCGCAGCTCGCCGCACAGCTCGGCCTGCCGTTTGCCTTCGCCTCGCACTTCGCGCCGGATATGCTGTTCCAGGCGCTGCATCTCTACCGCACGAACTTCAAGCCATCGGCGCGGCTGGAAAAACCGTACGCAATGGTGTGCATCAACATTATTGCCGCCGACAGTAACCGCGACGCGGAATTCCTCTTCACCTCCATGCAGCAGGCATTCACCAGGCTGCGTCGCGGGGAGACAGGACAGTTGCCAGCGCCGATTCAGCAGATGGAACATTTCTGGTCACCGTCGGAGAAATACGGCGTCGACCAGGCGTTACGGATGTCACTGGTGGGCGATAAGGCGAAGGTGCGCCACGGGCTGGAGTCCATTCTGCGCGAAACGCAGGCGGATGAGATTATGGTCAACGGGCAGATTTTCGATCATCAGGCGCGGCTGCATTCGTTTGACCTGGCGATGGATGTGAAGCAGGAATTGTTGGGGTAGTGCGGTTTATTCCCCTCACCCCGCCCTCTCCCCAAAGGGGATAGGGGGGAAACCGCACCGAGCTGTCCCCTTTGGGGAGAGGGTTAGGGTGAGGGGACAAACGCCTTACTGATAAACCGGCAGCAGGTTAAAGCTCGACAGCACATGCACCAGCGCGTTACCCACGCCAAACACCAGAATCAGCGCAATCATCGGCTTGCCGCCCCAGACGCGGAATTTCGGGCTACCGAAGCGTTTACGGGATTTACGTGCCAGCAACGCCGGTACAATCGCCGCCCAAATCGTTGCCGCCAGACCCGCATAACCGATGGCATACAGGAAACCGTTCGGCCACAGCAGGCCACCGATAATCGGCGGCAGGAAGGTCAGTAGCGCGGTCTTGAAACGCCCCTGCGCGGAATCGTCGAAGCCGAACAGGTCTGCCAGGTAATCAAACAGGCCGAGCGTTACGCCGAGGAAGGAGCTGGCCACCGCAAAGTTAGAGAACACCACCAGCAACAGATCCAGACCACGGCTGTTCAGTACGCCGCTTAACGCCTGCACCAGCACATCAATGTTACCGCCCTTCTGGGCAATGCCGATAAATTCCGGACGCGGGATGTTACCCATCGTGCCCAGTAACCAAACGGTATAGAGCACCAGCGCCAGCAACGTTCCGTACACCAGACACTTCACGATGGTGCGCGGATCTTTACCGTAATACTTCATCAGGCTCGGTACGTTACCGTGATAACCGAACGACGCCAGGCAGAATGGCAACGTCATCAGCAGGTAAGGCGTATAGCTGGCGTGGCTTTCGGCAACGTTAAACAGCGTGGCGGGCGTTACGTGGCCCATCAGGCTACCGAAGGTCAGGAAGAAGGTAATCACCTTCGCGCCCAGTACGATGGCCGTCATGCGGCTCACCGCTTTAGTACTCAACCAGACAACAAACGCCACCAGCAGCGCGAAGCCAAAGCCTGCTGCTCGTGCCGGCACGTTCAGCGACATCTCGGCAAAGGTGTGGTGCAGAATCGAGCCGCTCGCCGAAATATAGGCGTAGGTCAGGATGTAGAGCACAAAGGCAATAGAGATGCCGTTTACCACGTTCCAGCCTTTGCCCAGCAGGTCTTTGGTGATGGTGTCAAAACTGGAGCCAATTCGATAGTTCAGGTTCGCTTCAAGGATCATCAGCCCGGAGTGCAGCATGCAGAACCAGGTAAACACCAGCGCCGCCATCGACCAGAAGAACCACGCACCGGACATAACCACCGGCAGGGAGAACATGCCCGCGCCAATGATGGTGCCGCCGATGATCACCACGCCGCCAAGCAGCGAGGGTGACGTTTGGGTGGTGGTTAGTGTCGCCATACAGCCTTCTCTCCAGTGAATAATTTTGCTACTGCATTTTAATGTGTTGCACTGTACCAGTACATGAGTACAAAAGAAATAAAAAAAGCCCCAATCATGACGATCGGGGCTGTATATTTTACTTTACGCTTTTAAGCCGTCTGGCTTATGCGTCACCGCCGAAACGGCGACGACCTGCGGAGTCGTCACGACGCGGCGCAGCATCATCACGGCGCGGGCCACGGCTGCCTTCACGACGTTCGCCGCTGAAACGACGACCATCACCACGACCACCTTCGCGACGCTCGCCACCGAAGCTACGGCCGCCTTCACGACGCTCACCGCCGAAGCTACGACCACCTTCGCGACGTTCGCCGCCGAAGCTGCGACCACTACGCTCTGGGCGCGGCTGGGCATCACCGATCAGCTGCATATTCATCGGCTTGTTCAGGATGCGAGTACGAGTAAAGTGCTGCAGTACTTCGCCCGGCATGCCTTTCGGCAGTTCGATGGTGGAGTGGGTACCGAACAGTTTGATGTTACCGATGTAACGGCTGCTGATATCGCCTTCGTTAGCAATCGCGCCCACGATATGACGAACTTCAACGCCGTCATCACGGCCCACTTCAATGCGGTACAGCTCCATATCGCCAACGTCACGACGTTCGCGCTTCGGACGATCTTCACGGTCGCCACGGTCACGCGGACCACGATCGTTGCGATCGCCACGACGCTCAAAGCGATCGTCACGGTCACGGAACTCACGTTTCGGACGCATCGGCGCATCTGGCGGAACGATCAGAGAACGTTCGCCCTGTGCCATTTTCAGCAGCGCAGCGGCCAGCGTTTCCATATCCAGCTCTTCGCCTTCTGCGGTCGGCTGAATTTTAGCCAGCAGGCCACGGTACAGATCCAGATCGCTGCTTTCCAGCTGCTGCTGTACTTTCGCCGCGAATTTTTCCAGACGGCGTTTGCCCAGCAGTTCTGCGTTCGGCAGCTCCACTTCCGGAATGGTCAGCTTCATGGTGCGTTCGATGTTACGCAGCAGACGACGCTCGCGGTTCTCAACGAACAGCAGCGCACGACCCGCACGGCCCGCACGACCGGTACGGCCGATACGGTGAACGTAAGACTCGGAGTCCATCGGGATGTCATAGTTCACAACCAGGCTGATACGTTCAACGTCCAGACCACGTGCTGCCACGTCGGTTGCAATCAGGATATCCAGACGACCGTCTTTCAGACGCTCCAGAGTCTGCTCACGCAGGGCCTGGTTCATATCACCGTTCAGCGCAGCGCTGTTGTAGCCATTGCGCTCCAGCGCTTCTGCTACTTCCAGGGTCGCGTTTTTGGTGCGTACGAAGATAATCGCCGCATCAAAGTCTTCCGCTTCCAGGAAACGCACCAGCGCTTCATTCTTACGCATGCCGTACACAGACCAGTAGCTCTGGCTGATGTCCGGACGAGTGGTGACGCTGGACTGAATGCGTACTTCCTGCGGCTCTTTCATAAAGCGACGGGTAATACGACGAATCGCTTCCGGCATGGTGGCGGAGAACAGCGCGGTCTGATGACCTTCCGGGATCTGCGCCATGATAGTTTCAACGTCTTCGATAAAGCCCATGCGCAGCATTTCATCTGCTTCATCCAGCACCAGGCCACTCAGCTTAGAGAGGTCCAGGGTGCCGCGCTTCAGGTGGTCCAGCAGACGACCCGGGGTACCGACAACGATTTGCGGCCCTTGACGCAGGGCGCGCAGCTGCACGTCATAACGCTGGCCGCCGTACAGGGCAACCACGTTTACGCCGCGCATATGTTTAGAGAAATCCGTCATTGCTTCAGCTACCTGAACCGCCAGTTCGCGGGTCGGTGCCAGCACCAGAATCTGTGGTGCTTTCAGCTCAGGATCAAGATTGTTCAGCAGCGGCAGAGAGAACGCCGCCGTTTTACCGCTACCAGTCTGGGCCATGCCCAGCACGTCACGACCAGAAAGCAGGTGTGGGATACACTCAGCCTGGATCGGAGATGGTTTTTCGTAACCCAGATCGTTAAGGGCTTCAAGGATAGGAGCCTTCAGGCCCAGATCTGCAAAAGTGGTTTCGAATTCAGCCATGTAGTACAAGTGCCTCGATATTAATGGCGGCCAGTCTACATAACTCATCATGAAATTGATCTGCAATTTTCATTGAAAAGTGTGAACCGGCTCAAAGTAGGTGTATTAACGAACAACAACGCCCTCACCCGCGAAGGTGATGGCAATCAAAAAGATTACGGGCTGATGTAGTCGTCAGCTATTGCTGGTCCGATTCTGCCAGGTCATCTTGGTCCTGGCCCAGGAGCGATAATTCCAACAATGCGTATCGGTGCTCAACGTAGTTATGTACGTTGTTGGCAACCGCCAGTTTGAACAGTGCCGTAGCGCTGTCCTTGTCCCCAAGACTTAGGTAATACTTACCTAAATAGAAGTTGGTTTCACTGAGATGCTCAGCGAGCGAGGTGTTATCCGTTGCGTCCGCCTTCAGGCGCTCCATTAACGTTTTTTCGTCAATGTTGCCTAAGTAGAACTCGACAATGTTCCATCCCCATTGTTCTTTATCCGATTTCTCGAAGCGTTGCTTCAACGCATCTTTTGCCTGCTTCTCGTCGAGCTTCTGCTCGGCAAGATAAAGCCACAGGCTGCGGAAAGGATCATTGGGATCGTCTTGATAAAACGCCAGCAGATCATCTTGCGCTAACTTCGCACGGCCACCGTAATAAAGCGCGATGCCGCGGTTCAAGTGCGCATAATTGTAAGTTGGATCAAGCTCAAGTACAGAATCAAACGCTTCATAGGCAGCATCAAAATTGCCTGCCTGCGTTAAATAAATGCCTAAGTAATTGAATACTTCAGGCATATCAGGTCGGATAGCCAGCGCTTGTGAAAAATCATTTCGCGCTAATGCCCTCAGACCGAGACTATCATACAACACTCCGCGCTCATATAAAAGCTGTGCGCGTTCGTCATCGGTTAAAGCCCGACTGGCAAGAATTTGTTCCATGCGTGCCAGGATTACTTCCTGCTGTAACGTCGGTTGCAATGGCACCGCGAGGACTTCACTTTTACGCCAGGCAGAGTTGCTACATCCTGCCAGCGTGAGTGCTGTCGCCACGAAACACCAGCGCAAAAAAGGCTTCATTTCCCACTCCCGAAGACAACAATTGGATGAACGTCCTGTCCCCCGCATGCAAACAAGGCATCCAGCCAGCGAAATGTGCCCTCCGCAAACGCGGAGGGCAAAAGGCAAACCTTACTCGCCTTGTTCCGCTGCCGGAGCTTCCGGTGCGGCGGCAGGCTGAGACTGCTCGGTTGCTTCTTTAATGCTCAGACGGATACGGCCCTGACGGTCAACTTCCAGAACCTTAACCGGTACTTCCTGGTTCATCTGCAGGTAGTCGGTCACTTTCTCAACGCGCTTGTCAGCGATCTGAGAGATGTGTACCAGACCTTCTTTACCGCCGCCGATAGCCACGAAGGCACCGAAATCAACGATACGGGTCACTTTACCATTGTAGATACGACCCACTTCGATTTCTGCGGTGATCTCTTCGATACGACGGATAGCGTGTTTCGCTTTCTCGCCGTCAGTCGCTGCGATCTTCACAGTACCGTCATCTTCGATTTCAATGGTGGTGCCGGTTTCTTCGGTCAGGGCACGGATAACAGAACCGCCTTTACCGATAACGTCTTTGATCTTGTCCGGATTGATCTTGATGGTGTGGATACGCGGAGCGAACTGAGAAATATCACCGCGCGGCGCGTTAATCGCCTGTTCCATCACGCCCAGGATGTGCAGACGGGCACCTTTAGCCTGGTTCAGCGCAACCTGCATGATCTCTTTGGTGATACCTTCAATTTTGATATCCATCTGCAGTGCAGAGATACCGTCGCGGGAACCCGCCACTTTGAAGTCCATATCGCCCAGGTGGTCTTCGTCGCCCAGGATGTCAGACAGAACAACAAAGTTGTCGCCTTCTTTCACCAGACCCATCGCGATGCCCGCAACGGCTGCTTTGATCGGCACGCCTGCGTCCATCAGCGCCAGGGAAGCGCCACATACGGAAGCCATAGAGGAAGAACCGTTAGATTCGGTGATTTCAGAAACCACACGAACGGTGTACGGGAACTTGTCGCCTTCCGGCATCACTGCCAGCACGCCGCGCTTCGCCAGACGACCGTGACCAATTTCACGACGCTTCGGAGAACCGACCATGCCGGTTTCGCCTACGGAGTACGGAGGGAAGTTGTAGTGGAACAGGAAGTTGTCAGTGCGCTCGCCCATCAGTTCATCAAGAACCTGCGCGTCACGTGCGGTACCCAGGGTCGCGGTAACCAGCGCCTGCGTTTCACCACGGGTGAACAGCGCAGAACCGTGAGTACGCGGCAGAACGCCGGTGCGTACGTCCAGACCACGGATCATGTCTTTTTCGCGGCCATCGATACGCGGTTCGCCTGCCAGTACGCGGCTACGAACAACATTTTTCTCGATAGCGTGCAGGATTTCGCCCAGCTCGTTAGCATCCAGGGTTTCGTCTTCCGCCACCAGAGTCGCGATGGTTTCAGATTTGATCACGTCAACCTGAGCATAACGCTCTTGTTTGTCGGTGATGCGGTAAGCGTCGCTCAGGCGAGATTCCGCCAGCGCAGCCACGCGCGCGTTCAGCGCTTCGTTAACGGCTTCCGGCTGCCAATCCCAACGCGGTTTACCCGCTTGTTTAACCAGCTCGTTGATCTCTTTGATAACGATCTGCTGCTGTTCGTGACCGAATACGACAGCACCCAGCATGGTGTCTTCGCTCAGCAGTTCTGCTTCAGATTCAACCATCAGTACGGCAGCTTCGGTACCGGCAACCACCAGATCCAGCTTGCTTTCTTTCAGCTCGTCTTGAGTCGGGTTCAGCACGTACTGGTCATTGATGTAACCTACACGCGCAGCACCGATTGGGCCGTTGAACGGAATACCGGACAGGGACAGCGCAGCAGATGCGCCAATCATGGCAACGATGTCTGGGTTAACCTGCGGGTTAACGGAAACAACGGTCGCGATGACCTGAACTTCGTTAACGAAGCCTTCCGGGAACAGCGGACGAACCGGGCGGTCAATCAGACGCGCGATCAAGGTTTCGCCTTCGCTTGGACGGCCTTCACGACGGAAGAAGCTACCCGGGATACGGCCAGCAGCGTAGGTACGCTCCTGATAGTTAACGGTCAGCGGGAAGAAGTCCTGGCCTGGTTTCGCTTTTTTCTGACCCACAACGGTAACGAATACCGCGGTGTCATCCATGCTAACCATCACGGCGGCAGTTGCCTGGCGCGCCATCATGCCGGTTTCCAGCGTTACGGTGTGTTGGCCGTACTGGAACTTACGAACGATCGGATTAAGCAAAATTCTATCCTTTCTTAATGAGTGGCGGCACACCCTTTGGCGTGCCGACCGATGAAACCGATCTTCTTTGCATCCTCGCGACTAATGACAACCCTAACCCGACGCCGGGTAAAGCCTCTCATTAGCCGCGCGAACCTCTGCAACGAAGAATATGTACAACAACAATACATTATACCCGTTATCTTTCAAAATACTGCTGTGTTGGTAATTTCAGCTCAATTTTGTCTCAACAAGATGCAGACAAGCAGGATTACCAGAACGCCAGACAGCGTCTTACGGGCAAACTTTCTTATAAATGACGGTCGTCCGGTGGAAAAAAGGGGCCATAAAGGCCCCTCTTTCTGAAACTCGCTAGAATTAGCGACGCAGACCCAGACGCTCGATCAGCGCGGTGTAGCGTGCAACATCTTTACGTTTCAGGTAGTCGAGCAGTTTACGACGCTGAGAAACCATGCGCAGCAGACCACGACGGCTGTGGTGATCTTTTTTGTGCTCTGCAAAGTGACCCTGCAGGTGGTTGATCTGTGCAGTCAGCAGTGCAACCTGAACTTCGGTAGAACCGCTGTCGTTCGCGCCACGACCGAACTCAGAAACGATTTGTGCTTTAGCTTCAACGCTTAGAGACATTTTGAACTCCAAATTTAAAAGAAAGAAAGGGTGCCGATCTCTAATTCAGCAGCCCTGAGATAACGCTTGCCAATTGTTAAACAATTAAGCAGACGCTAAGCCGCGATATTCTACTCGCAGCGCTCGGTTATCGCAAGCCACAGAACCTGGCTTACTCCGTGTACTCGACCACCAGACGGCGTGGAGCCACGCGGCCTTCGTCATCGATTTCACCCATACCGAGGAATTTACCTTCGTCACCTTCCGTCACGCGCACCAGGCCTTCCAGCGGCGCGCCTGACGTCCGTACCGGATTACCATTTTTAAAGTAAACCGCTGACGTTACAGGGATATTCACCACCGGATAGTCCGAAGCGGGACTGTCCATCGGCATCAATAACGGATCGAGTAATTCCGCCGCCGGAATGCCCTGCTGTTCGGCCTGTTCAACCAGTTCGCGCAGCTGCTCCAGCGTGACCATACGCTCGACCGGGTATTTGCTGACCGCCAGGCGACGCAAGAAAATCACGTGCGCACCACAGCCGAGCTTCTCGCCCAGATCGTCAATGATGGTACGAATATAGGTGCCTTTGGAGCAGTGAATTTCCAGCTCCAGCTCGTTCCCTTCATGACGAATAAACAGCAGTTCGTAGACGGTAATCGGGCGCGCTTCACGCGGCACTTCAATGCCCTGACGAGCATATTCGTAGAGCTTTTTGCCCTGGTACTTCAGCGCGGAGTACATGGACGGCACCTGCTGGGTGTCGCCACGGAAGCTCTCAAGCGCCTCTGCCAGCTGCGCATCGCTGAAAGTCACCGGACGCTCTTCGACGATCTGCCCGTCGGCATCCGACGTATCGGTACGCTGACCTAAGCGAGCAATCACGCGATAGCGTTTGTCGGAGTCCAGCAGATACTGGGAAAACTTGGTCGCTTCACCGAGGCAAATCGGCAGCATACCGGTCGCCAGCGGATCCAACGCGCCGGTATGTCCGGCGCGATTGGCATTGTAGATGCGCTTCACTTTCTGCAGTACATCATTGCTGGATGCGCCCTGCGGCTTATCCAGCAACAGCACGCCGTGAATATCACGGCCGCGACGACGAGGACGACTCATCAGTCCTCCTTGCTGTCGTCCGGGTTCACACGACGTTCTTCGTCATGCTTCACCACGTTAGTCACCAGGTTGGACATGCGCATCCCTTCGACCAGCGAGTTATCGTAGAAGAAGGTCAGTTCCGGCACGATACGCAGGCGCATGGCTTTACCCAGCAGCGAGCGGATGAAACCAGAGGCTTCCTGCAGCGCTTTGATGCCGGCTTTGACGGCCGCTTCATCTTTGTCGTTCAGGAAGGTCACAAACACTTTGGCATAGGCCAGATCGCGGGACATTTCAACACCGGAAACGGTGGTCATCATGCCCAGACGCGGATCTTTAATTTCGCGCTGCAGGATGATTGCGATCTCTTTTTGCATCTCCTGGGCCACGCGCTGCGGGCGACCAAATTCTTTCGCCATAATAAATTCTCCAGACAAAAAAGGGGCTTATCAGCCCCTTTTGAAATAGTTGCCGGGTGGCGCTTCGCTTCCCCGGCCTACAATCGGCAATCTAAACGAAGATTAAGCGATGGTACGTTGGATCTCGATGATTTCGAACACTTCGATCATATCGCCAACGCGAACGTCGTTGTAGTTCTTCACGCCGATACCACATTCCATGCCGTTACGGACTTCGTTAACGTCATCTTTGAAGCGACGCAGGGATTCCAGCTCGCCTTCGTAGATAACCACGTTGTCACGCAGAACGCGGATCGGGTTGTGGCGCTTGATGGTACCTTCGGTAACCATACAGCCAGCGACCGCACCGAATTTCGGTGATTTGAACACGTCACGTACTTCAGCCAGACCAATGATCTGCTGTTTCAGTTCCGGAGACAGCATGCCGCTCATTGCCGCTTTCACTTCGTCGATCAGGTTATAGATGACGGAGTAGTAGCGCAGATCCAGGCTTTCTGCTTCGATAACTTTACGCGCAGAAGCGTCAGCACGAACGTTGAAGCCAACCAGAATCGCGTTGGATGCCGCAGCCAGGGTCGCGTCGGTTTCGGTGATACCACCTACGCCAGAACCGATGATCTTCACTTTCACTTCGTCGGTAGACAGTTTCAGCAAGGAGTCGGAAATCGCTTCCACAGAACCCTGTACGTCGGCCTTCAGCACGATGTTCACTTCGTGAACTTCGCCTTCGGTCATGTTGGCGAACATGTTCTCGAGTTTAGATTTCTGCTGACGAGCCAGTTTAACTTCACGGAATTTACCCTGACGATACAGAGCAACTTCACGCGCTTTCTTCTCGTCACGAACGACGGTCACTTCGTCACCGGCAGCCGGAACACCGGACAGACCGAGGATTTCCACCGGAATGGACGGACCCGCTTCCAGCACTTCCTGACCCAGTTCGTTACGCATCGCACGAACGCGACCGTATTCGAAGCCACACAGAACGATGTCGCCCTTGTGCAGAGTACCTTCACGAACCAGAACGGTTGCAACCGGACCACGACCTTTATCCAGGAAGGATTCGATTACCGCGCCGCTTGCCATACCATTACGTACCGCTTTCAGCTCAAGAACTTCAGCCTGCAGCAGGATAGCGTCCAGCAGTTCGTCAATACCGGTACCCGCTTTGGCGGATACGTGAACGAACTGGCTCTCACCGCCCCACTCTTCCGGCAGGATGCCGTACTGGGACAGTTCGTTTTTAACGCGATCCGGATCCGCTTCTGGCTTATCGATTTTGTTCACTGCAACCACAACCGGCACACCCGCCGCTTTCGCGTGCTGGATTGCTTCGATAGTCTGCGGCATCACGCCATCGTCTGCTGCGACAACCAGAACAACGATATCCGTTGCCTGCGCACCACGAGCACGCATTGAGGTAAACGCGGCGTGACCCGGGGTGTCCAGGAAGGTGATCATACCGTTGTCGGTTTCAACGTGGTATGCACCGATGTGCTGGGTAATGCCGCCCGCTTCGCCAGAGGCCACTTTCGTGGAACGAATGTAATCCAGCAGAGAGGTTTTACCGTGGTCAACGTGACCCATGATGGTCACAACCGGTGCGCGCGGTTCAGCCGCAGCGCCGGTGTCACGGTCGCTCATTACCGCTTCTTCCAGCTCGTTTTCACGACGCAGGATAACTTTGTGGCCCATCTCTTCGGCAACCAGCTGTGCGGTTTCCTGGTCGATGACCTGGTTGATGGTGGCCATGGCGCCCAGCTTCATCATCGCTTTGATGACCTGAGAACCTTTCACCGCCATCTTGTTAGCCAGTTCGCCAACGGTGATGGTTTCGCCAATCACAACGTCACGGTTAACGGCCTGAGCTGGCTTCTGGAAGCCCTGCTGCAGTGCGGAACCTTTACGCTGCTTGCCGCCTTTACCCCCGCGAACAGCGGCGCGCGCTTCTTCACGATCGGCTTTGGATTCGGCGTGTTTGTTGCCTTTTTTCGCCGGACGCGCAGCTTTCGCATTGCGGCCACGGCCACGGCCGCCTTCTACTTCACGGTCGTTTTCGTCTTCTGCCTGACGGGCATGCTGAGAAGTGGTGACGTGATAGTCGCTGGTGTCCTCAGTAGGCTCAGCGGCATCCACACCGTTCTTCTCGTTTTCTTCTGCCATGCGGCGCGCTTCTTCCGCAACGCGACGGGCTTCTTCTTCAAGCTTGCGACGCGCTTCTTCTTCCGCTTTGCGCTTCAGCTCGGCAGCTTCATTTTCACGGCGGGCTTTTTCAGCCTGGGCGGTTTTGGTCATATCGTCGGTCTGTTGATTGCTCACTTTGTCTTTTTCCGCAGCTTCACGTTTCGCTTTATCAGCGGCTTCACGATTAGCTTTTTCTGCGGCCTCACGTTCAGCTTTTTGTTGCGCCTCGCGTTTAGCTGCTTCTTCAGCTTCACGACGGGCTTGCTCTTCCGCTTCACGCTGCGCCTGCTCTTCCGCGGCCAGGCGTTCAGCCTCTTGCGGATCGCGTTTCACAAAGGTGCGTGTCTTGCGGACTTCGATTTGTACCGATTTGCTTTTCCCACCGGTACCTGGAATGTTGAGAGTACTGCGCGTTTTGCGCTGCAAAGTCAACTTATCCGGCGCAGAACCATTTTCACGGTTCAGGTGCGCCAGTAAGGTTTGTTTCTCTTGTGCGGACACAGAGTCGTCAGCAGACTTCGGGATGCCAGCGTCAGCAAATTGCTGTACCAGGCGATCTACCGAGGTCTCAATCTCTGCGGCCAGCTTTTTTACGGTTACATCTGTCATGCTGTTCCTTCCTGCTACAGTTTATTACGCTTCGTCGCCGAACCAGCAAATGTTACGCGCAGCCATAATCAGCTCACCCGCTTTCTCGTCGGTTAACCCTTCGATATCAGACAGGTCGTCAACGCCTTGTTCAGCGAGGTCTTCCAGCGTACAAACACCACGAGCGGCCAGTTTGAAAGCCAGTGCGCGATCTAACCCTTCCAGGTTCAGCAGATCGTCAGTCGGTTTGTTGTCACCGAGGCTTTCTTCCTGGGCAAGTGCCAGAGTGGTCAGGGCGTTTTTCGCGCGTTCACGCAGCGCCTCAACGGTCGCTTCGTCCAGACCATCAATTTCCAGCAGTTCTTTCATCGGCACATAGGCCAGTTCTTCAAGCGTGGAGAAGCCTTCTTCTACCAGCACAGTGGCGAACTCTTCATCAATATCAAGATATTTGGTGAAGGTATCGATAGCCGCGTGCGCTTCAGCCTGGTGCTTCGCCTGCAGGTCATCAACGGTCATCACGTTGAGTTCCCAACCGCTCAGCTGAGAAGCCAGACGGACGTTCTGACCGTTACGGCCAATCGCCTGCGCCAGGTTACCCGCTTCTACCGCGATATCCATGGTGTGCTTGTCTTCGTCAACCACAATGGATGCCACGTCAGCCGGAGCCATCGCGTTAATCACGAACTGCGCCGGGTTGTCGTCCCACAGCACGATATCGATACGCTCGCCGCCCAGTTCGGTCGAAACCGCCTGCACGCGCGCGCCACGCATACCGACGCAAGCACCGACCGGGTCGATACGCTTGTCGTTGGTTTTCACCGCGATTTTGGCACGAGAGCCAGGATCGCGAGCGGCGGCTTTAATTTCGATAACTTCTTCACCGATTTCCGGCACTTCGATGCGGAACAGTTCGATCAGCATTTCCGGCTTGGAACGGGTGACGAACAGCTGCGCACCGCGCGCTTCTGGACGTACAGCGTACAGAACGCCGCGGATACGGTCGCCCGGACGGAAGTTTTCACGCGGCAGCATGTCTTCACGCAGGATCACAGCTTCAGCGTTACCGGCCATCCCTTCGGATTTCACTTCCAGAGAGATGTTGTCGCGGTTCACTTTCTTCACCACGCCAGTGACGATTTCGCCTTCCTGGTCGCGGAACTGATCGACAACCATCGCGCGTTCAGCTTCACGCACTTTCTGCACGATAACCTGTTTCGCGGTCTGCGTGGTGATACGGTCGAAGGTCACAGATTCGATCTGGTCTTCAACGTAGTCGCCGACGTTCAGGCTTTCATCTTCGAAGCGTGCCGCTTCAAGGGTAATTTCTTTGGTTGGCTGGGTCACTTCTTCAACAATGACCCAGCGACGGAAAGTATCGAAGTCGCCGCTGCGACGATCGATTTCAACGCGTACGTCGATTTCCTGTTCGTATTTTTTCTTTGTCGCCGTTGCCAGCGCACTTTCCAGCGCTTCGAAAATCTTCTCACGCGGCAGCGCTTTCTCGTTGGAGACGGCTTCAACAACAGCCAAAATTTCTTTGTTCATCGGGGCCTTTCACCTCAATCCAGACTGTTAAAAGTGGGGAACCAGGTTCGCCTTCTGGATGTTACTCAGCGCGAACACTTCATCTTTGCCTTCGACTGTCACAGTGATCATCTCACCGTCTACCGCTTTGATAATGCCCTGCCACTTACGACGGTTCTGTACCGCCATGCGCAGGACCAGCGTCACCTCTTCACCCAGGAAACGCACATAGTGTTCAGCGGTGAACATAGGACGGTCGAGGCCCGGAGAGGAAACTTCCAGGTTGTAAGCCACAGTAATAGGATCTTCGACGTCCATCACCGCGCTTACCTGGTGGCTCACATCAGCACAATCATCAACATTGATGCCATCTTCACTATCAATATAGATGCGCAGTGTGGATGTGCGACCGCGAATAAATTCGATGCCGACCAGTTCGTAGCCCAGGGCTTCAACCGGCGCTGTAATCATCTCTGTTAATTTTTGCTCTAATGTGGACAAACCCACCCCCAAGACATAAAAAAAGGGCCTAAAGCCCAGTTATTCTGTAGTCAGATAACAAAAAACCCCGATAAATCGGGGCTTTAGATAACTGAACCCTATAGCCGCAACTGCGGCCTGGAGAACCTTCCGAAAGAATTTTTTTTCAAATCCAGCTACGAAGGCCTAAGTCTTCACAGTATATTTGAAAATGAACTCTAAGGGAAAGTGGTTGCGGGGGCCGGATTTGAACCGACGACCTTCGGGTTATGAGCCCGACGAGCTACCAGGCTGCTCCACCCCGCGCCTGAAACGTGGCAAATTTTACGCGTTTTGAGTAAAAAATGCAAATAATGCTGGGATTTGGTACCGAGGACGGGACGTAAAATCGACCTGTAGTATAGTGATGTGGCTCACAGCTTGTCAACCTCACATTCTATGCAGAAGAAATGCGCTGCAGATCGCGGTAGGGTAATGCAGGTAACCTTCGCTGCCGACGCGGATTTTTTGAATAAAAATGCATGAATCCCTTCCGGTCCATGACAAAACATGATTAAATGAAAACTCATTTATTTTGCATAAAAATTCACTGACAGCGAAACGCGATTTCTCCTTCAGTCAATCACGCAGGGTTTTACTTTATGACGACGATTCTCAAGCATCTTCCGGCAGGTCAACGTATTGGTATCGCCTTCTCTGGCGGTCTCGACACCAGCGCAGCGCTGCTGTGGATGCGACAAAAAGGCGCGGTCCCTTATGCATATACTGCAAATCTGGGCCAGCCAGACGAAGATGATTATGATGCGATTCCTCGTCGTGCTATGGAATATGGCGCAGAGAACGCTCGTTTGATCGACTGCCGTAAACAGCTGGTTGCCGAAGGCATCGCGGCGATTCAGTGTGGCGCCTTCCACAACACCACCGGCGGCCTGACCTATTTTAATACCACCCCGCTGGGCCGCGCCGTGACTGGCACCATGCTGGTTGCCGCCATGAAAGAAGACGGCGTGAACATCTGGGGCGACGGCAGCACCTATAAAGGCAACGATATTGAACGTTTCTATCGTTATGGCCTGCTGACCAACGCCGAGCTGCAGATTTACAAACCATGGCTCGATACCGACTTTATCGATGAGCTGGGCGGCCGTCATGAGATGTCTGAATTTATGATCGCCTGCGGCTTCGACTACAAAATGTCCGTCGAAAAAGCCTACTCCACCGACTCCAACATGTTGGGCGCGACGCACGAAGCGAAAGACCTCGAGTTCCTGAACTCCAGCGTCAAGATCGTCAACCCGATTATGGGCGTGAAGTTCTGGGACGAGAGCGTGAAGATCCCGGCGGAAGAAGTGACCGTCCGCTTCGAGCAGGGCCACCCTGTAGCCCTGAACGGTAAAACCTTCAGCGATGATGTTGAGATGATGCTGGAAGCGAACCGCATCGGCGGCCGTCACGGACTGGGCATGAGCGACCAGATCGAAAACCGTATCATTGAAGCGAAAAGCCGCGGCATCTATGAAGCCCCGGGGATGGCGCTGCTGCACATCGCTTACGAGCGTCTGCTGACCGGTATTCACAACGAAGACACCATTGAACAGTATCATTCTCATGGTCGTCAGCTGGGTAAACTGCTGTATCAGGGCCGCTGGTTCGACTCTCAGGCGCTGATGCTGCGTGACGGCCTGCAACGTTGGGTCGCCAGCCAGATCACCGGTGAAGTGACGCTGGAACTGCGTCGCGGCAACGACTACTCCATCCTGAACACCGTGTCTGACAACCTGACCTATAAGGCTGAGCGTCTGACTATGGAGAAAGGCGAGTCCGTGTTCTCACCGGACGATCGTATTGGCCAATTGACCATGCGTAATCTGGACATTACCGATACCCGTGAGAAGCTGTTCGGCTACGCGAAAGCGGGTCTGCTGACCGCCTCTTCCGCGACCGGCCTGCCACAGGTTGAGAATCTGGAAAACAAAGGCAAATAAGCCCGCATCGTTGATACAAAAGGCCGCGTAAGCGGCCTTTTTTATTGCCTTGTGTTAGCGGTCACTAACGGCGCCGCCATTCGCCCGGCGTCAGGCCGTAGTGCTTTTTAAAACTCTTCGAGAATGAGGCCAGCGACTGGAAACCACAGCGCTCGGCAATCACCTCCAGGCGAGCCTGGCGGTCCTGATGCAGTAATCGAGCTGCCAACGCCATACGTAACTGCGTTAACCAGGCCTGCGGCGTCAAATGATAGGCGCGGGCAAAATGACGGGCGAAGGTCGCGCGGGATAAAAACGCTCTGGCCGCCATACTCTCCAGCGTCCACGGCTGCTCCGGCGTCGCCAGCACGGCGAGCACCGCGGGCATCAGCCGCTCATCGCTCATCAGACGCAGTAAACCGCCTGGCGGTTCTTCCGCCCCCAGCAGCGTGCGCAGCATCAGCACCAACAGCGTATCCCCAAGGCTACGGACAATAGCGCTGCCACCGGGATGTTCTGCCAGGCTTTCACGAACTAACACGTTCAACAGCGTTTCCAGTTCCGGGCAATCCTCGCGTTCATCGGTATGCAGATGAACCAGTTCGGTTTCCTCCGTAAACAGCCAGCTCACGTGGGGGCCGAAATAGAATTCACCGCACAGCATTTCCAGCGCATCGCCATCAGAGCCGGTACGCATTTCGGTCAACGTGCCGTTAAAGCGATGAGCGACCGGCAATACCTGTCCCCACTCCACCAGGCTTTCCATCAGATGCGGCGAGCCGTGCGGCAGCATAATCACATCGCCCGCCCGCATTTGCCGCGTCTCTTTGCCGACGGTTAACCGCCCTTCGCCGCTGAGCACAAAGTGCCAGGGAACCACGCCCGCCCGCATCTGATTGTGTCCCGCCTGCCAGCGACCGCCAAAGCGGCAGTGCAAATTCACTTCGCAGCGCGGCATCAGCAACGTTAAGAGATGGCTAAGACTGTCCATACGACTCCTGAGACGATAAGACAAAAAGATGAGACGAAGAGCGCCAGTCTACCACGCCGTCGTGACCTAAGATGTCCCCATGCCACAACAAACCCTCGAACAACAGGAGTAAACCATGAGCCGTTTAGCAGAGATTCGTGAACAAGATGCCACCGGTAAAGCCGCTGAGATTTTTGGCGGGATCAAAAAAGCGATGGGCAAAGTGCCAAATGCCTACCTGACCATCGGCGGACACTCCCCGGCAGCGTTACAGCAGGCACTGGCACACAATGCGATGCTGCATAAAGGCAGCCTGAGCGCCCGGGAACTGGAGGCGATTAATCTCTCGGTCAGTGAAGCCACCGGCTGTGATTACTGCCTGGCTGCCCACACGATGATGGCGAAAAAAGCGGGCTTCAGCGGTGAGCAGATCCACGCGCTGCGCCGAGGAGATTATACCGAAGACGCACATCTCGCTGCGCTGGTGAAATTCGCGCAAACGCTGGTGAGCACCACCGGCACACTGCCGGAAGCGGACGTCACCGCGCTGAAGCAGGCTGGTTTTAACGACCAGCAGGTGATTGAGATTATCAGCGCCGTCAGCGCGATTCTGTTCACCAACATGGTGAACCGGGTAAATGATACGGTCGTTGATTTCCCGAAAGCCGATTAGGCCCGTTTTCTACAGGCGAAAAAAAAGACGCTTTTCAGCGTCTTTCTTTCGGAATATTGGTACCGAGGATGGGACTCGAACCCACAAGCCCGTTAGGGCACTACCACCTCAAGGTAGCGTGTCTACCAATTCCACCACCTCGGTACAGAATACTTAGTGCGGGATATCGCTGGTCGGCTGAGCCGGAGCCGCTGGCTGAGTGGTTTGCTCAGTCTTCGGTGCAGTCAGGTTATCCCACTCGCTTCCTTTATTGGTCTTGTTGCTGTTGATGTTGCCCAGAACCAGACTGATGATGAAGAACAGCGTCGCGAACACAGCAGTCATACGGGTCATGAAGTTACCAGAACCGTTAGAACCAAACAGTGTAGCGGAAGCGCCTGCTCCAAAGGAGGCTCCCATATCAGCGCCTTTACCTTGCTGCAGCATAACGAGGACCACAAGGCCAATCGCTACAATAAGGAAAACAACTAAAAGAGCTTCGTACATAATCAACCTGTTCCTTGCGGGGACACCGCGTACCAAGTGCTTCGACCAATTAAGCGGGACATTTAAGTTTCCCACTGAAGCGGGTGTGAATACTAACCAAAGCGAATGACCTTCGCAAGGGCAATTTCCACACATTGTATCAACTGCGGAAAAAAACAGCAAAACCACGCATTGTCTGCAATAAAAAGGCGGCAAGCGCCGCCTTTTTAGTCACTTAGGTCACGGCTTAAGCCGCTTTTACCGCATCAGCAATACGATGGGCAAGCTCGGTAACCTGCGCTTCGTCTTCGCCTTCCACCATCACGCGAATCAGCGGCTCGGTGCCGGATTTACGCAGCAGCACGCGGCCTCGGTTACCCATCGCGGCTTCCGCTTCAAGGGCCGCCGTCTTCACCGCATCGCTTTCCAGCGGGTTGGATTTACCATCGGTGTAACGCACGTTGACCAGCACCTGCGGGAACATTTTCATGCCGCTGCACAGATCGTGCAGGCTCATGTGGTTACGCACCATGGCGGCGACCACCTGCAGGCCGGCAACAATGCCGTCGCCGGTGGTGGTTTTGTCCAGCAGAATCACGTGGCCAGAGTTTTCCGCGCCAATGCGCCAGCCTTTCTCCTGCATTTTTTCCAGCACGTAGCGATCGCCCACTTTCGCCCGGGCAAACGGAATACCCAGCTGCTTAAGCGCCACTTCCAGCCCCATGTTGCTCATCAGAGTGCCGACCACGCCGCCGCGCAGTTGGCCCTGGCGCAGGGCTTCACGGGCGATGATATACATGATCTGGTCGCCATCGACCTTGTGGCCCTGGTGGTCAACCATGATGACACGGTCGCCGTCGCCGTCGAGCGCGATGCCAACATCGGCTTTTTCTGCCAGTACGCGAGCCTGTAACGCGCGTACGTCAGTGGCGCCCACTTCTTCGTTAATGTTCACGCCGTTCGGCTCGCAGCCAATGGCAATAACGGTCGCGCCCAGCTCACGCAGCACGTTCGGCGCGATATGGTAGGTCGCGCCGTTGGCGCAGTCGACCACCACTTTCAGGCCATTCAGGCTCAGTTCGTTCGGGAAGGTGCCTTTGCAGAACTCAATGTAGCGACCCGCTGCGTCGACGATACGGCTGGCTTTGCCCAGCTCGGCGGAGTCCACGCAGGTGATTTCTTTTTCCATTTCGGCTTCAATCGCTTCTTCAACTTCGTCCGGCAGCTTGGTGCCGTCGATAGAGAAGAACTTGATGCCGTTGTCATAAAACGGGTTATGCGATGCTGAGATAACGATGCCAGCTTCGGCGCGGAAGGTGCGAGTCAGATAAGCGACCGCAGGCGTAGGCATTGGGCCGGTGAACGAGGCTGACAACCCCGCCGCCGCCAGACCCGCTTCCAGCGCGGATTCCAACATATAGCCAGAGATACGGGTGTCTTTACCGATGATGATTTTGCGTGAGCCGTGGCTTGCCAGCACCTTGCCTGCCGCCCAACCCAGCTTCAGGACGAAATCAGGGGTGATCGGCGCATCGCCTACGCGACCACGGATCCCATCGGTACCAAAATATTTGCGATTACTCATAACGTTTATTTCCCTTCGCAGACAGGGTGGCCTCAACCACACGCATCGCTTCAACAGTTTCTTTGACGTCGTGGACGCGAACAATATGCGCGCCCTGCATGGCAGCAATCACCGCGCACGCCAGGCTGCCGCTAAGGCGCTCCGACGGCCCCACGTTTAGCAGCTGACCAATCATCGATTTGCGCGACATTCCCACGAACAGCGGCAGGCCGAAATGATGGAATTCTGACAAACGCGCCAGTAATGCATAGTTATGGGAGAGATTTTTACCGAAACCGAACCCCGGGTCGAGCAACAATTTATCTTTTGAGATTCCCGCCCGCTCGCAGCGAGCAATTTGTTCAACGAAATAACGGTTCACTTCAGCAAAGACATCGTCGTATTTCGGCGCGTCCTGCATGGTTTTCGGATTGCCCTGCATGTGCATCAGCGAAACGGGAAGTCCGGTTTCGGCCGCCGCCTCCAGCGCGCCCGGTTCACTCAGTGAACGGATATCATTGATGATATGCGCGCCGGCGCGGGCGGACTCTCGGATCACTTCCGGTTTGGAGGTATCGACGGAGATCCACACTTCAAAACGCTGAGCGACGGCTTCCACTACCGGGATCACACGGTCGAGTTCTTCTTCAACGCTGACCTCCAGTGCGCCCGGACGGGTAGACTCCCCCCCCACGTCGACGATCGTCGCCCCGGCGTTAATCATCAGATTTGCATGTTTCACCGCCTCAACCAGCGTGTTGTGCGTGCCGCCGTCGGAAAAGGAGTCCGGCGTGACGTTGAGGATGCCCATCACGTGCGGATGAGAGAGATCCAGGATAGAGCCCTGGGCGGTGAGTTTCATAGCGAATCCTTTTGTTATCTATTTCTTCAATATAAAAAACCCCGGGGCAAGCCCCAGGGTTTCAGATGATGCACAGTCTTCCACGAGGGAGAACTTATTTGTCGCCCAGCTGCTCTGACATGGTGCCAGAGTCCGGCGCGCGCGGTTCATCAACCGGACGCGGTGCACTCGGCTTGCCGGTGCTGCCAGAGTTGTTGCTGTTGGACGAACCCGGTTCTTCCCAACCCGCTGGCGGACGCACGTCGCGGCGAGCCATCAGGTCGTCAATCTGCGGCGCATCGATGGTCTCATATTTCATGAGCGCATCTTTCATTGCGTGCAGAATGTCCATGTTGTCGTTCAGCAACTGACGCGCACGACCGTAGTTACGTTCGATCAGCGCCTTCACTTCCTGGTCGATGATACGCGCGGTTTCATCGGACATATGCTTCGCTTTGGCTACAGAGCGGCCCAGGAATACTTCGCCCTCTTCTTCCGCATACAGCAGCGGACCGAGTTTGTCGGAGAAGCCCCACTGAGTCACCATGTTACGCGCCAGGTTAGTCGCAACTTTAATATCGTTCGACGCCCCGGTAGAAACATGTTCGGCACCGTAAATGATCTCTTCCGCCAGACGACCGCCGTACAGGGTGGAGATCTGGCTTTCCAGTTTCTGACGGCTGGCGCTGATTGCGTCGCCTTCAGGCAGGAAGAAGGTCACACCCAGCGCACGACCGCGCGGAATGATGGTCACTTTATGTACCGGATCGTGTTCCGGCACCAGGCGACCAATAATCGCGTGGCCCGCTTCGTGGTACGCGGTGGATTCTTTCTGCGCTTCCGTCATCACCATGGAGCGACGTTCCGCACCCATCATGATTTTGTCTTTCGCTTTTTCGAACTCAACCATCGACACAACGCGCTTGTTGCCACGAGCAGCAAACAGCGCCGCTTCGTTCACCAGGTTCGCCAGGTCTGCACCGGAGAAGCCAGGGGTACCACGAGCAATGATTGCCGCGTCGATATCCGGCGCCAGCGGTACGCGACGCATGTGTACTTTCAGGATCTGTTCACGACCGCGAACGTCCGGCAGACCAACCACAACCTGACGGTCGAAACGGCCAGGACGCAGCAGCGCTGGGTCAAGTACGTCCGGACGGTTAGTTGCCGCAATAACGATGATACCTTCGTTACCTTCGAAGCCGTCCATCTCAACCAGCATCTGGTTCAGGGTCTGCTCACGTTCATCGTGACCACCGCCCAGACCAGCGCCACGCTGGCGGCCGACGGCGTCGATTTCATCGATGAAGATGATGCACGGTGCCGCTTTCTTAGCTTGTTCGAACATGTCACGCACACGAGATGCGCCGACACCGACGAACATTTCCACGAAGTCAGAACCGGAAATCGTAAAGAACGGCACCTTCGCTTCGCCAGCGATCGCTTTCGCCAGCAGCGTTTTACCGGTACCCGGAGGGCCGACCATCAGGACGCCTTTCGGGATTTTACCGCCCAGCTTCTGGAAGCGGCTCGGTTCGCGCAGATACTCAACCAGCTCACCCACCTCTTCTTTCGCTTCGTCGCAGCCTGCAACGTCGGCAAAGGTGGTTTTAATCTGGTCTTCCGTCAGCATGCGCGCTTTGCTCTTGCCGAACGACATGGCGCCTTTGCCACCGCCGCCCTGCATCTGGCGCATGAAGAAGATCCAGACGCCGATAAGCAGCAGCATCGGGAACCAGGAAATGAAGATCGAAGCCAGCAGGCTCGGCTCTTCTGGAGGCTCGCCAACCACTTTGACGTTTTTCGTCAGCAGGTTGTCAAGCAGCTTCGGATCGTTAACCGGGATGTAAGTCGTGTAACGGTTACTATCTTTCTTGGTAACGTTGATCTCACGTCCGTTGATACGCGCTTCGCGAACCTGGTCGTTATTGACCTCTTGCAGGAAGGTAGAATAATCCACCTTATGGCTGTTCGATTCGCTGGGCCCAAAGCTCTGGAATACTGACATCAGCACAACGGCAATGACCAGCCAGAGTATTAGGTTTTTCGCCATGTCACTCAAGGGATTAACCTCTTATTACAACTGTGTTAAAAACAGCGTCAGGATACTCTATATCCAGTTTCTTTCAAACTTTCGTTTGAAAAACCACCGTCTATGATTTTCGCCCGGTCGCTACAATGTACACTTCACGTGAACGCGCACGCGAAGAGTCCGGCTTACGAACTTTAACCTTCGTAAACAGGGAGCGAATTTCCCTTAGATACTCATCGAAGCCTTCGCCCTGGAACACCTTCACTACAAAACTTCCGCCTGGCGCTAGCACATCACGAGCCATTTCAAGCGCCAGTTCCACCAGATACATGGCCCGGGGGATATCAACCGCCGGCGTTCCGCTCATGTTTGGTGCCATATCTGACATGACAACCTGTACTTTACTGTCACCTACGCGTTCCAGTAATGCCTGCATGACGAGTTCATCACGAAAATCGCCCTGAAGGAAGTCCACACCAACGATTGGATCCATAGGTAAAAGATCGCAAGCAATAATGCGGCCTTTACCACCAATCTGCGTGACCACGTACTGTGACCAGCCACCCGGTGCAGCACCGAGGTCGACAACCGTCATCCCCGGCTTAAAAAGTTTGTCACTTTGCTGTATTTCATCAAGTTTAAACCAGGCACGGGAACGTAACCCCTTTTTCTGTGCCTCTTGAACATATTTATCGCTAAAGTGTTCCTGAAGCCAGCGGCTTGAGCTGGCAGAACGCTTTTTACCTGTCATTTAACATTCCCATCGGGACAGTTCATCGTAGCCTTTTGGCGTAAATTTCTACGCGCCATTTGGCGATATATGGGAGATGGCGGTAGAATGACCCGTTTTCAATCCCAACGTAAGCAAAAATATACGATGAATCTGAGTACTAAACAAAAACAGCACCTGAAAGGTCTGGCACATCCGCTCAAGCCGGTAGTTATGCTTGGCAACAATGGTTTGACCGAAGGGGTACTGGCCGAGATTGAACAAGCGTTAGAGCACCATGAACTTATCAAGGTGAAAATCGCCTCGGAAGATCGCGAGACCAAAACCTTGATCGTGGACGCTATCGTGCGCGAAACCGGCGCCTGTAACGTACAGGTCATCGGTAAAATGCTGGTGCTTTATCGCCCTGGTAAAGAACGCAAAATCTCGCTGCCACGTTAAGAATATCCTAATTTCTGACACAACATTGTGTTAAATGAGGGTTTTTCTTTACGAGGGCTAGCAACATGCCACGCTCTTATGCTTGATAAAAGGCCGCTATGCGGCCTTTTTCTTATCTTTACACTCAGTCAACATTTTCAGTGTTGAACAAAATTTACAGATAATCCACTGCGATGATTTCGAACTCAACTTCACCGCCCGGGGTACGGATGGTGACTACGTCGTCCTGCTCCTTACCGATAAGGCCACGGGCGATCGGCGAGTTCACAGAAATCAGGTTCTGTTTGAAGTCCGCTTCATCATCGCCCACGATGCGGTAGGTCTGTTCTTCATCGTTATCCAGATTCAACACCTTCACAGTCGCACCAAAGATAACGCGGCCATTATTCGGGATCTTGGTGATGTCGATAACCTGCGCATTAGACAGTTTCGCTTCGATATCTTTGATACGGCCTTCGCAGAATCCCTGCTGTTCGCGAGCAGCATGGTACTCCGCGTTCTCTTTCAGGTCGCCGTGCTCGCGTGCTTCGGCGATGGCCGCAATGATTTCTGGGCGACGTACAGACTTGAGAAAGTCCAGTTCTTCACGCAGTTTTTCTGCACCACGAAGGGTCATCGGAATAGCTTGCATTGTTATACCTCTTAAACATTCCTGTAGGGAGCGGTTCGCCCCGCTCCGGCCGCTAAGCCCGCCTGGGTCGCTATCAACACCAGGCCAGAAGCAAAAGAAAACCGACCCGGGTGCGAAGCCCCAGGTCAGCAGTAATTTTTAATTTGATACGCATTTTACCCCGAAGTTCACTACGGGTCATCGTTTACTTTACAGGGCGTTGGGCCGTAGTATGACGGCTTGTTTCCAGGTTGTTAGCGCGAGATTATGCGATTTTCCAGATTTATCATCGGATTGACCACCAGTATAGCGTTTAGCGTTCAGGCCGCGAATGTTGATGAGTATATCAATCAGCTTCCCGCCGGGGCCAACCTCGCGCTTTTGGTGCAGAAAGTGGGCGCACCCGCGCCGTTGATTGATTACCACGGCCAGCAGATGGCGCTACCGGCCAGTACCCAGAAGGTGCTCACCGCGCTGGCGGCCCTGCTGCAACTTGGCCCTGATTTCCGTTTTACCACCACGCTTGAGACCAAAGGCAGCGTCGATAACGGTACGCTAAAAGGCGACCTGATTGCGCGATTTGGCGGCGATCCGACGCTAAAACGCCAGGATATTCGTAATATGGTGGCGACGCTGAAGAAATCCGGCGTACAAACTATCGACGGCAACGTCCTGATCGATACCTCGATCTTCGCCAGCCACGATAAAGCGCCGGGCTGGCCATGGAACGACATGACCCAGTGCTTTAGCGCACCGCCGGCGGCAGCGATCGTCGACCGCAACTGCTTCTCCATTTCGCTCTACAGCGCGCAGAAGGCAAACGATCTGGCGTTTATTCGTATCGCCTCCTACTACCCGGTCGTTATGTTCAGCCAGGTGCGGACGCTGGCGAAAGGCTCGCCGGATGCGCAGTACTGTGAGCTGGACGTCGTCCCCGGCGATCTCAACCGCTACACGCTCACCGGCTGTCTGCCGCAACGTGCTGACCCGCTACCGCTGGCATTTGCCATTCAGGACGGCGCCAGCTATGCCGGGGCGATCATCAAAGACGAGCTGAAGCAGGCAGGCATAACCTACACCGGTACGCTGCTACGCCAGACGCTGGTTAACGAGCCGGGTACGGTAATCGCCAGTAAGCAGTCGGCACCTTTGCACGACCTGTTGAAGATCATGCTGAAAAAATCGGACAACATGATTGCCGATACCGTGTTCCGCATGATTGGCCATGCGCGCTTTGGCGTCCCGGGTACCTGGCGCGCGGGATCCGATGCGGTGCGGCAGATCCTGCGCCAGCAGGCAGGCGTCGATCTCGGCAACACAATTATCGCCGACGGCTCCGGCCTGTCGCGCCACAATCTGATCTCGCCAGCCACGATGATGCAAGCGCTACAGTACATCGCCCAGCATGATAACGAGCTGAACTTTATCTCGATGCTGCCGCTTGCCGGCCATGATGGTTCGCTCCAGTACCGTGCGGGCCTGCATCAGGCGGGCGTCGATGGCAAAGTCTCGGCAAAAACCGGCTCACTGCAGGGTGTGTATAACCTGGCAGGCTTCATCACCACCGCCAGCGGGCAGCGTATGGCCTTTGTGCAGTATCTGTCGGGCTACGCGGTGCCGCCAGCCGATCAGCGTAACCGCCGTATTCCGCTGGTGCGATTTGAGAGTCGGTTGTACAAAGACATCTATCAGAACAACTGATAGTGATGCTGCCGGATGACGCTTGCGCTTATCCGGCCTACGTCACATATAAACAAAACGGGCCGCATTTGCGGCCCGTTGAATATTCCAGGCCGGATAAGACGCGTCAGCGGCGCCATCCGGCACGAGGATTAACGCTTGTAGATGAACTCAACGCCTTCTTCGTCGTCTTCATCCCAATCGTCGTCCCACTCTTCGTCTTCAGCTTCTGCGGCGACTTCGTCAAGCTGCTGACGGTGGTAATCGTCCCACATGAACTCAACTTTCTCTGGCTGTTTCGCTTCTTCCTCCTGAGCAATTGGGTTCTCAATGATGAAGTTCATCACGTCCCAGCACAGGTCTTTGACACCCACCTGGCTTGCCGCGGAGATCAGGTAGTACTTGTCTTCCCAGCCCATCGCTTCCGCAATCGCTTTAGCTTTAGCTTCGGCTTCCGCTTTGTCCATGGTGTCAATTTTGTTGAACAGCAGCCAGCGTGGCTTATTCGCCAGTTTCTCGCTGTATTTCTCCAGCTCACCAATGATGATTTTCGCGTTCTCAGCCGGATCGGATCCGTCGATCGGATCGATATCGATGATGTGCAGCAGCACGCGGCAGCGCTCAAGGTGCTTCAGGAAGCGAATACCGAGGCCCGCGCCTTCGGATGCGCCTTCAATCAGCCCCGGGATATCGGCAATGACGAAGCTCTTCTCGTTATCGACGCGGACCACGCCAAGGCTCGGCACCAGCGTGGTAAACGGATAGTCCGCCACTTTCGGCTTCGCTGCGGAGACGGCGCGGATAAAGGTCGATTTACCGGCGTTCGGCATCCCCAGCATCCCCACGTCCGCCAGAAGCATCAGCTCCAGCTGCAGATCGCGCTTGTCGCCCGGGGTACCCATGGTTTTCTGACGCGGGGTACGGTTTACGGACGATTTAAAACGGGTGTTGCCCAGACCATGCCAACCGCCCTTAGCCACCATCAGACGCTGACCGTGTTTGGTCATGTCGCCCATGGTTTCACCGGTGCCCTGATCGATAACACGCGTACCGACCGGTACCTTGATGGTCACGTCTTTACCGCGTTTACCGGTGCAGTCGCGGCTTGCGCCGTTCTGACCACGCTCAGCGCGGAAGGATTTTTCAAAACGGTAGTCGATCAGGGTATTCAGGTTCTCGTCGGCTTCCATCCATACGTCGCCGCCGTCACCGCCGTCACCGCCGTCCGGGCCGCCTTTCGGAATATATTTTTCACGGCGGAAGCTCACGCAACCATTACCGCCATCACCTGCTACGACCAGGATCGTTGCTTCATCAACAAACTTCATTTTACTCTCCGTAAATCATTCGCCTGCGCGGGGTAACGGAACAACCGCTTCACGCTTACGCCACCGCCCCCATAGACGATGACCAATGGCGGAATACATCGCGCCCGCAACCACGACAAACGCACCGAGGTAACCTAAAAGGTTCAACATCGGTCTGGCGAAGAAATCGGGCCAGGCCATTGATAATAAATCTGAAAATAACAGAGTGAACAGCGGAGTCAGTGTGACTAACGCGCTCACCTGTGCCGCCTGCCAGCGCGCCATGGCTTCCGCCAGCGCCCCGTAGCCGACCAGTGTGTTCAGACCACAAAAGATCAGACAGGCTAACTGCCAGTCGCTCAGTTGCCCGATAACCTCAGGCTTCGCTAACGGCAGCAGTGCAATCGTACATAAAGTGTACAATAAAAAGAGGATCTGCTGTGACGCCATCCGCCGCAATAACACCTTTTGCGCGACGCCGTAACTCACCCAGACCATCGCCGCACCGACACCAAAAATAACGCCCCAGGTGTAATCGGTCAGGCGGGTAAAAATTTCGATCAGGCTGGTGTTAAAGAACATCACCAGCCCGCAAATCAGCATGGTCGCGCCAATAATCTGCGTACCGCGCATCTTCTCTTTGAGGATAAAGACGCTTGCTACCATCATACCAACGGGAGAAAGCTGGCCAATCACCTGTGACGCCGTTGGGCTAACGTACTGTAGCGATGAGCTAAACAGCACGAAGTTGCCAAACAGCCCGCCGGTGGCGATCAGCAGCAGTACCAGCCAACGCGGGTCACGGAAGAGCCGCAGGGACGGCAGCTTGCGCTTCCAGGCCAGGATGAGCCCCAGACCACAGCTCGCCATCAGAAAGCGGTAGAAAACGACGGTAGGCGGTTCCATGACTTCCAGAACCTGCTTCATCGCAATTGGCAATGCTCCCCAACAAACCGCCGTGGTGAGCGCCAACACAATACCTATGCCCGCCTGTTGCTTCATACCGGATTTCCTACCCTGAAACAGCGCTACAGACCATCATTTACCTGGCGTCGAATGTAAAAAGCCCCGCAACGTGTTGCGGGGCTTTTATCCGTTACCGGGACGCGAATAACTTATTCAGCAACGATGCTGATATATTTACGGTTATTCGGACCTTTAACTTCAAATTTCACTTTACCGTCTGCTTTAGCAAACAGAGTGTGGTCTTTGCCGCAACCAACGTTGGAGCCAGCGTGGAATTTGGTACCACGTTGACGAACGATGATGCTACCAGCCAGAACTGTTTCACCGCCGAAGCGTTTTACGCCCAGACGTTTAGCTTCTGAATCGCGACCGTTACGAGTCGAGCCGCCAGCCTTTTTATGTGCCATTTAATCTGCTCCCCTTAACTTAAGCGCTGATGCCAGTGATTTTCACATCAGTGAACCACTGACGATGGCCCTGCTGCTTACGGTAGTGTTTACGACGACGAAACTTAACGATTTTAACTTTCTCGCCACGACCGTGAGCAACAACTTCAGCTTTGATAACGCCGCCATCAACGAAAGGAACGCCGATTTTGACTTCTTCACCGTTTGCGATCATCAGAACTTCAGCGAATTCAACAGATTCGCCAGTTGCGATGTCCAGCTTTTCCAGGCGAACGGTCTGACCTTCGCTTACTCGGTGTTGTTTACCACCACTTTGGAAAACCGCGTACATATAAACTCCGCTTCCGCGCACATCTTCGTGTGATTCAGAGTGCGCTATAAATATTCACAATAGGGCGCGAATATTACGCAAAACGCGAGCCTTTGACAAGTGCTACCATCAATAGATGCAGAAAAAAAACACAACGCGCACGGCAACGTTTATCTGTCGCGTTTTTTCAGTACAATCGTAGCTACAACTCTAACGTAAAACCTTCGTTATCCCGTATGGATAAGTGGTAAACAGGACATTAAGCCCGGCTTTTGCGATGAATTTACAAAAAATCAATGAGTTAACCGCGCAGGATATGGCGGGAGTCAATGCGACGATTCTTGAGCAGCTCAACTCGGACGTCCAGTTGATCAACCAGCTAGGCTATTACATCGTTAGCGGTGGCGGAAAACGGATTCGTCCTATGATCGCCGTGCTGGCCGCCCGTGCCGTTGGCTATCAGGGGAACGCCCACGTCAAGATTGCCGCGTTAATCGAATTTATTCATACCGCGACGCTCCTGCATGACGACGTCGTTGATGAGTCCGACATGCGCCGCGGCAAGGCCACGGCTAACGCCGCCTTTGGGAATGCGGCCAGCGTGCTGGTTGGCGACTTTATCTACACCCGCGCCTTCCAGATGATGACCAGCCTCGGTTCGCTGAAGGTGCTGGAAGTCATGTCTGAAGCGGTCAACGTCATTGCAGAAGGTGAAGTCCTTCAGCTCATGAACGTCAACGATCCGGACATCACCGAAGAGAACTACATGCGTGTGATCTACAGCAAGACCGCGCGTCTGTTCGAAGCCGCCGCCCAATGTTCCGGTCTGCTGGCTGGCTGTACGCCGGAGCAGGAAAAAGGTTTACAGGATTATGGTCGCTACCTGGGTACCGCCTTCCAACTGATCGACGACCTGCTCGACTACAGCGCCGATGGCGAAACGCTGGGGAAAAACGTTGGCGACGACCTCAACGAAGGCAAACCAACGCTGCCGCTGCTGCATGCCATGCGCAACGGCACGCCGGAGCAAGCGCAGCTGATTCGTGGCGCTATCGAACAAGGTAATGGCCGACATCTGCTGGAACCGGTGCTGGAAGCGATGGCCGCCTGCGGCTCGCTGGAATGGACACGCCAGCGTGCCGAAGAAGAAGCCGATAAAGCGATTGCCGCCCTGGCGCCGCTGCCTGATACCCAATGGCGCGATGCGCTTATTGGCCTCGCTCATATGGCTGTCCAACGCGATCGCTAATCCCTCTCCCGCGCAATGCGCGGGAAAGCTCCCAAAAGCTCCAGATAACGTTTTTAAGCGCCTGTAAATTGACGTTTTCCTAATTTATCATAACTTATACGAACTTTTTAGAATCTTCCTGAAAAGAACGTTACAGTACATTCCTCATCCAACATGACGATTTAAACTGCGCTCTCAGGGAGGAAGTATGGATAAATTAATCGACTGGCACCCGGCGGATATCATTGCCGGGCTGCGCAAAAAAGGCACTTCAATGGCCGCAGAATCACGCAAAAACGGCCTGAGTTCATCAACACTCGCCAATGTACTCTCACGCCCCTGGCCTAAGGGTGAAGTGATTATTGCGAAAGTGCTGGAGACGGAGCCATGGGTAATTTGGCCATCACGATATCACGATCCGGTCACCCATGAGTTTATCGATAGAACGCAGGCGATGCGCCAGCCAAAGAAAGATGAATAGCGAGGGAGAACGCCCCCCTGGCTCGGAGGGCGTTTAACAACGGCGGCGATTACTCGCCTTTTACGCGTTCGATATTGGCGCCGAGCGCGCGCAGCTTATCTTCAATGCGTTCGTAGCCGCGGTCAATGTGATAGATGCGGTCAACGATAGTGGTGCCCTGAGCAATACAGCCCGCCAGCACGAGGCTTGCGGATGCGCGCAGGTCGGTTGCCATCACCTGCGCGCCAGAGAGCTGCTCAACGCCGTGGCAAATCGCGGTGTTGCTTTCGATTTCCGCACGCGCGCCCATACGGATCAGTTCCGGAATGTGCATGAAACGGTTTTCGAAGACCGTTTCCGTGATCACGCCGGTTCCTTCCGCTACCATGTTCAGCAGGGTGAACTGCGCCTGCATGTCGGTCGGGAACGCCGGATGCGGCGCAGTACGCACGTTCACCGCTTTCGGACGTTTGCCATGCATATCAAGGCTAATCCAGTCTTCGCCGACTTCGATATCCGCACCGGCTTCGCGCAGCTTGGCCAGCACCGCATCCAGCGTATCCGGCTGGGCGTTGCGGCAGACAATTTTGCCGCCGGAGATCGCCGCCGCCACCAGGAAGGTGCCGGTTTCAATACGGTCAGGCAGGACGCGATACACGCCGCCGCCCAGGCGTTTCACGCCTTCGATGGTGATGCGATCGGTACCCTGCCCGGTCACTTTCGCGCCCATCGCGTTCAGGAAGTTCGCCGTATCGACGATTTCCGGCTCGCGCGCGGCGTTTTCAATGACAGTGGTCCCTTCCGCCAGCGTTGCCGCTGTCATAATGGTGACGGTCGCGCCGACGCTGACCATATCCATAACGATATGCGCGCCTTTCAGACGACCATTGACGGACGCCTTGACGTAACCTTCTTCCAGCTTAATTTCCGCGCCTAACTGCTCAAGACCAGAGATGTGCAGGTCGACCGGACGCGCACCGATAGTGCAACCACCTGGCAGAGAAACCTGACCCTGGCCAAAACGCGCCACCAGCGGCCCCAGCGCCCAGATAGAGGCGCGCATGGTTTTCACCAGATCGTAAGGTGCGCAAAATACGTTGACCGAGCCGGCATCAATCCATACAGAACCGTTACGCTCAACCTTCGCACCCAGCTGCGTCAGCAGCTTCATGGAGGTGTCGACATCTTTCAGCTTCGGTACGTTCTGGATCTCTACCGGGTCTTCTGCCAGCAAAGCGGCAAAAAGAATCGGCAGGGCAGCATTTTTGGCGCCGCTAATGGTGACCTCGCCCTGAAGGCGGGTTGGCCCCTGCACACGAAATTTATCCATCAAATCTAATCTCTGTTAAGTATTCACGTTCGCCACCGGGAAAGCGTTACCGCTTTCCCCATGGCTCAAAAACCGTTGAGTTTGCGATCGCGCGCCCACTCTTGCGGGGTATACGCTTTGATCGACAGGGCATGAATGCGGTTGTCCGCAAGATACTCCATCAGCGGGCCATAGATAGTCTGCTGCTTCTTAACCCGGCTCATGCCCTCAAACATCTCACCCACGGCAATCACCTGGAAGTGGCTACCGTCGCCAGAAACGAGAACTTCCTGAAGGGAGAGTGCATTCATCAGCACGGTCTGAATTTCATTATTTTCCATAGGTTCACATTTCATTTGAGAGTGAAAACAGCCCCACATCTTAGAGGAAAGTGACGCAGTCTTAAACAAGCAAAAAGCCCCATCGTTAAGATTGATGGGGCTTTAGGAACATTAGCAGCAATAACGTGCTGAAATTTTTAAGGGATCATATCTTCAGGCAGATTATACAACCGTTTCAGCGTCACCACTTTTTCACTCACGCCTTCCAGGCGTACCTTGCGGCCCTGGGAATGAATCAGGTCAACCAGGTGCACTAACAGCGCCAGGCCTGCCGTATCGACGCGGCTAAGGCCATTGAGGTCGATTACCGAAACGCCCTGCGTGGCTTCATTTCTGGCGTCCCACAGGGGCACCAGAAAGTCCTGATCCAGTTCGCCAAGCAGCGTCAGGCGTTCGCCATCGCGCGTCCAGCTAAGCTCTTCAGCCATTATTTTTTCTGTTCCAGGGTGATCGGCTGCGCAGAGATGGATTTCAGCTGTGCGGTCAGGCCATCAATACCTTTGGTACGCAGCAGGTCGCTCCATTCGTTCTGTTTGGTGGTGATCATGCTCACCCCTTCAGCGATCATATCGTACGCCTGCCAGTTACCCGTCTGGGTGTTTTTACGCCACTGGAAGTCCAGGCGCACCGGCGGACGACCGTTCGGGTCGATGATGGTCACGCGAATAGGCACGATGGTCGCGTCGCCCAGCGGCTGTTCCGGGGCAATCTGGTAGGTCTGGCCGTGGTACATCGCCAGCGCCTGGCCGTAAGCCTGCTTCAGGTATTCACGGAAAGCGGCGAAGTAAGCTTCACGCTGTGCCGGAGTCGCATCTTTGTAGTAACGGCCCAGCACCAGCGCGCCAGCGTATTTCACCTGCACGTACGGCAGCAGTTCCTGGTCGACCACGTCGCGCAGGTAGTTCGGGTTAGAACGAATCTTAGGTTGTTCATTCTTCAGACGATCGAACGTTTTCTGCGCCGCTTCGTTCATCAGCTTGTAAGGGTTAGATTGGTCTGCTGCCGTTGCGGCCGTTAGCGGGGCAATCACCAGCATGGCGACCATCAGTAAGCGTTTAAACATGTCGAGTATCTCCTGAGATTAATTCGTCGTGCCAGTTGCAGGCGTCGCCGTATCAGTATGTCCATCTGTGGATTCCTGCGCATCGCCTGAAGTCTTATTGTCGCTGCCTTTGCTGTTATAAAGGAATTGGCCAATAAGATCTTCCAGCACCATCGCCGATTTGGTGTCCTGAATGGTGCCGCCGTCTTTAAGAATAGACGTTCCCAGCTCAGGGTCTTCAAAACCGACGTTCAGCGCCAGATACTGCTCCCCCAGCAGACCGGAAGTGCGAATCGCCAGCGAACTGGTATCCGGAATGTGGTTGTAGCGATCTTCAATGTCGAGGGCCACGCGAGGTAAATAGGTTTTTGGATCGAGGGTAATGTCCGCCACGCGGCCAATCACCACGCCGCCAATGCGCACCGGCGAACGCGCCTTCAGGCCGCCGATGTTATCGAAGGTGGCGTAAATGCGGTAGGTTGGCTCTGATTTCATCGACGAAACGTCCGCCGCCTTCAGGCAGACAAACAGTGCCGCCAGCAGGGCCACCAGCAGGAAAATACCGACCCAGATTTCACTCTTTTTCGTTTGCATTCACTCAATTCCCAAACATCAGTGCCGTCAGCACAAAGTCCAGCCCAAGAACCGCCAGCGACGAGTGCACCACGGTACGGGTGGTCGCCCGGCTGATTCCGGCAGAAGTGGGGATTGCATCGTAACCGTTAAATAACGCAATCCATGTCACCGTAATGGCGAAAACCAGGCTCTTAATCAGGCAGTTCACCAGATCGAGACGCCAGTCCACCGCATTTTGCATTGCCGACCAGAAGAACCCGGCATCAATGCCTTTCCAGCTTACGCCGACCAGCGAACCGCCCCAGATGCCCACCGCCACGAAGATAATCGTCAGCAACGGCAACGAGATGACGCCGGCCCAGAAGCGCGGAGAAATGACCCGGCGCAGCGGATCCACCGCCATCATCTCCAGACTGGAGAGCTGCTCAGTCGCGCGCATCAGGCCAATTTCCGCCGTCAGCGCCGAACCGGCGCGCCCGGCAAACAGCAACGCGGCTACCACCGGCCCCAGTTCGCGCAGCAGCGACAGCGCCACCAGCATACCGAGACTGGTCTCAGCGCTATAGGTGGTCAGTACCAGGTAACCTTGCAGGCCCAGCACCATACCGATAAACACGCCCGAGACGATGATGATAACCATTGAGAGCACGCCGACGTTGTAGAGCTGACGCACCAGTAAAGGCGCATGCTTACGAAATTCCGGCTTGCCGACAACGGCATTGAATAACATTAACCCAGCTCGCCCAAACGTCGCGATGGTCTTAATCCCGCGATGTCCAAGCGCTGCCAGTGCATTTAACAACATGAGTCGATTATCTCCCTGTGCCGATGAGGTCGCGGCGATAATCGCCCGCAGGGTAACGGAACGGCACCGGGCCGTCGGCAATACCGTCGAGGAACTGACGCACTCGCGGATCGTCGTTTTCCTGCAACGACGTTGCGCTACCGTGAGCGATGATTTTGCGGTCCGCCATAATATAGGCGAAATCGGCAATGCTCAGCACTTCCGGTACGTCGTGGGAAACCACAATACAGGTGACACCCAATGCGCTGTTGAGTTCGGAAATCAGCTTCACCAGCACGCCCATGGTGATCGGATCCTGGCCGACGAAGGGTTCGTCGAACATGATCAGATCCGGTTCAAGGGCAATCGCCCTCGCCAGCGCGGCGCGTCTTGCCATCCCGCCAGAGAGCTCGGACGGCATCAATTTAGCGGCGCCGCGTAAGCCAACGGCTTCCAGCTTCATCATTACCGTGCTTTTCAGCAACGGCGCGGGAAGCCGGGTATGCTCGCGAATCGGGTACGCCACATTGTCAAACACGTTCATGTCGGTAAACAGCGCACCAGACTGGAACAGCATGCTCATCCGCTTACGCACGGTATACAGACGAGAGCGCGACATTTGCGGCACGTTCTCGCCATCAAAGAGGATCTCTCCGCTATCCGGGGGGATTTGCCCGCCAATCAGGCGTAGCAGCGTGGTCTTGCCAATCCCCGACGGTCCCATAATCGCGGTAATTTTCCCGCGCGGCACCGACAGCGAGATCTTGTCGAAGATGACCCGACTGCCACGGGTAAACGTGACGTCGTGCATATCGACCAAATTCTCGAGTTTTTGGCTCATAGGCTTACCTTTCCAGGTCCTTAAGAGGAATCATTTCCTGCTTAATTGCGCATTCTTACAGAATCCTAACCGCACGAGTTAACGAAATCTGGCATTTGTTTTACTTTTCCTGCGCATAAAGTCAAAATTAGGAATTCGTTACGTCCAGACGTGCGGACCGACGATTATACCCGAATAAAGGACTTTAGATGCTCTTAGCCACGGCTCTGTTAATTATTGGTTTACTTCTGGTGGTCTACAGCGCCGATCGCCTCGTGTACTCCGCCTCTATTTTATGCCGTGCCCTGGGAGTTCCACCGCTGATTATTGGCATGACCGTGGTCAGCATCGGCACCTCGCTGCCGGAAATTATCGTCTCCGCCGCCGCCTCCCTTCATGGTCAGGTAGACGTCGCCGTCGGCACCGCCATCGGCTCTAACATCGTCAATATATTGCTGATCCTCGGCCTGACCGCACTGTTCCACCCATTTACCGTGCATTCTGATATCCTGCGCCGCGAAATACCGCTAATGTTGGTCGTTAGCTTGCTGGCCGGGTATGTATTGTATGATGGCGAGCTCTCTTTCATGGACGGCGTCTTCCTGATTATCCTGGCAGCCTTGTGGCTGCTGTTTATCATTAAGATAGCGCGTCTGGCCGAACGCCAGGGTAACGACAAATTCACCCAGGAGCAGTTGGCCGAACTGCCGCGAGATGGCTCGCTGCCTGTCGCCTGTTTATGGCTGGGCGTGGCGCTGATTATTATGCCGATGGCGACCCGTATGGTGATTGATAACGCCACGGTGCTGGCGAACTATTTCGCCATGAGCGAGTTGACCATCGGCCTGACGATTATCGCGCTCGGCACCAGTCTGCCTGAGCTGGCGACCGCCATCGCCGGCGTGCGTAAAGGCGAAAATGATATTGCAGTCGGCAATATCATCGGCTCGAATTTCTTTAATATCGCTATCGTTCTGGGTATTCCCGCCCTTCTCGCGCCGGGTACATTTAACCCGCTCGCGTTTACCCGGGACTATGGCGTAATGGTATTGGTGAGCGTGGTCTTCGCCCTCCTGTGCTGGCGTCGTCGCCAGATAGGCCGCGGTGCTGGCTTACTGTTAATCGGCGGGTTTGTTGCGTGGCTGGCGCTGCTCTATTGGGCAACGCCGCTCTTCATCGAATGAATCGGGATAACACTATGTCGCAAATAGATTTGCAGCCAAATTTCGACTTCCAGCAGGCGGGAAGAGAAGTTCTGGAGATTGAACGGGAAGGGCTGGAGCAGCTCGATCAATACATTAATCAGGATTTCAGCAACGCCTGCGAGAAGATCTTCTACTGCGGCGGCAAAGTCGTCGTGATGGGGATGGGCAAATCCGGGCATATCGGGCGTAAAATGGCGGCCACCTTTGCCAGCACCGGCACCTCTTCCTTCTTCGTCCATCCCGGCGAAGCGGCGCACGGCGATTTAGGCATGGTGACACCGCAGGATGTAGTCATCGCGCTCTCTAACTCCGGCGAGTCTAACGAAATTCTGGCGCTGATCCCGGTACTCAAGCGCCTGCGCGTGCCGCTGATCTGCATGACCAGCCGCCCGGACAGCAGCATGGGCCGCGCGGCGGATATTCATCTGTGCGTGAAAGTCCCACGCGAAGCCTGCCCGCTTGGGCTGGCACCGACCTCCAGCACCACCGCGGCGCTGGTTATGGGCGATGCGCTGGCCGTCGCGCTGCTGAAAGCCCGCGGCTTTACCGCCGAAGACTTTGCCCTGTCGCACCCCGGCGGCGCACTGGGTCGCAAGCTTCTGCTGCGCGTTAACGATATTATGCATACCGGCGATGAAATCCCGCACGTCAGCGAGGATGCCTCCCTGCGCGACGCACTGCTGGAAATTACCCGTAAAAATCTCGGGATGACGGCCATCTGCGATGACAATATGCAGATTAAAGGGATCTTCACCGACGGTGACCTACGACGCATCTTCGACAACGGCGCCGATCTGCGTAGCCTCGGCATCGCCGACGTGATGACGCCGGGCGGGATTCGCATTCGTCCAGGCACGCTGGCGGTCGACGCGCTGAACCTGATGCAATCACGCCATATCACCTGTGTGCTGGTTGCTGATGGCGACCATCTGCTAGGTGTGATACATATGCACGACCTACTGCGCGCAGGCGTAGTGTAATCAAGGATATAAAGAATGAGTAACGCTGTCGCATCGGTCGCCACCTGTTACGGGCCGGTGAGTCCACAATTTATCGCCAGGGCGGAGAAAATCCGCCTGTTGATCCTCGACGTCGACGGGGTGCTGTCCGACGGCCTGATTTATATGGGCAACAATGGTGAAGAGCTAAAGGCCTTTAACGTGCGCGACGGCTACGGCGTGCGCTGCGCCCTCACCTCTGGTATCGAAGTAGCGATTATTACCGGGCGAAAAGCTAAACTGTTAGAAGACCGCTGCGCTACGCTGGGTATCACGCATCTCTACCAGGGACAGTCGGATAAACTTATCGCCTATCGTGAACTGCTGGCGAAGCTGAGCCTACAGCCGGAAGAAGTCGCCTACGTGGGCGATGATCTGATCGACTGGCCGGTGATGGCAGAGATCGGCCTGAGCGTCGCGGTGGCGGATGCGCACCCGCTGCTGCTGCCGCGCGCCGATTACGTCACGCGCATTGCGGGCGGACGCGGTGCGGTACGCGAAGTCTGCGACCTGCTGCTGCTGGCGCAAGGGAAGCTCGACGAAGCCAAAGGGCAATCCATATGAGTAAAACCAGACGTTGGGTTATCATTCTGCTATCGCTGGTCGCACTTGTCCTCATCGGCCTGAATCTCGCCGACAAAGACGACAGCGGCCCGATCGCGGTAAACACTGGCGATCCAACCTATAAAAGCGAACATACCGATACGGTGGTGTACAGCCCGGAAGGCGCGCTCAGCTATCGGTTAATCGCCGAACACGTGGAGTATTTTTCCGATCAGGGTCTGTCGTGGTTTACTCACCCCGTATTGACGACTTTTGATGCCGCGAAGGTGCCAACCTGGTCGATTAAAGCCGATAAAGCCAAGCTGACCAGCGACCGCATGCTGTATCTCTATGGGCACGTTGAAATCAACGCGCTGACAGAAGACGCACAACTGCGTAAGATTACGACGGATAATGCCCAGGTGAACCTGATAACTCAGGACGTTTCCTCTGACGATCTGGTGACGTTATACGGAACAACATTTAATTCCAGCGGCCTGAAAATGCGCGGCAATTTACGCAGCAAGAACGCCGAGCTGATTGAAAAGGTTAGAACTTCTTATGAAATCCAGAACAAACAAACTCAGCCTTAAGCTGGCGCTCGTCGCTTCTCTGCTGGCCGCCAGCCTGCCGGCAATGGCCTTAACCGGCGATACCAATCAGCCGATTCATATTGAATCCGATCAGCAGTCGTTGGATATGCAGGGCAACGTCGTGACCTTCACCGGTAACGTCGTCGTGACCCAGGGCAGCATCAAAATCAACGCCGACAAAGTGGTCGTCACCCGCCCGGCAAACCAGCAGGGTAAAGAAGTGATCGACGGCTACGGCAACCCGGCCACGTTCTACCAGATGCAGGACAACGGTAAGCCGGTGAAAGGTCGCGCGTCGAAGATGCACTATGAGCTGGCAAATGATTTCGTGGTGCTGACCGGCAATGCTTACCTTGAACAGCTGGACAGCAACATCAAGGGCGACAAAATCACCTACCTGGTGAAAGAGCAGAAAATGCAGGCGTTTAGCGACAAAGGCAAACGCGTCACCACCGTTCTGGTTCCGTCCCAGCTACAGGACAAATCCAAGGACCAGGCTCCGGCACAGAAGAAGAGTAACTAATTCGTTATGGCGACATTAACTGCAAAAAATCTGGCGAAGGCCTACAAAGGCCGCCGCGTCGTGGAAGATGTCAGTCTGACCGTCAACTCCGGTGAGATTGTGGGCCTGCTTGGGCCGAACGGTGCGGGTAAAACCACCACCTTCTACATGGTGGTCGGCATCGTGCCGCGCGATGCGGGCAATATCATCATTGATGACGAAGACATCAGCCTGCTGCCACTGCACGCTCGTGCCCGCCGCGGTATCGGCTATCTGCCGCAGGAAGCGTCGATTTTCCGTCGTCTGAGCGTCTACGATAACCTGATGGCGGTGCTGCAGATCCGCGACGATCTCAGTAATGAGCAGCGAGAAGACCGCGCCAAAGAGCTGATGGAAGAGTTCCACATAGAACATCTGCGCGACAGTCTGGGCCAGGCGCTTTCCGGTGGTGAACGCCGCCGCGTTGAAATCGCCCGCGCGCTGGCGGCAAACCCGAAGTTTATCCTGCTGGATGAACCGTTTGCCGGCGTTGACCCCATCTCCGTTATCGACATCAAACGCATCATCGAACACCTGCGCGACAGCGGCCTTGGGGTACTGATTACCGACCATAACGTCCGTGAAACGCTGGCAGTGTGCGAACGCGCTTACATCGTCAGCCAGGGGCATCTGATTGCCCACGGGACACCGCAGGAGATCCTGGAAGACGAACATGTTAAACGCGTGTATCTTGGGGAAGACTTCAGACTCTGATAGGGTAGTGGTTATCGACGTTAGCGGGAGATATTCGTTCTGAACATGAAGCAAGGTTTGCAATTAAGGCTCAGCCAACAGCTTGCCATGACGCCCCAGTTACAGCAGGCCATTCGTCTGTTGCAATTGTCTACGCTGGAACTTCAGCAGGAACTCCAGCAGGCGCTGGAGAGCAATCCCCTGCTCGAGCAAACCGATCTTCACGATGAAGTAGAGACTCAGGAAACCGTCGATAACGAAACGCTGGACAGCGTAGACGCGCTGGAAAAGCCGGACATGCCCGAAGAGCTGCCGCTTGACGCCAGCTGGGACGAAATCTACACCGCCGGAACCCCTTCCGGTACCGGGGCGGACTATCAGGACGACGAACTGCCGGTTTATCAGGGTGAAACCACCCAGTCACTTCAGGATTACCTGATGTGGCAGGTAGAGTTAACGCCGTTTACCGATACCGACCGGGCGATCGCCACGTCGATCGTCGACGCAGTGAATGACACCGGCTACCTGACCGTCACCGTCGAAGATATCCGCGAAAGCATCGGCGACGACGAAATTGGCCTGGACGAAGTGGAAGCGGTACTTAAACGCATCCAGCGCTTCGATCCGGTCGGCGTAGCCGCCAAAGATCTCCGCGATTGTCTGCTGATCCAGCTGTCACAATTTTCAGCAGACACGCCGCGTCTGGATGAAGCGCGCCTGATTATCAGCGATCATCTCGATCTGCTCGCTAACCACGATTTCCGCTCGCTGATGCGGGTCACCCGCCTGAAAGAAGACGTACTGAAAGAAGCGGTCGATCTGATCCAATCGCTGGATCCGCGCCCGGGCCAATCGATCCAAACCGGTGAACCGGAGTATGTGATTCCAGACGTACTGGTGCGCAAGGTCAACGATCGCTGGGTGGTCGAGCTGAACGCCGACAGCATTCCGCGTCTGCAGATTAACCAGCATTACGCGGGCATGTGCAACAACGCCCGCAACGACGCCGACAGCCAGTTTATCCGCAGCAACCTGCAAGAGGCAAAATGGCTGATCAAGAGTCTTGAGAGCCGCAACGATACGCTGCTGCGCGTCAGCCGCTGCATCGTCGAGCAACAGCAGGCCTTTTTCGACCTTGGCGAAGAGTACATGAAACCGATGGTGCTGGCTGACATCGCCCAGACCGTCGAGATGCACGAGTCCACCATTTCGCGTGTTACCACGCAGAAGTATTTGCATAGCCCACGGGGCATTTTCGAGCTTAAATATTTCTTCTCCAGCCACGTCAGCACCGAGGGCGGCGGCGAAGCCTCGTCCACAGCCATTCGGGCGCTGGTTAAGAAATTGATTGCCGCGGAGAATCCCGCGAAACCACTGAGCGACAGTAAGCTGACCACCATGCTCTCTGAACAGGGTATCATGGTGGCAAGGCGCACCGTTGCAAAGTACCGAGAGTCTTTATCCATTCCGCCGTCTAACCAGCGTAAACAGCTGGTCTGACACAACTGATAAGGAAGACACTATGCAGCTCAACATCACTGGACACAACGTCGAGATCACCGAGCCGATGCGCGAATTCGTGACCACGAAATTCAGCAAGCTGGAGCAGTATTTCGAGAGGATCAATCAGGTCCATATTGTGTTAAAGGTGGAGAAACTGACGCACATCTCGGATGCGACATTGCACGTGAACGGCGGCGAACTTCATGCCAGCGCGGAAGGGCAGGATATGTATGCCGCCATCGACGGTTTGATCGATAAACTGGCGAGACAGTTAACCAAGCACAAAGATAAACTAAAACAACATTGATTGTCCGAGCGATCGCCCGATATGCCTGCATATCGGGCGATGCTTAGGTGAAATTATGACAAATAACGATTCGGCTCTACAACTGAGCAATGTCCTTAACCAGGAATGTACCCGCAGTGCTGTGCACTGTCAGAGTAAAAAACGTGCGCTGGAAATCATCAGCGAGCTGGCGGCGAAACAGCTTAGCCTGCCGCCGCAGGTGGTGTTCGAAGCCATTCTGACCCGTGAAAAAATGGGCAGTACCGGCATCGGCAACGGCATCGCCATTCCTCACGGCAAGCTCGAAGAAGATACGCTGCGTGCGGTCGGTGTGTTCGTGCAACTCGAAACGCCAATCGCCTTCGACGCTATCGACAACCAGCCAGTCGATTTACTCTTTGCGTTGCTGGTGCCGGCCGACCAGACTAAAACCCATCTGCATACGCTTTCCCTGGTGGCAAAACGTCTGGCAGATAAAACCATTTGCCGCCGCTTGCGCGCCGCGCAGAGCGACGAAGAGCTGTATCAAATCATCACCGATACGGAAACCCACGATGATGCGTAATGGACATCACATCGTACTGAGGAGAAACGGTACATGGTACTGATGATCGTCAGCGGCCGCTCTGGCTCGGGAAAATCAGTGGCCCTGAGGGCGCTGGAAGATATGGGCTTCTACTGCGTTGATAACCTGCCGGTGGTGTTGCTGCCAGAGCTGGCAAAGACGCTGGCCGACCGTGAAATCTCGGCGGCCGTGAGTATCGACGTGCGTAACATGCCTGAAACCCCGGAAATCTTCGAGCGGGCAATGGAAAACCTGCCGGAGAACTTTTCCCCGCAGCTGCTGTTCCTCGACGCCGACCGCAACACGCTGATTCGTCGCTACAGCGACACTCGCCGTCTGCACCCGCTCTCCAGCAAGAATCTGTCGCTGGAAAGCGCGATTGATGAAGAGAGCAACCTGCTGGAGCCACTGCGCTCTCGCGCCGACCTGATTGTCGACACATCCGAGATGTCTGTTCACGAGCTGGCAGAAATGCTGCGCACCCGTCTGCTGGGCAAACGCGAGCGCGAGCTAACGATGGTGTTCGAATCCTTCGGCTTCAAGCACGGCATTCCTATCGACGCCGACTACGTGTTTGACGTGCGCTTCCTGCCAAACCCGCACTGGGATCCGAAACTGCGCCCAATGACCGGCCTCGACAAACCGGTTGCCGCGTTCCTCGACAGGCACACGGAAGTTCACAACTTTATTTACCAGACCCGCAGCTATCTTGAGCTATGGTTACCTATGCTGGAAACCAACAACCGTAGCTATCTGACGGTTGCGATTGGCTGTACCGGCGGTAAGCACCGTTCGGTCTATGTTGCCGAACAGCTGGCTGACTACTTCCGCTCGCGCGGTAAGAACGTGCAATCTCGTCATCGGACGCTGGAAAAACGCAAATCATGACCGTAAAGCAGACCGTGGAAATCACCAACAAGCTGGGCATGCATGCGCGCCCGGCGATGAAGCTGTTTGAACTGATGCAGCATTACGATGCGGAAGTGCTGCTGCGCAATGATGAAGGTACCGAAGCCGAAGCTAATAGCGTAATCGCACTGCTGATGCTGGACTCTGCCAAGGGCCGTCAGATTGAAGTGGAAGCCACCGGTCCACAGGAAGAAGAGGCGCTGGCGGCGGTGATTGCGCTGTTTAACGCCGGGTTTGACGAAGACTAGTCGGCGCCCGGCGACAAACGCAAAGTCTGTAGGCCGGATAAGACGTTTACGCCGTCATCCGGCAATACCACGGTGCTGTGCCTGATGGCGCGATGCTTGGTTAATACAGCTTATTATCCCGCATAAACCCCTCCCCGCCGAGCTGGCGCATCTGACGTAAAATCCACGCCTGACGGCTACGCACATACCCGGATGGGGCATTGGCTTTAAAGCGGATCGGGTTAGGCAGCACCGCGGCCAGCAGCGCGGCTTCCGCCATGGTCAGCTTGCTGGCCGGCTTGTGGAAATAGCGCTGAGACGCGGCTTCCACGCCGAAAATACCGTCGCCAAATTCAGCGATATTCAGGTAGACGGTCAAAATACGTTTCTTACTCCACACCGTCTCCATACCCAGAGTCAGACCCGCTTCCAGCCCCTTACGCACCCAGCTACGCCCATCCCACAGGAACAGATTTTTCGCCGTCTGCTGCGACAGCGTCGAGGCACCGCGAATGCGGTTTTCGTTACGTTCGTTGTGCGCCAGCGCCTTTTCAATTGCCGACACATCAAAACCCCAGTGGTCAGGGAATTTTTGATCTTCGGCAGCAATCACCGCCAGCCCCATCCACGGTGAAATCTCCTCCATGTTGACCCAGTCGGAATGGGCAACATAGCCGAAATCCCCCGTTAACCAGGCACCCACCTGGCGCTCAATCATCACTGCGGAGAATGGCACCGGCAAAATACTGAACACCGCAATACCGCCGCCCCAGAATAGCGCCAGCATCAGCAACAGCCGCCAGGCCAGACGTTTAAGCCTGGCTATACTCCTTAAAGCCATCTTGTTCTCGCTAACTCTCTGACGCTGATTAATATTTCTGATTAAGTCGTTACGCTTCACACATTTTACTGATTCACGTAACAAACATTTTAAGTTTTGCTATCTTATTGAGCGTGCAATCGTATTTCAGGTTGTGTCAAAAAAATCAAAATCATGTCAATCATCTGACGCAACCACCAGTTCCCTGGTGTTGGCGCAGTATTCGCGCACCCCGGTCAAGCCGGGGTCATTTTTTTCCTGCACTGGCAACCCACGCTTTCAGCACCGCGACGTCGTGCTGCCATTCAGATTTCATTTCTTCGACCCATTCACCTACGTTATCCCACCACGCCGGCAGATCCGGGGATTGAATCTGCTGCCCCAGCTGTTGGAGATGACGTAGCCCGACGGAACCAGCAGCGCCTTTGATTTTATGGCCTTCTTCGACAATGCCCTTTTGGTCGCGAGCGGTCAGGTTCGATTCCAGTACCGCCAGATAGCCCGGCATCATCTTCTCGAATACGGCCAGACCATCGGTGATCAGCTTCGGCCCAACCAGTTCGATGTACTGCTCCAGCATCGCAATATCGAGCAACTGCTGCGACTTGTCGTTATCACTCTGGCTCACGGTACTCTCCTCTTCGTCTGCAGTGGTATCCCAGAACTTCTTGATCATCGCCGTCAACGCCGGAACCGAGAGCGGTTTACTCAGTACATCGTCCATACCGGCGTCCAGATACTCTTTTTTGTCCTTCAGAACGTTCGCCGTCAGCGCCACCAGCGGCGGCAGATCATCGGCATGGTATTTGCGCGTTAGCTCGCGGGCGATGTCCAGACCGGTCATATCCGGCAGCTGAATATCCAACAGCACCAGGTCATACTCGCCAGGGGTGAACATCTCCAGCGCGGCCTTACCGGTCATCGCGACATCAACGCTGTTGCCCAGTTTTTCCAGCACCGAGCGCGCGACGATCACGTTCAACTCGATATCTTCCACCAGCAGCACGTGCAGCGCCGGCAACGGCATATCATCTTCGTCAAACGCGTCTTCCACTTCCTCAGCCACCGCCGGGGCGTGTGCCGTCAGGATAAAGGTCGAACCGTGTCCAGGTTGGCTGGAAACCTCAATATCGCCACCCATACTTTTCGCCAGACGTTTCGACACGGCAAGGCCAATGCCAGTGCCGGTGGCGGGCTTGCCGCCCTCACTGTCTTTCACCTGATAATACATGGCGAAGATTTTATCCTGCTCTTCCTGAGGGATACCGATACCGGAGTCTTCCACTTCAAAGTGCAGCATATCGCCAGCATCGTAGCGCACGCGCACGACCACGCTCCCCTCCTGAGTGAATTTAACGGCGTTGCTGATCAGGTTCCACAGAATCTGTCGCAGACGGGTACCGTCGGTAATCACTTTATGCGGCAAAGGCAGCGTCGGCTCCATCACAAAACGCAGCCCTTTTTGCTGCGCCTGCAAACCGGACAGGTTTTCGAGATCGGCAAGGAAGCCGGTAAAATCGACTTCCTGGTTATCCAGCTGAACTTTACGGCGCTCCATTTTATCCATGTCGATAATATCATTGAAGATATTGCCCAGCGTTACCGCCGAAACGTGGATCGTTTTCAGGTATTTTTCCTGCTCCGACGTCAGGTTGGTGTCGAGCAGAATGCGGCTCAGGCCAACAATGCCGTTGAGCGGGGTACGCAGCTCGTGGCTGATAGTCGAGATAAAGGTGGTTTTGTCGCGGCTGGCGCGCTCCAGCGCATCCTGATAGCGCTTGCGTTCGGTAATATCGCGACCAAAGCCCATCAGGCCATGGCGTTTACCCACGCGATCGTAGTAAGGCACTTTACGGATTTCGAAGCACGCTTTGCGCCCGTCCGGATAATCGAGCCACTGCTCGTAGGTCAGCGAGACGTTGTGACGGAAAACTTTCTCATCGGTTTCAATAACCTTTGCTGCCGCTTCGGGGGTATAGACATCTTCCGGATGCAGGTGAATCAGCTGCTTTTCACTCTTGCCAGTCAGCAGCTCCATCGCCCGGTTACAGCCGGAAAACTCTTTATCTTCATTGCGATAGAAAACCAGATCCGGCGAAGCATCGAGGAAAGAACGCAGGAAGGAGGACTGCTGTTCAAGGCGAATCTGCGTTTCCTCACGCTCCTGCACCTCAACGCGCAACTGCTCCAGCGTCGCCAGGCGCTCGGCCTCGGCTTTTTCGCGATCGCTAATTTCCTGATTAAGTTGTGAAATGTTGTCTTTAAGCTGAACGTTGAGCTTGAGGTCACGCTCACGCATCTCTTCCAGCTTTTCTACCAGCCGGGACAGGCGCTGTCGCGACTCCTCAAGCTGTTCGACCACCACAGACAGAAAATAGACCGCCCAGGGGGTGATCAGCAGGCCGAAGAAGATCGAGCGAATCACGTCGATACTTTCCACCTGGCCGTGCAGCACCATGGTGACCGCCATCTGTACCACAATCGCCAACACCACCAGCGCGAGTGCCAGCAGCAGGGAGAAACGTACCAGACCCAGCTTCATCATCAGGTCGACGTAATACTGCGCCAGCATACGGATTTGCTTCATGAGGAGTTCCTTAACGACATCATCGCTCAATAATACCCAATTCTGAGCGCGGCGCGGTAGGTTGTGCGAAAAATGCGGGGATTATCTGCTAATTGGGTCACGGAGCCATTCCCGGCGGCGCTTCGCCTGGCTGGGCTACATTGCGGTTGTAAGCCGGATAAGGCGATGCCGCCATCCGGCAATGTGTACAGAGAACCAGGTGGCGCTATGCGCTATGGCTGCACCCACGGTGCGCCCAACGCCGAGCCCTGTACACCGTGTTCGTTGAGGTATTTATCCAGTTCAACCATCCCGGTCCAGCGATTTTCACACCATAACGGCGCCAGAAGCGTCGGGCGACGGGCGCTGGCGGAGATACGATGGTAAATCACCTCCGGCGGCGTATGGCGGATCATCTCACCGGCGGTCACCGTGTACTCATCCAGCTCGATACCGTTCAGACGACCGGCTTCCCAGGCTTTTGCCATAATGCTGCCCGTCACGATATGCAGCGGGTGTAACTTGATGCCGTCGACGCCAGTCTCCACAACCCGCTCGAGCGTCTCCAGACACTCGCTTTGCCCTTCCCCCGGCAGGCCGACAATCAGGTGACTGCACACCTTCAACCCGCGCTCGCGCGCCAGCCGCGTGGTATTTTGATAACAGGCAAAGTCGTGGCCGCGGTTAATTCGGTGCAGCGTTTTATCGTGCGCGGTTTGCAGCCCCAGTTCCAACCACACTTCATAGCCCTGATCTTTATACTCGCTCAGCAAATCAAGCACCGCCTCAGGCACGCAGTCCGGGCGCGTGCCGACGCACAGGCCGACGATATTGGCCTGACTAACCGCCTGCTGGTACATCGAACGCAGCACCTGAACTTCGGCAAAGGTGCTGGTATAGGCCTGGAAATAGGCCAGATAGCGTTTTGCGCGGTTGACCAGATTTGCCTGATGCGCCAGCTGGTCGGCAATCGACTTATGCTGTTGCGCTTCATCGGCAAACGAGGCGACATTACAGAACGTGCAGCCGCCGCGGCCGATAGTGCCGTCGCGGTTTGGGCAGCTGAATCCACCATGCAGCGTCAGTTTATGGACCTTTTCGCCGTAACGACGCGTAAGATCCCCACCAAACATATTGACTAATTTTTGTAACTGCATAATCTGATAGACCGGCCTGAAGAAAGGGGCCAAGCCTGCCACTTTTAGTCTCGATCGGCGATGACCTGGATCAATCGCCATGTAGACCTATTGCTTCATTGCATAATCAATCAAAATTACTGCAATTTCATTCACCACCTGAGTGATTATTTTTGCTTATGTCAGCGCCGCTATTTGCAATAATCCAGCGTCTGTTGAAAAACAGAGGGATCCTATACCCACAGCCTTAACACCAGAATTAAATGCTGGTTTTCATCATTAAAACAGCTTATGTAGATTAAAACAGCGCTTTCATATAGTGAGACAGATCACACTCACAATGCCCTTCCCCGTTGTTCAGCAGCCCGAAAAATAGTTGTATTTTTCTTATATTTCATAAAGTTAATTGTCACATAGCACATTTTTGGATAAATAAGATTGCCATTTGACCTATGTACGGATTCCCGATAAGTTGGGAATCCGCTGGAAGCTTTCTGGATGAGCAGCCTGCTCATCATATTTATGCAGTAATTGAGATTCCCTCTTAAGCAAGTCCTCAAACTTGTGTGACCTACGCGAAAAGGATAAAAGAGGGCGAATGCGAGGTAGGCAAAGAATGCCATACCCCGTCGCCATGCTCTTGCTGTGCCTTGCGCGCAATCGATTAAGGGGGCGTCCCGTAGAGCCTGGGGAGGTTCACTGATATGTTGTACGATAAATCCCTTGAGAGGGATAACTGTGGTTTCGGCCTGATCGCCCACATAGAAGGCGAACCTAGCCACAAGGTAGTGCGTACCGCGATACACGCACTGGCCCGTATGCAGCACCGCGGTGCGATCCTCGCCGACGGTAAAACCGGCGACGGTTGTGGCTTGCTGCTGCAAAAACCTGACCGTTTCTTCCGCATCGTTGCTGAAGAACGTGGCTGGCGATTAGCCAAAAACTATGCCGTTGGGATGCTGTTCCTGAATAAGGATCCTGAACTGGCCGCTGCCGCCCGCCATGTTGTAGAAGAAGAACTGCAGCGTGAAACCCTGTCTATTGTTGGCTGGCGCGATGTGCCCACCAACGAAGGTGTACTCGGTGAAATCGCCCTCTCCTCTCTGCCTCGTATAGAGCAAATTTTCGTTAACGCCCCTGCGGGCTGGCGCCCACGCGATATGGAACGCCGCCTGTTTATCGCCCGCCGCCGCATCGAAAAGCGCCTCCTGCAAGATAAAGACTTCTACGTTTGTAGCCTGTCCAATCTGGTGAACATTTATAAAGGTCTGTGTATGCCGGCGGATCTGCCGCGCTTCTACCTGGACCTCGCGGACCTGCGTCTGGAATCGGCCATCTGCCTGTTCCACCAGCGCTTCTCCACCAACACCGTGCCGCGCTGGCCGCTGGCACAGCCGTTCCGCTACCTGGCGCACAACGGCGAAATCAACACCATCACCGGTAACCGTCAATGGGCGCGCGCGCGTACCTATAAGTTCCAGACGCCGCTGATCCCTGACCTGCACGACGCCGCGCCGTTCGTCAACGAAACCGGCTCCGACTCCAGCTCCATGGATAACATGCTTGAGCTGCTGCTGGCGGGCGGGATGGACATCATCCGCGCCATGCGTCTGCTGGTACCACCAGCCTGGCAGAACAACCCGGATATGGATCCGGACCTGCGTTCGTTCTTCGACTTTAACTCCATGCACATGGAGCCGTGGGACGGCCCGGCAGGGATCGTCATGTCTGATGGTCGCTACGCCGCCTGTAACCTCGACCGTAACGGCCTGCGCCCGGCGCGCTACGTCATTACCAAAGACAAACTCATCACCTGCGCCTCTGAAGTCGGGATCTGGGACTACCAGCCTGACGAAGTGGTGGAAAAAGGCCGCGTCGGCCCAGGCGAGCTGATGGTTATCGACACCCGCAGCGGCCGCATTCTGCACTCTGCCGAAACCGACAACGATCTGAAAAGCCGCCATCCGTACAAAGAGTGGATGGAGAAAAACGTTCGCCGTCTGGTGCCGTTTGAAGATCTGGCCGACGATCAGGTGGGCAGCCGTGAGCTGGACGACGATACCCTTGCCAGCTACCAGAAACAGTTTAACTACAGCGCTGAAGAGCTGGATTCCGTGATTCGCGTACTCGGCGAAAACGGTCAGGAAGCCGTCGGCTCGATGGGTGACGATACCCCGTTCGCCGTGCTCTCCAGCCAGCCACGTATTATTTACGACTACTTCCGCCAGCAGTTTGCGCAGGTAACCAACCCGCCAATCGATCCGCTGCGTGAAGCGCACGTGATGTCGCTGGCAACCAGCATTGGTCGTGAGATGAACGTCTTCTGCGAAGCGGAAGGCCAGGCGCACCGTCTGAGCTTCAAATCGCCCATTCTGCTGTACTCCGATTTCAATCAGCTCACCACGATGAAAGAGGATCATTACCGCGCCGACACGCTGGACATCACCTTCGATGTGACGGAAACCAGCCTCGAAGCCACGGTGAAAGCCCTGTGCGACAAGGCCGAAGAGATGGTGCGCAGCGGTACCGTCCTGCTGGTGCTGTCCGACCGTAACATTGCCAAAAACCGCCTGCCGGTACCGGCGCCAATGGCGGTGGGCGCAATCCAGGCTCGCCTGGTGGATAAGAGCCTGCGCTGCGACGCGAACATCATCGTGGAAACCGCCAGCGCCCGCGACCCGCACCACTTTGCGGTACTGCTCGGCTTTGGCGCCACGGCAATCTATCCGTACCTGGCCTATGAAACTCTGGGTCGTCTGATCGATACCCATGCTATCGAAAAAGACTACCGCACGGTGATGCTGAACTACCGTAACGGCATCAACAAAGGTCTGTATAAGATCATGTCCAAAATGGGCATCTCGACCGTTGCTTCCTATCGTTGCTCTAAGCTGTTTGAAGCGGTCGGTCTGCACGATGACGTGGTCGAAAATTGCTTCCAGGGCGTGGTTAGCCGCATCGGCGGCGCGTCGTTCGACGACTTCCAGCAGGATCTGCTGAACCTGTCGAAGCGTGCCTGGCTGGCGCGTAAACCGCTGGAACAGGGCGGCCTGCTGAAATACGTTCACGGCGGCGAATACCATGCCTACAACCCGGACGTGGTACGCACCCTGCAACAGGCAGTACAGAGCGGCGAATACAGCGATTACAAAGCCTATGCAGAGCTGGTCAACAACCGCCCTGCCGCGACGCTGCGCGACCTGCTGGCCATCACGCCAAACGGCGAGACCGTCAACCTGGCCGATGTAGAGCCCGCGAGCGACCTGTTCAAACGTTTCGATACCGCAGCGATGTCTATCGGCGCACTGAGCCCGGAAGCACACGAAGCGCTAGCCGAAGCGATGAACAGCATCGGCGGCAACTCGAACTCCGGCGAAGGCGGCGAAGACCCGGCGCGTTACGGCACCAACAAAGTGTCGCGCATCAAGCAGGTGGCCTCCGGTCGCTTTGGCGTCACCCCAGCGTACCTGGTCAATGCCGACGTCATTCAGATTAAAGTCGCTCAGGGCGCGAAACCGGGCGAAGGTGGTCAATTGCCGGGTGATAAAGTCACCCCGTACATTGCCAAACTGCGTTATTCCGTACCGGGCGTGACGCTGATTTCTCCGCCGCCGCACCACGATATTTACTCTATCGAGGACTTAGCGCAGCTGATTTTCGACCTCAAACAGGTCAACCCGAAAGCGATGATCTCCGTGAAGCTGGTTTCCGAACCGGGCGTTGGCACCATCGCTACCGGCGTGGCAAAAGCCTATGCAGACCTCATCACCATCGCCGGCTACGACGGCGGCACCGGCGCAAGCCCGCTGTCTTCGGTGAAATACGCCGGCTGTCCGTGGGAACTGGGTCTGGTCGAAACGCAGCAGGCGCTGGTCGCTAACGGCCTGCGTCACAAGATTCGTCTGCAGGTGGACGGCGGCCTGAAAACGGGCGTCGACATCATTAAAGCGGCGATCCTCGGCGCGGAAAGCTTCGGTTTCGGTACCGGGCCGATGGTCGCGCTGGGCTGTAAATACCTGCGTATTTGCCACCTGAACAACTGCGCAACCGGTGTTGCGACTCAGGATGAGAAACTGCGTAAGAACCACTATCACGGCCTACCGTTCAAAGTAACTAACTACTTTGAATTTATTGCCCGTGAAGTCCGCGAGCTGATGGCTGAACTGGGCGTCACCCGCCTCGTTGACCTGATTGGCCGTACCGACCTGCTCAAAGAGCTGGATGGCTTCACCGCCAAGCAGCAGAAGCTGGAGCTGTCTCGTCTGCTGGAAACCGCGGAGCCGCATCCTGGCAAAGCGCTGTACTGCACCGAGAACAATCCACCGTTTGATAACGGCGTGTTGAACGCGCAGCTGTTGCAGCAGGCAAAACCGTTTGTTGATGAGCGCCAGAGCAAAACCTTCTGGTTTGATATCCGCAACACCGACCGTTCCGTTGGCGCATCGCTGTCTGGCTACATTGCCCAGACGCACGGCGACCAGGGGCTGGCGGCGGATCCGATCAAAGCGCACTTCAACGGTACCGCGGGCCAGAGCTTCGGCGTGTGGAACGCCGGCGGCGTTGAGCTGTACCTGACCGGCGATGCCAACGACTACGTCGGTAAAGGCATGGCGGGCGGTCTGCTGGCGATTCGTCCGCCGGTGGGTTCATCCTTCCGCAGCCATGAAGCCAGCATCATCGGCAACACCTGCCTGTACGGCGCGACCGGTGGTCGTCTGTACGCCGCGGGCCGCGCGGGTGAACGTTTCGGCGTGCGTAACTCCGGGGCGATTACCGTGGTGGAAGGCATCGGCGACAACGGCTGTGAATATATGACCGGCGGTATCGTCTGCGTGCTGGGCAAAACGGGCGTGAACTTCGGCGCCGGTATGACGGGCGGTTTCGCCTATGTGCTGGATGAAGACGGTGATTTCCGTAAACGCGTGAACCCGGAACTGGTAGAAGTGCTGGACGTCGACTCGCTGGCGATTCACGAAGAACATCTGCGTGGATTGATCACCGAACACGTACAGCTGACCGGCTCCTCCCGCGGTGAAGAGATTCTGGCGCACTGGCCGTCTTATTCCGCGAAGTTTGCTCTGGTTAAGCCGAAATCCAGCGATGTGAAAGCGCTGTTGGGTCACCGTAGTCGTAGCGCAGCCGAGCTGCGCGTGCAGGCGCAGTAAGAGGTCATCATGAGTCAGAACGTTTATCAATTTATCGACCTGCAGCGCGTTGATCCGCCGAAGAAACCGCTGAAGATCCGCAAGATCGAGTTTATCGAGATCTACGAGCCGTTTTCCGAAGGCCAGGCCAAAGCGCAGGCAGATCGCTGCCTGTCCTGCGGCAACCCGTACTGCGAGTGGAAATGTCCGGTCCATAACTACATCCCGAACTGGCTGAAGCTGGCGAACGAGGGGCGTATTTTTGAAGCGGCGGAACTTTCACACCAGACCAACACTCTGCCGGAAGTCTGTGGCCGTGTGTGCCCGCAGGATCGCCTGTGTGAAGGCTCCTGTACGCTGAACGATGAGTTTGGCGCCGTGACCATCGGCAACATTGAACGCTATATCAACGATAAAGCATTCGAGATGGGCTGGCGTCCGGACCTCACCGGCGTGAAGCAAACCGGCAAGAAAGTCGCCATCATCGGCGCGGGCCCGGCGGGCCTGGCGTGCGCCGATGTGCTGACCCGCAACGGCGTGAAGGCGGTGGTCTTCGACCGTCATCCGGAAATCGGTGGTCTGCTGACCTTCGGTATCCCGGCCTTCAAGCTGGAGAAAGAAGTCATGACCCGCCGCCGTGAGATCTTCACCGGCATGGGCATTGAATTCAAACTCAACGTCGAAGTGGGCCGTGACGTACAGCTCGACGACCTGCTGAAAGATTACGATGCCGTGTTCCTCGGCGTGGGTACCTATCAGTCAATGCGCGGCGGGCTGGAGAACGAAGACGCTTCCGGCGTATTCGACGCCCTACCGTTCCTGATTGCCAACACCAAGCAGATCATGGGCTTCGGCGAAACGACTGAAGAACCGTACGTCAGCATGGAAGGCAAACGCGTGGTGGTACTGGGCGGCGGCGACACCGCGATGGACTGCGTACGCACCTCCATTCGTCAGGGCGCAACGCATGTTACCTGTGCCTACCGTCGTGATGAAGAGAACATGCCGGGTTCCAAACGCGAAGTGAAAAACGCGCGTGAAGAAGGCGTGGAATTCCAGTTCAACGTGCAGCCGCTGGGCGTAGAAGTGAATGCCAACGGCAAAGTCTGCGGCGTGAAAATGGCACGTACCGAGATGGGCCAGCCAGATGCCAAAGGCCGCCGTCGCGCGGAAATCGTCGCCGGTTCCGAGCACGTGGTTCCTGCCGACGCGGTGGTGATGGCGTTCGGTTTCCGTCCGCACAGCATGGAATGGCTGGCGAAGCACAGCGTCGAGCTGGACTCTCAGGGCCGCATCATCGCCCCGGAAGGCAGCGACAACGCCTTCCAGACCAGCAACCCGAAAATCTTTGCCGGTGGCGACATCGTGCGCGGTTCGGATCTGGTGGTAACGGCGATTGCCGAAGGTCGTAAAGCGGCTGACGGGATCATGAACTACCTGGAAGTGTAATTCCTGCTGGCTCCCCTGCCCCAGCTTCACGCTGATGGATGGGGAGCCAATATTTTTCTGCTAAATACATACGAATTCATTCTTCGAAAGCCGCTCGCAAATTCAGCTGCAACGCAATGTAATACACCTCTCCTGGATTGACCGGGCTATGCCTGAAGCGTATTGGTAGCGATATCTTTTTATTTCGCAACTCTCGCGCCAGGGATGACATGACTACGCCTACACCACCACAACACGCTGACGATTATCAGCAAATCCATGACGGTATTATTCGCTTAGTAGATACAGCCCACACTGAGACTGTCCGCAGTATTAACGCGTTGATGACGGCAACCTACTGGGAAATCGGCAGGAGAATTGTCGAGTTTGAACAGGGCGGCGAAGCACGGGCGGCTTATGGTATTCAGCTCATTGAGCGGTTATCCGCAGATTTAAGCCTGCGCTATAAGCGTGGTTTTTCCACCCGGAATTTGTGGCAAATGAGAACATTTTATCTATGTTTTCAGAGTATTGAAATTCCGCAGACAGTGTCTGCAGAATCTTCACGTCTGTTACAACTCGCAAAAATTTTCCCACTTCCCTGGTCAGCTTACGTGCGTTTACTCTCGGTAAAAAATCCCGATGCCCGCACTTTTTACGAGAAAGAGACGCTACGTAACGGCTGGTCCGTGCGGCAGCTCGATCGGCAAATCGCCACTCAATTTTACGAACGAACGCTGCTGTCACACGACAAATCCGCCATGTTGCAGCAACCAGCACCCGCCGAACCCAACGCTTTGCCGGAGCAAGCCATACGCGACCCGTTCATTCTGGAGTTTCTTAACCTGAAGGACGCGTATTCAGAGTCGGATCTCGAAGATGCCCTGCTCAGCCACCTGATGGACTTTATGCTGGAGCTCGGTGACGATTTTGCTTTTGTTGGCCGCCAACGCCGATTACGCATAGACGATAGCTGGTTCCGCGTCGATCTGCTGTTCTTCCATCGCCGTTTGCGCTGCCTGCTGCTCGTTGACCTGAAAGTAGGCAAATTTGGTTATGCGGATGCCGGGCAGATGAATATGTACCTGAACTATGCCAAAGAGCACTGGACAATGCCGGGAGAAAACCCGCCCGTCGGGCTGATTTTGTGCGCGGGGAAAGGCGCGGGGGAAGCGCATTACGCGCTGACTGGCCTGCCGAATACCATCATGGCGAGCGAGTACAAAGTGCAGTTGCCTGACGAACGACTACTTGCTGACGAACTCATTCGTTCACAAGCCATGTTGGCACCTCACCCCACAGGAGTGGATTGACTGTAAACCGAGGGAAAGCGGCGAAATCATCATCCTCATGAATAATAACCGACAAAAAATCACGCGGAAACGTTTGCTTTATTCTGAGAACTGTATATTATGCGGCGGATTTTTTGGGCAAAATTCATGGAGGCATTGTGTCGCAGGACAACAATTATAGCCAGGGGCCCGTCCCTCTGGCGGCGCGGAAAGGCGTAGTTCCACTCACCTTTGTGATGTTGGGGTTAACGTTTTTTTCCGCCAGTATGTGGACCGGAGGAACACTCGGTACCGGTCTTTCCTATCATGATTTCTTCCTTGCAGTTTTCTTCGGTAACCTCCTCCTCGGTATCTACACCGCATTTCTTGGTTTCATCGGCGCAAAAACCGGACTCTCTACCCACCTTCTTGCTCGTTACTCCTTTGGCGTAAAAGGTTCATGGCTTCCCTCCATGCTGCTCGGAGGCACGCAGGTAGGCTGGTTTGGCGTCGGCGTGGCTATGTTTGCTATCCCGGTGGGCAAAGCAACGGGCATTGACGTCAATATCCTGATTGCGGTTTCCGGGCTGTTGATGACCCTGACCATCTTCTTCGGTATCTCGGCACTGACTATTCTCTCGATTATCGCCGTGCCTGCGATTGTCATTCTGGGCAGCTACTCGGTCTGGCTGGCGGTGAGCGACGTTGGCGGTTTAGACCACTTAAAAACGATTGTGCCGCAGACGCCGCTCAATTTCTCCACCGCACTCGCGCTGGTTGTCGGCTCGTTTGTCAGCGCCGGTACCTTAACCGCCGACTTCGTTCGCTTTGGCCGCAACGCCAAAGGGGCGGTGCTGATTGCGATGGTGGCGTTCTTCCTCGGCAACTCATTGATGTTTATCTTCGGGGCTGCGGGCGCTGCCGCTGTCGGGCAAGCGGATATTTCTGACGTGATGATAGCCCAGGGCCTGCTGCTGCCGGCGATTGTGGTACTCGGCCTGAATATCTGGACCACCAATGACAATGCGCTGTACGCATCTGGTCTGGGCTTTGCCAACATTACCGGTCTTTCCAGCCGCACGCTGTCGGTGGCGAACGGTATTATTGGGACGCTGTGCGCACTGTGGCTTTACAATAACTTTGTCGGCTGGCTGACCTTTCTGTCGGCGGCGATTCCCCCCATTGGGGGCGTGATCATCGCCGACTATCTGTTGAACCACCGCAAATATGCCGACTTCAACAAAGCGCAATTTATTACCGTGAACTGGGTGGCCATTCTGTCCGTTGCACTGGGTATCGCTGCGGGTCACTATATTCCCGGAATTGTCCCGGTCAACGCCGTCCTCGGCGGCGTATTCAGCTATATCCTGCTGAACCCACTCTTTAATCGTAGCTTTGCTAAATCCTCGGAGGTTAGCCATGCAGAATAATATTACCCTTCGTCAGGCCCGCTTGCAGGGGCGTGAAGGATTGTGGCAAATCACCATTGAAAATGGGCGCTTTAGCCGTTTTGAACCTCAGGAAACGGCGTCGGCGCCACAGAGCAATGTGCTGGATATTGAAGGCGGTCTGGCAATCCCTCCGTTTGTTGAACCGCACATCCATCTGGACACCACGCAAACCGCTGGCGAACCAAACTGGAACCAGTCAGGAACGCTGTTTGAAGGTATTGAACGCTGGGCCGAACGCAAGGCGATGCTCACTCACGAAGATGTAAAAGCGCGGGCCATGCAAACCCTGAAGTGGCAGATGGCCAACGGTATCCAGTACGTTCGTACTCACGTTGACGTCTCCGACCCCACGTTGACGGCGCTGAAAGCCATGCTGGAAGTGAAGCAAGAAGTCGCGCCGTGGGTAGAGCTGCAAATCGTCGCGTTCCCGCAAGAAGGCATTCTTTCTTATCCCAACGGTGAGGTGCTGTTAGAAGAAGCGGTACGTTTGGGCGCCGACGTCATTGGCGCCATTCCCCACTTTGAATTTACCCGTGAATATGGCGTTGAATCGCTGCATAAAATTTTCGCCCTGGCGCAAAAATACGACAGACTCATCGACGTACACTGCGATGAAATTGACGATGAGCAATCACGCTTCGTTGAAACCGTCGCGGCGCTGGCGCACCGTGATGAGATGGGGGCTCGCGTGACTGCCAGCCACACGACGGCAATGCACTCCTATAACGGTGCGTACGCTTCCCGCCTTTTCCGCCTGTTAAAGATGTCCGGCATTAACTTTGTCGCCAATCCGCTGGTGAACATTCACCTGCAAGGGCGTTTTGACACCTATCCGAAACGCCGCGGCGTCACGCGCGTCAAAGAGATGCTGGAGGCGGATATCAATGTCTGCTTCGGTCATGACGACGTCTTCGATCCGTGGTATCCACTGGGTACCGCGAATATGCTGCAGGTGCTGCATATGGGATTACACGTGTGCCAGCTGATGGGATACGGGCAGATTAATGATGGGCTGAACCTGATAACGACCCACAGCGCGAAAACGCTGCATCTGCAGGATTATGGTCTTGAGGTCGGTAACAGTGCTAACCTGGTGGTTCTCCCTGCGGAAAACGGTTTTGATGCCGTACGTCGCCAGACGCCAGCCCGTTACTCTATCCGCCATGGTCGGGTGATTGCCGAAACGGTGCCAAGCCAGACGACGCTTCACCTCGACATGCCAGAAAAAGTCACGTTTAAACGATAGCCATAACAAAACAGGCCCGTATGGGCCTGTTTTCTATTTCACAACGCGAAGCGCCGGACGCCCGCCGCGAGGCGGTGGTGGCGTATCGTCGGGATCGTCTCCGTCGTCGCTATCCGGCTTATTGCCATCAATCACCGACATCACGGTCTCGCTTGCGCCGTTATCCACGTCTTCGCCGTCGTTGAAGCCTTCAACATTTTCATCGTATGCGGCTTCTGGCTCAAACATGGTTCCGGCACCGTTCTCACGGGCGTAGATCGCCAGCACGGCAGCCAGCGGAACGGAAACCTGACGCGGCACGCCGCCAAAGCGCGCATTGAAGCGCACTTCATCGTTGGCCAGCTCAAGATTCCCCACCGCACGCGGCGCGATGTTCAACACGATCTGCCCGTCACGCGCGTATTCCATCGGCACATTCACGCCTGGCAGCATAACATCTACCACCAAGTGCGGCGTCAGCTGGTTGTCCAGCAGCCACTCATAGAATGCACGCAGCAGGTACGGGCGGCGCGGAGAAAGTTGCGAAACTTCCATTCAATTAACCCCGGCCAAGGCGCATTTCGCGCTCGGCTTCCGTTAAGGAGGCGAGGAAAGAGTCACGTTCGAAGACGCGCGTCATATAGCCTTTCAGCTCTTTCGCGCCAGCACCGCTCAGCTCAATGCCCATTACCGGCAGACGCCACAGCAGCGGCGCCAGGTAGCAGTCGACAATGCTGAATTCATCGCTCAGGAAGAACGGCTTCTGGGTGAAGACCGGCGCGATCGCCAGCAGCTCTTCACGCAGCTGTTTACGCGCGGCGTCAGCCTGCGCGGCGGAACCGGTCATCACGGTGTTCATCAGTGAGTACCAGTCTTTCTCGATACGGTGCATGTACAGGCGGCTTTCACCACGTGCAACCGGGTAAACCGGCATCAGCGGCGGATGCGGGAAACGCTCATCAAGGTATTCCATAATGATGCGTGATTCCCACAGCGTCAGCTCACGATCTACGAGTGTCGGAACGCTTTGATTCGGGTTGAGGTCAATCAGATCCTGCGGTGGATTGTCCTTTTCCACGTGCTCTATCTCAAAGCTGACACCCTTCTCAGCCAGCACAATGCGGACCTGATGGCTATAGATGTCAGTAGGACCAGAAAACAGCGTCATTACCGAACGTTTGTTGGCAGCGACAGCCATGAAAACCTCCAGGTATATTCAGAATTTTTACTGCTACCAGCCACAACGGCGGCTAGCCAGATGACAAGCCTCAGCTACACGCTAAACGACATTCTCGTTCACAAACTAAACAAAAAATGAACAATCGCGCGCATTTGGGCAGAAAATTGGAAGATAGTCTACCAGATTTTGAACGACTTGTGGTGAGGGGATTCCTGAAAAGCGGAAAAAGAGCGCGGCAGCCCCGTCTTGTAGGCATAAAAAAACCCGCCGAAGCGGGTTTTTTCGCAAATTGTTGTCTGCCGAAGCAGAAAGCAATTAACGTTTGGAGAACTGCGGACGACGACGTGCTTTACGCAGGCCGACTTTCTTACGTTCAACCTGACGAGCATCACGAGTAACGAAGCCAGCTTTACGCAGTTCGCCACGCAGGGATTCGTCGTACTCCATCAGAGCGCGGGTGATACCGTGACGGATCGCACCAGCCTGACCAGAGATACCACCACCTTTAACAGTGATGTACAGATCCAGTTTCTCAACCATGTCGACCAGTTCCAGCGGCTGACGAACTACCATGCGGGCAGTTTCACGACCGAAGTACTGTTCCAGAGAACGTTGGTTGATAACGATTTTGCCGTTGCCCGGTTTGATGAAAACGCGAGCTGCGGAACTTTTGCGGCGACCAGTGCCGTAGTATTGATTTTCAGCCATTGCCTATAATCCCGATTAGATGTCAAGAACTTGCGGTTGCTGTGCCGCGTGGTTGTGCTCGTTGCCAGCGTAAACTTTCAGTTTACGGAACATAGCACGACCCAGCGGGCCTTTTGGCAGCATGCCTTTAACCGCGATTTCAATCACACGCTCAGGACGGCGGGCAATCATCTCTTCAAAGGTCGCTTCTTTGATACCACCGATGTGGCCGGTGTGGTGATAGTACACTTTGTCAGTACGCTTGTTGCCGGTTACAGCAACTTTGTCAGCGTTCAGAACGATGATGTAATCACCGGTATCTACGTGCGGAGTGTATTCCGCTTTGTGCTTACCGCGCAGGCGCAGAGCCAGTTCGGAAGCCAGACGGCCCAGAGTTTTACCGGTCGCGTCAACAACATACCAGTCGCGTTTTACGGTTTCTGGTTTAGCTGTAAAAGTTTTCATTAAAAGCTTACCCAAATAAATAAGTTACACGTTGGTGAACACCCAAACGTTTAGTCAGTTGAGGTTCACACGACATTGTCCAGCAAACCTACCCCTTCGAATAGCCTATGCCGGCGCAGAGAAAGTTTTGGGAAAAAAACTCTCTTGTAACGTGGGGTCGCAAGATTATAGAGAAGTCGGGGTCAAAGGTCGACCCCTTTATGTGATTTGCTGCGGGTTTTTCAGGGTTTGGGGATGCACAGCCTGATGCCCTCACCCCCAGCCCCTCTCCCACGGGGAGAGGGGAGCTTTAAGGCATATGCGCACGCTTCAGATACTCTTCGCTCTGCATCTCCTGCAAACGCGACAGGCAGCGCTGAAACTCAAATTTCAGTCGCTCCCCCTGATAGATGTTGTACAACTCGACTTCAGCGCTCACCACCAGCTTCACATGGCGTTCGTAGAATTCGTCCACCAGCGCGATAAAGCGGCGCGCTTCACTCTCAAGCAATGGCGTCATCACAGACACGTCAAACAACATCACGGTGTGGAACAGACGCGACAGCGCAATGTAGTCGTGCTGGCTGCGTGCGTCGACGCACAGGGTATTAAAGGAGACTGCCAGCGTCTGGTTTTCTACGCCAAGAGTCGGCAGCGGACGATGATTAATCTCCAGCGTGGTCTGGTTCATCTGCGGCGTCCCCGCCAGTGCCAGCCACAGTTTATTCATCTGCTGGCGGGTCTCTGTGTTGAGCGGCGAAAGCCACAGGTGCGCCTGCGTCAGCGTGCGTAGACGATAGTCGATGCCCGCGTCGACATTCATGATATCGCAGTGCTCTTTAATCGCCTCGATCGCCGGCAGGAAGCGCGCGCGCTGTAGCCCATTGCGATACAGTTCATCCGGCGGAATGTTGGAGGTCGCGACCAGCGTAATACCGCGCGCGAACAGCGCCTTCATCAGGCCGCCAAGGAGCATGGCATCGGTAATATCGGAAACAAAAAATTCATCAAAACACAACACGTCGGTCTCGGCTTTAAAGCGTTCGGCCACAATTTCCAGCGGGTCAGTGTGCCCCTGGAGCGCGGCCAGTTCTTCATGCACGCGTAACATAAAGCGGTGGAAGTGCAGGCGCTGCTTCCGCTCGCCCGGTAGGCTTTGATAGAACATATCCATCAGCCAGGTTTTCCCTCGCCCCACGCCGCCCCACATATACAGGCCACGTACGGCGCTCGGCGCGTCAGGCTCTTTCTTGCCGAGCAGTTTGCCAAAACGCGCGCGCAGGCCACCGACAGGGGCGGAGACGGGCGTTTTATGCTGGAGTTCCTGGTAAATGGTATCGAGACGGTTTACCGCCTCGCGCTGAACATCGTCAGGTTGATGGCTGCCCTCCTCGAGGGCCTGAAGGTAGCGCGATGTGGGGGACTGGCTTTGCATGATCTAATTGTTATTCCTTTGAAAACCGGTATGTCTTACTTCACGATTGACTAAAAAAAGTCCGTTCTACACTACGCGATGATGCGTCAGGATTCCACTTCTACAGGATTAGCGGTTATAGTGGCACTATCGGGCGCTGGTATGGAGTTGCCGAAGCCGCCAATACCCTACGGAACAACAAAACAATGGGAGATGTTCATGACCTGGGAATACGCGCTAATTGGGTTAGTTGTCGGTATCATCATCGGTGCCGTAGCCATGCGTTTTGGTAATCGTAAATTACGCCAGCAGCAGGCGTTGCAGTACGAGCTGGAGAAAAACAAAGCCGAGCTGGAAGAGTACCGCGAAGAGCTGGTCAGCCATTTCGCCCGCAGCGCCGAGCTGCTCGATAACATGGCCGATGACTATCGCCAGATCTACCAGCACATGGCGAAAAGCTCCAGCAATCTGCTGCCGGGCATGTCTGCGGAAGCCAACCCGTTCCGCAACCGTCTGGCCGAGTCCGAAGCCGGAAACGATCAGGCGCCGGTACAGATGCCGCGCGACTACTCCGACGGCGCATCCGGTCTGCTGCGTAGCGGTGCAAAACGCGATTAATCTGCATTCCACAAATATTTTACGGGCGCATGGCATGCGCCCGTCCTCTTCTGCCTACGCCGTCTATATTTACTTCAATAACATCAGTCTTTTCGGGAAGTCGTGTTCTTGCATCCAGGGTCATGAGGGCCAGCATCAATGAATAAATCAACTTTACTGTTAAGTGCGTTGGCGTTAAGCGTTGGGTTATCCCTCGCAGCTCCAGCGCCGGTGTTCGCGTCGCTGCCGACACAGGTTCCAGGCCAGGGCGCGCTACCTAGCCTCGCGCCGATGCTGGAGAAAGTGCTGCCTGCGGTGGTGAGCGTTCAGGTAGAAGGAACGGCCCCCGTGAATCAACAGGTGCCAGACGAGCTCAAAAAGTTCTTTGGCGACGATGGCGGCAACACGGCTAATGAGCCCACCCAGCAGTTTGAAGGTCTGGGCTCCGGCGTCATTATTGATGCCATTAAAGGCTACGTGCTAACCAACAATCACGTCATCAGCGACGCGCAGAAAATCAGCGTTCAGTTGAACGATGGCCGTGAGTTTGAAGCGAAGCTTATCGGCAGCGACGACCAGAGCGACATCGCGCTATTGCAAATCCAGAAAGCCAGCCATTTGACGCAAATCGCCATCGCCGATTCCGACAAACTGCGCGTGGGCGACTTCGCCGTGGCCGTCGGGAACCCGTTCGGCCTGGGGCAGACCGTCACATCCGGTATCGTCTCGGCGCTGGGCCGTAGCGGCCTCAATCTGGAAGGGCTGGAGAACTTCATTCAGACCGATGCGGCTATCAACCGCGGCAACTCCGGCGGCGCGCTGCTAAACCTGAACGGCGAGCTGATCGGTATTAACACCGCCATTCTGGCCCCCGGAGGCGGCAGCGTCGGTATCGGCTTCGCTATCCCGAGCAACATGGCACAGACCCTCGCTCAACAGCTGATTCAGTTCGGTGAAATCAAACGCGGCCTGCTCGGCATCCGCGGAATGGAGATGACCGCCGACATCGCCAAAGCGTTTAATCTCGATGTGCAGCGCGGGGCATTCGTTAGCGAAGTGCTGCCTGGCTCCGGTTCAGCAAAAGCGGGAATTAAATCCGGCGACGTGATTACCAGCCTGAACGGCAAGCCGCTGAACAGTTTCGCCGAGTTGCGTTCGCGCATCGCCACCACGGAACCGGGTTCGAAGGTCAAATTGGGCCTGCTCCGCGATGGTAAACCACTGGAAGTGGAGGTGACGCTGGATAAGAGCGCCTCATCAACCGCCAGCGCACAGCTGATTATCCCGGCGCTGGAAGGGGCATCGCTCAGCGATGGCCAGGCGAAAAGCGGCACTAAAGGGGTTGTCATTTCTGGCGTGGAAAAAGGTAGCCCTGCCGCGCAAATCGGCCTGCATAAAGATGACGTCATCATCGGTATCAACCGCCAGCCGACACAGTCGATTGCCGAACTGCGCAAAGTGCTGGAAGCGAAACCGGCGGTTATCGCGCTGAATGTCATACGCGGTAATGAAAGTATTTACCTGCTTCTGCGCTAATCCACGAAAAACCGGGCATAGCCTGGAATGTATGTCCGGTTTTTCTCGTGGTATGCTTCGTCCAGTTTCCTCATCAACGATGCCTGTATCATGCTTGTAAAGCTCTTACGTTCGGTTGCACTTGGTTTACTGGTTGGCGGCATACTCATTGTCACCGTCCCTTCGTTGCGTCAGTGGAATCCGTTATCCACCGAGCGCTTTAGCAGTACAGATGAAGCCCCCGCCAGCTATAACACGGCGGTGCGCCGCGCTGCCCCTGCGGTGGTGAACGTCTATAACCGCAGTCTGAACAGCAACACCAATAATCAGCTGGAAATCAAAACGCTCGGCTCCGGGGTGATCATGGACGAGCGCGGCTACATTATTACCAACAAACATGTGATCAACGATGCCGATCAGATCATCGTCGCCCTCCAGGATGGTCGCGTGTTTGAAGCCCTGCTGGTCGGCTCCGATAGCCTGACCGATCTGGCGGTGCTGAAGATCAACGCCACCGGCGGCCTGCCGGTCATCCCCATTAACCCGAAGCGCACACCGCACATCGGTGACGTAGTGCTGGCCATCGGCAACCCGTACAACCTCGGGCAGACCATTACCCAGGGGATTATCAGCGCGACAGGTCGTATCGGCCTCAACCCAAGTGGTCGACAGAACTTCCTGCAGACCGATGCCTCTATCAACCACGGTAACTCCGGCGGCGCGCTGGTCAACTCGCTGGGTGAGCTGATGGGCATTAACACCCTCTCTTTCGATAAGAGTAACGACGGTGAAACCCCGGAGGGGCTGAGTTTCGCCATTCCGTTCCAGCTGGCAACCAAAATTATGGATAAGCTGATTCGTGACGGACGCGTGATTCGCGGCTTTATCGGCATCAGCGGACGAGAAATTGCCCCGCTGCATTCACAGGGCGGCGGTATCGATCAAATTCAGGGGATTGTCGTCAATGAGATAGCCCCGGATGGCCCGGCGGCACAGGCGGGTATTCAGAACAACGACGTGATTATTTCGGTCAACGGCAAACCGGCGATTTCCGCGCTGGAAACCATGGACCAGGTCGCCGAGATTCGTCCGGGATCGGTCATTCCGGTGGTCGTGATGCGTGATGATAAGAAACTGACCATGCAGGTCACCATTCAGGAATATCCGGCGTCGGGCTAAACAGCAGAAAAAGCAAAGGGGCCATTGGCCCCTTTGTCACGTCTAAGGCGTCACGCCTTATTTATTGATGAAATCTTCACCCAGCTGAATATCTTTTCTCAGCGTCTCAAGCATACCTTCCAGCGCCTGCTGTTCGTAAGCGCTCAGTTTGCCAATCGACTGACGTTCTTCAATCCCGTTTTTACCTAACAGCAGCGGCTGCGAGAAGAAGCGCGCGTACTGGCCGTCCCCTTCGACATAGGCACATTCAACCACGCCCTTCTCGCCCTGTAGGGCGCGAACCAGAGACAGGCCGAAACGCGCCGCCGCCTGGCCCATGGAGAGCGTAGCCGAGCCGCCACCCGCCTTCGCTTCCACCACTTCGGTGCCCGCGTTCTGGATGCGTTTGGTCAGGTCGTTCACTTCCTGATCGGAGAAGCTCACGCCGGAGATTTGCGATAATAAAGGCAGAATGGTCACGCCAGAGTGGCCGCCTATCACCGGCACTTCAACTTCGCTGGCGCTTTTACCTTTTAGCTCCGCCACGAAAGTGTTGGAACGGATGATATCCAGCGTGGTCACGCCGAACAGTTTGTTCTTGTCATATACGCCCGCCTTTTTCAGCACTTCAGCGGCAATGGCCACTGTGGTATTCACCGGGTTGGTGATAATACCAATACAGGCTTTCGGGGCAGTTTTGGCGATTTGTTGCACCAGGTTTTTGACAATCCCGGCGTTAACGTTAAACAGATCGGAGCGATCCATACCGGGCTTACGCGCCACACCGGCAGAAATCAGGACCACATCAGCCCCTTCCAGCGCAGGTGTAGCGTCTTCACCGGAGAAGCCTTTGATTTTAACATCCGTCGGAATATGGCTGAGATCGACCGCCACACCTGGCGTGACGGGGGCAATATCATAGAGAGAGAGTTCTGAACCTGAAGGCAGTTGGGTCTTTAGTAGTAGGGCAAGCGCCTGGCCAATACCGCCGGCGGCACCAAGGACTGCGACTTTCATCCTAAACTCCTTATTATGGTTAATGACTTTCAGGTAACAACCTGTCGTGGACCGCATAAACCAACGCAGGAGATACCAGTTGTTACTCCATTGCGGCGACCTTAATTCACAAGGTAAATAATTACAATATAATTGCTTACAGAATGCGGGCCATTCAACAGCATCCGCACTACTCCCAGAAAAAGGCCTTTCTACGAAACCAAATTTTCATCAACTATCGATTACAATATACTCAGCATGTTGCGTAAAACAACAGCAATTTAATAACATTTCATTTACTTTTAACTTATTTGGATCCCGTGATATAGGCATGTTTCTTAGGTCTAATTTTTGATAAAATCCGCCCTTTCTCTATTTGGCTTAGCCTCTGGAGCAAATTATTTTGCATAAAAATTCACCTATATGCATAATAATGTTAATTTCACCACCATACTCGGGTGACTTATGCGAAGTTCAACTAAACAAGAAGAATTAGTTAAAGCCTTTAAAGCATTACTGAAGGAAGAAAAATTTAGCTCTCAGGGCGAAATTGTTCAGGCCTTGCAGGAAGAAGGTTTCGATAATATTAACCAGTCCAAAGTTTCTCGTATGCTGACCAAGTTTGGCGCCGTGCGTACCCGCAACGCTAAAATGGAAATGGTTTACTGCCTGCCGGCCGAGCTGGGCGTGCCGACAACCACCAGCCCGCTGAAGAATCTGGTGCTGGATATTGATTACAACGATGCGGTCGTGGTTATCCATACCAGCCCCGGCGCTGCACAGCTGATCGCTCGCCTGCTTGACTCTCTGGGCAAAGCGGAAGGCATTCTCGGCAGTATTGCCGGTGACGACACGATTTTCACCACGCCGGCACGCGGGTTCACCGTTAAAGATCTCTACGAGGCCATCCAGGTTCTGTTCGAGCAGGAGCTGTAATCCCTCTTCCTTTCTCCTCTGGTCCACCAGAGGAGCTGCTTTAACTGCAAATTCCCCTACGTTTCACTCCCGTCTCGTTAACATTAAGTGCGATTTTCTGCCCACAATCATAGATCCAGTGAATATATCCGTTCATAAGCGCACAAAAAATCAAATTCTAATATCTATTTGATTTTGCTCACTATTAACACTTAACTTTACCAAAATGTCTCTTTTTTTATACGTATCTGTTCTAAAAATGACGATTTTTGACATCTAATTACACGCGAAACCATTAGCTGGGTATTAATATTTTATGTGATTAGTGTATACTTAATTTCGTGATGAGGGTCACAAAACAAAGACCTTCCAAAAAAATTCGACGAGGTGAGTATCATGAAAATCAAAACAACTGTTGCCGCTCTGAGCATCCTTTCCGTTATCTCTTTCGGTGCGTTTGCCGCTGACTCTATCAGCAGCGATCAAGCACAAAGCCGTCAGTCAATCGGCACCGTTTCCATCGGTTCCGTCGGTTCATCTCCGATGGATATGCACGAAATGCTGAACAAAAAAGCGGAAGAACAAGGTGCATCATCCTATCGCATCATTGAAGCGCGTACCGGCGCTCATTGGCACGCAACGGCTGAACTGTACAAATAAGTTCGCGTCAGGCAGCACGTCGGCAGTGTAGAAAAGTTTAATACCCAGCGGTCCCAGGAATCAGAAACAACATCCTCTCACCGCTGAAGAATGAAGAATATGGTGAGGAGTAAAACATTATGAAAAGCGCAATGATCATCGCATCCCTTGGTCTGGCATCCGTTCTGTCCTTCGGCGCAAGTGCCGCAGTGCAACAGGTTAACGCGGAGCAGGCACAGAATCTGCAATCCGTCGGCACCGTTTCTGTTTCTCAGATCGGTAGCGATCCGATGGATATGCGCAGCGCATTAGCCGCTAAAGCCGAAAAACAAGGCGCCAGCAGCTACCGCATTATTGAAGCCCGTACCGGCGACCATTGGCACGCTACGGCTGAGCTGTACAAATAAACCCTCGTCGTCTTGTCCGACGACTTGCCCTCGCCCTTATGCGAGGGCTTTTTTATGCTCGTTGCACGTTGAACCGCAGCATCCCTTCCAGCTCTTCTTCCGCTTCATCAAACAGCAGAATCAGCGCGCCATAGCGACGACGCTGCTTGTCGTCGAGATGGATAAACTCAATCTCCAGCGGTAACGGCATTTGTGGGCCGGTGACCGCATCCCAAAGTGCGTCCAAATCGCGAATCGACTCACGATCGAGGGCAAAGAGTTGAGCGAACTCCCGATAAAAATCGCCCTGATCCTCTATCTCGTCAAAATCAAAAGTATAGATTTTCATCTCACGCCCTCTCCCATCCTGCAAACTAAAGTCCCCCAATGTGCAGCGTTTTTACCTCAAGGTACTCTTCCAGCCCCAGCACCGAGCCTTCACGCCCCAGCCCGGACTCCTTAACGCCGCCGAATGGCCCCAGCTCAGTTGACACTGCACACTCGTTAATACCGATCATCCCGCTTTCTAACGCCTGCGAGACACGGAACACGCGAGACAGGTTTTGCGTATAGAAATAGGCGGCCAGGCCGTAGGGCGTATCATTCGCCCGGTGAATAACATCATCCTCATCGCGGAAGCGGAAGCACGCCGCCAGCGGGCCAAACGTCTCTTCCTGCGCCAGCAGCATCTGTTCCTGACAGTCGCCCAGCACCGTCGGCTGCCAGAAGTTGCCGCCCAGCTCATGAGGCTGACCGCCAGCCAGCACCTTCGCCCCCTTCGAGACGGCGTCTTCTACGTGCTCACGCACTTTTTTCACTGCCGCCGCTTCAATCAGCGGGCCAACGACCACGCCATCATCCAGACCGTTGCCGACTTTCAGCGCTTTCACGGCGGCGGCAAGCTGGCTGGTGAAACGGTCATAGACGCTATCGTGAATATAGAAACGGTTCACGCTGACGCACACCTGCCCGGCGTTGCGGAATTTATTGGCTACCGCCCCCTGTACCGCCGCGTCGATATCCGCATCCTCAAAGACGATATAGGGCGCATTGCCCCCCAGCTCCATCGAGACTTTCTTCATGGTTTCCGCAGCGTTACGCACCAACGTTTTCCCCACCGCCGTCGAGCCGGTGAAGGAGATCTTACGCACGTCGTGGCTCGCCATTATGGCGTCGCTGATTTCCGCCGTGTTCCCCGCCACCGCGTTCAGCACCCCGTCAGGGATCCCGGCTTTTTTCGCCAGCGCCAGCAGCGCGAACGCGCAAAGCGGCGTGTTGTTGGCAGGTTTAATCACCCCGGTACAGCCCGCGGCCAGCGCCGGACCGAGCTTACGGGTCAGCATCGCCATCGGAAAGTTCCACGGCGTAATCGCCGCCACCACGCCAATCGGTTCACGCGTCGCCAGAATGCGCGAGCCGGGTTTCGCCGGGGGAATGATCTCCCCATTTGCCCGCTTGCCCTGTTCGGCAAACCACTGGATAAAGCTCGCCGCGTAATCCACTTCCCCTTCCGCCTCTTTCAGCGGTTTGCCTTGTTCAATGGTCATCAGACGCGCCAGCCAGCTTTTATTTTCAATCATCAGCTGATACCAGCGATAAAGCAGCTCCGAGCGCGCTTTTGCCGTTTTTGCCCGCCACTGTGGGAACGCTTTTGCCGCGGCAGCAATCGCCTGTTCGGTCTCATGCTTTCCGGCCTTCGCTACCTTTGCTACCACCTCGCCCGTTGCTGGGTTCAGCACGTCAAAGGTGGCGTCGAGATGGCGCCATTCGCCATTGACCAGATAGCCTGTTTGAAAAAGGTCATTGTCCTGTAGCGCTTGCGTGGTCATTACACCCTCCTGAAAAGTGTTTCCAGTTAAGTATAGCTATCGCTTTTACGGCAATAGTTGCCAGAATAACGAAAGTCGCATTAATGACGGGGAAGCGTGCTGTGATGAGTGAATATCCTGTTTTCAATAAGCTGCGCCAGGAACTCGGTTTGGCGCATTTCGCTACGAATAAGGTGACGTTAAGCGGTTGTGGGCCAATTTATCCCACGCCGTTTGCCATCGGTGACGCCGCCGCATCAATACTGGCGCTGCAGGGGATTATGCTGGATCTGCTGAGAGGTACTCAGCAGGACATTCACGTTAACGCCCACTGTGCCGCCGCATCGACCCACGCGGTGACCTTTCAGCAACAGAACGGGTATAACTGGCAGTACAACGATCCCGACTATCCCACTACCGATTTCTATCTGACCCAGGACAACCGCTGGATTTTCCTGCACGGCGGCTACCCGCGGCTGCGTGACGGCATTCTCGATATCCTTGATGTGCCGAATAACCGCGCCAGAGTGGCGCAGGCGGTCGCAAATTGGAACGCCGAGGCGCTCGAAGAGACGATAGCCCGCGCCGGGCTGTGCGCGGCAATCGCCCGCAGTCATGATGAATGGCTGGCGCATCCTCAGGGGCAGGCGGTCAGCCAGGAGCCGCTAATCCGCTTCACGCGTCTGACCGACAGCCCCCCTAAACCTCGCCAGTACGGCAATGAGCGAGTTCTCCAGTCGCTGCGGGTGCTGGACTTCACGCATGTGATTGCCGGGCCGACTGCCACCCGCGGGCTGGCGCAAATGGGCGCTGACGTGCTGCATATCTCATCTCCCTATCGCCCACGTATTCTGCCGTTTGACGTCGATACCAATCACGGTAAACGCAACGCCTACCTCGAACTGTCCAGCGCCGATGGGGCAAGGCGAGCGGCGCAGCTGGTGCGCGATGGCGACGTGTTTGTGCAGAGCTATCGCCCAGGCGCGCTCGCCCGCTATGGGCTCAGCAATGAGGAACTGGCGCGCAACAATCCGCACATTATCACCGTGAACCTCAACTGCTACGGACATCGGGGGCCATGGAAAGACCGTCCAGGGTTTGAACAACTGGCTCAAACGGTGACGGGAATGGCGGTGGCGCAGGGCGAAGGAGGCCAGCCGCAGCTGGGGCCAACCTATCCCAACGACTATTTGAGCGGCTACCTGGCGACACTCGGCGTGTTGATGGCGCTGGAGCGTCAACGTCACGAAGGCGGCGCATGGCAGGTGGATGTATCGCTGTGTCGAACGGCAACATGGTTACAGGAGCTGGGAAGCCTGGCTGAGTGGCGTCACGTACCGCCACCGGATGCTCAAGCCATCGCGAGCGCGATGGCAGTGGAACAGGGGCCGTTTGGCGAACTGCGTTACTTCAATAGCGCGCTGTCGTTGGCGCATACACCGATGCGCTTCTCGCAGCCAGCGATGCCGCTGGGGGCACACGAGGCCGCGTGGTGGTAAATTTCCCGGGTCTATTCGGCCCGGGAAGTTGACTAATTGATGGTTAAAGCGCTCTGATACTTATGCAGCATCGCCACCAGCCGTTCAACCGGCTGCGTCACCTGCTCGGGCGCTTCCCAGACGCGAAGCTTATTCTGGTAAACGCTCAATTCATCCAGCAACCGCGAGAAGTAGTAATGGCGTTTATCGTCGCTGCTGGCCGAAATCACCTTATCGGCGGTGCGGCGCAACTGGCGGTGGAAAGCCGACAGATCGTCATTGACTGGAATCGGCGCATCGCGCAGGCGTTGGTGCGCAATGATAAGCGTCAGTGCCAGGCGGAACTTGGCGACATCGCCGGGAAACTTGTTCAGCAGTAAAAAGAGCTGCTGATACAACGCCGGCAGATGGTTCTCTTTGCGCCGCGCCATATTGGTGGTCATCGCCGAAACGGCGGCAAACACAAACTGGTTCAGCAACACACGGCCAGTGCGCAAGCGCGAGTTATCGCGAATAAGCAGAATGACGATCAGCGCCATAAAGCAACCGACAATCTGCCCCAGCGCACTGTCGAGAAACTGGCTGAAGTGGAAAGTCATCGGGTTATCCAGCACCAAAATGTTGATGGTACTGGCCAGCGCGCCAAGCGAGCCCAGCCGCCGTTTCTGCACCTCAATGCCGATAAAGAAGCACATCACCGCCAGGCTCAGGCACAGCAGGAACATACTTTGCTGGGTGGCGGGCATGATCACCAGGAAATAGAGCGCGCCGATCGGCAAAGCGGCAATCGTCCCGTAAAGGAAGTCGATCGCAACCATGCGCGGATTGGGAAGACGCATCGCCAGCGAGGTCACCACGGCGATCATCACCATCGCCCCGCTACCTGAGGTCCAGCCGGTCCATAGCCAGAATAAAATACCCAGCGCGCAGGAAACCGTGGTACGCCAGAAGTTGACCATCGCATGATGACGTTCGGCGGATTCCGGCCTCACCACCACTTCGCTTTGCAGAATTTCTTCTTCGCGGGCGCTGATTTTGGCGTTGCCAACCACACCACGTCTGAGCAGGAGATAGCGCGTGGCCGCACCGACCCAACTGTAGATGGTGACCGGCGTATCGTGTTCGCCGGTCCACGCCAGTACGCGACGCATGCGCTTAAGCTGACGATGTACATCCTGCACCGTCTCGACCGGCTCCTCAAACAGCTCGCGGTAAGCGTCTGTCACCAGCTCCGGGCGCGAATTCTGCATGATAAACGTTTCAACGGCCTGGGTGATCATCGTCAGTGAGACAGTATTTAGCGCTTTCAGGCGACGGTTAGCGCGCGTCCAGCGTGATGACTCCATATTCAGGTTGCTACGCATACCTTCCAACGCGGTAGCGCGGCGCACCAGCGCAAGCCAGGCGCGATCCATCTCATCGCTGTCACCGTGCTTAATGCACAGCTGCATCAGGCGGTATTGATCGATGAGCATCGAATCCAATTCGTTATCGATCTCTTTTTTGATCGAACGCGGAGAGAACAGCAGATCGGCGACGATCGCGCAGACGATACCGATCACGATCTCGCTACAGCGCTCTACTGCGAACTGCGGCGTTAACAGCGGTTCGGCCTGAATGGTAATAACGATAATCAGCGCCGTATAGCCGGAAAGCCCCCAGGCGTAGGAGTTCTCGACGCGCACCAGCGACGAGATCCAGGTGCAGAAACCGGCCCAAATGCTGCACACCAGCAGCATCAGCAGCGGCGCGCGGATCATGGTGATAATGATCACCAGCGCGGCGATACAGCCGATAAAGGTGCCGACAATACGCAGCATCCCGCGGTAACGAATCGCCCCCGCGTAAGGTTCGCCCCCCGCAGCAAAGGCCGGACCGGCGGCTACCAGCGCGGCGGTCAGCACCGCCCAGCGCGGAGTTTCAAGCTGAAAGTGAAAGCCGACAAACAGCGCCAGCACCACCGCGCAGGCCAGTTTGATGGCAAAGCGGATGTGCTGGTTGGCAATACTGAAGATGCCCATGGCGATTAACCGAATTCACGCAGGCGCAGCGCCAGTTTCTGGAAGAACGTCATCTGGCTGGCATCGCGATCTTTTTCACCGGTGATCACCACCGTAGCGGTCGTGCCCGCTGGCCACAGGTTACCCGGTTCGTCATCAAGATGAATACGGACCGGCACGCGCTGGGCCAGGCGTACCCATTCCAGGTTGGAATCAACGGTCGCCATCCCTTTACTGTCGACGCTGCTGCTGGCGTTAGTGACGCCCGCCGCCATGCTGTCAACGGTTCCTTTTAACACACGGTTACTGCCCAGCGGCGTAATTTCCGCACGGTAGCCAGGGCGCACGCGCTCCAGCTTGGTCTCTTCCAGATAGGCCATCACGTAGAAGGAGTGCTGTTTAACCAGCGCCACCGCCGTGGAACCTCGGGTAATAAACTCACCGGCATAGACGTTCAGGTTGGTTATCCAGCCGTCTGCTGGCGCGCGAATTACGGTACGCTCAAGATCAAGACGCGCGAGATCGCGGGTTGCCTGCGCCTTCGCTAACTGATGCAAAACGGTTTGCAGCACGTTGTTAGACTGATCGATCTCTTCACGCGACATCGCATTGATGCCCAGCTTGTTACGACGCCCGGCTTCACGGCTTTTCTCTTCAGCCAGCGCCTGGTAGTAGGAGACATCGGCTTCTGCTTCGGCCAGCGCCTTCTGGTAGCGCGGCTGATCAATCACAAACAGAACCTGATTTTTGGTAACCAGTTGGTTATCCTTGACCTGTACACCGGTAATGAGGCCCGACACGTCGGGAGCGATAGCCACGACGTCCGCGCTAAAGCGCGCATCGCGAGTCCAGGGGGATTCGGTGTAATAGACCCAGGCGCGGAAAATAGCGATGAACGCCAGGATAACCAGTATCACCGTAATCGCGGTACGGGAGATATTTCTTGTTAGTGTTTTCACATCTACCTCAAACGAACAAACGTGATATCAGATAAAACAGGCAGCAATACAGTGCCGTGTTGAACAACGCGGGATGCCAGACAAAATCGTAGATCCCGGTTGGCACCAGCACTCGATGCACCACCCAAAAAATGGCGAGCGACAACAGCAGCTCAAAGAAGATCGGTGGAAAAGAGAGACCGAAAATCACGATGACAGGAAACAGGCTCATGTTGACCTTACTAGACTAGCGTGCAGGTGAGATTGAAACTTTAGTTATGCAACTAACAGTATATTAACGTAACTGTTATAGCCTTATCTACATAGTGTGATGCAAATCACTTTTAAGCCAGAGTGAACAATGGAACGATTAAAACGGATGTCGGTGTTTGCCAAGGTTGTCGAGCATGGCTCCTTTACCGCCGCGGCACGACAGCTACAAATGAGCGTCTCTTCCATCAGCCAGACTGTCTCTAAACTGGAAGATGAGCTCCAGGTCAAACTGCTTAATCGCAGTACGCGGAGCATTGGTTTAACCGAAGCCGGTAAAATTTACTACCAGGGCTGCCGCCGCATGCTGCACGAAGTCCAGGATGTTCACGAACAGCTTTACGCGTTTAATAACACGCCGATTGGAACGCTGCGTATCGGCTGCTCTTCAACTATGGCACAAAATGTTCTCGCACGGATCACCGCCGATATGTTGAAAAAGTATCCCGAGTTAACGGTCAATCTGGTCACCGGCATTCCCGCGCCAGACCTGATTGCCGACGGGCTGGACGTGGTCATTCGCGTCGGATCCTTACAAGATTCCAGCCTCTTTTCACGTCGGTTAGGCGCGATGCCGATGGTGGTATGCGCCGCGAAAAGCTACCTGCAACAGGCGGGAGTGCCGGAGAAACCCGCCGACCTCGCCAATCACTCGTGGCTGGAGTACAGTGTACGCCCGGATAACGAATTCGAGTTGATCGCCCCGGAAGGCATTTCCACGCGCCTCATTCCCGAAGGACGTTTTGTTACCAACGATCCCATGACGCTCACCCGCTGGCTTTCGGCAGGCGCCGGGCTGGCCTACGTGCCCCTGATGTGGGTGATCGAGGAGATCAACCGCGGGGACGTGGAAATTCTCTTCCCACGCTATCAGTCCGATCCCCGTCCGGTGTATGCCCTGTATACCGAGAAAGACAAACTGCCGCTAAAAGTGCAAGTCTGCATCAACTACCTGACCGAGTATTTTGTTGAAGTGGCGGAATTATTTCAGGGAATGCGCGGAAGAAGGAAAGAGTAGTGCAGGGATATGTCTTTAAACCTTAAAAAAGACTATAGATATACTTTATCTGAATATCTTCACCACATCGTTATCGCTAATCTAAAATATCCACCTTTGGACTATCAAGATTAGCGAATTGACACTACCGCCGAGCGTCACCTATCTTATTATTTATATCTGAAATTGAGACTATTATATTAGTTGCAGATATAAATAATAAGCATGCAATATTCAGGATTACTTTAGACAAGGGCCATCTATGAATCTATTTGAAATGACGCCGCCTTCACGCCGGCGCTATGGACTCGCCGCGTTCATTGGTTTAATCGCTGGGATTGTCTCGGCCTTCGTCAAATGGGGTGCAGAAGTTCCGCTGCCTCCACGTAGCCCTACTGATTTATTTAGCAGCGCATGCGGGCCGGAACAATTGATCAGAGCGGCCGGTCAAATTGACTGTTCGCGTAATTTTCTGAACCCACCCTATGTATTTCTACGCGATTGGTTAGGTGTTGCCGACCCTAACGCGGTGGTATATACATTTGCCGGTCATATATTTAACTGGGTTGGCGTCACACATATTATTTTCTCTATCGTCTTCGCTGTTGGCTATTGCGTAGTCGCGGAAGTCTTCCCGAAAATTAAACTCTGGCAGGGTCTGCTTGCAGGGGCCTTAGCCCAACTTTTCGTCCATATGATCTCATTCCCATTGATGGGATTAACACCGCCGCTTTTTGAACTTCCCTGGTACGAGCACGTCTCCGAAATCGTCGGGCACCTGATCTGGTTCTGGTCTATTGAAATCATTCGTCGTGATTTACGTAACCGTATTACTCATGAGCCGGACCCCGAGATTCCGCTGGATCATATTCGCTAAAAAAAATGGCGCGACTCCGGGAGTCGCGCCATTCACGCATATCACTTTTCAGGTCAGGCGGTGCCGCCAACGGTCAGGTTATCCACCTTCAGCGTCGGCTGGCCAACGCCAACCGGCAGGCTCTGACCTTCTTTACCACAAACGCCTACGCCGTTATCCAGCTTCAGATCGTTACCGACCATCGACACCTGCTGCATGGTTTCGATACCGGAACCAATCAGCGTGGCCCCTTTCACCGGCTTAGTCACCTTACCGTTTTCAATCAGGTAGGCTTCCGACGTTGAGAAGACGAATTTCCCGGAGGTGATATCCACCTGGCCACCGCCGAAGTTAGGCGCATACAGGCCGTACTCCACGGATTCAATAATTTCCTGCGGCGTGGATTTGCCCGCCAGCATGTAGGTGTTGGTCATACGCGGCATCGGCAGATGCGCATAAGATTCACGACGCCCGTTACCGGTTGGCGCCACGCCCATCAGGCGCGCGTTGAGTTTGTCCTGCATGTAACCTTTCAGAATGCCGTTCTCTATCAGGACGTTGTACTGACCCGGCACGCCTTCATCGTCAATCGCCACGGAACCGCGACGATCGCCGATCGTACCGTCATCCACAATCGTACACAGCTCAGACGCCACCAGTTGGCCCATCTGCCCGCTAAAGACCGAAGTGCCGCGACGGTTGAAGTCGCCTTCCAGACCATGGCCCACCGCTTCGTGCAGCAGCACGCCCGGCCAGCCCGCGCCAAGCACCACCGGCAGCGTACCCGCCGGCGCAGCGACTGCCGACAGATTGACCAGCGCCATGCGCACGGCTTCTTTCGCCCACGCGTCGGCGCGGACTTCACCGTCGAGGTCAGCCAGGAAATAGTCATAGCCAAAACGACCGCCGCCGCCGCTGGCGCCGCGTTCGCGTTTACCGTCTTGTTCCACCTGCACGCTGACCGACAGACGCACCAGCGGACGCACATCCGCCGCCAGCGTACCGTCGGTTGCCGCCACCAGAATCAGCTCATACACGCCGGTCAGGCTGGCGGTAACTTCCTGCACCCGCGAGTCTGCGGCACGCGCGACGCTGTCGACGCGGCGCAGAATATCCAGTTTCTCTTCGCGCGTCATGCTTTGTAGCGGATCCAGCGAGGTGTACAGCGCCGGGTGTTCAACCGCTCCCAGGGTTTGTACTTTACCGTCACCCGCATCGCGCACGATGGTACGTGCCGCCTGCGCGCTCTGCTCCAGCGCCAGCAGGCTAATCTGGTCGGCGTAGGCAAAGCCAGTTTTCTCACCGCTGACCGCACGCACGCCGACGCCCTGGTCGATGTTGTAAGAACCGTCTTTAATGATACGGTCTTCTAAAACCCAGGATTCGTGATAGCTGGACTGAAAATAGAGATCGCCATAGTCCAGACGGCGCTCCGTGAGTTGACCAAGAATGGCAAACAGGTCCTGATGATTCAGGCCATTCGCCGCCAGCAATTGTTCACTTACCAGGTTTAGACTCATTATTTCGTTACTCACTAATGCCCGCGTGCCTTAAGCATAGCGGGCCTGTATTCCGGGTGTTTGTCGTATGAGATTGAGGCAATTCAGGGCTTGCGTCAAATCACGGCTATTTATTGCTACGCGCCTGGCGCAGCACTTCGTTAATTTGTGGCTTGTCGATCGGGCCGGTGATGCGATAACGCAGGATCGAGACCTTGTTCCACAATGGCCCCAGTACCTTGGTCGCGGCAAACACCGCCGCGCCGATAATCGGGTTCACCGCGAAAGCCGTCGCCACGCCGACCGTCGCCGAGATTTCCGGCGCGACAATCGCTTCCATATTCAACTCGCGGCGCACCAGGTCAACCGAGCCTTTCATGGCGATATCCGCCTCCAGGCCATCCACCAGCGTATCATCAGTATTCAGCACCCCGTCCTTAATCCACGCGGTGCTGCGGATGGAGTCAAAGTAGAACCCGTCACTGAAGGTGTCACTAAAGTCAAAGCGCAGCTTACGCAACAACGCATCGACGCTCAGCAGGCGCAGCAACTGCCCGGCGTGGCCGGTAGAAATATCGGTAAACTGCCCTTTGCTGACGCGCGATTTGAGAATACCGTTCAGCGAAGCGACATCCGGCTGCCATGGTTTATCACGCCAATGTAAATCGTAGTCTACATCAACGGACGCGTCGCGAATTGGCGTGGAAACGCCGAAGAAGGCCACCGCATCATCAACGTTGTTACCGTGAATTTTGCCCTTCAGCGAGGTTCGCTGGCCAGAGGCCGCATTCACCCACACGCCCTCGGCGGTCAAGCGACCAAAACCAGTATCCACCAGGCCATTTGCCAGCGAGAGCGTATCGCCTTTGACGCTGAAATCACCGTCGATTCGCCCGTATTTCTGCCCCCATAGCCAGCACTCAGCGCAGCGCAGCTGGAGATCGGGCCAACCATGGAAGTCGATAGCGCTGCTGCTGGCGGTGGCGTTCACGCTTCCGCTGCTGGCTGTCTGCGCCAGCGGGTTCGACGACGGGTTGTAGTAGAGATAGCGCACCGCGGCCTGCCACGGCGAGTTGTTCTTCATCGTCAGGCTGGCGTTAATTTCGCGGCCCTGCGCTTCCACGCGCGTTCCGTCAGCCGTCGGTTTTGAGACCAGACTCAGGTTGTTCCACTGCTGGCCAGCAAAGGCCAGCGACGGCGTGCGCAGCGTGACGCTTTCCGGGAACGAGGCAGCGGAGCTCACGCTATCCGCCGCGCCGTGCTGGAACAGGGCCAGCCACTGCGCGCCATCCATCGGCGGTAAATTCAGTTCAACTCCCGGCGCCTGCGGCAGCGGCGGTATCGTGCGGCTGTCCGAGGTCCAGATGGCGCTCTGGAGCGCCAGCTTATTACCCAGCAGCCAGCGGCTGTTAATGTGGTTACTCTGACCGACGTTGCCAGTCAGGTCGAAACTGCGCAGATTGCCGTCGACGTCAATTTTAAGCGGCAGCGCCTGACCCGCCGTTTTGTTGGCTGGCGAAGGTAAGTTACTACTCACATTCTGCAGATCGCCTGTGATACCGACTTTATAGGTGGCGCTACCGTGATACGGCAGCTCAATCGCGACATTGCCTTTCCACGGCACGCTGCCTTTCAACGCATCGTTGAGTTGTTTCGGCAGCACGCCCATTTTAACGGGCTGCCAGTCGGCCTGCATATTCACGCCAACCTTATACGCTTTCGCCCCTTCGGTGGTGGTGAAATCGATGTTCAGCGGCTGATTAAACCAGGTTGCCGTCAGCGGTTCACTGGTCAGGTTGCCGTTTTCAAAGCTGAATTTGCCTTTCAGGTTATGCAGCGTGCTATCCAACGGTTTGATAAACAGGCTGTTGTTATTCAGTGCTACGTTGCCTTTCGCGGTGACCTGTTCGCCGTCGAGCGGGATATCGAGATGTAAGCGTGCACTCACATCACCGTCAATCTGCAACTCTTCAAGGGCCGCCGCCAGCGAGTCGTGCAGAGGCGTTTCCTGGAAATACGGACCAACCGCCTTGCCCGGGCCGTTGATATCGGCGTCAATCAGCAGCTTCTCTTTTTCGTAATCCGGAATGGCCGCCTCAAGATTGCTGGCGGTCACGCCGCCGAGCGTCGCTTTGTCCGCCTTCATCCACAGGCCTTCGTTAATAAAGTTCAGCTCAATATCAAGATTGGTCAGCGCTGGCCAGTCTGGCTGGAAGGCAAAGGTCGCATCGTGCAGTGGAACGTAGACCTGGAACTGGCCTTCGTTGTGCTTATAAGGGAACAGGTGCGGGTTCCCGCCATACACCAGCGTGGCGTTTTCCGCCTTGCCGGCTTTGATTGCGCCGCTCAGGTAATCAACCAGCTTCTTACCCATCAGGTTTTCCGGGAAGTAGCGCCACGCCTGGCCGCCATCATCGGTACTGATCCCGGCGAGAATGCCCAGCCAGGGCTGATCGTCTTTTGGCTGAAGATAGCGGAAGCCGCCGGCGGCACGAACGCCGGTCGCCTGCACGTCGATATTGCGCCCGTCCAGCATCAAACCTTTGTCGTTGTTCACCCAGTTCAGCGTAGCCGTGCCGTTGGCAATCTCCAGCGGCGCGCGGAAAACATGCTCGTAAGGCATCAGCGCTTTTTGCATGGCGACGTGCAGCGCGCCGTTCTCGACGCTGCCCGATATGCTGCCGGAAACATGTTCAGCCCCCGGCAGCAGCTTCCACTGCTTCCAGGCCAGATTGTCCCAGCTCGCGTTAAAGCGCGTTTTGCTGGTTTCCTGGAGAGGAATATCCATCGCCAGGGCATCAACCATGCCGCTCGGCTGAGCCGTACGCCAGATATCAGCCACTTCCGGCGAGAGCTTCTCGGCGATTGGCAGCAGGCCGTTTAACCCGGCGAGCGACAGATGGCTGGCACGTATACGCAGTTCATCGCTGCGCTTAGCGTCTGGCCCGCCGACTTCCTGAGCCGGGATCCATGCCAGCGCCAGCGCGCCGCGCGGCCATGGCGTATCATCAATGGTGATGCGGGTATCGGGAATGCGGAATTCCCAGCCCTCTTTTTCCCGAGAAAGATGCGCGGTGAGGTTGTCCACCGAGAGCTGATGCGTTTGCTGGTCGCCCTGCCAGCTGGCGCCGCCCTTTTTCAGCCACACGTCGCCGTTGGCCACTTCACCTTTATCCAGCGACACCCAGCCTTCAAGACTAAAGCGCGCGCTGGTCAGCGCGATGTTGTCCTGCATCCACCGCCCAAGCCACGGCTTCACATCGATATCATCAGCCTGCAACCAGAGCCGCCCTTTATTGAGCAGGCCGTTTTCATCGCGCAAGTCCATGCGCACTTTCATCACCCCGTGCTGTCCGGTGAGGCTGGAAAGGCTCAGCTCACCTTCGGCACGGTGACGGTTTTTGTCATTCACCCATGTGAGCTGCGGCACCGCCAGTTCGGCACGCTGGCCGGAGAGGGTCAGGAAACTGAGGTGACTGTCGCGTAAGGTGAAGTGGTCGAACTGGCGTAGGAAGAGATCGCCGATGCGATCGCCCTTCAGGCCATCGTCGCTGTCGTTTTTCTGCAACGGCGTATTGGTGTGAATTTGCAGCTGCCAGAATGTCAGCTCGCGGAACTGCCAACGCATGTGCAACAGGCTTTGCCAGACGTCCAGCGCCATCGAGGCGCGTTTGATGGAGAGTTCGCCGCCGTCATTCAACCCGGCTTTGATATCACGAACATCGAGGGTCGGGCCAAAGTTCTGCCAGCTGGCCTGGATTTGTGAGGCGGAGACCGGCAGCCCGGTCGCCGTTTCAATTTTACCCAGCAGCGCCGGACGCCATTTATCCAGATGCGGCAGTGCCAGACGCAGGCCGCTCACCAGCAGCGCGACAACGACAACCAGTGTGGCAACGGTGAGCAGTAAAATCCCCGGCAATCGCCTCACGCATCTCTCCTTGGGTCGCAGCAGGCTGCGTTATTACATCATGACCACATCAAACTGCTCCGGGTTATAGAGCGGTTCGATTTGAACTTTGACCTGCTTACCCACAAAGATCTCCACTTCCGCCAGCGCGTGGGATTCTTCACCCTTCAGCGTTTCCGCCACCGAAGGAGAAGCATAGACCAGGAAGCGATCGGAGTCGTAGGCGTGATGAACGCGCACAATTTCACGCATGATTTCATAGCATACCGTTTCAACGGTTTTCACCGTGCCGCGACCATGGCAGGTTGGGCATTCGGTGCACAGCACGTGCTCGACGCTTTCACGAGTGCGCTTACGAGTCATTTCCACCAGCCCCAGCGGCGAGAACCCGTTCACGCTGGTTTTGACCCTGTCTTTACTCAGCGCCTGTTCCAACGAGTGCAGCACCCGGCGACGGTGATCTTCATTATTCATATCGATAAAGTCGATGATGATAATGCCGCCAAGATTACGCAGACGCAGCTGACGCGCAATCGCCTGAGTGGCTTCAATATTGGTGTTGAAAATAGTGTCATCGAGATTACGGTGGCCGACAAAGGCCCCGGTATTGATGTCCACGGTGGTCATCGCTTCGGTCTGGTCGATAACCAGATAGCCGCCTGACTTAAGTTCCACTTTACGCTCCAGCGCACGCTGGATTTCATTTTCAACATCGAAGAGATCGAAGATAGGCTGGCGACCGCTGTAGTGCTCAAGCTTACTGGTCATTTCAGGCATATATTCAGCCGTGAATTCCATTAACGCTTCGTAGGTCAAACGGGAATCAACGCGAATTTTATCCAGCTGAGCGTCAGCAAAGTCACGGAGCACACGCTGTGCCAGCGCAAGCTCGCCATACATCTGGTAGCGGGTCTGTGGACGTTTTTTACGCTCCATCACTTTCGTCCACACGCGCTTAAGGTAGGCGGCATCGGAGGCTAAATCCTCCTCGCACACCCCTTCCGCGGCGGTACGAATGATAAATCCGCCCTGTTCATCGCAGTAATCGGCCACCACTTTCTTTAAGCGGTCGCGTTCGGCTTCACTTTCAATACGCTGTGACACGCCGACGTGAGAAGCGCCAGGCATAAAGACCAGGTAGCGAGAAGGTAAGGTGATGTCGGTGGTCAGACGCGCGCCTTTGGTTCCCAGCGGATCTTTCACCACCTGCACCATCAGATCCTGTCCCTGACGCACCAGTTCAGAAATATCGCGGACCGTGAACTGCTTTTGCTCTTCACCCGCCACGCATTCGGTATGCGGCATGATATCGGAGGCGTGAAGGAACGCCGCCTTATCGAGACCAATATCTACAAAAGCCGCCTGCATACCCGGTAAGACACGACTAACACGACCTTTGTAGATATTGCCTACTATTCCGCGTCGCGCTTCACGCTCAATATGAATTTCCTGCAAAATGCCGCCATCGATGTACGCCACCCGCGTCTCCGATGGCGTCACGTTCACTAATAGTTCAGCCGTCATGTGTATCCCTTTTTTCACGTAGCGAGTTAAAGTTACTCAGCAACTCATACGTTTCCACCAGCGGTAAGCCGACTACGGCGTGATAGCTGCCATTTATCTTCCTGACGAAACAGCCACCCAGCCCTTGAATACCGTATGCACCTGCTTTATCTAAAGGTTCTCCGCTCGCAACATACGCTGCGATATCGTCATCAGAGAGCGTCCGGAAGGTCACCTCAGTGACCACCAGACAGTCGAGCGTTTGCTGGCTATCGGCCAGCGCAACAGCAGTCATCACCTGATGGGTATTCCCCGAAAGCTTACGCAGCATCGCTGCCGCATGTGCTTCATCGCGCGGTTTCTCCAGCACTTCACCGTTGAGGATAACAATGGTATCTGCTCCCAGAACCGGGAGATCTTCGCTCGCTAAGGCGACACCCGCCTGCGCTTTCTCGCGCGCCAGTCGCGCCACGTAGTGCTGTGCATCCTCATGAGGACGGCGCACTTCTTCAATACCCGGAACCACTTTCTCAAAGGTCACCCCTAACTGAGTGAGCAGTTCCTGACGACGTGGAGAACCTGAAGCAAGATAGAGAGATACCATAACGACCTTATTGAACGGCAAATTGCTGACGAACTTTACGCATCAAAAGAAATATCCACGGCCAGAGCACGCCGTTTACTACACTACTCCAGAACACTTCAGGGCGGAAAGAGACGTTGATCACTAAAAACTCTGCCCAGAAAACAATAATATCCGTGGCAAGCGAGAGCAACATAACCACCAGCGCCTGCTGCCAGAGCGCGAGGTTACGGAACAGCTGATATTTCAGCGCCACCAGATACGCCACAATGCTCAACGACAGCGCGCGCACGCCAAGCGTTGAGCCACTGATCAGATCCAGTATGGCACCCATCACGAACCCCGTGCCAACATTCACCCGATGCGGCAGCGCCAGTGACCAGTACAACAGAATGAGCAGCACCCAGTTTGGCCGGAAAACCGTGAGGTCGTCCGGCCAGGGCATAACTTGTAGCAACAGTGCGATAAGAAACGAGAGCCAGATTACCCAGCGTCCCTGGCTACGGTAACTTGCCACTATTGCCCCCCTGCGGAGGGTTGCGGTGGCGGCGTACCCGCAGGCGGCGTGGTTAACCCCGTTGCCGGAGCGGGAAGCTGCGGCCCCATGGTTTCTGGCGACGGCAGCACCTGAGGCATCATCTGCATCAGGCGTTCATTCGCCACGCGATGCACCTCTTCCGGGGTCATCGGGTTAGTGCCGTTACGATCGGCACCCCACAGCAGCAGCAGATAACGCAGACGCTGCAGGCCTGCGGTTGGACGCGCCTGAATCACCGTGTACGCACGCTGCGTATCCAGCTTAACCGACGAAACAACGCCAACCGGGTAGCCTTCCGGGAAACGCCCGCCCAGGCCCGATGTCACCAGCACGTCGCCCACACGAATATCGGTGTTGGCAGGCAGATGTTCCAGTTGGAGATCGTCGGTACAACCGTTACCGGCGGCAATCACACGGATATCGTTACGCAGCACCTGAATGGGCAGCGCATGGGTAGCATCGCAAATCAGCAGCACACGGCTGGTGAGTTTGGCGACGGCCACAACCTGACCCACAACGCCTTTATCGCTGATCACCGGCTGGCCTTCGTAAACGCCGTTCACGCTGCCTTTGTCGATAACCACCTGGTCGCTGTAGGGATCGTTTACCGTTGAGATCACCTGCGTCACCATTTTCTGTTCGTCCTGGCGTAGCGGTGAACCTAACAGCTCACGTAAACGGGCATTTTCTTGCTTGTACTGACCCAGCATCAGCAGGTCGCTGTTTTTCAGCAGCAGTTCCTGACGCAGTGCACGGTTTTCGAGTTCGAGCTGATCGCGTGAAGCCAGCGTTTGCGAGACGCTATCGAGCAGTTCACGAGGACCATTAGAAACAAAGTAGAAAGGACTGACGGCAGTATCCATGTATGTTCGGATTTGACTGAACATACCCAGGCGGCTGTCGGCGATAATGACACCCAGCGCCACCAGCACCGCCAGAATAAGGCGAATCTGCAGCGACGGGCCACGGCTAAAAATGGGCTTCATAGGCTATGCGTATTCTCGTGTCAGTGAAATTGAGGGTAGCCTTCTGGCTACCCTGAACCTCATGCTGACTACTCTTCGCTAAACAAGTCGCCGCCGTGCATGTCGATCATTTCCAGCGCCTTGCCGCCGCCACGCGCTACGCAGGTCAGCGGATCTTCAGCAACGACAACTGGAATACCGGTTTCTTCCATTAACAGGCGGTCGAGGTTGCGCAGCAGCGCGCCACCACCGGTCAGAACCATACCGCGCTCGGAGATGTCGGAAGCCAGTTCTGGCGGGCACTGTTCCAGTGCAACCATCACTGCGCTCACGATGCCGGTTAGCGGCTCCTGCAGCGCTTCGAGAATTTCGTTGGAATTCAGCGTGAAGCCACGCGGAACGCCTTCTGCCAGGTTACGGCCACGCACTTCGATTTCACGCACTTCGTCACCCGGGTAAGCGGAGCCGATTTCGTGCTTGATACGTTCTGCGGTGGCTTCACCGATCAGAGAGCCGTAGTTACGGCGAACATAGTTGATGATCGCTTCGTCGAAGCGGTCGCCACCGATACGTACGGAAGAGGAGTAAACCACGCCGTTCAGGGAGATAACGGCCACTTCCGTGGTACCGCCACCGATATCGACAACCATGGAGCCAGTGGCTTCAGAAACCGGCAGACCAGCACCAATAGCAGCAGCCATCGGTTCTTCAATCAGGAACACTTCACGGGCGCCAGCGCCCTGAGCGGATTCACGGATCGCACGACGTTCAACCTGAGTGGCGCCAACCGGTACACAGACCAGTACGCGCGGGCTTGGGCGCATAAAGCTGTTGCTGTGAACCTGTTTGATGAAGTGCTGGAGCATTTTTTCGGTCACGAAGAAGTCAGCGATAACGCCGTCTTTCATCGGACGAATAGCCGCGATGTTACCTGGCGTACGGCCCAGCATCTGTTTAGCGTCATGACCTACGGCGGCCACGCTTTTCGGTGAACCGGCACGATCCTGACGAATGGCGACCACGGAAGGCTCATTCAATACGATGCCTTGTCCTTTTACGTAAATCAGGGTATTCGCGGTACCCAGGTCAATGGACAGGTCATTGGAAAACATGCCACGAAATTTTTTCAACATACTAAGGGATAATCCTGAAAGCTGGGGCGGAAAACAAAATCCGCTTACTTTACCAACCACACGCAGCAGCGACAAGGCGCAAAAATCATCTGCAACGGTGAAAATTAGTGCAGTTCGTTACCTTTGTTACAAATCCAACCTGACTCCTTCAGTGCAGGGAGACTCACTGCCGCTCCATCCTGGATTTGTACCTGTCAAAGGTCGTCACATGCGTGATGCGTCGTTTTCCCTGGCGAGCAGACATGCACACTCCCGGAAAAAACCGCGCGCGTTATTCTACGTGATAAACACGTTAAACAGCAGGTCAAACCGAATATCTTTGCGAATATTTTTTCACATTTGCGTCAAGTGGCTGGGAAGAGGCAAAAAAATCTCCCTGGCCGCCGAAAACTCCGCATTCTGTCAGCACCTGCCATTCACCGCGGCTGCGTACACCGGCGGCAAATACCTGTATTGATGTTCCTTTACAGGCCTCTACCAGACTTTGTACCAGCAGCTGGTTCTGGCTGCGCTTTTCTATATCACGTACCAGCACCGGATCGATCTTAATCAGTTCAATCTCAAGCTGCTTAATCCAACTGGTGCTGACAAGGGCTAAACCTGCCTGCGTCACCGCGACCCGAACGCCTAACGCATGAATTAAACGAACGACGGGCTGGAGACGCGTCATATGTTGACAGACATCTACCTCTGCAAGTTCAAAAATAATCCGTCGACGATGCGATTTTTCGCACTGCATTAATACATCACGTAACCAGCGTTGAAAACGCGGGCGGATCAATGACTCTACGGTAACCTGAATCGCCAGGTTTTCTTGCGGCCAGAAGCTGAGGAAAGGAAGCAGACGGGTAATCTGTAAACGGTCGTACTCTTCGCCCAGTCCGAACTCCAGCACCATCGGCAGATACTCGGCGGCAATGACCTCTTCTTTACCGTCGAAGATCCGGCACATCAGCTCTCGATGATGCACGGTGCCGTCAAGACTCACGGCCGGCTTTTGATACAAACGCGGGCCGCCGCGACTGAGCATTTGCTCAATCAGGGTACGCCAGCGCACGTTGCCGCGCCCTTTCTCCGGTAGTGAATCATCATAAATGGCCCAGCTGTTGCTGCCCTGCAATACGGCATTACGTACCGCCGCTTCGGCGTGTTCCATCACCTGCTCGGTGGTTTGCCCGCTGCGCCAGGCGCAAATGCCGATATGCATCATGTCATCGCGATCGAGAATTTTTGCCAGCGGCAGACCGTCGATGGCTTTTAAGAGCTGCCCGGCAATACTGTCGGCCTCTTTTAGCGTGCGGTGCGGCAACAGAACGGTAAAGTCGCTGCGGCGGTAGCGCGCCAGTAACGCGCCGGGGTAGCGCATAATAAAGGTGGAGAGCAGGTTAATCAGGGTAAAGACGTGTTCTTCCGCCGCCGCGCGGCCCCAGTTGTCGCGCAAAAAGTCGAAATCCGGCAGGCGGATCATCATGACGATGCCGTGCGCCCCCACGTTTTCCTGGTCGTCGAGCAGCGTCGCCAACTGGCTATCGAAAAACAGACGGTTGCTCAGGCCGGTTTTTGAATCCTGCGCGGCATAAGAGCGAATCAGCGTATCCAGACGACTGCGCTGCTCGCCGGCAAACTGAATCTCCGACAGCAGCGTATCCAGCGCCGAGCTGGTACGTGCTGGCCATTCGTGAATATTTCCCTTCGCCTTCGCGCCGCGCTCGCCGTTAAGGATCCGCGTGGCGCGCATCTCCAGCAGCTCTTCACCCGCCAGCTGGCGTCGCAGCCAGCGCACGGCAATAAAGACCACCAGCACCATAAAGGCAATCGTGATAGTCAACGGCGCGGTGGTCATCAGCGAGCGGAAATAGTTGGCCATCGGGTCCAGATACACCAGATGAATCTTCATGCCGGGATGTTTGAGCGACGCCACCGTGATTTCGCGATACTGATAGTGGCTGCCCATCGGCAGATAACTACTGCTGCGGGTATGGTGGAACAGTGATTTGTCGTTCAGGGTAAAGTCGATACGCACGATGTCGAGCGGCACCATGATTTCATCGAGCTGGTTGTCGAGCGTCTCAAACGAGCTGTTGACCAGTCGATTATCCAGCACGGTCGCGACGGCCTGCACGCGCGTGGCTATCTTATACTGTATGCCGTTATAGAAACTCAGTGAGGAGCCAATTAACGTCACAAAGATGGTAAGCCCGGTTAAGAGCGTAAAAAAGGCTGAGAACTTCGTCGTTAATCGCATCCCTGAGTTAACTCCGTGGGTTAATCATCCCCGACAGAGGCCGGGTGCCAGCGTCCGTGTCTTACAAGAAGTAAGCACTAACATATCAAACCAGGCTGGCATACTACCAAACCTGGCGGATCTGGCAATTTATTGCGCCAAATCGATATCAAATGATGATAAGCGAGTATAGTCCCCGGTAAATTTTTTCACTATCAGACCATGTAAGGAAAGGTTATGCAGGCACTCATCTTAGAACAGCAGGATGGCAAAACCCTCGCCGCAGTGAAGGCCGTTGACGACAGTCTGCTGCCGCAGGGCAACGTCACCGTCGACATCCAGTGGTCCAGTTTGAATTATAAAGATGCGCTCGCCATCACCGGCAAAGGGAAAATTATCCGTAACTTCCCGATGGTGCCGGGTATCGACTTTGCCGGTACGGTTCATCACAGTGACGACGCACGCTTCACACCGGGCCAGCAGGTGCTGCTGACCGGTTGGGGCGTTGGCGAAAACCATTGGGGCGGGCTGTCCGAGCGCGCGCGCGTCAACGGTGACTGGCTGGTAACGCTGCCGGCAGGCCTGGACGGACGTAAGGCCATGATTATCGGCACCGCGGGCTTTACCGCGATGCTGTGCGTGATGGCGCTGGAAGACGCGGGCGTGCGCCCGGAAGATGGCGAAATCGTGGTGACCGGCGCCAGCGGCGGCGTAGGCAGCACCGCGATAGCTCTGCTGCATAAGCTGGGTTATCAGGTGGCCGCCGTTTCCGGACGCGAAAGCACTCATGATTACCTGCGCGCGCTGGGCGCGAGCCGTATTCTGGGCCGTGACGAATTTGCCGAAACCCGTCCGCTGGAGAAACAGCTCTGGGCCGGAGCGGTAGACACCGTGGGTGATAAAGTGCTGGCTAAAGTACTGGCACAGATGAACTACGGCAGTTGCGTCGCAGCCTGCGGCCTGGCTGGCGGTTTTGCACTCCCCACCACGGTCATGCCGTTTATCCTGCGTAACGTACGTTTGCAGGGCGTTGACTCAGTCATGACGCCAGCAGCCCGTCGCGCCGAAGCATGGAAACGTCTGGTGGCGGATCTGCCGGAAACGTTCTATCACCAAAGCGCAACGGAAATTAGCCTCGACCAGGCGCCCGCATTTGCCGACAAGATCATTAACAACCAGATTCAGGGCCGTACGCTGGTCAAAATCGCCTAAAATGCAATTTTTCGTGACATATTCGCATTAATGTCTGGCCTCCGTCATGCTTAGAAAAAAGCATGACGGAGAGCATTATGAATCGCAAAAAACTGACTGAAGCAGACGTCACGGCCGAGTCCGTGTTTATGCTCAAACGCCGCCAGGTGTTGAAAATGCTGGGCATTGGCACCGCTGCCGCCTCGCTTCCCCTGCACGCCTCCAGTCTGACCGACTGGTTTAAGGGCAATGACCGCCCTGCCGCCCCTTCAGGCGCGCCGCTTACCTTCGATAAACCCGCCCAATGGCAAAGCAAACTGACGCTGACGCCAGAAAATAAAGTCACCGGCTACAACAACTTTTATGAATTTGGGTTGGATAAGGCCGATCCGGCAGCGAACGCCGGAAGTTTACAGACCAACCCGTGGAAACTGACGATCGGTGGCGAAGTGGCGAAACCGTTGACGCTCGATCATGATGACCTGACCAAACGTTTTCCACTGGAAGAACGAATTTATCGAATGCGCTGCGTGGAGGCGTGGTCGATGGTGGTGCCGTGGATTGGCTTCCCGCTGCATAAGCTGCTGGCTGCCGTCGAACCCACCAGCAACGCGAAGTACGTGGCTTTTAAAACCCTCTACTCGCCAGAAACCATGCCCGGACAGAAGGATCGCTTTATCGGCGGCGGCCTGGCATATCCTTATATAGAAGGGCTACGTCTGGACGAAGCGATGAATCCGCTGACGCTGCTCACCGTGGGCGTTTACGGCAAAGCATTACCGCCGCAAAACGGCGCGCCGATCCGCCTGACGGTGCCATGGAAGTACGGCTTTAAAGGCATTAAGTCGATTGTCAGTATTACGCTCACCCGCGATCGCCCCGATACCACCTGGAACCTGGCGGCGCCTGATGAATACGGTTTTTACGCCAACGTGAACCCGCATGTCGATCACCCTCGCTGGTCTCAGGCAACGGAACGGTTTATCGGTTCTGGCGGCATTCTCGACGTACAGCGCCAACCGACGCTGCTGTTTAACGGCTACGCCGATGAGGTGGCCTCGCTGTATCGCGGGATGAATCTGCGGGAGAATTTTTAATGCGTTTCACGGCTAAACAGATAATTTGGCTGAAAGTTTGCCTGCATCTTGCCGCATTTTTGCCGTTTGCGTGGCTGTTCTGGGCGGTCTCTCAAGGGCAGCTCAGCGCCGATCCGGTCAAGGATATCCAGCACTTTACCGGTAGGATGGCTCTGAAATTGCTGCTGGCGACCTTGTTGGTCGCCCCGCTGGCGCGTTACGCTAAACAGCCGTTGCTGATTCGCACACGCCGCTTGTTGGGTCTGTGGTGTTTCACCTGGGCGACGATTCACCTCACCAGCTACAGCCTGCTGGAACTGGGGATCCAGAATCTGTCGCTATTAGGGCAAGAAATTGTAACTCGACCCTATCTGCTGCTGGGATTAGCCTGCTGGCTTATCCTGTTGGCGCTGGCGGTCACCTCAACGCAGGCGATGCAACGAAAACTCGGGCGACGCTGGCAGCTTTTGCATAACTTCGTCTATCTTGTCGCGATCCTCGCGCCGATACATTATCTGTGGTCGGTGAAGATTATCTCACCACAACCGCTCATCTATGCCGGCTGCGCCATCGTGTTATTAGCCTGTCGCTATAAGAAGTTTCGCCAGTGGTGGCGATGATGTCGCGATATGTGCGGTTTACCACAATTCACTTATAGTCAGACGTTCTTTACACGATAGCAGTTGATAATCTTCCCTGATAAGACCAGTATTTAGCTGCCAAATGCTACGAAATAGTTATAATGTGCGACCTTGGTTTTCCTGACGGGGGTTTTAAGCCTCTGAAAAGGTGACAATCGCGCATCGAAGGTATATTTTGTTTTTTACCCGAGAATTGCAGGAGATAGCAGCACAATGACTGACAAGTTTCGCATTTTGCTTTTGAACGGCCCGAACCTGAATATGTTAGGCACCCGTGAGCCAGAGAAGTATGGCACGCTGACGCTTTCCCAGATCGTAAGCCGCTTAACCGCGGAAGCCGAAGCCTTGAACGTCACGCTCGACAGCCTGCAATCCAACGCCGAGTACGTCCTCATCGACCGTATTCATCAGGCTAAAGACAATATTGACTATATCCTGATCAATCCGGCCGCGTTCACGCACACGAGCGTTGCCCTTCGCGATGCGTTGCTGTCGGTGAGCATCCCGTTTATCGAGATTCACCTCAGCAACGTCCATGCGCGCGAACCATTCCGTCATCATTCGTATCTGTCTGATATCGCTTCCGGCGTTATCTGCGGGCTCGGGGCTGACGGCTATTCATACGCTTTACAGACGGCGGTAAAACGCCTGTCACAATCAAACTAAACAAAGAGTACGGAACCCACTCATGGATATTCGTAAGATTAAAAAACTGATCGAGCTGGTCGAAGAGTCTGGCATCAACGAACTGGAAATTTCTGAAGGCGAAGAGTCTGTGCGCATCAGCCGCACGGCGCCGAACACCGGTATTCCAGTGATGCAGCAGGCTTATGCAGCGCCTGTTATGCAACAGCAGGCACCTGTCGCGGCAGCAGCACCAGCCGCAGCTGAAGCCCCGGCTAAAGCTGAAATCAGTGGTCACATCGTACGTTCCCCGATGGTTGGTACTTTCTATCGCACTCCAGGCCCGGATGCTAAAGCATTCGTGGAAGTTGGTCAGAAAGTTAACGTGGGCGACACCCTGTGCATCGTTGAAGCGATGAAAATGATGAACCAGATTGAAGCTGACAAAGCAGGGACTGTGAAAGCAATCCTGGTAGAAAGCGGTCAGCCGGTTGAATTTGACGAGCCGCTGGTCGTCATCGAGTAACGAGGCGAAGATGCTGGATAAAATTGTCATCGCTAACCGCGGCGAGATCGCACTGCGTATTCTTCGTGCCTGTAAAGAACTGGGCATCAAGACCGTCGCTGTGCACTCGACTGCGGACCGCGATTTAAAACACGTACTGCTGGCGGATGAGACGGTTTGTATCGGCCCGGCGCCATCCGTAAAAAGCTATCTGAACATCCCGGCTATCATCAGCGCAGCTGAGATCACCGGCGCTGTGGCGATTCACCCAGGCTATGGCTTCCTCTCTGAGAACGCCAACTTTGCCGAGCAGGTTGAACGTTCCGGCTTTATCTTCATCGGCCCGAAAGCCGACACCATCCGCCTGATGGGCGACAAAGTGTCTGCGATCACCGCGATGAAGAAAGCAGGCGTACCGACCGTTCCGGGCTCTGACGGCCCGCTGGGCGACGACATGGACGCTAACCGCGCACATGCGAAACGCATCGGCTACCCGGTCATCATCAAAGCCTCAGGCGGCGGCGGCGGTCGCGGTATGCGCGTAGTGCGCAGCGACTCCGACCTGGCCCAGTCCATTGCCATGACCAAAGCGGAAGCGAAATCTGCTTTCAACAATGACATGGTGTACATGGAAAAATACCTGGAAAATCCTCGCCACGTCGAGATCCAGGTACTGGCTGATGGTCAGGGCAACGCTATCTATCTGGCTGAACGTGACTGCTCCATGCAGCGTCGTCACCAGAAAGTCGTCGAAGAAGCACCGGCACCGGGCATTACCCCGGAACTGCGTCGCTACATCGGCGAGCGCTGCGCGAAAGCGTGTGTGGATATCGGCTACCGCGGCGCGGGTACTTTCGAGTTCCTGTTTGAAAACGGTGAGTTCTACTTCATTGAAATGAACACCCGTATCCAGGTAGAGCACCCGGTTACCGAGATGATCACCGGCGTTGACCTGATCAAAGAGCAGCTGCGTATTGCTGCCGGTCAGCCGCTGTCCATCAAGCAAGAAGAAGTGCAGGTTCGCGGCCATGCGGTGGAATGCCGTATCAACGCCGAAGACCCGGACACCTTCCTGCCAAGCCCGGGTAAAATCACCCGCTTCCACGCGCCGGGCGGCTTTGGCGTTCGTTGGGAATCTCATATCTACGCCGGCTACACCGTACCGCCGTACTATGACTCAATGATCGGCAAACTCATCTGCTACGGTGAGACCCGTGACGTGGCGATTGCTCGCATGAAGAATGCGCTGCAGGAGCTGATCATCGACGGTATCAAAACCAACGTTGATCTGCAGATGCGCATTATGAGCGACGAGAACTTCCAGCATGGTGGTACCAACATCCACTATCTGGAGAAAAAACTCGGATTGCAGGAAAAATAATCCTGTTCTCGCAGCAAAAGGCCGGATTTTCCGGCCTTTTTTCTTTTTCTCTCCCCTCATCTTTTCCTTGCGGTACAATCCCCGCTTTCTTCATCCACAAGGGACAAAAAATGGACAAGCGTTTTGTTCAGGCCCATAAAGAGGCGCGCTGGGCGCTGTGGCTAACCCTTCTCTATCTTGCCGCGTGGTTAGCAAGCGCTTACATACCGAACTCTGTTCAGGGCTTCACTGGCCTGCCGCACTGGTTTGAGATGGCCTGCCTGCTGATTCCGCTGGTATTTATTTTGTTGTGTTGGGCGATGGTGAAATTTATCTATCGCGATATTCCGCTGGAGGATGACGACCATGCAGCTTGAAGTCATTCTGCCGCTTATCGCCTATCTGCTCGTCGTTTTTGGTCTGTCGATTTACGCCATGCGTAAACGAGCGACCGGAAACTTCCTCAATGAGTATTTTCTCGGTAGCCGCTCAATGGGGGGCATCGTCCTGGCGATGACGCTCACGGCCACCTATATCAGCGCCAGTTCGTTTATCGGCGGGCCGGGCGCGGCTTATAAGTACGGGCTTGGGTGGGTGCTGCTGGCGATGATTCAACTACCCGCCGTCTGGCTCTCGCTGGGGGTATTGGGCAAAAAGTTCGCTATTCTTGCTCGTCGCTATAACGCCGTGACGCTCAACGATATGCTGTTTGCTCGCTATCAGAGCCGCCTGCTGGTCTGGCTGGCAAGCCTGAGTCTGCTGGTTGCTTTTGTCGGCGCGATGACCGTCCAGTTTATCGGCGGCGCGCGCCTGCTGGAAACCGCCGCGGGCATTCCCTATGAAACCGGCCTGCTCATTTTTGGTATCAGCATTGCACTGTATACCGCGTTCGGCGGCTTTCGCGCCAGCGTGCTGAACGACACCATGCAGGGCCTGGTGATGCTTGTCGGCACCATCGTACTGCTGGTTGGCATTGTGCATGCAGCGGGCGGGTTGAGCCACGCGGTGCAAACACTGGAAGCGATTGACCCGAAACTCGTTTCGCCACAAGGGGCGGATGATATTCTGTCGCCGACCTTTATGACCTCGTTCTGGGTGCTGGTCTGCTTTGGGGTAATTGGTTTACCGCACACGGCAGTGCGCTGCATCTCTTATAAAGACAGTAAGGCGGTGCACCGGGGTATTATTATCGGGACGATCGTCGTCGCGATCCTGATGTTCGGTATGCACCTTGCCGGCGCGCTGGGACGCGCGGTTATTCCGGACCTCACGGTGCCGGATCTGGTCATTCCTACATTGATGGTGAAAGTGCTCCCCCCCTTCGCGGCAGGGATTTTCCTGGCGGCGCCGATGGCGGCAATTATGTCGACAATTAATGCCCAACTGCTGCAAAGTTCCGCTACGATCATCAAAGATCTCTATTTGAATCTGCACCCGGAACAGATGCAGAATGAGCGTCGTTTGAAGCGCATGTCGGCAGCAATCACGCTGATTCTGGGCGCATTGCTGCTGCTGGCCGCCTGGCGCCCGCCTGAGATGATTATCTGGTTAAACCTGCTGGCCTTTGGCGGGCTTGAAGCCGTATTCCTGTGGCCGTTGGTGTTAGGCCTGTATTGGGAGCGTGCCAATGCAGCCGGAGCGCTGAGCGGGATGATCGTGGGTGGCGTGCTGTACGCCGTACTGGCGACGTTTAATATTCAGTACCTGGGCTTCCATCCGATTGTGCCTTCGTTACTGCTAAGTTTGCTGGCGTTTGTGGTCGGGAACCGTTTTGGTCAACCTGCCCCACAAGCAGCCGTAATTTCTACTGATAAATAAAGAGTTTTGCCATGCCGTGGATCCAACTGAAACTGAACACAACCGGCGCCCATGCCGAAGATCTTAGCGATGCGCTGATGGAAGCCGGTTCGGTCTCCATCACCTTCCAGGATACGCATGACACGCCGGTCTTCGAGCCGTTGCCGGGTGAAACTCGCCTGTGGGGCGATACCGACGTTATCGGCCTGTTTGATGCAGAAACCGACATGAAAGAGGTCGTTTCCCTGCTTGAGCAACATCCGCTGCTGGGCGCGGGTTTTGCGCATAAAATCGAACAGCTGGAAGATAAAGACTGGGAGCGCGAGTGGATGGACAACTTCCACCCGATGCGCTTTGGCGAGCGTTTGTGGATCTGCCCAAGCTGGCGCGACGTGCCGGATGAGAACGCGGTTAACGTGATGCTCGACCCGGGTCTGGCCTTCGGCACTGGTACCCACCCAACCACTTCGCTGTGCCTGCAGTGGCTGGATGGACTGGATCTGACCGGCAAGACGGTGATCGACTTCGGCTGCGGTTCCGGGATCCTCGCGATCGCCGCGCTGAAGCTGGGCGCGGCGAAAGCCATCGGGATCGATATCGATCCGCAGGCCATTCAGGCCAGCCGCGACAATGCCCAGCGTAACGGCGTTTCCGAACGCCTGGAGCTGTATCTGCCGCAGGACCAGCCAGAAGCCATGAAAGCCGACGTGGTGGTCGCCAACATCCTGGCCGGCCCATTACGTGAACTCGCGCCGTTAATCAGCGTGCTGCCGGTTACAGGCGGCCTGCTGGGCCTGTCAGGCATCCTGGCCAGCCAGGCGGAAAGCGTATGTGAAGCGTATGCCGACCTCTTCGACCTCGACGCCGTCGTCGAAAAAGAAGAGTGGTGCCGCATTACTGGCCGCAAAAAATAATCGTCTCTGAATGCGGCCTGCTGGCCGCATTTTCCCCTCCCCGAACGTTTTATCCCCCTCATAAATGCGAGACAGATCGCATTTACCGAACCAATATTGTTCATTAAATCATCATTTTATCGCTCAAGCGCTCGCCGTTGCGCAAGAATACGAGAGAAGTTTGATGATTTTCTGAATGCGCACAAAACATTCACTTTTGTATAATCTGATGATTAATATGGAAATTTATCGTCGATTCGCTTTCAGTACTGAGATTCATTGATCTACAACATCGGATTGCTCAAAGTTTGGCCTTTCATCTCGTGCAAAAAATGCGTAATATACGCCGCCTTGCAGTCACAGTATGGTCATTTCTTAACTCATGCGTATCGGACAACACCAGCTCAGAAATCGCCTGATCGCAGCGCCCATGGCTGGCATCACTGACAGACCATTCCGGACGTTGTGCTACGAGATGGGAGCAGGCTTAACCGTATCAGAGATGATGTCCTCCAACCCGCAGGTGTGGGAGAGCGATAAATCTCGGTTACGTATGGTGCACGTGGATGAACCAGGTATTCGTACCGTGCAAATCGCCGGTAGCGATCCTGAAGAGATGGCCGGAGCCGCCCGCATTAATGTGGAAAGCGGCGCCCAGATTATTGATATTAATATGGGCTGTCCGGCAAAAAAGGTGAATCGCAAGCTAGCAGGCTCAGCCCTACTGCAATATCCGGATCAGGTGAAGGCTATCCTGAACGCGGTTGTTAAGGCGGTGGACGTTCCTGTCACACTCAAGATTCGCACTGGCTGGGCTCCTGAGCACCGTAACTGTGTAGAAATTGCCCAACTGGCTGAAGACTGTGGCATTCAGGCTCTGACTATTCACGGACGCACCCGCGCCTGCTTGTTTAACGGAGACGCTGAGTACGACAGCATTCGGACAGTTAAGCAGAACGTTTCCATTCCGATTATCGCGAATGGCGACATTACTGACCCGCTTAAAGCCAGAGCTGTACTCGACTATACGGGGGCTGATGCCCTGATGATAGGACGTGCGGCTCAGGGAAGACCCTGGATCTTTCGGGAAATCCAGCATTATCTGGACACTGGGGAGCTGCTACCTCCACTGCCTCTGGCAGAGGTGAAGCGCTTGCTTTGTGCGCACGTTCGGGAACTGCATGACTTTTACGGTCAGGCAAAAGGGTACCGAATCGCGCGGAAACACGTCTCCTGGTATCTCCAGGAGCACGCTCCAAATGACCAGTTTCGGCGCACATTCAACGCCATTGAGGATGCCAGCGAACAGCTGGAGGCGTTGGAGGCATACTTCGAAAATTTTGCGTAATAGAAATAAAGAGCTGACAGAACTATGTTCGAACAACGCGTAAATTCTGACGTACTGACCGTTTCTACCGTTAACTCTCAGGATCAGGTAACCCAAAAACCCCTGCGTGACTCGGTTAAACAGGCACTGAAGAACTATTTTGCTCAACTGAACGGTCAGGACGTTAATGACCTGTATGAGCTGGTACTGGCTGAAGTAGAACAGCCCCTGTTGGACATGGTGATGCAATACACCCGTGGTAACCAGACCCGCGCAGCCCTGATGATGGGCATCAACCGCGGTACTCTGCGTAAGAAACTGAAAAAATACGGCATGAACTGATACTAATCAGTTAATTGCTTGATTTTGAAGGCGCTACTCGGCATGGGGAAGCGCCTTTTTTATTGCCTGTTTTACGCCTTCATATAGACGATACGGTATCCTGGTCCCTCAGGGATGACCTGCGCAAAACCACTCCCCCCAAAGTGCATTCCCGCCACCAGCAGTTTTTCCTGCGCCGCCTGCGCCAGGATGCGTTTACGTGAAGACTTTGCCTGCTCAGGGTCGATATCAAACGCAATGGACACATCGGGATGTGCCGTCTGAATATAGGGGAAGTGGACGATATCTCCCCAGATAAGCAGGCTGGCCTGCGGCGTATCGATTCTGAAGCCCGTATGCCCTGGCGTATGACCAGGCAGATGAACCGGCTGAATCCCCTCGATAATCGGCTTGTCGTCGAGTAAAGAAACGCGTTCGCCGTATACCGCCAACGTCTGGCGCGCCCGGATAAAGTTACGCTGCGCACGTTCGTTAGCCTGCGCCAGACGCTCATCATTCTGCCAGAACGCGATTTCGAGCGGATGAATGTAGAGCCGGGCATTCGGATAAACAGCCGCTCCGGCTTCATCCAGCAAGCCGCCGATATGATCGGGATGCGCATGGGTTAACAGCAACGTATCGACCGCCTGCGGCTCAACGCCAAACGCCTGTAGATTATCCCTGAACAGCCCACCCACGTTGTTTGCGCCCCCCGTGCCGGAATCCACCAGAATCGTGCGCCCGCGTCCGCGAATCAGATAGCCATAAATATGCAGGTTGCCGGGTTCAGCCACGCCGGCGCTGCGCTGAATCTCTCCCGCGTCGGTCGTCGTGATACCCGAGAGCAGATCCAGGCTGGCGGACATATTCCCGTCGCTCAGCGCGGTTACCTGAAAATCCCCAATCTGGCGGGAAATAAAGTCCATAAACACCTCATTATGATCACGGTAAGTAACAAATAAGATGACAGATACTGCGTATGGAAAACAGTGGGAGAATGGTGAGATGAAATTTTTTCAGCCATCCCTGACCGAAAGCGTGCAGAATTACTGATTAACCACCAGAGCAGGTCGGCTCGCCCAGAAACTTTGGGCGCAGACCGTGGACATAATATTGTCCACCAGCAGTGGCGCTTGTTGATAGAGATCGAACTGCTGCGGGTCCATTAACCAGTTTTTAATCAAACCGCTAAACGCGCTATATAAAACGATTAATATAATCTCAATATTTGTATCTTTAGGTAAGATCTGGTTACGTACACAGCCCTGCAGTATATTACGTACGGAATCATAGCCAAATCCTATTTTCTTTCTGATTTCGCACTCCGACATCATGTCGCTATTAAATTCGCACTTATGATACAGAATCTGCATCAAAGCACGCTGACGCGGCGTTTCCGCAATATATTGCAAACCTAATACAAATTTATTCCTTAAGTCCAATAATGGATTTCCAGTCTCTATTTGTTTCAATTTATGATGAACTAAATCACGCAGAGGGAGTTGCTCCTGCCACATTGCGTTAAATAGCTCACTCTTACTTGAAAAATGCCAGTAAACCGCCCCCCGCGTGACGCCAGCAGCATCGGCAATATCAGTCAGCGTGGTGTTGCTGACGCCGCGCCGCGCAAACTGTTCGATTGCCGCGTCGAGCAGCATCTGACGCGTCTTGAGCGCCTCTTCTTTCGTTTTTCTTGCCATGAAATGTATCGCTTACCGTTGGATGAGCGGTGAATAATTTATATTACTCTATTCAATCTACCATTCAGATTAACCGCTGTGTTTACCAAAAAGTTTGATAGCCTCCGAAAAATAGATAAATACAGTGAATCCATGTTTTATTAAATTATCATTCACTATATGAATATAATCATCCGTATTATGCCTTGGCTTATTCTCCAATCCTGCTATTTTTGTGTTTCCGTGCCTTGCCACTCCATCAAAAATAACTATCTCTTACATCCAACGGTGTTTATTTGTAGGATAACGAACTGTTTTTTATTCACCCTTTCTTTCACAGATTTGTAGTCAAATCTGGCTATCAATCTATAAGGAACCGCAATGACGAGCCACGCCAGAGTTACACTCTTATCCAGCTTAATTATCTCTGCGGCATTATTAAGCGGCTGCGATAATTCAGGCGATCAGCAAGCGCATGCCCCCATGCCTCAGGTTACTGTTCATGTTGTGAACAATGCGCCACTCTCCATCATCACTGAATTGCCGGGCCGCACCTCCGCGTTCCGTGTCGCAGAGGTTCGCCCACAGGTCAGCGGTATTATCCTGAAGCGTAACTTTGTGGAAGGTAGTGACGTTGAAGCCGGGCAATCGCTTTACCAAATCGACCCTGCAACCTATCAGGCAGCTTATGACAGCGCCAAAGGCGACGAGTCAAAAGCAGAGGCCGCCGCCGCCATTGCCCATCTGACGGTAAAACGCTATGTCCCGCTGTTGGGGACGAAATACATCAGTCAGCAGGATTATGACCAGGCGGTGGCGACTGCGCGTCAGGCCGATGCCGACGTCATGGCGGCAAAAGCCGCTGTCGAGAGTGCCCGGATCAATCTTGCTTATACCAAAGTGACCTCTCCTATCACCGGTCGCATTGGCAAGTCCAGCGTGACGGAAGGCGCGCTGGTGACCAACGGGCAGTCCAACGCGATGGCCACGGTGCAGCAGCTCGATCCGATTTACGTCGATGTGACCCAGTCCAGCAGCGATTTTATGCGTCTGAAGCAGGAGAGCCTGCAACAGGGTAGCGATGCGAAGAGCGTCCAGTTAGTAATGGAGAATGGTCAGCCCTACGCGCTGAAAGGGTCTCTGCAATTCTCTGATGTCACTGTTGATGAAAGCACCGGCTCGATCACCCTACGCGCCATCTTCCCTAACCCGCAGCATACGCTGCTGCCGGGCATGTTTGTGCGAGCACGCATCGATGAAGGGGTAAATCCGAGCGCAATGCTGGTTCCACAGCAGGGTGTCACCCGTACGCCGCGAGGCGATGCCACCGTGCTGCTGGTCAATGACAAAAATCAGGTGGAAACCCGTAACGTTGTGGCCGCGCAGGCAGTTGGCGACCAGTGGCTGATCACCAGCGGCCTGAAGGCTGGCGATAAAGTTATCGTCAGTGGGCTACAGAAAGTACGCCCTGGCGTGACCGTGAAGGCAGAAGAGGATACCGCGGCTCCGGCTGCGCAATAAGGTACCAAACCCATGTCTAAGTTTTTTATCCATCGTCCAGTTTTTGCCTGGGTTCTGGCCATCATTTTGATGATCGCCGGCGGGCTGGCTATTTTGCAGTTGCCTATCGCGCAATATCCTACGATTGCACCGCCAGCCGTGGCGATCTCCGCCACTTATCCGGGTGCTGACGCCCAGACCGTGCAGGACACCGTTACTCAGGTTATCGAACAGAATATGAACGGTATCGATAATCTGATGTATATGTCCTCTACCAGCGATTCAGCCGGTTCGGTGACTATCACTCTGACCTTTAATTCAGGGACCGATCCGGATATCGCCCAGGTTCAGGTGCAGAACAAACTGCAGCTGGCCACGCCGTTGCTGCCGCAGGAAGTGCAGCAGCAAGGGATCAGCGTAGAGAAATCAAGCAGCAGCTTCCTGTTAGTCGCCGGGTTTATCTCCGATAACCCGAATACCGTGCAGGACGACATTTCTGACTACATCGCCTCTAACGTTAAAGATCCGATCAGCCGTCTGAACGGCGTCGGCGACGTCCAGCTTTTTGGCGCACAATACGCGATGCGTATCTGGCTCGACGGGAATCAGCTCAACAAATACAACCTGACGCCGGTCGACGTGATCAATCAGTTGAAGGTACAGAACGATCAGATTGCTGCCGGTCAGTTGGGTGGCACACCTTCAGTGAAAGGTCAGCAGCTTAACGCTTCTATCATTGCGCAGACACGTCTGAAAGATCCGGTTGAGTTCGGTAAAGTCACCCTACGTGTTAACGCCGATGGTTCTGTCGTTCATCTGAGCGATGTCGCGCGCATTGAGCTAGGTGGCGAAAACTACAACGTCGTTGCCCGTATTAACGGTAAACCGGCTTCAGGGCTGGGGATTAAGCTTGCCACGGGCGCGAATGCGCTGGATACGGCGAACGCAATTAAGGCCAAGCTGGCAGAGCTACAGCCTTTCTTCCCGCAGGGAATGAAAGTGGTCTATCCGTACGACACCACGCCATTCGTCACCATCTCGATTCACGAAGTGGTCAAAACGCTGTTTGAAGCGATTATCCTCGTCTTCCTCGTTATGTATCTGTTCTTACAGAACATCCGCGCTACGCTCATTCCCACAATCGCCGTGCCGGTGGTATTGCTGGGGACCTTTGCCGTACTGGAGATGTTTGGCTACTCGATAAACACCCTGACGATGTTCGGGATGGTGCTCGCAATAGGCCTATTGGTCGATGATGCCATCGTGGTGGTTGAAAACGTTGAGCGTGTGATGGTCGAAGAACAGCTTTCGCCGGTTGAAGCGACGGAGAAATCCATGTCGCAGATTCAGGGCGCGCTGGTCGGTATCGCCATGGTGCTATCGGCGGTGTTCGTGCCGATGGCCTTCTTTGGCGGCTCTACCGGCGCTATCTACCGCCAGTTCTCAATTACCATCGTTTCGGCCATGGCACTGTCGGTTCTGGTTGCCTTGATTCTGACCCCCGCACTGTGCGCCACGCTGTTGAAACCAGGGTCAGCCGATCACCATGAGAAGAAAGGGTTCTTCGGCTGGTTCAACAATAAGTTTGATCAGAGCGTTAACCACTACACCAACAGCGTGAGCGGCATTCTGCGCTGCACCGGTCGTTATCTGGTTATCTATGTTCTTATTGTCGTTGGGATGGCGGTGCTGTTTGTCCGTCTCCCTACGTCCTTCCTGCCGGATGAAGATCAGGGTGTATTCATGACCATGGTTCAGCTCCCGGCTGGCGCTACGCAGGAACGCACGCAGAAGGTACTGGATACCGTTACCCACTACTATCTGAATAACGAGAAGGCCAATGTGGCAAGCGTCTTTACCGTTAACGGTTTCAGCTTCAGCGGTCAGGGGCAAAACTCCGGTATGGCGTTTGTTAGTCTCAAGCCGTGGGATGAACGTAGCGGTGATAAGAACAGCGCAGAGTCCATCATCAAACGTGCGACCATGGCCTTCAGCCAGATTAAAGACGCCATGGTCTTCCCGTTCAATATGCCAGCCATTATCGAACTCGGTACGGCTACCGGCTTTGACTTCGAGTTGATTGATCAGGGTAACCTTGGCCATACCGCGCTGACTCAGGCACGTAATCAGCTACTGGGCATGGTGCAGCAGCATCCAGACCAGTTGGTTCGCGTACGTCCAAACGGACTGGAAGACACCGCGCAGTTCAAGCTGGATGTCGACCAGGAAAAAGCGCAGGCACTGGGCATCTCTCTGTCGGATATCAATGAAACCATTTCAGCGGCGCTGGGGGGTTACTACGTTAACGACTTTATCGATCATGGCCGCGTGAAGAAGGTATATGTTCAGGCGGATGCTAAATTCCGTATGCTGCCAGGTGATGTCAACAATATGTACGTGCGAAGCGCTAACGGCGAGATGGTGCCGTTCTCTGCCTTCGTCACTTCACATTGGGTTTACGGTTCACCGCGTCTGGAACGTTATAATGGTTTGCCTTCCATGGAGATTTTGGGTGAAGCCGCACCGGGTAAAAGTACCGGTGAGGCCATGACGCTGATGGAACAAATGGCCAGCAAGCTGCCGTCTGGTATTGGCTTTGACTGGACGGGTATGTCCTATCAGGAACGTTTATCCGGCAACCAGGCACCTGCGCTATATGCGATCTCGCTGATCGTCGTCTTCCTGTGTCTGGCGGCACTCTATGAGAGCTGGTCTATCCCATTCTCCGTTATGCTGGTCGTGCCTTTGGGGGTTGTCGGTGCGCTACTGGCAGCATCGCTACGTGGTTTGAATAACGACGTTTACTTCCAGGTAGGGCTGTTAACCACGATTGGTTTATCAGCGAAGAACGCGATTTTGATCGTTGAGTTTGCCAAGGATCTTATGGAAAAAGAGGGCAAGGGGATCATTGAGGCAACGCTTGAGGCATCACGCATGCGTCTACGTCCAATCTTAATGACTTCGCTGGCCTTCATTCTTGGCGTTATGCCGCTGGTCATCAGCCATGGTGCCGGTAGCGGCGCGCAGAATGCGGTAGGTACCGGGGTTATGGGGGGAATGTTAACAGCAACACTGCTGGCCATTTTCTTCGTACCGGTATTCTTCGTGGTCGTCAGACGTCGCTTTACCAAACATACGGACTAACCTCAGCAACTATCCTGTGAAAGGCGTCTTCGGACGCCTTTTTTAGCGCCAGATAAAGACAGGAGACTCAATACGTTATCGCTGATTTCGCTTATTACTCTGACTATCAGATTATTTCATTATTTTCATCTGCATCATTTCTACACAATCCCCCCCATTTATCACTTCTTCTCCACGATATTTACGTAACTCATAAATTGAGATTATTTCCCCTATCAGACCATGGCTATGCAGGTGATAAAATAAGCCATTCCGTAATACGTCCATGATGGCGTAATGAAACGGACTCTTTAGAGGCTATATCATGAAAAAATTTATTCTGGTGACGTTGCTGGCAACTCTGCTTGCGGGCTGTGCACATGATTCACCTTGCGTTCCGGTCTATGATGACCAGGGCCGTCTGGTTCACACCAACACCTGTATGAAAGGGACAACGCAAGACAACTGGGAAACCGCAGGAGCCATCGCCGGTGGTGCAGCGGCTCTGGCAGGGCTGACGCTGGGTATCGTCGCGCTGACCAAGTAACAGAACGGTCGTAAAGGCTCGTACCTACGTTTTTTGCCCCGCGCTAGTTGTTATTTTATTAATAACGCTGACGCGGGTTTATTTTATTCCTTGCGCGTATTCTCCTCTTATTCAGCATCGCATAAAAATCACCAGATATAATAAAGAGATAGCACTACATTTTATTTCAAAGGCGCTATGACGCCCTGTTAAATATAAGGTGATGACACTCTTTACGCGATGTAGATGCCCTGTATTAGCAATCGCTATGTATCAAATCAGCAAGGAAGGCAAAGCCGACAAGAGGCACTTAATCAATCCTGTGTTGGCATCCGGACAGGATATTTGTCGACATACAAGCGCAGCGATCCGATTGGCTGGCGACAGACGTAAAAAAGCCCATCCGTCAGGATGGGCTTTTTCGCTACCGGAGAGCGCTCTCCGACAAACAACAGATAAAACAAAAGGCCCAGTCTTTCGACTGAGCCTTTTGTTTTTATTTGATGTCTGGCAGTTCCCTACTCTCGCATGGGGAGACCCCACACTACCATCGGCGCTACGGCGTTTCACTTCTGAGTTCGGCAGTGCTGATACCCAGAGTCGAACTGGGGACCTCACCCTTACCAAGGGTGCGCTCTACCAACTGAGCCATATCAGCACGCTAAATTTGATGCCTGGCAGTTCCCTACTCTCGCATGGGGAGACCCCACACTACCATCGGCGCTACGGCGTTTCACTTCT
>NZ_CP050321.1:557698-558066 GCF_011765685.1 Kluyvera genomosp. 3 | reverse complement strand
ACTACCATCGGCGCTACGGCGTTTCACTTCTGAGTTCGGCATGGGGTCAGGTGGGACCACCGCGCTACAGCCGCCAGACAAATTCTTTACTAAGTGCCGAACTTTAACCTAAAAAGTGGTGCTGATACCCAGAGTCGAACTGGGGACCTCACCCTTACCAAGGGTGCGCTCTACCAACTGAGCCATATCAGGCGTTTCACTTCTGAGTTCGGCATGGGGTCAGGTGGGACCACCGCGCTACAGCCGCCAGGCAAATTCTGTTTATCAGACCGCTTTATGCGTTCTGATTTAATCTGTAATCAAGCTGAATCTTCGTCTCTTCGCCAAAACATCTTCGGCGTTGTAAGGTTAAGCCTCACGGTTCATTA
>NZ_CP050321.1:557520-557598 GCF_011765685.1 Kluyvera genomosp. 3 | reverse complement strand
AATTTGATGCCTGGCAGTTCCCTACTCTCGCATGGGGAGACCCCACACTACCATCGGCGCTACGGCGTTTCACTTCTG
>NZ_CP050321.1:557242-557420 GCF_011765685.1 Kluyvera genomosp. 3 | reverse complement strand
TTAGAGGCTTTTCCTGGAAGCAGGGCATTTGTTACTTCAGCACCGTAGTGCCTCGTCATCACACCTCAGCGTTAATAAGGTACCGGATTTACCTGGAACCTCCGCCTACATGCTTAAACCGGGACAACCGTCGCCCGGCTAACATAGCCTTCTCCGTCCCCCCTTCGCAGTAACACCA
>NZ_CP050321.1:554575-557142 GCF_011765685.1 Kluyvera genomosp. 3 | reverse complement strand
ATCTGTAATCAAGCTGAATCTTCGTCTCTTCGCCAAAACATCTTCGGCGTTGTAAGGTTAAGCCTCACGGTTCATTAGTATCGGTTAGCTCAACGTATCGCTACGCTTACACACCCGACCTATCAACGTCGTCGTCTTCAACGTTCCTTCAGGACCCTTAAAGGGTCAGGGAGAACTCATCTCGGGGCAAGTTTCGTGCTTAGATGCTTTCAGCACTTATCTTTTCCGCATTTAGCTACCGGGCAATGCCATTGGCATGACAACCCGAACACCAGTGATGCGTCCACTCCGGTCCTCTCGTACTAGGAGCAGCCCCCCTCAATTCTCCAGCGCCCACGGCAGATAGGGACCGAACTGTCTCACGACGTTCTAAACCCAGCTCGCGTACCACTTTAAATGGCGAACAGCCATACCCTTGGGACCTACTTCAGCCCCAGGATGTGATGAGCCGACATCGAGGTGCCAAACACCGCCGTCGATATGAACTCTTGGGCGGTATCAGCCTGTTATCCCCGGAGTACCTTTTATCCGTTGAGCGATGGCCCTTCCATTCAGAACCACCGGATCACTAAGACCTGCTTTCGCACCTGCTCGAGCCGTCACTCTCGCAGTCAAGCTAGCTTATGCCTTTGCACTAACCTCCTGATGTCCGACCAGGATTAGCTAACCTTCGTGCTCCTCCGTTACTCTTTAGGAGGAGACCGCCCCAGTCAAACTACCCACCAGACACTGTCCGCAACCCGGATCACGGGTCTACGTTAGAACACCAGCCATTAAAGGGTGGTATTTCAAGGATGGCTCCACACGAACTGGCGTCCGCGCTTCAAAGCCTCCCACCTATCCTACACATCAAGGACCAGTGTTCAGTGTCAAGCTATAGTAAAGGTTCACGGGGTCTTTCCGTCTTGCCGCGGGTACACTGCATCTTCACAGCGAGTTCAATTTCACTGAGTCTCGGGTGGAGACAGCCTGGCCATCATTACGCCATTCGTGCAGGTCGGAACTTACCCGACAAGGAATTTCGCTACCTTAGGACCGTTATAGTTACGGCCGCCGTTTACCGGGGCTTCGATCAAGAGCTTCGCGTTGCCGCTAACCCCATCAATTAACCTTCCGGCACCGGGCAGGCGTCACACCGTATACGTCCACTTTCGTGTTTGCACAGTGCTGTGTTTTTAATAAACAGTTGCAGCCAGCTGGTATCTTCGACTGATTTCAGCTCCATGAGTAAATCACTTCACCTACATATCAGCGTGCCTTCTCCCGAAGTTACGGCACCATTTTGCCTAGTTCCTTCACCCGAGTTCTCTCAAGCGCCTTGGTATTCTCTACCTGACCACCTGTGTCGGTTTGGGGTACGATTTGATGTTACCTGATGCTTAGAGGCTTTTCCTGGAAGCAGGGCATTTGTTACTTCAGCACCGTAGTGCCTCGTCATCACACCTCAGCGTTATGCTTAGAGGCTTTTCCTGGAAGCAGGGCATTTGTTACTTCAGCACCGTAGTGCCTCGTCATCACACCTCAGCGTTAGTAGCGTTCCGGATTTACCTAAAACACCCGCCTACATGCTTAAACCGGGACAACCGTCGCCCGGCTAACATAGCCTTCTCCGTCCCCCCTTCGCAGTAACACCAAGTACAGGAATATTAACCTGTTTCCCATCGACTACGCCTTTCGGCCTCGCCTTAGGGGTCGACTCACCCTGCCCCGATTAACGTTGGACAGGAACCCTTGGTCTTCCGGCGTGCGGGTTTTTCACCCGCATTATCGTTACTTATGTCAGCATTCGCACTTCTGATACCTCCAGCATCCCTCACGAGACACCTTCGCAGGCTTACAGAACGCTCCCCTACCCAACAACACATAGTGTCGCTGCCGCAGCTTCGGTGCACAGTTGACACCTTCGCAGGCTTACAGAACGCTCCCCTACCCAACAACACATAGTGTCGCTGCCGCAGCTTCGGTGCACAGTTTAGCCCCGTTACATCTTCCGCGCAGGCCGACTCGACCAGTGAGCTATTACGCTTTCTTTAAATGATGGCTGCTTCTAAGCCAACATCCTGGCTGTCTGAGCCTTCCCACATCGTTTCCCACTTAACTGTGACTTTGGGACCTTAGCTGGCGGTCTGGGTTGTTTCCCTCTTCACGACGGACGTTAGCACCCGCCGTGTGTCTCCCGTGATAACATTCTTCGGTATTCGCAGTTTGCATCGGGTTGGTAAGTCGGGATGACCCCCTAGCCGAAACAGTGCTCTACCCCCGAAGATGAATTCACGAGGCGCTACCTAAATAGCTTTCGGGGAGAACCAGCTATCTCCCGGTTTGATTGGCCTTTCACCCCCAGCCACAAGTCATCCGCTAATTTTTCAACATTAGTCGGTTCGGTCCTCCAGTTAGTGTTACCCAACCTTCAACCTGCCCATGGCTAGATCACCGGGTTTCGGGTCTATACCCTGCAACTTAACGCCCAGTTAAGACTCGGTTTCCCTTCGGCTCCCCTATACGGTTAACCTTGCTACAGAATATAAGTCGCTGACCCATTATACAAAAGGTACGCAGTCACACCC
>NZ_CP050321.1:553802-554475 GCF_011765685.1 Kluyvera genomosp. 3 | reverse complement strand
CGGCTCCCCTATACGGTTAACCTTGCTACAGAATATAAGTCGCTGACCCATTATACAAAAGGTACGCAGTCACACCCCAAAGGGTGCTCCCACTGCTTGTACGTACACGGTTTCAGGTTCTTTTTCACTCCCCTCGCCGGGGTTCTTTTCGCCTTTCCCTTTTCCTCGGGGTACTTAGATGTTTCAGTTCCCCCGGTTCGCTTCATTACGCTATGTATTCACGTAATGATAGTGTGTCGAAACACACTGGGTTTCCCCATTCGGAAATCGCCGGTTATAACGGTTCATATCACCTTACCGACGCGGTGCTCCCACTGCTTGTACGTACACGGTTTCAGGTTCTTTTTCACTCCCCTCGCCGGGGTTCTTTTCGCCTTTCCCTCACGGTACTGGTTCACTATCGGTCAGTCAGGAGTATTTAGCCTTGGAGGATGGTCCCCCCATATTCAGACAGGATACCACGTGTCCCGCCCTACTCTTCGAGTTCACAACCTGTGCATTTTGGTGTACGGGACTATCACCCTGTACCGTCGGACTTTCCAGACCGTTCCACTAACACACAAGCTGATTCAGACTCTGGGCTGCTCCCCGTTCGCTCGCCGCTACTGGGGGAATCTCGGTTGATTTCTTTTCCTCGGGGTACTTAGATGTTTCAGTTCCCCCGGTTCGCTTC
>NZ_CP050321.1:553421-553702 GCF_011765685.1 Kluyvera genomosp. 3 | reverse complement strand
TCATCGCCTCTGACTGCCAGGGCATCCACCGTGTACGCTTAGTCGCTTAACCTCACAACCCGAAGATGTTTCACTTCGTGTTGCGAAAATTTGAGAGACTCGAACACACCGCTCATCTGTTCTTATTACGGAGAACAGACACAGTGTGTCGTTTCAACGCTTAACCTCACAACCCGAAGATGTTTCTTTCGATTCATCATCGACTTGCGAAAATTTGAGAGACTCGAACACACCGCTTATCTGTTCTTATTACGGAGAACAGACACAGTGTGTCGTTTCAA
>NZ_CP050321.1:553096-553321 GCF_011765685.1 Kluyvera genomosp. 3 | reverse complement strand
TTGCGAAAATTTGAGAGACTCGAACACACCGCTTATCTGTTCTTATTACGGAGAACAGACACAGTGTGTCGTTTCAATTTTCAGCTTGATCCAGATTTTTAAAGAGCAAGACACTGAAGTCTCAATCGCAAGACGCCTTGCTATTTACTTTTCATCAGACAATCTGTGTGAGCACTTCAAAGAACGCTTCTTTAAGGTAAGGAGGTGATCCAACCGCAGGTTCCC
>NZ_CP050321.1:552196-552996 GCF_011765685.1 Kluyvera genomosp. 3 | reverse complement strand
TGTGTGAGCACTTCAAAGAACGCTTCTTTAAGGTAAGGAGGTGATCCAACCGCAGGTTCCCCTACGGTTACCTTGTTACGACTTCACCCCAGTCATGAATTCGCCGCTACTGGGGGAATCTCGGTTGATTTCTTTTCCTCGGGGTACTTAGATGTTTCAGTTCCCCCGGTTCGCTTCGTTAACCTATGTATTCAGTTAACGATAGTGTGTCGAAACACACTGGGTTTCCCCATTCGGAAATCGCCGGTTATAACGGTTCATATCACCTTACCGACGCTTATCGCAGATTAGCACGTCCTTCATCGCCTCTGACTGCCAGGGCATCCACCGTGTACGCTTAGTCGCTTAACCTCACAACCCGAAGATGTTTCTTTCGATTCATCATCGACTTGCGAAAATTTGAGAGACTCGAACACACCATTTATCTGTTCTTATTACGGAGAACAGACACAGTGTGTCGTTTCAATTTTCAGCTTGATCCAGATTTTTAAAGAGCAAATATCTCAAACGTCACCCGAAGATGAGTTTTGAGATATTAAGGTCGGCGACTTTCACTCACACAAACCAGCAAGTGGCGTCCCCTAGGGGATTCGAACCCCTGTTACCGCCGTGAAAGGGCGGTGTCCTGGGCCTCTAGACGAAGGGGACACTGAAGTCTCAATCGCAAGACGCCTTGCTATTTACTTTTCATCAGACAATCTGTGTGAGCACTTCAAAGAACGTTTCTTTAAGGTAAGGAGGTGATCCAACCGCAGGTTCCCCTACGGTTACCTTGTTACGACTTCACCCCAGTCATGAAT
>NZ_CP050321.1:550096-552096 GCF_011765685.1 Kluyvera genomosp. 3 | reverse complement strand
GCTTGCACCCTCCGTATTACCGCGGCTGCTGGCACGGAGTTAGCCGGTGCTTCTTCTGCGAGTAACGTCAATCGCTGTGGTTATTAACCACAACGCCTTCCTCCTCGCTGAAAGTACTTTACAACCCGAAGGCCTTCTTCATACACGCGGCATGGTTCTTTAAGGTAAGGAGGTGATCCAACCGCAGGTTCCCCTACGGTTACCTTGTTACGACTTCACCCCAGTCATGAATCACAAAGTGGTAAGCGCCCTCCCGAAGGTTAAGCTACCTACTTCTTTTGCAACCCACTCCCATGGTGTGACGGGCGGTGTGTACAAGGCCCGGGAACGTATTCACCGTAGCATTCTGATCTACGATTACTAGCGATTCCGACTTCATGGAGTCGAGTTGCAGACTCCAATCCGGACTACGACATACTTTATGAGGTCCGCTTGCTCTCGCGAGGTCGCTTCTCTTTGTATATGCCATTGTAGCACGTGTGTAGCCCTACTCGTAAGGGCCATGATGACTTGACGTCATCCCCACCTTCCTCCAGTTTATCACTGGCAGTCTCCTTTGAGTTCCCGGCCGAACCGCTGGCAACAAAGGATAAGGGTTGCGCTCGTTGCGGGACTTAACCCAACATTTCACAACACGAGCTGACGACAGCCATGCAGCACCTGTCTCAGAGTTCCCGAAGGCACCAAAGCATCTCTGCTAAGTTCTCTGGATGTCAAGAGTAGGTAAGGTTCTTCGCGTTGCATCGAATTAAACCACATGCTCCACCGCTTGTGCGGGCCCCCGTCAATTCATTTGAGTTTTAACCTTGCGGCCGTACTCCCCAGGCGGTCTATTTAACGCGTTAGCTCCGGAAGCCACGCCTCAAGGGCACAACCTCCAAATAGACATCGTTTACGGCGTGGACTACCAGGGTATCTAATCCTGTTTGCTCCCCACGCTTTCGCACCTGAGCGTCAGTCTTCGTCCAGGGGGCCGCCTTCGCCACCGGTATTCCTCCAGATCTCTACGCATTTCACCGCTACACCTGGAATTCTACCCCCCTCTACGAGACTCAAGCTTGCCAGTTTCAAATGCAGTTCCCAGGTTGAGCCCGGGGATTTCACATCTGACTTAACAAACCGCCTGCGTGCGCTTTACGCCCAGTAATTCCGATTAACGCTTGCACCCTCCGTATTACCGCGGCTGCTGGCACGGAGTTAGCCGGTGCTTCTTCTGCGAGTAACGTCAATCGCTGGGTTATTAACCACAACGCCTTCCTCCTCGCTGAAAGTACTTTACAACCCGAAGGCCTTCTTCATACACGCGGCATGGCTGCATCAGGCTTGCGCCCATTGTGCAATATTCCCCACTGCTGCCTCCCGTAGGAGTCTGGACCGTGTCTCAGTTCCAGTGTGGCTGGTCATCCTCTCAGACCAGCTAGGGATCGTCGCCTAGGTGAGCCGTTACCCCACCTACTAGCTAATCCCATCTGGGCACATCCGATGGTGTGAGGCCCGAAGGTCCCCCACTTTGGTCTTGCGACGTTATGCGGTATTAGCTACCGTTTCCAGTAGTTATCCCCCTCCATCGGGCAGTTTCCCAGACATTACTCACCCGTCCGCCACTCGTCACCCGAGAGCAAGCTCTCTGTGCTACCGTTCGACTTGCATGTGTTAGGCCTGCCGCCAGCGTTCAATCTGAGCCATGATCAAACTCTTCAATTTAAGTTTGATGCTCGTGAATTAAACTTCGTAATGAATTACGTGTTCACTCAGAGACTTGGTATTCATTTTTCGTCTTGCGACGTTAAGAATCCGTATCTTCGAGTGCCCACACAGATTGTCTGATAAATTGTTAAAGAGCAGGACGTTAAGAATCCGTATCTTCGAGTGCCCACACAGATTGTCTGATAAATTGTTAAAGAGCAGTTGCGACGCGGCTTACAGCTCACCGTCGCGAGGTGGCGTATATTACGCTTTCCTCTTTCAGAGTCAACCCTCATTTTCAGGTTTTTCTCTTC
>NZ_CP050321.1:549885-549996 GCF_011765685.1 Kluyvera genomosp. 3 | reverse complement strand
GTTAAAGAGCAGTTGCGACGCGCTTTAGCGCTCTGTCGCGAGGTGGCGTATATTACGCTTTCCTCTTTCAGAGTCAACCCTCATTTTCAGGTTTTTCTCTTCAACCAACCC
>NZ_CP050321.1:523404-549785 GCF_011765685.1 Kluyvera genomosp. 3 | reverse complement strand
TTGCGACGTTAAGAATCCGTATCTTCGAGTGCCCACACAGATTGTCTGATAAATTGTTAAAGAGCAGTTGCGACGCGCTTTAGCGCTCTGTCGCGAGGTGGCGTATATTACGCTTTCCTCTTTCAGAGTCAATTCCTCTTTCAGAGTCAACCCTCATTTTCAGGTTTTTCTCTTCAACCAACCCGGCTACTTAGTGTGAAGTGATTCACGTTTGCCGTCTCAGTGGGTGCGCATTATAGGGAACTTTGTTTTTTGCACAACCCCTTTTCTCAACTTTTTTTCTAAGTGCCGTTTTTTCACACTTTTCGCTCTGTAAGTATGCAATTTGCTTAATTTTTGAGATGAGAAACCCCAGAATTGGGCCGATAATGAGAAAGAATCCCACCATGACACCGTTTTAATGAGGTAAACATGTCAGCCGTTTTACGCCGCTATAAAGATTTATTCCCCGTCATCGGCCAGCGCGTGATGATTGACCCTACCTGCGCAATCATCGGCGACGTTCGTCTGGCGGATGATGTCAGCATCTGGCCCCTGGTTGCCGCGCGCGGCGACGTTAACTATATCCAGATTGGCGCACGCAGTAATATCCAGGATGGTAGCGTCCTCCATGTGACACATAAGTCAGCCAGGAACCCGGAAGGTAATCCGCTCATCGTTGGCGAAGACGTTACCGTCGGTCATAAAGTGATGCTGCACGGCTGCACCATCGGTAATCGGGTATTGGTCGGTATGGGGTCGATTCTGCTGGATGGCGTGGTCGTTGAAGACGATGTCATGATCGGCGCGGGTAGCCTGGTACCACAACATAAGCGTCTGGAAAGTGGATATCTTTATCTGGGTAGTCCGGTCAAACAGATTCGACCATTAAAAGAGGCCGAAATCGAGGGATTACGCTATTCGGCCAATAACTATGTGAAATGGAAAGATGACTATCTGGATCAGGACAACCAGACCCAACCCTGAGCGTCTTCCTGCTGATCGCGAATCAGATCGCTGGCTTCTTCTTCAAGATCCCAGCGATTCTCGCTAAACAACGCGAGCCATTGCTGCGGGTTATCGCCGCCAAAGCGACGAGTCATCGTTTCTGCACTTAATGCACACGTTAGCTGCATACCGTTCACCAGCACAGGAAAACAAATGCTTTCGAGATCGGCACGCCACTCTTCGCGGTCGGGAAACTGGATCGCCTGATTCATACGCCCAGCTCACGTTTGAGGGACGCGATCACCGGTTCAACGTCCGGCAAAACCCCGTGCCACAGTAAAACGGCGTGCGCCGCCTGACCCACCAGCATCCCCAATCCATCAGCATAGCGTTTTACACCATGCTGAATGCACCAGGACAGAAAGGCCGTATTGCCCTGCTGATAAAACATGTCATAGCAGCACACCTGCGGGCCCAGTAGCGATACCGGGATTGGCGGAGTCTCGCCAGAGATGCCGCTGGATGTAGCATTAATGATAAGGTCGAACTCATACCCGTCCAGCTCAGACATTGGCCGCGCGCTAACGCTGCCGGTATGGCGGAACAGTTCGGCGAGCGTTTGCGCCCGCGCGTGGGTACGGTTAGTGATGGTGACGTTACAATCCAGCGAAAGCAACGGCAGCAGCACCCCGCGCGCCGCGCCGCCAGCGCCAATCAGCAGAACACGATAGCCGGGCTTAATCAGCCCAAGTCGTTCCAGGTCGCTCAACAGGCCAATACCATCGGTGTTATCACCGAGGATTCGCCCATCCTCCAGGCGCTTCAGCGTATTTACCGCCCCCGCCAGAGCCGCGCGCTCGGTGAGCTCATCAGCACGGGCAAACGCCTCCTCTTTAAAAGGCACCGTGACGTTCGCCCCTTTACCGCCCTGCAGGAAAAAAGCTTCCAGCGCAGTAACGAAACCATCCAACGGCGCTAACATGCGACCATACGGATGCACGATGTTCAGCTGCTCGGCAAACTGTTGATGGATGAACGGCGATTTACTGTGGGCAATCGGGTTACCAAAAACGACGTAGCTTTCCATTCTTTACCCCTGGCGAAAACGTTCACCCGTCAGGGCATCGAGGATTTCTGACGGATTCATCCGCCCACCGGTCGGCGCATCCACCACCGGGAAATCATCACCGAACTGGGCAAGCACTTCTGCCGTGGTGCGACAAGGAGGCAAACCGGTCAGATTCGCGCTGGTCGACACCAAAGGCTTGCCATAGGCCTGACAGAGTTCAATGACCACCGGGTGATCGGTGACGCGAACGGCCAGCGAGTTAAAGCGGCCGGTCAGCCAGGCGGGAGTCGTTGGCTTCGCGGGGAAGACAAACGTCACCGGCCCAGGCCAACGGGCAAAGACCGTGGCACGCTGCTCGTCGGTCAACTGACTGTCGTCAATATACGGTTGAAGTTGTTCAAAACTTGCGGCAATCAGGATCAGCCCCTTTTCTACCGGACGCTGTTTTAACGCCAGCAGGCGCATTACCGCTTCTTCACTGTCAGGATCGCAACCTACGCCAAACACGGCTTCGGTTGGATAGGCGATGACTTCTTTATTATTCAGAGCAACAACCGCACGCTGTACGGCCTCTGATGGCAGGTTTTTATTCACTGATTTGTTTCGCCGGAACCGGCTTTCCACATTGTTTACTGGCACAAAAACGCTTTACGCCCTGCGCCGTTTTCTTTTCGATAAGCAGCGGGTAGTGGCACTCGGGGCACTCCCCCGCAACCGGTGTGAAGTTAATGACGAACTGACATTCCGGGTAACGATCGCAGGAATGAAAGGTTTTGCCGTAACGAGAGCGGCGCTGCACCAGATGCCCTTGCTGGCAGGCGGGACAGGAAATCGCCGTTTCATCAGGTTTATCAATAACCTCAGTGTGTTCACATTCCGGATACTGACTACATCCGATGAACATGCCAAAGCGCCCCTGACGCAGCACCATAACGGCGCCACACTCGGGACACAGTTGCCCCTCCAGAATTTTAACGATATGACCATCCGCCTGACTTTTCAGGGGACGAACGTAATCGCATTCCGGATAATGGGAACAGCCAAGAAACGGCCCGTGTTTACCGGACCGTATGACCAGTTCGGCCCCGCACTGTGGACAGGGCTCGTGTTTAGGCACCGAAAACAGTGCTGATTTGACCATAACAACTCTTGATGCCACAAAATGATTTAATGCAGCATACCTTCATTCGTCTCGAAGAGTAATTCTTCCATTTGTTGATACGCATTTTCACAGCCCGGAAGATTGAACAGAACCATCAAAATGACCCATTTCAGCTCTTCCAGCTCAAACTCTGCGGTATCCAGAGCCAGCACGCGCTCAATAACCATTTCCCGCGTTTCGAGGTTCAGCACCTGAATCTGCTCCAGGAATAACAGGAATCCTCGGCAGCTTGCATCCAGACGCTGACTCTCTTCCTGTGTGAAAATACGCACGGAAAGAGGATCTGATGCCAGCTGCATCGGTTCTACGAGGCCTTCCTGATAGTCGGCGAGCTTTTCCAGCCATATTAGCGCGTTGAAGATGTCTTCACGTTCGAACCCCGCATCGGTAAGATCCCGAGTCAGTTTGTCCTGATCTACGCGCATGTCTGTTTCGTTATGGATGTAGGTCTCAAACAAATACATTAGTACGTCGAACATGGCCTGCCCTCCTTAATCGGACATAGCCGCCGGGTACAGCTGCGATCCATCCTGCTAACTCCAGTTCAAGTAGCTGGGCCACGGTGACTGGCACAGGTTGGCCGGCACGTTCAGCGACGACGTCAACAGGTGTTACCTCATCTCCTACGTTAGCCAGGAGCTCAGGAAATGGCAATGCTACGGATTCCTTATCTGCACAATAATTTGCCATTTTTGCTCGTTCGGACAAATGTCTGTTTAATCCCGGAAAAAGCGCCAGAATATCCTCAGGCTCCGTGACGGTAATCGCTCCCTGTTTGATAAGCCAATGCGGCCCCTCCATGCCCGGATGACCAAGCGGCCCGGGGATAGCGAACACCTCTCTCCCCTGTTCAAGCGCGCAGCGCGCCGTCACCAACGAACCGCTTCGCAACGCGGCTTCCACAACCAATACGCCGCGACTTAACCCGCTGATAATACGGTTACGCCGCGGGAAATGATAAGGCGCAGGCGTCGCCATAAGCGGGAATTCTGACACCAGCGCCCCGCCGTGTTCCACAATGCTCTGCGCCAGTGACCGATGCCGATGGGGATAGATATGATTCAGCCCGCTGCCGAGGACCGCTATCGTGCTGCCGCCAGCCTGCAACGCCCCCCGATGGGCAACCCCATCAATACCTAGCGCCAGACCGCTGGTAATCGTAATTCCCATCTTCGCTAGCGATTCACACAAATAGCGCCCCCAGCGCTCACCGTACAGAGAGTGTTGCCGGCTCCCCACAACGGCGAGCTGTGGGGAATGCAGCAATGCCAGATTCCCGCGTACGCACAATACTGCCGGGTAATCGCTAATGGCGCGAAGCGGTTCCGGGTACAAGGGAGAATCCGCAAATAAAAGATGGTTGTCTGATTCCGCCAGCCAACGGTTGGCGGCCTCCATCTCTGCGGGTGAAAACGCGAAAAAACGTTCGGCCTGTTTAAGGCTGAAGCCCAAAACATAGAGCATTTGATGGGTAATGCGAGTTTCCTGACGCAACGCACACAGCGCGTTCAGCATGCCATCGCCATACAAATCATTCACCTTTAACAAACGAAAGGCGAGTTCCTCGGGTGACATCCGTTCCCCCTTGCCACATGCGGCATTAGCAATCTTTGCGATTGGTCAGTGACTCTGTCAATTAGAGGGGGTTTTGTCTAGAATAGAGGTAATAATCTTTCCTACTCCTGAACAGAACTCTGGATATTTATGGCAGTTTTGCAAGTATTACATATCCCGGACGAGCGTCTTCGCAAAGTCGCTGCGCCGGTAAAAGAAGTGAATGACGAAATCCAGCGTATCGTGGACGATATGTTCGAAACCATGTACGCCGAAGAAGGGATTGGTCTGGCGGCGACCCAGGTCGATATCCATCAGCGTATTATCGTTATCGATGTCTCTGAGAATCGTGACGAACAGCTGGTGCTGATCAACCCAGAACTACTGGAAAAAGACGGCGATACCGGCATTGAAGAAGGCTGCCTGTCTATTCCGGAACAGCGGGCGCTGGTTCCTCGTGCCGAACGCGTGAAAATTCGCGCCATTGGCCGTGATGGTAACCCCTTTGAGCTGGAAGCTGACGGCCTGCTGGCTATATGTATTCAGCATGAAATGGACCACTTAGTCGGTAAGCTGTTTATCGATTATCTGTCGCCGTTAAAGCAGCAACGTATTCGTCAGAAAGTTGAAAAACTGGATCGCCTGAACGCGCGTGCCTAAGGATAAGGATTAACGTGTCAGATTCCCTACGTATTATTTTTGCGGGTACTCCTGATTTTGCAGCGCGTCATCTTGACGCGCTGTTGTCGTCTGAGCACCAGGTCGTTGGCGTATTTACCCAACCAGAGCGCCCTGCCGGCCGCGGTAAGAAGCTAATGCCAAGCCCGGTAAAAGTGTTGGCGGAAGAGAAAGGCATTCCAGTCTTTCAGCCAGCCTCGCTGCGTCCTGAAGAAAATCAGAAGCTGGTTGCGGATCTACAGGCTGACGTCATGGTCGTCGTCGCTTATGGGCTTCTCCTGCCGAAAGCCGTGCTGACTATGCCGCGCCTCGGGTGCATCAACGTTCACGGTTCTCTGCTCCCACGCTGGCGTGGTGCCGCGCCAATTCAGCGCTCGCTGTGGGCCGGTGACAGCGAAACCGGTGTGACCATCATGCAGATGGACGTGGGCCTGGATACCGGCGATATGCTGCATAAGCTTTCCTGCCCGATTACCCCTGAAGACACCAGCGCCAGCCTTTACGATAAGCTGGCTGAGCTTGGCCCGCAGGGCCTGCTGCACACGCTACATTTGCTGGCAACCGGCACGGCGACACCGGAAGTGCAGGATGAAACTCTGGTTACCTATGCTGAGAAGCTGAGCAAAGAAGAAGCCCGTGTTAACTGGACGCTCAGCGCCGCTCAGTTGGAACGCTGCATCCGCGCCTTTAATCCGTGGCCAATGAGCTACATCGTTATCGACGAGCAGCCGGTCAAAATCTGGCAGGCTTCGGTGATTGACAAACACGCTGGCGCCGAGCCGGGGACCATCCTCGAAGCCACCCGCCAGGGTATTCAGGTCGCGACCGGCGACGGCATCCTCAATCTTCTCTCGCTGCAACCAGCGGGTAAGAAGGCCATGAGCGCTCAGGATCTGCTTAACTCGCGCCGGGAGTGGTTCGAGCCCGGAAACCGTCTACTCTGACGGTTGGTACCTTTTTAAAGCCCGGAGTCTCCGGGCATTTTTATTTTTACGGTTATGAAAAAACATCTTAATTTACGCAGTATGGCGGCCCAGGCCGTTGAACAGGTCGTCGAGAAGGGACAGTCGCTAAGCAATGTGCTGCCCGCCATGCAGCAAAAAGTGGCCGATAAAGACAAAGCGCTGCTTCAGGAGCTGTGCTTCGGCGTGTTGCGCACACTTTCCCAGCTTGAGTGGATGATCCAACAGCTGATGGAACGCCCGATGACGGGCAAACAGCGCACCGTCCATTACCTGATCATGGTGGGCTTCTACCAGCTGCTGCATACCCGTATTCCGCCGCATGCCGCGCTGGCGGAAACCGTTGAAGGGGCAGTCGTCATAAAGCGTCCGCAGTTGAAAGGGCTGATCAACGGCGTACTGCGTCAGTTCCAGCGCCGTCAGGAAGAGCTGCTAACTGAATTCTCACAAACCGATTTGCGCTTCCTTCATCCTTCCTGGCTGGTAAAACGCATTAAAGCGGCCTATCCGCAGCAGTGGGAAAGCATCCTTGAGGCCAATAACCAGCGCCCGCCGATGTGGCTGCGTGTTAACCGCACTCACCACTCACGCGACGCCTGGCTTGATCTGCTAACGGAAGCCGGTATGACGGGATTCCCGCATCCCGATTACCCGGACGCGGTGCGTCTGGAAACGCCAGCGCCTGTACACGCCCTCCCAGGTTTTGACGAAGGTTGGGTGACCGTGCAGGATGCTTCCGCTCAAGGGTGCGTAAACTACCTGCTGCCGGAAGACGGCGAGCAAATCCTTGACCTGTGTTGTGCGCCGGGCGGCAAAACCACTCACATTCTGGAAGTCGCGCCGCAGGCCAATGTATTGGCCGTCGACGTCGACGAGAAACGCCTGTCACGCGTGTATGACAACCTGAAACGGCTGGGCATGAAGGCGACGGTGAAACAAGGTGATGGACGCTATCCTGAACAATGGTGCGGCGATCAACAGTTCGATCGCATCCTGCTGGACGCACCGTGTTCCGCTACCGGGGTAATCCGTCGCCACCCGGATATCAAATGGCTGCGCCGCGACCGTGATATTGCCGAACTGGCACAGCTGCAGGCCGAGATCCTTAACGCAACCTGGGCACACCTGAAGCCGGGTGGTACGCTGGTATACGCGACTTGTTCCATTCTGCCGGAAGAAAACCAGCAGCAAATCGCCGCGTTTCTCTCCCGCACACCGGATGCTGAACTGCGTGAAACCGGTACGCCTGAGCAGCCAGGGCAACAGAATTTACCGGGTGCCGAAGAAGGTGATGGCTTCTTCTACGCTAAGCTAATCAAAAAGTGATGAAATAACGGGTCGCAACTGATGAAAATTATCATTCTGGGCGCCGGACAAGTCGGCGGAACGCTGGCGGAAAACCTGGTCGGGGAAAACAACGACATCACGATCGTTGACACTAACGGCGAGCGCTTGCGCAGCCTGCAGGATAAATTCGACCTTCGCGTGGTACAAGGCCATGCTTCTCACCCCCGCGTTTTGCGTGAAGCCGGTGCCGACGATGCCGATATGCTGGTCGCGGTAACCAGTTCGGATGAAACCAATATGGTCGCCTGCCAGGTGGCCTACTCGTTATTCAATACGCCAAACCGTATTGCACGAATCCGCTCACCGGACTACGTACGCGACGCCGATAAGCTCTTTCACAGCGATGCCGTACCGATCGATCATCTGATCGCTCCCGAGCAATTGGTTATCGACAATATCTACCGTCTGATCGAGTACCCCGGCGCACTGCAGGTGGTGAACTTCGCGGAAGGAAAAGTTAGCCTGGCGGTGGTGAAGGCTTACTACGGCGGCCCGCTAGTGGGTAATGCGCTCTCAACAATGCGTGAGCATATGCCGCACATTGATACCCGCGTTGCGGCGATTTTCCGCCATGACCGCCCGATTCGCCCGCAGGGTTCCACTATTGTCGAAGCCGGTGATGAAGTCTTCTTTATCGCCGCATCACAACATATTCGCGCGGTAATGAGTGAGCTCCAACGTCTGGAGAAACCTTACAAGCGCATCATGCTGGTTGGCGGTGGTAATATCGGTGCGGGGTTAGCACGCAGGCTGGAAAAAGATTACAGCGTGAAGCTGATTGAACGTAATCAACAGCGAGCGGCCGAACTGGCAGAGAAACTGCAAAATACCATCGTCTTTTTTGGCGATGCCTCGGATCAAGAGCTGTTGGCGGAAGAGCACATTGATCAGGTCGATCTGTTTATTGCCGTCACCAACGATGACGAAGCCAATATCATGTCGGCGATGCTGGCTAAACGAATGGGTGCCAAGAAAGTGATGGTGTTGATCCAGCGTCGCGCTTATGTCGATCTGGTTCAGGGCAGCGTGATCGATATTGCGATCTCACCACAGCAGGCCACCATCTCTGCACTACTTAGCCACGTACGTAAAGCCGATATCGTAGGCGTTTCGTCGCTACGCCGCGGTGTTGCTGAAGCCATCGAAGCCGTCGCACACGGCGATGAAAGTACTTCGCGAGTAGTTGGGCGAGTGATTGACGAAATTAAACTGCCTCCAGGCACCATTATTGGCGCGGTGGTGCGTGGAAATGACGTCATGATTGCGAATGACAATTTGCGTATTGAACAAGGCGATCACGTCATTATGTTCCTGACCGATAAAAAATATATTTCCGACGTCGAACGCCTGTTCCAGCCCAGTCCTTTCTTCCTTTAATTTCCCAAAGGCGCTCAATAGAGCGCTTTTTTATTAACCTTCTATTATTTAAGGGTTAATTAATACCTTCATATTTATTATCACTAATGGAAATTAAATAAACATTTGTTAAACTTATAAACGTCAGCTAGCACAAGGGAGAATAAAATGAGCATTATTAAAGAGTTTCGCGAATTCGCGATGCGAGGAAATGTTGTCGATTTGGCAGTGGGTGTCATTATTGGTGCGGCGTTTGGTAAGATCGTGTCGTCTTTAGTGGCGGACATTATCATGCCACCGTTGGGGCTATTAATTGGTGGGATTGATTTCAAACAGTTTGCCGTTACGCTACGTGATGCGCAAGGTGATATCCCTGCGGTCGTGATGCATTACGGCGTCTTCATTCAGAATGTGTTTGATTTTATCATTGTTGCCTTCGCTATCTTTATGGCGATTAAGCTGATGAATAAACTCAATCGTAAGAAAGAAGAACCCGCGGCCGCGCCGGCGCCAACAAAAGAAGAAGTGCTGCTATCCGAAATTCGTGATCTGCTGAAAGAACAAAACAACCGTTCTTAATCAGGCTACAGAAAGCAGAAAGCCAGTGGTAAAAAAGCGCATCGCTTGTTTGCCACTGGCCTCCCGACCATATTGTTTACCGTGTTTTTCCTTCCGCAAATAGCTTCCTTTCCCTTTCTTATTTTTCTCAACACGCTGGCGAAACAGCGGGTCATGCAACAGCGCCTCAATGGCATTATCTTTGATCTGCCCCTTCGTATGCTGATAGCGGCTCATAACAATCTCCTGATTGGGTTAATTAAACGCGGCGAGTGTAGATCTCATTGTGTAAAATTTCAACGGCGATTTTACGATGCACCGGCCCCCTGCTCGAGGATCCCAAGTATCGAACAAAACTCACTGCTATGCGCCGTACCGCAGCAGGCATCATTGAGCTGCTTTAATGCGCGCTGCATCGACTGAAGTTCTTCGATGCGCGACTCGACTTCACTGAGTCTTGCCTGGACGATGCTTTTTGATTCCTGACAGGTATGGTGCTCCGGATCGACACGGATCGAAAGCAGTTCGCGGATCGACTCAAGGGTAAAACCAAGCTGACGTGCGTAGCGAATAAACTTCAGGCGCTGAAGATCGTCCACCGTGTACAGACGAAAGCCGCCTTCGGTACGCACGTCGTGACTCATCATCTGCTGCTTTTCATAATAACGGACGGTGTCAGGGGTGACGCCAGCCAGTTTAGACAGTTCACCAATCCGGTACATCGCTACTCCTCATTGATTTTTTGCATCAGCTTTTCAGCATAATCGCCGCGCAGAAAGTCCGTATTGATACCAGCCTGTTGGAGTTTGAGCTCTAACAGCGTTAATCGACGACTTAGTTCCTGGTAGCGAACATCCTCACGGCGAATACCTTTCAGGATATCCGCCAGCGCTATCGCCTCTTTACGTTGTTCAAGCTCTGGCGGCAGGCATCCAGCGTTCTTTAAGAGCCGGTAACCAGAGCGTAACTCTTCAGGAACAGCAGAGTCATCATCAAGCACCAGTGGCTCACCCTGTCCCGGAAGATTGTCAAACTCACCTCGACGCTGTGCGTCTGTAATATGACGCTCAGCCCACTGGTCCAGTAACCACATGACAACACTCCGCTGAGTTGAACAGAAAGAATACGGCTATTGTAGATAGGATGGGGGGAGAGGGGATATAAAAAAACCCGCCGAGGCGGGTTTTTTTACTTTACTGCAAATTACTCTGCAGCTGCTTCTGCTTTCGGCTCAGCACGATCAACCAGCTCGATGTATGCCATCGGCGCGTTGTCGCCTGCACGGAAGCCACACTTCAGAATGCGAGTGTAACCACCGGTACGGCTCGCGAAACGCGGGCCCAGCTCGTTAAACAGTTTTGCCACGATCTCGTTATCACGAGTACGGGCGAATGCCAGACGACGATTAGCAACGCTATCAGTCTTGGCAAGAGTAATCAGCGGCTCAACTACGCGACGCAGTTCTTTCGCTTTAGGCAGGGTCGTCTTGATGATTTCATGACGAACCAGAGAACCTGCCATGTTGCGGAACATAGCCTGGCGATGGCTGCTGTTGCGGTTCAGTTGACGACCACTCTTACGATGGCGCATGACCTTATCCTTCTCAGTAAAACCTTAACCTGTGATCCGGTTACTCGTCAGCAATGCTTGCCGGCGGCCAGTTTTCCAGGCGCATGCCCAGAGACAGACCACGTGAGGCCAGCACGTCTTTAATCTCAGTAAGAGATTTTTTACCCAGGTTCGGCGTTTTCAGCAACTCAACCTCGGTACGCTGTACCAGATCACCGATATAGTGGATAGCTTCTGCCTTGAGGCAGTTAGCAGAGCGGACAGTCAATTCCAGATCGTCAACAGGGCGCAGCAGGATCGGATCGAATTCTGGTTTCTCTTCTTTCACTTCCGGCTGACGTACATCACGTAAGTCAACGAAAGCTTCCAGTTGTTCTGCCAGGATGGTTGCCGCACGACGAATCGCCTCTTCAGGATCGATTGTGCCATTGGTTTCCATTTCGATGACCAGCTTGTCCAGGTCGGTACGCTGTTCTACACGCGCTGCTTCAACATTGTAGGCAATACGCTCTACAGGGCTGTAGCAGGCGTCGACCAACAGACGGCCGATCGGGCGCTCATCTTCTTCCGAATGAATTCGGGCAGAAGCCGGCACATAACCGCGACCGCGCTGAACTTTGATACGCATGCTGATAGCTGCGTTCTCATCGGTCAGGTGGCAGATCACGTGCTGCGGCTTGACGATTTCGACATCCCCGTCATGGGTGATATCGGCTGCGGTCACAGGGCCAATGCCAGATTTATTCAAGGTAAGAATAACTTCATCTTTACCCTGAACTCTCACCGCCAGCCCTTTCAGGTTGAGCAGGATTTCAAGGATATCTTCCTGAACGCCTTCTTTGGTGCTGTACTCATGAAGTACACCATCAATCTCAACCTCGGTCACCGCGCAACCCGGCATCGATGAGAGCAGAATACGGCGCAGTGCGTTACCCAGAGTATGGCCAAAGCCACGCTCTAAAGGCTCAAGGGTCACCTTGGCGTGCGTCGAACTCACTTGCTCGATATCTACCAGGCGCGGTTTTAGAAACTCTGTCACAGAACCCTGCATTGTGTCCTCTCTTTGGTACTAAGCTTTACTTGGAGTAAAGCTCGACGATCAGGTGTTCGTTAATGTCCGCAGACAGATCAGAACGCTCAGGCTGACGCTTGAACGTGCCTTCCATCTTGCCAGCATCAACTTCCAGCCAGGTTGGCTTTTCACGCTGTTCAGCCAGCTCCAGAGCGGCTTTAACGCGAGATTGCTTTTTCGCTTTCTCACGGATGCTAACAACGTCATTCGCTTTAACCTGATAAGAAGCGATGTTAACAACACGACCGTTTACCATGATTGCTTTATGGCTAACCAGCTGGCGTGCTTCAGCACGAGTGGCGCCAAAGCCCATACGGTATACTACGTTGTCCAGACGACCTTCCAGCAGAGCCAACAGGTTTTCACCGGTGTTGCCTTTCAGACGTGCTGCTTCTTTGTAATAGTTACGGAACTGACGCTCCAGCACGCCGTAGATACGACGAACTTTCTGCTTTTCACGCAACTGCACACCATAGTCAGACAGACGCGGTTTACGCGCACCGTGCTGGCCAGGAGCTTGTTCAATTTTACACTTGGTATCGATCGCGCGAACGCCAGACTTAAGGAATAAGTCGGTGCCCTCACGACGGCTCAGCTTGAGCTTAGGACCCAAATATCTTGCCATTTTCTTTCTCCAACAAACCTGGAAAACGAAGCGTTATACGCGACGTTTCTTCGGCGGACGACAACCGTTATGAGGGATCGGAGTCACATCAGTAATGTTAGTGATGCGGAAACCAGCGGCGTTCAGAGCACGAATAGTAGATTCGCGGCCTGGACCCGGACCTTTAACCATAACTTCCAGATTCTTGATGCCGTATTCTTTAACGGCGTCAGCGCAACGCTCTGCTGCAACCTGAGCTGCAAACGGAGTGGATTTACGCGAACCACGGAAACCGGAACCACCGGCTGTTGCCCAACCCAGCGCGTTACCCTGACGATCAGTAATGGTAACGATGGTGTTGTTGAAAGAAGCATGGATATGAGCCACGCCGTCAGAGACTTGCTTTCTTACACGTTTACGTGCACGAATTGGTGCCTTTGCCATTATTCAATCACCCCGATTATTTCTTGATCGGTTTGCGCGGACCCTTACGGGTACGTGCGTTGGTCTTAGTACGCTGACCGCGCACTGGCAGACCACGACGATGACGCAAACCGCGATAGCAACCAAGATCCATCAGGCGCTTGATGCTCATGCTAATTTCACGGCGCAGATCACCTTCAACGACAAATTTGGCAACTTCGTCACGCAGCGTGTCGATTTGTCCTTCAGACAGCTCACTGATCTTAACATTTTCAGCGATACCCGCAGCAGCCAGGATGGCTTTAGAACGGGTCTTGCCGACGCCGTAGATCGAGGTTAACGCGATCACAGCATGTTTCTGATCAGGAATGTTAATGCCTGCTATACGGGCCACTATGCACTCCTACTATTTAATATGTACGCACCATGCTGAAAAGCCCGTTTTCAGGATACTCAAATGGAAACGTACAGACATACAAAAGATTGGCTGGCTAATCTAGCCAGCTCAACCCAACTTTGCAAGAAAAATATGCGAAAAAATCAGCCTTGGCGCTGTTTATGCTTCGGCTCGGCACTGCAAATCACACGGATGACACCATCACGCTTAACGATTTTGCAGTTACGGCATAATTTCTTGACGGAAGCACGAACTTTCATTTTTACTCTCCGTAACTTCTCAGACGACCATTTAGCGGCCGTAGCCTTTCAGGTTCGCCTTCTTCAATGCAGACTCGTACTGACTTGACATCATCAGAGTTTGCACTTGAGCCATAAAGTCCATAATCACGACAACAACGATCAGTAGCGATGTCCCACCGAAGTAGAACGGCACTTTCATTGCATCACGCATGAACTCCGGGATCAGGCAGATAAAAGTAATATACAGTGCACCAACGAGTGTCAGGCGAGTCATTACTTTATCGATATACTTCGCCGTTTGCTCTCCCGGACGAATTCCTGGTACAAATGCACCGGACTTCTTCAGGTTATCTGCTGTTTCACGCGGGTTGAAGACCAACGCCGTGTAGAAGAAACAGAAGAAGATGATTGCAGACGCATAGAGTAACACATAAAGCGGTTGCCCAGGCTGCAAATACAGCGAAATTGTTGTCAGCCAGTTCCAACCGGTACCGCCCCCGAACCATGACGCGATGGTCGCAGGGAACAGAATAATACTGGAAGCGAAGATTGCCGGGATTACCCCCGCCATATTCACTTTCAGCGGTAAATGTGTGCTCTGTGCAGCATAGACACGACGACCTTGCTGACGTTTCGCGTAGTTTACCACAATGCGGCGTTGACCACGTTCAACAAATACAACAAAGAACGTCACTGCAAACACTAATACTGCAACCAACAGCAACAGGAGGAAGTGCAGGTCGCCTTGACGCGCTTGCTCGATAGTATGGGCAATGGCTGGCGGGAGTCCCGCAACGATACCAGCGAAGATGATGATCGAAATACCGTTACCGATACCACGTTCAGTGATCTGTTCGCCGAGCCACATCAGGAACATTGTTCCTGTAACCAGACTTACAACAGCGGTGAAATAGAATGCAAAGCCTGGATTGATTACCAGGCCCTGCATACCAGGCATATTCGGCAGACCGGTAGCAATACCGATCGACTGGAATATCGCCAGCACCAGAGTACCGTAGCGGGTGTACTGGCTGATCTTACGACGACCAGACTCCCCTTCTTTCTTAATTTCTGCCAGCGTTGGATGAACCACCGTCAGCAGCTGGATAATGATCGACGCCGAAATATACGGCATGATCCCCAGAGCAAAGATAGAAGCACGGCTGAGAGCACCACCAGAGAACATGTTGAACATTTCAATGATGGTGCCTCGCTGTTGCTCAAGCAGTTTGGCAAGTACAGCGGCATCAATACCAGGGATCGGAATAAAAGAGCCAATACGGAACACAATAAGCGCACCGATTACAAACAGCAGTCTGCGTTTCAGCTCGCCTAAGCCACCTTTGGCACTTTGAAAATCTAATCCCGGTTGTTTAGCCATCTGCTACTTATTCCTCGATTTTACCGCCAGCAGCTTCGATAGCAGCACGAGCGCCTTTAGTAACACGCAGGCCACGAACAGTTACCGGAGTAGAAACTTCGCCAGCCAGGATCACTTTCGCGAACTCGATCTGGACACCGATAATGTTAGCTGCTTTCAGCGTGCTCAGGTCAACAATACCGCCTTCCACTTTCGCCAGGTCAGACAGACGGATTTCCGCTGTGATCGCTGCTTTGCGAGAAGTGAAGCCGAATTTCGGCAGACGACGGTACAGAGGCATCTGACCACCCTCGAAACCACGACGTACGCCACCGCCAGAACGAGACTTCTGACCTTTGTGACCACGACCGCCGGTTTTACCGAGGCCAGAACCGATACCACGACCCAGACGGCGACCCGCCTTTTTAGAGCCTTCGGCCGGAGACAGAGTATTTAAACGCATCTCTTACTCCTCAACTTTAACCATGAAGTAAACCGCGTTGACCATACCACGAACAGCAGGAGTATCCTCGCGCTCTACGGTGTGACCAATACGACGCAGACCCAGGCCAAGCAGCGTTGCCTTGTGTTTCGGCAGACGACCGATTGCACTGCGGGTTTGAGTAATTTTAATAGTCTTTGCCATGGTTTATTTCCCCAGAATTTCTTCAACGGATTTACCACGCTTGGCAGCGACCATTTCCGGAGATTTCATATTTTCCAGACCATCGATAGTTGCACGAACCACGTTAATCGGGTTGGTGGAACCATACGCTTTAGCCAGAACGTTACGAACCCCAGCGACTTCCAGAACGGCGCGCATTGCACCACCGGCGATGATACCGGTACCTTCGGAAGCCGGCTGCATGAATACACGAGAACCCGTGTGAGTACCCTTAACCGGGTGCTGCAGGGTGCCAGTATTCAGCGCGACGTTAATCATATTGCGACGGGCTTTTTCCATCGCTTTCTGGATCGCTGCTGGAACTTCACGCGCTTTACCGTAACCAAAACCAACGCGACCGTTACCATCGCCTACTACAGTCAGAGCTGTGAAGGAGAAAATACGACCACCTTTAACGGTTTTAGATACGCGGTTTACCGCGATCAGCTTTTCCTGCAGTTCGCCAGCTTGTTTTTCGATGTGAGCCATCTTACACCTCTACCTTAGAACTGAAGGCCAGCTTCACGGGCAGCATCTGCCAGTGCCTGGACACGACCATGATATTGGAACCCGGAACGGTCAAAGGACACATCTTTGATGCCTTTTTCCAGAGCGCGTTCAGCGACAGCTTTACCCACAGCTGCTGCAGCGTCTTTGTTACCGGTGTACTTCAGTTGTTCAGCGATAGCTTTTTCTACAGTAGAAGCAGCTACCAGAACTTCGGAACCGTTCGGTGCAATGACCTGTGCGTAAATGTGACGCGGGGTACGATGTACCACCAGGCGAGTTGCACCCAGCTCCTGGAGCTTGCGGCGTGCGCGGGTCGCACGACGGATACGAGCAGATTTCTTATCCATAGTGTTACCTTACTTCTTCTTAGCCTCTTTGGTACGCACGACTTCGTCGGCGTAACGAACACCCTTGCCTTTGTAAGGCTCAGGACGACGGTAGGCGCGCAGATCCGCTGCTACCTGGCCGATCACCTGCTTATCAGCGCCTTTCAGCACGATTTCAGTTTGAGTCGGACATTCAGCAGTAATACCTGCCGGCAGCTGATGCTCAACCGGGTGAGAGAAACCTAAAGACAGGTTTACCACGTTCCCTTTGACCGCTGCACGATAACCTACACCAACCAGCTGTAACTTCTTAGTGAAGCCTTCGGTAACACCGATAACCATTGCGTTCAGCAGGGCACGCGCGGTACCAGCCTGAGCCCAACCGTCTACGTAACCATCACGCGGACCGAAAGTCAGAGCATTATCTGCATGTTTAACGTCAACAGCATCGTTGAGAGTACGAGTCAGCTCGCCGTTTTTACCTTTGATCGTAATAACCTGACCGTTGATTTTTACATCAACGCCGGCAGGAACAACGACCGGTGCTTTAGCAACACGAGACATTTTTTCCTCCGATTAGGCTACGTAGCAGATAATTTCGCCACCAAGACCAGCCTGGCGCGCTGCACGATCAGTCATAACACCTTTAGAGGTAGAAACAACCGCGATACCCATGCCAGCCATAACCTTCGGCAGCTCGTCTTTACGCTTATAAATGCGCAGACCTGGGCGACTAACACGCTGAATGCTTTCTACAACAGCTTTACCCTGGAAATACTTAAGAGTCAGTTCCAGTTCCGGCTTGGTGTCGCCTTCAACTTTAAAATCTTCAATAAAACCTTCTTCCTTCAGCACGTTGGCAATTGCCACTTTCAGCTTGGAGGAAGGCATGGTGACCGCAGCTTTATTCGCGGCCTGACCGTTACGGATACGGGTCAGCATATCCGCGATCGGATCTTGCATGCTCATCTGTCTTTACTCCCGTGATTCAATTGGTAATTACCAGCTAGCCTTTTTCAAGCCCGGTACTTCACCGCGCATAGCGGCTTCACGAAGCTTAATACGGCTCAACCCGAACTTGCCCACATAGCCATGCGGACGACCTGTTTGACGGCAGCGTTTACGCTGACGAGACGGGCTGGAATCACGCGGCAGAGACTGCAGCTTGAGAACTGCGTTCCAACGATCTTCGTCGGTCGCGTTCACATCAGAGATAATAGCTTTCAGTTCAGCGCGTTTTGCGAAGTACTTATCAGCTAAAGCTACGCGCTTTACTTCGCGTGCTTTCATTGATTGCTTAGCCATTCAGTAACCCTACCTTACTTGCGGAACGGGAAGTCAAAGGCAGCCAGCAGAGCACGGCCTTCTTCATCAGATTTCGCAGTAGTGGTAATGGTAATATCCAAACCACGCACGCGGTCGACTTTATCGTAGTCGATCTCTGGGAAGATGATCTGCTCACGGACACCCATGCTGTAGTTACCACGACCGTCGAAAGACTTAGCGGACAAGCCACGGAAGTCACGGATACGTGGAACAGCAATAGTGATCAGGCGCTCAAAGAACTCCCACATGCGTTCGCCACGCAGAGTTACTTTACAGCCGATCGGATAGCCCTGACGGATTTTGAAGCCTGCAACTGATTTGCGTGCTTTGGTGATCAGCGGTTTTTGACCGGAGATTGCTGTCAGGTCAGCTGCTGCGTTATCCAGCAGTTTCTTGTCAGCGATCGCTTCACCAACACCCATGTTCAGGGTGATCTTCTCGACCCGAGGGACTTGCATGACAGAATTGTAGTTAAACTCAGACATGAGTTTAGCGACTACTTCGTCTTTGTAGTAATCATGCAGTTTCGCCATCGTACTACTCCAAATTACTTGATAGTTTCGCTGTTAGACTTGAAGAAACGGACTTTTTTGCCGTCTTCGAATCTAAAGCCTACACGGTCAGCCTTGCCGGTAGCCGCGTTGAAAAGTGCAATGTTAGAGATCTGAATAGCTGCTTCTTTCTCTACAATGCCGCCTGGTTGGTTCAGAGCCGGAACCGGCTTCTGGTGTTTCTTAACCAGGTTGATACCTTCAACGATGACCTTGCCGGAAGACAGGACATTCTTAACTTTACCGCGCTTACCTTTATCTTTACCGGTTAACACGATAACTTCGTCATCACGACGGATTTTAGCTGCCATGATTCGCTCCTTAGAGTACTTCTGGTGCCAGAGAGATAATTTTCATGAACTTCTCGTTACGAAGTTCACGAGTTACCGGCCCAAAAATACGCGTACCGATAGGCTGCTCGCTGTTATTGTTTAAAATAACGCATGCATTACCATCGAAGCGAATGACAGAACCGTCCGGGCGACGAACACCCTTCTTGGTGCGCACCACTACCGCCTTCAGCACATCACCTTTTTTGACCTTACCACGCGGAATTGCTTCCTTGATGGTGATCTTGATGATGTCGCCTACGCCTGCGTAGCGACGGTGCGAGCCACCCAGAACCTTGATACACATTACGCGACGTGCACCGGAGTTGTCGGCGACGTTCAGCATAGTCTGTTCTTGGATCATTTTAGTGCTCCGCTAATGTCAACTACTACTGAGACCCGAATTCAGGTCGTTAAAAAGCCCCATATCGAGGGCGCGGCATTATAACACCGCTTCAACGATATGGGTAGAAAAAATAAACGGCTCATCGCTGAGCCGTTTATTCGTATCGAGAACGAGTACTGTATTACAGAACCGCTTTCTCTACAACGCGAACCAGCGTCCAGGATTTAGTCTTGGACAGCGGACGGCATTCGCGGATTTCAACCACGTCGCCCATGCCGCATTCGTTGTTCTCGTCATGTACGTGCAGTTTGGTCGTACGTTTGATGAATTTGCCGTATACCGGGTGTTTCACCATACGTTCGATAGCAACAACAATGGATTTCTCCATTTTTGCGCTAACTACGCGACCTTGCAGAGTACGGATTTTATCGGTCATTACGCACCCGCCTTCTGAGTCAGTAAAGTCTTAACGCGTGCAACATCACGACGAACCTGCTTCAGCAGGTGAGTCTGTTGCAGCTGGCCACTTGCAGCCTGCATGCGCAGGTTGAACTGCTCACGCAGCAGGTTCAGCAGCTCAGCGTTCAGCTCTTCAACGCTTTTTTCACGCAGCTCTTTTGCTTTCATTACATCACCGTCTTAGTTACAAAGGTGGTTTTGATCGGCAGTTTCGCTGCAGCGAGGCCGAATGCTTCACGGGCCAGCTCTTCCGGGACACCGTCCATTTCATACAGGACTTTACCCGGCTGGATCAAGGCAACCCAATACTCCACGTTACCTTTACCTTTACCCATACGCACTGCCAGCGGTTTTTCGGTGATCGGTTTGTCCGGGAATACACGGATCCAGATCTTACCTTGACGCTTAACTGCACGGGTCATTGCACGACGTGCTGCTTCGATCTGACGGGCAGTCAGACGACCACGGCCAACAGCTTTCAGGCCGAAGCTGCCGAAGCTAACATCCGCGCCAGCAGCCAGACCGCGGTTACGGCCTTTGTGCACTTTACGGAATTTTGTACGCTTTGGTTGTAACATCAGCGACGCTCCTTATTTACGGCCTTTACGCTGCTGCTTTTTAGGTTGAGCAGCCGGTTCCGGTTGTTCAACAGCAGCCATACCACCCAGGATCTCACCTTTGAAGATCCATACCTTAACGCCGATTACACCATAAGTGGTGTGCGCTTCAGAGGTGTTGTAGTCGATGTCAGCACGCAGAGTGTGCAGCGGTACGCGACCTTCACGGTACCATTCGGTACGTGCGATTTCCGCGCCGCCCAGACGGCCGCTAACTTCAACTTTGATACCTTTAGCGCCCAGACGCATTGCGTTCTGTACAGCACGCTTCATAGCACGACGGAACATAACGCGACGTTCCAGCTGAGAAGTGATGCTGTCAGCAACCAATTTTGCGTCCAGTTCAGGCTTACGCACTTCGGCGATATTGATCTGGGCAGGTACGCCAGCAATATCAGCTACGACTTTGCGCAGTTTTTCTACGTCTTCACCTTTCTTACCGATCACGATACCCGGGCGAGCGGTGTGAATGGTCACACGGATGCTCTTAGCCGGACGCTCGATAACGATACGAGATACGGACGCTTTAGCCAGTTCCTTAGTCAGGTACTGACGTACTTTAAAGTCGCTGTCCAGGTTGTCAGCGAATTCTTTGGTGTTCGCAAACCAGGTTGAGTTCCATGGTTTTACAATACCCAGGCGAATACCATTAGGATGTACTTTCTGACCCATTGCTAGTCTCCAGAGTCTCAGCGATCGGACACAACCACAGTGATGTGGCTGGTGCGCTTCAGGATGCGATCTGCACGACCTTTCGCACGCGGCATAATGCGCTTCATGCTCGGGCCTTCGTCTACGAAAATTTTCGTAACTTTCAGATCGTCGATGTCAGCGCCATCGTTGTGTTCAGCGTTAGCAATGGCAGATTCCAGAACTTTCTTAACCAGTACAGCCGCTTTCTTATTGGTGTAGGTCAGAATTTCCAGTGCCTGCGACACTTTCTTACCGCGAATCAGGTCAGCAACAAGGCGAACCTTCTGAGCAGAAGAACGAGCATGGCGATGTTGAGCTAAAGTTTCCATCTCTTCCTCCTACCTTATTTCTTCTTCGCTTTTTTATCAGCAGCGTGGCCGCGATAAGTACGAGTCGGTGCGAATTCACCCAGTTTGTGACCAACCATTTCGTCGGTAACAAAAACTGGAACGTGCTGACGACCATTATGGACAGCGATGGTCAAACCGATCATGTTAGGAAAGATCGTTGAACGACGGGACCAAGTGCGCAGGGGCTTCTTGTCTCCGCTTTCCACCGCTTTCTCTACCTTCTTCAGCAAGTGCAGGTCAATAAAAGGACCTTTCTTGAGAGAACGTGGCATGGCTTATCCTCTAAAATTATTTGCTACGGCGACGTACGATGAATTTATCAGTACGCTTGTTGCTGCGGGTCTTCTTACCTTTGGTCTGAACGCCCCACGGAGTTACCGGGTGCTTACCAAAGTTACGACCTTCACCACCACCATGTGGGTGGTCGACTGGGTTCATCGCAGTACCGCGAACGGTAGGACGAACACCACGCCAGCGTGCAGCACCTGCTTTACCCAGAACGCGCAGCATATGCTCAGCATTGCCAACTTCGCCCAGAGTAGCGCGGCAGTCTGCTTCGACTTTACGCATTTCACCAGAACGCAGACGCAGGGTGACATAAGCACCATCACGAGCAACGATCTGAACGTAAGTACCAGCGGAACGTGCCAGCTGACCGCCTTTACCTGGTTTCATTTCTACGTTATGAACGGTAGAACCAACCGGGATATTGCGCATCGGCAGGGTGTTACCTGCTTTGATTGCAGCATCAACGCCAGACTGAATCTGGTCGCCAGCTTTCAGGCCTTTCGGGGCCAGGATGTAACGGCGCTCGCCGTCTTTGTACAGAACCAGCGCGATGTTCGCGGAACGGTTCGGATCGTACTCAAGACGCTCAACAACTGCCGGGATACCATCTTTGTTGCGTTTGAAGTCAACAATACGGTAAGCCTGCTTGTGACCACCACCAATGTGACGAGTGGTGATACGGCCATTGTTGTTACGACCACCGGATTTGCTGTTTTTTTCCAGCAGCGGAGCAAAAGGTTTGCCCTTGTGCAGCTCAGGGTTAACCACTTTAACTACGTGGCGACGACCCGGAGATGTCGGTTTACATTTAACAACTGCCATTGTATTACTCCTCCGACTTACTCAGCGCCGCCGACGAAGTCCAGATTCTGGCCTTCCTTCAGGGTGACGTAAGCTTTTTTCCAGTCGCTACGACGACCGATACGCTGTCCGTGACGTTTAACTTTCCCTTTAACTACCAGGGTGTTAACGACTTCGACTTCGACTTCAAACAGTTTCTGCACAGCAGCTTTGATTTCTGCTTTGGTCGCGTCTTTAGCAACTTTGAGAACGATGGTATTGGTTTTTTCCATCGCAGTAGACGCTTTTTCAGAAACGTGCGGTGCGCGCAGCACCTTCAGCAGACGTTCTTCACGAATCATGCCAGCATCTCCTCAACTTGCTTAACAGCATCAGCAGTCATTACGACTTTGTCGAAGGCGATCAGGCTAACCGGGTCGATACCAGTTGCATCGCGTACGTCAACCTTGTGCAGGTTGCGCGCAGCCAGGAACAGGTTTTCGTCCAGCTCACCGGTGATGATCAGCACATCTTCCAGAGCCATGTCTTTCAGTTTCTGTGCCAGCAGCTTAGTTTTAGGCGCTTCTACAGAGAACTTCTCGACAACGATCAGACGATCCTGACGTACCAGTTCGGACAGAATGCTTTTCAGCGCGCCGCGGTACATCTTCTTGTTAACTTTTTGACTGTGGTCCTGCGGGCGAGCAGCGAAGGTCACGCCACCGGAACGCCAGATCGGGCTCTTAATAGAACCTGAACGCGCACGGCCGGTACCTTTCTGGCGCCACGGCTTTTTGCCTGAACCAGTTACTTCAGCACGAGTCTTCTGAGCACGAGTACCCTGACGAGCACCAGCTGCATAAGCAACAACAACCTGGTGAACCAGCGCTTCGTTGAAATCACGACCGAAGGTAGTTTCGGAAACAGTCAGCGCGCTCTGCGCGTCTTTCAATACTAATTCCATTGCTATCCCCTTACGCCTTCACAGCTGGTTTAACGATCAGGTCGCAACCGGTCGCACCCGGAACACCACCTTTAACCAGCAGCAGGTTGCGCTCAGCGTCAACACGTACTACGTCCAGGCTCTGAACAGTAACGCGTTCGTTGCCCAGCTGACCTGCCATTTTCTTGCCTTTGAACACTTTGCCCGGAGTCTGGTTCTGACCGATAGAACCCGGAACGCGGTGAGACAAGGAGTTACCGTGAGTAGCGTCCTGGGTACGGAAGTTCCAGCGCTTAACGGTACCAGCGAAACCTTTACCTTTAGAGGTACCGGTTACGTCAACTTTTTTAACGTCAGCAAACAGTTCAACGCTGATGCTCTGACCTACGGTGTATTCTTCACCATCAGCCAGACGGAATTCCCACAGGCCGCGGCCAGCTTCTACGCCAGCTTTAGCAAAGTGGCCAGCTTCCGGCTTAGTTACACGGTTAGCTTTTTTAGCACCAGTGGTAACCTGAACAGCGCGATAGCCATCGTTAGCCAGATCTTTGATCTGAGTAACGCGGTTTGCTTCAACTTCGATAACGGTTACTGGGATAGATACGCCATCTTCAGTGAAGATGCGGGTCATACCCACTTTTTTACCGACTAAACCAATCATTGTATCAACCTCTCAATCGCTCGATGACCTGATTAACCCAGGCTGATCTGCACGTCTACACCGGCAGCCAGGTCCAGACGCATCAGAGCATCAACGGTTTTTTCAGTTGGCTCAACGATGTCAACCAGACGCTTGTGAGTACGGATCTCGTACTGATCACGCGCGTCTTTGTTAACGTGCGGAGAGATCAGAACGGTGAAACGCTCTTTGCGGGTCGGCAGCGGGATCGGACCACGGACTTGCGCACCAGTGCGCTTAGCAGTCTCGACGATTTCCGCGGTTGATTGATCGATCAGACGATGATCAAACGCTTTCAGGCGGATACGGATTCTTTGGTTCTGCATGAGACCAGAGCTCCAATTATTTTATAGACGAAATAGTTACTCCTCAAACCCATTACGATTGATGGGAGAGTGTAACCGTTCTTACAGAGTTCCCCAATTGGGAACATTGTCTGGTATCGCTTACGCAGTACCTGGTTCAGATTGAACCGCCTGTCAATATTAGACAAGCCCGCGCATTATACACAAATACCCATGTGAAGCAAGCCGTGTTTATAAATTAATCACCATATCCTGCAGCGCGCTACGCAAAACGATGTGCAAACCTGCAAGCTCGCCTCTTTGTCCGGATGACGCCTCGCAGTCAAAGAGATTCCCTTTTGCCAACCTCCCCCCTCCCTTTGCACACTGCATCCACTTTTCCAAACCGGACTTATAATGATGACACTTTTCGATCTACCCTTCTTTATTCTTTATACGCTGCTCAGCGGCGCCCTGTGCTGGCATGACGCCCATACCGGTCTGCTGCCAAACCGCCTGACCTGCCCTTTACTGTGGACTGGGGTGCTATTCCAGCTCAGTCTGCATCCGGCGGCTCTCAGCGATGCGCTTTGGGGGGTGTTTGCCGGCTACGGCATTATGAGCATGTTTTACTGGGGATACAGAGCAATACGCAGGTGTGAGGGCTTAGGGTACGGGGATGTAAAATATCTTGCGGCCCTGGGGGCGTGGCACGGGTGGCAATCATTACCGGTACTGCTTGTTACAGCCTGCGCAATGGCCGGCACTTACATCCTGAGTCAGGCCATCTGGAGACGGTCAGCACAGACAATAAAAAACCCGCTGCCGTTCGGTCCATTTCTGGGGGCTGCGGGTTTTATTATCGCCGGCCTGGCGGCGATTAATCTTCAACTTTAATTTGCGACTGCAGGTAATTCTGTAGGCCAATTTTGCCAATCAGATCCAGCTCTGTCTCCAGCCAGTCAATATGGTGCTCTTCTTCGGTGAGTATCTCGATCAACATATCGCGGCTCACGTAGTCATGGACGCTATCGGCGTAGGCAATGGCTTCACGCAGATCTTTTGCGCCGTCCAGTTCCAGTTTTAAGTCAGATTGCAGCATCTCTTCGACGTCTTCGCCGATATGCAGCTTGCCAAGATCCTGAAGATTGGGGATCCCTTCAAGAAACAAAATACGCTCGATGTACTTATCAGCGTGTTTCATTTCATCGATGGATTCGTGATATTCAATATCGTTGAGGCGCATCAGGCCCCAGTTTTTGAACATTCTCGCATGGAGAAAGTATTGATTGATTGCGACAAGCTCATTTCCCAATAATTTATTGAGATAATTTATAATCTTAACATCACCTTTCATTATATAGACCCTCCGCTTCCACTTATTGAAGCGTAGAACGGCCTACGGGGATGTCAAAAAAGAAATCCGGCTTCAGGCAATCTCTTTGAACTCTGGCATTTGCATTAATTCGTCTTCCATCACCTCTCGGGCTGCACGAACACATTTACCACATTGATTTCCAATAGGAATACATTTTCTCAATTGCTGGAAAGACTGCGGATGAAACTGGCGTACTGCCTGGCGAATTTTTTTATCGCTGACGCCATTACACAAACAAACGTACATACCCACTCCCGTTCAATTTCTGAACAAAGTGTAAGTGAGAATAATTATGATTACAATACCGGAACGAAAAACAACGAGGAAATACACGAACAAATCGTGCGCAATACAGGCGGAATAAAACCATAAAAAACAAAAAGGGCGCCGAAGCGCCCTTTTTAAGCTCAAAGCTAATTAATCAATAATTAGCTCATTACTTTGGCAACAACGCCCGCGCCAACGGTACGGCCGCCTTCACGGATTGCGAAACGCAGACCGTCGTCCATCGCGATCGGGTGGATCAGGGTAACAACCATTTTGATGTTGTCGCCCGGCATTACCATCTCTACGCCTTC
>NZ_CP050321.1:522650-523304 GCF_011765685.1 Kluyvera genomosp. 3 | reverse complement strand
AACGGAGTATGACGGCCGCCTTCGTCTTTGGACAGGATGTACACTTCAGATTCGAACTTGGTGTGCGGCTTGATAGAACCCGGCTTAGCCAGTACCTGACCACGTTCGATTTCTTCACGTTTGATACCACGCAGCAGAACACCAACGTTCTCACCTCAATCGCACGCTCTGGTTCTGGGATGTAAGAATCCAGGAAGCCAGCCAGTTCGATGATTTTCGCTTCCCACTCTGCGTCGCCTTCCAGCGCTTTCAGAGCAGAACCACGAACGATCGGAGTGTCGTCGCCCGGGAAATCGTACTGAGACAGAAGCCCGGCTTAGCCAGTACCTGACCACGTTCGATTTCTTCACGTTTGATACCACGCAGCAGAACACCAACGTTCTCACCAGCACGGCCTTCGTCCAGCAGTTTGCGGAACATTTCAACGCCAGTACAGGTAGACTTAGCAGTCTCTTTGATACCAACGATTTCAACTTCTTCGCCAACTTTGATGATACCGCGCTCTACACGACCGGTAACAACGGTACCACGACCGGAGATGGAGAATACGTCTTCGATCGGCAGCAGGAACGGCTTGTCAATCGCACGCTCTGGTTCTGGGATGTAAGAATCCAGGAAGCCAGCCAGTTCGATGATTTTCGCTTCCCACTCTGC
>NZ_CP050321.1:520954-522550 GCF_011765685.1 Kluyvera genomosp. 3 | reverse complement strand
AGAGCAGAACCACGAACGATCGGAGTGTCGTCGCCCGGGAAATCGTACTGAGACAGAAGTTCACGAACTTCCATTTCAACCAGTTCCAGCAGCTCTTCGTCATCAACCATGTCGCATTTGTTCAGGAACACGATGATGTACGGAACGCCTACCTGTGAACTGACCCCATAATGTTGGACGGTTTATACTAAGCGGTTATAAGGGCCTGAGTTCGGTATTCCACTGGACTCAGGCCTTTTAGTTTCTGTTTTATTCTTTCATGGTTGTAATAGTGGATGTATTCATCGATAGCGATGCGTAACTCACTGATACTTTTATATTCTTCAAGGTAAAAACATTCAGACTTCAGCGTGCCGAAGAAGCTTTCCATCACTGCATTATCGTAGCAGTTTCCCTTTCTTGACATGCTCTGTTTAAGACCAACTCCCTTTAGTCGGTTCTGATAGTGCGCCATCTGGTATTGCCAGCCCTGATCTGAGTGGAGCAGCGGGTATTCGCCTTTACCCAGTACAGATACAGCCTTCGACAGCATGTCATCCACCATCGACAGAAGAGGACGGCGCTCCATCTGATACGCAACTATTTCTCCGTTATACAGATCCAGAACGGGGGACAGATACAGTTTTTCTCCGCTGATCTTAAATTCCGTGACATCTGTTACCCACTTCTGGTTGGGCTTATCCGCACTGAACTGCCGGTTCAGCACATTACCCGCCACTTTTCCATACCGACCTCGGTAAGAGTTGTATTTCTTCCTTCTGATACAGCAGGTTAAATCCAGCTCCTTCATTAACCTCTGAACCGTTTTATGGTTCAGTAAGCTTCCTTCCCGGCGGATGGCCAGCGTGATTCGCCTGTATCCATATCGTCCTTTATGTTTATGGAACAGCGTTAAAATCTGCCGCTTATCATCGGCATGTTTGTCTGGTTTCTTACCGCTGGTCAGTTGCCAGTAGAACGTGCTTTTTGCCAGCCCTGCCGCTTTTAACAAGCGCGCAAGAGGGAACTCCGACCTTAACTCATTCACGACCTGCGCTTTATCCCGCGTTTTGACGTGCTTCTTTCCCTGAGTAAGGCCTGAAGCTTTTTTAGATAGGCCACTTCAGCACGCAGTTGTTCGAGCTCCTCTCGTTCATCCGGGTTAAGAGGATCCTGTAAAGGAGGGACGGGGTGATTTTCAGGACGTTCTGGCATCGTTTTTTTCCTGTATCGGCTGTCTGTAAGGGCTTCTAATCCTCCTTCATCATACAGTCGTTCCCACTGACAAACAGTGGAAAAGGCAGGGATAATAAATTTTGCGCAGACTTCGCGAACAGACAACCGGTGTTCACGCATATGCAGGATAACAGACTCTTTAAAGGCAGGAGAGTAGGTGAAATGTCGGGTTGTCAGCCCGGCTTCGCCATGAAGCTTCCAGGCAGCAGTCCACTTACGAACAGCACTGTGATCGATACTAAAACGCTTTGCGGTCGCTTGCTGCCCTTCCACGCCGGAAAGATAGTGCTGCACAACCTCAAGCTTAAAGCTGAGAGAATACTTGCTCATAAAAAACTGCACCTTACTTCGTTGGGTGTCCAACTTTTTGGGTGCAGTTCA
>NZ_CP050321.1:222118-520854 GCF_011765685.1 Kluyvera genomosp. 3 | reverse complement strand
TCAATCGCACGCTCTGGTTCTGGGATGTAAGAATCCAGGAAGCCAGCCAGTTCGATGATTTTCGCTTCCCACTCTGCTTCGCCTTCCAGCGCTTTCAGAGCAGAACCACGAACGATCGGAGTGTCGTCGCCCGGGAAATCGTACTGAGACAGAAGTTCACGAACTTCCATTTCTACCAGTTCCAGCAGCTCTTCGTCATCAACCATGTCGCATTTGTTCAGGAACACGATGATGTACGGAACGCCTACCTGACGACCCAGCAGGATGTGCTCACGAGTCTGCGGCATCGGGCCGTCAGTCGCAGCAACAACCAGGATCGCGCCATCCATCTGAGCAGCACCAGTGATCATGTTTTTAACATAGTCGGCGTGCCCCGGGCAGTCTACGTGTGCGTAGTGACGGGTCGGGGTGTCATATTCAACGTGGGAAGTGTTGATGGTGATACCACGAGCTTTTTCTTCCGGAGCGTTATCGATCTGGTCGAAAGCACGAGCAGCACCGCCGTAGGTTTTAGCCAGTACGGTGGTGATTGCAGCGGTCAGGGTAGTTTTACCGTGGTCAACGTGGCCGATGGTGCCGACGTTAACGTGCGGTTTTGTACGTTCAAATTTTTCTTTAGACACGGCTATATTCCTTACTATAGTGCTCTCCCCTTTGGAGAGAGCACGGGACTTAGGTTTTAATCCTGTGGATTATTTACCACGGGCTTCAATAACGGCCTGAGCAACGTTGTTCGGCGCATCGTCGTACTTCAAGAACTCCATGGAGTAAGAAGCACGGCCTTTGGTCAGTGAACGCAGCTGAGTCGCATAACCGAACATTTCGGACAGCGGAACTTCAGCGTGGATCACAACGCCAGTCACGTTGGATTCCTGACCTTTGAGCATACCACGACGGCGGCTCAAGTCACCGATAACGTCACCAGTGTTCTCTTCCGGAGTCTCTACTTCAACCTTCATGATCGGCTCAAGCAGAACTGGTTTCGCTTTCTTAAAGCCATCTTTGAAGGCGATAGAAGCGGCCAGTTTAAACGCCAGTTCAGAGGAGTCAACGTCATGGTAAGAACCGAAGTGCAGACGAACACCCATGTCAACAACCGGGTAACCAGCCAGCGGGCCAGATTTCAGCTGTTCCTGGATACCTTTATCAACGGCCGGGATGTATTCGCCAGGGATTACACCACCTTTAATGTCGTTGATGAACTCGTAGCCTTTCGGGTTGGAACCCGGCTCCAGCGGGTACATGTCGATAACAACATGACCGTACTGACCGCGACCACCAGACTGCTTAGCGTGTTTACCTTCGATATCGGTAACTTTCGCGCGAATCGCTTCACGGTAAGCAACCTGAGGTTTACCGACGTTCGCTTCAACGTTGAATTCGCGCTTCATACGGTCAACGATGATGTCGAGGTGCAGCTCACCCATACCGGCGATAATGGTCTGGTTAGATTCTTCATCAGTCCATACGCGGAATGACGGGTCTTCTTTAGCCAGACGGCCCAGAGCCAGACCCATTTTTTCCTGGTCAGCTTTGGTTTTCGGTTCTACTGCGATGGAGATTACCGGCTCAGGGAATTCCATACGTTCCAGAATGATCGGCGCATCCGGGTCACACAGGGTGTCACCAGTGGTTACGTCTTTCAGACCGATTGCAGCAGCGATGTCGCCCGCGCGAACTTCTTTGATCTCTTCACGTTTGTTAGCGTGCATCTGAACGATACGACCGAAACGCTCACGTGCAGCTTTCACGGAGTTCAGTACGGTATCACCAGAGTTAACCACACCGGAGTACACACGGAAGAAGGTCAGGTTACCAACAAACGGGTCGGTAGCGATTTTGAACGCCAGTGCAGAGAACGGCTCGTCGTCGCTTGCGTGACGCTCAGCCGGAGTATCTTTACCGTCGTCCAGGATGCCGTTGATCGCAGGTACGTCAACCGGGGATGGCAGGTAATCAATTACCGCATCCAGCATCGCCTGAACACCTTTGTTCTTGAACGCAGAACCACAGGTTACCAGGATGATTTCGTTGTTCAGAACGCGCTGACGCAGAGCTTTTTTGATCTCTTCTTCAGTCAGTTCTTCACCACCCAGGTATTTCTCCATCAGCTCTTCTGAAGCTTCAGCAGCGGACTCGATCAGGTTCTGGTGCCATTCGTCAGCCAGTTCCTGCATGTCAGCCGGGATATCTTCATAAGTGAAGGTTACACCTGCATCTTCTTCGTTCCAGTTGATGGCTTTCATTTTCACCAGGTCAACAACACCGGTGAACGCTTCTTCAGCGCCAATTGCCAGCTGCAGCGGAACAGGGTTCGCGCCCAGACGGGTTTTGATCTGACCAACAACTTTCAGGAAGTTAGCGCCCATACGGTCCATTTTGTTAACGAACGCGATGCGCGGTACTTTATACTTGTTAGCCTGACGCCATACGGTTTCAGACTGTGGCTGAACACCACCAACTGCGCAGTAAACCATTACCGCACCGTCAAGAACACGCATGGAACGTTCTACTTCGATGGTGAAGTCAACGTGCCCCGGGGTGTCGATGATGTTTACGCGATGCGGTTCATACTGCTTAGCCATACCAGACCAGAATGCAGTAGTTGCAGCGGAAGTGATGGTAATACCACGTTCCTGCTCCTGCTCCATCCAGTCCATGGTAGCGGCGCCGTCGTGAACTTCACCGATTTTATGGTTTACACCGGTGTAGAACAGAATACGTTCGGTAGTAGTGGTTTTACCGGCGTCGATGTGCGCACTGATACCGATGTTACGGTAGCGTGCGATGGGTGTTGTACGAGCCATTTGATTCCTCGTTTATCTTTTTAGGCGTTCAGTTAAGTAACCCAAAGCGGGCAGCTTCGCTGAAGCGCCCGCCTGGTGACTAATACTCCGAAGGGATTACCAACGGTAGTGTGCGAACGCCTTGTTGGCTTCTGCCATACGGTGAACGTCTTCACGTTTCTTAACTGCAGTACCTTTGTTGTCTGCAGCGTCAGAAAGTTCGTTCGCCAGGCGCAGAGCCATGGATTTATCACCGCGTTTACGAGCAGCTTCTACGATCCAACGCATTGCCAGAGCATTACGACGGACCGGACGAACTTCAACTGGTACCTGATAAGTAGAACCACCTACACGGCGGGATTTAACTTCTACAGTCGGGCGAACGTTTTCGAGAGCGACTTCGAAAGCTTCCAGTTCATTTTTACCAGAACGCTGAGCCAGGGTCTCCAGCGCGCTGTATACGATTGATTCTGCAGTAGATTTTTTACCATCTACCATCAGGATATTGACAAATTTAGCCAGCAGTTCTGATCCGAACTTAGGATCCGGCAGGATTTTACGCTGACCAATGACGCGACGACGTGGCATGGAAATACTCCGTTGTTAATTCAGGATTGTCCAAAACTCAAAGAGTTTAGTTTGACATTAATATAAAACGTTTGGCCTTACTTAACGGAGAACCATTAAGCCTTAGGACGCTTCACGCCATACTTGGAGCGAGCTTGCTTACGGTCTTTAACGCCGGAGCAGTCAAGCGCACCACGAACGGTGTGGTAACGAACACCCGGAAGGTCTTTTACACGACCGCCACGGATCAGGATCACGGAGTGCTCCTGCAGGTTATGACCTTCACCACCGATGTAGGAGGTTACTTCAAAACCGTTAGTCAGACGAACACGGCAAACTTTACGCAGTGCGGAGTTCGGTTTTTTAGGAGTGGTAGTATATACACGAGTACATACGCCACGTTTCTGCGGGCAGGCTTCCAGTGCAGGCACGTTGCTTTTTGCAACTTTGCGAGCACGTGGTTTGCGAACCAGCTGGTTAACTGTTGCCATTAAATAGCTCCTGGTTTTAGCTTTTGCTTCGTAAACACGTAATAAATCGCCTCATATAATATGAGGACGCGAAATTTTAGGGCCATGCCGAAAGGGTGTCAAGAAATATACAACGGTATGGCATTACCAGGTCATTTGAGCCGGGTGTTTTACCGTTAACCTGACGAAGTCAGTATAGCTGACCATGATGACATCGCTCGAAATTTGAGCACAAAGACCGCGCGCTTGCACATCTACATTCAACACATGGATGGATATGGGGGCAGCACGCAGGATTTCAAGAAAGTGGCTGTTTTCCACTGCCGCGAGCACGCCATCGGCGAGCAGCAGCAAATCATCACCTTCAGCCATCAGACGGATCATACCCGCGATATCGGAATGCCAGGGTGAAGTACTGAGTGTATGCAGCATAGGGGCCTCAGAAGCGCAGAATGACATCATAGCCGTTAAGCCGTTCCCGCAGCGCATCCGGTTCTAACGGTTCCACATCGGCGACAAATGCCGTATCGGCCGCCAGACCGCGTTCACGCATTGAGGCGGCGCAGATCCAGCAGTTTTCAATATCGTAGAGCGCCAGCAGCTTGAAGGTGGCGATATAGTCACGCGCCAGAATCACCGCGGGCGTCTGCTGGCTGAGCAGTTGAAACACGCCATCACCAATGAAAAAGACGCCAAGGTCTTCGCTTAATGCTGACGTCGCCAGCAGCGCATCCAGCCCTTCCCGGCCAGCGGCGCTGCCGTGCGGCGCACTGGAGAAAACAAACGCGACGCGTTTCATCAGAACTGCACCATTCGATCGCAGGTCAGCGCGGCTTCGGCCAGCGAACCCAATCCGCTCAGCGAGAAACCCGGCTGTAAGTTAGAGGTCGGCAGCCCAAGCTGCCCGGCTTCCGTTTCATCCGTCACGCCTCTACGTAGCGCGGCGGCGACGCAAATATGCAGCGCCACGCCGTGCGTATCATGCAGCGATTGCCATGCGCGAACCAGATCAAACTCATCGGTGGCAGGGGAACTCAGCTGATTGGCGTTGTATACCCCTTCGCGATAGAAAAACACACAGGCTATCTCGTGACCTTCTGCCAGCGCCGCCTGCGCAAACTGCAGCGCGCTGCTGGCCTGCTGCGTACCATAGGCTGGCCCGGTCACCATCAGGGCAAAACGCATTACTTATCTTGCCCCAGGAAATCGCCATTCTTGAACTGACGAATGTAGAGGTACACCGTGTGTTTGGAGATATTCAGGCGGTCAGCCACCTGGTTGATCGCATCTTTGATGTCGAAGATGCCTTTCTCGTAAAGGTTAAGCACGATCTGGCGATTTTTGGCGTTATTGGAAACATTGCGATCGGCATTGACCTCTTCGATAGTGAACTCCAGCGTCTGGGTCACCAGATCCTCCACCGAGGAGGCGAAGTTAACCGCAGAGCCCACTTCCGGCGTCTCTGGCGGAATAAAGGTGTTCATAATCTGTGAGAACGGCACATCGAGGTTCATGTTGATGCACAGCAAGCCAATGACGCGTTGCTCACGATTACGGATGGCAATGGTGACCGACTTCATCAGCACGCCGCTTTTGGCGCGAGTAAAATAGCATTTGGAAACGCTACTATCCGCCCCGGTCATATCATGCAGCATACGGAGTGCGAGGTCGGTAATCGGCGAGCCGATTTTGCGCCCGGTATGTTCACCGTTTGCGATGCGTATTGCCGAACATTTAAGATCCTGAAGTGAATGCAGCACGATTTCGCAGTGGGAACCAATGAGCATCGCCAACCCGTCCACCACCGCTTCGTAGGATTTAAGAATATCGAAGTCGGTCTGATCGAAAGGACGTTGATCCAGTAAATCAAGTTCACTGGTTTCGTTGGTTAAAAGCGACCTGGACATGAAAAAAAGCACTCCTTTTCAGGAGCCTGTCGTTATGTTGTCAGGGCAGGCTCATCACTATTAGGGGCATCTAAAGTAATACAGCGCATAAGGCGCTTTCCAGCATTAATTATATCCTGCCGATAATAAAAAGCCGCCGCCCTGTGGGCGGCGGCTATCTGACTCTTATTTTTTGCTCGCTTCAGCAGCTTTATCTGCCGGTGCGGCTTCAGGCTGCGCTTCGGCCTTCGGCGCCGGTTTAACGTCTAACAGTTCAACGTCGAAGACCAGCGTGGAGTTCGCCGGAATACCCGGAACGCCGGTTTTTCCGTATGCCAGATCCGGTGGGATAACCAGCTGGATTTTACCGCCTTTCTTGATATTTTTCAGGCCTTCAGTCCAACCAGGGATAACGCCATCCAGACGGAAGGAGAGCGGCTCACCGCGGGTGTAAGAGTTATCGAACTCTTTACCGTCGATCAGCGTACCCTTGTAGTTAACAACCACGGTGTCGCTGTCTTTCGGTGCTTCGCCGGAGCCTTCTTTCTCTACTTTAAACAGCAGGCCGGTTTTAGAGGTTTTCACGCCCTTCTCTTTGGCGAACTTGTCGCGGTAGGCTTTGCCTTTCGCTTCGTTATCAGCCGCGTCTTTTTCCATCTTCGCCTGAGCGGAGGTCTTCACGCGAGTTTCGAAAGCCTGCAGAGTTTGTTCAATTTCCTGATCGGACAGTTTGCTCTTATCAGCAAAGGCGTCCTGAACGCCGGCGATCAGCTGGTCTTTATCCAGTTTGATGCCCAGTTTTTCCTGTTCTTTCAGAGAATTTTCCATGTAACGACCCAGCGATGCGCCCAGCGCATAAGCAGATTTCTGGTCGTCATTTTTGAATGCAGCTTTGCTTTCTGCTGCCGGGGCCGCTTTCGCCGCAGCGTCAGCCGCGAAGGTCAGAGGCGCATTCAGTGCAACGGCCATTGTGGTTGCCAGAAGCGTTACTTTAAACAGTGATTTCATCCATCTCTCCAGGGCCGGGGCCTCTCGCCCCATGTTAACTAAATGAGAAGCGTACTATAAAACGTTGTAGAGGAAATCTACATACGAACGCTCCTGATATCGACCCTTTTCAGACTCTTTTTGTTTAAATTAGTTTCCGCTCACGAACGGCAGTGCTGCATGCTGGGATAAAGTTGCGTAGAATCCGCCGCGTCGGAAACGCTTTTGGCGATAACAGAGTAGAGAGAGACATCATGCAGGAAACGACTATCGAGGCGCGTCTGGAGGAGCTTGAAAGCCGACTGGCCTTCCAGGAGATCACCATTGAGGATCTCAACCAGACGGTGACCGCTCATGAAATGGAGATGGCCAAACTGCGCGAGCATCTGCGTCTGCTGACGGAAAAACTCAAAGCCAGCCAGCCGTCCAACATCGCGTCACAGTCTGAAGAGACGCCGCCGCCCCATTATTAAGACGTAAAAAAAGCGGGTTTCCCCGCTTTTTTTGTCTCTGTCGTTCAAGAGAACGAGAGGGATTAGTGGCAGCCGCAGCCGCCGTGGCCTTTACCGCCACCGCCGCAGCAGCCTTCGCCGCCGTGGTCATGACCGTGGTCGTGGCCGTGACCGCCGCAGCAACCGTCTTCACCGTGATCGTGATGATGGTCGTGCGCGCCGTGAACGTGGCCATGAGCCAGTTCTTCTTCCGTTGCTTCACGGATAGCCACAACTTCTACGCTGAACTTCAGGTTCTGGCCAGCCAGCATGTGGTTGCCGTCAACCACAACGTGGTCGTCTTCAACTTCGGTGATTTCAACCGGAACCGGACCCTGGTCGGTTTCCGCCAGGAAGCGCATACCAACCTGCAGCTCGTCAACGCCCATGAAGACGTCTTTAGGAACGCGCTGCACCAGGTTTTCGTCGTACTGACCGTAAGCGTCGTTAGCTTGCACAGCAACGTCGAATTTATCACCAACATCGTGACCGTCCAGCGCATTTTCCAGGCCGGAGATCAGGGAACCGTGACCATGCAGGTAGTCCAGCGGTGCACTTACCGGAGACTCATCAACCAACACACCGTCTTCTGTACGTACCTGATAGGCCAGGCTGACCACCAGGTCTTTTGCTACTTTCATGATATCTCCTGAGCATGGGAATATTTTAGTGGCGCAGATTGTAGCGGAATTCTACACCCGTGTACCCATAAGCTTAAAAAAAGACAGCACGGATCGCTACTCCGGATGAAAAATCCCGATCACTTGTTCCTCTTTGCGCACGTGATCGCGCGCTTCTTTATCGGCTTCACGCATCTGGTGCCCGCACTTAACGCATTCAACCACATCGATATTATTCTCGCGCCACATCGCCATGGAATCCTGCGCCTGACACGACGGGCATTTTGCGCCCGCGATAAAACGTTTACGTACCGCCATACTCACCTTCTATTCAAATTCGTCCCAGCCGTCCAACTGCCGTCGCTCTTGTTGCATCTCACGCTGGAAGATCTCCTCCAGCTCCCGCCGCGCTTCCCGCACGCGCGAAATTTGTTGGGTATCGCTGTGGACCGGCATAAGTTCACGCAGCATGCGCATGTCCAGGCGCTTAAAGTGCAGCTGGGCGCGCTGGGCCTGATGTGGGTGCATCCCGGTTGAGATAAGTGCCTTACGCCCCAGCTCCAGCGCGCTGGAAAAAGTCTCGCGAGAAAACTGTACCACGCCTGCCTGTAACAGTTCGTGCGCCTCCACACGTCCCCGTGCACGCGCCATAATGTTCAGATGCGGGAAGTGCTGCTGGCAGATTTCCACCAGCTTCATGGTATCTTCCGGTTCGTTGCAGGTAATGACGATCGACTGTGCCTGTTCGGCCCCCGCCGAGCGCAGCAGCTCCACCTGTGTAGCGTCGCCGTAATAAACCTTATAGCCGTATTTGCGCATCAGGTTAACCGCGCTGATATCACGCTCGAGGACGGTAATGCGCAGCTTATTGGCCATCAGCAGACGGCCAATCACCTGACCGAAACGGCCAAAGCCCACCACGATCACCTGCGGCTTATCATCCTCCACCCACGGCGCTTCATCTTCCTCTTCCGGGCCGTTGAAACGACGCGACAGGACCAGATCCACAACCTTCATCAGTAGCGGCGTGGTCATCATCGACAGCGTGACCGTCACCAGCAGCAGCGACATCTGGTCACCCTTGAAGACTTTGAACGACGAGGCGGCGGAAAAGAGTACGAAGGCAAACTCGCCGCCCTGACTCAGCACGCTGGCAAACTGCATACGCTCTGAGCTGCGCATACCGTTCACATGCGCCAGCAGATACAGCACCAGTGTCTTCACCGCCACCAGCAGCGCCACGCAGCCCACAACCAACAACAGATGGGTGTAGAGCACACCGAGATTCAGCGACATGCCCACCGAAATAAAGAACAGCCCCAACAGCAGCCCTTTAAACGGCTCGATAGCGATTTCCAGTTCGTGGCGATATTCGCTTTCCGCCAACAGCACGCCCGCAATAAAGGTGCCCAGCGCCATAGACAGCCCCAGCGCATCCATAAACAGCGCGGAACCGAGGACCAACAGCAGCGTCGCCGCGGTAAACACTTCACGTACGCCTGAGCTGGCGATAAAACGGAATACCGGGCGCAGCAGATAGCGCCCGCCAATCAACATTCCGGCAAAAGCCAGCACCTTCAGGCCAACGGTCTGCCAGTGGACATGATCGTCACCGGCCCCTGCCAGCAGCGGCACCAGCGCCAGCGCCGGGATGACAGCTAAATCCTGAAACAACAGCACCGAGAAGCCAAGCTGCCCGGCTTCGCTGCGGTTCATCCCCTTTTCGCGCATCAGCTGCAAGGCCATCGCCGTCGATGACATCGCCAGGCCAATCCCGCCAATCACCGCCGCCTGCCACGAAAAGTTGGTCAGCATCAGCAGCCCGCCGAGGATCGCCGCGCTGAGCATGACCTGCGCGGCGCCAATACCAAAAATGGGGCGTCGCAGCTGCCATAGCTTGGTGGGGTTCAGTTCCAGCCCGATGATAAACATCAGGAACACCACGCCCAGCTCGGAGAAGTGAAGAATTTCGTCGACGTCGCTGATGAAACCCAGTCCCCACGGGCCAATCGCAATCCCCGCCAGCAGATAACCTAATACCGCGCCGATGCCCAGCCTCGCGGCTAACGGCACCGCCGCCACCGCCGCGAAGAGAAACAGCACCCCCGCTAATAACAAATCTGAACCTTCCATCATCGCCCCCCTGCCACAATCGGCGCCGCCAGCCAGTCAGCGTAGGCTTTAGCATGGTTTGCCAGTTCATTGGGCGGCTGACGTCGCGCCCAGTAGACGATAATCGGGTTCATCCAGTGCATGTGGCACATGGCGGCGGTCAGCTCAAACGGGCGCAGGATATCGCTCATCGGATAGCGATTCAGGCCATCGTGACGGTAGGCGCTTTCCGGCTCGCCGGTGGTGATCACACTCCGCCAGTACTTTCCCGCCAGCTGGTTTCCCCCTATACCGCTGGCAAAGCCACGGCTTAGCACGCGGTCGAGCCACTCTTTAAGCAGCGCAGGACAGCTATAGGTATAAAGCGGATGCTGAAAGACGATAACGTCATGCTCGCGCAGCAGCGCCTGCTCGCGAGGAATATCAATAAAAAAGTCCGGATAGTGCGCGTAGAGATCGTGCACCGTGACGTTGCTTAACTGCGAAGCCGGCTTAAGCAAAACCCGGTTAGCAACCGAGTCCTGTGATTCCGGATGGGCATAGATCAGCAATACTTTCGCTGTCTGCGTCATTATTCCCCTCCCGGGCGTCAATCACATCCTCTTTCTGGCTGGTTGGCACGCAACCGGAATGATTTTGTGTATAGTCATCGTTTTGGGCTACCATTGCGGCCCGGTCTAGCGATTCGCTTACCACATTACATTACCACAATGACAATTTAACATATTCAGAACATACGGCGCCTTATGATTGTTTTCTCCTCGTTACAAATTCGTCGCGGCGTGCGTGTCCTGCTGGATAACGCATCGGCCACCATCAACCCCGGGCAAAAAGTCGGCCTGGTGGGGAAAAACGGCTGCGGCAAATCCACATTGCTCGCGCTGCTGAAAAACGAGATAAGCGCCGATGGCGGCAACTTTACCTACCCCAGCAGCTGGCAACTGGCGTGGGTAAACCAGGAAACCCCTGCGCTGCCTCAACCCGCTCTGGAGTATGTCATTGACGGTGACCGCGAATTCCGCCAGTTGGAAGCTCAATTGAATGACGCCAACGAACGTAATGACGGCCACGCCATTGCCACCGTTCACGGCAAGCTGGACGCGATTGACGCGTGGACCATCCGCTCTCGCGCCTCCAGCCTGCTGCACGGCCTCGGCTTCAGCAACGAGCAGCTTACCCGCCCGGTCAGCGACTTCTCCGGCGGCTGGCGTATGCGCCTCAACCTGGCGCAGGCGCTGATCTGCCGCTCCGACCTGCTGCTGCTCGATGAACCGACTAACCACCTCGACCTTGACGCGGTGATCTGGCTGGAAAGATGGCTCAAAAGCTATCAGGGCACGCTGATTCTGATTTCCCACGACCGCGACTTCCTCGACCCGGTGGTGGACAAAATTATTCATATCGAACAGGAAACGATGTTCGAGTACACCGGCAACTACAGCTCATTTGAAGTGCAGCGTGCCACTCGCCTGGCTCAGCAACAGGCAATGTACGAAAGCCAGCAGGAGCGCGTGGCGCATCTGCAAAGCTACATCGATCGTTTCCGCGCCAAGGCCACCAAGGCCAAGCAGGCGCAGAGCCGTATCAAGATGCTTGAGCGTATGGAGCTGATTGCCCCGGCTCATGTCGACAACCCGTTCCACTTCAGCTTCCGCGCGCCGGAAAGCCTGCCAAACCCGCTGCTGAAAATGGAAAAGGTCAGCGCGGGCTATGGCGATCGCACAATCCTTGAATCTATCAAGCTGAACCTGGTGCCGGGTTCGCGCATCGGCCTGCTGGGCCGTAACGGTGCGGGTAAGTCGACGCTGATTAAGCTCCTGGCGGGCGAACTGGAGCCGCTACACGGTGAGATTGGCCTCGCCAAAGGCATCAAGCTCGGCTACTTCGCCCAGCACCAGCTGGAGTTCCTGCGCGCGGATGAATCCCCGCTGCAACATCTGGCGCGCATGGCGCCGCAGGAGCTGGAGCAGAAGCTGCGCGACTATCTCGGCGGCTTCGGCTTCCAGGGCGATAAAGTCACCGAACAGACCGCCCGCTTCTCTGGCGGCGAGAAAGCTCGCCTGGTGCTGGCGCTGATCGTCTGGCAGCGTCCAAACCTGCTGCTGCTCGATGAACCGACCAACCACCTGGATCTCGACATGCGCCAGGCGCTCACCGAAGCGCTGATTGATTTCGAAGGCGCGCTGGTTGTCGTCTCGCACGATCGTCACCTGATCCGCTCCACCACCGACGATCTCTACCTGGTGCATGATAAGAAGGTCGAACCATTCGACGGCGACCTGGAAGATTATCAGCAGTGGCTGAGCGACGTGCAGAAGCAGGAAAACCAGGCCGACGACGCGCCGAAGGAAAACAACGCCAACAGCGCCCAGTCACGCAAAGATCAGAAGCGTCGCGAAGCCGAGCTACGCACTCTGACGCAGCCGCTGCGTAAAGAGATTACCCGTCTGGAAAAAGAGATGGAGAAGCTCAATGCCCAACTGGCAAAAGCAGAAGAGAAGCTTGGCGACAGCAGCCTGTATGACCCAAGCCGTAAAGCGGAGATGACCGAGTGTCTGCAACTGCAGGCCAGCGCCAAATCCGGGCTGGAAGAGTGTGAAATGGCATGGCTTGAGGCGCAGGAGCAGCTTGAGCAAATGATGCAGAACGACTAACGCACGGGGCGGACGATGAACCTGTCAATCACCGATGACATTACCTTCCGCAAGCTCACCATCTTCATGACCTTTATGGAGAAGGGCAACATCGCCCGTACCGCCGAGGCGCTGAATATCAGCGGCGTCAGCGTGCACCGGGCGTTGCATACGCTGGAAGAGAACGTTCGTTGTCCGCTGTTCGTCCATAAAGGCCGCAACCTGATTGCCCAACCGGCGGCGTGGACGCTGCTGGAATACTGTCAGGAAGTCACGCAGCTGATGGAGCGCGGGCTGGAAGAGACGCGCAAAACGGCAGGCGTGGGCCAGGGCCGTTTACGTGTGGGCACGCTCTACTCGCTGACGCTGGAGACGGTGCCGCACTTGATTATGGGGATGAAGCTGCGCCGTCCGGACCTGGAGCTGGACCTCACCATGGGATCTAACGAGGCGCTGCTGAAAATGCTGGAAGACGGCGTTCTGGATGCCATCCTCATCTCCATTTCCGAAAGCGAAATCGACCGCAACAGCCTCGAAGTGCTCCCCCTGTTCCACGACGATATCTACCTCGCCGCGCCGATGTCCGCCGCGCTGGATACCACCGCGAAGGCGGACCTGCGCCACTATCGCCATGAAAAGTTTGTCTCGCTGGCGGAAGGGTTTGCGACCTACGCCGGTTTCCAGGAAGCGTTTCATATCGCCGGGTTCGAGCCGGAGATTGTCACTCGCGTGAACGATATCTTCTCAATGCTCAGTCTGGTACAGGCAGGGGTGGGTTTCTGTTTGATGCCGGGGCGAATGAAGAAGATGTATGAAAATACCGTGAAGCTACAAAAACTGGCTGAGCCGTATCAGATGCAGCAGCTTATCGCCATCGTCTTTGCCCGCAACCGCGAGCGCGACCCAAGCCTGTTAGCGCTGGCCGCCGAAGGGCGCATGTACGCCAGGACGCTGAACCAGAACGCCTGATTGCCGAATGGCGATGCTACGCGTCTTATCCGGCCTACATCAGGTGCGAGCCGTAGGCCCGATAAGCGCAGTGCCATCGGGCAATCACATCACGCACGAAGCCGTTTCGCCAGGTGCACGGCCACATCCATACCGCTGCGTTCCAGGGCGATAGACTCCCCTTCCCATGCAGCCTGACGCGTCAGGCAGGTCAGCACGCCACCGGGTGGCATTTCAATCGCGAGCCGCGCTTCACGTTCGTTAGCGGAGATAACCGCCTCCTGCCAACGCACCGTGCGCGCCATATTCATCGCCAGATCGTCGGCAATGCGTTCCGGCTGCCACAGCACGCGCCCGGTACTGCCGCTCAGGTAGGCGTAGCGTGGGCGGGAAAGCATCACATGGCTGAACGCCTCAACCAACTTTTGCGCGGGCTCGGCCAGCAGTTCACAATGCGATGGCACGCTCACCGCCAGGCGAGGCGCTTTAGTTGCCCCTTTTGCCATCGCGCGTTTTGCCACTTCAGCCATCGCTTCATCGGTACCGGCAATCACAATCTGTGTTTCCGCATTCAGGTTGGCGATGTAAGTACCGCTATCAGCCACCAGCGCTTCCACCTGATTGAGCGTCAGCCCCATAATGGCCGTCAGACCGTAACCGTGTGGGTACGCTTGCTCCATCAAATCACCGCGCAGCGCCACCAGCCGCAGCGCATCGCTGAATTCCAGCGCACCCGCGATAACCGCTGCCGGATAAGCGCCGATCGACAGCCCGCTCACGATATCGGGCGCTACGCCACGACGTTCCAGCTCACGCGCCCAGGCAACGCCGGCAATCAGTAGAGACAGCTGAACGGCTCGGGTATGTTTCAACGCTTCAGGGCTATCCAGCGTATCCACCTCGGCCCCCAACACGTCACGCGCCTGGGTCAGCTCCGTCCCCGGAAGGTTTTGCAGCATCCCTGGGTGCTGCGTCCCCTGCCCCGGAAAGGTAAACAGAATTTTCATGACTCCTCCCTGCCCCACGGGTCGCGGACCAACTGCGGCCCCTGTGAGGTTTTTAACAGCGCTTTTCCATCGCGCAGCCACTCATTGAGGGCAAAGCCGCCGCGCGGGGTATCCACCTGGGTATCTGCCCGGCACAGCCCGCCTGCCAGCTGCTGCTGCCACTTCTCCAGCGCCTCACGGGAGAGCGGCTGCGGCGCGCGGATCAGCAGGTCCAAATCGCTTGCCGCGTGGATAACCGGGATCCCGGTCGCCAACGCATAGCCGGTACTCCCGGTAATACCCCACGTCCACGGCCACGCCTGCTGCGCCAATAACAAAGCCACCTGAACCGGTGGCTGAGAGATAAAGGGCGAACGCAGCAGCGACTGCGCATCCACCAGAGATTCCGGCGAGCAGACGCGAACGACCGCCTCCGCTTTTACCCAACCGGCGGCGCGCTGCTCGCGTTTCATCCCGCGGACACCCACGGGAATGCGCCCCTGCGCATCAACATCACGCCGCACCACTACCGGCAGGCCGCTATGCCAGACGGTATCCACCCAGGATTCCGTGACATCTTCGAGCGCGTCGCGCGCGTTCAGCCAGATTAAGTCGTGTGGGCGTAATGTTGTGCTCATGATTTAGATTCCTGAAGTCAGCGAGATAAACAGCGGCAGCGACAGGATACACAGTACCGAACTCAACAGCAGCACGGCTTCTGCATCCGGCGACTGCACGCCAAAGCGGTTACCGAACACCACGCCGAAGAAACCGGCAGACAGCGCAATCATCAGGATAGCGGTAATCGCTACGGAGCCATGCAGGCCGAAGATGAGCACGATACCCCAGGCAATTGCTGGTTGAATCAGCAGCTTGGCAATGGTCGAGGTGATCACCACGGTGTTGATCTGCAGTTTACGCGCAGAGAGGATCACACCGGTCAGGAACAGTGCGGCCGCAGTCGCGGACAGACCCAGCGGTTTAATAGCCGCCAGCACCAGTTCCGGCATTTTAATACCAATGGCAGAGAGGATAACCCCCAACAGCGGCCCCATCACGATCGGTTTTTTAATCGAGCGCCACATCAGTACCGGCAGCATGGAGAGCGTAGAACCGGAGTTACCGCCTTCCGCACGCGCTTTCTCACGTTCGAGGATCAGCAGGCAGAACGGCGTCATCAGCACAGAGCCGCAGGCGATGGAAACGGCAACGGACAGCGAGGTGGAAGAGGTTTCACCCAACACGCTACCCAGAATCGGCAGACCCAGCGCGGCGTAGTTTGGCAGCGCAACGGTCAGGGTCAGCACGGCGGCATCCTGTGGCGATTTATTGAAGAGTTTGGTCGCCATAAAGTAGATGGCGGCATAGGTAATCCACATTGCCAGCGTCAGCACCACAATCAGCGGCGACTGCGCAACGATGCCGGCCCACGGTGTTTGTACCGTGGCGCTAAACAGCGCGGCGGGCAGCGCGAAGTCCATCACGAAGATATTGAGCAGGGAGACATTCTTGTTATCCACCATTTTGGCCTTCCCGGCCCAGAATCCCAGCAACATAATGACGAAAATCGGAGCAAGAGCATGAACAATTACGTAAGTCATATTTCACCTGTAATGAAAAAAAGTTAGCACTGGCGCGATGATTATTATTTTTTCAGATGCAGTGACCCACGCGGGCGCAGCGTATGCGCCCACGGAGCCGTACATCCTGCAGGTCTCTTTTTTACTTACCAGCTTGCTCGCATGCGTTCGCGTACGAGGGCAGAGCTGCGGCGATTGTCGGCACCCAGACGGCTTTTCAGCGTCGGGTCCTGACGAGCGTCGTTGATGGCCTGTTGCAAGGTGTTTAACACCAGCGTCAGATCGTTAGCAGACGGGGCATCCGGATTGCTGATATCCAGCAGATTCTCCAGCAGCCCCAGGGTGGCGTAATTGCTGATGTCATACGCCATCGGCGGAATGGTTGCCGCCAGTTTTTCCAGCGCCTCAACGGTACGCAGGGTGATGCGCGCCGCCGACTCTTTACCCATCGCGTGGATCAGCACACCTTTGTCGTTAAAGGCGATCAGGCGGTTTGCCTGGTAGCCGTGCGCCAGAAACGCGCCGGACATCGCTTTACCGACAATCAGGCCAATCACCGGGTGGCCTGCCAGACGCGCGTTGGCATACGCCGCTGCGGCACCGGCCAGCGCCTGGTGAATGCCAAAGCCTTCTTCACGACGACCATAGGCCTGGCTCGGCACGTCAATCACCGCCACAATCGGGCGCTTCACGGCTTTATCGGCATCGGCGGCGATGGTTTCGCTTACCACTTTCGCCAGGGTCCAGCCTTCCAGCAGGCCCACTTCGCCTTTCGCAGCACGCGGGTAGTGGTTGTTCGCGTCCGGCACCACGGCAATAAAACGCACCGTTTCACCGTTCAGCTCGCCGTCGGCAGCCTGGACGGACGGACACAGACCCTCGATACGTTTAGCGTTCGGCGCCAGGGTTTCCAGCCATAATTGGCCACGGCTCATTGCGTTACTCATCATTTCACCTCCCGGGCAAAGAGCGCATGAATCTGTTCGGTATCGGCCTGTTTACGCGTGTCGAAGTTGGTCAGGCGTTCGAGATACCAGTCGTAGTTATCGGTGCGATGTTTTGCCGGAACGCCTTTAGCCAGCGCATCGTTCATCGCCGCTTTCACCGCGTTGACGCCGTCGCCGACCAGCGCTTCCACCAGCCCGCTTTGGTAGCGAATTTCGCCACCGGTCATGCTCCAGATAAACGGACGGTCACGGGAGTCGTACTCTTCAATCCCGGCTTCCTGTTCGATAACCTGCGGGCCGTTCAGGCCGAGACGCGCTTCACGGGTGACAATCAGATAGCTACACAGTGCGGCGGCGATAGACATCCCGCCGAAGCAGCCGACGGTCCCGGCGACAATGCCGACCACCGGGGTATAACGGCGCAGGTCAACAATCGCCGCGTGAATATCGGCAATCGCCGCCAGGCCCAGGTTGGCTTCCTGCAAACGCACGCCACCGGTTTCCAGGCTCAGTACCGCCTGAGTCGGAATACCGTTGCGGTTATCTTCCGCCGCCAGCTCAAGCGCCGCCGCCATTTTGGCGCCGGACACCTCGCCCATGCTGCCGCCCTGGAACGCGCCTTCAATCGCTACAACAACAGCTGGTTTGCCGTTAATGGTGCCTTTCGCCACCACCATGCCGTCATCGGCCTGCGGGACGATGCCCTGCGCGCCGAGCCACGGCGACATCACGCCTTCAAACGGGTCGAGCAGTTCACGGTAGCTGCCTTCGTCCAGCAGCGCCTGCGCGCGCTGACGCGCTTTTAATTCGATAAAACTGCGGTCATCACGCATAGCTCACCTCTTCAAAAACCTGTTCGATACGGATGCGCGCCACGCCCGGCGTCGCGCCGAAGTCGTGGATGATCAGTTGGCCTGCCGGCAGGCTGCTGACCGTCTGCAGACGGTTAATCAGCGCTTCCCAGCGGCTGCGGCTGTTATCGACGGAAGTGGTGATATCAATGGTTAACGTCTGGCCCTGGTCGGCGGTGAATAACACCTCCATATCCCCGGAGCCCACAACGCCTGCCAGCGCTTTGCCGCTTAAGGTGCGGCTGGCCGGTACGGTTAACGTAATGTGTTCCATAACATCCTCTTAATGCTTGAAATAGGGCGATTCGATGCGATCGAGAAACAGCGTGGCGGCAAGCAAGTCGGCTGCGCCGCCCGGCGAGGCGTTCAGCGCCAACATGTGGCTATCGAGCGCCGCTAAGGCCGCCTGACCTGCTGGATGGGCGCTACCACCTGCACTCAGCACGGCGCGGGCGCCGTCTTGCATGGCATCAAGCCCTTCCAGCCCCGCGCGGGACAGCACGCAGGTATCGGTCAGCGAGGTCATGATGGCCATCAGCGCATCGAGCCTGGCGTGCGTTTCGCTGCTGCCGTTAAGGCGGCTTAAGCGAAGCTGCGGTAGCGCACGCTGCATCACGTGCGGAAACGCCTGCTGCGCTTCTTCCCGGGCACCCGGCACCTGATAGCGGTGAGTGGCGCGTAGCCCTTTACTGAAGACCTTCGGCGCGGCGGCATCCGGCAGTTTTGCCAGCTCGGCGGCGGTCATCGCCACCTGCTGCGCGCTGCCCACGCCGCCGTGCATCGCCACCGCGCTGACCAGCAGCCCCAGCGCCCAAATCGCGCCGCGGTGGGTATTCACGCCGTCGGTGGCGGCCATCATCTGTTTCTCGCCTTCTCGGCCAAGTCGCCCTACGGTTTGTCTCAGCGCGATATCGGCTGGACGCTGCCAGCTTTGCAGCGCTAGCGCCTGAAACGTGGGGGTCAGGCTGTGCGCGGAGCGCTCCATTAACGCAAGCGATAAATCGTGGTGCGCGCCGTTCCCCCGACTGTCCACCAGACCGGGTTTCGGGCTTAATCGTGCTTCGTCAATCAGACACTGCGTGGCGGTTCGCGCCAGCCATTCGGCACCGCCTTCAACCTGAATCTGGGGCAGAAGTTTCATTACCAGCTCCGGAATTTCGCAGGTGGGTTGTAAAGACCGCCGGACCATTCCACCAGGTCAGCGACGCTACCGGCTGCCAGCAGCGAACGGGTGGCGTCAGTACGACGAATGCCCATATCTTCCGGGTAGACCACTTTGCCGCTCTGACGCAGCTCAGCAACGCGTTTCGCGTCAACGCCCAGACCGATATCGGTGATACCGGCAACCGCAGCGACCATCGCGCGGCGTTCTTCCAGATCTTTGGCACGGTAGAGGTAGGCGATACCTTCTTCAGTCAGCACGTGGGTCACGTCGTCGCCGTAAATCATTACCGGCGCCAGCGGCATACCGGAGGCTTTTGCGACATCCACCGCATCCAGTTTCTCAACGAAGGTTGGTTTCACGCCGGCCTGGAAGGTTTCGACCATCTGCACCACCAGTTTTTTACCGCGCTGCATCGGATCCGGTTCGGTGATCATGTTCAGCCAGGCTGGGGTAGCGTGGCGACGACCGTGCGGATCGTGACCCATGTTCGGCGCGCCGCCGAAGCCGGAGAGGCGACCGCGGGTCACCGTGGAGGAGTTGGCGTAGCCGTCAACCTGCAAGGTGGAACCGATAAACATATCCACCGCGTACTGACCTGCCAGCTGGCAGAAAGCACGGTTGGAACGCATGGAGCCGTCGGAACCGGTGAAGAAGATATCCGGACGGGCGCGGATGTACTCTTCCATCCCCAGCTCACCGCCGAAGCAGTGCACGCTTTCTACCCAGCCGCTTTCAATCGCCGGGATCAGCGTCGGATGCGGGTTCAGGGTCCAGTGTTTACAGATTTTGCCCTTCAGACCCAGCTGTTCGCCGTAGGTTGGCAGCAGCAGTTCAATCGCCGCGGTGTTGAAGCCGATACCGTGGTTCAGCGACTGCACCTGGTGTTCCGCGTAGATGCCTTTAATCGCCATCATCGCCATCAGGATGTGTTCCTGTTTAATCAGGCGCGGGTCACGGGTAAACAGCGGTTCGATAAAGAACGGCTTGTCGGCGACAACCACGTAGTCAATCCAGGAACCCGGAATATCCACGCGCGGCAGGTCGCATTCGTCATCCACCAGTTCGTTCACCTGCGCGATGACAATGCCATCGTGGAACGCGGCGGCTTCCACCAGCGCCGGGGTATCTTCGGTACTCGGCCCGGTGTAGAGGTTGCCTTTACGGTCAGCCTTATAACCGGCAATCAGCGCCACGTTCGGGGCCAGGTCAACATAAAGACGGGAGTAAAGTTCGATGTAAGTATGGATGGCGCCGATTTCCAGCTGACCATCTTCCAGCAGCTGCGAGATGCGCAGGCTCTGGGTGCCGGAGAAGGAGAAGTCCAGCTTGCGGGCGATGCCTTTTTCAAAGATATCCAGATGCTCGCTGCGCCCGACGCTTGGCATGATCATGTGCAGGTCGTGCACAATCTGCGGGTTCACCTCAGCCAACATACGGGACAAGAAATCTGCCTGCTTTTGGTTATTCCCTTCTAATACCACGCGGTCACCCGGCGCGATCAGTTTTTCCAGCATCGCGGTCAGGTCTGCGGTCGGCAGCACCTTACCCTGCACCGGAACGGAAGCCAGACGGCGCTGTTTTTCCGTGCGGCGGGTGTTCCAGACTCGTGCTGGCGTTTGCCCAGATAACATTATTAACCTCCTGATTCAGCTAATCATTTTGATTGCTTAACACAGCTAAGAGTGTGAACCCTGGTGAGAAAGTCATCAATTAAGCGTAGGAGAGAATCATTAGCTTGAGAGTAATAATTGAAGTAACAATTTGTGATAAGGATCAGAACCCAAAGGGATAAAAACGACTACCTGTGCCTCATTTTCATAAACACAATGGCAAAGTGACGGTATAGTAGGCGGCAGATTAACGAGTAAACATCACGTAGACATGACTGAAACCACCCACCACGATCTCAACATCGACACCCAAAGCAGCGCCGACTTCGTGCCGATGCGCGGCGTCAGCAATCGTCATTTGCAGACCATGCTGCCGCGTCTTATCCGCCGTAAGGTGCAGTTCACGCCGCACTGGCAGCGCCTTGAACTGCCGGACGGCGACTTTGTCGATCTGGCGTGGAGCGAAGATCCGCAGGCCGCGCGCCATAAGCCGCGTCTGGTGGTGTTTCACGGTCTGGAAGGCAGCCTGTATAGCCCGTACGCGCACGGCCTTATCAATGCAGCGAAAGCGCAGGGCTGGCTGGGCGTGGTGATGCATTTCCGTGGCTGTAGCGGCGAGCCTAACCGTCTGAACCGCATCTACCACTCCGGCGAAACGGAAGACGGCACCTGGTTCCTGCACTGGCTGGCGCGCGAATATGGTCACGCCCCGACTGCGGCAGTGGGCTACTCGCTCGGCGGCAACATGCTGGCCTGCCTGCTCGCCAAAGAAGGCGACGAAGTGCCCATCGATGCCGCCGTGATTGTCTCGGCGCCGTTTATGCTGGAAGCCTGTAGCTACCACATGGATAAAGGCTTTTCACGCGTTTATCAGCGCTATCTGCTCAACCTGCTAAAAGGCAACGCCGCCCGCAAGCTGAAGGCCTATCCCGGCTCTTTGCCGGTCGATTTGCGTCAGTTGAAAAGCATGCGCCGCATCCGCGAGTTCGATGATTCGATTACCTCGAAGATCCACGGCTTTGCCGATGCCATCGACTATTACCGCCAGTGCAGCGCGATGCCGATCTTAAGCAAAATCACCAAGCCGACGCTGATCATCCACTCAAAGGACGATCCGTTTATGGATCACCACTCCATCCCCGCACAGGAAGAGCTGCCGGAGAACGTGGAGTACCAGTTGACGGAATACGGTGGTCACGTAGGTTTTATCGGCGGCACTTTGCGCCACCCGGAAATGTGGCTGGAAAAACGCATTCCCGCCTGGTTGATGCGCTGGTTGGGAGCAAAAGCATGATTATTCCCTGGCAGGATATCGACCCGGAGACGCTGGACAACCTGATTGAAAGCTTTGTCTTGCGCGAAGGCACTGATTATGGTGAATATGAACGTTCACTTGCGCAAAAGGTCGCCGACGTAAAACACCAGCTACAAACAGGCGAAGCGGTGCTGGTCTGGTCTGAGCTTCATGAGACCGTCAACATCATGCCCCGTAACCAATTTCGCGGTTAACTATACTCTAACGGCAGGAGGCGTTTACCACGCTTCCCTTGTCGTCTTTTCAGGGAGTTATTCGCATGTCTGCCAAACATCCGGTTATTGCCGTTACCGGCTCCAGCGGCGCGGGGACCACCACCACCAGCCTCGCCTTCCGTAAAATCTTTGCTCAACTCAACCTGCGCGCGGCAGAAGTGGAAGGCGACAGCTTCCACCGCTATACCCGTCCGGAAATGGATATGGCCATTCGTAAAGCCCGTGATTTGGGCCGCCATATTAGCTACTTTGGTCCGGATGCCAACGACTTCGGCCTGCTGGAACAAACCTTTCGCGACTATGGCGTGAGCGGTAAAGGGCAGTCGCGTAAATATCTGCATACCTACGACGAAGCGGTACCGTGGAATCAGGTACCCGGCACGTTTACCCCCTGGCAGCCGCTGCCAGAACCGACCGACGTGCTGTTCTACGAAGGGCTGCACGGCGGCGTAGTGACGCCACAGCATGATGTCGCCCGCCACGTCGATCTACTGGTAGGCGTGGTGCCAATCGTTAACCTTGAGTGGATCCAGAAGATGATCCGCGACACCAGCGAACGCGGACATTCCCGCGAAGCGGTGATGGATTCCGTGGTGCGTTCGATGGAAGACTATATCAACTACATCACGCCGCAGTTCTCCCGCACCCATATCAACTTCCAGCGCGTGCCGACGGTCGATACCTCTAACCCGTTTGCCGCCAAGGGCATTCCGTCGCTGGACGAAAGCTTTGTGGTGATTCACTTCCGCAATCTCGACAACATCGACTATCCGTGGCTACTAGCCATGCTGCAAGGCTCATTCATCTCGCATATGAATACTCTGGTGGTTCCCGGCGGGAAGATGGGGCTGGCGATGGAATTGATCATGACACCGCTGGTGCAGCGTATGATGGAAGGGCGAAACTAATGTAATGCACGAACCCTCACCCCACAGGGGCGAGGGATTCGCTGCGTGCGAGGAATTACCCTTCGATCACTTCGTAGGAGTGGGTGATATTCACCGCTTTTTCAAGCATCAGCGCAACAGAACAGTACTTCTCGGCAGACAGATCCACCGCGCGGGAAACCGCCGCATCCTTCAGCCCTTTACCGGTGACGATAAAATGCAGATTGATGTGGGTGAACAGGCGCGGCGCTTCTTCACGACGCTCGGAGGTCAGCTTCACTTCGCAGTCGGTCACGTCGTTGCGGCCCTTCTGCAGGATAGACACCACGTCGATGGCGCTACAGCCGCCCGCGGCCATCAGCACCACTTCCATTGGGCTTGGCGCTTTATCGCCAGAGTTGCCGTCCATCAGGATCTGGTGTCCAGAAGCGGACTCACCGAGGAAGGTCAGCCCTTCAACCCATTTCACACGCGCTTGCATAATTTTTAACTCCAAGGTTGCAATTTTCTTCTCAGATTACGCGCACATAACAATTCTCGCAATGGAAGGCGATCGACGTCATGCTGAAGCGAGACACCAGGAGACACACGGCTAAAGCTATGCTAAAACAGTCAGGATGCTACGGTAATACATAAACGTACTGCATGTATGCAGAGGACATCACATTACAGGCTGCGACAGTATTCGACAGCCGACTTCCCAGGTAACGGGAAGGATACTATTGCAACCGGTGGCCGCAATGCTTTTGCCGCCGGGAAGAGCTTATAACAGAGGATAACCGCGCATGGTGCTTGGCAAACCGCAAACAGACCCGACTCTCGAATGGTTCTTGTCTCATTGCCATATTCATAAGTACCCATCGAAGAGCACGCTGATTCACCAGGGTGAAAAAGCAGAGACGCTGTATTACATCGTAAAAGGCTCAGTGGCAGTACTCATCAAGGACGAAGAAGGGAAAGAGATGATCCTCTCTTACCTCAACCAGGGCGATTTCATCGGTGAGTTAGGCCTGTTTGAAGAAGGCCAGGAACGCAGCGCGTGGGTACGGGCAAAAACCGCTTGTGAAGTTGCTGAAATCTCTTATAAAAAATTCCGTCAGCTGATCCAGGTTAACCCGGACATCCTGATGCGTCTCTCTTCGCAAATGGCGCGTCGTCTGCAGGTTACCTCTGAGAAAGTCGGCAACCTGGCGTTCCTCGACGTCACCGGTCGTATCGCTCAGACCCTGCTGAACCTGGCAAAACAACCTGACGCAATGACCCACCCGGACGGGATGCAGATCAAAATCACCCGTCAGGAAATCGGCCAGATCGTCGGCTGCTCTCGTGAAACCGTGGGCCGTATCCTGAAGATGCTGGAAGATCAGAACCTGATCTCCGCACACGGCAAAACCATTGTCGTTTACGGTACCCGCTAATCTAGCCCAAACGGCGTATTGCGTCATGCAGTACGCCGTTTTTGTTTTCCCCCTATGTGGCGCAGGCTGATTTACCACCCGGAAGTCAACTATGCACTGCGGCAAACGCTGGTGCTGTGTCTGCCCGTTGCCATTGGTCTACTGCTCGGCCACCTCCAGCAGGGCCTGCTGTTCTCGCTGGTGCCTGCCTGCTGCAATATTGCCGGGCTTGATACCCCGCATAAGCGTTTCTTCAAGCGTCTGATCATCGGCGGCTGCCTGTTCGCCGGATGTAGCCTCGCCGTTCAGCTGCTGCTGGCGCGCGATGTGCCTTTGCCACTGATTCTGACCGGGCTAGCGCTGCTGCTTGGCGTCACGGCAGAGATCAGCGCGCTACACGGACGACTGCTGCCCGCCTCGCTAATTGCCTCCATTTTTACCCTCAGCCTGGCAGGGAATATGCCCATCTGGCAGCCATTATTGATCTACGCGCTGGGGACATTATGGTACGGGCTATTCAACTGGTGGTGGTTCTGGATGTGGCGCGAGCAGCCGCTACGCGAGTCGCTCAGCCTGCTTTACCGTCAGCTTGCCGACTACTGCGAAGCCAAATACAGCTTGCTCACCCAGCATACCGATCCCACCACCGCGCTGCCGCCGCTGCTGACTCGCCAGCAAAAGGTGGTGGACCTGATTTCCCAGTGCTACCAGCAACTGCACATGCTGGCGGCGAACCAGCACAATGACTACAAGCGGCTGCTGCGCGCTTTCCAGGTTGGGCTGGATTTGCAGGAGCATATCTCCGTCAGCCTGCACCAGCCGGAAGAGGTGCAGAAGCTGGTTGAACGCAGCCATGCGGAAGCGGTAATCCGCTGGAATGCCCAGACGGTAGCCGCACGCCTGCGCGTGCTGGCGGACGATATTCTCTATCACCGCTACCCTACCCGCTTCAACATGGATAAACAGATTGGCGCGCTGGAGAAAATTGCCGACCAGCACCCGGACAACCCGGTAGGTCAGTTCTGTGCCTGGCACTTCAGCCGCATTGCCCGCGTGCTACGCTCCCAGCGCCCGCTGTACCCGCGTAACCTGATGGCCGACAAAGAACGCCGTCTGCCGCTGTTCCCGGCGTTAAAAAGCTACCTCTCTTTGCGCTCTCCCGCCCTGCGTAACGCCGCGCGTCTCAGCGTGATGCTGAGCATCGCCAGCCTGATGGGCGCGGCGCTGCACCTGCCGAAACCGTACTGGATCCTGATGACGGTGCTGCTGGTCACGCAAAACGGTTACGGCGCGACCCGGGTGCGAATTTTCCACCGAGCGGCGGGCACCCTTGCCGGTCTGGTGATTGCCGCCGTGGCCCTGCACTTCCATACGCCGCAGGGCTGGGCGCTAACGGGCATGCTGATAGTGACGTTAGTGAGCTACCTGATTATTCGTCGCAGCTACGGTTGGGCGACCGTCGGCTTTACCATCACCGCGGTGTACACCCTGCAAATCCTGACGCTTAATGGCGAAGAGTTTATTGTCGCCCGCTTTATCGACACCATCATTGGCTGCCTGATCGCCTTTGGCGGCATGATTTGGCTATGGCCGCAGTGGCAGAGCGGCCAGCTGCGCCAGAACGCCCAGGCGGCGCTGGAGGCCGATCAGGACGCTATCCGCCTGATCCTCAGCCCCGACCCACAGGCACCGAAGCTGGCCTACCAGCGCATGCGCGTCAACCAGGCACACAACACGCTGTACAACACGCTGAACCAGGCGATGCAGGAGCCGGGCTTTAATTCACGTTATCTTGAAGATATGAAACTGTGGGTGACCCACAGCCAGTTTATCGTCGAGCACATCAATGCCATGACGACGCTGGCGCGCGAGCACAATATGTTGACGCCTGATTTGGCGCAGCAGTACCTGGAGTCGTGTGAGATTGCTCTACAACGCTGTCAGCAGCGTCTGGAATACGATGAAGCGGGGAGCAGTGGCGAGGTCAACATTATGGAAGCGCCGGATTCACTGTCCCACGGGCCGTTAAGCACCATGGAACAGCATCTCCAGCGAATTCTGGGGCACCTGAACACCATGCACACCATTTCGTCGGTGGCCTGGCGCCAGCGCCCACGGCACGGCGGCTGGTTAAAGCGGCAAACTAGCTAACAATTTTCGCGACGGCCTGGGCAAAGCGCTGCATACCTTCGTCGATATCCACCTCTTCCACCACCAGCGAGGGGGCAAAGCGCATCACGTCCGGGCCGGCATTCAATACCATCACACCAACATCTGCTGCCGCATACAAGAAGTCCCGCGCGCGGCCTTTGTACTTCGCGTTCAACTCGGCGCCAATCAGCAGCCCCATCCCGCGCACATCGCTGAAGACATCGTATTTCGCGTTAATCTGTTGCAGATGCTGAACAAAGCGCTCGCGCTTAGCATTGACGCCGTTCAGCACTTCCGGCGTGTTGATAATATCGAAGGCGGCACCGGCGACCGCGCAGGCCAGCGGGTTACCACCGTAGGTAGAGCCGTGCGAACCGACGTGGAAAGCGCTGGCAATGTCGTTGGTCGTCAACATGGCGCTCACCGGGAAGCCGCCGCCCAGCGCTTTAGCGCTGGTCAGAATGTCCGGCGTCACGCCGTAGTGCATGTAAGCAAACAGCGAACCGGTACGCCCCATGCCGCTCTGCACTTCATCAAAGACCAGCAGCGCCTGATGCTTGTCACACAGGTCGCGCAACCCTTTGAGGAATTCAGGTGTCGCCGCCTGCACGCCGCCTTCGCCCTGAATCGGCTCCACCACCACCGCGCAGGTGTGATCATCCATCACCGCTTCCACCGCGTGCAGATCGTTAAACGGCACGTGAACGATATCGGCAGGTTTAGGGCCGAAACCGTCGGAGTACTTTGGCTGACCGCCGACGGAGACGGTAAACAGCGAACGCCCGTGGAAGGCATTATGGAAGGCGATAATTTTCGTTTTATACGGACTATGGCGGGTTGAAGCGTAGTAACGCGCCAGTTTAAAGGCGGTCTCATTGGCTTCAGTGCCGGAGTTCATGAACACCACGCGCTCGGCGAATGTGGCGTCAACCAGCTTCTGGCCCAGACGCAGCGCCGGTTCGTTGGTAAACACGTTGCTGGTGTGCCACAGGGTTTCGCCCTGGGTTTTCAGCGCCTCAACCAGCGCCGGATGACAGTGGCCCAGCGCCGTCACCGCGATACCGCCAGCAAAATCAACGTACTCTTTGCCTTGCTGATCCCAGACGCGACTGCCTTTTCCCTTCACCGGAATAAACTCCGCCGGTGCATAGATTGGCAAAATGACCTGATCGAAGGTCGCGCGGGTGATCGCAGGTTGTTTGTTTACCATGTCATGCCCTTCTTCAAACGATGCAGCAATGAGTGTGAAAATCTATCCACAAAATATGCATAAAAAATCACATCATAGCAACTACTATCGCTGGAGAAAGTTGGCCAGTAGCTGGTGCCCTTGTTCGCTAAGAATGCTTTCCGGATGGAACTGAACGCCTTCCAGATCCCACTCGCGATGACGAATGCCCATGATTTCCCCGCTTTCACTGCGGGCGGTGACCTCAAAGCAGTCGGCCAGCGTATCGGGATCAATCAGCAAAGAGTGATAGCGGGTCACGGTCAACGGGTTATTCAAACCACGAAAAACGCCCTGCTGCTGATGGGTAATTGGCGACGTTTTGCCGTGCATGACCTGCTGTGCGCGAACGATACGCGCGCCAAACGCCTGCGCGATGGCCTGATGGCCTAAGCAAACACCGAGGATAGGAAGGATGCCCGCGTAGTGGCGGATGACATCAAGAGAGATACCGGCATCGTCCGGCGTGCAGGGGCCGGGTGAGATCACGATTTTTTCAGGCGCCAGCTGCTCGATGTCATCAAGGGTGATGTCATCGTTACGTCTGACCACCACGCTGGCCCCCAGTTCGCAAAAATACTGGTAGAGGTTCCAGGTAAAGGAATCGTAATTATCAATCAGCAGGATCATGGCGGCTCCGGTCATTTATCTGCCGCCATTCTACCGAGTGTGGAGTGCTTTAGCGATACGGGCGGCAGCCTCATGCCTGACGCCGCCCGGCCTGACTTACGGCAGCACCTTCGCCGACAGGATCACAATCGGTTTGGTCGGCACATTCTGGTACGGCCCAACGTTGTGGCTCGGCACCTGGGAGATTTTATCTGCCACGTCCATGCCCTTCACCACTTTACCGAATACCGCGTAGCCAAAATCACGCTGGCCGTGGTCAAGGAAGGCGTTGTCGGCCACGTTAATGAAGAACTGGCTGGTTGCGCTATCTTTATCCGCAGTACGCGCCATCGCGATGGTGCCACGGGTGTTACGCAGGCCGTTGTCGGCTTCGTTTTTGATCGGCGCGTTAGGCTGCTTCTGCTGCATCTGCTCGTTAAAGCCGCCGCCCTGCACCATAAAGCCCGGGATCACGCGGTGGAAGGTGGTGTTGTTGTAGAAACCGCTATTAACGTAGTTCAGGAAGTTTTCAACGGAAACCGGCGCTTTCTGGCTATCCAGCTGCAGCTCGATATTGCCTGCAGAGGTGGTCAGCAGCACGTGCGGATTCGTAGTGGCTGCAAAAGCCGCAGGAGCCATCGCCGAGAGAGCAAAAACAGCCGCCACGGCCGCCAGAGTTGATTTGAGCATGAGAATTCCTTTAACAGGTGCAGTAGAGAAAGCGAGTGGCTTGATTCTAAAGAGGGATAGCCCCTCAGGCCAGTGCTTTACCAAAGTTTACGCGGATGTAACGCTCATAATGAGCAGGGTAAGAATTCACGAGCTTGATTTTGTGATCCAGATCACAATGAAAAGTGTAATACGCCAACGTTTGCGTAATAAAACTATGAATACATCACCTCAGTGACTAAAATCTGCCCGCTCAGCGCAGTGTCAACGCGCTTTACACAACTATTCACAGGCCAGTCATGACTAACAGCAATCGTATCAAGCTCACATGGATCAGCTTCTTCTCCTACGCCCTTACCGGTGCGTTGGTGATCGTCACCGGGATGGTGATGGGAAACATCGCCGATTACTTCAATCTGCCCGTTTCCAGCATGAGTAACACCTTTACCTTCCTGAACGCTGGGATCCTGATCTCGATTTTCCTCAACGCCTGGTTGATGGAAATCGTTCCGCTGAAAACGCAGCTGCGTTTTGGCTTTATCCTGATGGTGCTGGCGGTCATTGGTCTGATGACCAGCCATAGCCTGGCGCTGTTCTCCGCCGCCATGTTCGTACTGGGGCTGGTCAGCGGGATCACCATGTCGATTGGTACCTTCCTCATCACCCACATGTATGAAGGGCGTCAGCGCGGCGCGCGTCTGCTGTTTACCGACTCCTTCTTCAGCATGGCGGGGATGATCTTCCCAATGCTCGCCGCCTGGCTGCTGGCCCGTACCATTGAGTGGTACTGGGTATATGCTTGCATTGGCCTGATCTACGTGGCTATCTTCGTGCTGACCCTCGGCTGCGACTTCCCGGTTCTGGGTAAAAAAGCGCAGAACAACGACCAGCCGATCGTGAAAGAGAAGTGGGGCATTGGCGTGCTGTTCCTGTCCATCGCCGCGCTGTGCTACATCCTCGGCCAGCTGGGCTTTATCTCCTGGGTACCTGAATACGCCAAAGGTTTGGGCATGAGCCTGAACGATGCCGGCAAACTGGTCAGCGACTTCTGGATGTCTTACATGTTTGGTATGTGGGCCTTCAGCTTTATCCTGCGTTTCTTCGATCTGCAGCGCATCCTGACCGTGCTGGCCGGTATTGCCACCGTGATGATGTACCTGTTCAACCACGGCGAACCGCAGCACCTGGCATGGTTTATCCTGACTCTGGGCTTCTTCTCCAGCGCTATCTACACCTCAATTATTACGCTGGGCTCCCTGCAGACCAAAGTCGCCTCACCAAAACTGGTTAACTTTGTGCTGACCTGCGGCACCATCGGCACCATGCTGACCTTCGTGGTTACCGGGCCTATCGTTGCCCATAGCGGCCCGCTGGCGGCGTTGACGACCGCAAACGGTCTGTACGCCGTGGTGTTCGTCATGTGTCTAATCCTCGGCTTTGTGAGCCGTCATCGCCAGCACGCGGCGTCAGCCTCTCACTAATCCGCTTCGCCCCTTTTCACCATGAAAAGGGGCGCTTCTTGTCCTCGTTTTCCGCGCCTGCCAAATCGCCGTTTATTTACCCTTTCCGCACAAAAAACAAACAGCAAATAAAGTTGAGTATTTTCCGCAACTTACAAAAACACTTAAAAATCATCACCCTACTCATTAAGTGGTAGGCAAAGGCTAAATTGATTTGAATCAATAATCCCACTAGCTGAATCGTTAAGGTAGGCAGTATTAGAATAGAAATCGAGGCAAAAATGAGCAAAGTCAGACTCGCAATTATCGGTAATGGCATGGTCGGCCACCGCTTTATCGAGGATCTTCTCGATAAATCCGACGCCAGCCAGTTTGATATTACCGTCTTCTGTGAAGAACCCCGCATCGCCTACGACCGCGTACACCTCTCTTCCTACTTCTCACACCACACGGCGGAAGAGCTGTCGCTGGTGCGCGAAGGCTTCTATGAGAAGCACGGCGTGAAGGTGCTGGTCGGCGAGCGCGCCATCACCATCAACCGTAAAGAGAAGGTGATCCATTCCAGCGCGGGTCGTACCGTTTTTTATGACAAACTGATTATGGCAACCGGCTCCTACCCGTGGATCCCGCCTATCAAAGGGTCTGAAACTCAGGATTGCTTCGTTTACCGTACGATTGAAGATCTTAACGCCATTGAATCCTGCGCGCGCCGTAGCAAACGCGGCGCGGTAGTGGGCGGCGGCCTGCTTGGCCTCGAAGCGGCTGGCGCGCTGAAAAATCTCGGCGTCGAAACTCACGTGATCGAATTCGCTCCGATGCTGATGGCCGAACAGCTCGACCAGATGGGCGGCGAGCAGCTGAAGCGCAAAATCGAAAGCATGGGCGTGAAGGTTCACACCAGCAAAAACACCAAAGAGATCGTTCAGGAAGGCGAAAACGCGCGTAAAACCATGCGTTTCGCTGACGGCAGCCAGCTGGAAGTCGACTTTATCGTTTTCTCCACCGGTATTCGCCCGCGTGACAAACTGGCTACCCAGTGCGGTCTGGAAGTCGCCCAGCGCGGCGGGATCATGATTAACGACCGCTGCCAGACCTCCGACCCGGATATCTACGCTATCGGCGAATGCGCCAGCTGGAAAAACCGCGTCTACGGTCTGGTTGCACCGGGCTACAAAATGGCTCAGGTTGCCGTTGACCACATCCTCGGCAGCGAAAACAGCTTCCAGGGCGCAGATATGAGCGCCAAGCTGAAGCTGCTGGGCGTTGACGTGGGCGGCATTGGCGATGCGCATGGCCGTACGCCGGGCGCACGCAGCTACGTGTATCTCGATGAAAGCAAAGAGGTCTACAAACGCCTGATCGTCAGCCAGGACAACAAAACGCTGCTCGGCGCGGTTCTGGTGGGCGACACCAGCGACTTTGGCAACCTGCTGCAGCTGGCGCTGAACGCGATTGAGCTGCCGGAAAACCCGGACGCGCTGATTCTGCCCGCGCATGCCAGCGGCGGTAAGCCGTCTATCGGCGTGGATAAACTGCCGGACAGCGCGCAAATCTGCTCCTGCTTTGACGTGACCAAAGGCGACCTGGTCGCCGCCATCAACAAAGGCTGCCATACCGTCGCGGCGCTGAAAGCCGAAACCAAAGCCGGTACCGGCTGCGGCGGCTGTATCCCGCTGGTCACCCAGGTGCTCAACGCCGAACTGGCGAAACAGGGCATCGAAGTGAACAACAACCTCTGTGAACACTTCGCGTTTACCCGTCAGGAGCTGTATCACCTGATTCGTGTAGAAGGCATCAAAACCTTCGACGAACTGCTGGCGAAATACGGCAAAGGCTACGGTTGTGAAGTGTGTAAACCAACCGTCGGTTCCCTGCTGGCCTCCTGCTGGAATGAATACATCCTGAAGCCGCAGCATACGCCGCTGCAGGACACCAACGACAACTTCCTGGCCAATATCCAGAAAGACGGCACCTATTCCGTTATTCCGCGCTCTGCGGGCGGTGAAATCACCCCGGAAGGTCTGGTAGCTGTGGGCCGTATCGCGCGTGAATTCAACCTGTACACCAAAATCACCGGTTCCCAGCGTATCGGCCTGTTCGGCGCGCAGAAAGACGACCTGCCGGAAATCTGGCGTCAGCTCATTGAAGCCGGCTTCGAAACTGGTCACGCCTATGCCAAAGCGCTGCGTATGGCGAAAACCTGCGTAGGCAGCACCTGGTGCCGTTACGGCGTCGGCGACAGCGTCGGCTTCGGCGTTGAGCTGGAAAACCGCTACAAGGGCATCCGTACGCCGCACAAGATGAAGTTTGGCGTCTCCGGCTGTACCCGCGAGTGTGCGGAAGCGCAGGGCAAAGACGTCGGCATTATCGCGACAGAAAAAGGCTGGAACCTGTACGTCTGCGGCAACGGCGGCATGAAACCGCGCCACGCGGATCTGCTGGCGGCGGACCTCGATCGCGACACGCTGATCAAGTACCTCGACCGCTTTATGATGTTCTACATCCGCACCGCCGATAAGCTGACGCGTACCGCGCCGTGGCTGGATAACATGGAAGGCGGTATCGACTACCTGCGTTCCGTGATCATCGACGACAAGCTGGGCCTGAACGAACATCTGGAAGAAGAGATCGCTCGCCTGCGCGACGCGTTTGCCTGTGAATGGACCGAAACGGTCAACGACCCGGCCGCTCAGGTTCGTTTCAAACACTTTATCAACAGCGAGCAGCGTGACCCGAACGTGCAGGTGGTTCCTGAACGTGCCCAGCACCGCCCGGCCACGCCGTACGAACGCATTCCGGTAACTCTGGTGGAGGAAAACGCATGAGCCAGTGGGTAAATATCTGCAAGATTGACGCGATTGTGCCAGCCACCGGCGTCTGCGCCCTGCTGGGCGACCAGCAGGTGGCGGTGTTCCGCCCCTACGCCGATAATCAGGTGTTCGCCATCAGCAACATCGACCCGTTCTTCGAGTCGAGCGTGCTGTCCCGCGGCCTGATTGCCGAGCATCAGGGCGAACTGTGGGTCGCCAGCCCGCTGAAAAAACAGCGTTTCCGCCTGCGTGACGGCCTGTGTATGGAAGACGAAAGCCATTCCGTCGCCCATTACGACGTGCGCGTCAAAGACGGTCTGGTACAGCTAAAGGCCTGAGCGTTTTCGGCATAAGTAATAGCAAAAACTTATGACCTTAACGGGGTAACAGCAGGAAAAATCGTGTATTCCATACGATGTCTGCTGTTATCCTTACCCGCATTATTCATTCCCCGCATTTCTATTGTTAATTCCGTGAGGTTGCCCCGTGGATCACTTACCCATCTTTTGCCAACTGCGCGATCGCGACTGTTTGCTGGTCGGCGGCGGCGATGTTGCCGAGCGCAAGGCGCGTCTGCTGCTGGACGCGGGCGCGCGCCTGACGGTAAACGCGCGGGATTACGTTCCGCAGTTCCACGTCTGGGCAGATGCGGGGATGCTGACGCTCGTCGAGGGCGACTTCCAGCCAGCGCTACTTGATCCTTGCTGGCTCGCGATCGCCGCCACTGACGACGACGCGGTAAACCAGCAGGTGAGCGACGAAGCGGAAGTACGCCGTATTTTCTGTAACGTGGTCGATGCCCCGAAAGCCGCAAGCTTTATCATGCCATCGATTATTGACCGCTCGCCGCTGATGGTCGCCGTCTCCTCCGGCGGCACTTCCCCGGTGCTGGCGCGTCTGCTGCGCGAAAAGCTCGAGGCGATGCTACCTCAACATCTGGGCCAGGTGGCGCACTATGCCGGCCAGCTGCGCGCGCGGGTGAAAAAGCAGTTCGCTACGATGGGTGAACGCCGCCGTTTCTGGGAAAAACTCTTTGTGAACGATCGTCTGGCGCAGTCGCTGGCGAACCAGGATCAGAAGGCAGTAGAAGACGAAACCGAACAGTTGCTGAATACCCCGCTGGACCATCGCGGTGAAGTGGTGCTCGTGGGTGCCGGGCCGGGGGACGCCGGATTGCTGACGCTTAAGGGGCTACAGCAGATCCAGCAGGCGGACGTGGTCGTGTATGACCGTCTGGTTTCCGACGATATTATGAATCTGGTACGCCGCGACGCCGATCGCGTATTTGTCGGCAAACGCGCGGGCTACCATTGCGTACCGCAGGACGAAATCAACCAGATCCTGCTGCGTGAAGCGCAACAAGGCAAACGCGTGGTACGTCTGAAAGGCGGCGATCCGTTCATCTTTGGTCGTGGCGGTGAGGAGCTGGAAACCCTGTGCCAGGCGGGTATTCCGTTCTCAGTCGTACCGGGAATCACCGCGGCGTCCGGCTGCTCGGCCTACTCCGGCATTCCTCTCACCCACCGCGACTACGCCCAGAGCGTACGTCTGGTCACCGGCCACCTGAAAACCGGCGGCGAGCTGGACTGGGAAAATCTGGCGGCAGAGAAACAAACGCTGGTGTTTTATATGGGGCTGAATCAGGCCACTACCATCCAGCAGAAGCTCATTGAACACGGCATGCAGGCCGATATGCCGGTCGCTATTGTGGAGAACGGTACGGCAGTTAACCAGCGTGTCGTCGACGGTCAGCTGACACAGCTCGGCGAGCTGGCGCAGCAGATGGCCAGCCCGGCGCTGATTATCGTTGGCCGAGTGGTGGCCTTACGCGAACAGCTAAACTGGTTCTCAAATCACTAACACAAAAAAACCGGGATAATCCCGGTTTTTTTATTCTCTCGCCCGGCCAGACAACACAACGCCGGGTATGCCCTATGCTTACGGCTTGCTCACGAAACCAATCGCTTCGTACACCGCCTTCAGCGTCTCGGAAGCACGCGCGCTGGCCTTTTCCGCACCCTCTTTCATGATCTTCTGCAAGAAGGCTTCATCATTGCGGTAGCGGTTATAGCGCTCCTGCAGCTCGCTCAGCATCCCGGAAACCGCTTCGGCAACTTCCCCTTTCAAGTGGCCATACATCTTGCCTTCGAAGTGTTTCTCCAGCTCTGGGATGCTCTGACCGGTGACGCCAGACAGAATATCCAGCAGGTTAGACACGCCCGCTTTCTCTTTCAGGTCATAGCGAATTACCGGCGGCTCTTCGGAATCGGTCATCGCACGTTTGATCTTCTTAACGACCGACTTCGGATCTTCCAGCAGGCCAATCACGTTGTTGCGGTTGTCATCAGACTTGGACATTTTCTTGGTCGGTTCAAGCAGTGACATCACGCGTGCGCCAGACTTCGGAATAAACGGCTCTGGGACTTTAAACACGTCACCGTAGATAGCGTTGAAACGCTGGGCGATATCACGGCTCAGCTCAAGGTGCTGCTTCTGGTCTTCGCCTACCGGTACCTGGTTGGTTTGATACAGCAGGATATCTGCCGCCATTAGCACCGGATAATCGAACAGACCGGCGTTGATGTTTTCCGCATAGCGCGCGGATTTATCTTTGAACTGAGTCATACGGCTCAGCTCACCGAAATAGGTGTAGCAGTTCAGCGCCCAGCCCAACTGCGCGTGCTCCGGCACGTGAGACTGTACGAAGATGGTGCTTTTCTCCGGGTCGATACCACAGGCCAGATACAGCGCTAAGGTGTCGAGCGTGGCTTTACGCAACGCCTGCGGATCCTGACGAACGGTAATCGCGTGCTGGTCAACGATGCAGTAGATGCAGTGATAGTCATCTTGCATATTGACCCACTGACGCAGCGCACCCATGTAGTTACCGATGGTCAGTTCACCTGACGGCTGTGCGCCGCTAAATACGATGGGCTTAGTCATGTTCTGATTCCTGATTTTCACTGTTCGGAAGCCCAAGAGCGGGCAAAAGTTGGTTAAAGTGGTCGAAGACAACGTCCGGCTCGCTGAGCGCGATAGCTTCGCCATAGTTATATCCGTAGGTCAGGCCGACGGAGGCGCAGCCCGCCGCTTTTGCGGCCTGAATATCGTTGCGTGAATCGCCAACAAACAGCAGCGCTTGCGGCGTAATGGAGAGCTTCTCAGCGACCTTCAGCAGCGGCTCCGGATGCGGCTTCTTGTTTTGCACATCATCGCCGCCAATCACCACGGAGAAGTAGCTGTCGATGCCCAACGACGCCAGAATCGGCGCCACAAACGGCGTCGGCTTGTTGGTCACGACCGCCAGCGGCAGGCCGTTGGCGTGCAGCGCGGCCAACGTCTGCGCAACGTGCGGGAACAGGAAGCTGCCTTCTTCCGCAAATTCAGCATAATAGCGATCGAACAGGCGACGCAGCACGCGAAGCTGCTCATCCTGAGGAATATCGTGGCTATCGACGGACGGTTTGCCCTGCGCCGCACGCTGAGTCGCACGCTCCTGACGGGCCCAGTTCAGCGCTCGTTCCATCAGTACATCGGCACCGTTGCCAATCCAGGTGACCACGCGGTCTTCACCGGCGACCGGCAGTTCCAGCGCGTACAGCGCGCTATCCACCGCCGCCGTCAGCCCCGGCGCGCTATCGACTAACGTCCCATCGAGGTCAAACGCGACGCCGCGAATGCTTTGCAATTTATCCATGACTTACCTTTGCCAGCTCACTGCGCATTTCATCAATGACTTTTTTGTAGTCAGGTTGGCCAAAAATCGCCGAACCGGCAACGAACATGTCCGCTCCCGCCGCCGCGATTTCACTAATGTTGTTCACTTTAACACCGCCGTCGACTTCAAGACGGATGTCATAGCCAGATTCATCAATACGGCGACGCACTTCACGCAGCTTTTCCAGCGTATGCGGAATAAAGGACTGGCCGCCGAAGCCCGGGTTCACCGACATCAGCAGAATAACGTCCAGCTTATCCATCACGTAGTCGAGATAGCTCAGCGGCGTGGCCGGGTTAAACACCAGCCCCGCCTTGCAACCGTGCTCTTTAATCAGCTGCAGCGTGCGGTCAACGTGTTCGGAGGCTTCCGGGTGGAAGGTGATGATGCTGGCGCCTGCGGCGGCGAAGTCCGGAACCAGACGGTCCACTGGCTTCACCATCAGGTGTACATCGATAGGGGCGGTGATACCGTAGTCACGGAGCGCTTTCAGCACCATCGGCCCGATGGTCAGGTTCGGCACGTAATGGTTATCCATAACATCGAAATGAACCACATCCGCCCCGGCAGCCAGCGCACGCGCCGTGTCTTCTCCCAGGCGGGCAAAGTCGGCCGACAAAATTGAAGGGGCAATCAGGTACTGTTTCATCCGCATCTCCTCAGAGCCTATCCATTAGGGTCTTTAACGTTGTTTTTTATCCGGCAGGCGATACAGCGCCAGCAACTCGTCCACCTTTTTACGCGTGCCGCCGTTGCGGCTAATGCTGCGTCGAACCTTCACGACGTGCATCTGCGTTGCGTTTTTATACCATTCCAGCGTTAGCGGCGTACGGTGGTTTGAGATAAGCACCGGTATTCGCTTCGCCATCAGTTCTTCCGCTTTCTGCGCCAGAACTTCCTGCTGCTGCAGGCTAAAGCTATTGGTGTGGTAAGCCGTAAAATTCGCCGTCGCCGACAGCGGCGCGTACGGCGGATCGCAGTAGACCACAGCATTCTTCCCGGCGCGCTTCATACAGTCTTCATAAGACTCGCAGTAGAACTCGGCATTTTGCGCTTTCTCCGCAAAGTGGCGTAGCTCGGCTTCCGGGAAGTAAGGTTTCTTATAGCGCCCAAACGGGACGTTAAACTCACCGCGCAAGTTATAACGGCACAGGCCGTTGTAGCCGTGGCGGTTGAGGTACAAAAACAGCACCGCGCGACGGAACAAGTCGGTGCTGGCGTTAAACTCTTCGCGGTACTGATAGTAGCGCTCAGCGTTATTGCTCTCGGGCACAAACAGCATCCGCGCCTGCTCAACGTACTCATCGGCGCGCGTTTTAACGATTTTATAGAGCTCAATGAGGTCGCTGTTGATATCAGCCAGAATATAACGCGAAAAATCGGTATTCAGGAATACCGATCCAGCACCAACGAAGGGTTCAACCAGGCAATCACCTTTCGGCAGATGGCCTTGAATTTCATCGAGCAGTGGGTACTTCCCCCCTGCCCATTTCAAAAAAGCGCGATTTTTTTTCATGCGGCCTGACTACTTACACTCTCTCCGGCTGTGGAGAAAGCTCCGACAGCATCCTGCGCTTCTACGCCCCGCTCATACCCAATGGTACAAGCGGGGCGGTTGCTAACGAAACGGCGATTACTTCAGGTCAGATTGAACCTGATGCAGCGGTTTCGCCCACGGGTTTTTCGCCTGTACGTCGGCTGGCAGCGTGGTCACGGCGCGTTTGGCATCATCTTTCGATGCGTAGATGCCGCTGACCAGAACATACCACGGCTGGCCATTACGAGAGGTTTCATACACCACGTAGTTTTTCAGTTTCTCTTTCTTCGCCCAACCGTTCAGGTTGTCGTAGTTAGAAGAGGAACTGAGCTGCAGAGTGTAGTGCGAGCCTGAAGCTGATTTCAACGAACCGACATCGCCTGCGGACTTACCGGTTGCCGCTGCAGGGGCTGCCGTCGTGGCGGCGGTAGCAGCAGGAGCAGTGGTAGTGGCCGCTGGTTTCGCCGTTTCGGCTGCCGGCGCTTTAGTTGGCGCTGCGGCCGTCACGGTTTGCTTCGGCGCGGTCGTAACCGGCTTCGCTTCAGCAGGTTTGCTCTGCGCAGTCGTCGTCTGCGTTTTCGCAGGGGCAACAGGCTGAGGTTTGGCTTCGATGACCGTGTGCTTACGTTCCGGACGCGGAGCAGTCGCAGTCTGGCGTGGGGTTTCCGGCGCCGTTACCGCCGGACGCGCGCCGTTACGGATAGGTGCGACGGTCGCAGGTTCAGTCGGCAGCGTGGAATTGACCACAGCATTATCAATCTGGCCCTGCTGCTGAGTCAGCGCATTATTCAGATCGCCCTGCACTTCTACGCGCTGCTGTCCGTCCGGCGCAGCGGTTTGCTGGCCCTGGGTCGGCGTAGAGGAAATGGGCGGCAGCGAAACGTCCTGCTGCGGGTTCGCTTCCGGCGCAGGCTGGCTCTGGGTGACATTGGCCTGATCGACGTTATCGCCGCCAGACAGAGAAATACTCTTCTCACCAGAGGCGCTCTGATCGTTTGAAGACGGCGCTTTTAATGCCGAACCGATACCGACGATCAGCACCAGCAGCACGACGACGCCCAGCCCCATCATGATGTACTGACGGGAAGCCGGCTTACGCGGTGCGACATTTTTACGTTTACGCGGGCGGCGCTCTACGACTTCTTCTGCATCACCCTCGTCGGCTTCGTCAGATTCCTCGTATTCGTCTTCCGGTTCAACTTCTTCACGTGCTTTGCGACTACGGGACGGACGACGCTCATCCGCATCGAGATCCACATCATCAAAGTTGATCTGTGGCTCGTTGTCACGATCGGAAGATTGACGAGAGCGACCAGTGCGACGATCGCTGGGATCGGGTTTCAGCTCGTCTTCTGGTTTAAATTCATCCATTTAACACCCCACTAAAAGGCTTATGCCACGACAATTGCACATCACCTGAAGTTAAAACACCGCGCGAACGCGGCTAGACCTTTCTTATAGTTGCGCCTGCTGAGTATCAGCAATAGCGCCAAGAACCACATCGTGGGATACGCCACCGCGTACCTCACTTTTCCCGATAGCCAACGGCAGCACTAAGCGCATTTCGCCAGCCAGGACTTTTTTATCTCGCAGCATATGCGGCAGATAGGCTTGCGCCGTCATCTCCTGCGGACCGGCGACCGGCAGACCCGCTCGCTTGAGCAGCGCGATGATACGCTGAGTATCCTGAGCGTCAAATTGGCCCAGTCGCTCAGCGGCATGAGCCGCCATCACCATACCCGCCGCCACGGCCTCGCCGTGCAGCCAGTTGCCATAGCCCATTTCGGCTTCAATGGCATGGCCAAACGTATGCCCAAGATTGAGTAAAGCACGTAACCCGGTTTCGCGCTCGTCGGCAGCGACAACATCGGCTTTCAGCTCACAACAACGGCGAATACAGTACGCCATTGCTTTTTCATCCAGCGCCATCAGCGCATCAATGTTATTTTCCAGCCAATCAAAGAACGGGGCATCCAGAATGATGCCGTACTTAATGACTTCAGCGAGGCCGGAAGAAAGTTCACGTTTCGGCAATGTTTTCAGGCAATTCAGGTCAACCACCACAGAGGCCGGCTGCCAGAATGCGCCAATCATGTTTTTGCCGAGAGGATGGTTGACCGCGGTTTTGCCGCCAACCGAAGAGTCCACCTGCGAAAGCAGAGTGGTAGGCACCTGGATAAAGCGCACGCCGCGCTGATAGCTCGCTGCCGCAAAACCGGTTAAGTCGCCAATCACACCGCCGCCCAGGGCGACAAGAGTGGTATCACGACCGTGTGGCTTTTGCAGAAGCGCGGTGAAGACGGTATCCATCACAGCCAGGCTTTTATACTGTTCGCCGTCCGGCAGAATGACGCTATCAACCTTCACGCCAGCCTGCTCGAGCACGGTTCGAACCTGGTCCAGATAAAGCGGTGCCAGCGTTTCGTTGGTGACCAGCATAACCTGATCGCCAGACTTGAGCGGTAAGAAGGAAGCTGGATCGTTAAACAAACCAGCCGCGATGGTAATCGGGTAACTACGTTCCCCGAGAGTTACTGTAAGCCTCTCCATAACGCGACGTCCACCTTAGTGACTTATATTCGCTGGCGTTCTACTTTTCTGGCCAGTATTAGTTGCTTTCCAGCATATGAATAATCTGGTTGGCGACAACTTTTGCGCTTTGATCGTCAGTGCGAATGGTGACGTCAGCAATCTCTTCGTACAGCGGATTACGTTCGTCAGCCAGCGCCTCGAGTACTTCACGCGGCGGCGTTTCGACCTGCAGCAGCGGGCGTTTTTTGTCACGCTGAGTGCGCGCTAGCTGTTTTTCAATGGTCGTTTCCAGGTAGACGACGACACCACGAGCGGAGAGACGATTGCGCGTTTCACGTGATTTTACAGAGCCACCGCCTGTCGCCAGAACAATACCCTGCTTTTCCGTTAACTCATTGATGATTTTTTCTTCGCGGTCACGGAAACCTTCTTCGCCTTCGACATCAAAGACCCAGCCCACGTCAGCGCCTGTTCGTTTCTCAATCTCTTGATCAGAATCGTAAAATTCCATATTGAGCTGTTGAGCCAGCTGGCGCCCAATAGTGCTTTTGCCGGCACCCATGGGCCCAACCAGAAAGATATTGCGTTTCTCTGCCATTTTTTTGGTACTACTAAGACTATTCGTTAATGATAAATCCGCGCCGCAGAACATCGCGCGTCGCTGGACATGAACTGAAACCTCTTATGCAATAGAGCGAGAGTCAGACTGAAAATTATCTCAATACTCCGGCTGGTTTGGCAACAGATTAAATCAGCAGACTACAGGAGAAGGAGCGGTGCGTACTGACACTCAAATCGGTACTCCTTGTATGCTAAATCTGGCCCCACGTCAAACTCGGGACACGCCTTCCCGCTGAAATTCGCCTGATTCTTCTCTGCTATTGCGCAGAAATAATACGTGGCGTGATAAACACCACCAGTTCACGTCGTTCATTATCCTTACCGTCACGGCGAAAAAGATGGCCCAACAACGGGATATCCCCAAGAAAAGGCACGCTGTCGCTGGCATTTTTATTCTTTTGGGAAAAAATACCGCCTAGCGCCAGCGTCTCACCGCTTTTTACTTCCACCTGCGTTTCAATCTCCTGCTTATCAATCGCCAGGACTTCGCCATCCGCCTGTTGTAGGACCTGGCCCGGCATGTTTTCGCTGATGTGCAGCTTCAGCCGCACGCGACCGTTCTGTAACACCGTTGGCGTCACCTCCATGCCCAGCACCGCCTCTTTAAATTCCACTGACGTCGCGCCGCTTTCCCCACTCGACACCTGATACGGAATTTCGCTCCCCTGCTTGATGCTGGCAGGCTGGAGGTGCGAGGCGAGCAGACGCGGACTGGCGATAATATCCACCTTCTGTTTCTGCTCCAATGCAGAAAGCTCCAGCTCAAGCAGACGACCATTAATGCGCCCAATGTTGAACCCGGCGCGCGTGGTGGCGTCAGCCACCGAAAGATTGCTGCTTAGCGTGGTGATTTTACCTGCGCCAACGGTGCCTTCCGCATCGGCAAGACTCCATTTCACGCCCAGCTCACGCAGGCTGGTTTCATTAATGGTGACAATATGCGCCGCCAGCTCAACCTGACCGACGGGGATATCCATCTCTTTCGCCCACGCGCTGAACGCCGGCAGATGTTCACTATCGTCACGGACAATCAGGCGGTTGGTGCGTTTGTCGACGGTCAGCGTCCCACGCGCACTCAGGAGTTTGCCTCCGGACTTTGCCAGCTCAGCGGCATCGGCATAGTGCAACACGATGCTACTGTGGCTCAGCGGCAGCGTTTGCTGACGCCGCGTTTGTTCCGCCTGCGCTCGTGCCTGCTTCTCTTCACGCCAGCGCTGCGAATAAACGTAGATCACGCTTCCTTCCTGGGTCATCACCAGCCCGCTGCTGGTGATGACCGTCTGTAGCGCCTGCTTCCACGGCAGATTACGCAACTGAAGCGAGAGCGTGCCCTGCACGTCGGGAGCTATCACCAGGTTTTTCTGTTCAAGGTCGGCCAGGCTTTGCAGCACCTGTGCCACCGGCACGTCGTCCACCACCAGCGTGACGTTTTTCGCCGGGCTCAGCAGCGGCAGAAGCAGCAGTATCAGCAGACTTATCCTTTTCATGATGGCTCGTTCCTTCTCTTTTCCATTGCCAGCGCTGCGGCTCGCAGCCCGTTCCAACGTCTACCGTCAGCTCATCCGGCGTGATGTCCGTTACACGCCACCCGGTCTTCAGTAGGGTGTCGTTTTCCAGACGTTGCCATGTCTCATCATCGCGCTGGACGATGCCCATCGTTCGTCCCCCCGCTTCAATCGTTCCACCAAAGCGCCAGAGATTGAGCTGCGCGCTGTGGCATGGATCGTCGACCGGTGCGAAAGGGTCACGCAGACCGCATAGCAGCGGAAGCGCAAGTAGAATGCCCAGTGGGATGTTAAGGTTCATGGTCATGCACCAGTCGAACGGTAAAGCGCAGCGTGCCGTTTTCCCCAGCCAGAGCAAACGCCGCCACCTGCATATCGCGCTCCGCCAGCAGTGAAAAGGTGTCAGCAACCAGCGGCCAGGGCGTATCGAGCACCAGCTCCCCTCCCTTGTCTGAAGGCTGCCAGCTCACCAGTCTGGCCCCGGCCCGCTGGAACGCCGCCGGAGAGAACGCGACGGAGGGAGGGACGGGCGACTCCACGCCTGCCTGCTGCCGAGGCAGAGACATCAGCCGATGCCAGCCCGCCACATACAGCGCATGCTGCCGCTGGCGGGCTTCCCTTTCCTTCTCGAGCGTCAGGCTGATCTGCGTCATCCTGTAAAAACACAGTCCGATGCCCACCAACACTGCCATTATCCCGGCGATACGCAGCGCGTTCAGCATTGAGACCGCTCGCCAGCCATCAGGGAGTCGCATGCGCTATCTCCTCATTAAGCTGATAGCGCACCAGCCAGCGCCCGGTACTATCACGCTGAATTTTTCCCGGCTTCGCGGGCTGAAAACCGGGCACGGTCTCCAGGCGATGTTCAAGCTCCGTCAGGGCAGGAAAACGCGTCAGCGTTGCCGAGAGCGACAGCGTGCGGTCGCGATAATCCAGTTCATTCAGCCACGCCTGAGCAGGTATGCCTTCTGCCAACGTCGTGAGGCGAGCGGACCACGCCTGTGTTGCTTGTCGGCGAGCGTGCTTTTGTGCGTTTAGCGCCTGCTGCTTTGCCCGCTCAGCTTGCGCACGTTCGCGCAACGCCAGCTGCTGAGCTATCTGCCGCTCCGCAGCAATATGCATAGCATTCACCGTCCGCACGGCTTGCCCGTTTAACCAGCAGAACAGCACCACAGCCGCGCCACACAGCCAGCATGCCGCCACGCCCGCTCCCCAGCGACGAAGCTGCCGATAAAATCGCACCCGTCGCCACGGTAGAAAATTAACGGTCTGGTTCATCACATCACCGCCCCCATCGCCAGCCCGATCGCCACCGCAAACGCGTCGCCGCCGGCAGGCAACGGCGGCTGCTTTTGCGTGACGGCACTCCAGGGGTCAAAGTAAGGGTATTGCGTTTCCTCAGCCGTGCAGCACACCAGGCGAGGCGTGGTCATCTCGAGGTGTTCGCCCAGCATGGCGGCTTCATGCAGCGCACAGCTTCCCCACCGCTCCCCGCAGGCCCACAGCCACTGCCCGTCGCTGCGCCAGAGCAGCACGGTATCCGCTTCCGTTTGCAGCGGCATAAAAGATCGCAGCGCACAGGCATCCGGCGTAATCGCCGTTACCTGAAGACGCAGGCGGCGCGCCAGATGCTGTAATCGCGCGACGTCGTGCTGCTGCGCGGCGGTGACGTTCCAGCATCCCTGCGGCTCCGCCAGATGGTAATCAAAGCACAGCGCCTGCGCGGGCATCTCAAGTTGCTGAGACATCGCGCTGGCAATCCACTGGTTTTGCTCATTTTCTCGCAATGCGATCGCCGCACGAGGCAGGCTTTTTTGTAACGTTCTATTGGCAGGAAACGCGATACTTACCGCATGCCGCCAGGGAAGTTCATGGCGCCATGGCGAGAGGGCGGCGAACAGCGCATCGTCATCGGAGGAAGCCAGCGGCAGTTGCCACCAGCGGCGCAACGACCAGCCCTGACGGGCGCGCTGGAGAGCAACGATAAAAATATTATCTTGCTGAATATGCAGACCCATTTGCCAACAGTTGAAAGCCATTTCACGATTATCCTTACGTCACCGCAGGGTGACAGCTATATCAATGAATCAGGCTTGCCTTTATACTACCGCGCGTTTGTTTATAAACTGCCCAAATGACACTCAATGGGAAATCTCCGGTGAAGTTCGTAAAGTATTTATTCATCCTTGCAGTCTGTTGCATTCTGCTGGGAGCAGGCTCGATTTATGGCCTCTACAAATATATTGAGCCGCAGCTGCCAGACGTCGCTACGCTCAGAGACGTGCGCCTGCAGGTGCCCATGCAGGTCTATAGCGCAGACGGCGAGCTCATCGCACAGTACGGCGAAAAACGCCGTATCCCGATGACACTTAGCCAGATCCCGCCGCAGATGGTGAAGGCGTTCATTGCCACCGAAGATAGCCGCTTCTACGAGCACCACGGGATTGACCCGATTGGTATCTTCCGTGCGGCCAGCGTCGCGCTGGTGAACGGCCACGCCTCTCAGGGGGCCAGTACCATTACTCAGCAGCTGGCGCGTAACTTCTTCCTTAGCCCTGAAAAGACGCTGATGCGTAAAATTAAGGAAGCGTTCCTGGCTATTCGCATCGAGCAGTTGCTGAGCAAAGATGAAATTCTCGAGCTGTATCTGAACAAGATCTACCTCGGCTACCGCGCTTACGGCGTGGGGGCGGCGGCGCAGGTTTACTTCGGTAAGCCAGCCGACCAGTTGAGCCTCAGTGAAATGGCGGTGATTGCCGGTCTGCCGAAAGCGCCGTCCACCTTTAACCCGCTTTATTCGCTGGACCGCGCCACCGCGCGTCGCAACGTGGTGCTGTCGCGTATGCTGAGTGAAGGCTATATCACTCAGGCGCAGTACGATCAGGCGCGCAGCGAAGCCATTGACGCCAACTATCACGCGCCGGAAATCGCCTTCTCCGCGCCGTATCTCACCGAGATGGTGCGTCAGGATATGGTGAAACAATACGGCGAACAGGCCTACGAAGACGGCTACCGTGTTTACACCACCATCACGCGCAAAAATCAGCAGGCGGCCCAGCAGGCGCTGCGTAATAACGTGATGGATTACGATATGCGCCACGGCTACCGCGGCCCGGCCAACGTGCTGTGGAAAGCGGGTGAAGCGCCCTGGGACAGTAAAAAAATTCGTGCCTCGCTGCGTCCGCTGCCGTCTTACGGCCCGCTGTTGCCCGCCGTGGTGACAGCCGCGAATCCGCAGGAAGCGACGGTAGAACTGGCCGACGGTACTTCGGTGTCGATAAGCATGGAAGGTATGCGCTGGGCGCGTCCTTATCGTTCCGACACCGCGCAGGGCCCAACCCCGCGTAAGGTGACAGACGTGGTACAGGCTGGGCAGCAAATTTGGGTCCGTCAGAACGGCGACAGCTGGTGGCTGGCGCAGGTACCGGACGTCAATTCCGCGCTGGTGTCGATTAACCCGAAAAATGGCGCCATCATCGCGCTGGTGGGCGGCTTCGACTTCAACCAGAGCAAGTTCAACCGTGCGACTCAGGCGTTGCGTCAGGTTGGTTCCAACATCAAGCCCTTCCTCTACACCGCCGCAATGGATAAAGGCTTAACGCTGGCCAGTATGCTCAACGACGTGCCTATCTCCCGTTGGGATGCCGGCGCCGGTTCAGACTGGCAGCCGAAAAACTCCCCGGCAGAGTACGCGGGCCCTATTCGCCTGCGTCAGGGTCTGGGGCAGTCGAAGAACGTAGTGATGGTGCGCGCGATGCGAGCGATGGGCGTGGATTATGCGGCAGAATATCTGCAGCGTTTTGGCTTCCCGGCGGAAAACATCGTGCATACCGAATCGCTGGCGTTAGGTTCCGCCTCGTTCACGCCGCTACAGGTTGCGCGTGGCTACGCGGTGATGGCGAACGGCGGCTTCCTGGTTGATCCTTATTACATCAGCAAAATTGAAAACGATCAGGGCGGCGTGCTTTTTGAAGCGAAGCCGAAAATTGCCTGTGCCGAGTGCAACCTGCCGGTAATCTACGGTGATACGCCGAAGTCGAACGTGCTGGAGAATCAGGACGTGGAAGACGTCGCCATCTCGCAGACCCCGCAAAACGCCACCGTTCCAATGCCGGAACTGGAGCAGGCAAACCAGCAGTTGGTGGCTCAGAGCGGCGGTCAGGAGTATGCGCCGCACGTGATTAACACCCCGCTGGCGTTCCTGATTAAGAGCGCGCTGAATACCAACATCTTCGGCGAGCCGGGCTGGCAGGGTACCGGCTGGCGCGCAGGCCGCGACCTGGGTCGTCACGATATCGGCGGTAAGACCGGGACCACCAACAGTTCGAAAGATGCCTGGTTCTCTGGCTACGGGCCGGATGTGGTCACCTCAGTGTGGATTGGCTTTGACGATCATCGTCGCGATCTGGGGCGCACAACCGCCTCTGGCGCGATCAAAGATCAGATTTCCGGTTACGAAGGCGGCGCGAAGAGCGCGCAGCCAGCCTGGGATGCGTTTATGAAACAGGTGCTGGCGGGCGTGCCGGAACAGCCGCTGACGCCGCCACCGGGCGTGGTGACGGTCAACATCGACCGCAGCACCGGGCAGCTTGCCAACGGTGGCAGCAGCCGCCAGGAGTACTTCATTGACGGAACGCAGCCGACACAACAGGCGGTTCACGAGGTGGGGACTGAAGTGATTGATAACGGGGAAACCCACGAGTTGTTCTGATGTCGTGGCGGAATTTCCGCTGTCCATCAGACGAATAAAAAAGGCGCCGCTGGCGCCTTTTTTATGACAATCTGCCCTGGGCCTTCAGCCACTCTCGAAGCAGGAACAGCGCGCTGACGTTACGCGCTTCGTTAAAGTCAGGATCGTCGAGCAGATCCATCAGGTTAGCCAGCGGCCAGCGTACCTGCGGCAACGGTTCCGGCTCATCACCCGGCAGCGATTCTGGATACAGATTTTCCGCCACCACGATGTTCATTTTGCTGGAGAAGTAGGATGGCGCCATGCTCAGTTTTTTCAGAAACGTTAGCTCATGCGCGCCAAAACCCACCTCTTCTTTCAGCTCACGGTTTGCCGCCTGCATCACCGTTTCGCCTGGGTCAATCAGCCCTTTGGAAAAGCCCAGCTCGTAGGATTCGGTACCCACCGCGTATTCACGAATCAGAATAATATGGTCGTCGACAATCGGCACAATCATGACCGCTTCACGTGAGGACGGTTTCATACGTTCATAAACGCGACGAACGCCGTTGCTGAACTCCAGGTCAACGCTTTCCACATTAAACAGGCGAGATTGCGCCACGGTTTCAACATGCAGGATGGTAGGTTTCTGTAATGATTTGCTCATTGGGCCGGGTCTTTGCAGTGGTGACTTTTATCATTGTGCGATAGCGATGAGGTTCCGGCAATGTATAAAGCGTTTTATTTACATCATTGCAACCTTTATCCACCCATCTCTCATTTCTGGATAAATGTCAAGAGCTTGAATTGCAATTGAGAATTTACTGATACTCGTCAGAGGATGGGTTTGTTATGCTTACGTTTTGCGAGAGTCTATAAACTCTTTATAGTACCTCTGTAATACGTGCCGATGGTTTATAAGAAAAGCGGGCGACTCAAGAGACCTCTAAGAAAAAGTATGATGGGAAAAGCATGGGCACATTGATGATCTTTACCGTAGCGATACTGATCTGCGCCGTGCTGGTCGGTTGGCTCTTGCGTAAAAGAACAAAACGCCTTCAATTACCGTGGCTGCACCTTTTTCCGGGCGCAACCACGCGGAAACTGACCGATGAAGAGCGCCAGGGCGTTGAAAACTATCTGGGCGATCTGAACCGCGATTTGCAGGTTCCGGCGTCCGGCTCAACGATCGCGCCTACGGCGCTGACGCTCAATGCGCAAAGCGGGACCGTGTTCACGCTGACTCGCGCGATCACGCGCTACGGTATTACCACCGACGACCCGAATAAATGGCGCTATTTCCTCGACTCCGTGGAAGTACACCTGCCGCCATTCTGGGAACAACATATTACCGATGAAAACAGCATTGAGCTTATCGTCACCGACGATATGCCACTGGTCATCGGGCTCAACGGCCATTCACTTAAGTCCTACTCGCAAGAGAGCCATAATTTCGCGCTGGAGTCGACCACATCAACGCAAGCCTCGATTCGTGGTGAAGAAAGCGAACAAATTGAACTACTTAACATTCGCCAGGAAACCCATGAAGAACACGCGCTAAGCCGCCCCGACGGGCTGCGCGAAGCGCTGCTCATTGCCGCGGCGTTTTTGCTGTTTTACTGCAGCCTGATTGCCCCGTCGGTGTTTACCCCGTGGGTACTGGGCGGTGCGGTGCTGCTGCTCGCGGGCGGGCTATGGGGACTGTTTGCTCCTCCTACCAAATCCTCTCTGCGCGAGATCCACTGTCTGCGCGGCACCCCCAAGCGTTGGGGCCTGTTTGGCGAAAACGATCAGGAACAGATCAACAACATCTCACTCGGCATTATCGACCTCATCTACCCACGTCACTGGCAGCCTTTTGTGGCACAGGATCTGGGGCAGAAAACGGATATCGATATCTACCTCGACCGACACGTTGTCCGTCAGGGGCGTTTCCTCTCGCTGCATGATGAAGTCAAAAACTTCCCTCTACAGCACTGGCTGCGCAGCGCAGTCATCGCTGGCGGCGCGTTGCTGGTGGCGATCATGATGTGGGTGAGCGTGCCGCTGAATATGCCGTTTAAGTTTACGATTTCATGGCTGAAAGGCGCGCAAACCGTAGAAGCCAAAGACGTTCGCCAGTTGACGCAGGCAGGCGTACGCGTAGGCGACACGCTGCAACTGAGCGGCATCGGGATGTGCAACATTCACTCACCCGGTACGTGGACGGCACAGGAAAGTTCGCCATTCCTGCCATTCGACTGCTCGCAGATTATCTGGAACGATGCGCCGCGTCTGCCGCTGCCTGAATCCGAAACCGTCAGTAAAGCCACCGCGCTGGTACAAGCGGTCAATCGTCAACTGCATCCTTCTGCGGACGATGATTCCCGCGTCAGCCCCGCGCTGCGTTCCGCCATTCAGAAATCCGGGATGGTCCTGCTGGATGACTTCGCCGATATTGTGCTGAAAACGAAAGATCTGTGCTCAGCGGCCGACGACTGCGTGCGGCTGAAGAATGCGCTGGTCAACCTTGGCAACACCCGCGACTGGGATGCGCTGGTGAAGCGCGCCAACTCCGGTAAGCTCGACGGCGTTAACGTCCTGCTGCGCCCGGTCAGCGCCGAATCGCTGGATAACCTGGTAGAGACCTCTACCGCCCCGTTTATTCTGCGCGAAACCGCGCGCGCGGCGCAGGCGCTCAACAGCCCGGCGCCGGGCGGTTTCCTCATCACCAGCGATGAAGGCAGCGACTTTGTGACCCAGCCGTACCCAACCACCAGCCTGTACGACTACCCTGCACGCGAGCAGTGGAACGAGTTCCAGCGTCTGGCGGGTATGCTGATGCACACCCCGTTCCACGCCGAAGGTATCGTGACAAATCTCTATACCGATGCCAACGGCACCCAGCACATCAACCTGCACCGCATGCCGGACAGCAGCGGGTTGTGGCACTATCTGGCCACCACGCTGCTGATGCTGGCGATGATTGTCTGCACAATTTACAACGGCATTCAGGCGCTGCGCCGCTACCATCGCCATCGGGAACGTCTGACCGAAATCCAGAAATACTACGAAAGCTGCATCAATCCGGTTCTGCTTTCGTCACCGGATGACTTTAAGTCCGATTTTCCGACCCACTAGCCGCCTCACCCGTCGCGACAGAGTTATGTTACTCTGTCGCGCATTTCTTCCGTCTGGAGACTCAGCATGCATTTCGACATCGCCTGGCAAGAGGTTGATACCGTACTTCTGGACATGGACGGCACGCTCCTCGACCTCGCCTTCGACAGCTATTTCTGGCAAAAGCTGGTACCGGAAACCTACGGCGCTAAGCATGGCATCAGCGTACAGGCGGCGCAGGAAGCCATCCGCCAGGAGTACCACGCGGTGCAACATACGCTAAACTGGTACTGTCTGGACTACTGGAGCGAGCGACTGGGTCTGGATATCTGCTCGATGACCAGCGAGCAGGGGCCGCGCGCGGTGCTGCGTGATGATACCGTCCCCTTCCTGAATGCGCTGAAAGCCAGTGGCAAACGCCGTATCTTGCTGACTAACGCACATCCACACAACCTGGCGGTGAAGCTGGAACACACGGGTCTCGACGCACACCTTGATTTATTACTTTCCACCCATACATTTGGTTATCCGAAAGAGGATCAGCGGTTATGGCAGGCTGTGGCGGAAAAGACGGGACTGAAAGCCGAACGCACGCTGTTCATCGACGATAGCGAGGCGATTCTGGATGCCGCCGCACGCTTTGGGATTCGCTATTGCCTCGGCGTCACTAACCCCGATTCGGGCATGGCGGAAAAAGCGTATCTGCGTCATCCCGCACTTAACGATTACCGTCGTCTGATCCCCTCACTGCACGTGAAGGAGTGACCATGAAAGAGAAGCCCACTGACGGCGTCAGGCTGGATAAGTGGCTCTGGGCCGCGCGTTTTTATAAGACCCGCGCCCTGGCACGCGAAATGATTGAAGGCGGTAAAGTTCATTATAACGGGCAGCGTTCCAAGCCCAGTAAAGTTGTCGAACTGAACGCCCAATTGACGCTACGTCAGGGAAATGACGAACGCACCGTAGTGGTGAAAGCCATTACCGAGCAGCGCCGCCCCGCGACGGAGGCCGTCACCCTGTATGAAGAGACGGCGGAAAGTATCGAAAAGCGCGAAAAAGTCGCTCTGGCGCGCAAGCTAAATGCGCTGACCATGCCGCATCCGGACAGAAGGCCGGATAAAAAAGAGCGGCGCGACCTGATGAGATTTAAATACGGCGACAGTGAATAACTGCCACCCCAAGAGAGAATATTATGACTCAACACGATCAATTACATCGCTATCTGTTTGAAAACTATGCCGTACGTGGCGAACTGGTCACCGTATCCGAAACGCTCGAACAGATTCTGGCAGGCCACAACTACCCGCAGCCGGTAAAAAACGTGCTGGCGGAGCTGCTGGTTGCCACCAGCCTGCTGACCGCGACGCTGAAGTTTGAAGGCGATATTACCGTTCAGCTGCAGGGCGATGGCCCGATGACGCTGGCGGTGATTAACGGTAACAACCACCAGCAGCTGCGCGGCGTAGCCCGTGTACAGGGTGAGATCCCAGCGGATGCCGACCTGAAAACACTGATCGGCAACGGCTATCTGGTGATTACCATTACCCCAGCCGAAGGTGAACGTTATCAGGGCGTGGTCGGTCTGGAAGGCGATACGCTGGCGGCATGCCTGGAAGATTACTTCCAGCGTTCCGAACAGCTGCCTACTCGTCTGATTATCCGTACCGGTGAGTCTGAGGGTAAACCAGCCGCAGGCGGTATGTTATTGCAGGTGATGCCCGCGCAGAACGCCCTGGCGGACGATTTCGACCATCTGGCGGCGCTGACCGACACCATCAAGGCCGAAGAGCTGTTCACGCTGCCGGCCAACGATGTGCTGTGGCGTTTATACCACGAAGAAGAGGTGACGCTGTACGACCCGCAGGGCGTAGAGTTCAAGTGCACCTGTTCTCGCGAACGCTGTGCAGGCGCGCTGAAAACGCTGCCGGATGAAGAGATCAACAGCATTCTGGAAGAAGAAGGCGAGATCGATATGCACTGCGACTACTGCGGTAGCCACTACGTGTTTAACGCGATGGATATCTCCGAGATTCGTAATAACGCTTCTCCGGCGGATCCGCAGGTGCATTAATTCTGCCGTTCGGGACGTAGGCCTGATGCGCGTAGCGCTATCAGGCCTACTCTGATCGAATAAGTTTAGCGCCGATACTCCAGCACCACCGTTTCATCCCCCAGCGTCATATCCTGCCACGCCTTCGGCTTCGCGCCCACTTTGCCCTCTTCCGCCGCCCGTAGCAGCTTCTCTTTATTTACCCCCGCAGGCAGCGTTGCGCTGGCTTTAAACTCCCAGCCTTTTGCCCCCTGACCAAACACCAGAACGGTGCGATCGCCAAACGCGTACAGGACCTGTTCCGGCTGGCCGTCACCGTTAAGATCCTGACTGACCAGCACACAGCTATCGATGTCGCTGCAGGATTCCACCAGATAGCGGCGTTCTATAATCGCAGCCCACAGCGCGGCGTCCGGTGACTGGCTGCCAGGCGCCACGACGACGTTTTTCGCCAGCATCAGCGGCGTCAGTTTTTCTGTCGGAGTGAGATCGCCATTGAGCAGCCGCGTCAGTTGCCTCTGTCGCCTGGCGTCCTGGGTAAATTCCGGATCTTTTTGCAGTATAAGCAGCGCTTCACGCCCCGGTTTACCGCTGTGTGAAAGCATATACAGACTGACCTGATCGGCGTTAATTTTGCCCTCATGATAGCGCGCCATATGGCTATTCACGCTAATGCGCCAGCTGTCGAGAACCGGCGTATAGAGCAGTACCAGCAGCGCCAGCGCCAGTAGCGAGACCACCAGATGCACCTGGCCCATCAGCGGCGAAGGATCTTCCCGGCGGCGCAGCAGACTCAGCACATAGCCCAGCGACCAGACCAGCAAGACCACCACCACCAGCGTGCCGTGCAGGCGCTCCGACGTCCAGCCGTACTGCCCGATTCTCATCCACAGCGCCCAGCCGGCAATCGCCGCATACACCGGCGTAAGCACCATCGCCGTAATGATGAGATAGCGCAGCGGCCGTGGATAGCTCAATCGCGATTGCTGCGGCTGCCAAACCATCGCCGTCAGCAACAGCTGACTCAGCGCTAAGGTGATCAGCAGCAGTGCGGCGGACACGCGCTGCGAAATCACCGTCAGCCCGGTAAACGCCAACGTCACGAGGAACAGAATCGCCAGCAGCGAAACTAACGGCAGCAGGCCAGTAGCAAGCAGCGTCAGCAGCTTATGAATGGCGCTCACCAGCCGCACGTTCTGCCGCGCCAGAATCACCGTCAGCGCCGTTACCAGGCCAATAACGAGGTAAATAAACCATTCCGTCTCAAAGAACAGATGAGAGAAGAAGGTAATATTCGCCAGCTCAAACAGCCCGCTCCACAGCAGGAAGATGAGCCAGACCAGACCATTAGCGACGCCAATCAGCAGCAGCGTCAGCGCGTTCTGCCACTGTTGATCATAGAAATGCACATAGCGATAGCTTCCCGGATGGGGGTGGAGCTGAAACTGTATCCACGGCAAAATCATTAGCGCCATCAACAGTAAACACCAACCATAACGGAACAGGGCATCGTACTGCCGCCATGAATCATCGCCGTTGAGGTTGCTTTTCAGCCATCCGCTCATGGCGAGGACGACCGCCAGAATAACGGCCAGCCAGCCCCACAGCGCGCGCTGGCGAAACGAGATGATGCTAAACAGCAGCACAGAAGATAATGCCAGGCTGCCGGGCAATCCATAAAATATCCACCAACCAGGGTGAGGAATAAGCTCAGTCACCAGCAGGTAGCACAGCAACCCTTGTACCAGGCCGGTTAGCACCATGCCCCAGCGGGTTGGCGAGGAAAGCGGTGTCACAGTATCCATATCAGTGTCCCTGCTTCAGGATAGGGTAAATAGAGTATCTCATTGAACGAAACAGAACCGAAATACGCTGTATCGACAGGCGAGGTGAATCGATTTTTGTTCTGAAAGCATTACGTAATTTTCTTTCATAAATGCGATTACATTCACATTTACGCTGTCAATTAAACCATTTTGTAACCATTTAAGAACATTCGTGCCAAATACGCGGTGTTTCCTGTCATAATCCCTGTCGCTTCGTGACAGGAGTCACAATGTTTTCGTAAGTAAGACGTTTGTCGGGATACGTAAATCTATGAGCCTGGTCGCGGTCAACACCCCTAAAATACCCATAGAATTTATGGTAGTACATATTGGCTAAGGAGCAGTGAAATGCGCAACGGTATAACCCCGCAGGACCTCAAGGCTTATGGTATTAACGACGTACAGGATATCGTCTACAACCCCGATTACGATACATTGTATCAAGAAGAACTCGATCCTAACCTGGAAGGTTATGAGCGTGGTGTACTGACGAACCTGGGAGCAATTTCTGTCGACACCGGTATCTTTACCGGCCGTTCTCCAAAGGACAAATACATTGTTCGCGATGACACAACCCGCGACACCGTGTGGTGGTCTGATAAGGGCAACGGAAAAAATGACAATAAGCCTCTGTCACCTGAAATCTGGCAACATCTGAAAGGCCTGGTGTCAGAACAGCTGTCCGGCAAACGTCTGTTTATCATTGACGCCTTCTGCGGCGCTAATGAAGACACCCGTCTGTCCGTCCGTTTTATCACCGAGGTGGCCTGGCAGGCGCACTTCGTCAAAAACATGTTTATTCGCCCAACCGATGAAGAGCTGAAGACGTTTAAACCTGACTTTATCGTTATGAACGGCGCGAAGTGCACCAACCCGCAGTGGAAAGAACAGGGTCTCAACTCGGAAAACTTCATCGCGTTTAACCTGACGGAACGTATCCAGCTGATTGGCGGGACCTGGTACGGCGGCGAAATGAAAAAGGGTATGTTCTCCATCATGAACTACCTGCTGCCGCTGCAGGGCATTGCGTCCATGCACTGTTCCGCGAACGTCGGCGAGAAAGGCGATGTCGCCGTGTTCTTCGGCCTCTCCGGCACCGGGAAAACCACCCTGTCTACCGACCCGAAACGTCGTCTGATTGGCGATGACGAACACGGCTGGGATGACGACGGCGTGTTTAACTTTGAAGGCGGCTGCTACGCCAAAACCATTAAGCTGTCGGAAGCGGCTGAGCCGGATATCTACCACGCCATTCGCCGCGACGCGCTGCTGGAAAACGTGGTGGTGCGTGAGGACGGCAGTATCGACTTCGACGACGGCTCAAAAACCGAAAACACCCGCGTTTCCTACCCGATTTATCACATCGACAATATCGTCAAGCCGGTGTCAAAAGCGGGCCACGCGACCAAAGTTATCTTCCTGACTGCCGATGCGTTCGGCGTACTGCCGCCGGTTTCGCGCCTCACCGCCGACCAGACGCAGTACCACTTCCTGTCTGGCTTCACCGCGAAGCTGGCGGGCACCGAGCGCGGCGTCACCGAACCGACGCCAACCTTCTCCGCCTGTTTCGGCGCGGCGTTCCTGTCGCTGCACCCAACGCAGTATGCGGAAGTGCTGGTGAAACGCATGCAGGCGGCGGGCGCTCAGGCCTACCTGGTGAACACCGGCTGGAACGGCACCGGCAAACGTATCTCCATCCAGAATACGCGCGCCATCATTGATGCCATCCTCGACGGTTCGCTGGACAACGCTGAAACCTTCACCCTGCCGATGTTTAACCTGCAGATCCCAACCGCGCTGCCAGGCGTCGACACCCACATCCTCGATCCGCGTAATACCTACGGTTCGCCGGAGCAGTGGCAGGAGAAGGCCGAAACGCTGGCGAAATTGTTCAAAGAGAACTTTGAGAAATACACCGACACGCCAGCTGGCGCCGCGCTGGTCAGTGCAGGGCCGCAGCTGTAAGTACCGTTAGATTGCCCGGTGGCGCGATGCTTACCGGGCCTACAAGCAAAAACCGCCGGGGTTTTCCCCAGCGGTTTTTTTTAGCTTTCTTTGCTGCCCGATGGCATCTGGCCTGCCGGTATTGGCAACCAGGCGCGAATCAACAGCCCACCCCGCTCACTGGTGTCTAACTCCAGCAGTCCGTTGTGGTTATCAATGATGCGCTGCACAATCGCCAGCCCCAGCCCTGTTCCACTGATGGTACGGGCGCTATCGCCACGCACAAACGGCTGGAACAGATGCTTACGCTGCTCGGGCTTGATGCCCGGGCCGTCATCTTCCACCTGGAACCAGGCGCGATGCGCTTCACGACCACTGCTGACTTTAATCCAGCCGTTACCGTAACGGGCCGCGTTCACCACCATATTGGCCAGCGCGCGCTTGATGGACAGCGGATGCACACGCACCGGGATATCGCCATCCAGCAGGTTGGTGGCGATTTCACGCTCGTAGCCGCTTTCCGCTGCAATCACCTCACCGAGAACGGTGTTGAGATCGATAAACTCCAGCGGCATCTCCTGACCGGTACGCAGGTAATCAATAAACTGCTCGATGATGGCGTTGCACTCTTCGATATCTTTATTGATTGATTCAGCCAGATACCCGTCCTGCTCGCCCATCATCTCGGTTGCCAGACGAATACGCGTGAGCGGCGTACGCAGATCGTGACTGACGCCCGCCATGAGCAGCGTACGGTCATCCGACAGCTGCTTCACGCCCGCGGCCATATGGTTAAAGGCCCGGGTCACCGAACGCACCTCCGACGCGCCATACTCGCGCAGCGGCGGGGGAATAATCCCTTTACCGACCTGAAGCGCCGCGTGCTCCAGGTCGACCAGGGGTCGGTTCTGGATGCGGATAAACAGCCATGCGCCGCCTATCGCCAGCAGCATAATCGCCAGGGTGTAACGAAACAGTGGGGAGAAGTCTCCCTGATGGATCTCGGTCAGCGGCACGCGCACCCAGATATTGGGCGACAGCCAGGTCTTCAACCACACCACCGGGGAGCTTTTATTGACTTCGACGCGCACCTCGGTCGGCCCGCCGAGCTGCTGAGCCATCTGCTGACTCAGAAACTCATAGTGCTGCGCCCAGCGCAGGCCAGCCTCTTCTGCGGCTTCATCGGAATAGAGCGAAATGCCCAGTTCGCGATAGATCTCGCGGCGAAACGCCGGCGGCACGACCAGCTGCGTGCCGTCCTCCAACTGCAGTTTATCGGTCATCAGCATACGCACTTCGTAGGCTAAGACTTTATTAAACTGCTGCAGGCTGGGCAGAATCGCGAAATTCAACACCACCAGATAGGTTGTCACCAGGCTGACGAACAGCAAGGTGACAATCAGCAATAACGTGCGGGCAAATGAACTTCGTGGCGAGAAGCGCAGTCGCCTCATGCTTTAGAGCCGTCCGGGACAAACACGTAGCCCAGACCCCATACGGTCTGAATATAGCGCGGGTGCGCCGGATCTTCTTCCACCATACGGCGCAGGCGGGAGATCTGCACGTCGATGGAACGTTCCATCGCCGAGTATTCACGACCACGCGCCAGGTTCATCAGCTTGTCACGAGACAGCGGCTCGCGCGGGTGGCTCACCAGCGCTTTCAGCACCGCAAACTCACCGCTGGTCAGCGGCATCGGCTCGTCTTCACGGAACATTTCGCGGGTACCGAGGTTCAGTTTGAACTTACCAAAGGCAATAACCGCTTCTTCCTGCGAAGGCGCGCCCGGCAGTTCGTTCGCCTGACGGCGCAGCACGGCACGGATACGGGCCAGCAGTTCACGCGGGTTGAACGGTTTCGGAATGTAGTCGTCGGCGCCGATTTCCAGGCCCACGATACGGTCAACTTCTTCCCCTTTCGCCGTCACCATAATGATCGGCATCGGGTTGCTTTGGCTGCGCAGGCGGCGGCAGATGGAGAGGCCATCTTCACCCGGCAGCATGAGATCCAGCACCATCAGATGGAAGGATTCACGGGTCAGCAATCTGTCCATCTGTTCGGCGTTAGCCACGCTTCGAACCTGGAAACCCTGCTCGGTCAGATAACGCTCCAGTAACGCGCGCAGGCGCATGTCGTCATCCACAACAAGAATCTTATAATTCTCTTGCATTGTTTTTACTCCCAAAGGTTCGCAACAATTAATCAGCATGTATTCTCAAAAAAGCCTGCGCTTGCGACCAGCTAAATCTGGTATAAATTCCAGGCTAAATTGTTACAAAGCATATTTAACAGCGAGTTAAGTATACAATGAATCTTAATACACATTATTTATTCTGTCGGTATGCTCACGTAATACGTATTGTGCGCAATATTTCCTCGGCAGCCAGGTAAGCACGTAAGATGAAAACACCGTTGATCACCCGTGAAGGGTACGAAAAGCTCAAACAAGAGATGGATTATCTCTGGCGCGAAGAGCGCCCGGAGGTCACCAAAAAAGTGACCTGGGCCGCGAGCCTTGGCGATCGCAGTGAAAACGCTGACTACCAGTATAATAAAAAACGCTTAAGGGAGATTGACCGCCGCGTTCGTTATTTAACCAAGTGTCTGGAAAATCTGCGTATCGTCGATTACTCGCCGCAGCAGGAAGGCAAAGTCTTTTTTGGCGCGTGGGTAGAGATTGAAAACGACGACGGCGATACCAAGCGTTTTCGCATTGTCGGCTACGACGAGATTTTTGGCCGCAAGGACTACATTTCGATCGACTCGCCAATGGCCCGTGCGCTATTGAAAAAAGAGGTCGGCGATCTCGCGGTCGTCAACACGCCAGCGGGTGAGGCCAGCTGGTACGTAAATGCGATCGATTACGTAAAATAACGCCGGAACAATCCGAAGCCCCCGCTGATGACTGGCATTTTTGCCAGTCAATCCGTATAACTGTCCCCTGATTTTATGACCTAACAGTGAAACCAAGCCATGATGAATGATTCGCTCTGCCGCATTATTGCGGGTGAACTTCAGGCCAGAGCCGAACAGGTGGAAGCCGCCGTTCGCCTGCTTGATGAAGGGAACACCGTGCCGTTTATTGCACGTTATCGTAAGGAAATCACCGGCGGACTGGATGACACGCAACTGCGTAATCTGGAAACTCGCCTGGGGTATTTGCGTGAGCTGGAAGACCGTCGTCAGGTCATTCTGAAATCCATCGGTGAGCAGGGCAAGCTGACCGAAGCGCTGGAAAAAGCCATCAACGGCACGCTCAACAAGACCGAGCTGGAAGACCTCTACTTACCGTATAAACAGAAGCGCCGCACCCGCGGGCAAATTGCCATTGAAGCGGGTCTCGAGCCGCTGGCCGATCTGCTGTGGAGCGAACCGTCTCACGACCCGGAAACCGAGGCGGCGAAATTTATCGATGTCGATAAGGGCGTCGCGGATACCAAAGCGGCCCTCGACGGCGCGCGCTATATCCTGATGGAACGCTTCGCGGAAGATGCCGGCCTGCTGGCGAAAGTGCGCGACTACCTGTGGAAGAACGCCCACCTGGTGGCCAAAGTGGTCAGCGGTAAGGAAGAAGAAGGCGCGAAGTTCCGCGACTACTTCGACCATCACGAACCGATTTCAACCACCCCTTCCCACCGCGCGCTGGCGATGTTCCGCGGGCGCAACGAAGGTATTCTGCAACTCTCGCTCAACGCCGATCCGCAGTTCGACGAGCCGCCGAAAGAGAGCCACTGCGAACAGATTATTATCGACCACCTCGGCCTGCGCCTGAACAACGCCCCGGCGGATAGCTGGCGCAAAGGCGTGGTGAGCTGGACCTGGCGCATCAAAGTGCTGATGCACCTCGAAACCGAACTGATGGGCACCGTGCGCGAACGCGCGGAAGATGAAGCCATCAACGTCTTCGCCCGTAACCTGCACGATCTGCTGATGGCTGCACCAGCCGGTCTGCGCGCCACCATGGGCCTCGACCCTGGTCTGCGTACCGGCGTGAAGGTGGCGGTGGTGGACGGCACCGGCAAGCTGGTGGCGACGGATACCATCTACCCGCACACCGGGCAGGCGGCGAAAGCGGCGGTCGCCGTGGCGGCGCTGTGCGAAAAACACAACGTGGAGCTGGTGGCGATCGGCAACGGTACCGCCTCACGCGAAACCGAGCGTTTCTTCCTCGATGTGCAGAAACAGTTCCCGCAAGTCACCGCGCAGAAGGTGATCGTCAGCGAAGCAGGCGCGTCGGTGTATTCCGCTTCCGAACTGGCGGCGCAGGAATTCCCGGATCTCGACGTTTCCCTGCGCGGCGCGGTGTCTATCGCCCGTCGTCTGCAGGACCCACTGGCCGAGCTGGTGAAAATCGACCCGAAATCCATCGGGGTGGGCCAGTACCAGCATGACGTCAGCCAGACGCAGCTGGCGCGTAAGCTGGATGCGGTCGTCGAGGACTGCGTGAACGCCGTCGGCGTGGACTTGAACACCGCCTCCGTGCCGCTGCTGACCCGCGTCGCGGGCCTGACGCGCATGATGGCGCAGAACATCGTCGCCTGGCGCGATGAGAATGGCCAGTTCCAGAACCGCCAGCAGTTGCTGAAGGTAAGTCGTCTGGGGCCGAAAGCGTTCGAGCAGTGCGCGGGCTTCCTGCGCATCAACCACGGCGATAACCCGCTGGACGCTTCCACCGTGCACCCGGAAGCCTACCCGGTGGTTGAACGCATTCTGGCGGCCACCCAGCAGGCGCTGAAAGATCTGATGGGCAACAGCAGTGAACTTCGCGGCCTGAAAGCCTCTGAGTTTACCGACGAACGTTTTGGCGTACCGACCGTCACCGACATCATCAAAGAGCTGGAAAAACCGGGCCGCGACCCGCGTCCGGAATTTAAAACCGCGAAGTTCGCCGATGGCGTCGAAACCATGAACGACCTGCTGCCGGGAATGATCCTCGAAGGCGCGGTGACCAACGTCACCAACTTTGGCGCCTTTGTCGATATCGGCGTGCACCAGGACGGCCTGGTGCATATCTCCTCGCTGGCGGATAAATTCGTCGAAGATCCACACACCGTGGTGAAAGCAGGCGATATCGTCAAAGTGAAGGTGCTGGAGGTCGATTTGCAGCGTAAACGTATCGCCCTGACTATGCGTCTGGATGAGCAGCCGGGTGAAACCAACGCCCGTCGTGGCGGCGGTAATGACCGTCCGCAGAACAGCGGACGTCCAGCGGCGAAAGCGGCCAAGCCGCGCGGCCGCGAAGCTCAGCCTGCCGGTAACAGCGCCATGATGGACGCTTTAGCCGCAGCAATGGGTAAAAAACGCTAATCGATAAACGCCTTATCCAGCCTGCATGGGGGATAAGGCGTTTTACATCACCAGCCGTGACGCATTCGCTTCGCGCCTTATCTCGCCCTCAGTAATTAATATTTTCGCGCAACTTTTAATAATAAACTGCATCACGTTTTATTTTATTAACCAATGAAACCTTAATTAAACATTAAGCGATGTAAATATCGGTTAATTGATTTATCGCTACAATGCGTTGCTTGAGTAATATCAAAAAAAGTGCAAATAGTGCGCAAAACTCCCACCAACCGCATATTATGTATTGATGATAAAAACCATTCTCATTATCATCATTTGCAGTGCATTTTATTCTTTATTCGTTGACGATGCCCTTGCCGCCATCTGGCCGCACGCGGGCACTCCCTCGTCCAGCTAGCGATAAAATAAGTAGGTTCTATGCAATTTACACCGGATACTGCGTGGAAGATTGTTGGTTTCTCCCGCGAAATTAGCCCAGCCTATCGGCAGAAACTCCTCTCATTGGGCATGCTGCCTGGCTCATCATTCCATGTCGTTCGCGTTGCGCCCTTGGGTGACCCCATTCATATTGAAACCCGTCGCGTAAGCCTGGTACTGCGTAAAAAAGATCTCGCGCTAATCGAATTAGAACCTGTCGCGCAATGACTTCAGCCCGGTAATAAGAGTCTGAAAAATGAAAAAATTAACCATCGGTCTAATTGGTAATCCTAATTCCGGCAAGACAACCTTATTCAATCAGCTGACCGGCGCGCGCCAGCGCGTAGGCAACTGGGCGGGTGTGACGGTTGAACGTAAAGAAGGGTCTTTCGCCACCACCGATCATCAGGTCACCCTTGTCGACCTGCCGGGCACCTACTCGCTGACCACTATCTCGTCACAAACCTCGCTGGATGAACAAATCGCCTGCCACTACATTCTCAGCGGCGATGCCGACCTGCTGATTAACGTGGTCGACGCCTCCAACCTGGAACGTAACCTGTATTTGACGCTGCAATTACTCGAGCTGGGCATTCCGTGCGTGGTCGCGCTGAACATGCTGGATATCGCCGAGAAACAGCAGATTCGCATCGATGTCGACGCCCTTTCCGCTCGTCTCGGCTGCCCGGTGGTACCGCTGGTATCGACCCGCGCCCGCGGCATTGAAGCGCTGAAAATGGCGATTGATCGCCACAAGGGCAATCAGCCGCTGGAGCTGGTGCACTACCCGCAGCCGCTGCTGCGTGAAGCCGATAATCTGGCCAAAGAGATGGCGCAGGACATTCCGGAGCGCCAGCGCCATTGGCTGGGTATGCAGATGCTGGAAGGCGATATCTACAGCCGCGCCTACGCCGGCGATGCGGCGCATAAGCTGGACGTTTCGCTGGCGCACCTGAGCGAAGAGCTGGACGATCCCGCTTTGCATATCGCCGACGCTCGCTACCAGAGCATCGCCGCTATCTGCGACGCCGTCAGCAATACGCTGACCGCCGAACCAAGCCGTTTTACCGCCGCGCTGGATAAAATCGTCCTCAACCGCGTGCTGGGGCTGCCGGTCTTTCTGTTCGTGATGTACCTGATGTTCCTGCTGGCGATTAATATCGGCGGTGCCTTACAGCCCATCTTCGACGGCGGCTCGGTAGCGCTCTTTATTCACGGTATTCAGTGGATTGGCTACACCCTGCACTTCCCGGACTGGCTGACCGTATTCCTGGCGCAGGGGCTCGGCGGCGGTATCAACACCGTTCTGCCGCTGGTGCCGCAAATCGGCATGATGTACCTGTTCCTCTCGTTCCTTGAAGACTCCGGCTATATGGCTCGCGCCGCCTTCGTCATGGACCGCCTGATGCAGGCACTTGGTCTGCCGGGGAAATCCTTTGTGCCGCTGATCGTCGGCTTCGGCTGTAACGTGCCGTCGGTGATGGGCGCCCGTACGTTGGATGCCCCGCGTGAACGCCTGATGACCATTATGATGGCGCCGTTTATGTCCTGTGGCGCGCGTCTGGCTATCTTCGCGGTCTTCGCCGCGGCCTTCTTCGGCCAGGGCGGCGCGCTGGTGGTCTTCTCGCTCTATGTGTTGGGGATCGTTATCGCCATCCTCACCGGCCTGATGCTCAAATACACCATCATGCGTGGCGAAGCCTCGCCGTTCGTCATGGAACTGCCGGTCTACCACGTACCGCACATCAAAAGCCTGTTCATCCAGACCTGGCAGCGCCTGAAAGGCTTCGTGCTGCGCGCCGGTAAAGTTATCGTGATTGTCAGTATTTTCCTGAGCGCACTGAACAGCTTCTCGTTCAGCGGCAAGATCGTCGACAACATCAACGACTCGGCGCTGGCCTCTGTCAGCCGCGCGATTACGCCAGTGTTTAAACCGATTGGCGTGCATGAAGATAACTGGCAAGCCACCGTCGGCCTGTTTACCGGGGCGATGGCAAAAGAAGTGGTGGTGGGGACGCTGAACACCCTCTACACCGCTGAAGACATCCAGAACGAAGCGTTCAACCCGCAGGAATTCCATCTCGGTGATGAACTGCTGGGCGCGCTCGATGAAACCTGGCAAGGCCTGAAAGACACCTTCAGCCTCAGCGTACTGGCCAACCCCATCGAAGCCAGCAAAGGCGATGGCGAGATGGAAACCGGCGCAATGGGCGTGATGGGCAGCAAATTCGGCAGCGCGGCGGCAGCGTACAGCTACCTGATTTTCGTGTTGCTCTACATTCCGTGCATTTCGGTAATGGGGGCGATAGCCCGTGAATCGAGCCGTGGCTGGATGACGTTCTCCATCCTGTGGGGGCTGAATATCGCCTACTCGCTGTCCACGCTCTACTACCAGACAGTCAGCTTCAGCCAGCATCCACGCTACAGCCTGGTGTGCATTCTGGCGGTGATTCTGTTCAACATTGTGGTGCTCGGTCTGCTGCGCCGCGCCCGTAGCCGGGTGGATGTCTCCCTGCTGGCGACGCGCAAAACGCCGACGTCCTGCTGCTCCAGCCCGGCTGGCGATTGCCACTAAGGAGCGATGATGGCGTCATTGATCGAAATACGCGACACGCTGGCCCTGCAAGGACGCATGGAAGCCTCACAGCTCAGCGCCCAACTGCATACGCCGCAAGCGTTAGTTGACGCCATGCTGAGCCGCTTAGAAGCGATGGGAAAAGTGGTGAAAATTCAGGAAGACGCTGATGGCTGCCTGAGCGGTAGCTGCAAAAGCTGCCCGGAAGGCAAAGCGTGCCTGCGTGAGTGGTGGGCGCTACGTTAAGAGGTTATCCCCGACGCTGTCAGCAGCGTCGGGAGTAAAAGGCAAAACTTACTTGTAGACGTCCGCGTTACCGTGGACGGTTTTTTCGTTTTTCCCACCCGCAATAATCACATAATACTTACCACCCAGCTCATCCGCCTTTTTCGACAGATCGCGCTTCGCATCCATTGGCGAAGTAGTACGCGAGGTGGTGATGTTGCCGATTTTCGTCAGCTTAAGCTTGGCAACATCTTCCTTCTGGATCTCTTTAGCAGCAAACGCACCAAACGACAGGGAGCCAATCACCAGAGATGCAACAATACCTGTAACAAATTTCATAGCCTCTACTCTCCTTAGGGTTGTTATTTGCGCTGCGCGGGTGCGCGAAATAATCACCTGCCGCAACAGCTTAAGTATTGCTATGAATATCTTTTTTACCACGTCCGCACAGAATTATTTCTCAATTTGCTTTTTCAACGCCACCAAAGGTGCGCAAAACGCCTGTGGATGAGAGATAAACGGCGCATGGGCCGCTTTGTCAAAAATGAGCGATTCGCTCCGAGGCCACAGCGCATCCAACTGCGGAACAATCTTGCGCGGCACCAGGCCATCGAGTCGGCCATACAGGCGCAGGAACGGTAAATCCAGCGCCGTCAGCGGCTCGCGTAAATCCGCGGTTTTGAGGATCTCCAGGCCGCCGTTGAGCACCTCAGACGACGGCATCGGCAGCGATAACACCGCTTGTTTCAGCGCACGAGCATCCTGTCGGGCACTTTCGGTGCCTAAGGTTTGCAACGCCAGGAAACGTTCAACGGTACGCTGAAAATCTTCGCTCAACTGCTGCTGAAAGCCGCTGAGCACTTCCGGCTTAATGCCCGGCCACTCATCCTGCGCGCTAAAGCAAGGAGACGACGCCACGGTAACCAATGCCTGCACGCGCGTCGGGTGATTCAAGGCAATCTGGCTCGCCACCAGCCCTCCCAGGCTCCAGCCCAGCCAGATGGCCCGTTCAGGGGCATTTTCCAGCACCTTCTCCGCCATCGCTTCCAGCGTCATGGCACCCCATTCACCGCTACGTCCGTAACCCGGCAGGTCGACCAGGTGCAGCGTAAAATACGCGCTCAATTCCGGCGTGATGCAATCCCAGACCTGTGCATTCAGCCCCCATCCGTGCAGCAGCACAAGATGACAATTTCCTTCGCCCGTGGTTTGCCACCAGATGTCGTTCATCAGCTATCGTTCTCGTTTCTTCGCTTAAGGAGGGATTATGCTAACAGTCCACGGCGCGTGCTGGCTATGCCAAATGCCGCTGGCGATGCCTGCGTGGGGCATCTGTTCGCGCTGCGCCAAAACGCTGTTTGCGCAAGGGAGCCATTGTCCGCAGTGCGGCCTGCCGGCAGAAAACGCCGGAATCCCCTGCGGACGCTGCCTGCAAAAACCGCCGCCATGGCAGCGGCTGGTGGCGATTAACGACTATCGTCCTCCGCTCAGTCAGTTAATCCACCGCTTCAAGTTCAGCGGTAACCCAGAGCTGGCATCCACGCTGGCGCGTCTACTGTTGCTGGCCGTTCGTCAACGAACCGACCTACCCGCTCCTGTGCAGCTTATCAGCGTTCCGTTGTGGCAACGCCGTCACTGGCGGCGAGGCTATAATCAAAGCGAGCTGCTCTGTCGTGCGCTGGCACACTGGTTACACGCCGATTATCAGCCCCGGGCTCTTACGCGTATTCGCCCAACGGCGACCCAGCATCAGCTCAGCGCCCGGTTGCGCAAGCACAACCTGAAAAATGCTTTCCAGCTTGAATTATCCATACGTGGGCGCCATATGGTGATTGTGGATGATGTGGTCACGACGGGGAGTACCGTGGCTGAAATTTCCCGCCTGCTTTTGCGAAACGGCGCGGCGAGCGTTCAGGTATGGTGTCTGTGCCGCACCTTGTAGACCCCCAGCGATGGGCGTATTATAACCAACTAAAGTAGTCAACTATTAGGTCAAAGCTATGATCCGTATTTCCGATACTGCGCAAGCGCACTTTGCCAAACTTCTGCAAAATCAGGAAGAAGGGACACAAATCCGCGTATTTGTGATTAACCCTGGTACGCCTAACGCAGAATGCGGCGTTTCTTACTGCCCGCCGGATGCGGTGGAAGCAAGTGATACAGCCCTGAAATTTGAACAGCTCACCGCCTATGTCGACGAGCTGAGCGCTCCGTATCTGGAAGATGCGGAAATCGATTTTGTCACCGACCAGCTCGGCTCTCAGCTGACGCTGAAAGCACCGAACGCCAAAATGCGCAAAGTGTCCGACGACGCCCCGCTGATGGAGCGCGTGGAGTACATGCTGCAATCACAGGTTAACCCGCAGCTCGCCGGCCACGGTGGTCGCGTGTCGCTGATGGAAATCACCGAAGATGGCTATGCCATTCTGCAATTTGGCGGCGGTTGTAACGGCTGCTCAATGATCGATGTCACCCTGAAAGATGGCATTGAAAAGCAGCTGCTGGCCGAGTTCCCGGACCTGAAAGGCGTACGCGATCTGACCGAACACCAGCGCGGCGAGCACTCTTACTACTAAGATGTTTCGCGATCGTCCCGGGCGAGGCGCTTACGCCGACCCCGGGGATTTTCTCTGCTCTCCGGCTGCACAATCTTTCGCCATAGCGTAATGTTACCGCGCAACATTCCTCGCAAATTTCCGCCCGAAAAACGGCAATAACCCTACCAATTATTTGACTACCGTCGCAGATTTCACATTTCAATGCACAGGGTTATTCTCAACCTCCACATGTTACCCGTATCATCGCAACACACACCACCGCGTTAAATAAATAGCCAGCTATCCTTTGTCTGAGTCATACAACAGACGGTGGCGTGAAGAAGTCAGTACCTATTCCCTCTGTAGGGACAATTGGAAGTTGTCGCAACAACAGTGACGTTACCCATAACAAATTAAAGGCTGGATAAGTTATGCCATTAATCATCGTAGCTATCGGGGTTATCCTCTTATTACTGCTGATGATCCGTTTCAAAATGAACGGGTTTATCGCTCTGGTGCTGGTGGCGTTAGCCGTCGGCTTAATGCAGGGCATGCCGCTGGACAAAGTGATCGTGTCGATTAAAAACGGCGTCGGCGGCACCCTTGGCAGCCTGGCGCTGATTATGGGCTTTGGCGCCATGCTCGGCAAAATGCTGGCCGACTGCGGCGGCGCGCAGCGTATTGCCACCACGCTTATCGACAAATTTGGCCGCAAGTACATTCAGTGGGCGGTCGTACTGACCGGTTTCACCGTCGGCTTCGCGCTGTTCTACGAAGTGGGCTTCGTGCTGCTGCTGCCGCTGGTCTTCACCATTGCCGCCAACGCGCGTATTCCGCTGCTGTACGTCGGCGTGCCGATGGCTGCCGCGCTCTCGGTGACCCATGGCTTCCTGCCTCCGCACCCGGGCCCGACTGCTATCGCCACCATCTTCCACGCAGACATGGGTAAAACCCTGCTGTACGGCACCCTGCTGGCGATTCCGACCGTCATTCTGGCAGGCCCGGTTTACGCACGCTGCCTGAAAAGCATCGACAAGCCGATCCCGGAAGGTCTGCACAACCCGAAAACCTTCACCGATGAAGAGATGCCGTCCTTTGGCGTGAGCGTCTGGACCTCTCTGGTGCCGGTTATCCTGATGGCGATGCGCGCCGTGGCTGAGATGGTGCTGCCGAAAGGCCACGCGCTGCTGCCTGCCGCTGAGTTCTTCGGTGACCCGGTGATGGCAACGCTGATCGCCGTGCTGATCGCTATCTTCACCTTCGGTCTGAACCGTGGCCGCTCAATGGATGACATCAACGATACGCTGATCTCCTCCATTAAAATCATTGCCATGATGCTGCTGATCATCGGCGGCGGCGGCGCCTTCAAGCAGGTGCTGGTCGACTCCGGCGTAGATAAGTACATCGCGTCTATCATGCACGAGTCCAACGTATCTCCGCTGTTTATGGCATGGTCTATCGCTGCCGTTCTGCGTATCGCGCTGGGCTCCGCAACCGTTGCCGCCATCACCGCGGGCGGTATTGCCGCTCCGCTGATTGCCACCACCGGCGTGAGCCCGGAGCTGATGGTTATCGCGGTAGGTTCCGGTTCCGTCATCTTCTCCCACGTGAACGATCCAGGCTTCTGGCTGTTCAAGGAGTACTTCAACCTGACCATCGGTGAGACCATCAAGTCCTGGTCAATGCTGGAAACCATTATCTCGGTTTGCGGTCTGGTCGGTTGTCTGCTGCTAGGGATGGTGGTGTAACACCACGAAATCTCGAAATAAAAACGCCGGGGCTTTCCCCGGCGTTTTTTTATGGCTAGATATGATGGTTACTTCTTCTTGCTCGCCGCTTTCCGGCGCTTATCCAAATCTTTAATCAGCTTGTTCACACTCTCATCGGCAAACATCGCCTCCAGCGTTGTCGTAAGCTTGCGTCGCCAGTTCGGATACTCGGTGCTGGTGCCGGGAATATTGACCGGCGCGGACATCTGCAGCCAGTCTTCCGGCTGTAGGCCCAGCAGCGCGCTGTTGCTGTCCGCGATATAACGCTGCATGCCGCGGCTCAGGGTTGAAGTCATCGACATCAGCGACGCCTTATGCCCTGCGCGTTTAGGCAGCGCGCCATATTTATGCAGCGCGTCGAGCAGCCCCTGCTTCGCCAGTTCACGGTCCTGATACAGCCCACGCAATACGTCTGCGTCCGGGTAGAGACCCAACGCATTGCCCAGCGTCAGATCGCCGCTTTCCCAGTAACCGCGCAGCGTCGGCAGGTCATGGGTCGTGGCCACGGCCATTGACTGCTCCGGATAAGCTTTCGGCGCACGGAACGTCTTCTCACTGTCGTTCTCAAAATAGAGCACTTTGTACGAGTAGACGCCGCTCTTACGCAGCTTGCCGACGATTTCCACCGGCACCGTCCCCAGATCTTCGCCAATGACCATGCAGCGATGACGTTTACTTTCCAGCGCCAGAATCGACAGCAGCGCATCCACCGGATACTGCACGTAAGCACCGTGATCGGCAGTTTCGCCGTACGGAATCCACCACAGACGCAGCACGGACATCACGTGGTCGATACGCAGCGCGCCGCAGTTTTTCATGTTGGCGCGCAGCAGCTCGATAAACGGTTCATAAGCACGCGCGGCGATGATATGCGGATCCATCGGCGGCAGGCCCCAGTTCTGCCCCAGCGGCCCAAGGATATCCGGCGGCGCGCCGACGGAGGCCTTCAGGCAGTAGAGTTCACGGTCACACCAGGTTTCGGCTCCGCCTTCAGCCACACCTACCGCCAGGTCGCGGTAGAGGCCAATCGGCATGGCGTCGCGCTGGCTGGTTTCCCAGCACTCGGCAAACTGGGTGTAGGCCAGCCACTGTAGCCAAAGGTAGAAATCGACTTCGTCGGCATGCTGTTGACAAAATGCGTGCACTTCCGGGCTTTCGATGTTCTGATACGCCTTCGGCCAGGCCGGCCAGCCCCAGCGCAGCTTATCTTCTTTCACCTGATGAGCGTGCAGCGCGTCAAACGCCGCCTGCCAGTACAGGCTTTCGCCCTCTTTATCAACAAAGTAACGGAAGGCCGCCATCGGCTCGTCGTGACGTTTGGCAAAGCGTTTCCACGCCATACGCAGGGCCGTCATTTTAAGCTCGGTGACCGCGGTGTAGTCCACCTGCTCGACGTCGCGCGCGGCCTTCAGCTTCTGCTGAGTCGCCGGCAGTTTCCACCACGCCTGCGCCTCGTCGCTCAGTCTGAAGTCTTCCACCGCGTTAACGTCGATATAGATAACGTTCATCCAGCGACGCGACGACGGGCTGTACGGGCTCGCGCTCTCCGGGTTAGCCGGATAAAGCGCATGAATCGGGTTGAGGCCGATAAACGCGCCGCCGCGCTTCGCCACTTCCGGCAGCATCGCCTTCAGATCGCCGAAGTCGCCGATACCCCAGTTCTTTTCCGAACGCAGGGTGTAGAGCTGCACGCAGGCGCCCCACAGCTTTTTCGCCTCTTGCAGCGGCTGTGGTTCATAGCAGCGTTCCGGCGCAATAATCACCCGGCAGTGCCAGCGCTGATCGTCCTGAGTCAACGTTAAGGAGTGATACCCCTCCGGCAGACGCGTCGGCAGGCTGAGATTTTTCCCGCCCGTCGCCTTGCCGTGATGCTGCTGGCCCTCTTCGGTGGTGAGGATCCAGCTAAACTCGCCGCTGCCGGAAACCGGCAGCGCCATTTTCTTACCGTACGTCAGAACCATCACGTTCGGTATCGGCGTCGCCGCGACCGAAGCGGTCGCGGGACGATGCATTGCGTCAAGCAAGCGCCGTTTGGTGTCTGCGCCGATAGACTGCGGCTTGCCGTGCGCATTGATATAGTCAGGGCTAATGCCTGCCGCCAGCGCGGCATTATCGAGGCGTTTGCTTTCCATAGGCCAGTCCTTAGCGTTTTGCCTGCCAGATACGTTTTTGGTAATCGCGAATCGAACGATCGGAGCTGAACATGCCGCAGCGCGCGGTGTTCAGAATGGCCGCACGCGTCCAGGCTTCCTGGTCACGATAAAGCACGTCCACCTGCTTCTGCGCTTCCACATAGGCGGCAAAGTCGGCCATCACCAGGTACGGGTCGCCGCCCTCTTTGCCGATGCTGTGCAGCATCTGGTCGAAGGCATGCTTGTCGCCGTCGCTGTACTTGCCGCTTTCCAGCTCTTTCAGCACCGCGTCCAACAGCTTATCGGCTTTACGCCATTTCAGCGGATCGTAACCTTTGGCTTTGAGTTCTTTCACCTGCTCGACGGTATGGCCGAAGATGAAGATGTTTTCAGAACCGACCTTCTCGGCGATTTCTACGTTCGCACCGTCCAGCGTACCAACGGTCAGCGCGCCGTTCAGCGCCAGCTTCATGTTGCCGGTGCCGGAGGCCTCTTTACCGGCAGTGGAAATCTGCTCAGAAACGTCCGCCGCCGGAATCAGCATCTCTGCCGCCGACACGCAGTAATCCGGCAGGAAGACCACTTTCAGCTTATCGCCCACCTGCGGATCGTTATTGATCGCCTCAGCCACTTTGTTGATCGCAAAGATAATATTCTTCGCCAGGTAGTAGCCCGGCGCCGCTTTCGCCCCGAACAGGAACACGCGCGGTACGCGGTCAGCCTGCGGGTTTTCGCGAATCTCTTTGTACAGCGCCAGAATGTGCAGCAGGTTCAGGTGCTGACGTTTGTATTCGTGCAGACGTTTGATTTGAATATCAAAAATCGCGTTGCTTGAAATCTCAATCCCGGTACGGGCCTTGATGAATTTCACCAGGCGCTCTTTGTTCGCCAGCTTGATGTCACGATACTGCTGACGGAACTTCGCATCGTCGGCGTATTTTTCCAGATTAATCAGCTGGTCGAGATCGTTAGCCCACTCTTTTTTCAGCGATTTATCCAGCAGCGCGGCCAGAGCCGGGTTGCACTGTTTGATCCAGCGACGCGGCGTGATGCCGTTGGTGACGTTGTGGAAACGGGTCGGCCACAGCTGATGGTATTCCGGGAACAGATCCTTCACCACCAGGTCAGAGTGCAGCGCCGCCACGCCGTTAACCGCAAAGCCGCTCACCACGCACATGTTCGCCATGCGTACCTGCTTGTTGTGCACCACGGCCAGCTTCGCCCATACGGCTTCATCGCCCGGCCAGGTGGCATCAACCAGCTTCTTAAAGCGGTCGTTAATCTCTTTGATGATCTGCATGTGACGCGGCAGCAGCGCTTTCACCAGCTTCTCATCCCAGCACTCCAGCGCTTCTGGCATCAGGGTGTGGTTGGTGTAAGCGAAGGTTTTGCTGGTGATAGCCCAGGCGTCATCCCAGCTCAGCTGGTGCTCGTCAATCAGCACGCGCAGCAGTTCCGGAATGGCGATGGTCGGGTGAGTATCGTTCAACTGGATGACTTCGAAATCGGCCAGTTCGTGCAGCTTACGGCCCGCCAGATGGTGGCGACGCAGAATATCGGCCACCGAGCAGGCGCACTGGAAGTACTGCTGCATCAGGCGCAGTTTTTTACCTGCGGTATGGTTGTCGTTCGGGTAGAGCACTTTCGTCAGTTTTTCAGCGTCAATGCCCTGCTGCTCAGCGCGCAGGAAATCGCCGTCGTTGAATTTGGTCAGGTTGAACGGGTGCGCATGTTTCGCCTGCCACAGGCGCAGCGGCTGCGCGACGCCGTTACGATAACCCAGCACCGGCAGATCCCAGGCTTCACCGGTAATCGTGAAGGCAGGCTGCCATTCGCCTTTGACCACTTTACCGCCAATGCCCACCTGCACATCCAGCGCAGCGTTGTGGCGGAACCACGGGTAGCTACCACGCTGCCAGTCATCCGGTGCTTCCATCTGCTGGCCATCGGCAAACGACTGGCGGAACAGACCGTACTGGTAGTTCAGACCATAGCCGGTGGCGGACTGGCCAACGGTCGCCATGGAGTCGAGGAAGCACGCCGCCAGACGACCCAAACCACCGTTGCCCAGCGCCGGGTCAGTCTCTTCTTCCAGCAGGTCAGTCAGGTTAATGTTGTAGCCCTTCAGCGCTTCACTCACCCCTTCATACCAGCCGAGGTTGAGCAGGTTGTTACCGGTCAGGCGGCCAATCAGGAACTCCATGGAGATGTAGTTCACGTGACGCTGATCTTTTGCTGGCTTCGCTACCGGCTGCGCCGACAGCTGTTCAGCCAGCGCGCCGCTCACAGCCTGCCACCACTGATGAGACGTCATTTCGGAAGCGGCCTGCAGGCCAAAACGCTGCCACTGACGCGTCAGGGCAGCCTGGAATGAATCGTGATTAAAAGTAGGCTGTGACATAGTGAAATCGAATCCTTTTTACATAAACGTTAGCGGTAGTTTGCCTGGCTGAATGCGCGACTTCCTCATCCTGTCCAGGATTAGGCGGGGAGGAGTCGCAGGGATGAGCGAAAAGTGTGATCGCCGCCACTATAACGTTAGCGACTGGCGGCAGTTTTGCGCGTTTTTCAGCCGGTTCAGCACGTCCTTTTTTCAGAATTCAGTCTCTGGGATTATGCCCGTGAGATCTTCGCGCCAGCTCATAAAATGAAATACTGTTTCGCAGTAAATATGTAAATAAGGAAACAATCCCCTTGCGAAAATAAGCAACAAATTAATACGTATTGTTTCTACGGAAAATTACGTGAGCTGACATATCTTTAAACGCTCTTTATTCCATAGGTGCTTAAAGTTTATTTTCACTTGTAACCACAATAGGTTATAAAACCCCGCATTTCCGCGCTCTGCGCGCCGTTCTACGTGGATGGTATTAAATTAAAGAATTTGTGACATATCGCAAATTAGCAGACATCAAAACGGGACATAACTTGCAATACATAGGCATTTGACCGACCTTTGTAGGGATTAATTACGAAGCGCAAAAAAAATCTCGTTTTCCAATCCTCACAGTGAAGTGATTAGCTATGTTGATTCCGTCAAAACTAAGTCGACCAGTCCGTCTCGAACACACGGTGATTCGCGATCGGCTGTTGGCGAAACTTTCCGGCGCGAACAATTATCGTCTGGCGCTGATAACCAGTCCGGCTGGCTATGGAAAGACCACGCTCGTATCACAATGGGCGGCAGGAATGAGTGACCTTGGTTGGTATTCGCTGGATGAAGGCGATAACCAACAGGAGCGCTTTGCCAGCTACCTGATCGCGGCTATCCAGCAGGCGACGGGCGGCCATTGCGAGGCCAGCGAAAACATGGTGCAAAAGCGCCAGTACGCGAGCCTCAGCTCCCTTTTCGCACAACTGTTTATTGAACTCAGCGAGTGGCAACGTCCGCTGTATCTGGTGATCGATGATTACCACCTGATTACCAACCCGGTGATCCACGATGCCATGCGTTTCTTCCTGCGCCATCAGCCGGAAAATCTGACGCTGGTCGTGCTATCGCGCAATCTGCCGCAGTTGGGTATCGCCAACCTGCGCGTGCGCGATCAATTGCTGGAGATCGGCAGCCAGCAGCTCTCCTTTACGCATGCGGAAACCAAACAATTCTTCGACTGCCGCTTAGCCGCGCCCATCGAAGCGGCGGAAAGCAGCCGTCTGTGCGACGACGTCGCCGGCTGGGCGACCGCGCTCCAGCTGATCGCGCTCTCCGCACGCCAGCGTAATAACGCCACCCAACATTCGGCGCGTCGTCTGGCGGGGATTAACGCCAGCCATCTGTCCGATTACCTGGTGGATGAAGTGCTGGATAACGTCGATTCGCAAACACGCAACTTCCTGCTGAAAAGCTCGCTGCTGCGCTCCATGAACGATGCGCTCATCGCTCGCGTGACCGGTGAAGAAAACGGCCAGATGCGCCTTGAAGAGATTGAACGCCAGGGGCTGTTTATTCAGCGCATGGATAACTCCGGTGAGTGGTTCAACTATCACCCGCTGTTCTGTAGCTTCCTGCGTCAACGTTGCCAGTGGGAACTGGCCACCGAGCTGCCGGAAATCCACCGCGCGGCGGCGGAAAGCTGGATGGCGCAGGGCTTCCCAAGCGAAGCTATCCATCACGCGCTGGCGGCTGGCGACCCGAAAATGCTGCGCGATATTCTGCTGAATCACGCCTGGGGTCTGTTCCACCACAGCGAGCTGGCGCTGCTTGAAGAGTCGCTCTCCGCGCTGCCGTGGGAAAGCCTGCTGGAAAACCCGCGTCTGGTGCTGCTCCAGGCCTGGCTGATGCAAAGCCAGCACCGCTACAGTGAAGTGAACACCCTGCTGGCTCGCGCCGAGCAGGAGATGACGTTTGAAATGGATACCTCGCTGCACGGCGATTTCAACGCCCTGCGCGCACAGGTGGCGATCAACGACGGCGATCAGGACGAAGCCGAACGTCTGTCGACCGTGGCGCTGGAAGAGCTGCCGCTGGCTAACTTCTACAGCCGTATCGTCGCCACGTCTGTGCATGGTGAAGTGCTGCACTGCAAGGGGCAACTCAGCCAGTCCATCGCCGTCATGCAGCAAACAGAACAGATGGCGCGCCGCCACGATATCTGGCACTACGCGCTGTGGAGTCTGATTCAACAAAGCGAAATTTTGTTTGCCCAGGGCTTCTTACAAGCCGCCTGGGAGTGTCAGGAAAAAGGTTTCCAGCTGATTCGCGAGCAGCATCTGGAACAGCTGCCGATGCATGAATTCCTGCTGCGCATCCGCGCGCAGCTGCTGTGGGCGTGGGCGCGTCTCGACGAGGCAGAAACCGCTGCCCGCACCGGTATAGAAGTGTTGAGTGGCTTCCAGCCGCAGCAGCAACTCCAGTGCCTGACGTTACAGGTACAATGCTCGCTGGCGCGCGGCGACCTGGATAACGCCCGCAACCACCTGAACCGTCTTGAAAATCTGCTCGGCAACGGCGCCTATCACAGCGACTGGGTTTCCAACGCGGATAAGGTTCGCGTCATCTACTGGCAAATGGTCGGCGATAAAAAAGCGGCCGCCAACTGGCTGCGACACACGCCGAAGCCGGAGTTCGCCAACAACCACTTCCTGCAGGGCCAGTGGCGTAACATCGCCCGCGCGCAGATTCTGCTGGGCGAGTTCGACTCCGCGGAAATGGTGCTCGAAGAGCTGAATGAGAATGCCCGTGGGCTGCGCCTGATGAGCGATCTCAACCGCAACCTGCTGCTGCTCAACCAGCTGCACTGGCAAGCGGGTAATAAGAATGAAGCCCAGCGCGTGCTGCTGGAAGCGCTCCAGCTCGCCAACCGCACCGGGTTCATCAGCCACTTTGTGATTGAAGGCGAAGCGATGGCCCAGCAGCTGCGCCAGCTGATTCAGCTGAATACGCTGCCGGAGCTGGACCAGCATCGCGCCCAGCGCATTCTGCGTGAAATCAACCAGCACCATCGTCATAAGTTCGCCCACTTCGACGAAAGCTTCGTCGAGCGCCTGCTTAACCACCCGGAAGTGCCGGAGCTCATCCGTACCAGCCCGCTCACCCAGCGCGAGTGGCAGGTGCTGGGGCTTATCTATTCAGGCTATAGCAACGAACAAATTGCCGGTGAACTGGACGTGGCGGCAACCACCATCAAAACCCATATCCGTAATCTTTATCAGAAGCTTGGCGTGGCGCACCGTCAGGATGCGGTGCAGCACGCACAGCAGCTGCTGAAGATGATGGGGTATGGCGTTTAATAAAAAAGGAGAAACGGTTTACGTTTCTCCTTTCTGACCCACCACAAGCCTGATAGCGCGAAGCTTATCAGGCTTTAGCACAGCTCCAGCTGCACCTCATTTTCGGCAATCACCTGCATCACGCCCGGCGGCGGTAGCACGTCGGTGTATACCGCATCCACCATGCTGATACTGCCCATATTGACCATTGCGTTACGGCCAAATTTCGAATGGTCGACAACCAGAATCACGTGGCGGGAGTTGTCGATAATCGCGCGCTTGGTGCGCACCTCGTGATAGTCAAACTCCAGCAGCGAACCGTCGCTGTCGATGCCGCTGATGCCCAGAATGCCGAAGTCGAGGCGGAACTGGGAGATGAAGTCCAGCGTCGCCTCGCCGATGATACCGCCATCGCGGCTTCGCAGCTCACCGCCTGCCAGAATAATGCGAAAATCTTCTTTCACCATCAACGTGTTAGCCACGTTAAGGTTATTGGTCACGATGCGCAGGTCGCTGTGATTAAGCAGCGCGTGCGCCACCGCTTCCGGGGTCGTACCGATGTCGATAAACAGCGCCGAGCCGTTCGGGATCTGACTCGCCACCTTCTGTGCGATACGCTCTTTCTCAGCCGTTTGCGTCGCTTTTCTATCGTGCCATGAGGCGTTGACCGAGCTCGACGGCAGCGCCGCGCCGCCGTGATGGCGCAAGATTTTTTTCTGTTCCGCAAGGTCATTCAAATCGCGACGAATGGTCTGGGGGCTGACGGAAAAGTGCTCCACCAGCTCTTCCGTACTGACATAGCCCTGGAGTTTGACCAGTTCGATTATCGCGTCATGACGTTGTGTTTGTTTCATGATGAATCCCTGGAAAATTATGCTCGCTTTCGCACATTAAGCGTATCGACGAAGGCCATAGCCAGACCAATCACCAGCCCGGTGACGTGCGCGCCGTTCGCAATCGACATCCCAAAAACGTTGAACCACCCGGCAACCAGCCAGACCAGTGAGAAAATAATCAGCCCGCGCGGCAGGAAAATGCCGCTCTGCGGGTCGCGCTCACCGCGCAGCCAGGCGTAGCCCATCAAGGCATAGACCACACCGGAAAGGCCGCCAAACCACGGACCGCTAAACTGATGCTGAATAAAGCCGCTCAGCAGCGCGCTGATAACGGTAATCACCACCAGTTTGCCGCTGCCAATGCGTTTCTCTATCGCGCCGCCGAGGTACCACCACCATAGCAGGTTAAAGAGGATATGAACGAACGAGAAATGCATGAATGCGTGGGTAAAATAGCGCCAGACTTCAAATTTCAGCGAATCGTCGTACGGCCAGGCGAGCCAAATCATGACCGGCTGATCGCCGATGACGCTCATCAGAATAAAGACCAGAATGCAGACAGCCATGATGCTCATCGTTACCGGGCCAGCACCGTCTTTCAGCGTGGCAAGAAAAGGGAAACGACGATAATGCAGGCCGCTGTTGGTCTGCCCGGACTGCCAGCTCGCCGCCAGGTAGCGCGGATCGGCCGGGTTCTCAAGAAAGCGCTCCAGCTCGTCGCGCACGCGGGCCTCCTGCGCTTCATCAGAAAGCCAGACGTCGCTGCGCGTATGCTGCTGGATAGTCAGAATAACCCCCTGCGTCGCCATATAGTCAACAAAGGCCTGGGCCACGCGCGGGTTGGTAAAAGAGGTGATCATCAACATTCAGCAGGTCGCTTCTATTCCACACAAAAGGGGACAGTATATACCCAAACTCTGACGGATACGTTGCAAAGGCGCGCAATGACCGCCTGACTGCAGGCGGTATCAGGAATGGGCGAACGCAGCCGTCTTAGAAAGCCGCGTGCTCCACCTCAGCCGGGAAGTGACGATGCCAGGCATCAAAGCCGCCATCGACGCTGTAGACCTGGTCATAACCCTGCTGCAACAGGTACTGCGCAGCACCTTTGCTGCTGTTGCCGTGATAGCACATCACCATCACCGGCGTTTCAAAATCGTTATCACGCATAAACGCGCCCAGCGTGTCGTTAGTCAGATGAAACGCGCCTGGGGTATGGCCCATCGCAAAGCTCTGCGGGTCGCGAATATCCACCAGCACAGCGGTGCTTTGCTGCAGCTTTTGGTGCGCCTGTTCTACGTTAATACATTCAAACTGTTCCATGGTGCTCTCTTATCTTTATGGCAGGTATTGTCTTGCTGGCGATATTTTACCGCCAAGTGTACGTCCTCAGGCCACGTAAACGCCAATATGTTATGCACATCACTCTAAAATGTTTTTTCAATGTTACCAAAAGCGCGTTTACTTGCTATTATGAGCGATATCGAACATTAATGAGCTATAACGAAAGTCCCTGAGGTAGCAATAATGGAAACCAAAGATCTGATTGTGATAGGTGGCGGTATCAACGGTGCGGGCATTGCGGCTGACGCGGCGGGGCGCGGATTATCCGTGCTGATGCTGGAAGCCAGAGATCTGGCCTGCGCCACGTCGAGCGCCAGCTCGAAACTGATCCATGGCGGCCTGCGCTACCTTGAACACTACGAATTCCGTCTGGTCAGCGAAGCGCTGGCCGAGCGTGAAGTACTGCTGAAAATGGCCCCGCACATCGCCATTCCGATGCGTTTTCGTCTGCCGCACCGCCCGCATCTGCGCCCGGCATGGATGATCCGTACCGGTCTGTTTATGTACGATCACCTGGGTAAGCGCACCAGCCTGCCCGCTTCTACCGGTTTGCGTTTTGGCGCAGAATCGGTCCTGAAGCCGGAAATCGTGCGCGGTTTCGAATATTCCGACTGCTGGGTCGATGATGCTCGTCTGGTACTGGCTAACGCGCAAATGGTGGTAAAAAAAGGCGGTGAAGTCCGAACCCGTACTCGCGCAATCTCAGCGAAACGCGAAAACGGCCTGTGGGTGGTGGAAGCGGAAGATATCGACAGCGGCGAAAAATTCCGCTGGCAGGCGCGCGGCCTGGTGAATGCCACCGGTCCGTGGGTCAAACAGTTCTTTGACGACGGGATGCATCTGCCTTCGCCATACGGCATCCGCCTGATCAAGGGCAGTCATATTGTGGTGCCCCGCGTGCACAACCAGAAGCAAGCCTACATTCTGCAAAACGAAGATAAGCGCATCGTGTTTGTGATCCCGTGGATGGACGAATTCTCAATTATTGGCACTACCGACGTGGAGTACCACGGCGATCCGAAAAACGTCGAAATCGACGAAAGCGAGATTAGCTATCTGCTGAAAGTCTACAACGGGCACTTTAAGAAACAGCTCGCTCGTGAAGATATCGTCTGGACCTACTCCGGCGTGCGCCCGCTGTGTGACGACGAGTCGGATTCTCCGCAGGCGATCACCCGCGACTATACGCTGGATATCCATGACGACCACGGCAAAGCGCCGCTGCTGTCGGTGTTTGGCGGCAAGCTCACCACCTACCGCAAGCTGGCAGAACACGCGCTCGAGAAACTGGCCCCATACTATCAGGGCATTGGCCCGGCCTGGACCAAAGGCGCGGTGCTGCCGGGCGGTGAGATTGGCAGCGATCGTGACGACTACGCGGCGAAGTTGCGCCGCCGTTATCCGTTCATCAGCGAGTCACTGGCCCGCCATTTCGCCCGCACCTACGGCAGCAACAGCGAGCTGATTATTGGCGATGCGAAGGATATTGCCGGGCTGGGTGAAGATTTCGGCCATGAGTTTTACGAAGCGGAGCTGCGTTACCTGGTCGAACACGAGTGGGTGCGTCGCCTCGACGATGCTATCTGGCGTCGTACTAAGCAGGGAATGTGGCTGAACGCCGAACAGCAGTCACGGATTAGCGCATGGCTGGTGAAAACGCTGGGAAAGCCTGAATTGTTGCTGGCGTCATAAGCGACCAGGGAAAAGAAACGGGGCCGATTGGCCCCGTTTGACGTTTACAGCCTCACCGGTTCGATATACCAGATATGCTCGGCATACTCTTTGATCGTGCGGTCAGAGGAGAAGTAGCCCATGTTGGCGATGTTGTGCATCGCTTTGGTGGTCCACTGCTCCGGCTCCTGATACAGCTCATCGACCCTGTCCTGACAGTCCACATAGCTGCGGAAGTCGGCCAGCACCTGATAGTGGTCGCCGAAGTTAATCAGCGAATCCACCAGGTCGCGGTAGCGGCCCGGCTCGCTCGGGCTGAACACGCCGGTGGCGATTTGCGTCAGCACCTGGCGTAGCTCTTCATCCTGCTCGTAGAAGTCGCGCGGGCTGTAGCCTTTGCGGCGCAACGCCTCCACCTCTTCAGCCGTGTTGCCAAAGATAAAGAAGTTATCCGCCCCAACGTGCTCCTGCATCTCCACGTTAGCGCCGTCCAGCGTACCGATGGTTAACGCACCGTTGAGCGCAAATTTCATGTTACTGGTGCCGGAGGCTTCCGTCCCCGCCAGCGAAATCTGCTCGGAAAGATCGGCCGCCGGAATGATCATCTGCGCCAGGCTCACGCTGTAGTTTGGGATAAACACCACCTTGAGCTTATCGCCAATCTGCGGATCGTTGTTGATCACGTCCGCCACGTCGTTGATCAGGTGAATGATGTGCTTTGCCATGTAGTAGGCCGACGCCGCTTTACCGGCGAAGATATTCACCCGCGGTACCCACTTCGCATCCGGATCGGCCTTGATGCGGTTGTAGCGAGCGATCACGTGCAGCACGTTCATCAGCTGACGCTTATATTCGTGGATGCGCTTGATCTGCACGTCAAACAGCGCGTGGGGATTCACCACCACGTTCAGGTTCTGGGCAATAAACGCCGCGAGGCGCTTTTTGTTCTCCAGCTTGGCGTGCTGCACCGCCTGATTCACCTTCGGATAATCGATGTGCTGTTCCAGCTCGCTCAACTGACTGAGATCCGAACGCCAGGTCTGGCCGATATTTTCGTCCAACACACCGGAGAGCGCCGGGTTCGCCAGCGCCAGCCAGCGGCGCGGGGTCACGCCGTTAGTGACGTTGGTAAAGCGGGTCGGGAAGATAGCGGCGAAGTCGGCGAACAGCGACTGCACCATCAGGTTCGAGTGCAGTTCGGAAACGCCGTTGACCTTCTTACTCACCACCACCGCCAGCCACGCCATGCGTACGCGGCGGCCGTTGGACTCGTCGATGATCGACGTGCGGCTCAGCAGTGCGGTATCGTTCGGGTACTGCTCCTGCAGCGTCTTCAGGAAGTAGTCGTTAATCTCGAAGATAATCTGCAAATGACGCGGCAGAATTTTGCCGAGCATGTCCACCGGCCAGGTTTCCAGCGCTTCGCTCATCAGCGTGTGGTTGGTGTACGAGAAGACCTGACAGGTGACGTTAAACGCGTCGTCCCAGCTGAACTTGTGCTCGTCAATCAGCAGGCGCATCAGCTCAGGAATCGACAGCACCGGATGGGTATCGTTGAGGTGGATGGCAATTTTATCCGCCAGGTTGTCATAGGTTTTATGCAACATGTAGTGGCGATTTAAAATGTCCTGCACCGTGGCGGAGACCAGGAAGTACTCCTGACGCAGGCGCAGCTCGCGCCCGGAATAGGTGGAATCATCCGGGTAGAGCACGCGGGACACGTTCTCCGAGTGGTTTTTATCCTCCACCGCGGCGAAGTAATCGCCCTGGTTAAATTTACCCAGGTTGATTTCGCTACTGGCCTGGGCGTTCCACAGACGCAGCGTGTTGGTCGCGTCGGTGTCGTAGCCGGGGATAATTTGATCGTAGGCGACCGCCAGGATCTCTTCGGTCTCCAGCCAGCGGCTGGTTTTGCCTTCCATCTGCACGCGGCCACCGAAACGCACTCTGTAGCGGGTGTTATGGCGCGGGAACTCCCACGGGTTACCGTACTCCAGCCAGTAATCCGGCGACTCTTTCTGACGACCGTCGACGATGTTCTGCTTAAACATGCCGTAATCATAGCGAATACCGTAGCCGCGCCCCGGCAGCGCCAGCGTCGCCAGCGAGTCAAGGAAGCAGGCCGCCAGACGCCCCAGACCGCCGTTGCCAAGGCCCGGGTCGTTCTCTTCGTCGATCAGCTCTTCGAGGTCTAACCCCATACCTTCCAGCGCGTTTTTCACGTCGTCATACAGGCCTAACGACAACAGCGCATTGGAAAGCGTGCGGCCAATCAAAAACTCCATCGACAGGTAGTAAACCTGTCGCGTTTCCTGGGAAAGCTGAGCGCGGTTCGAGCGCAACCAGCGTTCAACCAGACGATCGCGAACGGCAAACAGGGTGGCGTTCAGCCATTCGTGTTTGTTGGCGATAGCCGGATCTTTCCCGATGATGAACATCAGCTTATAGGCAATAGAGTGCTTCAGTGCCTCAACGCTGAGGGTCGGTGATGCATACGTAAAGGGTGCATTCATAACTCAGATCCCCGTAGTTAGATCAGGCGTTGGTAAAGCTCACGATAAGAGTGCGCAGCAACCTGCCAGCTAAAATCCATGTTCATCGCCTGACGCTGTACATAGCGCCAGAGCGACGGACGAGACCATAATACGAAAGCACGGCGGATGGCTCTGAGCAGCGACCAGGCGTTGCTGTCTTCAAAGACAAAACCGCTGGCGATACCGTCAGCCAGGTTTTCCAGTGAGCTATCCGCCACGGTATCCGCCAGACCGCCGGTACGACGGACCAACGGCAGCGTGCCGTACTTCAGACCGTAAAGCTGCGTTAAGCCGCACGGCTCAAAGCGGCTTGGCACCAGGATGACATCCGCGCCGCCGATAATGCGGTGCGAGAACGCTTCGTGGTAGCCAATCTGTACCCCCACCTGCCCCGGATGTTCTGCGGCGGCGGCGAGAAAACCTTCCTGCAATACCGGATCGCCCGCGCCTAGCAGCGCCAACTGACCGCCCTGCTCCAGCAGGCCCGGCAGGGCTTCCAGCACCAGATCCAGCCCTTTCTGGCTGGTGAGGCGGCTGACCACGGCAAACAGCGGCGCGGTGTCGCTGACCTTCAGTCCCATCGCAATCTGGAGCTGCCGTTTGTTCTCCGCTTTCTTCTCTAGCGTATCGCGGCTATAGCTTGCTGGCAGCAGCAGGTCTTTTTCCGGACTCCAGACGTTGTCATCCACGCCGTTGAGAATCCCCGACAGACGGCCTTCTTTATGCCGTTGACGCAGCAGCCCTTCCATACCGTAGGCAAACTGCGGTTCGGTAATCTCCCGGGCGTAGGTTGGGCTGACGGCGGTAATATGATCCGCGAAGAACAGCCCCGCTTTCAGGAACGAAATCTGCCCGTGGAATTCCAGCCCGTGCATGTTGAAGTATTCTGCCGGCAGCTGGATTTCATCCATATGGTGGCTGTAAAACAGCCCCTGATACGCCAGATTATGTACCGTAAACACCGATTTCGCCGGGCGACCGCGGGCCGCCAGATAGGCTGGGGCCAGGCCCGCGTGCCAGTCGTGGGCATGCACCACGTCCGGACGCCAGAACGGATCCAGACCGCAGGCCATTTCGCTACCCACCCAGCCCAACAGCGCAAAGCGCTTCACGTTATCGGGATAGGCGTTCAGGTGCGTGTCGTGATACGGGCTCCCAGGGCGATCGTAGAGATGCGGCGCATCAATCAGGTAAATACCAACACCGTTATAGTGGCCGAACAGCAGCGTAATGCGCCCGGCGAACGTATCACGACGCGTCACCACTTTGGCATCCGTAATCCCGCGGCGAATATCCGGAAACGCGGGTAACAGCACGCGAGCGTCAGTCCCTTCGGCAATCTGTGCCGCCGGCAGCGCGCCGATAACATCCGCAAGGCCACCCGTTTTTAATAACGGGAACATCTCAGAACAAACGTGTAAAACCTGCATTATCGCTCCTGTTTGTACCCCAGCTGCCGCAACATCTCGCGCGTTACCAGCACGATCCCTTCTTCTGAACGGTAGAAGCGACGCGCATCCTCTTCCGCATCTTCACCGATCACCATGCCTTCTGGAATCACGCAGGCCCGGTCGATGACGCAGCGACGCAGGCGTGAGGAGCGCCCGACCCACACATCTGGCAGTAAGACTGCCGAATCAATGTTACAGAACGAGTTCACGCGCACGCGCGGGAACAGCACCGACTGCACCACCACCGAACCGGAAATAATACAGCCGCCGGAGACCAGCGAGTTCAGGGTCATGCCGTGGCTGCCGGAGCGGTCCTGGACGAACTTCGCCGGAGGCAGGGACTCCATATGGGTACGGATTGGCCAGTGCTGGTCGTACATATCCAGCTCAGGGGTCACCGATGCCAGGTCGAGGTTCGCTTTCCAGTAGGCTTCCAGGGTTCCCACATCGCGCCAGTACGGTTCAGCGTCCGGGTCGGACTGTACGCAGGACAGCGGGAAAGGATGTGCATAAGCCGCGCCAGCTTTGGTAATTAACGGAATTAAATCTTTGCCGAAGTCGTGGCTGGAGTTTTCGTTGACGTCATCCTGCTCCAGCAGTTCATAAAGGTAATCCGCATCAAAGACATAGATCCCCATGCTGGCGAGCGATTTGCTTGGGTCGCTCGGCATGGCTGGCGGGTTAGCCGGTTTTTCCACGAAGTCGATAATCTTGTCGTTTTCGTCAACCGCCATGACGCCGAACGCCGATGCCTCTTCAATGGGCACCGGAATGCACGCCACGGTGCAACGCGCGCCTTTTTCGACGTGGTCGATCAGCATGCGCGAGTAATCTTGTTTGTAGATGTGGTCACCGGCGAGGATCACCACATACTCCGCTTTGTAGCGGCGAATAATGTCGAGGTTCTGGGTCACCGCATCGGCGGTACCGCGATACCAGTTTTCACCGTGCATCCGCTGCTGAGCCGGCAGCAGATCCACAAATTCGTTCATCTCTTCGCTGAAGAAGGACCAGCCGCGCTGGATGTGCTGCACCAACGTGTGGGACTGGTACTGCGTAATCACGCCGATACGGCGGATCCCGGAGTTCAGGCAGTTAGATAATGCAAAGTCGATAATGCGGAATTTACCGCCGAAGTGGACAGCGGGTTTTGCCCGTTTATTGGTGAGATCCTTTAATCGCGTTCCGCGTCCGCCCGCCAGAATCAGGGCGACGGATTTGATAGGTAACTGGCGAGCCAGCATTAAGGGATCGTTTTTTTCTAGCCTAACCATGATTAACTCCTTTTGTTGCTCGTCCTTCCGGGTTATTAGGTAGTCCCCGCACAGGTGCGGGGTTCCGGGTAATTCAGAGACTATGACCTTTGAAATACGCACACTCCGTGCGCGGGCCCATGCCAGACAGCCATGACTACCGGCGCTTCATCGCCGGTAAATGGAGGAACGGCGCGCCACTCCCCCACGGGTAACTTCAGGTTTGCCACGTCCTGCGTCGCATTGAGCGTAATGAGCCAGCGATCGGAAAGCAGAATCTGCATCCGGCGCGCCCCGTGCTGCCACTCCTCGGCAGACAGCGGCTGCGCGTCCTGATTGAGCCATTGAACGTTACCGTCGCCCTCCTGCCACCAGCGATCGTCCGTTAAAGCCGGAATTTGCTGGCGCAGATGGATTAGGGCGGCGGTAAAGTCGGTCAGCGCATCATCCGCGTTTTCCCAATCAAGCCAGGTCAACGAATTGTCCTGGCAGTAGGCATTGTTGTTACCTTGCTGGCTGTGACCGTGTTCGTCACCGGCCAGCAACATTGGCGTTCCCTGCGATAACAGCAGCGTTGTCAGCAGCGCCTGAACGCTACCCTGCCGACGCGCCATTACATCCAGGTTTGCTTCCAATCCTTCGATACCATGATTATTGCTATGGTTATTGCTGGTTCCGTCACGATTCTCTTCGCCGTTGGCGTCGTTGTGCTTATTGTTAAAGCTCACACAATCGCGCAGGGTGAAGCCATCGTGAGCGGTGACCAGGTTGATGGCCGCGTGCGGTTGCCTCTCCTGATGCTGAAAGACGTCGCTAGAGGCGGCGAAGCGCTGGGCAAATTCCCCCAGCGACAGCGACTCCTCAAGCCAGAAGCGACGCATAGCATCACGGAAACGGTCATTCCACTCGCTGAAACCGGGCGGGAAGTTCCCCACCTGGTAGCCACCGTCGCCGATATCCCACGGTTCAGCAATCAGCTTCACCGTCGACAGTACCGGGTCGTCATGGATAGCCTTAAACAGCGGCGCATCCTGACGATAGCCCGGCGTTCGGCCAATCACCGACGCTAAATCAAAACGAAAACCATCAACGTGGCAGACGTCAACCCAGAATCGCAGGCACTGACGGGCGTATTCCACGACGCCCGGGTGACTGAGATTCAGCGTGTTGCCGCAGCCCGTCCAGTTGTGATAATCGCCGTCTTCTCTCAACCAATAATAGCTGCGGTTATCAATCCCCCGCAGCGAGAAGGTCTGACAATGCAGATCCAACTCGGCGCTGTGATTCAGCACCACATCGAGGATCACCTCAATACCGGCCTGATGCAGCGCTTTTACCGCATCGCGAAACTCGTCCAGCGCGTGCTCGGGCGCGCTGGCGTAACGCGGCGACAGGGCAAACATCGCCAGCGGGTTGTAGCCCCAGTAGTTGCGCAGCCCCATCCGCAGTAGACGCTGTTCGCTGGCGAAATGCGCCACCGGCAGCAGCTCCAGCGCCGTGATGCCAAGCCGCTTGAAGTAGTCGATCATCACCGGGTGGCCCAGCGCCTTATAGGTTCCGCGGATGGCATCCGGCAGCCCTGGGTGGCGCAGGGTCAGCCCTTTGACGTGCGCTTCGTAGATAACGGTTTTACCCCACGCGGTGCGCGGTGCGGCGTCGTCCTGCCAGTCGTACGCCAGGTCTACGACCACCGATTTTGGCGCCACCGGCGCGCTGTCGCGTTCATCCGGCGCATCGTAGCCATCGTGAAAACGCGGGTCGTCTACCGGGTCGCCCTCGGCGCGAAAACAGCACGGGTCCAGCAGCAGCTTTGCCGGGTTAAAGCGGAAGCCCTGCTGCGGATCCCACGGGCCATGCACCCGATAACCGTAACGTAAACCGGGGCCCGCATAAGGCAAATAGCCGTGCCAGACGTCGCCGCTCCGGGCGGGAAGGTCATAGCGCGACTCGTTGCCCTGCGCGTCAAACACGCAGAGTTCTACCCGCTGGGCATGCGCCGAAAAAAGCGTGAAGTTCACGCCTTCGCCGTCAAAGCTGGCGCCGAGCGGCGCGGGTTTCCCTGCTGCGAGTTGCCCCATGTGGTTAATCCCCTTCCCGTACCAGCCAGATAGTCGACAGCGGCGGCAACGTCAGGCTCAGCGACTGCGGACGACCATGGCTTTCGAGATTATCGCTGTGCACCACGCCGCCGTTACCGGCGTTGCTGCCGTGGTAATGGGCAGAATCGGTATTCAGCACTTCACGCCAGCGCCCCGGCTGATTAATGCCGAAGCGATAGTCGTGGCGCGGCACCGGCGTAAAGTTACTGACCACAATCACTTCGTTCCCGGCTTTGTCGCGGCGGACAAAGGCGAATACCGAACGCGCGTGGTCATCAACCACCAGCCATTCAAACCCGTACGGGTCGAAGTCCAGCTCGTGCATCGCTTTATGGTGGCGATAGGTATGGTTGAGGTCGCGCACCAGACGCTGTACCCCGTGATGCCAGTTATCGTCGCCTTCCAGCAGATGCCAGTCGAGGCTGCCGTCAAAGTTCCATTCGCGGCCCTGAGCAAACTCATCGCCCATAAACAGCAGCTTTTTGCCCGGGAAAGCGAACATCCAGCCGTAGTAGGCGCGCAGGTTGGCGAACTTCTGCCACGCGTCGCCCGGCATACGGTCAAGAATGGATTTTTTACCGTGGACCACTTCGTCATGCGATAACGGCAACACGAAGTTTTCCGTGTAGTTGTACAGCATGCCGAAGGTCATTTTGTCGTGATGGTACTGGCGATGAACCGGATCGAGCTTCATGTAGTCCAGGGTGTCGTGCATCCAGCCCAGGTTCCACTTAAACCAGAAGCCCAGACCGCCCATATCGGACGGGCGTGAGACGCCGGCAAAGTCGGTAGACTCTTCCGCCATACTCACCGCGCCGGGAACCTGCTCGCCCAACACGCGGTTGGTCTGACGCAGAAACTCAATCGCTTCAAGGTTTTCGCGGCCACCGAACTCGTTCGGGATCCACTCGCCCTCTTTACGAGAGTAGTCGCGGTAAATCATTGACGCCACCGCATCGACGCGCAGCGCATCAATACCGAAGCGCTCCACCCAGTACAAGGCGTTGCCCGTCAGGAAGTTACTCACTTCACGGCGGCCATAGTTATAAATCAGGGTATTCCAGTCCTGATGGTAGCCTTCACGCGGATCGCTATGCTCGTACAGGTTGGTGCCGTCAAACTCGGCCAGCGCGAAGTCATCCGACGGGAAGTGCCCCGGCACCCAGTCGAGAATGACGTTCAGACCGGCGGCGTGCGCGGCGTTGATGAAGTAGCGGAAGTCTTCGCGCGTACCGAAGCGGCGGGTTGGCGCATACAGCCCGGTGGGCTGATAGCCCCAGCTGCCGTCAAACGGGTGCTCGTTAACCGGCAGCAGCTCCAGATGAGTGAAGCCCATCCATTTAGCGTACGGCACCAGCTGCTCGGCCAGCTCGCGGTAGCTCAGCCAGTAGTTGTTGTCGGTATGACGGCGCCAGGAACCCAGGTGCACCTCGTAGATAGAGATAGGGGCGTCGAACTGGTTGGCTTTTTTGCGTTCTTCGCTCTGCTCAACTTTTGGCGGCAGCCCGCAGATCAGCGATGCCGTTTCCGGGCGCATCTGAGCTTCAAAGGCATAAGGGTCTGCTTTAATCCGCAGCGCGCCGCGAGCGTCGATCATCTCGAATTTATACAGCTGACCGTTGTGTGCGCCGGGGATGAACAGCTCCCAAATTCCGGTTTCCCGACGCAGACGCATCGGGTGACGGCGGCCATCCCAGTAGTTAAACTGCCCGACGACGGAAACGCGCTGGGCGTTAGGCGCCCAGACCGCAAAGCGAGTCCCGGTGATGCCGTCCATCGTGTCCGCATGCGCGCCCAGTTTTTCATACGGGCGCAGGTGGGTACCTTCGGACAGCAACCATGCATCCATTTCCTGGAGCAATGGGCCAAAGCTATAGGGGTCATCAATAAGATTCTGTTGGCCATGCCAAACGACAGCCAACTGATAGCGGAAGAAATTTTTACGACGCGGCAGAATGCCACAAAAGAAACCGCGTGAGTCCACGCACTCCAGCTTGCCCACTTTGCGCCCGGTTTTGGGTTCAATCACCCAAACGTCGGTCGCGTCAGGCAGTAACGCCCGGACTTCCAGCCCTGCTTCCGTTCTGTGCATCCCCAGTACGGAAAAAGGATCCGCAAAATGGCCTGAGATCAGTGCATTAATCACGTCTCTATCAACACGATCAGACATGCTTCATCATCCTTAGTTTTGTATCGCCTCAATCCAATTTAAATGGCGACATTTGTGACCTGAACGGTGCGGCACGAAGTTGTGTGCCTCTCTCGGCCCCGTTCAACCTTCAGTCAAGGTGACAGACCTTGATTAAAGCATAGTCAACGCTTTACCTGACTCCTGAGAGAAAAATAGACATAATTGCGTTTACTCCCTTGTATTACGCAAAAAAAAGGGGTGGTTCGCCACCCCTGATCGATGAATAAATGTTTACGCCAATTGACGTAGCATACGACGCAGCGGCTCGGCTGCGCCCCACAGGAGCTGGTCGCCAACGGTGAACGCTGACAGGTATTCCGGCCCCATATTCAGTTTGCGCAAACGCCCAACTGGCGTGGTCAGCGTACCGGTGACCGCCGCCGGGGTGAGTTCGCGCATCGTGATTTCACGATCGTTTGGCACCACTTTCGCCCACGGATTGTGCGCAGCCAGTAATTCCTCCACAGAACTTATGGAAATATCTTTTTTCAATTTCAGGGTGAATGCTTGGCTGTGGCAACGCAGCGCGCCGATACGTACGCATAACCCATCCACCGGAATCACCGAGGAGGTCGCGAGAATTTTGTTGGTTTCCGCCTGGCCTTTCCACTCTTCACGGCTCTGGCCGTTATCGAGCTGCTTGTCGATCCACGGAATCAGGCCGCCCGCCAGCGGGACGCCAAAGTTATCAACCGGCAGATCGCCGCTGCGGGTCAAGGTGGTCACTTTGCGTTCGATGTCGAGGATGGCGGAAGCCGGGTCGGCCAGTTCGCTGGCGACGTGGTTGTGCAGCAGGCCCATTTGGGTCAGCAGTTCGCGCATGTGGCGCGCGCCGCCGCCGGAAGCCGCCTGATAGGTAGCAACAGAGGCCCACTCAACCAGATCGTTGGCGAAGAGGCCGCCCAGCGACATCAGCATCAGGCTGACGGTGCAGTTGCCGCCGACGAAGGTTTTAATCCCGTTGTTCAGACCGTCGGTGATGACCTGCTGGTTCACCGGGTCGAGAATAATGATGGCGTCATCTTTCATGCGCAGCGAGGAGGCGGCGTCAATCCAGTAACCCTGCCAGCCGCTTTCACGCAGCTTAGGATAGATTTCGTTGGTATAATCGCCGCCCTGACAGGTAACAATAATGTCGAGCGCCTTCAGCGCTTCAAGATCATAGGCGTCCTGAAGCTTACCACCGGTGGTGCCGCCGAACGACGGCGCAGCTTGACCTAACTGAGAGGTGGAGAAGAAGACCGGGCGAATGGCGTCAAAGTCGCGCTCTTCAACCATGCGTTGCATGAGTACAGAGCCGACCATCCCGCGCCAGCCGATAAAACCAACATTTTTCATAACGAATTTTCCTGCAGATATGTGCTGTTATTGCTTACCAGTTCCACTGGGCATCCCTTCACATTACAAAAAGCAGCTAAAGTCGCAAGTGAAATTAATCAATGATTGCAAAGCAATCAGAAATGCAACTTATTCCCCCCAGTTATAGGGGGCACATTTATCCACGTTGAACTCCGCAACGCAGACGATGTGTAGAGCAGAAATTCCACAACAATTATCAGGGAATTTGAGTCATGAGTGAAATCTTTTCCGCCGCTGTTTTATTGATCCTGATTATGGATCCACTGGGAAATTTGCCCATTTTTATGTCGGTGCTAAAACACACGGAACCCAAGCGCCGCAAGGCGATCATGATACGTGAGCTTTTAATCGCACTCCTACTGATGCTGATTTTTCTCTTCGCGGGCGAGAAGATTCTGGCGTTTTTAAACCTGCGCGCCGAGACGGTTTCTATCTCCGGCGGCATCATTTTATTCCTGATTGCCATTAAGATGATTTTCCCCAGCGCCACGGGGAACAGCTCGGGGCTGCCGGCGGGTGAAGAACCGTTTATTGTCCCGCTTGCCATTCCACTGGTTGCCGGGCCGACGCTGCTGGCGACGCTGATGCTGCTGTCGCATCAGTATCCCAACAATCTGTCGCATCTGGTCATTGCGCTGCTGATTGCCTGGGGGGGCACAGTGGTGATTTTGCTGCAGTCGTCGCTGTTCCTGCGCCTGCTGGGCGAGAAAGGGGTTAACGCGTTAGAGCGTCTGATGGGATTGATTCTGGTGATGATGGCGACCCAGATGTTCCTGGACGGCATTCGGATGTGGATGAAGGGATAATAAATCGTTGCACCGTACAATCCCTCTCCCCATTGGGGAGAGGGAGCACTTCAGGTCAGCTCAGCAGCGAAAACGCCACCATACCGACAATCGCGCCTACCGTACCAAGAATGGTTTCCATCATGGTCCAGGTTTTCAGCGTCTGCGCTTCCGTCGCGCCGGTAAACTTACCGAACAGCCAGAAGCCTGCGTCGTTCACGTGGCTCACCACGATAGAACCGCCGCCGATACAGATAGACAGCGCCGCCAGCTGAGCGCCGCTGTAATGCAGCTGCTCAATCACCGGCATCACCAGGCCAACCGCAGTCAGACACGCAACCGTCGCGGAACCCTGAATAATGCGCACCGCAGCGGCCAGAATGAAGCAGGTCAGCGCAATCGGCAGGCCCATCCCGGTCAGGGCTTCACCCAATGCCGGGCCGACGCCGGAATCCACCAGCACCTGTTTGAACACGCCGCCCGCACCGATAACCAGCAGAATAATCCCCGCTGGCTGCAAGGCCGCGCCACAGATCGCCATCACTTTGTCTTTTGCCATGCCCTGACGGAACGCCAGGCCATAAATCGCCACCAGGCAGGCAATCAGAATCGCGGTGAATGGGTGACCGATAAATTCAAACCACTGATAGGTTTCGGACTCCACCGGCACAAAGCGCGCGGCGATCGTTTTCAGACCCACCAGCACCAGCGGCAGCAGAATCAGCGCCAGGCTGAAGCCGAAGGACGGCATTTTGCCTTCGCCAAGGTGCGGCTCGGTAATGTCATCAGGAATATTCAGCTCAACGTAACGGCTGATAAAATTGCCCCACAGCGGCCCGGCAATAATCATCCCCGGAATCGCCGCACACAGGCCAATCAGAATCATCCAGCCAAAGTCGGCGTGCATTTGGGAAGCCAGCAGCATTGGCGCTGGCCCCGGCAGCAGAAACGCCGCAGCGGCTGCCACACCGGCAAACAGTGGAATCACCAGCTTCACCAGGTTGGTGCCAGTGTGACGCGCCATAGAGAACGCGACGCTAATCAGCAGCACGATCGCCACTTCAAAGAACAGCGGCAGCGCACAGATAAGGCCGGCGATACCAATGGCATAGTGCGCGCGGCTGTGGCCGAAGGATTTCAGCATTTTGACCGCAATCTGATCGACTGCGCCCGTCTCATGCAGAATTTTGCCGAACATCGCGCCCAGCGCGACCACGATAGCCAGGAAGCCCAGCGTACCGCCCATGCCTTTCTCCATGGTTTCCGCGATTTTAATCAACGGCATACCGGAGAAAAGCCCTGCACCAATAGAAACCACCATCAAAGCCAGGAAGGCGTGCATACGCGCCTTCATGACTAAAAACAGCAGCAGTAAAACGGAACCCACTGCTGTTAAAACTAACGATAAAGTTGTCACGCGATACGGCCTTTGTTAATCACTTCAATGGTGCTGTCGATAACGCCTTCCAGCGGCTGATCGATATCAACCACCAGCACGTCGCGTTCGTCAGCGCCCGGTTCTTGCAGGGTTTCGAACTGCGTCACCAGCATTTGGGTCTTGAAGAAGTGGCCCTTACGCGCTTTCAGACGGCTCTCAATCACCTCGAAATCCCCTTTCAGGTAGACGAAGGAGAGATTCGGGTTCCCTTCACGCAGAATGTCGCGGTACGCTTTTTTCAGCGCGGAGCAGACAATCAGCGAGACTTTGTTCGTGCGCTGCATGGCGAACGCGGCGTCATTCAGCGCCTGCAGCCAGGGTTTGCGGTCGTCGTCGTTCAGCGGTTCGCCGGAGGACATTTTGACGATATTGCTGCGCGGGTGCAGGAAATCGCCGTCCAGAAACGCGGCGTTCAGGCGATGTGCGACTTCGCTGGCAACGGCGGATTTACCGCTGCCGGATACGCCCATCAGTACATAAACGTGGTGATCGTGGTTAGTCGTGCTCAAGGCGTCCTCCTGTTGGGCACTGAGAATTTGTTACGGGTAACAGTTATCGGTAACATTGTCATGCTGAGCAACTGGATAAGCAATAACCATTCGTGCCGGAAGTGAATTACGAGTGAATATGTGTGATCTAGTTCAAACTTGTGAGGCCTAAATAGAACCACCCGGTGACAAAGTGAAACCTAAATCTAACATCTTCGGCGTCACTACCTCACCGCGAATACGGGCAAGCAGACGCTCCGCGCCAATGCGCCCCATGCGCTCACGCGGCGTCAGGACACTGGCGAGACGCGGTTCCATCACCTGGCCGATATCGTGGCCGTGGAAACCGGCAATCGCGATATCGTCCGGAATTTTCAGCCCCAGACGCTGGCACTCAAACGCCGCGCCGACCGCGAGGTCATCGTTGGTACAGAAAATGCCGTCCAGCCTGGAGAATTCGCGTCGTGCCTGGCGCATCAGTTCGATGCCGGAAGTGTAAGACGACGACTGCTCCACCATCACGCTATACGGCGTCAGACCTGCGTCAAGCATCGCCTGCTCGTAGCCTTTCTGTTTGATAATAGTACGTTCATCGAGACGCGCGCCTAAATAGGCAATGTGCCGATGACCGCGCGCGATAATCGCCGCCGTCATCTGCCGCGCCGCTTCAAAGTTATCGAAACCCACGGCGATATCGAGGCACGGAGACTGGCTGTCCATGAGCTCAACAACCGGGATACCGGCAACTTCGATCATTTTCAGGGTACGCGGCGTGTGGGTACGTTCAGTGAGAATCAGGCCGTCAATGTTCCAGGAGAGCATCGACTCCAGGCGCTCCTGCTCCATTTCCGGCTTGTAGCCGTAGTGGGCAAGCATCGTCTGATAGCCGTGGGCGTCGGTGACGCTTTCCACGCCGCGCAGCACTTCCGCAAAGACCTGGTTGGTTAATGAGGGCAGCAGCACGCCGATGGCGCGACTGGTCGCATTGGAGAGAATATCGGGAGCCCGATTGGGGATATAGCCCAGATCATCAAGCGCCGCCGCAATTTTACCGCGTAACGCTTCGGAAACCTGCTCCGGGTTACGTAAAAAACGGCTCACCGTCATTTTGGTTACGCCAACGCGATCGGCAACATCCTGAAGTACGGGTCTTTTCTTTTTCATCGTCCAGTGGCAAACAAAGGTGAAATATTGCTGAAGTTTACCACGGAGATGACGCAACCTCCCCGCAAGATTGGGGAGGTTGCGCTAATTATTTAAGACGGATCAAACTGGCGGCAGATCGAAGAGTAAAATTTCGCTTTCGCTGTCGGCGTGAACCGAAATCGCCTGCTCATCCCAAATCGCCAGACCATCGCTGGTGGTGGCTTTGGTGCCATTAATCGAGACTTCACCTTTCACGACCTGAATCCACACGCGGCGATCGGCGGCAATCTGGTGTACTGACTGTTCGCCTTTTGCCAGCGCCCAGCGGTACAGCTCCATATCCTGGTAAACCTTCAGCGAACCTTCACGCGCATCCGGCGACAGCACCAGCTGTTTGCCCTGCGCGGCGTCGAAGCGACGCTGTTCGTAGCGCGGCGTGATGCCGGTTTTTTCTGGAATAATCCAGATCTGATACAGGTGCAGCTTATCGGTGGCGCTCGGGTTGTACTCCGAGTGACGCACCCCGGTACCGGCGCTCATAATCTGGAACTCGCCCGCCGGAACCTGCTCTTTGTTACCCATGCTGTCCTGGTGCTCCACGGCGCCTTCCAGCACGTAGGTCAGGATTTCCATGTCTTTGTGCGGGTGAGTACCGAACCCCTGGCCTGCATCAATCACGTCATCGTTAATGACGCGCAGCGCCGAGAAGCCCATGTAATTCGGATCGTAGTAGTCGGCAAAAGAGAAGGTATGCCAGGAATCCAGCCAACCATGATTCGCGTGACCACGTTCATTTGCTTTGCGTAAGAAAATCATTTTTTACCCCCTCATGTTTTCGATGAAACAAGTTTGGACGTAAACCGCTCAGGATGATAGTGGGTGAAAATTGACTCCTCTGTTCAAAAAATATGAACAAGAACAGAGGAGCCATTTTTACTTATTTGGCAAGGGTAATCGTGGCAGGAGACGGTTGCTCAAAGGCGCGCTCAAGCAGTTCCATATTGGTAAGAGCCTCAGTTTCCTTGACGAAATTCGGCGCGCCTTGGGTCAGCGTCTGATACAGCGCATCGTACACTCGGCCATAGTCGCCACGCTCGGCCTGCCACTGCTCTTTTACCGTTTCCCCCGCATCGTTGACGTACTCCAGCTGTGCCAGTGAACTATCCGCCGCAAAGCCCGCATCGCCCGGCATAATGCCCGCTTTCAGGCTGGTTTCCTGCTGATCGATACCGTACTTCACGAAGGAGCCTTTGGTGCCGTGCACGATAAATTTCGGGTAGTCGATTTTCACCAGGTGGCTGGTTTTCACTATCGCCTTCAGGTTGCCGTAGAACAGCTGAGCTTCAAAGGTATCATCCGGATTGGCCGGATTGCGCAGGCTGCGAATGTCGTACGCCGCGTGATCCGGACGACCAAACAGCGAGATGATTTGGTCCATGGTGTGCACGCCCAGGCCATAAAACGCGCCATCCTGCGGGCGCCCCGGCTGGGTCGGCGCTTCCGGACGGTAGTAGTCAAAGTGGCTTTCTACTTCAATAATCTCGCCCAGCTTACCGCTCTCAATGGCTTTTTTGGCGGTCAGGAAGCAGGAGTCAAAGCGACGGTTCTGATACGGAGAGACGGTCAGCCCTTTGCTTTTCGCTAACGCAAACAGTTCCTTCGCTTCCGCCAGCGTCGGGGTGAACGGTTTTTCTACCAGTACGTTCTTGCCCGCTTCCAGCGCTTTTTTCGCGTACTCGAAGTGGCTATCAGCATGGGTGCAAACCACCACCAGCTTCACCTGCGGATCGTGCAGAATATCGTTCAGCTCGCTGGTGAAGTGAATGTGCGCATACTGCGGCGCCTGCTCGTCCGGCTTCGGACTGCGGCGATAGATATGCGCCACGTGCCAGTCGGCTTTGCGGTGCAGAACGTAGGGAAGATGGTAGCGGGTGGTGCTTTTGCCAAAGCCGATAAAGGCGCAGTGCAGAGTCATGGTTCAGTCCTTTTGAAGAGTTTGCTGAATACCATAGCGCAATGACAGACAAAAAAAAGCCAGCAATAAGCTGGCTAAAGTAATACTGGAAGCAATGTGAGCAATGTCGTGCTTTCAGGAACTCCGCAAGGACGCCCTGAATGCAGGACAATAATAATCATTCTCATTCGCAACTGTCCAGTGATTTTTGCAAAAAAAGCTAATTGACGCACATTTCAAAATCAATGATGTTAAAAGGGACTTTTACACCACAAAGGAAATGAAGAATGAGTGACATCGTGATACGCCACGCTGAACCCAAAGATTTCGACGCTATCCGTCAGATCCACGCCCAGCCGGAGGTGTATCACAACACGCTACAGGTGCCTCATCCTTCCAGCCACATGTGGCAAGAGCGGCTAGCCGACCAGCCAGGTATCAAGCAACTGGTCGCCTGCATCGATGAACAGGTGGTTGGCCACCTCAGTATTGCCATCCCCCAACGCCCTCGCCGCAGCCACGTCGCCGATTTTGGTATTTGCGTCGATGCCCGCTGGCAAAACCGCGGCGTCGCCAGCGCGCTCATGCGCACCATGATCGATATGTGCGACAACTGGCTGCGCGTCGACCGCATTGAACTCACCGTGTTTGTCGATAACGCGCCGGCGGTGGCGGTGTATCAAAAGCACGGGTTTGAGATCGAAGGCACCGGGCGCAACTATGCGCTGCGTAATGGGGAGTATGTGGATGCCTATTTTATGGCGCGGGTGAAACCCATTTAAACCGTTCGCCCGGCCACGTGCCGGGCACTCACCACTTTTTGCCGTTCAAATCGTAGACGGTCCTGACCCACCCTTCATCAGGTCTATTCACAAAGCCGAGCGTTTCCGCTACCGCCGCGCCGCCATAAAGCTCGCCTGCATCATTCACCGTCACGCTGTTCCAGTTAGCCGAGCAGTGAATATAGTCCTGCGCCAGCGTATCTAATTCCTGCGTGCTAAACCCGTTTATCCGCGATCCTACGCGTACCGCCTTCCCCATTTGTCTGGCGCGCTCGACAAGGGGTATTAACGCCTCCGGCAAGTGTAGCGTCGGCTCATCAAACAGCACGCCGGCAGCACGTGCCGCATCCAGCATCACCCATAACGCGGCCTGCGACCAGTCGGCGCTGACCAGTCGCTGCCGCAAGGTCAACGCCGCAAAACATCGTTTTTGCATCTGCCCGTAGCGATCGTTCGGGGCAAATTCATCCTCCCAGGTTGCCGGCATCACCGAGTGCGTTCGCATTAAGGGAGCCATTACGGGGGCGTTGTTGAGTGCGGAAAGCTGCGCGACAGCTTGCCGATAAACCCGCGATCGTTCGCCTGGCTCATTCCACGGCACCGTCTCAACCTGCGGGCGCGTGAGAAAGAGATCCTCACGTATTCGCGGCAGATAGCCGCCGCCGATATCCGAATGCGCACCCGGTAGCAAAAGCTCCGGCCATGCTGGTGCGACGCTGTTCAGCGCAAAGTTATAGCGGCATTCATGCTGAGCGACGATGTGAAAAACGTGTTCCGCCACGCCCGGACGCAATACAAGATTGACCTCGCCGGTGTCAGGACCGTGGGGATCCATACCGTTGGCAAGCGTCGCGATAGCGGCAACGGTATCAAATAGACCAATAAAGCGGCAGCGCATCCGTGGCAGATCGCCTACGGCAGAGGCAATAGCGCGAAAGATAGCCGGATCTTCCGATTGAATACGATTGGCAAAATGGCGAGCCGCCGCCGCACCGCGGCTGAAGCCAAAGAGATCGAACAGCACGCAATCAACTACCCACGGACCACTTAACGAAGCGAGTGCTACCGACACCGCTGACGCCAGACGGGCAATAGCCTCATCGGTTTTGGCTATCACGCCATATTCTCCGGTGCCAAAACCCATCCCGATGACGCAATCAGGCTTTCCCACGCAGGTACCCACGCCCTCAATATAAATCGCCTGTTGAATCCGTTCCTTCCCGGCAGAATCGGGGAGCGCGTAGAGCGCCTGCAACGCGTAAATATTGGTGTAATAGCCGAGATAACTCGCCGCTTGCGTACCGCTTACCCCGAAATGCGTTTGGGCATGACGCCTGAAAAGGGGTTCTGCCTCGACGCTATCGATATTTCCGTGCTGTTGACGAAAAATCTCCACCATTTTTTGGGTGGTTAACGCATTATTGCCCGTACCATCAAAAAAGATCCCCAGCGCAAGCGTCACCCTTCTTACCGGTACCTCTGCGTCCATCACGCCCCCTCTTGCTGAATAAAGAGGTCAACATGACACGGTGATTTTCGCAGGCAAAAACGTTTTTCGTTACAGCTCGCGATTAACGGTAAGCAATTCTCTTATCTATTTATTGAAGTTATCTGATCTAACATTTTATAGTTAGATCAGATATATAGCTTAATAACCCACAGTTAAATCATCCGGCGAACGTGGGTCCGAGGCCCCATACAGCGTCCCGTCCGGGTCGACCATAATGCTCTGCGTGCTGCCCATCGCCTCTTTCAGCGCCACCTTCTGCCCTTTCGCCTCCAGCAGCTTGAGCGTGTCCGGGCTAAAGCCCTTCTCGACCCGCAGTTCGTCCGGCAGCCACTGGTGGTGGAAACGCGGCGCGTTGGTGGCTTCCGCCACGTTCATACCAAAATCGATGCTGTTGACGACCATCTGCAGCACCGTGGTGATAATACGACTACCGCCCGGACTACCGGTCACCAGCCAGGTTTTGCCGTCTTTGACGACGATGGTCGGCGACATTGACGACAGCGGGCGTTTCTTCGCCTCTACCGCGTTGGCGTCCCCCCCTACCAGCCCATAGACGTTCGGCACGCCGGGCTTGGCGGAAAAGTCATCCATTTCGTTATTCATCAGAATGCCGGTGTTACCCGCCACGATACCGGTGCCGAAGGTGGTATTGAGGGTGTAGGTCACCGCCACCGCATTGCCGTCTTTATCCACCACCGAAAAATGGGTGGTCTGGTTGCTTTCGTATGGGGCCAGCTTGCCGGGTTTAATCTGGCTGGAAGGCTTGGCTTTGTTGATATCAATCTGGTCGGCAATTGATTTAGCGTAGGCTTTGTTGGTCAGCGCCTGCCACGGTACCTTCACAAAGTCCGGATCGCCGAGATATTCCGAACGGTCGGCATAGGCATGCTTCTCCGCTTCGGCCATCAGCTGCATCGCATCAGCGCTGCCAAAACCGTATTTATGCAGATCGAAGTTTTCCAGAATATTAAGAAGTTGCACGATGTGAATCCCGCCGGAAGACGGCGGCGGCATGGAGAATACTTCATAGCCGCGATAGGTGCCGCTAATAGGCGTGCGCTCGACGGCCTTGTAATTCGCCAGATCCGCCTTACTCAATAGCCCGCCGTTTTTCTGCATCTCTTCGGCAATTTGATCGGCAATCGCCCCTTTGTAGAACGCATCCGGCCCGTGCTCGGCAATCAGCTCCAGGCTTTTCGCCAGATTAGCCTGCACCAGTTTATCCCCCTTCTTCAGCGGTTCACCGTTTTTCCAGAAGATGGCCTTGCTGTTGGCGTGATTCGGCAGTACTTCGCTGCCGTAGGTTTTCAGATCGTCGGCCAGCGCATCGTTAACGATAAAACCCTCTTGCGCCAGCTTCAGCGCCGGGCGAATGACTTTGTTGAGCGGCAGTGTGCCGTATTTTTCCAGCGCCAGGGAGAAACCGGCGACGGTGCCCGGCGTGCCGGAAGCCAGATGCGAAGTCAGCGATTTTTTGCTGTCCGGGTTGCCGTGATCGTCGAGGAACATGTCGCGCGTTGCCTGCTCCGGAGCCATTTCACGGAAATCGATCGCCGTGGTTTTACCGTCTTTGGTGCGCAGCAGCATAAACCCGCCGCCGCCGAGGTTACCGGCCTGCGGGTGCGTAACCGCCAGCGCGTAGCCAACCGCGACCGCCGCGTCGACGGCATTGCCGCCCTGGCGCAAAATCTCCACGCCGACTCGCGTGGCGGCGGCATCCACCGAGGCCACCATGCCCTGCTGGGCGCGGACGGGATGAAACACATCTTCTTCCACGCCGTAGGAGACGGGAGGCGGAGGCGGCGCGGCTACGGCGCTAAAACAGCTTCCTGAGAGCAGAGCAGCAAGGGCTACCCGGCGGAAAAACGTCGGCGTTGTTATCATCATCATTCTCCAGAGCGTGCGGTGAGGTCCCCACTAAGCCTGGTTCAAAATGCTGAAATAATCCTCGTTCTGGCGGGAAAGGAGTAAACTTAAGAGATCCCCTACAAGGAGGAAAGATGATGAAACGATTACTGATTCTCGCAGCGCTGCTGCCGTTCACCGCGCTGGCTGCGCCGTTGAACATCGACAATAACCCGAACCAGCCGGGTTATGAGATCCCCAGCCAGCAGCGCATGCAGTCGCGAATGTTGAACCAACAACAGCAGCAGAAAGGGATGCTGAATCAACAGCGGCAGGTGCAGACGCAGCAGCAACAGCTGCATCTGCAAAACCAGCTCAAGGCCAACCAGCAGCGGGTACAACAGGCCCAGCCAGGTACACTCACCCCGAATCAGCAGCCGCTGCCCAACAACAACGGCGGCATGCTGAAGCAGTATTAAGGCTGGAAATCCGGGCCAATGACGTCAATCGCATCGGTACAGATGCAGTTCACGCCCCAGCGCAGCAGCTCCCGCGCGCGCTGGGGGTTATTGACCGTATAAACCAGAATCTTTAACCCGGCCTCGCGCAGCGCATCCACGCGCGCCTCATCGAGTAAACGATGGTTAAGGTGAATGGAAACGCAGCCCAGTCGCGTGGTCAGCTCACGCCAGTCGTCGCGCCACTCGTCGAGCAGCAGGCCGCGCGGCAGCTCTGGTGCGGCAAGCTGCGCCGCTTCCAGCGCATCGATTTCAAACGACGATAGCAGTGGCGGCGTCATGTCGGCCCACAGCTCGCGGGCGGCCAGCGCCACGACTTTGCCGGTCAGCGGGCCGGTGCCTGTGGTGGGTTTAATCTCAATATTCGCCATCATGCCGTGCTGACGGCAGCGTTCCGCCACCTGCGACAGCAGCGGCAGCGGTTCACCCTTAAAGCTGCTGGCAAACCAGCTGCCCGCGTCCACACGCAGCAGATCCTGCCAGTTCAGATCGCCTGCCACGCCCCAGCCGTTGCTGGTGCGTTCAAGGTTATCGTCATGCAGCAGAAAGATCTGCCCGTCTTTCGACAGCTTGGCGTCAAACTCAATCATGGTATGCCCATAGCGCGCACCCACGTCGATCGCCGCCAGCGTATTTTCCGGCGCTAATTTGCCGCCGCCGCGATGGGCGACGATATGAGGATAGGGCCAGTTGCTCATACTCGCATTCCTGTTTCACCGTCAAAGAGGTGCAGATGTTCATCCGGCAGATGTAGCCACAGTGTAGTGCCTGCATTCGGGCGCTGCTGGTGCGGCAGACGAACCACCATTTTCAATTCGCCAAAGCGCCCGTGCGCCAGGTTATCTGCACCTAAAATTTCCAGCGTGTCGATGACCATCGGCACGCCGCCTTCCGCCTGCGAGCTTAACGCAATATGTTCCGGGCGGATACCCAGCGTCATGCGACGTCCGGCATATTCACGACGCCCTGCCGGAATCGGGAGCTGCATTCCATTGGGCAACACAAAGCGCGTGCCGGACGCATCCAGTTGCCCGTCCAGCAGGTTCATTGCCGGGCTGCCGATAAAGCTCGCCACAAAACGGCTGGCCGGTTTCTCATACACTTCCACCGGCGTGCCGATTTGTTCGGCAATGCCTTTGTTCATCACCATCACCCGCTGGGCAAGGGTCATCGCCTCCACCTGGTCGTGAGTGACGTAAAGCGAGGTTGTTTTCAGACGACGATGCAGTTGCTGTAGTTCAAGACGCATCTGCACGCGCAGCTTGGCATCAAGGTTAGAGAGCGGCTCATCAAACAGGAACACCGCCGGGTCGCGTACAATCGCGCGCCCCATCGCCACGCGCTGGCGCTGGCCGCCGGACAGTTCGCGCGGACGGCGCTTCAGCAGGCCATCCAGCTCAAGAATACGCGCCGCTTCCCGCACCTTTTCCGCGATGTGCGCTTTCCCCATACCGCGAATTTTCAGCCCCCAGGCCATATTCTCTTCCACGCTCATATGCGGGTAGAGGGCGTAGTTCTGGAACACCATCGCAATGCCGCGATCCTTCGGCTCCATTTCGGTGACGCGCTTGCGATCGATCCAGATGTCGCCGCTGGTCACTCGCTCAAGCCCGGCCACCATGCGCAACAGCGTCGACTTACCGCAGCCCGACGGGCCGACCATCACAATAAACTCGCCGTCCGCCACGTCCAGCGTCAGCGGTTGAATCACCTGGGTTTTGCCGTCCCAGCTTTTGCTTACTGCCTGTAATTTCAGTCCTGCCATGTTATTTCTCACTGTCCACTAAACCACGCACAAACGCCCGTTGCATGGCTAAAACGATAACGACCGGAGGGATAAGGGTGAGCAGCATTGCCGCCATCACCTGATTCCACTGCGTGGTGCCTTGCCCAATGGCGATCATGCCTTTGATGCCCGCCACGGCGGTGCCGAGATTGACGTCGGTGATGATCAACAGCGGCCAGAGATACTGGTTCCAGCCATAGATAAAGGTGATAACGAACAGCGCCGCGAGGTTGGTTTTTGACAGCGGCAGCACGATGTCGCGGAAAAAACGCATCGGCGAGGCGCCGTCAATGCGCGCGGCTTCAATCAGCTCGTCCGGCAAGGTCATAAAGAACTGACGGAACAGGAAAGTCGCGGTGGCCGAGGCCATCAACGGCAGCGTCAGGCCCGCGTAGCTGTCGAGCATTTTCAGGTTGGCAATCACTTCCACCGTCGGGAAGATACGCACTTCGACCGGCAGCATCAGGGTGATAAAAATCATCCAGAAGAACAGGTTACGCAGCGGGAAGCGAAACCAGACAATGGCAAACGCCGACAGCATCGAGACGGTAATTTTGCCGACGGTGATGGCGAAGGCCATGATGAAGCTATTAAGCATCATCAACCAGAACGGCGCGCTGTTGGCCCCAACGCCGTTCACCCAGATGGCCTTCATGTTCTCAAACAGATGGCCGCCGGGGATCAGCGTCATCGGCGTTTCAAATACCGCTTTGTCGTCCAGCGTTGCCGCGGTGAACGCGACGTACAGCGGGAAGAGAATCACGATAATCCCCAGGATCAGCATGGTGTGGCTGAAAATAGTCAGCCCGCGACGGTTCTCAATCATTGGTAACGCACCTTTCTTTCCACGTAGCGGAACTGCACCACGGTCAGGATGATGACGAGGAACATCAGCACCACCGATTGCGCGGCAGAGGCCGAGAGATCCAGCCCGGCGAACCCTTCACGGTAAATCTTATAAATCAGCGTGGTGGTGGCTTGTACCGGGCCGCCTGCCGTCGCGGCATCAATCACCGGGAAGGTATCAAAGAAGGCGTAAACCAAGTTCACCACCAGCAGGAAGAAACTCACCGGCGCAATCAGCGGCAGCGCCAGCTTGAAGAAGCGGCGAATCGGGCCGGCGCCGTCGATGGCGGCAGCTTCTACCAGCGAGCGCGGAATCGACTGCAGCGCGGCGAAGAAGAACAGAAAGTTGTAGCTGATTTGCTTCCACACCGAGGCGAAGACCACCAGGAACATCGCCTGGCCGCTATTCTGCGCGTGGTTCCAGTCGTAGCCGAACTCACCGAGAACGTGGGTAATCAGCCCGCGTCCTGGGTTGAACAGGAAGATCCACAGTACCGCGGCAACGGCGGGGGCAACGGCGTATGGCAGCAGCATCAGCGTCTGGTAGAGACGACTGCCGCGCACGACATAATCCACCAGGGCAGCAAAAACCAGCGACACCAGCAGGCCGCTCACCGTTACCATGGCGCTGAACTTAATGGTCGTCCAGAAGGCGTCGAGATAGTAAGGGTCATGAAACAGCGTGACGAAGTTATCCAGGCCAACAAACTGGCTGGAGAGCCCAAACGGGTCGACGCTTTGCAACGAGTACCACAGCGCTTCGCCGGCGGGCCAGATAAAGAAAATAACGGTGATAATCAGCTGCGGGGCGACCAATGCATAGGGCAGCCAGCGCGATTTAAACACCGGACGGGATGATGACATAGTTAAACTCTGCGTTGGTTTTCCCCTCACCCCGACCCTCTCCCCAAAGGGGCGAGGGAGAAAAGACAACCCGGTGCAATCTCTACCAGACGGCGCCGAACGGTCCCCTCTCCCCTATGGGGAGAGGGTTAGGGTGAGGGGTAAGGCGGTTAAATTAAGACTTGGTCGATTGCTCGAAGCGACGCAGCAGCTGGTTCCCGCGCTCTACCGCAGAATCCAGCGCCTGCTGAGGCGTTTTCTTACCGGTCCAGACGCTTTCCAGCTCTTCATCCACGATGGTACGAATCTGCGGCATGTTGCCCAGACGCAGGCCTTTGGTGAACGGCAACGGTGGTTTGTTCAGCATCTGACGGGTCGCGATATCCGCGCCTGGGTTCTTGTCGTAGAAGCCCTGCTGGCGGGTCAAATCGTACGCGGCGGTGGTGATCGGCAGGTAGCCGGTTTTCTGGTGCCATTCGGCGGCAATTTCCGGCTTCGCCAGGAACTCGAGGAATTTCGCCACGCCGGTATAGGTCTCTTTATCTTTACCCTGCATCACCCACAGGCTCGCCCCGCCGATGATGGCATTCTGCGGTGCGCCCTTGACGTCGGCATCGTACGGCATCATGCCGACGCCGTAGTTGAATTTGGCGTAATGGCGAATATCCGCCAGCGAGCCGGAGGACGCGGTCGTGATCGCACAGTCGCCGTTGTAGAACTTCTCGGTGGATTCGTCTTTACGTCCGAAGTAGCTGAAGTCGCCCTTCTTGTTCAGATCGGCAAGCAGCGCGATATGTTTAACCTGCTCCGGCTTGTTGAACTCCAGCACCGCATCGGTACCGTCGAAGCCGTTGTTTTTGCTGGCGACCGGCAGACCGTGCCAGGCACTGAAGTTTTCAATCTGGATCCAGCCCTGCCAGCCGCTGGCGTAGCCGCACTTCATACCGGCGGCTTTCAGCTTCGCGGTGTAGTCAGCCAGGTCCTGCCAGGTTTTCGGCGGCTGTTCCGGGTCTAAACCGGCTTTTTTGAAGGCATCTTTGTTGTAGTACAGCACCGGGGTAGAGCTGTTAAACGGCTGAGAGAGCAGATGCCCGGTTTTGGCATCGGTGTAGTAACCGGATACCGTCGGCACAAACTGAGATTCGTCAAACGTGATCCCGGCATCGCTGAACACCTGATACACCGGCTTAATCGCTTTTGACGCCATCATGGTGGCGGTGCCCACTTCATACACCTGTAGAATCGCCGGCGCATTGCCGGTACGGAAAGCGGCGATACCCGCGCTCAGGCTCTGCTCGTAGTTGCCTTTGTAGATCGGGGTAATTTTGTAGTCCGGGTTGGCGGCGTTAAAACGCTGCGCCAGGGAGTCAACTTCTTTGCCCAGCTCGCCTTCCATGGAGTGCCAGAACGGAATTGTGGTCACTGCCATCGCCTGGCTCGCCAATGCCAGACTTAACGCCAATCCTAAAGCTGTATGTCGTAACGATATCATCGGTTATCTCTCTTTTTGTGCCGGGATGCGCGATATCACGCGTTTTATGTTCGCGGGGGTAACATGACATGCTCGAATGACAGAAAAATAACTTTTTTATTACAAAAAAAAGATAGTAAGGCGACAAAGGGATGGCAAGGAGGTGACGGTGGTAAGGAAGGAAAGTGGGAGCTGTGGCACGGATAGAGAAACGCCGGATGGCGATGCGAACGCATCTTATCCGGCCTACGAGTAACGGTAGGCCGGATAAGGCGTTTACGCCGCCATCCGGCATTGTTGCTGTGAATTAACCGCCGAGGTACGCGCTACGCACCGCTTCGTTCGCCAGCAGCGCATCACCGGTATCGGATAGCACCACGTGGCCGTTTTCCAGCACGTAGCCGCGGTCGGCGAGCTTCAGCGCCTGGTTGGCGTTCTGCTCGACGAGGAAGATGGTCATACCCTGCTCGCGCAGCTGTTCGATGGTGTCGAAGATCTGCTGGATGATGATCGGCGCCAGCCCCAGAGAAGGTTCATCCAGCAGCAACAGGCGCGGCTGGCTCATCAACGCGCGGCCAATCGCCAGCATCTGCTGTTCGCCGCCGGACATGGTGCCCGCACGTTGAATTCGACGTTCATGCAGGCGCGGGAACAGTTCGTAAACCCACTTGATGCGCTCCTGGAACTGATCGCGCTCGGCAAAGAAGCCCCCCATCGCCAGGTTCTCTTCCACCGTCATGCGCGAAAACACACGACGCCCTTCCGGCACGATCGCCACCGCTTCACGCATGATTTTCGCCGTCTGCCAGTCGGTAATGTCTTTATCATCAAAGACAATCCGCCCGCTGGTCGCGCGCGGGTCGCCGCACAGCGTGCCGAGCAGCGTGGTTTTCCCCGCGCCGTTCGCCCCGATGAGCGTCACGATTTCACCCTGATTAATGTGCAGACTGACCTCGTGCAGCGCCTGAATTTTGCCGTAGTGGGCGCTGACTTTGTCGAACGATAACATCACTTTATCCATATTATGCCTCACCCAGATACGCGCGGATAACATCCGGGTTGTTGCGGATCTCTTCCGGCGTGCCGTTAGCCAACGGCGTGCCCTGGTTCACCACGTAGATACGGTCGGAAATGCCCATCACCAGCTTCATATCGTGCTCAATCAGCAGAATGGTGGTGTTGTGATGATTACGCAGTTCGGCAATCAGCTCGTCGAGCTCTTTGGTCTCTTTCGGGTTGAGGCCAGCAGCCGGTTCGTCGAGCATCAGGATTTCCGGCTGGGTCACCATACAGCGGGCAATCTCCAGACGACGCTGGTCGCCGTAGGCCAGGTTACTGGCCTGACGGTTGGCGTGCTCCAGCAGGCCGATACGCTCAAGCCAGGTGGCGGCGCGGTCCAGCGCTTCGCTTTGCGCGCGCTTGAACGACGGGGTTTTGAGCAGGCCGGAGAAGACGCCGGTTTTCAGCTGCTGATGTTGCGCCACCAGCAGGTTTTCAATCACCGTCATTTCGCGGAACAGACGCACGTGCTGGAAGGTGCGCACCACGCCCATGCGGGCGATTTGCTGGCCCGGCAGCCCTTCCAGGTGCTGGTCGCGCAGCATAATGGTGCCGCCGGTGGGCTTGTAGAAGCCGGTCAGGCAGTTAAAGACCGTGGTTTTCCCCGCGCCGTTCGGGCCAATCAGGGAGACGATTTCCTGAGGATGCAGCTCCAACGCCACGTTGTTGACCGCCAGCAGGCCGCCAAAACGCATCATCAGGCCGTTAACGGATAATAATGGCTGACTCATGCCTGCTCTCCTTCTTTCGCTTGCCCGTTTTTCAGTTTCAGCTGTGGACGGGTCATCGGCAGAAGGCCCTGCGGACGCCAGATCATCATCAGTACCATCAGGCCGCCGAGCATCAACATGCTGTATTCGTTAAAGTCACGCATCAGCTCGCGCGACACAACCAATAGAATCGCGGCGAGGATAACGGCAAACTGCGAACCCATGCCGCCCAGCACCACAATTGCCAGCACGAAGGCCGACTCGGCAAAGGTGAAGGATTCCGGGCTGACAAAGCCCTGACGCGCGGCAAACAGCGTGCCGGCAAAACCGGCAAACGCGGCGCTAATAGTAAAGGCGGTCAGCTTGATGCGGGTTGGGCTTAAGCCCAGCGAGCGACAGGCGATTTCATCTTCACGCAGCGCTTCCCACGCGCGGCCCAGCGGCATGCGCAGCAGGCGGTTAATCACGAACAGGCTCAGCACCACCAGCAGCAGCGCCACCAGGTAGAGGAAGATGACGCGATCGGACGGGTCGTACTTGACGTTAAAGAAGTTGCTGAAGGTGTCCCAGCCGCCTTCGCGCGCGCTGCGGCTGAACTCCAGGCCAAAGAAGGTCGGTTTTGGAATCTGGCTGATGCCGTTCGGGCCGCCGGTGATTTCGGTGTTGTTGAGCAGCAGGATACGGACGATTTCGCCGAAGCCTAAGGTCACAATCGCCAGATAGTCACCACGCAGACGCAGTACCGGGAAGCCCAACAGGAAACCGGCAGCGGCAGAGACCAGCCCGGCGATTGGCAGACAGGTCCAGAAGCCGAGGCCGTAATAGTGGTTCAGCAGCGCGAAAGTGTAGGCGCCGATGGCATAAAAGCCGCCGTAGCCCAGCACCAGCAGGCCGGACAGCCCCACCACCACGTTCAGACCCAAGCCCAGAATAATATAAATCATGGTCAGGGTTGCGATATCAACCGTACCGCGCGAGACCATAAACGGCCACGCCACGGCAATCACCAGCAGCGCAATCAGGAACAGCTTTTGTTTGACCGTCGAGCCGTCAATCGCCGGCAGAATAAACTTCGGCCCGGAGACGCTCTTCAGCCCTTTCTGGAACAGAGGGCGCAGCAGCTGGAAGAAAAAGACCACCGCGGTGCCAATAAAGATCCACTGCCAGCGGATATCCGCCGCGCTGCCGACCACCAGCTTAGTGCCATCGAGCTGCAGCTGCACGCCCATAAAGACGCCCGCCAGGACGAAGAACATCGCCGCCGACAGCAGCGCCATCGCAAATTGCATCGGTTTCATACTTTCTCTACCTCCGGGCGGCCCAGAATACCGGTCGGCATCACCAGCAGTACCACGATCAGCAGCGCGAACGACACAACGTCTTTATATTCGGTGCTCAGGTATGCCGACGACAGCGCTTCCGCAATGCCGAGGATCAGCCCACCGATCATCGCCCCAGGAATACTGCCGATACCGCCGAGAACCGCGGCGGTGAAGGCTTTCATCCCGGCCATAAAGCCGATATACGGGTTGATAACGCCGTAGAACTGGCCGAGCAGTACGCCCGCCACCGCCGCCATCGCCGCGCCAATCACGAAGGTCAGCGCAATCACGCGGTCAGTGTTAATGCCAAGCAGGCTGGCCATTTTCAGGTCTTCCGCGCAGGCGCGACAGGCGCGGCCCATACGGGAGTAGCGAATGAACAGCGTCAGCGCCAGCATGGCAATAAAGGTCACAATCCAGATAACCAGCTGCATGGTGGTGATAGAGGCGGAGAAGTTATCGCTGCTGCCCACAATCCACTGACCGTTAAACAGGCTCGGCAACGCGATATCGCGCGAACCCTCGGTCAGGCTGACGTAGTTTTGCAGGAAGATAGACATCCCGATAGCGGAGATCAGCGCGATCAGACGCTTAGAGTTTCGCACCGGGCGATAGGCCACCCGTTCAATGCTCCAGCCGTAGGCGCTGGCAATGACAATCGCCCCGATAAAGCCCGCCGCCACCAGCAACCAGCTGGTGTCGATGCCCATCATCATCAGCGCGGCGATGATCATAAAGGAGACATAACTACCGATCATGTACACCTCGCCGTGGGCGAAGTTGATCATGCCGATAATCCCGTACACCATGGTGTAACCGATGGCGATCAGTGCATAGGTGCTTCCCAGCGTTACGCCGTTAAACATCTGCTGCACAAAGTAGAGAACCTGCTCTGACATAAATTAGCCTTTTGCTACCCCTGCGGATCTACGCCCGCCAGGGGGAAATGAAGGTTACTTCACCGCGGTGGATGAGCCATCGGCGTGCCACTGGAAGACGCCAAATTCAAAGCCTTTCAGATCGCCTTTGTCGTCCCAGCTCAGCGGCCCAATCACGGTTTTCGCGCCGTTTGCTTTTAAGTCTTTAATCAGCGCCTGAGGATCATCGCTGCCGGTACGTTCCATGGCGGTTGCCAGAGACTGTACGGCGGCGTAGGTGATCCACACATACGGACCGCTCGGATCTTTCTTCTGCGCTTTCAGGGCATCGACGATAGCGCTGTTTGCCGGATCCTGGTCATAGCGTTTTGGCATGGTAACCAACATGCCTTCCGCCGCATCGCCCGCGATGTTCGACAGCGAGGCGTTACCCACGCCTTCCGGCCCCATAAACTGCGTTTTCAGCCCTACGGCGCGCGCCTGACGCAGCATCTGGCCCATTTCCGGGTAGTAGCCGCCGTAGTAAACGAAGTCGATATTCTCTTTTTGCAGACGGGCAATCAGCGCGGAGAAGTCTTTTTCACCGGCGGTGATGCCATCGAAGAAGACGATATTGCCGCCGCCTTTTTTCAGCCCGTCCTGCACGGAGCGCGCCAGGCCTTCGCCGTACTGCTGTTTGTCATGAATGATGGCGATGCGTTGCGGCTTCACTTTATTGAGGATGTAGTTTGCCGCCGTCGGCCCCTGAGAGGAGTCCAGGCCCGCGGTACGCATGATGTACTGATAGCCGCGCTGGGTCAGTTCCGGGTTGGTCGCCCCCGGAGAGATCATCAGAATGCCTTCATCTTCATAAATATCGGAAGCAGGCTGTGTGGAAGAAGAACACAGGTGGCCGATGACATATTTAATGCCGTCGTTGACGATTTTGTTGGCCACCGCCACCGCTTGTTTCGGGTCGCAGGCGTCGTCGTACTCAACGCCCACCAGTTTGTCGCCCTTAATGCCGCCCTTCGCGTTGATATCCTTAATGGCCTGGCGCGCGCCGTTGAACTCCATGTCGCCCCACTGCGCGACCGGGCCGGACATCGCCCCGACAACCGCAACCTTGATATCGTCAGCAAAAGCCGCGTGAGACATAGCCAGCGCGATCATCCCTGCGATTACTGTTTTTGTATTCCTTTTCATACTTCGGGATCCTCATTCGTGATGTCGTGTTTACACGTCGTGGCGTGTATATATTTTGTAATTTAGTGGTTAAAAAGCATTCTGTACTTTTAATATACAACGCTATTTTTGCCATTATCTTTAATGGGTTAGCGCAGCTTTTTGGCTAAAAACAGACTAAATTCTCTATTTTTCAGTCTATTAAGGAAAGATAATATTCTGATTTTTGCCATAGATAAACAAAAAAAAGTCCGCCATACAGCATAAAATAACGGCATAAAGAGCCGAATAAAACGCTGGTTTTTAGGTTAAAACTCTGTCTATTTTTCGATCCATACTGTTTCAAGCTGCCTATGTGAATATCGAAAAACGAATCACCTGGCTGCCAGGGCAAAAAAGAGAAAGCCTGCGGCAGAATAAATTGAGTACACTGACCGCCATTTTCGCGACTGGAGCCCACCGCCCATGAAACTGACCATCATTCGTTTAGAGACCTTTAGCGACCAGGACCGCATCTGCCTTGGCAAGATCTGGCCGGATCGTGTTCCCGCCGAATCAGCCCTCGACGATACTCACCGTTTGTATGTCGCCCGCTTTAACGGGCGCCTGCTGGCCGCCGTGCGCGTGACGCTGAGTGAACATCAGGGCGAGCTGCGCGATTTATGTGTGCGTGAAGTGACCCGCCGACGCGGCGTGGGACAGTATCTGCTGGAAGAGGTGATGCGCGATAACCCGCAGGTTAGCCGTTGGCTGCTCAGCAAAGCGGGCGCGGAAGAGAGTCTGGAAATGGCGGCGTTTGCCAAAGCGCTGGGCTTTACATCCAGGGAACAGGGCTGGGTGCGAGGGTAGTTTGAACCACTCGGTGTAGGCCGGATAAGCGCAGCGCCATCAGGCACTGCCGCATACATTGCCGGATGGCGGCGTACGCCTTATCCGACCTACATTGAGAGCGACTTACTTCGCGTCGGTCGCCGTACCGTTGGCGTGCCAGTTGAAAATGCCGAATTCGAAGCCTTTCAGGTCACCCTTCTCATCCCAGGACAGCGGGCCCATTACGGTATCCACGGTGCTTGCCTTGAGGAATTTGGCGATCTCAGCCGGATCGTCAGAGTGGTTCAGACCCGCCTGCAGAGACTGCAGCGCCGCGTAGGTGGTCCACACGAACGCACCGCTCGGATCCTGTTTCTTGGCTTTGATTGCGTCAACGATCGGTTTGTTCGCCGGAACCTGGTCATAGTTCTTCGGCTTGGTCACCAGCAGGCCTTCAGCAGATTCACCCGCGATGTTAGACAGCGACACGTTCGCTACCCCTTCCGGCCCCATGAACTGGGTTTTCAGGCCCGCAGCACGCGCCTGACGCAGGATCTGCCCCATTTCCGGGTGGTAGCCGCCGAAGTAAACGAAATCGATATTCTCTTTCTTCAGACGCGCCACCAGGGTGGAGAAATCTTTCTCGCCGGCGGTGATACCGTCAAAGAAGACCACGTTGGCGCCGCCTTTTTTCAGGCCGTCCTGCACCGCACGCGCCAGACCTTCGCCGTACTGCTGCTTGTCGTGCACGATAGCGATGCGCTGCGGCTTCACTTTATCGAGAATGTATTTTGCGGCGGTCGGGCCCTGGTCAGAGTCCAGACCGGTGGTGCGCAGAATCAGCTTATAGCCGCGCGCGGTCAGCTCCGGTGCCGTCGCCGCCGGGGTGATCATCAGAATGCCTTCGTCTTCATAGATGTCAGACGCTGGCTGAGTTGAAGAGGAGCACAGGTGACCGATAACGTACTTAATGCCGTCGTTGACCACTTTGTTCGCTACCGCCACCGCCTGTTTCGGGTCGCAGGCATCGTCATATTTTACGATTTCCAGCTTGTTGCCCTTGATGCCGCCTTTGGCGTTAATATCGGCCACCGCTTGCGCCGCACCGCTGAACTCCTGATCGCCATACTGCGCAACCGGGCCAGACATCGCGCCAACGACAGCAACTTTAATATTTTCTGCTAATGCCATATTGCTGAATGCCAGTGCAATACATCCTGCCAGTAACGCTTTGCCCTTCATTTTCATCCTGAGGTTCCCCATTATTATGGTTATTGCAATTGTTGTGATGTTGTTGTTTAGCACATTATTCTTATATCAGACGCATGGTAAGTATAAGATATTAATATTAAGGGACGCTGCCTGTGCTTTTGCAGCATACTCTGCTAAAACATACCCCATTTTTATGGAATTGAAACGTTAATTTTGACGGATTTGTAACGCAAAAATGACAAAAAAAAGCCACTCATCGGAGTGGCTTAGGGGATCAGGGGGAGTCAATTCATTCACTGAGAGCCCGACGGATCACCTCCAGCGCCTGCTGGAACTGTTTCTCAGGAATCGTGAGGGGGTAAAGGAAGCGAATCACGTTGCCGTACACACCGCAGCTCAGCAGTAGCACCCCTTCCGCCAGCGCGCGTTCCTGTACCAATTTGGTGAACTCCGGCGACGGCTCGCGGGTTTGCGGGTCGACAAACTCCACCGCCACCATCGAGCCCAGGCCGCGCACGTCGGCAATCGCCGGGCAACTGTCGCGCAGGCTGTTGAGCACTTCAATCAGATGCTGGCCCAGATGATTGGCGCGGTTACACAGCGCTTCTTCTTCGATGACGTCCAGCACCGCATGCGCGGCGGCAATCGCCAGCGGGTTACCCGCATAGGTACCGCCCAGACCGCCGGGGGCCGGGGCGTCCATCACCTCGGCGCGGCCCACTACGCCGGAGAGCGGGAAGCCGCCGGCCAGGCTTTTCGCCATGGTCATCAGATCCGGCTTCACGCTGTAGTGCTCCATGGCAAATAGCTTGCCGGTACGGGCAAAGCCAGTCTGCACTTCATCCGCAATCAGCAGAATGCCGTGGGTGTCGCACAGCGTACGCAGCGCCTGCATAAACTCGGGCGGCGCAACGTTGAAACCGCCCTCGCCCTGTACCGGCTCGATAATAATCGCCGCCACCTGATCCGGGGCGATGTCGGCTTTAAAAATATGGGTCAGGCTTTTGAGCGCCATGTCGACAGTGACGCCATGCGCCGCATTCGGGTACGTGGCGTGGTAAACCGACCCCGGGAACGGGCCGAAGCCGATTTTGTAGGGTGCCACTTTGCCGGTTAGCGCCATGGTCATAAAAGTACGCCCATGGAAGCCACCGCCAAAGGTAATCAGCCCCGGACGTTTGGTGTAGGCGCGGGCAATCTTCACCGCGTTTTCAACCGCTTCGGCCCCGGTGCTGAAGAACGCCGTTTTGGCATTGCCGGCAATGGGCGCCACGGCATTGATACGTTCTGCTAATGATACATAGCTTTCATAGGGGACAATCTGGTAGGCGGTATGGGTAAAGGCCTGAAGCTGGCTTTCTACCGCCGCAATCACCTGCGGGTGGCGGTGACCGGTGTTGAGCACCGCGATCCCGGCGGCGAAATCAATATATTCATTGCCTTCAATATCCCACAGCGTGGCGTTCTCCGCGCGCTCCGCGTAGAAACCGCACATCACGCCGACGCCGCGCGGCGTCGCCTGTAAACGCCGATGATTCAGTGACTCGTTACTCACGGTAAACCCCCTGCCGTTAAAAGACGGAAAAATACATAGCGCTTATTTAGTCTTTGCCATCGACTTCATTCGCGCCAGCGATAAAAGGGAAATAAACAGAGGAAAGCGTGATGACGGTGGGATAAAAAAACAAAACCCCCGGACAGGCATCCAGGGGTTATCAGGGTAACGCGTTAACTGTCGTTATCAGGCTTCAATCGCCGCACGCAGTTTTTTCATCGCGTTCTTTTCAAGCTGACGTACACGTTCGGCAGAAACGCCGTAACGGTCGGCCAGTTCTTGCAGCGTGGACTTGTTGTCTTCGTCCAGCCAGCGGGCGCGGATGATGTCCTGGCTACGTTCGTCCAGGCCTTGCATCGCGTCGGTCAGCTTGTTGGCCGCCTGCTCTTCCCAGTTATCGTCTTCGATGCCGTCGGCAAAGTTGGACGATTTATCCTGCAGATAGAGCACCGGAGCAACGGAGTGGCTTTCAGACTCGTCGTCCGAAGACATATCAAACGCCATGTCCTGCGCCGCCATACGCGACTCCATCTCACGCACGTCTTTGCTGGAGACGCCCAGCTCGCGGGCCACCATTTCGACTTCATCCTGATTGAACCAGCCCAGACGCTGCTTGGTTTTACGCAGGTTGAAGAACAGCTTACGCTGTGCTTTGGTGGTCGCCACTTTAACGATACGCCAGTTACGCAGTACGTATTCGTGGATTTCCGCTTTGATCCAGTGCACCGCAAAGGAGACCAGACGAACGCCCACTTCCGGGTTAAAACGGCGCACCGCTTTCATCAGGCCGATGTTACCTTCCTGAATCAGGTCCGCCTGCGGCAGGCCATAGCCCGAGTAGTTACGAGCAATATGAACAACAAAGCGCAGGTGAGACAGGATCAGCGTTTTAGCTGCTTCCAGATCGCCCTGGTAATGCAGCCGTTCAGCAAGCGCCTTTTCTTCATCAGCCGTCAACATCGGCCATGCGTTCGCAGCCCGGATATAAGATTCCAGGTTACCAACAGGGGCTAACGCTAAATTTTGCATTTCTTTGGTCATTCAAATCCTCTCAATTCACTTCATACTGGCGGAGGCTTGTCCCCGAAGGCAACAAACATGCCAGGCTCTATGAGCAACGAGAATATCATCCGCTCTTTTATCAGACAGTGAGTTTATCCACAAGTTCCGTGCAACAGTGTGAATAAATTACGCACAAAATGTGACACGCGATAGTTGCGAGGGCAGAAAGATGGGGTTGAAAACACATCCCCTGCGAACGGAAGTCGTCGCAGGGGAAGAGTATAACAGAACTTTTTTAGTCGGGGGTAAAGTGACGTAAATGTTGTACCGTGGCAAGCCAGGCTGCCACCCAACCAATCATCGAGCACAGCAGCAGCAGCAACAGACACTCGTCAAACGACAGGCCGCTCAGTTCAAACTGGGTGCCGAAAACCCGCGCCACTTCGGTGACCGCCGATGACAAACGCATCACCAGAATCTCCGACAGGATCAGCGACAGAAACGCGCCGGCAAAGCCCAGCAGCGCTCCGCCGTACAGGAACGGCCGCAGGATAAAACCGTCGGTCGCGCCAATCAGCTTCTGCACGTTGATGGTATCGCGACGGGCAAAAATGCTCAGGCGCACGCTGTTACCGATGACGAGGAATACCGCCGCCACCATCAGCACGCCAATCATCGCCGCCACGCGTCCCACCAGCCCGGTAATCGAAGCCAGACGGGCAAACCAGCTGTCGTCCATCCGCACTTCGTTAACGCCCTGAATCTGGGATACCCGGTCACGCAGCGTGTTCAGCGCGTCGGTGGTCTGGAAGTCAATTTTCGGAATCACCACCGCCACGGCGGGCAAAGGGTTCTCTTCCAGCATATCCAGCGCGCCGCCAAAGCCTGACCAGTTGCGGAATTCACCCAGCGCCTCATCGCGGGAAAGGTAGTTCACCTTATCCACGCCCTGCTCGGCCTGAAGTTGGCCCACCACCTTCGCGGCCGCATCGTCATCCAGCGTTTTTTCCAGATAGACGGTGATCTGCGGCGACGGGTAGTACTGTGACGCCGCCGTATTGACGTTCTTGTACACCATGTAGCAGACGCTCGGCAGCGTCAGGGAGATAGCAATCACCATCACCGTCAGGAAGGTGGCGAACGGTTTGCTTTTCAGGTCCTGTAACGCTCCCTGCCACGCATAGCGCACCTGTTCGTTGAACACGTTGGTTTTGCGTGAATTCGGCTTTGTCGCAGGCTTCGGCCGTTTCGGCGCGTTGCGGTTATCGCCGCCTTTACCGACGGATTGGCGAATCCTGTCCAGTCGCCCGCCAAACTGGCGAATCTGGTTGATGGCATCGCGCTTATTCATTCATCAGGCCTCCATGCAGATGGCCGTCGCTCAGCGTCAGCATGCGATAGGAACGACTGGAGATCAGCCCAATATCGTGCGTCGCCATCAGGACGGTCACCCCAACGCGGTTAAACTCTTCGAACAGTCGCAGAATGCCTTCCGACAGCGCATTATCCAGGTTACCGGTTGGTTCATCCGCCAGCAGTACCGCAGGCTTGTTCACCACCGCACGGGCAATACCGACACGTTGTTGTTCACCGCCGGAGAGCTGAATCGGGAAGTTCTTCGCCTTATCCAGCAGCCCCACTTTATCCAGCGCCGCCGACACGCGGCGGCGGATATCGTCCGCGCTCGCGCCGGCAATAATCAGAGGGATCGCCACATTATCGAAAACGGTACGGTCCATCAGCAGATGGTGATCCTGGAAAATCATGCCGATCTGGCGACGCAGGAACGGCACCTCACGGTTCTTCAGGCGGCTGATATCATGGCCGCCGAAGAAGATTTTCCCGGCGCTTGGCCGTTCAATCCCACAGATAAGCTTCAGCAGGGTACTTTTACCCGCGCCGGAGTGGCCGGTCAGAAATGCCATCTCGCCCGGCTGCAGGTGGAAAGTGACGCCCTGCAGCGCTTGTCTCCCGCCGAGATAGGCTTTGCTGACGTGTTCAAAGCGAATCATTGTTAGTCCTCTCGGGCAAAAAGTGCCTCAATAAAATCGCCCGCTTTAAACGGACGTAAGTCCTCTATACGCTCGCCGACGCCGATATAACGAATCGGGATGCCGAACTGATCCGCCACGGAGAATATCACCCCGCCTTTGGCGGTACCGTCGAGTTTAGTCAACGTAATGCCGGTCAGACCGACCGCTTCATGGAACAGTTTGGCCTGGCTGATCGCGTTCTGCCCGGTGCTGGCGTCAATGGTCAGCATCACTTCGTGCGGCGCATCAACGTCGAGTTTCTTCATCACGCGGACAATTTTCTTCAACTCTTCCATCAGGTGCGATTTGTTCTGCAAACGCCCGGCGGTATCAGCGATCAGTACATCGACGTTACGCGCTTTTGCCGCCTGGATAGCATCGAAAATGACCGAAGCAGAATCTGCGCCGGTGTGCTGCGCAATCACCGGAATGTTGTTGCGCTGGCCCCAAACCTGCAGCTGCTCAACCGCCGCCGCACGGAAGGTATCGCCCGCCGCCAGCATCACGCTTTTACCCTGCTGTTCGAACTGACGCGCCAGCTTGCCGATGGTCGTGGTTTTACCCACGCCGTTAACGCCGACCATCAAAATAACGAATGGCGTTTTGCCTTCAATATTAAGCGGTTCATCCACTTTTGCGAGAATTTCACCCATTTCATCTTTCAGCAGGCCGTACAGCGCTTCCGCGTCGCGTAGCTGTTTACGGCTGGCGGTATCGGTCAGGCTGCTGATGATCTTACGGGTGGTTTCCACACCGACGTCGGCAATCAGCAACTGTTCTTCCAGCTCTTCAAACAGATCGTCGTCGATTTTCTTACCGCGGAACAGACTGATAAATCCGGAACCGAGATTTTCTTTCGTTTTCAGCAGGCTGCGTTTCAGGCGCGCGAAGAAGCCTTCTTTGGTCGGCTTTTCCTGTTCCTGCTGAGCGTCGTCGGCAGGCGTCTCTTCCACCGCCGCCTCTTCTTCGACGATTTCATCTTCAGACTGCGTCGCCAGCGCCTGCGCTTCCAGCTCTTCGTCGGTCAGCTCAGGTTCAATCGCTTCATCCTGCTCCGAAGGGGTCTCCTCGACCACTTCCGGTTGTTCTGCAACAACCGGCTCGATTTCTTCGACCACTTCCGGCTGTGCTTCAACAACCGGCTCGATTTCTTCGACCGCTTCCGGCTGTGCTTCAACAACCGGCTCGATTTCTTCGACCGCTTCCGGCTGTGCTTCAACAACCGGCTCGATTTCCTCAACCACTTCCGGCTGTGCTTTTTCGCTTTCCGCAACCTGCTCGGTCACTTCCACGACTTCAGCCGCGAAAGCTTCACTCTCGGCAATCGTATGGGCGTCTTCAACGACCGGGATCTCTTCTGCGATGATTTCCGGCTCGACAGCAGGCGTTTCTTCTACCGGCTGAGACTCAATTTTTTCTTCTGATTCAACAACCTGTTCCTGTTCTTTCTGCCCAAAGCCCAGCCAGGAAAAAAAGCCACGTTTTTTTTCTTTTGCCATTTGCAACCACACTCCCCGCTGTTTTTGATGGCGCCACTTCGCCATAATCGACGCGAAGGCTAAAATAATGATGAAATTAGTCGCTTAGTCTATCACTTAACTTCCCTGGCTTCACCGCTTTCACCCGGCTGAGCAGATCGCTAGAATAGCAGGCCGAAAGAGCGACCAGAGCAAGCAAATGAAAAAACCAACTTCCGGCGGCAGTGGCCAGATCCGCATTATTGGCGGGCAATGGCGAGGCCGTAAACTCCCTGTTCCTGATAGTCCGGGACTGCGCCCCACCACCGACCGGGTGCGTGAAACCTTATTCAACTGGCTGGCGCCGTCGATGGTCGATGCCCGTTGCCTGGACTGCTTTGCCGGCAGCGGCGCGCTGGGGCTGGAAGCGCTCTCTCGCTACGCGGGTAGCGCCACGCTGCTTGAGATGGAGCGTCAGGTTGCCCAGCAGTTGCAAAAGAACCTCGCCACGCTGAAGGCAACGCACGGAAAAGTGGTAAATACGAATACGCTCGCATTCCTCAACCAGACCGGTACGCCGCACGATATTGTGTTTGTCGATCCGCCGTTCCGTAAAGGATTACTGGAAGAGACGTTACACTTGCTGGAGAGCAATGGCTGGCTGGCTAGTGACGCGTTAATCTACGTCGAAAGCGAAGTCGAAAACGGCCTGCCGCCGGTACCCGCCTGTTGGGATCTGTATCGGGAAAAAATCGCCGGTCAGGTGGCTTATCGTCTCTACCAACGTGAAGTACAGGGAGAAAAGGATGCTGATTAATCTGGGTCGTTTGTTGATGCTGTGCGTGTGGGCATTTCTGCTATTGAACCTGTTTCACCCGTTCCCGCGTCCGCTGAATATTTTCGTCAACGTCGCGCTGATCTTCATGGTGCTGATGCACGGTATGCAGATGGCGTTGCTGAAGTCCACGCTGCCGAAAGACGGCCCGCAGATGACGCGCGGAGAACAAATTCGCATCTTCCTGTTTGGCGTGTTTGAACTGCTGGTGTGGCAGAAGAAAATCGGCGCCAGCCTGAAGAAAAAGTAACGACAGCCGGCCTGGTCATGCACCAGGCCGCGTTTTACTGGTCTGCCTTAAACTCAACGAAACGCGAGCCTTTGTAGCTCAGCGTGCCTTTGTCGCCCACCGTCAGCTGATGATACTGCGCCGCCTCGACGCGAAAGCTCACCTCCAGCCCGCCCTGATCCGGCTTAAAACTCACGTCATAGCGCATCTCGCTGCCCGCGGGCGCTACCGTTTGCTGACGTGAACGACGGTCATTCAGTACCTTCTCGCGCTTATTGCTCACCACCACTCGCTTTTGCATCAGCGGCGCGGCGTCGTTGTCCATCTTCTCGCGTCGTTGCTGCACGTAGCGAAACGAGGCTGCAACCACGATGACGGCCACCACCACGATGAAAAAAAGAGGCATTTTGCTCATTTCAGGTTCTCTTAAGAATTTACGCAAATCATAGTAAAGGGCGCGGTCAGCCATTGTCATCTGGTCATCCACACTACTACACTGGACATTCAAGACTGGCTACACAGTACCCATTAATGATAACAGATACAGGGACTTAATATGCTTTGGTCGTTCATCGCCGTATTCTTCTCCGGCTGGCTCTATGTCGATGCCGCCTACCGTGGCCCCACCTGGCAACGCTGGGTGTTTAAACCTATCACACTCATTTTACTCTTGTTTCTCGCCTGGCAGGCGCCGATGTTTAACGCCATCAGCTACCTGGTGCTGGCAGGCCTGTGCGCCGCGCTGGTCGGCGATGCGTTAACCCAGCTACCGCGCCAGCGCATGCTGTACGCCGTGGGAGCATTCTTCCTCTCCCACCTGCTGTATACCATCTGGTTTACGAGCCAGCTCACCTTCACCTTCTTCTGGCCGCTGCCGGTTGTACTGCTGGTGATTGGCGCGCTGTGGGTGGCGGTTATCTGGACGCGGCTGGAGGAGATGCGCCTGCCGGTGCTGGCCTTTATCGGCATGACGCTGGTGATGGTGTGGGTCGCGGGCGAGCAATGGTTCCTGCGGCCAACCGATACCGCCCTGTCCGGCTTCGTCGGCGCGGCGCTGCTGCTTATCGGCAACATTGTCTGGCAGGTGAGTCACTATCGTCGCCGCTTCCGCGCCGATACGGCGATCTACGCCGCCTGTTACTTTGCCGGGCACTTCTTTATCGTTCGCGCGCTTTATATGTAATTTCCTGCTTGACTCTGGAGTCGACTCCAGAGTGTATGCTGCGCTTAATGAGACAACGATCATTAACCGGAGGATACAATGTCGACTCCAGAGACGCAGGGCAAAAAAGCCCCACAGTTCTCCTCATTTAAACTTGCCCCCGCGCCACAGCCGCAGGAAGACTGCTGCTGCGACAGCCAGTTCGCAACCGCTGAAGCCGCGCCAGAAAGCGCGTTTGAAGCACGCTATAGCTGGGTCGTCAACGGCATGGACTGCGCCGCCTGCGCCCGCAAAGTAGAGACGGCCGCAAGCCAGGTTGCCGGAGTCAAACAGGCAAAAGTGCTGTTTGCCACCGAAAAACTGCTGGTCGAGGCCGATGAAGATATTCGTGCGCAGGTGGAAAAAGCGGTCACTGCCGCAGGCTACACGCTGCGCAGCGAAGATGAGCCGCAGCCCGAGGTTCCGGAATCCCGCCTGAAGGAAAACCTGCCGCTGATTGCGCTGGTCGTGATGATGGTAATCAGCTGGGGGCTGGAGCAGTTCAATCACCCCTTCGGCAATCTCGCGTTTATCGCCACCACGCTGGTTGGGCTATACCCTATCGCCCGCCAGGCGCTGCGCCTGATGAAAAGCGGCAGTTGGTTCGCCATTGAAACGCTGATGAGCGTCGCAGCCATCGGCGCGCTGTTTATCGGCGCAACGGCGGAAGCCGCGATGGTGCTGCTGCTGTTTTTAATCGGCGAACGGCTGGAAGGTTGGGCGGCAAACCGCGCTCGTCAGGGCGTTAGCGCGCTGATGGCGCTGAAGCCGGACACCGCCGTGCGCGTACGCGATGGCCAGCGTGAAACCGTGGCGCAGAAAGATTTGCAGCCCGGCGATGTGATTGAAGTGGCTGCCGGTGGCCGCCTGCCGGCTGACGGCAAGCTGATCACCCCCTTCGCCAGCTTTGACGAAAGCGCATTAACCGGTGAGTCGATCCCCGTTGAGCGCAGCGCCGGAGAGAGCGTTCCGGCTGGCGCCACCAGCGCCGACCGTCTGGTACAGCTGAGCGTCATCTCCAAACCGGGTGACAGCGCGATTGACCGCATCCTGCGTCTGATTGAAGAGGCGGAAGAGCGTCGCGCGCCGATCGAGCGCTTTATCGACCGCTTCAGCCGTATCTATACCCCGGTGATTATGGCGATTGCGCTACTTGTCACGCTGGTGCCGCCGCTGCTGTTCTCCGCCTCGTGGGAGGAGTGGATCTACAAAGGGCTGACCCTGCTGCTAATCGGCTGCCCGTGCGCGCTGGTGATATCCACCCCGGCGGCGATTACCTCTGGCCTCGCCACCGCCGCACGCCACGGCGCGCTGATTAAGGGCGGCGCGGCGCTGGAGCAACTTGGCCTGATTCGCCAGATGGCGTTTGATAAAACCGGCACGCTGACCCTCGGTAAACCGCAGGTGACAGCCATTATCGCCACCGCTGAACTGAGCGAAGACGCATTGCTGGCACAGGCTGCATCCGTAGAGCAAGGCTCCACGCATCCGTTGGCACAGGCGGTGGTGCGTGAGGCGCAACAGCGGAATTTGGCCATCCCGCAGGCAACCGCGCAGCGAACGCTGGTGGGCTCGGGCATTGAAGCGGAAGTAGAGGGTCAGCGCATCGTTATCTGCGCCGCAGGCAAATTCCCGGCCGAAGCGCACCTGGCGCAGATTCAGCAGTTAGAAAATGAGGGTAATACCGTTGTGCTGGTCACCCGCGACGACACGCTGCTGGGCATTCTGGCGCTGCGCGATACGGTACGCAAAGAGGCTCGCGAAGCGATTGATGGCTTGCGCGAATTGGGTATTCAGGGCGTGATTCTGACCGGCGATAACCCACGCGCCGCGAAAGCGATTGCCGATGAGCTGGGCATGACTTACCGCGCTAACCTGCTGCCTGCGGATAAGGTGAAAGAAGTCACCGCGCTGAACGTGCAGGGCCCGCTGGCGATGGTTGGCGATGGCATCAACGATGCCCCGGCGATGAAGGCGGCGGCAATGGGGATTGCGATGGGCAGCGGCACCGATGTGGCGCTGGAAACCGCCGACGCCGCGCTCACCCACAACCGCCTGACCGGGCTGGTGCAGATGATTCGCCTGGCGCGCGCCACTCACGCCAACGTGCGGCAAAATATCGCCATTGCGCTGGGGCTGAAGGGGATTTTCCTCGTCACCACGCTGCTGGGCATGACCGGGCTGTGGCTGGCGGTGCTGGCGGATACCGGCGCAACCGTACTGGTGACGCTGAACGCGCTGCGGCTGCTGCGCAGAAAGTAGCGAGCCAACCCGGCCTACCGCTGTAGGCCGGGTGGCACTCTGAACGTTTACTCGTTGATCGCCTCAAGAATCACCAGCTGGTCGCTCACCAATTTCTTCGCTGCCGGTGAGCTTGCCGCCGCAAGCTCTGCCTGCAAGGCCGCCTGCTTTTGCTTCTTCGCCTGTGGGTCGCTAAACAGCAGCGCTTTCACATTGAACGACGCCACGTTGCTATAGCGTCCATCGTCGCTCATCGGCACGCTGATTTTGCCGTCATTCAGCAGCTTTTCGACGATCTTACGTTCACGATCGTAACCTTCGAGCCCAACCAGCTGCCAGCGCTGTACCGCCTGCCCCTGATAGTGACCTTTTTTCACCTCCGTCAGGTAGCGGATGGTCAGATTGCGGATGGTGCCCGCCTCTTCGCCATATTCCGCCTTGCTATCCGACAGTACCGGGAACTGCATGCCTTCCAGCACACCGCCTTTTTGCGTCAGGTGACCCATGCGGTAGCTGTTCATCCCGAGACGAATCGGCGTGCTGTCGGTCACTGGCGTACCATCCGCCATGTGCAGATCGCGAATACGCTGCCCGGCAGGCTGGCGCAGGTCAATCTTGTAGGTCACGCCGTCGAAGAAATCGTTGGTGGAATATTTAGACGCCCGGCGCTGCGGGTTAAAGCTGTAGGTGACGTCACCATCATGCAGCTGATTGAAGTAACCCGCCGACCACTCCATGTACTTTTTCAGCTCTTTGCCGGTCAGCTGATACACGGTAATTTCGCCGCCCGCATACTGATAGTTAAAGGCGATATCTTTTGCCGTAATGGTGCCCACATTCAGTTTGGGTCGGTCGTTATCAATTTGCAGGGCAATCACCTGCGCCTTCGGCGCATAGTGGCGGCTGGCTTCCTGATACAGCTTGCTAATACCGGTGTCCTGAATATGGACCTGCGGAATGCCTTTCACCGCATCCGGTGGCACCAGATCCTGGCCAGTCAGTTGCGCAATCGGCCGATTAGCGTTGGCGCGCAGGATTTTGTGGTACGGCTGATAGACATCTTCCAGCGCCTTGTCTGACGCCATGCCTTTGATGGAATAGGTGTAGCTGTCTTTGTTGATCAGCACATACTTGCCGTTGTGCTGCTCAAACTGCAGGTCGATACGCGACAGCGCGCGGCCGTATTTATCCGGTTCGGTCACGATGACGCCGTTAATAACCTCTTTATCGACCTTCACGTGCATATGCCCGGCGACGATGGCCGCCAGCTCAGGGTTAGCGCGCGCGATATCCCCGACGCCGGTCCCCGGGCGCTGGTTCTCGTTATCGATCCCCATGTGCGCCACCAGCACGATGGCATCCACCTCACCCTGAATCTGCTGGATGGTTTGCTTCACCGCCTGTACCGGGTCGGTAAAGTTCAGCCCTTTGACGCGGTCGGTGCCTTTGGCGAACTCAGCGGTCATCGGCGTATCCATACCGATAATGCCGATCTTCACCCCCTGACGTTCAATGATTTTATACGCGGGCAGATAAGGTTTGCCGCTGTCCCAAAGAATATTGCCGGCCAGCGCCGAGCCTTTAAACTGGTTCAGCGAGGTCGACAGCGACGTCAGGCCAAAGTCGAACTCATGGTTGCCCATCACCCAGATGTCATAGTCCAGGGCGTTAAACCCGAGGATCATCGGGCTGGTTTTGTCGTTTTTGAAGGTTTCGACAAAGTTGCCCTGAATGGTGTCGCCCGCGTCGACCAGGATGACGTTCGGCTGCTGGCTGCGCACTTCGCGCACCTGCGTCGCAATCTGGCTCAGGCTGCCCGCCAGATTTTCGGTATCCGTCGAGTAATCCCAGGGGACGAAGGTGCCATGGAGATCGGAAGTGCCCAGAATCGTGATATTGACCGGTTCAGCCATCGCCGTAGAGGTACCTAAACAAAGCAGCAGTGCTAAGAGTGATTTTTTCATTGTTATTTGTGGTGCCGGAAGGGAAATGAGGGGAAATTATGCGATTCACATCAATAATTTGGCCAGAGGCTTTACAGGGTAAACAATAAAACTGAGAGGCAGTTCAAGGTTAGGCGGGCTAGCGGAAGGGAAATGGCGGCCACGGTTTGAAAACAGTCCGGGTAAGGCCGCCGTTCGCGATTAATGGCTCTTGCGCAGCAAATACTGATACGGCAGCGACGCGGTCTGCTGGGCAATCAGCTCATGTTCCATAAAGCGGCAAAAGCCGGGAATATCGCGCGTGGTGGCGGGATCGTCGGCGATAATCAGCAACGTTTCACCCACCGGCATCGTGCGTACGGTTTTACGCACCATCATTACCGGCTCCGGGCAGCGCAGCCCTTGCGCGTCTAAGGTATGATCGGGGCTGGAGAACAAATCGGTCATTATCATCTCGTCATCATAAAAAACGCGCCTAGTTTACGCCGACGGCGCGACGACGCAACCAGGTTAACGATTGCGCGAAAAACAACCATTGCAATGACGCACGAAAGCAGTATCATTCCGCCCCTGCAATGGGTTTGCAGATTATTGGGTTCCCTCACCCCAACCACTAAAAAGGTACAATATGACTCCCTTTACCTCCATACAGCGCCGCCATGCGCTGGTCTGGCTATCGCTATTCCATCTGCTGGTGATCACCTCCAGCAACTATCTGGTGCAGCTGCCGGTAACGATTTTCGGCTTCCACACCACCTGGGGCGCGTTTAGCTTTCCGTTTATTTTCCTCGCCACCGATCTCACCGTGCGCATTTTTGGCGCGCCGCTGGCTCGACGTATTGTCTTTGCGGTGATGATCCCGGCGCTGATGATCTCCTACGTGATTTCATCGCTGTTTTATATGGGCCAATGGCAGGGTTTTGGCGCGCTCGCGCACGTTAACCTGTTCGTCGCCCGTATCGCCGCCGCGAGCTTTATGGCCTATGCGCTGGGGCAGATCCTTGACGTTCACGTGTTCAACCGCCTGCGCCAGAACCGTCGCTGGTGGCTTGCGCCGACGGCTTCCACGCTGTTTGGCAACATCAGCGATACGCTGGCGTTCTTCTTCATTGCCTTCTGGCGCAGCACCGACCCGTTTATGGCCGACCACTGGGTGGAAATCGCCCTCGTCGACTACTGCTTTAAAGTGCTCATTAGCATTATTTTCTTCCTGCCGATGTACGGCGTACTGCTGAATATGCTATTGAAAAGGCTGGCAGATAAATCTGATTTGTCGGCAATGCAGCCAGGTTAAAGGTTCATTTGACGGGTTGTGTTAAGATAGGCGGATGAGCCGTTTATGGCTATTTAGCGAAAGGAAGAAGTCAATGCGCAAATTGGTGAAATATGTTGGTATTGGCCTGCTGGTGATGGGGCTTGCCGCCTGCGACAACAGCGATACCAGCACGCCGGCACAGGGTTCGGCAGCCGCCAGCGATGCTGCGGGTCAGTCGATTAACCTGCTGGACGGTAAGCTGAGCTTCACGCTGCCTGCCGGGATGACCGACCAGAGCGGTAAACTGGGCACCCAGAGCAACAACATGCACGTCTACTCGGATGCCACTGGCCAGAAAGCGATCATTGTTATCGTTGGCGATAGCACCAATGAAGAGCTGTCCGTGCTGGCAAATCGTCTGGAAGAACAACAGCGTAGCCGCGACCCGCAGCTACAGGTGGTGACCAATAAATCCATCGAGATGAAAGGCCACACGCTGCAGCAGCTTGATAGCATCATCTCTGCCAAAGGGCAGACCGCCTACTCTTCCGTAGTACTGGGCAAAATCGACAACAAACTGCTGACCCTGCAGGTGACGCTGCCAGCGGACAACCAGCAACAGGCGCAGGCTGATGCTGAGAAAATCATTAATACGCTGGTCATCAACTAATTTCGCTTGATGATCTCACGGCCTCTCGCGTGACTACGCCAGAGGCCGTTTTTTTAGCCGCCAGCCGAGCAGCAGCGCCACCGCCACCAGCCCCGCCGCCGCCAGATAGATTGTCGACACGCCCATCCATGCCATCATCAGCCCGGCCAGCGGCCCGGTGATGCCCAACGATAAATCCATAAATACGGTATAGGTCGCCAGCGCCGATCCCTGATTTTGCTGCGGCACGGCTTTTACCGCCACCACGCCCAGCGCCGGGAACACCAGCGAAAAGCCCGCGCCCGCCAGGAAAGTGCCAATCTTCGCCATCATTGGCGTCATCGCAATTCCTACCAGCAGTAGCCCCACCACCTCAACGGCAAAGCAAATCATCGCCACATTCAGTCCACCAAGGCGGTTAATGCCGTTCGGGAACAGCAGCCGTGTGCCGACAAACGCGCAGCTAAACAGAGTGAGCGCGAAGGCCGCGCCATCCCAGCCTTTGGCGTCATAGAACAGGGTGATAAAGGTGGCGATCACGCCAAATCCCGCGGAGGCCAGCGCCAGCGCCATACCGTAAGGCCAGACGCGCCCGAGTACCGCCCGGAAGGACATCGGTTTGCCCTTTTTCGCTTTCACTTCCTCACGCGGCAGCGCCGCCAGAATCGCCACGGCGGCGACGGCCATAATCGCCAGCGCTAGCCCCTGTAGGCCAATAAAGCGGTAACACAGCACGCCCAGCGGCGCGCCCATTGCCATCGCGCCGTAAGTGACGATACCATTCCAGGAGATCACCCGGCCAATATGCGGCGACCCGACGACGCCGACGCCCCACAGCGTCGAACCGGTACCTGCAAAGCTCTGCCCGATACCGAGGATCACGCGCCCCAGACACAGCAGCGCCAGGCTTATCAACGGCCAGCCGCCGCCAAACGCCGCCAGTAAATAGCTCAGCCCACTCAGGAAACAGCCGCAAAGGCCAAAAACAACGATTTTCTTCGGCCCTAGCTGGTCGGCATAACGCCCGGCATGAGGACGACTCAGCAAGGTAGCGAAGTATTGCAGGCTGATAACCAGACCGGCCCAGAAGGCGCTAAACCCCATCACATCATGAACATAACCAGGCAGCACCGCCAGCGGCAGGCCAATGGTGAGATAGCTGGCGAAGTTGAAGATCACGACGGAGACAATACGCAAATTGAGGCGCAGGCCGCTAAGCTGCGCCTCGGCGTCGGCCGCAGGCATAGATAATCCCTTATAGATGCAACAGAAATGGCATTATTGCACATTTTGTCGCCGGGAAGACGGCATTACCCGATTCGGACTACCGGCGAGGTGTCGGTTTGTTTGGCCAGAAGATGGTAATGACGCCGGCGATAATCACAATAACCCCCAGCAGGCCGCGCCACGAGAACGGCTCATGCCAGCCGGGCAGCAGAATCGCCGCAAGCCATACCACCATGTAGCTCAGGCTCAGCAGCGCGTAGGCTTTCGCCAGCGGCAGACGCTTGAGGGCGAAGAACCAGCAGGCCATCGAAGCCACGTAGCCCAGCAACCCCAGCAGCAGCGCCAGCGTGCCGGTGTCAAAATGCAGAAGATGCAGCAAAAAAGCCAGCGGCTGCGTCGCCGACGGTAGCGTGGTCATCGCCGCACGCAGCGTCAACTGCGCGGCGCTGACCAGCGCCACGCTCATCAATGCCCAGATAAGCCCCATCAGGCGCTGCTCCCCAGTAACGCAATGCCGACGATAATCAGCGCCACCCCGGCCCAATGGCGGCCGCTCACCGGCTCGCGCCAGATAAGACGCGCGGCCAGCGTCACCCAGACAAAGTTCAGGCTCAGCATCGGGTAGGCCACGCTGACCGGAATCTGCTGGAGCACCAGCAGCCACAGCAGCATGCCCAGCCCCAGCAGTGCCAGCGCCAGCCCGAGCCAGGTTAGCAGATGACGCCCGCGCAGCCCTTTACGGGCAGGGCGAGTCGCCTGTTTCTGACATAGCTGCCCGCCGCAGCTCAACAGGCTGGCGAGCAGCAGGCAGGCCCATGTGATCATTGCGGACGGTACTGAATAAAGACGGTGCGGCCCATGGCATATACCTCATCCGGTTTTGGCAGCGGCAGTTCGGCTAACTGTACGTCACGAGAGAGCAATAACACCAGCGAGATTGGCCCTTCCTGACGATGTGCCGCCAGCCACTGTGGGAAGTCTTCGGTAGAGACGAAGCTGCCTTTCGCGTCAGGGTAAGAGAGCCCATACTTCAGCTCTCCCTGCTGGCCGTACAACATCACATCGCTACGCTTCAGCTCCCAGGCCAGCCCGGCGGCTACGCCGACGCTGTTGCTCAGCACATAGCGGCTCGGCGCCAGCGACTCGCTAACAATATCCACCAGGAACTGCGGCTGCTTGCTGTTGGTCACGCGATCGGGAATCGCCATCCCCACCAGCAGCGCCAGCCCCAGCGGACAGAGCGCGGCAAGCTGCCAACGCTGTGCGCCCGGTTTAATCGATATCCAGCCCATCAGCGCCCAGAAGAAGAAGGCCACTGCCGCCAGTACGCATTTATACAGCTCAATCTGCATCCAGACCGGGTGTTTCATCGGCCCCCACGGTGAGACCACCGCGACCGCCACCAGGCCCACAACGCCGAAGACAATGTTGATGATGCCGTTCACCCGCAGCGCTTTCGAGCCGACTTTTGCCGCCTCAACCGCATAGCGCGCCATCAGCATCGCCAGCGGCGCGAAGCACGGCAGGATATAGGTCGGCAGCTTGCCCTTGGCGATACTGAAGAACAGGAACGGCATTACCACCCAGCCCAGCAGATAAAATGCGCCGCGTAACCCTTCTCGCTCCTGCCAGCCGCGCTTGAACGCGCCGGGTAGCAACGCCAGCCACGGCAGACTTCCCGCGACCAGGAACGGCAGGTAGTACCAGAACGGCGCTTTGTGCTGCGCGTCGCTCTGAGCAAAACGTTGAATATGTTCGACCCAGAAGAAGTAGCGCCAGAAGTCGCTTTCCCGCGCGGCGATGGCCAGCCCCCACGGCAGGACGGTCAGCACGCAAACCAGTACCGACAGCCAACCCCAGACCAGCACTTCCCGCCAGCGTTTCTGCGCAATGACCCACGGCAGCACGCCGATCACCGGCACCGCCAGGGCGAGGAAGCCTTTGGTCATGACCCCCATACCGCAGGCCACGCCCAGCAGCACGTAACCCCAGAAGCGTTCGCCAGTGGTCTTCGCCTGCGCCGCCAACCAGAAGCTGCACATGGCGAGCGTCATCCACAGGGTAATCATCGGGTCGAGCACCGCATAGGTGCCAATCCCGTAGACCAGGAACGCGGTTAAGAAGATGGCGCCGGAGAGCAGCGCCACTTTGCGATCCTGCCAGATTTTCCACGCCAGCCAGACCACCAGCAGCGCGGAAACGGTGATAGAAAACACCGCGCCAAAGCGTACCGCGAAGTTACTGTGACCAAATAGCCACTGCCCGATACTGTTAATCCAGTAGCCGGCAATCGGCTTTTCGAAATAACGTAGCCCCAGGAAATGCGGCACCACCCAATCACCGGTCGCCAGCATTTCGCGGCTGATTTCGGCATAGCGGGTTTCGTCCGGCTGCCACAGCAGCCGGAAGTTGAGCGGAACCAGGTAGTACAGAACAAACAATGCAGCTAACGAAATACCATAGCGAAGGGATTTCATACGTCTGAGCTCAAAAGTTGTTGGCAGCCTAGCCAGCCTTCACGACCGGCAATTTCTCCGCGCACCACCTTCCCAACCGGCAACTGACGGAAGTCATCCGGGAGAAGCTGGCCTAACGGGCAAAAACGAATTTCCTGCTGTGCCGCAAGGGTCAGCAGATAGTCAAACTGTTCGGCGTAGGCCCCCCCTTCCACCTCAGCATGAATGGTGTACACCGGCGTACCGGTATCCTGGCGAATACGCTCCAGCAGCCAACGATTGAAGCCTTCCGCACTGACCACGCTACCGACAACTTCATCCCAGGTGGGCAACGTCACCGGGATCTGTACGGTCGCCTTCTCGCCGTTACTGAGTTGCGGAATGAACGGTTGCGTGCCGCGGCAGTCGCTGTTGTAGAGAAATTCAAAAGACTCTTTCGCCTTCACCACACGCTGGTCAGCGCGCCAGCCCGCCACCGCCGAGCAGGTGACCGGATGACCAATAATCGTCTCCAGCGCAGACAGGCCACGGCCAATTTCGTCAATCAGCTGCTGCTCGTTCCACATGCCGCTCCACTGCTGCCAGCGGTGATGATCCCAGGCATGCAGCCCCACCTCATGTGTCTGCGCAACGCTACGGATAATCTCCGCGTTGGCTTCGCCAATAATACGCCCCGGCCACGCCGTCCCGGCCAGCAGAATGTCCCAGCCATACAGCGATGCCGCGCGTGAGCGCAGCATCTTCCACAAGAACTTCGGCTTTACCAGGCGCCACAGGTGGCGCCCCATGTTATCCGGCCCGACGCTGAAGAAAAAACTGGCCTGTACGCGGTGCTTTTTCAGCACCGCCATCAGCCTTGGCACCCCTTCGCGAGTACCGCGAAAGGTGTCGACATCAACGCGCAAACCTACTTTTTTCATGATGGTTTTTCATCCGTCAGTTCAACCGTGCGCAGGAAGAAGTCCAGCGTTTCTTCAACGGTCTGCTGCATTTCCACCGTCGGCTGCCAGTCGAGGAGGCGTTTCGCATTGCGAATGCTCGGCTTACGATGCTCAACGTCCTGATAACCTTTACCGTAGTAGTCGCTACTTTCCACTTCACGGAAGCCGGCAAACGGCGGGAAGCGGTCGCGCAGCGGATGACGCTCAAAGCAGTCGAGCAGCATTTCAGCCAGCTCTTTAATGCTCGCCTCGTTGTCCGGGTTACCAATGTTGATAATCTGCCCATCGCAGCGGCCGTCTTTGTTCTCAATGATGCGGAACAGCGCTTCAATACCGTCGCTGATGTCGGTGAAGCAGCGTTTTTGTTTGCCGCCTTCAATCAGTTTGATCGGCGAACCTTCCACCAGGTTGAGGATCAACTGGGTGATAGCCCGAGAGCTGCCGATACGCGCAGCGTTGAGGTTATCCAGACGCGGCCCCATCCAGTTAAACGGACGGAACAGGGTAAACTTGAGGCCAGTTTTGTCACCGTAAGCCCAAATCACGCGGTCCAATAGCTGTTTGGAGACCGAGTAGATCCAGCGCTGTTTGTTGATCGGCCCGACCACCAGGTTAGAGTTATCTTCATCAAAGTTGGCATCGGTACACATGCCGTACACTTCGGAGGTGGACGGGAAGATAATACGCTTGTTGTACTTCACGCAGTCGCGGATGATCTTCAGGTTCTCTTCGAAGTCCAGCTCGAACACGCGCAGCGGGTTACGGGTGTACTCGATAGGCGTCGCAATCGCCACCAGCGGCAGCACCACGTCGCATTTCTTGATGTGGTATTCGATCCACTCAGAGTGAATGCTGATATCGCCTTCCACAAAGTGGAAGCGCGGGCAGTCGAGGAAGCGGCTGATGGCGTCAGAGCCGATATCCAGGCCGTAAATCTCGTAGCTATCATCGGCCAGCAGGCGTTCGGTCAGGTGGTTACCGATAAAGCCGTTCACACCCAGAATCAGCACGCGGGTACGGCGTTTAACGGCCACAAACGGACGGCTGGAGAGCAACGCGCCCGCCACCAAACCCAGCGCCGGCGCCAGCTGAGCGCCCTGCATATAAACGCCGTTAGCGCTCTGACCGGTAACGATTTCCAGCGCGCCTTCACCGCAGGCAACCACCAGCGGCGCGACGGACAGAACGGTACCCGGCTTCGCGGCTTCCATGTCAGTACGCACACGAGATTTCCAGACGATAAATTTGTTGGTGCCGACATAGCCAAACGCGCCCGGCCACGGATCGCTCACCGCACGCACCAGGTTATGCAACGCCTGAGCCGGTTTTTCCCACTCCAGGCGGCCATCTTCCGGGGTACGACGACCGACGTAGGTCGCCTGCGAATGATCCTGCACACGCTCGTCGGTCTGGCCGCTGCGAATTTTCGCCAGCGCATCGCCAAGCAGCGTCTGGGACGCTGCGCACAGCTTACGGTGCAACGTCAGCGCCACGTCAGAGTCAGCAATCGCTACGCTCTGCTGGGCCACAATATCCCCCGCGTCCGCGCGGTTGGTCATACGGTGCAGCGTCACGCCGGTCTCTTTCTCACCGTTCACCAGCACCCAGTTCAGCGGCGCGCGACCCCGGTATTTCGGCAGCAGCGAGCCGTGCAGGTTGAACGCCCCTTTCGGCGCCAGATTGAGGATCTCGTCGCTGAGCAAGTTGCGGTAATAGAAGGAGAAAATCACTTCCGGCGCCATCGCGCGGATGCGCTCCACCCACAGCGGGTGGTTGACGTCTTCCGGCGCGTAAACGGTAATACCCTGCTCAGCCGCCAGACGGGCAACAGAGCCGAAGAAGTTATTCTCACCCGCGTTGTCCGGGTGAGTGAAGATCGCCTCGATGTCGTATCCGGCATCCAGCAGTGCCTGAATACCGGTGCAACCCATGTCGTGATAGGCAAATACAACAGCTTTCATTAACGATTTTCCTCTTCAGAATCCAGATTTTCCTGGCGAACAACACGTTGAATAAAGTAGCGGGGGCGGGCACGCACATCGTTGTAGATGCGGCCGATATACTCCCCAAGCAGGCCCATGCCGATAAACTGGGCGCCGATAAACATGAACAGAATGGCGAATAGCATGAACACGCCGTCCCCCGCCCATTCCGGACCGAGCACCAGGCGCAGCACGACCAGCAGAATGGAGAAGGCAAAGCCCAGCACCGCAATCACGCTGCCGACCACGCTTAACAGACGCAGCGGCGTGGTGGTCAAGCAGGTCACCAGGTCGTACATCAGGTTAATCAGGCGCATAAAGCTGTATTTCGAGTCACCGAACTCACGCTCGGCGTGCAGCACCGGAATCTCCACGGCGCGGCGGGCGAAGGTATTCGCCAGAATAGGAATAAAAGTGCTGCGCTCATGGCAGTTGAGCATCGCGTCGACAATATGGCGGCGATAGGCGCGCAGCATGCAGCCGTAGTCGCCCATCGCTTTCCCGGTGGTCCGTTGGATCAGACGGTTAATCATCTTCGAGGCGGTTTTACGGAAGATACTGTCCTGACGGTTCTGCCGCACAGTACCCACCACGTCGTAGCCTTCGTCGGCTTTTTCGACCAGGCGCGGGATCTCTTCCGGCGGGTTTTGCAGGTCGGCATCGAGGGTGATGATCAGATCGCCGGTAACGTGGCTAAAGCCCGCCATAATTGCCGAATGCTGGCCGTAGTTGCGGTTTAACAGCACCGCCACAATGTGGCTTTCCGGCGCTTCTGCCGCTTCAACCAACATGCGCGCGGAGTCGTCGCTGCTGCCGTCGTCGACCAACAAAATTTCATAGTCACGATTCAGGGTCGCGCAGGCAGCGTCGGTACGGCGAATCAGCTCCGGCAGGCTGTCCTGCTCGTTATAGACCGGTATCACGACGGAGACTTTCTTGACTAACGGGTACTCAAACATATCAACGGCCTGCTAGCTGATGGAGCGCCGTAATGACACGGGTGGTGTCGTCATCGGTCATATCCGGGAAAAGAGGTAATGAACAGATACGTGCGCTGTTCCATTCGGTATTCGGTAGCGAGAGTTCAGGGAAACGCTCGCGGTAGTATTTCTGCGTATGCGCCGCACGGAAGTGCAGCCCGGTACCAATACCTTGTGCTTTGAGTTGTTCCATTAGCGCATCACGGCTGATGCCGCAGCGCTGTTCGTCCACGCGAATAATAAACAGATGCCAGGCGTGCAGATGCGGCCAGCTCGGTACGGCCAGCGGCTGGAACGGGGTATCCGCCAGTTCCTGCACGTAACGCTGAGCGATATCACTACGGCGCTGATTGGCCTGCCCTAATTTGCCCAGTTGAACCAGCGCCAGTGCGGCATTGATATCGGCGAGGTTGTACTTAAAGCCCGGGCTAATCACTTCTGCCTGCGGGGCGCGGCCGTGGGTCTGACGGTCATAGGCATCAACGCCAAGACCGTGGAACTTGAGGCTACGAATGCGGTTGGCCAGCTGTTCATCGTCGGTGACAATCAGCCCACCCTCGGCGCTGGTCATGTTTTTGATGGCATGGAAGGAGAAAATCGCCGTTCCCTGCGCGCCGACATGCAGGCCCTTATAGTAGGTACCCGCCGCATGCGCCGCGTCTTCAATCACCGGAATGCCGTGACGCTCCGCCACTGCGCGAATGCCGTCAATATCAGCAGGCGCACCCGCGTAGTGCACGGGAATAATGGCTTTCGTACGGGGAGTAATAGCGGCTTCAATGACTTCAGGCGTCACCATCAGGTTGTCGCGATCGACATCGATCATCACCGGGGTCGCCCCCAGCAGGACGATCATATTCAGCGTCGAAACCCAGGTTTGAGAAGGGGTGATGACTTCATCGCCGGGACCGATGCCCAGCGCCATCAGCGTGACGTGCATACCGCCGGTTGCCGAGCTGACGGCGATTGAAAAACGGTTCCCCGTTAGCGAGCAGAACGCCTCTTCCAGCGCCTGGTTTTTTGGCCCGGTGGTGATCCAACCGGATTGCAGCACTTCCTTGAGTGCTGCGAACTCCGCCTCACCCATAGAAGGGCGGGAAAACGGCAGAAAATCACTCATGAATGTTCCTTACCCTATTACGCAAATGAGCGAAGCTGGCTCATCAATCAATTATTCGAGCGTTGTTTTTGTTTAAAAACAGCAATGGATAACGTGATATTCAAACCGACAACATTCGATGACGGTAAAAGTATCAATGTTATCTTAGGATAAGATTAAGAAACTTGTGGCGAGAGGCACAATAAATACTAACTAAACGAAATCAATAGATTACACCTCTATTAATTCATATGATTTGTATGTAAAAAGCGCCCAGGTTACATCGTAACCTGGGCGCTGATTCACATTATTCAACGTTCACTCAACAAAGGATTTATAATCAGAATAAATTAACCTTCGTTGAATATTAGTGTAATAAAAAATATTCAGGACAGTATTAATACTTAGCGTAAATTCGCCGGGAAATCTTTCGGTAATTCACTGGCAGCACAATCAATCACGCTATCGTTATTCGCCCCACAGTCGCGAACGAAGGTAATGGTAGCGAATTCATCAATCACCTCAGTCGGATACGCTGGGCCCGCATCACGATACGAATTCATCAGCGGGATGTGATCGTTCTGGAAGCAGACGGTTTTTTCCGGATTGTTGATGACCCAACGCGGGAAGAAAATGGTGCCATGGAACAGTTTGTCGCCGAGGTTCACAATCAGGCTGACATCGGTACCGGTCGGTTCGGTCCAGGAAATTTTATATACGCTCTCACCCACACGGACGATGTAGGCCTGCTGGTCTTTGACCCAACGATTCGCCACGATACCGCTGTGGATACGGTAATCCAGAGTGTTGTCGTTTTTCACATAAATTTCGTAGTTCCAGCCATTGTCATAGGTGTAGACCAGATGTTTACCCACGAAGCCGCTCAAATCATGTTTATCAAAGTTGCTCATAATCAAATCTCCTTGTGTCGATGCAGAGATCTTATTGCTTTAAAAAATAAATGAATAACGCTATGCTTGAATTAAATTCATCTAATTTTTAAATCAATCATGCACAAAACCACCCTTGAACAGTGGGCGCTACTGGAAAAGGTAGTCGAACTGGGCAGTTTTGCGAAAGCCGCGGAAGAGACGCACCGCAGCCAGTCGTCGGTCAGCTATAACCTGTCGCTGCTGCAGGAGCGGCTGGGCGTGGCCTTGCTGGTCCCCGAAGGTCGCCGCGCGGTGCTGACTCCGGCGGGCGAGCTATTGCTGGGCCAGGTGAAGCCGCTGCTCAAAGCCTTTGCCTGGGTAGAAACTCGTGCCGCCACGTTACGTGAAGGCACGCGCACGCGGCTGGATTTGGTGGTCGACAGCATTTTCCCGCGTCAGAGACTGTTCGCCATTCTGCGCCAGTTTCAGCAGCGCTACCCGCAAACGCAGGTACGGCTAACCGAGGTGCTGGAGAACGCCAACGACGCCGATAACGTGCAAGCGGAGGCGGACGTGATGGTGCTTACGCGCCGTCAGGATATTACCGGCCGCGGGGAATGGTTGATGAATATCGATTTTGTCGCCGTCGCACATCGGGATCACCCTGTGTTTCAGCAGCCAGGTCCGCTTAGCGACGAACAGTTGCGCCCCTGGCCGCTGATCCGCATTGCCGACAGCGATAGCAGCCGCCAGGAGACGCACGATGCGTGGACCTTCTCAACGATTGATGCCGCCATTGATGCCGTATTGTATCAGGTGGGATATGGCTGGTTGCCGGAGGAGAGAATCCAGGAGGAACTGGCGCAGGGAATATTAAAGCCGCTGCCGCTAAATCATGGCGTACGCCGCGCAACGCCGCTGCATCTGATCGTCAAACGAGATTTAGCCCCGCTCGACGAACAGGTGGAGATGCTGCTGAAGCTGTTTAGCCAGCAGCATTAATACGTTTACTCCGCCAGCGCCTGCGCACAAGCCCAGGCGCTCGACCACGCCCACTGGAAGTTATAGCCGCCCAGCCAGCCGGTAACATCCATCACTTCACCGATAAAATACAGACCTGGCGCTTTCTTCGCTTCCATGGTGCGCGAAGAGAGTTCGTTGGTATCCACACCGCCGAGGGTTACTTCCGCCGTACGGTAGCCTTCGGTGCCGTTCGGCTGAACGCGCCAGTTTGTCAGCGTCTCAACCAGCGTCTGCTGCTCACGTATATTAAGCTGCTTAAGGGTCACGTCGGGAACCTGGCCCAACTGTTGCAGACACTCCACCAGACGCTTCGGCAGCTGCATCGCCAGCGTATTTTTCAGGCTCTGGTTCGGATGCTCGGCGCGCTGCGCATCAAGGAAGTCCGCGAGATCGATGTCGGGCAGCAGATTGATGGTGACGAATTCGCCCGCCTGCCAATAGCTCGAAATTTGCAGCACTGCCGGGCCAGACAGGCCGCGGTGGGTGAAAAGCAGACTTTCGCGGAACACCGTGCCGTCTTCAGCGGTAATCACCGACGGGACGGAGACGCCGGACAATACCTGAAACTGCTCCAGCATCGGCTTATGCAGGGTAAACGGCACCAGCCCGGCGCGAGTCGGAAGCACCTTCAGGCCGAACTGTTCGGCAATTTTATAGCCGAACGGCGAAGCGCCCAGCCCCGGCATCGACAGGCCGCCGCTGGCAATCACCAGTTTATCGGCAGCCACGGTATCGCCATTGAGCTGTAAGGTGTAGCCCTGCTCGTCACGAGAGACGTTGAGGATTTCGCTGCGCAGACGCATCGTGACATTGCCCTTCTCGCATTCCGCCACCAGCATCGCGACAATTTGCTCGGCAGAATCATCGCAGAAGAGTTGACCGAGGGTCTTTTCATGCCAGGCAATGCCGTGCTTGCCGACCATGTCGATAAAGTCCCACTGGGTATAACGCGCGAGGGCAGATTTACAAAAATGCGGGTTTTGGCTGAGATAGGCCGCGGGTTCGACATAAAGGTTAGTAAAATTACAACGGCCGCCGCCGGACATCAGGATTTTACGCCCCGGTTTTTTACCGTTATCCAACAGCAACACGCGGCGGCCTGCCTGCCCGGCCATGGCTGCACAAAACATTCCTGCCGCTCCGGCACCCACTACAATGGCATCAAACCTTTCCACGCACTATCCTCAACATAGGTATTGTCGGGAAGTGTAAATTTTTCATGGATGTCATACCAGTGAAATCTCGACAAAGCCGACTTATCTGATTGATACAAGGGAAATATTTATTTTCAACCATTTAACGAATACGGATAAATATCAAAAAAAGTCGAGATTTCACTTTGCCCGCGCCGCCAATGTCCCTGATAATGCCGCGCGTTCATGTCCTCAAAATGGCGTAACGTCCTATGTTACATTTGTTTGCTGGCCTGGATTTACATACCGGGCTGTTGTTAGTTCTGGCGCTGGTGTTTGTTCTGTTCTACGAAGCGATTAACGGCTTCCACGATACGGCAAACGCTGTTGCCACCGTAATTTATACCCGTGCCATGCGCTCACAGCTTGCTGTTGCGATGGCCGCAATCTTTAACTTCCTCGGCGTTCTGTTGGGCGGTCTGAGCGTAGCCTATGCGATTGTGCATATGCTGCCGACGGATCTTCTGCTCAATATGGGCTCCGCGCACGGCCTCGCCATGGTCTTTTCCATGCTGCTGGCGGCCATCATCTGGAACCTTGGCACCTGGTATTTCGGTCTGCCTGCTTCCAGCTCCCACACGCTGATCGGCGCGATCATCGGTATTGGTTTAACCAATGCGCTGATGACCGGCACTTCAGTGGTTGAGGCGCTCAACATCCCGAAAGTGATTAACATTTTCGGTTCGTTGATTATCTCGCCTATCGTGGGTCTGGTTGTTGCGGGTGGTCTGATTTTCCTGCTGCGCCGTTACTGGAGCGGTACTAAAAAACGCGCCCGTATCCACCTGACCCCTGCTGAACGTGAAAAGAAAGACGGTAAGAAAAAACCGCCGTTCTGGACGCGTATCGCTCTGATTCTCTCCGCCATTGGCGTGGCGTTCTCCCACGGCGCCAACGACGGTCAGAAAGGCATTGGTCTGGTCATGCTGGTCCTGATTGGCGTCGCTCCGGCAGGTTTCGTAGTCAATATGAACGCTTCCGGCTACGAAATCACCCGTACCCGCGATGCGGTCAACAACGTTGAAACCTTCTTCCAGCAGCGCCCAGATTTGCTGCTGAAAGTGGCAAGCAACGCTGAAAAGCTGACCCCGGAAGCCGAGGCTGCCGTTGAGTTTCACTGCCATCCGGCGAACACCATCAACGCGCTTGATCGCGCTAAAGCGATGCTGACCAACGTTGAGAGCTATGACAGCCTCTCCGTAGAACAGCGTGGCCAGCTGCGTCGTATCATGCTCTGCATCTCTGATACCACCGATAAAGTGGCGAAGATGCCGGAAGTCAGCGGCGATGACCAACGTCTGTTGAAGAAACTGAAAACCGACATGCTGAGCACCATCGAGTACGCGCCTGTCTGGATTATCATGGCCGTCGCGCTGGCTCTGGGTATCGGTACAATGATCGGCTGGCGTCGCGTGGCGACCACCATCGGTGAGAAAATCGGTAAGAAGGGCATGACCTACGCCCAGGGGATGGCAGCGCAGATGACCTCTGCGGTCTCCATAGGTCTGGCAAGCTATACAGGGATGCCGGTATCCACCACCCACGTCCTGTCGTCTTCCGTTGCGGGGACCATGGTCGTTGACGGCGGCGGTCTGCAACGAAAAACCGTGACCAATATCCTGATGGCCTGGGTCTTCACGCTGCCAGCGTCGATCCTGCTGTCCGGCGTGCTGTACTGGCTGTCTCTGAAGCTTATCTAAGCGCGTTTGGCACAAACAGAAAACGGGTCAGGAAACTGGCCCGTTTTTTTTACTCAGTGCCAAATCATCAGGGCGATTAAGCTAATCACCACCAGGCCACACAGGGAACTGGTCAAAATAAACTGACGACGAACCCGGTCACAGCGGCGAATAAACTCATCATCATGATGATCGCGATACCGCTGCCCGTAGATATACCAGACCAGGCGTATTTGTTTGCCCGGCTGACCGTGCGAGGTAAAGAAACCACCGCCGTCCACATACTGATAAAGCAAGGGATCGCAACCACGTAGTACAACCAATAATGCACGCAACGATGAGAAGTAGCGTGCCATATTTACCACACAAACGACACACAGGGCCCAAAACAGCGCAATCGTGCTGATCATAACTCCTCCCCGGCGACCAGTCCTCGGAGACCCCAGGACATCTCGCTCCCCAATAACCCACCAACACCTCAGTAAAAGAGTGCGATTCAGATCACGTTTATTTATCCGAACGGCTCATTAAATAGTGTAGGAGATCAGTTAAATTTTTTACCACAAGGTTAATCGTTATCAATACGTAAGATGGAAAAATTTGTTTAACTAATTGGCGAACCGGATGCATTGACGGCGCCCCAAGGCCGCTATAAGGTAGAAATATCTTCTACAATTAGGTCTTTAAGGGCAAACCCCGCGCAAGTCGCACGCAGGACGCGGGCAAGGGACAGCGCATGGGCTGTCTGGTCCAACAGTCATCGACAACTTTATGGAAGGAGTAACACCATGGCTTACAAACACATTTTGATCGCGGTCGACCTTTCCCCAGAGAGCAAAGTTCTGGTGGAAAAAGCGGTATCAATGGCTCGCCCCTACAATGCAAAAGTTTCGCTGATTCACGTCGACGTAAACTATTCCGATCTCTACACCGGGCTTATCGACGTTAATCTTGGCGATATGCAGAAGCGCATTTCCGAAGAAACCCATCACGCACTGACTGAACTGTCCACGAACGCGGGCTACCCGATCACCGAAACCCTGAGCGGTAGCGGCGACCTGGGTCAGGTGCTGGTTGATGCGATTAAGAAATACGATATGGACCTGGTGGTTTGTGGTCATCATCAGGACTTCTGGAGCAAGCTGATGTCATCTGCACGCCAGCTTATCAACACAGTCCACGTCGATATGCTGATTGTTCCGCTGCGCGACGACGAAGAAGAATAACTCTCGCGTTGAGCATCGTGAAACGCCTGCGCAAGCAGGCGTTTTTATTTCTATTAACCCGAAATTACTCCGCCGTTCCGGCATAAATATCAAAGCGATGTCCTTTGGTCACCACCGCGTTCGGCGTTGCCACGTCCGCCAGCGGCGGCGCGTAGTCCGGCCGCTTCACCACCACGCGTTTGGTGGCTAACCGGCGCGCCGGTTCAAGCAGGCCATCCGCGTCGAGATCCGGCCCCACCAGCGACTGAAACACGCGCATCTCTTTTTTCACCAGCGCGCTTTTCTGCTTGTGCGGGAACATCGGGTCGAGATAGACCACCTGTGGGCGTGGGGTAATATCGGTTAACGCCGTCAGGCTTGAGGCGTGAATCAGCTGTAAACGTTCCTGCAACCACGGGCCAATTTCCGCATCGGCATAGCCACGCGCCAGGCCGTCGTCGAGCAGCGCGGCAACCACCGGATTACGCTCCAGCATCCGCACGCGGCAGCCAACAGAGGCCAGTACAAATGCATCGCGCCCCAGCCCGGCGGTGGCATCAACCACGTCCGGCAGGTAATCGCCTTTGATGCCGACGGCTTTCGCCACCGCTTCGCCGCGACCGCCACCAAACTTGCGCCGGTGCGCCATCGCCCCGCCGACAAAATCGACAAAGATGCCGCCGAGCTTCGGCTCGTCGCGTTTGCGCAGCTCCAGGTGCTCCGGCGTCATCACCAGCGCCATCAGGTTGTCATCATCGTGCTCAAGCCCCCAGCGGGCGGCCAGAACAGATAAGGCGCCGTCTCCGGCGCCCGTTTCATCCAATAAACAAATTTTCACGCGAACAATCAGCCCTTGATGCCGTAATGCGCCAGCATGGCATCGAGCTGCGGTTCACGGCCACGGAAGCGTTTGAACAGCGCCATTGGCTCTTCGGAACCGCCACGGGTCAGGATGTTATCGAGGAACGACTGACCGGTTTCACGGTTGAAGATGCCTTCTTCTTCAAAGCGAGAGAACGCATCCGCGGCCAGCACGTCGGCCCACAGATAGCTGTAGTAACCCGCTGCATAACCGCCGGCAAAGATGTGGCTGAAGGCGTGCGGGAAGCGGCCCCAGGTTGGGCCCGGCACCACGGCGACCTGTTTCTTAATTTCCGCCAGCGTCTCGAGGACTTTCGCCCCCTGCTGCGGGTTGTACTGCGCGTGCAGGCGGAAGTCGAACAGGCCGAACTCCAGCTGGCGCAGGATAAACAGCGCGGCCTGATAGTTTTTCGCCGCCAGCATTTTATCCAGCAGTTCCTTCGGCAGCGGTTCGCCGGTTTCATAGTGGCCGGAGATAAACGCCAGCGCTTCCGGCTCCCAGCACCAGTTTTCCATAAACTGGCTCGGCAACTCGACCGCATCCCATGGCACCCCGCTGATGCCGGAAACACCGGCCGTTTCAATGCGGGTCAGCATGTGGTGCAGACCGTGACCAAATTCGTGGAACAGGGTGATCACTTCGTCGTGGGTGAACAGCGCCGGTTTGCCGTTCACCGGACGGTTAAAGTTACAGGTCAGATAGGCAACCGGTTTTTGCAGCGTGCCGTCGGTTTTACGCATCTGGCCGACGCAGTCATCCATCCACGCCCCGCCGCGTTTGTGTTCACGGGCGTACAGGTCAAGGTAGAAGCTGCCGCGCAGTTCGTTGCTTTCATCGTACAGCTCGAAGAAACGCACTTCCGGGTTCCAGACGTCAACGTCGGTACGCTCTTTTGCGGTGATACCGTAAATACGTTTTACTACTTCAAACAGGCCATTAACGGCTTTGTTTTCAGGGAAGTACGGGCGCAGCTGTTCGTCGCTGATGCTGTACAGATGCTGTTTTTGTTTCTCGCTGTAGTAAGCGATATCCCACGGCTGCAGCTCATCAACGCCAAATTCGGCTTTGGCGAAAGCACGCAGCTGGGCCAGCTCTTTTTCACCCTGCGGACGGGCGCGTTTCGCCAGATCGGTCAGGAAGTCGAGCACCTGCTGCGGGTTTTCCGCCATTTTGGTGGCGAGTGATTTAAAGGCGTAGCTTTCGAAGCCCAGCAGCTGTGCCAGCTCGTGACGCAGCGCAAGAATCTCTTCCATCACCGGGGTGTTGTCCCACTTACCGGCGTTCGGCCCCTGGTCTGAGGCGCGAGTGGAGTAGGCGCGATACAGCTCTTCACGCAGAGCCTGGTTGTCACAGTAGGTCATGACCGGCAGGTAGCTCGGGATATCCAGGGTCAGCAGGTAACCTTCCTGCTCTTTGGCTTCGGCCTGGGCCTTCGCTGCCGCCAGCGCGCTTTCCGGCATCCCGGCCAGCTCGCTTTCGTCCGTCACCAGCTTGCTCCAGCCCATGGTGGCGTCGAGCACGTTGTTGCTGTACTGGTTGCCCAGCTCGGACAGACGAGCGGCGATTTCGCCGTAGCGCTGCTGTTTCTCTTTCGGCAGGCCGATCCCGGACAGTTCGAAATCACGCAGCGCGTTATCGACCGCTTTTTTCTGCGCTACGCTCAGGGTGGCGTAGTTGTCGCCGTCGCGCAGGTCGCGGTAAGCCTTGTACAGCCCCTCATGCTGGCCAACCCAGGTGCTGTATTCCGACAGCAGCGGCAGCGTCTGCTCGTAGGCCTCACGCAGTTCCGGGCTGTTTTTGACCGAGTTTAAGTGGCTAATTGGCGAGAAAATACGCCCCAGAACATCGTCCACTTCCGCCAGCGGCTGGCAGAGGTTTTCCCAGCTATATGGCGCGCCCTGTGCGACTACACGCTCCACATTCTCGCGACAGTCGTTCAGTGCTTTAGTGACAGCAGGGACAACATGTTCGGGCTGAATCCGGGAAAACGGCGGTAGTTCGAAAGGGGTCAGTAATGGATTGGTCATATGCGCTGTCCTGGTCTAAGAAAGAAATGAAGCGCTCAACGGCGCTTTAGCGATAGATCTAGAATGGGGGATAGTTGGGGGAATTTCAATGATAGCGCCGGAGGTTATCCTCTTAACGGGTGATAGCGGTAATCTCGGCGGATCTGCGGTAAACTATCGGTTATCTTGTTTAATTCCCGGAATATCCGCATCCATGCTCAGTTATCGCCACAGCTTTCACGCAGGCAACCACGCCGACGTCCTCAAACACACCGTTCAGAGTCTGATCATTGAATCACTGAAAGAGAAAGAGAAGCCGTTTCTCTATCTGGACACCCACGCTGGCGCAGGCCGCTATCAGCTGAGCGGCGAGCATGCCGAAAAGACCGGGGAATACCTGGAAGGCATCGCCCGCATCTGGCAACAGGACGATCTGCCTGAAGAGCTGGTGCCGTATATTTCGGTGGTTGAGCACTTCAACCGCAGCGGCCAACTGCGTTACTACCCTGGTTCTCCGCTGATTGCCCGCCAACTGCTGCGTGAGCAGGACAGCCTGCAAATGACCGAGCTGCACCCGAGCGACTTCCCGCTGCTGCGTTCTGAATTCCAGAAAGATAACCGCGCCCGCGTAGAACGCGCCGACGGCTACCAGCAGCTCAAGGCGAAGCTGCCGCCAGCCTCCCGCCGCGGCTTGATTCTGATCGACCCGCCGTACGAAATTAAAACCGACTATCAGGCAGTAGTGAGCGGCATCAGCGAAGGCTACAAGCGTTTTGCTACCGGCACCTATGCGCTGTGGTACCCGGTGGTGCTGCGTCAGCAAATTAAACGCATGATCCACGACCTCGAAGCGACCGGCATTCGCAAAATTCTGCAAATTGAGCTGGCGGTTCGTCCGGACAGCGACCAGCGCGGCATGACCGCCTCCGGTATGATCGTCATCAACCCGCCGTGGAAGCTGGAAGCACAAATGAACAACGTGCTGCCGTGGCTGCACAGCAAGCTGGTTCCAACAGGCATCGGTCATACGCTGGTGAACTGGATCGTGCCGGAGTAATCGCAGGCATCGGTGGAACCTATCAGTTTCAGGTATACAATCGCGAGTATTTTGGCGGGGAGCATGAGGCTCACCCGCTCAACATTGAACGTTTGAGGAGCGGCCATGACCAAACATTACGACTACATCGCCATTGGCGGCGGCAGCGGCGGTATCGCCTCAATCAACCGTGCGGCCATGTACGGCCAGAAGTGCGCGCTGATTGAAGCCAAAGATCTGGGCGGTACCTGCGTTAACGTCGGCTGCGTGCCGAAAAAAGTGATGTGGCATGCCGCGCAGATTCGCGAAGCGATTCATATGTATGGCCCGGACTACGGTTTCGACACCACCATCAATAACTTTGATTGGGACAAACTGGTTGCCAGCCGCACCGCGTACATTGACCGTATCCATACCTCTTACGACAACGTGCTGGGTAAGAATAAAGTTGATGTGATCAAAGGCTTTGCGCGCTTCGTCGATGCCAAAACCATCGAAGTGAACGGCGAGACGATCACTGCCGATCATATCCTGATCGCCACCGGCGGCCGCCCAAGCCATCCGAACATTCCGGGCGTGGAATACGGTATCGACTCCGACGGTTTCTTCGAACTTCCGGCGCTGCCGAAGCGCGTGGCCGTGGTGGGCGCAGGCTATATCGCCGTTGAGCTGGCGGGCGTCATTAACGGCCTGGGCGCGGAAACTCACCTGTTCGTGCGTAAACACGCGCCGCTGCGCAGTTTCGACCCGTTAATCGTCGAGACGCTGGTTGAGGTGATGAACGCCGAAGGCCCGCAGTTGCACACCAACGCCATTCCAAAAGCGGTGGTCAAGAATGCCGACGGCAGCCTGACGCTGGAGCTGGAAGACGGCCGCAGCCAGACCGTCGACTGCCTGATTTGGGCGATTGGCCGCGAACCGGCAACCGATAACTTCAACCTCGCGGTAACCGGCGTGGAAACCAACGATAAAGGCTATATCGTCGTTGATAAATTCCAGAATACCAACGTGCCGGGCATTTATGCCGTAGGTGATAACACCGGCGCCGTTGAGCTGACGCCGGTCGCGGTCGCCGCTGGCCGTCGTCTGTCTGAGCGTCTGTTTAACAACAAGCCAGACGAGCATCTGGACTACAGCAACATCCCGACCGTGGTCTTCAGCCATCCACCGATCGGTACCGTTGGCTTAACCGAGCCGCAGGCACGTGAGCAGTACGGCGATGATGCTGTGAAGGTCTATAAATCCTCCTTCACCGCCATGTACACCGCCGTCACCTCTCACCGTCAGCCATGCCGTATGAAGCTGGTCTGCGTTGGCCCGGAAGAGAAAATTGTCGGTATTCACGGCATCGGCTTCGGCATGGATGAAATTCTGCAAGGCTTTGCCGTGGCGCTGAAAATGGGCGCGACCAAGAAAGACTTCGACAATACCGTGGCGATTCACCCTACTGCCGCGGAAGAGTTTGTCACCATGCGCTAAGACGCGGGAGCCGAACGACAAAAGCCAGACGAAAGTCTGGCTTTTTTTATGACGCGTCATCGGGAAGCGCCGATAATCAGAACCGCCAGCTTACCCCGGTCAGCAGCGTAAAGCTGTCATCCCTGTCGACCATCGGGCTGTTTTTAATTTCATCCGGCAGTACGCTATAACTGGCGTTGGCCAACAGCATCAGGTTGCGGGTCAGCGGGTATTTCAACGTCAGCCCCACGTACGGCATCCAGCTATCCCCGGGCGATCGCGCCGCCAAACCGCTACGGCGGGACTCAGCCCCCGACACGCCATAGTAGTAACGGTTAAAGCTGTCATCATAGTAATAGACGCCCACGGCAGGCGTAATAGACAGAGCTCCTAACGGCAACACGCGGAACCAGGACAGTTCACCCACCCAACCGTTGCTGTTATCCAGCACATCCGCTGCCGCGGACAGCTTCAGGCTCCCCCACTTCTCATGGTGATACCATGCCGCACCGGCCATCGCAGTACTGTTACGCTTGTCCAACTGCTTCATGGCGCGATCGTCGTTATCCGACGGGTCAAACGTCAGCGGCAGCCATGATGCCGTCAGGCTGACCTCGTCACGTTTGTCTTTAAACAACGCGTAGCCTAATGTGGTCTGACGAATATAAAAAGAATTGCCTTCGTAATTTATAATAGGTACCGCATGGGTATTTTCATTATATCCGCGATAAACCGACTCATTATATATTACACCGGCACCAACAGATAAATTCTCTGCCGTGGCATTTGCGATAAATGAGAGTGACAGAAGCAACATCGCCGTACGCTTAATTGACATTCCTGAGGTTCCAACCTAATATCATATCCTGATAGCAAATATGATAATGGTCGTATTTATATCGCTGCAATCTCAATATTTATATAGCACTATATCAACTTATATATACAGAGCCAGGTGATGAAAAAACTCCAGATTAAACCACAGGAATTAAAAATAATTTCGGTGATTGCAGCCAGCGAAAACGTCAGCCATGCCGCCACTATACTCGGGATGGCGCAGGCCAACGTAAGCAAGTATCTTGCTGATGTTGAATCAAAAATTGGTTTAAAGATCTTTGAGCGCACTTCCCGAAAGCTGTCGTTAACGCGTTTTGGCGAGTCGTTACTGCCCTACGTCAACGACCTGTTGGAGAAGGAAAATCAGCTGAATAATTTCATCTCTGATTATAAGCATGAGAAAAATGGCCGCGTCACCATTTACTCGCCAACGATGATTAACGCCTATTTAGCGAAAAATGTGGTCAACACAATTAAAGATATTGGCAACATTACGCTTAGTCTAAAAACCTTTAACCTTGAACGTAAATCCTTCTACGAAGGTTCCGATTTTCCAGAAGATTGCGATATATTACTTTCCTGCGTGGGTCCAAAAAATGAATCACTGGTTGCCAACTTTATTACGAAATATGCGGTCAGCGCCTATGCCAGCACACAATACCTCAAGGAACATCCGCTTAACTCTCCAGAAGAACTTGAACAACACTCCTGCATCCTGCTGGATTCGATGATGATTGATGATGCTAATATCTGGCGGTTTAGCCTTGCGGGCAGCCAGGAAGTGCGGGATTTTCGTGTCAAAGGCCACTACGTTTGCGATAACAGCCAGTCAGCGTTGGAGCTGGCGCGGCATGGTTTAGGCATCGTCTTTGCGCCTAAAAATAGCGTACAGGCAGACATTCAGGCCGGTGTGTTAGCCCCTTGCTTTGCCGAACAATACGAGTGGTGGCTGGATCTGGTCGCTATCTACCGCAAGCGTGAATATCAGCCATGGCGGGTTCAGTTTATCCTCAATGAGGTACTGGAAGAGATTCGCCGTCAGGTGGCATAGCCCGACAAGCGACACAGGCAGACTATCCGCGGAAGAGCGTTTATCGATTTTATACTTCATCCTTTGAGCTCTACCGCGAATCACCGACTTTCCTCAGATCTGTTCAACTTACTTTCTTCATATTAAAAATGGGATACTCAGGGAAAATAACCCGCATTAATTATATTAATAACCAATAATAAGTATAGACGAAGTACTTTATTATTGACGTTTTACAATCACGCCATCGCATCCGAAATATGTTATTTTGTTAGCGCACTTAATTAATGCAATTGCCAGATTACCCATCCTATATAGACATAAACATGCGCACGACATAACCATTCGCGCCGCTATAGATTACATTCAGGATAGGGCGCTTCGCGCGCTGCGGATACCAAAGATGACGAATATCGCTACCTCTCTGGAAGAAAAATCACTGCTGATTTTCAACCACCTCAATAAAATGGATAAATTCTGGAATACCTATTCCATGGAGCTTATCACCAAAATCACCGCCTCCGAGCGCATGTATCATCACCAAATTCAACCCAGCGAAAAAGGTCGCTTAAGCATCAGCGTATTTAGCGGTGTTAATATTAATATCATCCGCTCATGCATGTTTGGTGAAATCCAGATCCAGTTTGAGGTCGAATCCGGGACGTTGGGGCGTATTGAGCTCCCGCCAGCCTGTATCGACGTGCATGGCAATCTTGATCGCTGCATTCCCGTTCAGGATAAAACCGGGGTGTTTACGCACTATCTCGAACGCCTGCAGGTGGTCTACGACACCCTTTTAGCGCTGTCAGCAGAAAAGGCGTAAACCATGATCGTCAGGCCAGAGCAAAGCTGGCTGCGTAAATTATTCTCATGGCGCGGCTCCATCATGCGAAAAATCTCGCCTCAGCTTTGCTTCTTTATCATGCTCAACATCGCCTATCTGTTTGTGCTGCCGCTATTGCACCTGCACGGCATTATGGCAAAGGAAAGCTCGTTCTACTTTATTGGTATCTCTATTTCGATATCGGTGTTTCTTGGCTTTCGCAATAACACGGCGTGGCTTCGCTACTGGGAAGCTCGCAAGCTGTGGGGAGATTTGCTGATTGTCAGCCGCTCGTTAATGCGTGAAGTTATTAACACCACCAATACCAGCGCAGAAGAGAAAAAAGTGGTGCTGGATTTGATCGTCACCTACTGCACCACGCTGAAAGCCAAGCTGCGCCACGGACCGGTGCCGATTTCCCGGGCGCTGGACTACCAGCACCTTACTACGCCCTGCAACGCGCTGCTGCAAAACGTGGGGCAGTGGCTGTATCAGCATCGACCAAATGATTTTGTGTACCGCAATTTCAACCACTATCTGAATCAGATGAGTACCATTCAGGGCGGCTGCGAGCGCATCAGCAACACGCCAATCCCTTATGCCTATTCGCTGCTGCTGCATCGTACGGTAGGGATTTTTTGCGCCGTGTATCCGCTGCTGCTGATTCACGACTTTGGCGTTTTGACGCTGCTATTTTCCATTTTCACCACCTACGCGCTGCTGGCCCTCGACGCGATTGCCACTGAGCTGGAAGACCCTTTTGGTACGGAAGATAACGACTTGCCGCTCAATGCCATTTGCAACGCGATAGAGATAGATCTGCGGGAGATGGTCAAAGACAGCCTCATCCCGCCAAAACTGAAACCGGACGCGCACTATCGTCTGCTGTAATCGCATTGCGTGACGCGAGATGCGTGGAGGTTACGGGGTGTACCATCCGTCCCATCGCGCGTCGCGCACCCTTCTTAACGAATCACCTCATAGATAGATCGCTGTATCAGCAGCCATTTTTTACTTTCCGCATTACCCGAAGCCTGATTGCGCCGCTGCGCGTTATCCACCGCCTGCCGCTGGCGGGCCACGACCGCCGGGGTCGTGCAGAAGGTCTGAAGATAGGATTTCCGCACCGTATTAAGCGGCGCTCCCTGTGACATCTCGTGCGTAAGGGTATTGATAAACCGTCGGCAGGGCTTCGGCTCGTCCATCTGCAGGCGGTAGCGTAAGAGCAGATTGAGCACCGTTTGATGACCAGCGGACATCGCCAGATCGGTCCAGGCCAGTTGCCAGTTCATCCCGCCGCGTAAAAAGAGTTCGGCCACCTCAATATTATTGCTGTCGATCGCCGAACGCAGCGCATTACTGTCCCAAAGAATCCCGCGCCGAGCCAGAATTTCACGGGGCGAAGGCGTCGCACGCGCCTCCGCAGCGGTCGCCTGTTCTTCAATCGGCGAGACCGCAGACGGCACCACCTCTGGCGTCGCGGTGAGAAGCCAGATACCGCCCAGCGCCATCACCAGCACGGTTACGCCGACCGCACTCCACAGCACGGCGGCAATAATGCGTTCTCGCGTATCGGCACGCTGTCGCGTTTTCTGCGACAGCCGCTCGATGCTGTCGGGAATGGGCCGACCATCCAGACCGTAGGCACGCGCATAGTCATGCGCCCGCTCCCAGAACTGCTGGACCTCAGCGCCGTCTGCGGCCATCAGGCTGGCGGGATTAACGCGGGTGCGCCCCTGCTCATAGGCGCGCTGAACCGGCGCGGCAATCTGCTGCGCGTATAAGTCCAGCAGCAGGCACTCCATTTCCCCCAACGTCCGATGGGCCAGTACCGAATTTCGCATCCGCCGGATGTCATCAAGAAACAGATGCAGCGTTAAGCGCTGCTCAACCAGAAACGTCAGCGCGGTCGCATAGTTGAAGAACGAAGTAAAATGGCGGGAGAATGTTTTCTTATCGACAAGCAACAGCGCCATCTCGCTGAAGGTCATGCCGTCAAGCATCTCGCCCGACGGGCTTCGCGAGTGCCAACGGGCGCACGCTTGCGGCCCGAACTGCGACTTCAGAAAATGATGCAAATGCGGTTCATCAGGCCAGGCCTCGCCGATCAGGCCGCGGATAGTCAGCTCAACGGCCCGAAGCTGGCGCAGCGCTGGCTCCTGAAGCTGTTCGCCGTCACTGGCATAGCCGGTGTTGAACATGAGCAGAGGCTGCTGCTGTTTGATTTGTTCCAGCGTTACGACAAAGCGCAGCGCCGCAATCAACTGGTTCTCCGTCGCCCCTTGCCCGTGTTCATACGAGGGGATCCCCTGCTGAAGGTGGCGCAGTTGCAGCATAAATTCACTTAGCTGGCTGTCGTTGATGCCGAGGCGTTGGGCGACGGCGCCCCAGCCGCCGAGATTCAGCCGGGCCTGATCCAACTGCTCCAGAAACCAGCGGGGATCTTTACCCTCCGTCACGCGGAGCTTAAGCAGAGTGAGTATTTCAATGGAGGCCTGGCGAATAATGCTCAGGCAATGCTCAAAGTGCTGACCAACCTGACGCGACGACGTCGACATCTTCACGTTCCTTCACCAACAGCAAGGCCGTTTCGCCTTAGGGTTAATATGTTATTTTTCTGTTATTTTTGTCGTTACACCATAGACGAAATCAGGCAAATTAACAGTCCTGTGCCCCCACTCAGAATGTGAAATTATGATCGCGCTCACCACCGAACGTTTAGTCTGCACACAGCTTGTCGACCGCGACTGGCCCTTCTTTCTCGCCCTTCAGCAGCACCCGCAGGTGATGCGCTTTGTGGCGGACAAACGCAGTGAAAGCGAGATCCGCGCCGCCTTTGATTCCCGACTATCTCACTGGTCGCCCGGTGATGCGCACTGGCTCTGTTTGCTGGTTCGCGACAGGCAGAACGCAGCGCTTGGTATCACCGGCTATATTCATCGCGACCATGACTGTGCGGAAGTGGGATTTTTATTCGCCCCTGAGTCGCAGGGCAGAGGCTACGGCACTGAATCACTGCGTGCGATGTGCGACTATGCCTTTAGCACCGGCGGTATTCGTCGGCTCACCGCGACGGTCACGGCGGGCAATATGGCCTCGCGCCGCACCCTGGAAAAACTCGGATTCCGTCTTGAAGGCGAGCTGCGCGAGAGCTATTTCCTCGCCGGGCAGTGGCACAACGACTGGCTGTTTGGCCTACTCAACCACGAATATGATAATTCACCGTCATTCGGCCAATAGGCGGATGAGCCCCGCTCTTTTACACTTCTCGCGTTACCGGGAGAGAGAGCATCATGAGCACAGGCATCACCATGCCGAGCCGGCAGGGTTTGGCATTTATTAAGCGTTTTCAGGGGCTTTCGCTGGAGAAATACCGCGATGCGGAGGGGTTTTGGGTGATTGGCTATGGGCATCTTATTCATGACCGGGAACGCTTTGATACGCTGTTAACCCACCCGCAGGCAGAGGCGCTGTTTGAACGGGACGTGGAATATTATCGGCAGGTGCTTCTTCAGTGCATCAACGTACCGCTGGAACAGCATCAGTTTGACGCGCTGCTGTCGCTGGCCTTTAGCCTCGGGCCTGAGGGCGTTCAGCTATCACCGATAACACAAGAGATTAACCGCCAGGATTTTAACGCCGCGCTGGCCGAGTGGCTTCGCGCAGGAGAGCAACAGAGCAGCCTGGCGCGCCAACGCCAGGCTGAAGCCGCGTTATTCCAGACCGCCTGGCTGTAAATCCTGGCGATGATTAAGCAGCATCGCCGCCTGGGTACGATTCTTCACATCCAGGCGGCGGTACAAAGACTCCAGGTGGGCTTTCACCGTTCCGGCGCTAATATTCAACGTCCGGCTAATCTCTTTATTGGTTTCTCCGTTCGCCAGCAGGGTTAATATTTCTCGCTGACGCTGGCTTAAGTTATCCAGCCCATGTCTCGTTTGCTCATACTCCATCCGCCAGTCGCCCGGCAGGCAAATTAACCCGCGCATCACGCTTTTGATGGTTTGTACAAATACCTCTACGCTGGCATCGCGCAGAATAATCGCCTGCACATTAAATGCCATCATATTGCTGAGCCAGGCCTGGTTATATTCATTGACGATGATGATGCATTTAGACTCCGGAAACTGCTGAAACTTCTCCTGCAACAACCACTGGCAAAATCCGGGGTCCATTCCCCCATCCAGAATGAGCAGCGCATCCGGATGCTGTAACAACTGCCGCCACAGGTCATCGGCCTGGTTGACGGCACAAACATCAATTCCTGGAATGTGTTCCTGTAAGCTAATTTTCATTCCATGAATAAATATTGACTGCCTGTCAAACATGACTACCTGCATAACGGTTTCCCCATTAAAAAAATAAACTGTTCTTAATGACCGGAAGAGTAATCCTCGCGGCATGAAATAAGAACTCGCCGTTTGGCCAGGGGCATTTTACGTAGATAAGCGGCGATCTAAACATCATAATTATGAATAATTACAACCCTGAGAGCGCCATTACGCATTCACATAACTCATCACATCATGATTAAGGAAAAACTGAGAGGAAGGGCTAATGATAAATATTATTTGGCGAAATGTAGATTACCGAAGGAAAAATAGAAAGCGCAAAATGAAATAAGCCCGAATTCGGACTTATTTCAGCACAATATGAAAAGTGCGTAGCGATTACAGGAACATCCCACCCGAAACTTCAATACGCTGCGCGGTCATCCAGCGCAGATTGTCGCTGAGCAGGGCGGCGATAGCGTCGCCGATATCGTCCGGCAGGCCGACACGGCCTAGCGCGGTTTGCGAGGCCACGTATTTATTCAGCTCTTCGTTGTCGCGCACGCGTCCGCCGCCAAAGTCGGTTTCAATGGCCCCTGGCGCGATACTGTTGACGGAGATTCCCCGCGCGCCGAGTTCTTTTGCCTGGTAGCGAGTGAGGACCTCCATCGCCCCTTTCATGGACGCGTAAGCCGCGTAGCCCGGCAGTGCAAAGCGCGCCAGCCCGGTCGAAACGTTAAGAATGCGCCCACCGTCAGCCATCAATGGCAGAAGCTGCTGGGTGAGGAAGAACGGCCCCTTAAAATGAATGTTCATCAGCTCATCGAACAACGCTTCCGATGTCTCGGCAAACGGGGCATATAGACCAATACCGGCGTTGTTCACTAAATAATCAAATGTCTCCCGCCCCCACACCTGCTTAAGCTGCGTTTTCACCTGCCCGGCAAATGCGGTAAAGCTCGCAGTTTCGCTGACGTTCAGCTGCAATGCCACCGCTTTCGCCCCTGTTTGTTCCACTTCGGCGACAACCTGCAGGGCAGCATCACGTTGGCTGTTGTAGGTAAAAATAATATCCGTTCCCTGTGCGGCGAGCTTCAGCACTGCATTTTTTCCCAATCCACGGCTGCCGCCGGTCACAATCGCAATACGCTGGTTCATAGGAAACCTCATTTCAGGTGGTGTGTACGTTGAGAACAAGCTTATTAGGTGATAAAAGAACAATAAATACTGCTAATTACGCTTCACTGTCTCACTTACGACAACAATAGGTCATTCTGATGGATAAAATTCACGCAATGCAGCTATTCATCCGCGTGGCCGAACTGGAGAGTTTTTCCCGTGCGGCCGACACGCTGGGCCTTCCTAAAGGTAGCGTATCGCGACAGATTCAGGCGCTGGAGAATCACCTTGGCTGCCGCCTGCTGCACCGCACTACCCGCCGCGTGCTGCTGACGCAGGACGGGATGGTCTACTTTGAGCGTGCTAAAGATCTCCTGAGCAATCTTGATGAGCTGGACGGCATGTTCCAGAACGATCCCAGCAGCATCAGTGGTCGATTGCGGGTGGATATGCCGGTCGCTGTCGCCCGGAACGTGGTCATTCCCCGCCTGCCCGACTTTTTGCAACACTATCCCGGTATCGAACTGGAACTCAGCAGCAGCGATCGCCTGGTGGATGTGATTCGCGAAGGGTTTGACTGCGTGGTACGCGTCGGTACGCTGAAGGATTCGGGACTGATTGCACGCCCGCTCGGTAAGCTCACCATTATCAACTGCGCCAGCCCGGCGTATCTCGCCCGCTTCGGCTATCCGGAATCACTGGAAGATCTCAGCAGCCATGCGCTGGTACACTATGCGGTAAACCTCGGCGTGCGTCCGCAAGGCTTTGAAGTGGCAAGGGATACCGGAACGCAATGGGTGAAAACAGGCGGAGTGCTGACGGTAAACAGTACCGAAACCTACCATGCGGCCTGTCTGGCAGGGCTGGGCATCATTCAGGTTCCGCGAGTTGGCATCCGCGATGCGCTCCGCGACGGCACCCTGGTGGAAATTCTGCCGCAGTATCGGGCGGAACCGATGCCGGTATCGCTGATTTACCCTCACCGCCGCAACCTGTCGCGCCGGGTGCATGTGTTGATGGAGTGGTTAACCGAGGTGCTGCGCGACTATGTCGATTGAATCTGGCACCGGGTCCGGTTGGGGCAAACAGCACCGACTCCGCAGAACCCTCTATACTTAAGTAAAAGCAATAAAAAGGAAATTTCCCCTGATGACGTCGGAAAACAACGACAAACGTCTACAGCAAAAGGCCAGCAAAGCGCTGGATACCGTCACCAGCACGGCGCAGAAGATTCAGCGCCGCCCGGTCATCGCCCACCTGATTCGCGCCGCCGAGCGCTTCAATGACCGAATGGGTAACCAGTTCGGTGCGGCGATTACCTACTTCTCATTTTTATCGATGATTCCGATCCTGATGGTGTCGTTTGCCGCCGCCGGTTTTATCCTCGCCTCACATCCCACACTACTTCAGGATATTTTCAATAAAATCCTCAACAACGTCAGCGACCCGACGCTGGCCGCGACCTTAAAAAGCACCATTAATACCGCCGTCCAGCAGCGTACCACCGTCGGCCTGGTGGGTCTGGGGATTGCCCTCTACTCTGGCGTGAACTGGATGGGTAACCTGCGCGAAGCGATTCGCGCGCAGTCGCGTGACGTCTGGGAACGCACGCCGCAGGACCAGGAGGCCATCTGGGTAAAATACCTGCGTGACTTCGTGTCGCTGATTGGCCTGTTGGTTGCGCTGATTGTCACGCTGTCCATCACCTCGGTGGCCGGTTCCGCCCAGCAGATGATTATCTCCGCGCTGTACCTCGACAGCATCGAGTGGCTGAAACCCGCCTGGCGACTGATTGGCCTGGCGATCTCTATCTTCGCCAACTACCTGCTGTTCTTCTGGATTTTCTGGCGTCTGCCTCGCCATCGTCCGCGTAAGAAGGCATTGATTCGCGGCACCTTTATTGCCGCCATCGGTTTTGAAGTGATTAAAATTATCATGACCTGGACGCTGCCAACGCTGGTGAAATCGCCTTCCGGCGCGGCGTTTGGTTCAGTGCTTGGCCTGATGGCGTTCTTCTACTTCTTCGCCCGCCTGACCCTGTTCTGCGCCGCGTGGATCGCCACCGCAGAATACAAAGACGACCCGCGCATGCCGGGAAAAACACATAGCTAAGCGCGACGCTGGGCTGAAAACTTCAGCCCAGTCCATCGTTTCAGCATATAAATCCAGCCCGTAACTTTTATTTAACCAAAAACCAGTTTTATCATCCAAGTTATAAAAAATGTGAAGCATTTCATGGATGCCAATTTCCTGGTATAAAAATTATCCACTTTTTCCCCTTCTTTGCCTCATTTTACAATCCTGTTACAGATTGAAATGTCGCTTTTGCTATGTCTAATATGGCCTTTCGTTCGCTATAAATATTAGAAAACACTATGACCAGCACAACACTCGACAACGAACAGGCAACCGCTCCGGTTAACTCGCGTAACAAAGTCGTCGTGGCTTCGCTTATCGGCACCGCCATTGAGTTTTTCGACTTCTATATTTACGCCACCGCGGCGGTGATCGTCTTCCCGCACATCTTCTTCCCGCAGGGCGATCCGACGGCGGCCACGCTGCAATCGCTGGCAACCTTCGCCATTGCCTTCGTCGCCCGCCCTATCGGTTCCGCGCTATTTGGCCACTTCGGCGACCGCGTTGGCCGTAAGGTGACGCTGGTAGCTTCACTGCTTACCATGGGGATCTCCACCGTGGTGATCGGCCTGCTGCCGAGTTACGAATCCATTGGCATTCTGGCGCCGATGCTGCTGGCGCTGGCGCGCTTTGGCCAGGGTCTGGGGCTGGGCGGCGAATGGGGCGGCGCGGCGCTGCTGGCGACCGAGAACGCCCCGCCGCGTAAGCGTGCGCTGTACGGCTCGTTCCCGCAGCTGGGCGCGCCGATTGGCTTCTTCTTTGCGAACGGCACTTTCCTGCTGCTCTCCTGGCTGCTGACCGACGAGCAGTTCATGACCTGGGGCTGGCGCGTGCCGTTTATCTTCTCGGCTGTGCTGGTGATCATTGGCTTGTACGTTCGCGTGTCGCTGCATGAAACGCCGGTATTCGCCAAAGTGGCCGCCGCGAAGAAACAGGTGAAAGTGCCGATGGGCACGCTGCTCAGCAAACACGTGCGCGTGACGGTACTCGGTACCTTTATCATGCTGGCAACCTATACGCTGTTCTACATCATGACCGTCTACTCGATGACCTACAGTACCGCCGCCGTGCCACACGGTCTGGGTTTGCCGCGTAACGAAGTGCTGTGGATGCTGATGCTGGCGGTGATTGGCTTTGGCGTAATGGTGCCAATCGCGGGCCTGCTGGCGGACCGTTTTGGTCGCCGCCCAAGCATGATCGTCATTACCAGCCTGATTATTATTTTCGCGCTGTTCTTCTTCCAGCCGCTGCTGGGCTCCGGGAACCCGGCGCTGATTATGCTGTACCTGTTGGTGGGCCTGAGCCTGATGGGCCTGACCTTTGGCCCGATGGGAGCGCTGCTGCCGGAGCTGTTCCCGACGGAAGTCCGTTATACCGGAGCCTCCTTCTCCTACAACGTGTCGTCGATTCTGGGCGCATCGGTCGCGCCGTATATCGCGACATGGCTGCAGTCGAACTATGGGCTGGCCGCCGTTGGCATCTATCTGGCCTGCATGGCCGCGCTAACGCTGATTGCGCTGCTGTTAACTCATGAGACGCGCCATCAGTCGCTGTAATTGATTTGCCGGATAGCGGTGCCACAGCGCCCTATCCGGCCTGATCCTTCTTACTTCTTCATCTGGGTCAGAATCGTTCGGCACTGGTTTGCCTCGCCTTCGGAGGGGGAAATCAGCGCCAGCAGCGCGGCGGCCGGCGTGACCAGCGTCGCCAGCGCCGCGGCGACTGCGCCGCGGGCGATAAGCGGCCCCGCTTTCACCCCAGCCTGCGGATTCTTAAAGGTGCCGCGCACGTACAGCGGCGAGCGCAGGGTAATAATGCGTATGCCTTTACTTTCCGGGTCGATGGTTAAATCCAGCTGCTCAGAGGCGAAGCTCGCCGTTCCGCTAATGCTGATGAGCGCGTTTTCGGTATCGAAGGCGAAAATCTGCGGGCGCGCCACGCCGTTGACGATGTCGAGATTGGCCGCCGCACAGTTCACCCGCACTTCATCGTCGCCAAAAATCTGCCCGACAATGTAGTTACCGACGTTCAGCCCGACGATCTCCATCAAGTTGCGGCTGATTAAGCCGTCGTTCATCAGCAGCTTCAGGTTGCCGTTGCTGTTGCCGAGCAACGCCGCCACAGAGTTACCGGCTCCCCGAAGCTCGGCATCGCCGTTCATCTCACCGAGCGTTTTCTGCATCAGTTCAACGTCCGGCATCAGTTCTTTCAGCTTCAGGCGGCGGGCCTGAATATCCGCCCGCCCCTGCATCGGCTTTTTATCCCCTTCCAGATGAACGTTGGCGTTGATGCTGCCGCCCGCCAGGCCAAGCTTCAGCGGCTGCAGACGCAGGTCGGCGTTCTTCAGCACAATATGGGTGGAGAGATCGCTAATCGGCAGGCTGCCGCCGTGCTCAATACGTCGGCCCTTGAAGCGAACATCGGCATCCATCACGTTCCATTTGTCGGTTTCAAAGCGGTCATACGGCAGCACTTTGTCGGCGGGCTGAATGCTTTTCTCGCCCTTTTTCTGCTCCGCACGCTTCGACTGTTCCGCGCCTTTGCCGGAATCAACGCCAATCAGCGGGCCTAAATCCGCCAGCCGCAGCTGGCGCGACTCCAGATCGCCCTCCAGCTTCGGACGCGGCTTAGCGGTGGTGTAGCTGAGCGAGCCGTGAATATCACTGTCGCCAATCCGTCCGTTAAAGCCACGGTAATCAAAGACCGAAGACTTCTGCGTATCGATTTTCGCCACCAGCCGACCGTCGGTCTCAAACGGCGGCGTATCGGGCAACAGTACGCCGGTCAGGTCATACAGATCCGCCAGCGAATCGCCGGAAAATTTCAGCTGCAGGTCGACGCCGCCCATTTTCATCGGGTCATTCACTACCCCGGCAAACGCCACCCGGGTATTACCGGAGCGGAAATCGGCCTGCACCGGGAACGAGGCATCCGCGCCGCGCAGCGCCAGCATGCCGCCAATTTTCCCCGTGCCGCTCAGCGGTTCGCCGTTATAGCGCCCTTTCGCCTTCAGGCCAAAAACGTAATCTTCCACATTGGATTTTTCGTTTTTACCTTTAGTGCCCGTCACCTCACTAAACGGCAGCGGCTTGCCCAGCGGATCGACGAGGATCTCGATATCCGCCTTGCTAACCTTGTCATCAATCGCGATCCGCCCCTGGTCGAAGAGAATATTATCGAGGCGGAAAGACCAACTGGAGGGCTGTGCGTTGGAGTCCGGCTGTTTGTCCCCGGCGAGATTAAAGGTCCAGTTATTGTTTTTTTCTGACAGGCGAATCAGCCGCGCATCGGGTTTCACCAGTTTAACCCACGGCAGCCAGACGGTTTTGGTCAGCAGCGCCAGCGGCGCGAGGGTGGCTTCCACGCGGGGGAGATGGACCATCGTTTTATCGGGGATGTCTGGCGGATTGCCGAGCGTAATATCTTCCGCATGGACGTGCGGCCACGGCACCCAGCTTCGCCAGCCGGTTTCCTGTTTCTGGCGCTCCCACACCACGCCTAAATCACCGTGGATAGCGAACGGACGGTTAAGTTCTGTAGAGACTTTCTGGTTGATGGTCGGTTTGAGTCGGTTCCAGTCAAAGGTCGCTATCACCACGATGAGTGCGACGATCAACAACAAGAAAGTCCCTGCTACTGTGGCGGTAATTTTGCCTGCTCTGGTCATATTCTGCTTCCTCGCTTCTTCCCTTGCCTGTCCTAAAGATAGACCAGACAGATGGAATTACCGGAAACAGCCTGATTCAAAGGGACAAAAACACCTCTTCAAGATGAGCAAAGGGTATTGGACGAGAAAGAAAATAGCCCTGCGCCGCATGTGCTGGCGACTGCTGCACTTCACGCCACTCTTCCAGCGTCTCCACGCCTTCCACGATCACCCCTTCACAGTAGCGGTTCATCAGCTCCAGAAGCAGGATGAACAGCTTGCGGCCTTCCGGGGTTTTGCGCAGCATGATGAACAGATCGCGCGCCACCTTGATGTAGTCATAGCGCACTTCGTTTAGCGCCGAGAAGTTGGCCATGCCGGTGCCAAAATCATCCAGCCACAGCGGGCCGAATTCACACAGCGAGGCGACCGAAGAGTCCTGCGGCAGCGGCATATGTTCTACCAGCTCGAAGCGCAGCCACGGCAGCGTTTCAATCATCGTTCTCAGTATCCGGTCCTGGCGCATTTCCAGCAGCGTCGGCGCATCGACGTTAACCGACGCCAGCACCTTATTCTGTTCAAAAAATGATTTCTTTTTTGCCAGCATCGCCACCTGTTCTTTGATGACGTGGATCCGCTGACCGATAGAGACTGCGGCGAAGTAACGATCCGGGGCAATACGTTTTTGCGGTTGAGAGGGATGGGTCACTATCGTTAGCACTTCGATCGCCATCAAGCGGCCTTGCGTGGTGTAGATAGGCTGGTAGGTATAGACGCGCTCACACTCTTGCCAATAACGCAGCTGCTGTAGGCTTTCTGGCTCCGTATCAGGAACTCTCGCCCGCTGGCTCACCTGCTTTAACGTCATTTAAGCTTCCTGTGAATAGAGGGTCTGAGGGTCTGGTGTTTAGGTTATCGGCGTCGCCATTGAGAACTTTATGTCCATCGTGGGCATTTTATTTTTCCGTATTGCTGACAAATACGTCGTAACACGCGCTAGCTCAAAAAAAATAATGGAACGTTGTTTTAATATAGTTGACCATCGAATAGCCACAGCGCACACTACGAAAAATTTACCGAATCAGGTTGATGACTATGTCCAAAAAAATTGCCGTGATTGGCGAATGCATGATTGAACTGTCCGAGAAGGGCGCACAAGTTAACCGCGGCTTTGGCGGCGACACCTTAAATACGTCCGTCTATATCGCGCGTCAGGTCTCCCCTGCAGAACTCAGCGTCAACTACGTGACCGCGCTGGGTACCGACACATTCAGCCAGCAGATGATGGACGCCTGGCAGGCAGAGAACGTCAAAACTGACCTGATTCAACGCATGAGCGACCGCATGCCGGGCCTGTACTACATCGAAACCGATGATACCGGCGAGCGCACCTTCTACTACTGGCGTAACGAAGCTGCCGCTAAATTCTGGCTGGAGAGCGAGCAGTCTGCCGCCATCTGCGAACAGCTGGCGAGCTTTGACTATCTCTACCTGAGCGGCATCAGCCTGGCGATTTTAAGCCCGGCCAGCCGTGAAAAACTGCTGGCGCTGCTGAAGCAGTGTCGCGCGAACGGCGGTAAGGTCATCTTTGACAACAACTACCGTCCGCGCCTGTGGGCAAGCAAAGAAGAGACGCAGCAGGTTTACCAGCAGATGCTGCAATGCACCGATATCGCTTTCCTCACGCTCGACGACGAAGACGCGCTGTGGGGCGAGAAGCCGGTTGAAGAAGTCATTGCCCGTACTCAGGCCGCTGGCGTGAACGAAGTGGTGGTGAAACGTGGCGCAGACTCCTGCCTGGTAGCCATCGCAGGTGAAGCGCTGGTAGACGTGCCGGCGGTTAAACTGCCGAAAGAGAAAGTGGTGGATACCACGGCGGCAGGTGACTCGTTCAGCGCAGGCTACCTGTCCGTGCGCCTGACCGGCGGCGATGCGGCGGCGGCGGCAAAACGCGGCCACCTGACGGCGAGCACCGTGATTCAGCATCGTGGGGCGATTATTCCGCGCGACGCAATGCCTGCATAAGGTTTCGGGTATGAAAAAACCTCTTCCGGCTGGGAGAGGTTTTTTTTCGTCTGGAGGCTGGGAGAAGAGATTTCCCCTCACCCCGGCCCTCTCCCCAAAGGGGCGAGGGAGAAAAGCAGAATGTGCGTGGGAGAAAATCGGACGTCAGCATTTGCACGCTCGGTCCCCTCTCCCCATTGGGGAGAGGGTTAGGGTGAGGGGGCATGCACCGGGCAAATTACTGCGCCGGTGGAATATCCGTCACATCCTGATGACTTTCATCCACTGCCGCCGCCGACTCCGTCTTCTCCGCCAGCATGATCTTACCCCAGGTATCCTGGAGATCCTTCATATTGAACTCAGGCTCGCCGGTTGGCTGCTGTAAAATCAGCGCCATATCCTGCGAAAGCTGCTGACGCAGATCCTGATTCAGCATCTCCACCGTCAGCGAGTCGAGGAAACTCTGGCGCAGCTTCTGGTACTGCTCCGGCGCGATATCCACCACCTGATTTTGCAGCGAACGCATACGCTGGCTAATCAGCACGTCGGTATCCATGCGCGCGTAGGTCGCAAACAGCTTTTGCAGTTCCAGCTTTTTCTGCGCCACCAGCGCATCAAATTCATCCTGCGGCAGGCCATTATCACGAACGTTAGCCAACTCACGCGCCACCAGCCCCAGGTTGTTTTCCAGCTTTTCACCCGGTGAGTCCAGATTGATGCCGCACTGCGCGCGCAGGTACAACACGCGGCAGTCGAAGCCCAGCCCGATATCCTTGGTGTTGGTACGGCTCAGCTTCTGCTGAACATGCCAGAACAGCGCCTCACGGGAGAGATCGGCGCGCCAGTAGCGCAGGAGCGCTGCCGATTCACGGATTGGCGTCCACGGCGCGTCCCACATGATGGATAAACGATCCTGGCGGACCGCGTTGGTCATAATGCTCACCGCTTCCGGACGCAGCGGCGACAGCGTCGGCAGCGCTGCCGGCGTTTCACGTTTGCCCTTCAGCTCGCCAAAGGCTTTGCTAATCTGTTCAATTGTTGCGCGACTGTCGACGTTGCCGACCACAATCAGCGTCATGGCGTCCGGGGTGTACCATTTCTGATAGAACTCGGCGACCTGCTTCGCATCCACCGGCATTTTCAGCGGTTCAGCCGGGTCGTGACCCAGCATCGTCGACCCCTTCAGACGATAACGCCACCAACCTTCTTTGGTATCCTGCGGCCAGGTCGCGACCATATCCTGCACGCTCAGCGCGTAATTCACGCTTTCCTGGGTGATGTTTGGTTTGCCCAACGAGCTGGCCAGCCAGTTCAGCGCCTCTTTTTGCAGATCGCTGCGGTTGTTTGGCAGGCTCAGATTAAAGCGGGTGTAGTCATACGAGACGACCGCAGGAGGCTGCGGGCGTTTTGGGTCAATACCCTGCTGCCACATCGAGCGCGCCTGCATGGTTGGCAGACTGCCGCTTTGGGTCAGTGCAATACGAGGAATAAGGTGGCTAAAGCCGGTTTGCTGAGCGCTTTCATTCAGCGAACCAATATCAATAGAGAGCCGGATTTCTACACGGTCACTCGGGCGCTGCGGTGTGGCAAGCACCTGCCACTGGAAGCCATTAGACAACGTACCTTGTTGCCAGGCCGGGTCCGGCTGGAGCGCTTCTGCCTGCACATAGCTGGCCGCTGCCATCATCAGCAAACCACCGGCTAAAAGTCGAATTGTTGTGCCCTGCATGTGAACCCCTGATGAACGTTCCTGGTTACAAAGACAACCGCCATAGAGCGATTGCCTAAAATAATGAAGTAAATACGTCAGTTAGACCACACGATCGCAAAAACGTCACATGGCTCAGAAAAATAAAATGCACGACAGCCATAGGCTAGCACAGCCCATTCATGACGCCGCCTAATTATGCGCAGGAGCCCGCACTCCAGCAAGGGAGTACGGGCGTAAGTGGGAGGATTAAGAGGATAATTCGTGCGGTTTTTTCGCAGTCGGACGGTTATTGAGCACGTCGTCCATCTGCTGAGCGTCCAGCTGTTTCACGCGTTTCGCGACCACGATGGTCGCCACGCCGTTACCAATCAGGTTGGTCAGCGCGCGCGCTTCGGACATAAAGCGGTCAATACCCAGAATTAAAGCCAGACCGGCTACCGGTAAATGACCCACCGCAGAGATAGTCGCCGCCAGCACGATAAAGCCGCTCCCGGTGACACCGGCCGCCCCTTTCGACGAAAGCAGCAACACCACCAGCAACGTCACCTGATGGAAAATATCCATATGGCTGTTGGTCGCCTGGGCGATAAAGACCGCCGCCATCGTCAGGTAAATCGAGGTGCCGTCGAGGTTAAATGAATAACCGGTAGGAATAACCAGCCCCACCACCGATTTACGGCAACCCAGTTTCTCCATTTTATCGAGCATACGCGGCAGCGCGGACTCCGATGAGGAGGTGCCCAGCACAATCAGCAGTTCTTCTTTGATATAGCGGATAAATTTGAAAATGCTGAAGCCGGTCGCGCGGGCGATAGAACCCAGCACCACCACCACAAACAGAATACAGGTGATATAGAAGCAGATGATGAGCTGGCCGAGCTGCACCAGCGTGCCTACGCCGTATTTACCAATGGTGAAGGCCATCGCCCCGAAAGCGCCAATAGGCGCAAGGCGCATGATCATGTTGATGATGCCGAAGATGACCTGCGAGAAGCTTTCAATGACGTTGAAAATCAGCTGGCCCTTGTTACCCAGGCGGTGCAGCGCAAAGCCAAACATCACCGCAAACAGCAGCACCTGCAGGATGTTACCGCTCGCAAAGGCGCCAATGACGCTCGACGGAATAATATCCATCAGGAAGGGGATAATCCCTTGATCTTTCGCCTGTTCGGCATACATGGCGACCGCTTTGGCATCCAGCGTTGCCGGGTCAACGTTCATCCCGGCGCCGGGTTGAACCACGTTCACAATGATCAAGCCAATAATCAGGGCGAGAGTACTGACCACTTCAAAGTACAGCAACGCAACTGCGCCAGTGCGGCCAACCGCTTTCATGCTTTCCATGCCAGCGATCCCTGTTACTACGGTACAAAAGATAACCGGCGCGATAATCATTTTAATCAGTTTGACGAAGGCATCGCCGAGCGGTTTCATTTGCGCGCCCAATTCCGGGTAATAGTGACCGAGCAACACGCCGATCACTATCGCCGTTAACACCTGGAAATAGAGGCTTTTGAAGAAAGAGGTTTTCATAGGATGTCCTTAAGCTATAGCCACAGGAAAAGTAGGGTTTATTTTCACCTGTGAGCACAAAATAACATCCAAGAAACATAATCGAAATATTTGTACGTTGATTTGATATTTAATTGTTAAATCTTTGAGCTGACACGCACAATTGCTATGTTCAGTGACTCGGTAGCAGCGATTTCTCCTGGCCGAGATAATCCTGCTCGAACACCTCCGGCGGTACCGCACGAGCGAACAGAAAGCCCTGCAACACATCCACACTCGCCGCACGCAGCCAGGCATATTGTTCTTCATTTTCAACGCCTTCAGCCACCATTTTCAGATTGAGGCTACGCCCCAGCTGGATGATGGCCGATACCATACTGGCGTCTTCCGGCAGCGTGTCGATAAAGATTTTATCAATCTTCAGGATGTCGACCGGTACCGACTTCATATGTTGCAACTGGCGCAGCCCGGCGTAGCCCATGCCGAAGTCATCCAGCGCAATCCTTACCCCGGCGTTACGCAGCGGACGCAGGATCGCCACCGCGGCTTTCGGGTCGTCGATACGGCGGCTTTCGGTCACTTCCAGCACCAGCGTGCCGGGCGCGATGCGGTAGCGGTTAAGCAACGCCAGCATGTCGGAGACCATATCGTGATGTAGCAGCTGCAACGCGGAGATATTTACCGACAGCGGCAGCATAATGCCGCGCGATTGCCACACCGCCAGCTGGCGGCAGGCTTCTTCCAGCACCCAATGGCCAACGGTAACCATCAGGCCACAGGACTCAATACTATCGATCAAATCGTTGGGTAACGCCCAACTACCGTCCGGCTGACGCTGGCGCAGCAGCACCTCGGCGCTACACACCTTGCCGGTGGCAGTATCCACCTGCGGCTGAAGCCAGATAGAAAACTGTTGCGTATCGAGCGCCGTCAGGATATCGCTCTCTTCAGTCAGCCGTTTCTGCGCCTTGATCATCTGTTCAGGGTCAAAGAACTCGATCTGGTTTTTGCCCTTACGGCGTGCGGTAAAGGCGGCGGAGAGTGAACGTCGGTAAAGCTGCTCCGCCGTCAGACCATCGTTAGACATGGCGATACCAATGCTGGCGCTCGGGCGGAGCTGAATCCCCTGCAACGGTAAACGCTCATTCATGATAGTAAGTACTTGCTGACTTAATGTAATGGCGTGCCACGGTTCTTTAACGCCGTAAGCCAGAATAGCGAAGTCATAGCCGCTGACCTGCGCCAGCACCATACGCGGCGAGATCACCTGTTTAATCTTCTCGGCGAGCGTCAGCAGCAACATTTCGCGCTGCGCCTCTTTCAGTACGCCTGCAGTGTCCTGCAGGGTTTCGCAGGCAATCGCCAGCAGCGCCACCGGCGTTTTGCGCGCCAGACTTTGCTCCAGTAGCCCCAACAAGAACGCTTTGTTCGGCAGGTCAGAAACCGGGAATCGGGTCGATTGGCTGCTCAGTTCGTCGTACTGGCGTAACAGGGCCTGCTGGTTACGGTTATAGCTGCGGACCAACGTGCCAATTTCATCATCATGGTGCAGGCGCGGCAGCGTCAGCTGATGCCCGATGCGGTCCGCCCCCGGTAAGTCGTGAATCTCATAAGCGATACTGCGCAGCGGCCTGACGATAAGCCGGTTAATACACCAGGTCAGGGCAACGGTCAGAATCAACACCAGAAGAAAGTAAGCGGTCACTATCGTTGCCAGCGCGCTCATCACAAACTTATACATACGCCAGGAGTCGGCCTGGAGCACCAAATAGGCCAGCGGCTGCGGGTTTGCCGGCCGTTCAAGCGAATAGAGCGGCAGCGATATCTGCACCGGCAGTTCGAAAATACGGGTAATGCTCACCGGAACGGGGCGTTCCGGGATAAAGCTCATGCGCAGCGCCTGAAACTGGTTTGGCAATACCACGTCCGCCCGGCTAACAATACCTGACGGCTGAATACGTCCAAGAATGGACTCTGCTTCCGGGATATCGGCCTTAAGGATGGCTGCGGAAAGGGGTTGGCGCACCGAGCGCGCGATACTCTCTAATTGCGTAGCCGTGTTATAGCGATCCTGCTGCACAAAATGGAACAGCAAAATAAAGCAAAATATGAACAAAAACAACATGGTAACAACAGCAACCATAGCCATTTGTTTTATAGTAAGTGAACGGCTGACGCGCAAAAGAGCTCTCCACAGGTACGAACGTATTGCTCAGGCATTGAGAATAACGAGGCTGGCGGCAAAGTCAAAACGGACTCTGGCGCGATAATTATAACCCGGCGTCAAGCCGGGTTATATAAGACGAATACCTATATCAGGATAGATGAGGTTACCAGTCAGCGTACGGTACCAGCGGCTGCGGCGGCATGTCGAGGTCACCCTGCCATCCGGCGGCGGAGTAACGCACGTACAACAGCGCATGGCTTGGGGTGTAATCTTTGGCCTGCTGAATATCCACACCCGCGCCGATAAACCAGTTGGACGTGACCCGACGTTCGACGAGGGCCCGCGCCGTGTAGCCGAAGCCCTGGCTACTGCCGCCGCCGTTGGTATCATCGCTCGCGTCCTGCTTCCATTGCGACGGAATCAGATTCATCAGCGGATAACGTGGCTCGGTTTTCGTACGTGAATGCGACCAGGAGACAGATCCCCCCAGTTCCCACGACCAGTTTTCCGTGCGTTGGCGCCAATTCACTGGCACGGCGAAGGAAACGTACTCCTGCGGGCTGTAATAGCCGCCCTGACCTAACGTATAGCCGCTCAAATCCTTCTGGTAGTGCCAGATCATGTTGTTCAGCCCGACGGTTACCCGACGGTTGTTCTCGTTGACAACCTTGTAGTAGTAGCCGGTCATCCAGCGCACGCGCCAGTTGTCGGCGACGTTTTTGCCGGTCAACTGATCGCCGCTCAGCGAGGCCCATACGCCGTTGGCCTCACCTTTATCGTAACTCAGGCTCAGACCGCCGCCGTTAGCGCGCACGCCACCCCAGGTCGTACCGGGATGTGCGCCGCTGCTGTTGTCTTTCTGTCCGCCGAAGGCCAGCAGCGAGCTGGAAATCGGTCGACGGTGCGCGTTGAGCGTGTAGCCCAGCGGGCCGAGATCGTTGCTGTAGCTCAGGCTACCGACCACATCGACAACGTTAAAGCCAATCGGCGTGGTACCGATATCGGCGTTCCAGGTATCATTTTTCCAGCCCACGGCCACGCTGGCGCCACTATCGCTCTGATGCGCAGAAGCATGACAACTGGCTAAATCACAGGTCCCCCACTGCTCCTTATGGTAGCCATTTTTGTCGGTGGAGAAACTCCCGGCATCCATATTGACCAGATCGGAGCGGAAGAACATTCGCCCGTCAGCAAGCGGCGCGTCCACCTGTAACATGGTGGTGTGCGCTTTCAGATCCGAATAACCGCCCGTACCGCTGGAACCCCAGTAATCATGCTCCAGCGTGACGTTCAAATCCTGCTGACGATATAGGTCGGCCGCATCGCTGCGCACGCCGCGCTTGAGCCAGTCATCTTTTTCATCGTTACGCGTCAGGCGGGTAAAGGTGTCATTATCCTGCGGTCGCGTCGGGGTAACCTGCGCCGCCACCATGGCATCTTTGTAGGTTTCCAGCGCCTGCTGCGGGTTGCCGTCCTGCGCCTGATAACGCGCCGCGTCGCGCAGCACCATCGCGCTTTCCATCGATGGCGGCTGCGCTTTTGCCTGCGGCACCAGCGCGGTCAACATTTTCTGGGCCGCGCCCGTGTCGCCCAGTTGCGCACTCACCAACGCAATACGGCGCTGGGTACCGAGCGAACGCTCACCTTCTGCCGGCAGTTCGGCCAGTTGCTGGCGCGCCGCCAATGCGTTGCCGTCAGCCGCGTAGACCTCCGCTAACCCCAGGTGGGCATCCTCATCATGAGGGTCTTTCGCCAGCACCGCGTTGTATTCGGTCAACGCTGCGGCGCTGTCACCCCTCTGCTGGGCCCAGTCGGCAAGGGTTGAATGAATGCGTGCAGACTCCGGCTGCTGTTTCAGCAACGCGATGGCCTGCGCCTCTTGTCCATCGTCGCGCAGACGGTTCGCCTGGGCAATCAGTTGGTCGCTGCGCAGACGCTGATCCAGCTCGCGAATGTTGTCCGTCCACTGCGACGACGGCAGCGCGGCCAGATGCGTCAGCGCCGCTTGATCCTGACCGTTGCCGGAGAGATACAGCCCGTAGGCGTAAACCTGATCGGCGTCGGTCGGTTTCTTATGCGCCAGGTTGAGCATCAGACGGTCGGCTTCGCCGCGTTGCCCCGCGCTCACCAGGTCGCGGGAAAGGCGATAGGTGATCCACACATCGTCCGGCGACAGCGCCAGGCGCTGACGCTGAAGCGTCGCCGCCTGCGCCCACTCACCGCGGTTTTCCAGCGCTTCTGCCTGCTGTGAAAGCCGGTCGTTAGTCAGGCTGCGTTCGATATCATCAATACTGCGACGCTGGCTGGCCGAGAGACCATTAATAAAAGCGGTCGCTTTTTCTGGCGACTCGGCGCGATAGATATTGGCCAGCCCGCGCACCGCGCCGCTGTTGCCACGGTCAAGGCGCAGCGCCTGTTGGTAATAGCGCTCAGCCGCAGCGGTATCTTTACGGGCTATCGCCACGTCGCCCAGCCCTTGTACCGCATAGCTGTCGGTGGCATCCAGCTTACGCGCCTGCTGGTAGAAGCTCTCCGCCTGCGCCAGATTATTGGCTTTCAGCGCCGCGTCGCCTTTGCGGATCAGCGGCCAGTACAGCTCCCAGGTTTGCGGCTTGTTCGCTTCCGCTTCGGCCTCTTTCGCCTTCGCAAGGAACACCGGATCCGCCAGCTGTTTTTGCTGCTCGGCCAGCAGCGCACGGGCGCTGTCCGCCGATTCGCCGCTGGTGAAAATTAACAGGTAACGCTGTAGCGCCTGCACGCTGGACGGGCTGGCAGGCTGGTTTTTAATGGCCTTAAACCAGAGGTCGGCTGCCGGTCCGCGACCGCCCGCCGATTTCGCCATCTGTTCGAGTACCGCAAATGCCGCATCGCGCTGGTTGTCGGTCAGGAGCGTATTCGCCAGCGTCATTTGCAGGCCAACGTTGCCGGGGTTTTTCTGGTTCAACGACTGCAGTTGTTTGAGCGCTTCGTTGTGCCGGGCGGGCAGTTTCGCCACCGCAGTCCAGTACTCCACGGCATAGTCGCCATCTGGCGGCGGGCCGTTAAACGCTTTTTCATACTCCGCCAGCGCTTCCGGCACATGGCCGGTGGTGGCGAGTAAACGCGCCTGCTGTAGCGACTGACGCCCGGCATCGGTGTTCAAACCAATTTCCGCGCGCGAGGCGTTGTACTCCGTGGAATTGGGCGCGACCTGCGCCAGTTTTTTCAACTGCGCCTGCGCACCCGCGGTATCCCCCTGACGCAGCATGTAGCGCAGGCGAGCCGCCAGCACCTTCGGGTTATTGGGGTTAATCAGTTCTAACCGATACAGCGACTGCTGCACCAGATCCTCACGTTTGCTGGCTTCGCCAAGACGCACCTGGTTGAGCAACTGCTCTTCCGCCGAGGTGTCCGCGAAGACCGGCTGTACCAACGACAGCCCCAGAGAGAGGGTGAGTAAACTTAGTGTGAACTTGCGCATTCCTGGCCCCAGTCAGGTAGTAATTCGCCGCGGGCGCTGAAGCGAAAACGGTGTTGATCCCAGCCCTGACCAAAGAGGGTCAGAACATAACTATAATAAGCATCCGCGCCGGGAAAATGGTCGGTAACACGCTGGCGCTGAACGGCCTGAGCATCACGATCCTGTAAGAACGGCAGCAGTGAAGCCGAAAAACCAACCGGGCCATCACCGGTCACTTTCCCCGTGGCGATCGCCACTTTCTCCGGGGGACGCCCCTGCCGGGCGGTCTGCGCCGCCATTGGGTTAAAGCGTTTAAGCAGACGCGCTTTTTGCGGGTCTGCGTCGTTCATCATTCCCACCCACAAATAGACACGAATCGCATCATAGCCGCCGATCACATTCGCCTCTTTTAGCTGCCAGCCCTTCGCTTTTTCGTAGCTCACCCAGTCCGGCGAAAAGCCTTTCGGGGCGGTATCAAGCAGCAGTTTGAGGTTGGTATCGCGCAGCGTAGTCCACGGCGCGCCGAAGTGGCTGAAATACTGCGCCACCTGAGGAGGGAAGTAGCTGGGGTTAAAGCGCCAGCGCGTCTCTTCGGCAAAACCGACGCGTCCCGGCAGAAGCATTAGCCCCAGACCCGGTACATTCACCACTTCATCGGCAGCAATCTTCGCCAGCAGCGCTTTGCCGGTGTCGGTATAGTCGTCGTTTTTCCACAGTCGACCGGCCTCCAGCAACGTCCAGGCAATCCAGATATCGGAGTCAGACGCGGAATTGCTGTCCAGCACCGTCCACGCCTCTTCGCTCTTTTTACCCCATAACCACGCCGGAAGATGCTCGCGCAGTGAACCTTGCGCCAGATTGTTCTGCGTCCAGTTAAACAGAGTGGCGAACATCTGACGATCGTTGGCCGCGAGGGCAAAGAACAACCCATAGCTTTGCCCCTCTGAGGTGGTGATTTTGCGAGAATCACTGGGATCGATCACCCGCCCTTCTGCACTCACGTAATCCTTTTTAAACTGCTCCCAGGCCGGCCAGTCACAGGCAGCCTGTACCTGACCGCCAAGGGCGCACAGCAGAACGATCCAGCTCAGCATCTTCATCGCGGCTTACTCGTCTTCCGGATCCAGACGACGACGGCTGATGATACGCAGCAGACGCCACAGTACCCAGGCCAGCAGCACGATGCTGATCGCCGCGAAGATAGCCAACAGCACCGGATGGTTGGAAAGCGCAAACCAAACGCGTTCAAACCACGGCAGGTGGCCGACGTAGTAGATATCCCCTACCCGCAGGCTGCTGACGCCGGATTCACGAATCACCGATACCGAACCAAACATCGCCGCGCGTTTACCGCTGTCGTTCAGCGCGCCATTCAGCAAGTTATAGCCGCTGGCGCTGTCCGCCAACAGGGCGATCACGCTACGTTGTTTGTAATAAGGCGATTCAAAACCCACCACCGCGGCCATCGGCCCTGAGGAGGTAATGCCCGTTTGCACGCTGGCCTGGCGGTCATCCTCATCCATATAGATGCTCGGCAGGTCGTGGTGGCGCACCGGCGTTTTCACCCAGCTTTGCGTCGCATTGACCAGCAGGTCGATATGCTTGTCGTCTTTGAGCTGCTGCGGAATAGAGCCAATCAGCAGCAGGTCGGCATCTTTACTCTTAATCTGGCTACCCTCATCGACAATGGTCATGCTGGTGCCCGCCAGACCGGTTTGTCCGCCCACCACGCCCACGGTATTCAGCAGCGTGCTGACCTGTGCTTCAGATGGCGTCTTCGGCATCACGATGACCGTATCGGACAGGTCCGCCATACGGGTGAACGGGAAGCCCGCGTTAGCAAAGGTGCGCAGATCCGGCATCGGCAAGAAGTGGTAATAGTCTGAGAAGTCGATCGTCGAGTCATCGCCAATCACCACGTGGTTTTGTACCGGCTGGAAGGTAATACAGTTTTCCAGCGTACCGCCTGGCATCGGGTTCATATACTGGAAGTCAAAGCGCAGCTGGTTCATCGCCCCCAGGCGCAGCGCCGGGATGCTAATGTCATTCTTGCCATCCAGCAGACCTTGCAGCACCGGCAGGCGCAGCATCAGCTTGTTAACGTCCTGAGTACTATCCAGGTTAAATGACTGCAGGAACTGGTTGTTGAGGCTGATGTCCATCCGCGAACTGTCTTTGACGGGCGGCATGGTGTAGCGATATTTCAGATCCATATCGATGCCAGTGCTGCGCATCAAGTACAGATCCGGCGGCAGATTCAGCGACAGGTTGATGGAGGCAGGCTCCAACCCGGTAGACTGTAGCTGCTGTTCGTAGGTTTTCAGCTCGCCGAAGGTGACCGGACGGTCGGTACGTACCCAGTTCGGCGCATCGTACGGCACGCGTGGCCGCAGCGGCTTCACTTCATCAACGGTGACGCTATCACCACGGAACAGAATGTTGCCCGAGGCAATGCCCTGCGCCGCTTTCAGCAAATCTTTATCGTCACGGCCAAACACCACCAGCAGCTTCATATACGGGTTGCCCGGGTGGTCGATCATCTCGATCGTCGGCGCATTGACCGCCGGATGATCGCGCAGGAAGTCCGGACGACGATCGTTGGTGGCAAAGACGATCGCGTTACGCTCCGGCAGCGTGTTAAACAGCACCGGGAAACTCTGTCCACGCCAGCCCGCTTTCGCGCCAAACCACGAGGCGATAATGCCCGCCGCCTGCTGCTGTTGCAGATCGGGCGACGCGGCAAAGACCATCGGCAGCTCCAGCGCGCGGTTGTCGCGCGTGTCAAAGAACGGCACCGGGAAGTGGGAAAGATCGTTACGCACTTTCAGCGAGCGGTAGGTCAAATCCAACGAGCTATTACGCGCCACGTCCAGCCAGACGGTATTGTTGGCCGGGTTTTCGCACACATCGCGGTAGTGGCCGATAAACTCCAGGCGAACGCGGTTAAAATCGGTGATATACAGCGGATCGACGGCGATCTGCGCGGTCACTTTTTTACCTAACTGCTCTTTGGTCACCGGCAGGACGTCCATCAGTTCATCGTTCAGATAAACCTTCAGCTGCGAGGTAATCGGCAGCAGGGACGGCGACGGGGTGTAGGTCAGGTTAAGCAGCGCCTTAGACACCACTTCGTCGCTGCGCATGCCAAACTCCACGCCACCGTCCGGATTCGAACCGCGCAGCACCATGCTGCCCGGCGGTGGCGCAATCTGGGCGAAAGAAAGCTTTACGTCACGGCTTGGCGCATCTTCCACCACCACCGGCGCGGCGTCAGGCGTAGGCGCCGTCGCGTCCTGCTGAACGGTGGGCGTCACCGACACCTCTGGCGTCGTTTCTGAATGCGTCGTGAGCGGCAGTAAACTGCCCATACCCACCGCCACTGCACAAATCCAGGAAAGGTTTCTTTTCATCGCATAATCATCATTATTGTTGAGCCAAAGCCGATAGCGGATGCTCGACCACCGCGTCACGTTCCGGACGACGCGGTACAAACGAGGCCACCCACGCCACCAACAAGGTGAGCGACCGGAAAATTTCCTTTGCCACCGGCGGCGCAAACTCGGCCAGGTGACGATAACCACGGAACCCTAACTTCAGAATATCGAACAGACTTTCCAGCGGTTTATCTTCCGGGAAGCTGTCCTGCCACAGCGCCCACGTATCCGCGCGCGCAAAGGTACACTGTACAAAGTCGATATGCTGACGCGTGCTCATCGGCAGCAGCTTGAGGCCGACTTCGCTGCCCAGCACGCGCACCACCTGCGTCGGGAAGACATATTCCTGCTGGCCGCGTTTTAGCAGCAAATTCACCTTCTGCTCTTCCAGCACCTGAGCGTCGCCGTTGATACGAATGCCGACGCCACCGTCGGAGAAGTCGTGTACCGTACAGGAGAACAGATGCCCGTCTTCACGGGAAATCGCCCCCGGCATTTTGATTTCGACACGATGCGAGCGGCGCACCTGCTTGCTCTCAACCGACACGGCAACCGCGCCGCCGAGAATAATCAGGTTATAGAACACCCAAATCAGACTGATCCATACGGTGAGAATTTCGTTCTCCGGGCCGTACATATAGCGCCAGATGCCGAACGCCACGCCAACCAGGTTTAACAGCACAAGGAAGATATACGGTCTTGAGATCACCCAATCGACGTACTCTTCCTCCACCAGGCCGCCCTTAGCGGTCACGTTGAATTTGCCTTTATGCGGGTTAAACAGCGCTACCATGGTCGGCGGCGCGATGTACCAGGCCAGCACCGTTTCATAGATTTCACTCCAGAAGGAGTGGCGATATTTACCCTGAATCTTCGAGTTGGTGAGGCTGGCGTGAATCATGTGCGGCAGCACGAACAGCGCAATCATCAACGCCGGGGCGTAGATGATGTAAGCGTGTAGCAACAGGAAAGCCAGCGGCGCGGTCAGGAAGATCAGCCGCGGCACGCCCGATAAGAAGTGGAACATGGCGTTGAGATAGCAGAGCCGCTGCGGCAACTTCAACCCTTTGCCCAACAACGGGTTATCCATACGGAAGATCTGCACCATCCCACGCGCCCAGCGAATACGCTGGCCGATGTGCGCCGACAGGCTTTCCGTCGCCAGCCCCGCCGCCTGCGGCAGACGCATATAGGCAGAGGTGTAGCCACGACGGTGCAAACGCAGCGAGGTGTGCGCATCTTCGGTTACCGTTTCCACGGCGATACCGCCAATTTCATCCAACGGCTTACGACGGATGACCGCACACGAGCCGCAGAAGAAGGTCGCATCCCACATGTCGTTGCCATCCTGCACCAGGCCGTAGAACAGCGTGCCTTCGTTCGGTGTTTTACGGAAACGCCCCAGGTTACGTTCGAACGGGTCCGGAGAGAAGAAGTGGTGCGGCGTCTGCATCATCGCCAGCTTTTTATCCTTCAGGAACCAGCCCATGGTCATTTGCAGGAACGAGCGCGTCGGCACGTGGTCGCAGTCGAAGATGGAGACGAACTCGCCTTTCGCCAGCTTCAGCGCGTTGTTGATGTTCCCCGCTTTTGCATGTTCATGCGTTGTACGCGCGACATACTCAACGCCGACGTCTTTCGCAAACTGGCGAAATTCTTCACGGGCGCCGTCATCAAGGATCCACACTTTCACCTTGTCTTTCGGCCAGTCGATACCGAGTGAGGCATAAACGGTATTTTTCACCACGTTCAGATCTTCGTTGTAAGTCGGCACAAAGATATCGACCGTCGGCCATTCGTTCATGTCTTTCGGCAGCGGCACCGGATGACGATTCAGCGGCCAGACAACCTGGAAGTAGCCCAGTACCAGCACTATCCAGGCATAGGTTTCTGCAAACAGCAGAATCAGCCCGCATACAAGGCTGACGGGGTCGTTCCAGTTCAACGTCGAGGTATAGCGCCACCAGATGTAGCGGCAGGAGACCGTCAGCGACAGAACGATCAGCATCAGCGCGGAGAAACGACCGGGAATACGGCGCACCAGCAGGGCCACGCCCCACAACAGCATCAGGAAAATAAACTGTGAAATCGGGTTAAACGGCTGCGTGATACAAACCAGCGCCAGCAGCAGCGATAGCACCACGGCAACGCCAAGCACAAACCGTCGCAGTTTTGGGTTCAGGTGCGCCAGCTCTTTTTTATGGTCGAGATGGCCGGTTTGCGCGTTCACACGGCCCGGCAACGACTCCGCCCACTGGTTATAGCGTTCACGCAGGCGATCGACGCCGGCGAAAGGGCGCCAGGCCACGGCACGCCGGGTTTCCGGTGGTTTGCTGATGATGAGCCACAGTGCCTGCAGCAGGTAACGCAGCGGATCTAATGGCCTGGGACGCGCAAAACGAATATGCGGAAACAGCTCATCCTGACGTGCTTGCAGCGCCTGCCAGCGCGGGTTTTCTAGCGGCAAAAACATCCACGCCAGCCCGACCCACAGGCAAGCTAGCGTTGCGGCGAGCCAGGAAGAGCCAGCACGCCGATAGCCGATATAGCGCGCACGTAGCTGCGCATACACCGACGGGACGAATATCCAGCTGCTAAGGCGAATCATGATTCGCGCTCCTCCGCCGGGTGATGTCCGGCATAGTGCATCAGGCACCAGTTGGCGAGGGTGATCATCTCTTCAGCGGCCAGCGAGTCATGACGATACTCGCCCAACGGCTGCTTGCTGGCCAGGCTTTCGGCCATCGCCTCATCGCGATGGACCACCACCGGCACCAGATGGCGCTGTGTTTGCAGCCAGACCTGATACAGGTCTTCCTGCAGCGGGCTGCTCATGCGCAGGCCGTTAAGCAGAATATGGGTATTGGCAGGCAGCGGCTGCTGGTGCAAACGAATGTGGCAGTTGGCGTCCGGCTTCACGATGGTCAATGTATAGTGGCAAGCCTCAATAAGCGCAGGCGTCCACGGATAGAAGCCGTGCGGCACGTCGATCAGTATCCACTGATAGCGTCCCTCACGCTCCAGCGTCTGGACAATTTCGGTGATGATCGACAGCGTGTCGCTGAGTACGGCCACATTTTGTCGATCGCCGGGGTGCAGTTTGCCGAACGGCAGCAGGTCGATTTGCGCGGTATAGCGGAGCGCGGTATCGCGCCAGTCATTACCGTCCCGCACTGCGCGCGCCCAGCCGCTTTCACGAGCGATATCATCGTTAAATGACAGGCGCAGCATATTGTCGGGGCTGGCATCGATAACCAATACCGACTCCCCGAGCAGTTGCAATGACCACGCGAGGGCCGCCGTGATTGACGTTGTGCCCACGCCACCGCGCACGCCCTGTAATCCCAGAATAGCCATTCGGCTTCCTTATTTTTGTTCGGCTTTTTGTTCTGCAAACTCTGATAGCAGCGGCCAGCGCTTAAACGCCGCAGCTAATTTTTCACGCTGGGAAATATCAGTGTAATCTATATTGGGTAGAGAGAAAGCTCGGCTCAATGCGAGAAAATCATTCTGGAAAGTGTAACCGAGTTGCGAATCAACTGATGTCATAGGTTCGTTATCTGGCATTTCTTTACTCCCTCTGAAATCAAAGTACGAATGCGCCACCTCTTTCGACTGGCAACCTTTCCATGAAATTCGTTTATACTCATCATACTTCAGATGGCAATGAGCACATCCACTTCTACTCATTCCAGCCACATAGTTATGCAATTTCCAGGGGATTTACACACTTATCGCCTGACGATAACTCGAATTATTCAGAGTATACATGCTAAATCTGATGCTATTTAATTTCAATATTAGGTTTATTCTGGCGATGACACTAGTAAACTTATACGCAGGATTTTCGTCGATAAGAGGGACACGATGAACCCCATATTTTCGCTAGGTATTCAGTCGCTGTGGGATGAAGTGAGCCATATGCCCACAGGCGGTGTCTGGTGGATCAATACTGACCGCCATGAGGATGCCGTTAGCCTGCTAAATCAGACGCTTTCCGCGCAGCCAGATTCGGCCCATGTCGCCGTCGTCGGTATGGGGGGAAACCCCAATGACCTCATAGAGTTAAGGGATAATTCCGGGCCAAAAAAAATTGCGCTATTTACCATGCAGGATAGCCAGAATGGTCTACACTTTATGCGCCGCGATTTACTCTGCACGCTGGAGCCCAAAGATTATTTCGTTATCCTTTTATGTTCCCACAACGCCTGGGAAAATATATCGGGGAAAAAACTTCTCGATTGGGTAAACAAGTCTCAACAATGGGCGAAATACTACCATTGCACTCTTTTAGTTCTTAGCCCTGGCAACAATGCCGATGCCTTAACATCACATCTTCTGGGTGAATATCGTTCACTTTCCGGCCTCGCAAATTTACGTTACCAGGGTGATAGTCAACTCCTGGATATATCTTACTGGGCGAATGAAAAAGGCGTTAGCGCCCGTCAGCAGCTTTTAATTAAACAAAATGACAACGGCTGGCATTTAGCACAGGAAGAGGTTGCCAACGTGCAACCACGTAGTGATGAAAAAGAAGTTCTGAGTAATATCAATATTCTTGAAGGCGCACCGCCGCTGTCAGAACACTGGACGTTATTCGAAACCAACGACGCCGTATTTAATGCCGCGCGCACCGCCCAGGCCGCAACGGTCATATTCTCGCTCAACCAGAATAGCCAGGTCGAACAACTGGCCCACTATATCCATACCTTGCGTCGCCAGCGCGGAAGCGCATTAAAAATCATCGTTCGCGAGACCACGGCAAGCCTGCGCGCCACCGACGAGCGCCTGCTGCTCAGCTGTGGCGCCAACCTGGTAATTTCTGCAAACGCGCCGCTGTCTCGCAGCCTGACGTTGATTGAAAGCGTGCAAACGCAGCAGTTCAATCGCCACGTACCGGAAGACCTGAGCACTCTACTGGCCAACACGGAACCGTTGAAGCTGAAGGGTTATCAGAAGTGGGATGTATTCTGCGACTCGGTGCAAAAAGTGATCAACAACACCTTACTCCCCGCCGACAGCAAAGGGGTGATGGTCGCTTTGCGCCCGGCGCCGGGACTGCGCGTTGAGCAGGCGCTCACGCTATGTCGCCCTCACCGTATGGGCGACATCGTCACCATTGCCGACCAACGTCTGGTGTTGTTCCTGCCATTCTGCCGGGTCAATGACCTGGACAAAGCGCTGAACCATATTTTTCCGCTACCTACCGGCGATATTTTCTCTAACCGCATGATTTGGTTCGAAGATAAGCAAATTGCCTCCGAACTGCTGATCATGCGCGACGTGAAGCCAGAACTGTGGACCAAACCACTGCAGATGGCGCCAAAACCGACCAACGTCATCAACGCCACTTACGAGGGCAACGGCTGGCGTCGTTATCCCGAACCACTGCGTTTGTCCGCCGATACCGAAGAGAAATCGTCATGATGTCAATAAGCGATATTATTCAACTCGTGGTACTGTGCGCGTTTATTTTTTTCCCGTTGGGATATCTGACGCGCCACCATCAACGTCGGATTGAAAACGCCTTCCGCTTGATGTTTCTTAAACCCCGTTATGTTAAGCCAGTAGGCGTATTGCGCCGGGATCTGGCCGTCAGGGCAAAATCAAAAAATGACTAATTCGACGCAAAACGCCACCGCGACGCCTTCTTCCTCCTGGCATTACTGGCGGGGCCTATCCGGCTGGAACTTCTATTTTCTGGTCAAATTTGGCCTACTGTGGGCCGGATACCTGAATTTTCACGCCATGCAGAACCTGGTATTTATGGCCTTCCTGCTGTTCCCGTTGCCCAACAGTCGGCTGCACCGTTGGCGACACTGGATTGCGATACCTATCGGCTTTGCGCTGTTCTGGCACGATACCTGGCTGCCGGGACCGGAAAGCATTATGAGCCAGGGCTCGCAAATTGCAGGTTTTAGCGCCGATTACATTTGGGACCTGATCACGCGTTTCATCAACTGGCAGATGGTTGGCGTCTTCTTCGTACTGCTGGTCGCCTGGTTGTTCCTGAACCAATGGATTCGTATTACGGTATTTGTTGTCATCGCCATGGTGTGGATTAACCTGAACGCGCTCCTTGGTCCCTCGTTTAGCCTGTGGCCTACCGGGCAAAATGCGACGGCGACAACCGCCAACACGGCAGCGCCAACGGCAACAACAGGCACAAGTGCAGCTGCAAACAGCGATATTCCGGCACAAACCGCCGCGCCGACATCCGATAACCTGAACGCCTGGTTGAACAGCTTCTACACTGCGGAGAGTAAGCGCGTCACGACTTTCCCAACGGAGTTGCCAGCTGACGCTCAGCCATTTGACCTGCTGGTTATCAACATCTGCTCGCTGGCAAATTCCGATCTCGAAGCTGCCGCGCTGATGCAACATCCGCTGTGGTCGCACTTTGATATTCGCTTTAGCAACTTCAACTCAGCCACCTCTTACAGTGGCCCGGCGGCGATTCGCCTGTTGCGCGCCAGTTGCGGTCAGCCATCACACACCAGCCTGTATCAGCCCGCGGGCAACCAATGCTATCTGTTCGATAATCTTTCAAAACTGGGCTTTAAGCAGAACCTGATGCTCGACCACAACGGTGTTTTCGGCGACTTCCTTAAAGAAGTACGTGAAAACGGCGGCATGCAGAGCCCGCTGATGGATCAGAGTAAACTGCCGGTCAACCTGCTGTCATTCGACGGTTCGCCGGTGTATGACGACCTCGCCACGCTGAATCGCTGGATGCAGTCTCCGGATATTCCTGCGGGTGGCCGTTCGGCGACCTTCTACAATATTCTGCCGCTGCACGACGGTAACCATTATCCGGGTCAGAGTAAGACCGCAGACTATAAAGCCCGTGGACAGAAGCTATTCGATGAACTGGATGCCTTCTTTACCGAGCTGGAAAAATCAGGTCGTAAGGTGATGGTAGTGGTCGTTCCTGAGCATGGCGCGGCATTGCAAGGCGATAAGATGCAGGTTTCCGGCCTGCGCGATATCCCAAGCCCGTCGATTACCCACGTTCCGGCCGCCATCAAATTCTTTGGTATGAAGGCGCCGCATCAGGGTCCGGCAATCGACATCACCCAGCCAAGCAGCTATCTCGCCATTTCCGAGCTGGTTGCCCGCGCGGTGGACGGCAAGCTGTTCACCGAAGACAGCGTTGATTGGTCCGCGCTGACCAGCAACCTGCCGCAGACTGCCGCCGTGTCGGAAAACTCCAACGCTGTGGTAGTGCAATATCAGGGCAAACCATACGTGCGCCTGAACGGCGGTGCCTGGGTGCCGTATCCGCAATAACCGTTCATTGGGGTTAACGAAAAAGGCCGCAGAGCTTCCTCTGCGGCCCGGTTCGGGCGCATGTGCCATTGCAGCAGCCACGACGCCCCGTCAGCTTAGAACCTGAAGAAGTGACGTACCAGCGCGACCACCAATGGGCCGACGATGGAGGTCACAACCGCAAGCACTAATGCCTCGTTGAGCGTCATACAACCGCCTGTATTGCAATGGCAACGGTTCGCGGCTATCCTCTTGTTGTGGAGCAAGTGAATGGCCCTCGTTATGTTGCCGGTTTATACCAAACAACGTGCGGGGGCTTTCTCTTTCCAGCAACTCATGCCGCCGGGGATCAAGCCCCCGCAACATTGCGCCTCACCGGAAACGCCGGCTTACTTCTGATACTACTGCAAACAATTCCTCAACTCGCCACTCTGTGCGGGGCGGATGCTTTTTTCGGAATTCAGCCCGAAGCATCAACGAAAAAGGCCGCAGAGTTTCCCCTACGGCCCGGTTCGGGCGCATGTTGCCACTGCGGCAGCCACGACGCCCCGTCAGCTTAGAACCTGAAGAAGTGACGTACCAGCGCGACCACCAATGGGCCGACGATGGAGGTTACAACCGCAAGCACTAGTGCCTCGTTGAGCGTCATACAACCGCCTGCATTGCAATGGCAACGGTTCGCGGCTATCCTGTCTTTGTGAAGAGATGTGGATGCCCTCGTAAGTTGCCAGGTTAAAACCAAACAACGTGCGGGGGCTTTCTCTTTTCAGCAACTCATGCCACCGGGGATCAAGCCCCCGCAACATTGCGCCTCACCGGGAAACCCGGCTTGCCGTCAATAATACGGCAATCGACCTTCCAACTCGCCGGAAGAGACTCCTTTTCAGAATTGCGCCCGAAAACAAAAAGGCCGCAAAGTTTAACCTCTGCGGCCTTTAAGATAGTCAGTATGTTACACGCTCTTTTCTGGATTCTCATCCTGGTCAACGGCAAAGCATGCCACCAGCTGACCGCCATAATCTTTAAGCTGCGGTTGAAGCTGCGTGCACGGCCCAAAGCGTCGACGGCAACGCGCGTTGAAAGCGCAACCCGGCGGCGGATTCAGCGGGCTTGGCAGCTCACCGGTCAGTTTGATGCGCTCGCGGCGATCGTCCGGATTCAGACGCGGCGTCGCGGAGAGCAACGCCTGGGTGTACGGATGACGCGGGTTGTTGAAGATCTGGTCTTTCGTGCCCTTCTCCACGCAACGGCCTAGGTACATCACCATAACTTCGTCGGCGATGTGCTCCACCACCGACAGGTCGTGGGAGATAAAGACGTAAGAAAGCCCCAACTCCTGCTGCAAATCCATCATCAGGTTCAGCACCTGCGCGCGAACGGAAACGTCGAGCGCGGAGACCGGTTCGTCGGCAATCACCACGTCCGGATCGAGCATCAGACCACGAGCGATAGCGATACGCTGGCGCTGACCGCCAGAGAACATGTGCGGATAACGGTCGTAGTGCTCCGTTTTGAGACCCACTTTCGCCATCATCGCCAACGCTTTTTCACGGCGCTGCTCTTTGCTGAGCGAGGTGTTAATCAGCAGCGGCTCTTCCAGAATCTGCCCCACCTTCTTACGCGGGTTCAGAGAACCATACGGGTTCTGGAACACAATCTGGATTTTCTGCCGACGCAATTTTTGCGCGTGTGGATCGTGCTTGAGCAGATCCTGCCCCTGGTAGTACAGCTCGCCGCCGGTTGGCACTTCAATCATCGTCAACAGGCGACCCAGGGTCGATTTGCCGCAGCCGGACTCGCCTACTACGGCAAGCGTTTTGCCACGCTCCAGCGTAAATGACACGCCGTCCAATGCTTTCACCAGGCGCTCAGGAGCAAACATCCCCTTCTTCACCGGATAGTGTTTTTTCAGGTCAATTGCCTGCAGCAGCGGCTGCTGCGAGGTGGCCTCGTGCGTACTCATAGTGTGGGCCTCCCGGCATCATCGAGTGGATAGTGGCATTTCGACTGGCGAGCACCGTCAACGGTATTCAGCTCAGGCTCTACGCTGCGGCATTTATCCGTCGCATAGGGGCAACGCGGGTTCAGCAGACAGCCGTTCGGGCGGTCGTATTTACCCGGCACAACTCCCGGCAGCGAAGCCAGACGCGCTTTATCCTGAGCAAATTCGGGTAACGCGCGCAGCAGCGCCTGAGTATAGGGATGGCGCGGCGCGCGGAAAATGTCGCTGGCCGCCCCCGTCTCTACCACCTGACCGGCGTACATCACGATGATTTTGTGCGCAGCTTCAGCCACCAGCGCCAAATCGTGAGTAATCAGGATCAGCGCCATGTTCTCTTTCTGCTGTAATTCCAGCAGCAGCTCGATAATCTGCGCCTGAATGGTCACGTCGAGCGCGGTGGTCGGCTCATCGGCAATCAGCAGCTTCGGACGGCAGGCGATCGCCATGGCGATCATCACGCGCTGGCTCATCCCGCCGGACAGCTGGTGCGGGTAAACATCCAGACGTGATGCCGGATCCGGAATCCCGACCTGATTCAACAGGTCGATTGCCCGCTGACGGCGCGTCTGTTTGTTGCCGCCCTGGTGCACTTTAATCGCTTCCATAATCTGGAAGCCGACGGTGTAGCACGGGTTCAGGCTGGTCATCGGATCCTGGAAGATCATCGCCACTTCGGCGCCCACCAGATTGCGACGCTCTTTCTCGGAGATACGCTTCAGATCCTGACCGTTAAACATCAGGCTTTCAGCCATAACGCGGCCGGGATAATCAATCAGCCCCATGATCGCCAATGAGCTAACAGATTTACCCGAGCCGGACTCGCCGACAATACCAACGACTTCGCCCTGACTGACGCTATAGCTCACGCGGTCTACGGCTTTAAACGGTGTGCCTTCGTCGCCGAAGTGCACCGATAATTTATCTACATTTAATAACGCCATCTCGAACCTCTTACTGCTTCAGTTTGGGATCGAGCGCGTCACGCAGACCGTCACCCATCAGGTTAAATGCCAGCACCGTCAGCAGAATCGCCAGCCCCGGGAAGGTCACCACCCACCAGGCACTTTGGGCAAACTGCAGAACGTCAGAGAGCATGGTGCCCCATTCCGGCGTAGGCGGCTGTGCGCCCATCCCCAGGAAGCCGAGGGCAGCCATATCGAGAATGGCGTTAGAGAAACCGAGCGATGCCTGAACAATCAGCGGCGCAAGGCAGTTTGGGAAAATATTGACGAACATCTGGCGCATCGCCCCGGCGCCCGCGACGCGGGAAGCGGTTACGTAGTCGCGGTTGACCTCCACCAGCACGGCGGCACGGGTTAGGCGGACGTAGTGCGGCAAGGCGACAAAGGTTAACGCCAGCGCGGCGTTGCCGATCGACGGGCCGAAGATAGCCACCAGCACCAGCGCCAACAGCAGGCTAGGCAGTGCCAGCATAATATCGACGACACGCATGATGATGTTGTCGACGAGGCCGCCAAAGTAGCCCGCCACCAGGCCAAGGATGATCCCCAGCACCAGCGACAGCACCACCACCAGACAGCCAACCAGCAGCGACAGACGCGCACCGTACATCAGGCGCGACAGCACGTCACGACCAACGTCATCGGTGCCCAGCAGATGCGCCAGACTACCGCCGTCCTGCCACGCAGGCGGAGCCAGCAGCGAATCGCGGAACTGATCCGCCGGGTTATACGGTGCAATCCAGTTGGCGAAGATGGCAATAAACAGCACGATAACCACGTACACCAGGCCAACCACCGCGCCTTTATTGCGCTTAAAATAGTGCCAGAATTCCTGTAATGGGGTCATCGGCACCGGTGCTTTATTCTCAGTAACTTGTGACATGACGGCCCCTTACTTCTTATGACGAATGCGCGGGTTCACCACGCCGTACAGCAGGTCTACCAGCAGGTTGACGAGGATAATCATCGTCGCCACCAGCAGCACCCCACCCTGCACCACCGGATAGTCACGGCGTTGCAGCGCGTCAATCAACCAGCGCCCCAGCCCCGGCCAGGAGAAGATGGTTTCCGTCAGAATCGCACCAGCCAGCAGCGTACCAACCTGCAGGCCGATAACCGTCACCACCGGCAGCATCGCGTTACGCAGCGCGTGCACGATGATGACGCGCATGCGGGTTAACCCCTTGGCGCGCGCGGTACGGATATAGTCTTCACCCAGCACTTCCAGCATGGATGAGCGGGTCATACGCACAATTACCGCCAGCGGAATGGTCCCCAGCACGATAGCCGGCAGAATCATATGCGCCAGCGCATCGATAAAGTTGCCTTCTTCGCCCCAGATAGCGGTATCAATCAGCATAAAGCCGGTAAGTGGGTTGGAGTCGTCAAGGAACACCATGTCGCTGACGCGCCCGGAAACGGGGGTCAGGTTCCAGTGCACCGACACCAGCATGATCAGCATCATGCCCCACCAGAAAATCGGCATGGAGTAGCCGGTCAGCGCCAGGCCAACGGCGGTGTGATCGAAGATAGAACCGCGCTTCACCGCGGCCAGCACGCCCACCGGAATCCCCACGGCGACGGCAAAAATCATGGCGCAGATACCGAGTTCCAGTGTCGCTTTAAAACGCGGCACAAACTCGTCCCACACCGGGAGACGACTCTTTAATGAAATCCCTAAGTCACCGTGCAGCACGCCCCAGATATAGTGGAGATACTGCTGCCACATTGGCTTATCCAGGCCGAGTTCAGCCAGCAGCTGGGCATGGCGCTCAGGGGAAATACCACGCTCGCCCGCCATAATCATCACCGGATCGCCGGGAATCATATGCACGAAGGCAAACGTGAGGAGGGTGATACCGATAAACGTCGGGATCACCAGACCCAACCGTTTGAGGATGAACTGCAACATAACCCTGATTCTCTCTAATGACGTCCCGCCTGGTCACAGGCCGTCTGTATTGCTCACAAATCTGCCGCCAGTTCTCAACACGAGAGGCGCAGATACGGCGCGGCTTCCCGCCCCAAAGGGGGCAGGAAGCATGCGCGGCCTGTTAAGGCGTCGTCTTTATTATTCGATCGATACGTTGTCGAAGTGGTGCTTGCCTAATGGGTCAACCACGTAGCCTTTGACTTCTTTACGCACTGGCTCGTATACGGTGGAGTGAGCGATGATCAGCGCCGGAGCCTGGTCATGCATCACTACCTGAGCCTGTTTGTACAGTTCAATACGCTTGTTGTGGTCGTCGGTCGCACGCGCCGGCTGAATCAGGTCTTCAAACGGCTTGTAGCACCAGCGAGAGTAGTTGGAGCCGTCTTTCGCCGCTGCGCAGCTGAACAGGGTCGCGAAGAAGTTATCCGGATCCCCGTTGTCGCCGGTCCAGCCCATCATCACGGCCTGGTGTTCGCCCGCTTTTGCTCGCTTGAGGTACTCGCCCCATTCGTAGGTCACGATCTTGGCCTGTACGCCAATCTTCGCCCAGTCAGCCTGAATCATCTCAGCCATACGGCGAGCGTTCGGGTTGTACGGACGCTGAACCGGCATCGCCCACAGCTCAACGGTGAAGCCTTTATCCTGGCCCGCTTCTTTCAGCAGCGCCTTGGCTTTTTCCGGATCGTAGCTGTAGTCTTTGACGTCGTCGTTATAGCCCCACATGGTTGGCGGGATCAGGTTCTTCGCGGCTACGCCAGCGCCCTGATAAACGGCTTTGATGATCGCTTCTTTGTTGACCGCATAGGTCAGCGCCTGGCGCACTTTCACGTCATCAAACGGTTTTTTCTCGGTGTTGAAGGAGAGGTAGCCCACGTTCAGGCCAGCCTGTTCCATCAGGTTGATGCTCTTGTCTTCTTTCATGCGAGCGATGTCTGCCGGGTTCGGGTACGGCATCACCTGGCACTCGTTTTTCTGCAGCTTGGCATAACGCACGGAAGCGTCAGGCGTGATGGAGAAGACCAGACGGTCGATCTGCGGCTTGGTGCCCCAGTAGCCCGGGAAGGCTTTGTACAGAATACGGGAGTCTTTCTGGTACTGTACCAGCTGGAATGGACCGGTACCGATTGGGTTCAGGTCCACTTTCTCCGGCGTACCGGCTTTCAGCATGTTGTCAGCATATTCTTTAGACAGAATAGAGGCGAAGTCCATTGCCAGGTCGGCCAGGAACGGCGCTTCCGGGCGAGTCAGCACGAACTGTACGGTATGATCGTCGACTTTTTTCACTTCGCTAATCAGGTCTTGCAGGCCCATGCCCTCAAAGTATTCATAGCTGCCGCCGGAGACTTTGTGGTACGGGTTCTGTGGGTTCTTCTGACGGTCGAAGGAGAAGACGATATCGTCGGCGTTCACGTCGCGAGTTGGTTTGAACTCTTTGTTATCCTGCCACTTCACACCCTGACGCAGGTGGAAGGTATAGGTTTTGCCGTCCGGGCTGATGTCCCATTTCTCGGCCAGACCCGGAATCACTTCCGTGGTGCCGGTTTTGAATTCAACCAGACGGTTATAGATAGGTACGGAGCTGGCATCATAGGTGGTACCAGACGTAAAGAGCTGTGGGTTAAAGCCTTCCGGCGAGCCTTCTGAACAATAAACCAGGGTTTTGGCCTGTACGCTGGCAGCAACGGTCATCGCGACCAGGCTGAGGCCCAGCTTCAGCATCCCTGACTTCTTCAAGGAAATACTCATTATTCTGCTCCAATGTGATATGTGTTGTTTTTACCCTTTGCATTGGGTTACACCGCCTGACCTTATTTTTTATTTAACCGGCTGGGTCGATGCATATAGAGGCGAGGGATTCCTTTCACTGGAACATCTGAGTTGCAGTGCGGATTCTCCATGAAATGCCCCTCATGCCGTACAATCTGTCAATAGAATGTGAAAACGTCAATACAGTTAACCGGGATTTGTACTGAAGGTGAGAATGGATGGGCAAAGATTAAAAAAACCCCGAAGCACTATTTTCAGCAGAGAAATTTATGCTATGGGCATGAAGGCAGAGTTATTCACTTAATACTTTGCAACATTCAGTGATTAACAATTAGTCATTATGTGAAAAATTTCTTTCGATATGCTGATTATCTGAGCGATTAATGCCGCGAACGTTAAAACGCACAGGTGAAAATGCTGAGGTTACCCATAAGTAGCGTGAAAAAAGATTCGTCTATGCATATAAAAATACAATGGAATATGTCACATAATTGTGAACAAACAGTGAGAGAATAGTTCTTTAGATGGATAAGAGCAGGCCAACGGCCCGCTCTCATAAACTTATGGTTTTACACGCGCCTGACTTCGCTTTTCACTCCAGTTAAACAGCGAGTTGACCAGAATCGCCGTCAACGTCCCCGCCGCCATGCCGTTACCAAACACCATTTGCACGCCTGACGGGAAATTTTGATAAAGACCCGGCACCAGAATAGGCAGCATGCCCATCGCCAGCCCCATTGCCAGCGCGTAAGTTTTGCCCGGTGTGTGCAACGGTTCACGAGCGATCATATCGATACCAATCACCCCGATAATACTGAACACAATCACCGCCGTACCACACACCACCGGCCCTGGCAGGCAAGTCGCAAGACGTACCAACGGTGAGAACAGCGCAATCAGAATCAACAGCAGCCCTGCTGCGGCGGTGACATAGCGTGATTTGACATTGGTGGTGCGCACCACACCGATATTTTCGCCGGAGGTAATAATTAGCGATGTCCCGAAAATCCCCCCCAGCAGCGACATAATGGCATCGCCGCGAATCGTACGCGGAATCGCTTCACGGACATTCTGCGTAGAATTAACAATCTCCGCCGTCGCAATCGTTTGCCCAGTTGCTTCAGCCATAGAAATTACCGCGTAAATCAGCAACGGCAACGAAGCGGAAAGGTTGAAAATGGGCCAACCGAAGGGGAACAATTGCGGAACGCTGAACAGCGGGCCGTGGCTCACGCCGCTAAAGTCGGCACTGCCCAGCATCATGCCCAACAGCGTACCGGCAAGCAGGCCAAACATCACAGCAAGCTGGCGCAGAATACCGGTAAAGACCAGCGCGAAAACCAGCGTAATCAGGATCGTTCCCAGCGATAAAATAATACTGGTCGGGTGAGCGAAATCCGTGCTTCCCGGCTGGCCAATAATCAATCCGCCGTAAAGACGAATCAGGTTTATCGATACCATCAGCAGCATGATGCCGATAATGAAGGGCGGGAAATGGTGCAGACAGCGGCGGAAAATGGGCAGCGCCAGAAAGTAGAACAACGACGTTAAGATAACCGCGCCAACGGCCGTCTGGATATTGGTTTGCAGAGCGATAGCGACAAAAATCGCGATCGGCGCGCCGCCGGGCACCATGATAAAAGGCAGCCGTGCGCCTACTCCCTTCACGCCCAGGCTTTGCAGAATCGCGCCCAGCCCGCACATCAGAAACGTGGCGCTCAGCACCGAAGCGGTCACCGCGTCGGTAAAGTGCAGCGCTTTGGCGATCAGAAAAACGGAAGTGATGGGGGTCGCGGCGACGACCAGCACATGCTGAAGCGCCAGAAGAAAGGTCGTTTGCCAGGGTAATGCATCGTTGTCCGGCGTGGTAAGGCCAGGTTGCGGCATGATTGCCTCCCGTTAAACATCAAAAAAATGACCGCCAGCACGCACTGGCGGCAGAGATTATTTCAACCAGGCAATCGCGTCGGCGGCATAACGATGCGCGCGGAATGCACTGTTCTGTTTTCCGGGAATAATGCCTTTGCTCAGGTGCTCCGGATACTCATTGAAGAACGGAATGATATATTCCCAAACCGTTTCCCCTTCCGGCGTCACTTCAAACAGACGACCAAATGCGGATTCACAGATAAAGGTGTTGCCGTTCGCCAGACGCTGCGCGCTGCCCATATAGGGGGAGAAGAAGGCCGGCGGGAAGATATCGCGATACTGCCAGGTAATGGCGTGGGTTTGCGGATTGAACTCCAGCACCGTGGAATGCGGCGAGGTCACGCCCGGACGCAGGTTGCCATTGTCAAAAACAAGAATCGACCCGTTCTCCATTTCAACCGGCGTATGCTGCTGCGCCACCACTTCCGGCCCCGCGTGCCAGACAACTTTGCCGTTCTCTTTAGATACGGCAATCACGCCAGACGTCGTGCGCAGGCTCATCAGCACCAGGCCATCGCGAGTCACCGACAGGCCGTTAATCATCGGCCAGTGGCGACGGTCAAAGATCTCATGAATCGGGAAATCTTCCGGATTCAAATGCTCCCAGGCGCGCCATTCCCAGACAACTTCACCGTCGCGATTGACCTCTTTGACGACGTCGCTCTGAATCACGCCGTCCGGCGCATCACGTCGCGGGTCGCCGCCGGTCACACGGGCAGCGATATCGGCAGGCAGCGGCGACGCGGCGGTATACAGCAGATTACCGTTCGGCAACCACTGCGCATCATGGTGATGGAAGATGTCTTCATAGTGCCAGACAATTTCGTTATCCGGCGTCACTTCGTAGAAATCACCGCCATGCCAGAGATCCCACGCGGGATAGAGATTTGCGGAGGTACGGTGGCTACCGTTATATCCCAGGTTACCGTTAGGCAGCAGCACCGCATCGCGCCCTGCACGTACCGGCAGCTGCCACTGATGCGCGACCTCACCCTGTTCATCAACCAGATAAACCCGCCCTTCTGCGGTTTGCGGGGCAAAGAGGGTATACCCGCCAAAACTCTTCTCTTTGTCGATAAAGGTGAGCCCGGATAGACGGCGTCCAAGCGTAAAAGTCGGATCCTGAGTTAAGTGTGCCACGTAGCCTCCAGATGGATAAATTTGCGTAAAAATACCCCATTAAAACGTTTTAATGAAGAATTTTTTCTGAAAATGCTTATTCATCAGCTGGCATAGCAACGTAAAAGGTCAGCACAAAAAAGTGTGTTAATCTGTGCAAAAGATTTTGGAGGCTGCAAGCAAATGCCTGCTCAAGAAAAAAAACGCGCAAAGTTGATTGATGTCGCCCGCCATGCTGGCGTGTCGCCAGGGACAGTATCCAACGCGTTGCATAACACCCGCTTTGTTGAACCGGAGACCCGTCGGCGTATTGAAGAGGCGATTGTCGCGCTGAATTACACGCCCAACATCCGTGCCCGACAGCTGCGTACCGGCAAAACCAATACCATCGCACTGCTCTCATCGGTGCCGTTGACCATTGCCTCCGGCGCCTCCCGGCTGGGATTTATGATGGAGGTTGCGCTCACTTCCGCCATGATGGCGCTGGAAAAACAGCATGCCTTGATTCTGGTGCCACCGGGCGCAAATCCGCTGGATGCGGTCGGCTTCGATGCGGCGATTCTGATTGAGCCAGCGGAAAACGATCCCCAGCTACAGGCGCTGGCGCAGGCCGGCATTCCTTGTGTCACCATTGGCCGCACGCCGGGGACCGACACGCCTGTGCCGTGGGTTGAACTGCATTCAGCGGCAACGGCGCAAATTCTGCTCGCGCATCTGGAGTCCTCCGGCACACGTAAATGTGCGTTATTTGTCGGCAACATGCGGCGCACATCAATGCTGGAGAGCGAAGCGGCTTACCGGCGCTGGTGTGAAGGGCGGCAGTCCCCCGTCATCTACTCGCTCAATGAGAGCGACGGTGAAAATGCCGGCTACCGCGCGGCACATCAGCTATTACAGGAACATCCCGACGTTGATGGCGTGCTGGTGCTGATCGATACCTTTGCCAGCGGCGCGGTACGGGCTTTCCAGGAACAAGATATCGCCATACCTGAACAAATGCGGGTAGTTACTCGCTATGACGGCATCCGCGCGCGCGAATCCACACCGCCACTGACGGCAGTGAATATGCATCTTGATGAAGTGGCGCGCCAGGCCATCACGCTATTGTTTGCCGCTATGGCGGGTGAGAAGGTCAGCTACAGCAAGGGTAAAACACCGGATCTGGTCGTGCGGGCATCCACTTCGCGATAAGAGAGCTGAGCTACAAACGCAAAAAAGCCGCTCAAAGAGCGGCTTTTTTTAATTTGGTCGGTGATAGAGGATAACTCGCCACTACGTGGCTCGCCCTGCGGGCCGTTGCTGACGCAACGTTCTCTCGCTACGCTCGGGTCGAACCTCTTACCCCCGGAGGTTCTCATCCTCTTTGCGGGCTACAGACGCAAAAAAGCCGCTCAGAGAGCGGCTTTTTTTAATTTGGTCGGTGATAGAGGATTCGAACCTCCGACCCCTTCGTCCCGAACGAAGTGCGCTACCAGGCTGCGCCAATCACCGAATGCGGCGCATCTTACTGCTGTGCCCCGCCCTCGTCAATCCCTTATTTAACAAAAGCCCCTTGTTCGGCCAGAAAGCCATCACTGCGCCGATTTTTTCGCCTCGGGGATGTGGCACCAGTTGTTGTACTCGTTGATTCCACCGTCCGGAGAAGTGTAACCCAAACAGCCCATAATGGTGTCATAAAGCTCCACGTGGCGTTTCGGCTGCTTCATCGCCGCCTGCTGTTGCAGGTATGCGAACGACCTGGCGTGGTCCGGATTTTCCAGATACTTATCCGACATCCAGACCATCATCGGCACGCGGAACTGCTCCGGCGGCGCCATCTTGCGCGGCGTACCGTGCAGACGTTCGTGATCGTTGATCGACTCACCGTGGTCCGCGGCATAGAAGACGATAGCCTTCTTATCGCGTAACTGATCAAAGATGTTCACCAGGAAATGGTCAACGTAGGTGATCGAGTTATCGTACGAGTTAATCAGCTCCGCTTTGCTGCATTTATCATCCACGTTCACGCACTCCGGGGTCCACTTTGCAAAGCTGCGCGGGTAGCGCTGGGTATAGTTAAAGTGCGAACCTTTAGTGTGAATGATAATCAGATGCTTACCGTCGACGCCGTTACGCGCCAACACGTTTTTCATTTCATCCGCCAGCAGCATATCGTCCACGCTCTTGCCGCGGTTACGCGGCTCGGCGCCAATCTGCTCGCGGTAGGCAATGTTGTTGGCCATGGTGTTGCTGTAGAACCACAGTTCGCTCTGCATCGCCAGCAGGTCACCGGTAAAGCCGAGCTGATGCAGCACCGCAAACACGTTTTGTTCTTTCAGCGTGCGCTGCGGGTTATCACTCGCCCCGCCCTGACGGACAAACATGCAGCGCAACGAAAGCTTGGTCGCGGTATCGCAGGAATAGCCGCGGAAGGCCACCAGATTTTTCTCCTTCTCCAGCTCCGGGGTGGTGTTGCGCGCGTAGCCGAACAGGCCCATATGATCCCAGCGGGTCGTTTCGCCGATGATAAACACCAGATAGGTATCATCAATGTCTTTAGGCGCAACGTAGGTAAACTTCTTTGCCGGATCGATAAGATCGCTGGTATCCAGCGATTCATCAACCTGGGTCCAACCGTACAGACTTAGCGCAGAGACCCAGTTGCTCGGCAGGTAAGAGTTGGCCAGTACGCCGCCATAGCTTGGCAGATCGACCTGTGAAAGGCGCTCGCTGTCCTTCAGGTGGGCTTCCATCAAGCGAATAGGCCCCCACACCAACAGCGCACAGAGCAGCACAATGCCAATACCCCGTAGGCGCTGCCCTGACGTAAGCAGTTGATTAAGTAGCGTATCCCGCGCCTGGTTAAACCAGATAAAGACCAGCGGGATGATGCTGGTGAGCACCAGCCAGGAGATAAAGTGCCAGCCCACCACCTCTTTGGAGAGATCGACATCGGTCGTCATCACCGAGGCAATAATCCCGTAGCCAATGACCACATTCAGGTTGGTCATGTAGTAGCTTGCGCCGGCGGAAATCAGCACCACGGCCGTTGCCAGTACTTTCCACAACCTACGTCCCCCCAGCGACAGCAGACGGAACAGGAAGAACGTCACTAGCAGCGAACTCACCAGCTCAATGCCGATAAACATCCCTTTCTCGACGCTGAAGTCCGATAAATACCCCCCGAACCGACGAACCAACACGGAATAATTCATAAACCAGCCGATGTATACCGCCAGCAAAAGACTGAGCTTTTGCTGGGACATCGCTTTGATGTATCTCATTCGAAAAACCCTGGAAAAAGGGAAAATAAAAAACAAGTCACAAATCAAATAATTAGTAGACTAGTTAATTTATGCGATTTGCCCAAAGGGCCGCATTTGCAAGCGCGGTAAGTAGACAACAAGAAAGGGGAAAAGTATTCGCTGCGGATGTGATCAGGCCAAATATTTACAAAAATATTTGGCCTGAATCATCTTATTGAAAGGAGTAATAATGTTAAGCGTGCGCTTCGTGCAGAATTTCCGTTTTCGGCTGGCGAATGGTGGTCGACAGCGCAAGCGAGATAATCAGCAGGGCAAAGATAACGCAGAAGGTGACGTAGAAGCCGCCAAACAGAGAGGCGATCAACGAACCGCAGATGCTGCCGATACCAAATCCTAAGTAAATCACGCCGTAGTTTTTCGCCAGATTGTTCAGGCCGAAGAATTCACTTACCAGCGATGGGAACACGGTGATGGTACCGCCGAAGTTAAAGGCTACACAGGCAATCGCCGCGAAGAAGGTCATTTCGTTCAGCGGTGCAAACAGCAGCGCGGCCATACCCACCAGCGAGATAATCTGACCAATGGTAATCACACGGATACGAGCGATTTTGTCAGACAGGATACCCAGCACCAGACGACCACTCAGGTTGGCAATCGAGATAACGGTAACGGCGTTGGCTGCGGTGGCCAGATCCAGATGCACCATCCCCTGCGCGATATCTTTAGCAACACCAATCACATACAGGCCGCTCATACAGGCGGTCAGGAACATCACCGCCAGCATCCAGTACTGCGGTTTACGCATCGATTCCGCCAGCGTGAAGTCGTTTTCCATCACGCCGTTATGTTTCTGGACTTCCTGATTCGGCGCGTCTTTCATCAGCATCGCGCCGAAGACGATCATCACCAGCACGATCGCGCCCCAAATCATAAAGGTTTTTTCCAGCCCGACGGTCGCCAGCAGCTGGCTGTCGATAAATTTGAAGCCGAGGCTACCTAAGCCGTAAGAACCGATGGCAAAGGCGGAAATCAGCCCCTTACGTTCCGGGAACCATTTCACACAGTTGGAGAGCGTCAGCAGATAGCCCGCGCCGTCTGCCAGGCCGACGATGATACCGGCGCTCAGCCACAGCATCATCAGGCTGTTCGCATGTGCCGTCAGCAGGAAGCCGAGCCCCAACAGCACGCCGGAAGCGATGGTGACGCGTTTCACGCCAAAGCGTTCCTGCAGTTTACCGGCCACGGAAGAGGAGAGCGCCAGACCCAGGCTGAGTAAACCAAAGGAGAACGCTACCTGGCTGACCGACGCGTCCAGTTTGCTGGACAGCGCGCTGTTGAACAGGCTCCAGGTATAGACAGAACCTAAGGCGAACTGGGTAATAATGGTGCCGAACAATGTCAGCCAGCGAGTGTGATTTTTAGTTGCAGCGTTCATGATGAAGATGCCTTCTTGAATTAACTGCTGCCAACGATAACGAAGTTAACATTTTCGCTGGTTCAAAAAGGCATGAAATGCATTCAGGACGGAATGAAATGCATCAGCGGCGGAATGAATGACATTGAAAAAAATGATTCCGCCGCTGAATATATTGCGTGATTAAAAGCGCGCGCTGACGCCCATGGTATACAGATAGTTTGCACCCGCCGCCATATTATCCGCCTGCGAGAGCGCGGCATAGGCTGCCAGATGTGAATTCAGTAACATATCTGCCCCCACGGTCACATCCACCCAGTTGCCGTCCTGCGTCGTGGTCGGCATTCGGTTCAGGCCAGACTGCGCCTTCCACTGATTCTCGCCAAACTGCTGGTTATAGCTCACCTGCGCCCACGGGCGAATGCCCAGCCACGGGTGCGAATCCAGGCGCCAACCGAGGGTGCTTACGCTTGCGTGCCAGAGCGGGTCGGTCTGCGCACCGGCGCTGGCGGTATCGCCAAATTCATTCCACATAAAGCCCGGAGAGCCATCATAATGCCACGTCGCGACTGGCCCAGTGGTTATGCCCTCCGTCAGCGGGAAATTCCAGCCAACGCTCATCGTTTTGGTTGCATCAAGCGGCGTCGAGTCCGGCACATTCATATTCAGCCCCGAGCCAGTTTGCATGGCATCAATACGTTCCGCCAGAATGTCGTTGTACCGCGGTTGGTGATCGCTATCCCATGTATAGCGCTCGGCAGTATTACTTTGTGAGTCAGTCACGATATATTCCTGTTGCCAGGCATTCGCGTGTGGCGATACTAACATCCACACAAAAACCGACGCTGGCGCAGCACATCGCCAAAGGCCATTGCATTTCTTATTATTCATTAAGTGACTCCAGAAAGAGCCAATTTTGGCAGTTATTGTTATGTTTTCAGGGATAAAGTCCCCCTGTATTAACTATTGTCTCTTTATGACAGGCGTCAAGCGAAGTGCAGGGTTTTATTATTTCGACAAAAGCAGGGAGAAGAAAATGCAGCGCTGTGGTTGGGTAAGCCAGGATCCGCTTTACATCGAGTATCACGATACCGAATGGGGCGTACCCCAAAGAGATAACCAGAAACTGTTCGAGATGATCTGCCTGGAAGGCCAGCAGGCCGGACTTTCCTGGATAACCGTGCTGAAAAAGCGTGAAAACTATCGTCGCGCCTTCCACCATTTTGACCCGGCAAAGGTCGCCGCCATGACTGAAGAAGACGTCGAGCGGCTGGTGCTGGACGCCGGCATCATTCGCCACCGGGGTAAAATTCAGGCGATTATCGGCAACGCCCGCGCCTTCCTGGCGATGGAGGCCAGCGGTGAATCATTCAATGACTTCGTCTGGTCGTTTGTCGATAACACCCCGATCGTCACTCAGGCCGCAACGCTGGGCGAAATCGCGACGTCGACGCCCGCCTCCGACGCGCTGTCAAAAGCGCTGAAAAAACGTGGTTTTAAATTCGTGGGCACCACCATCTGTTATTCCTTCATGCAAGCCTGCGGGCTGGTCAACGACCATGTGACCACCTGCTTCTGCCATCCTGGAGTTCAGCATGATCAGAAAATGGAACACTAAGCAGCTCGACCCTTTACTTGAGCTGTGGTTAGAAAGCACTACCTTTGCGCACCCGTTTATTAACGCCCAGTACTGGCAGGAGAGCTTAAGCATTGTGCGCGATACCTACCTTCCCGCCGCGGAAACCTGGGTGTGGGAAGATGAGCAACAGCGTTTACAGGGATTCATCAGCGTTATTGAATCGCGCTTTGTCGGCGCACTGTTTGTTGCCCCGGAAGCCATCCGTCAAGGCATCGGCCATGCGCTGCTCAACGTCGTTAAACAGCACTTTGCCGATCTCAGCCTGGAGGTCTATCAAAAAAACAGCCGGGCGGTAAATTTCTACCACGCGCAGGGTTTTCGTATTGAAGATAGCGCGTGGCAGGAGGAGACCCGGCATCCCACGTGGATTATGCGTTGGCAGGCGGATCAAACGCCGTTAGCGTAAGCGCCGGTCCATCATATTTCTCGACCCATGCCAGCGCCGTGTTGCCGGCGCAGCCATTCCCCAGCCGCGAGCTGGGGATATCTTTGGTCAGAACGTTGACCGCACCGTTTTTGCAAATTCCGCCTTCCTCATGCGCGAAATCAGGCCACGCCCCTTCATGCAGGCACATCACGCCGGGCTTAATACCGTCACTGACAACCGCGCCAGCCAGCACCTGTCCCCGGTGGTTCCAGACGCGGACCAGATCGCCATCGGCAATCTGCCGTATCTTCGCATCCTGCGGATGGAGGGTAATCGGCTCACGCCCCGCCACCGCATAACGTTCACGCAGAGATGTATGGTTAAGCTGGCTATGAAGACGGTGCGCCGGATGCGCCGACAGCAACTGAAGCTGCCCGGGATGCGCGTTGCCATGCCATTCGTCCGGCTCCAGCCACATCGGATGCGGCGGACAATCGGCATACTGGAAGCTGGCAATACGCTCGGAGTAAATTTCGATTTTACCGCTCGGCGTTTTCAACGGATTGGCCTGCGGATCGGCGCGGAAGGCAGCAAAGCGAACAAAATCCGCGTTCTGCTCGCTTTCCGGCATCTCAATCAGCGCGTTGTCCTGCCAGAAACGCGCAAACGGTGGCAGCGTCACCTGCTGGCTCGCGCCGCGTTGAGCGGCGATTCGGTAGAAAGTCTCCAGCCATTCCAGCTCGCTTTTCCCTTCGGTAAAGCGCGCCCGACCGCCCTGCTCCCACCGCTCAGACAGGTCGGCAAACACCGTAAAGTCGTCACGGGCTTCATCGCGGGGCGGCACAACCTGCTTCATCGGCACCAGGTGCTGGTTGCTGTAGTCGCCGGTCATGGTCAGGTCGTTGCGCTCAAAGGAGGTGGTGGCGGGCAGGACGATATCCGCATGCCGTGCCGCCGCCGTCCAGTTGCATTCAGAAATCACCACCAGTTCAGGCTTCTGCCAGGCGCGAATCAGCCGGTTGGTATCCTGATGATGGGTAAAGTTGGCGCCGCCCGCCCACCAGACAAAGCGAATATCCGGGAAGTGGCGGTCCATACCGTTGTGCTGATACGGCGCGCCGGGGTTTTCCAGCGCTTCGACAATGCGTGCGACCGGGATTTTATCGACCGCATCAACGCCGCCCGGCACCGTGCCCTGCATTGAGCCCAGCACCGCCGCGCGCCGCGTCGGGTTGCCGCCGTTGGCGAAATGATACGACAACCCAAAGCCGCCGCCCGGCGTACCAATCTGCCCCAGCATTGCCGCCAGCGTAACCAGCATCCAGTGCTTTTGCTCGCCGTACTGCTGGCGCTGCATTCCCCAGCCGGACATCAGCATGGTGGTATTTTTATGGAAAATTTCTGCCAGTTCGCGAATTTTATCGGCATGAACACCACAAATGGCGGCTGCCCACTCGGCGGTTTTGGCTTCGCCATCGCCTTCACCCAACAGATATTGAGCAAATATCGGGAAACCTGCGGTATAACGCGTTAAAAAGTCGCTATCGTGCCAGTTATTGATCAGTAGCGTGTGGGCAATACCGAGCATCAACGCCACGTCGGTGCCCATGTGCGGAGCAATCCACTCCATCGACTCGCCAAAGAAGTCGACGGTTTCCGAACGCATCGGATCGATACAGATCAGTCGCTTACCGCTCTGGCGCAGTTGTTCAAAATAAGGCAACCCCTGCTCGTCGGAAGCATTCCAGGCGATTTTCAGCGTATTCAGCGGGTTAGCACTCCATAACACCACCACGTCAGTATGTTCCAGCACCATGGGCCAGCTGGTTTGCTGCTGATACACCTCATTACCGCCCACCACGTGCGGCATGATTGCCTGCGCGGCCCCGGTCGAGTAATCCCCCAGATGGCCGGTGTAGCCGCCCGCCAGGCTCATATAGCGCTGTAGCAGCGTCGCCGCCTTGTGCAATACGCCGTTAGAACGCCAACCGTACGAGCCGGCAAAAATCGACGCCGGGCCATAGGTTTCACGAATACGGCGATGCTGGCTATCGATCAGCGCGAGCGCGTCATCCCAGCTTACCCGCACAAACTCGTCCTGCCCGCGTAGTCCTTGAGGGCTATCCGGCGAGGCCAGGAAGCCTTTTCGCACCATGGGGTAACGCACACGGGTTTTGCTGTGCACCTGATCGCGCACCACGCTTTGCAGCGAATTGGTAAACGACGTTTGTAGCGCCCCGCGTGAGGAGAACACCTGCTCGCCGTCGGTCTCGACAAGCATAGGGCCCCAGTGGGCTGCGGTTAAAACGGTATAGGGAGAAGATGGCGTAGACAAATGGGCGCTCCTGCAGGTGGTGTCGGTTATGTTTTGCGCCATTCAATGTTACTTACAAATTTCAGAGAGTTCCCAAGAATTTTCAGCAATTTCGCCAGTCATAATGACGCGCCACCGTCGCTGTGGCGAAAAATAAGAATGTCATTAAGGAATTAAGATGAAAAAACGTGTATTTGCGATTGCTGCCATCGTGAGCGGCGCGCTGGCAATATCAGGCTGCACCACAAACCCATACACCGGCGAGCGCGAAGTGGGTAAATCCGGTATCGGCGCGGGCATTGGCTCGTTGGTGGGCGCGGGCGTTGGCGCGCTCTCGTCTTCAAAGAAAGATCGCGGTAAAGGCGCGCTGATCGGCGCAGCCGCGGGGGCAGCGCTCGGCGGCGGCGTGGGTTATTACATGGACGTGCAGGAAGCGAAACTGCGCCAAAAAATGCAGGGGACCGGCGTCAGCGTCACTCGTAACGGTGACAATATCGTGCTGAATATGCCGAATAACGTCACCTTCGACAGCTCCTCCGCCACTCTGAAACCAGCCGGCGCCAACACCTTAACCGGCGTCGCTATGGTACTGAAAGAGTATGAGAAAACTGCGGTGAATGTTGTCGGCTATACCGACAGCACCGGTAGCCAGCAGCTCAACATGAAACTGTCTCAGCAGCGCGCCGACTCGGTGGCCAGCTCGCTGATCACCCAGGGCGTCGCCGCTGCACGCGTGCGTACCACCGGTATGGGGCCAGCGAATCCTATCGCCAGCAACAGCACCGAAGAAGGCAAAGCGCAGAACCGTCGCGTAGAAATTACCTTAAGCCCGATGCAGTAATCTCATCGCCGGGTGGCCTCTCCACCCGGCAAAATACTTGATTAGACAGATTTTCGCGCTAAGGTGTTGTCACTTTCAGGCGAGAGACCTTCCCATGGCAAAATCAGCGCGCCCCACCATCAGCGATGTGGCAAAAGCGGCGAAAACCGGCAAAACCAGCATTTCCCGTTACCTTAACGGCGAGAAGCATCTGCTCTCCGACGCGCTGCTGGCCCGCATTGAAGCCGCCATTGCCGAGCTCGACTATCGCCCAAGCCTGATGGCCCGCAGCCTGAAGCGCGGGCGCACCCGTCTGATAGGCCTGATCATTGCCGATATCACCAACCCTTACTCCGTCAATGTGCTCAGCGGCATTGAAGCCGCCTGCCGCGAAAAAGGCTTCACCCCGCTGGTGTGTAACACCAATAACGAGGTGGACCAGGAGCTGCACTATCTTGATCTGCTGCGCAGCTATCAGGTCGAAGGGATTGTCGTCAACGCCGTCGGCATGCGTGAAGAGGGGCTGCAACGTTTGCAGCAGTCCGCGCTACCGATGGTGCTAATCGACCGTAAAATTCCGGACTTCGCCTGCGACGTGGTCGGGCTGGATAACACTCAGGCCGCTACCACCGCCACTGAACACCTGATTGAGCAAGGATTTGAGGCGCTGCTGTTCCTCAGCGAACCGCTAGGCACCGTTAACACCCGGCGCGAACGCCTGAGCGCCTTCCGCGCCACGCTGGCCCGCTATCCCGGCGTCGTCGCCGAAAATGCCGAAGTGCCGCTGGCAGAGAACGCTCAGCTTGATAACACGCTGCGTCAGTTCCACCAGCAACACCGCGGAATGCGTAAAGCGGTGATCTCCGCCAACGGCGCGCTGACCCTTCAGGTTGCACGTTCGCTCAAGCGCATCGGCCTGAACTGGGGCAGCGACATCGGCCTGCTGGGGTTTGACGAACTGGAATGGGCCGAACTGGCGGGCGTGGGCATTACCACCCTCAAGCAGCCGACCTGGCAGATTGGCTACGCCGCCGTAGAGCAGGTGGTGCGGCGCATTGAAGGGGCGGCGGATGCCATTCATGAGCAGGTCTTTTCCGGCGAGCTGATCGTGCGCGGTTCCACAGCCCGTTAATCTTCCTTCGTGATGGCGATCATAAATTCAACACAGTGAGATTTTCTTTGGAACCGATTCCATCTAGCGTATTAGACATAGCGTTAGATTCGGAGTCCCTATGCAAAGAAAAATTATGGTGGTCACCGCCGCTTATGGCCACGACGCGGTACGCAGCGCAGGCGGGCAAGCGGCCATGCTGCCCATCATCGCCGCTGCCGGAGCTGACGGCGTAGAAATCCGCCGCGAGATGTTTACCTCCGCAGAGCTTCAGACACTGCCCGCGCTGGCATCGGCGATTCAATCATCCGGCCTGCAGGCCTGTTACTCCGCGCCCGAAGCGCTGTTTATGGCCGATGGTTCCCTGAATCCTCTGCTCCCCGCTTTGCTTCAGGAAGCCACCACGCTGCGTGCGCTGTGGCTGAAAGTGTCGCTGGGCCACTTTCGCCATACCGAGTCGTTCAACACGCTACGCGACTGGCTGGCAAGCAGCGGCATGAAACTGGTGGTCGAGAACGATCAAACGTCCTGTGGACGCCTGCCGCCAATGCAACGTTTCAACGCCGCCTGCCATATGCAGAAACTTCCCGTACAGCTCACGTTCGATATGGGCAACTGGCTGTGGGTCAGCGATACGCCAGAAGCGGCGGCGGAGCAGCTGGCGCCGTCAGTCGGTTATATCCACGTCAAAGCCGCCGTGCCGCATCACGACAGCTACCGCGCGGTTCCGCCCGATGAGGCCGACGCCTGCTGGCTGGCGCTGCTAAACCAGCTCCCGATCGATGTGCCGCGTGGCATTGAGTTTCCGCTGGAAGGGGCCGACCTGGCTGCGGTTACCCGCCGCTATGTCGAACTATTACGTAAGGAGTAAGCGATGAAACATTCCCTGGATGTCATCACCATCGGCGAAGCGATGGCGATGTTTGTGGCGACGCAAACCGGCGACGTGGCCGACGTGGAGCATTTTATCAAGCGCGTGGCGGGAGCGGAGCTGAACGTGGCCACCGGTCTGGCGCGCCTGGGGCTGAAGGTGGGTTGGGTCAGTCGCGTGGGCAACGATAGCTTTGGACGCTTTGTCCTTAACTCGCTGAAAAAAGAAGGTATTGATGCTTGCGGCGTCACCATCGACCCGCAGCATGCAACCGGCTTTCAGTTAAAATCTAAAGTCGAAAATGGAACCGATCCCATTGTGGAGTACTTCCGCAAAGGCTCCGCTGCCAGCCATCTCTCCGTTGCCGATTATCACGATGAATACTTCGCCAGCGCCCGCCACCTGCACTTAAGCGGCGTGGCGGCGGCGCTCTCCGCCAGCTCTTATGCGCTGCTGGACCACACGGCCCGCACGATGAAAGCGCAGGGCAAAACCCTCTCCTTCGACCCGAACCTGCGTCCGGTGCTGTGGAAAAGCGAAGCGGAAATGGTGGAGAAACTCAACCAGCTTGCGTTCCAGGCTGACTGGGTTTTACCCGGTTTGAAAGAAGGCATGATTTTAACCGGACAGCAGACGCCGGAAGGCATCGCCGATTTCTATCTCAATCAGGGGGTGAAAGCGGTGGTGCTGAAAACGGGCGCTGACGGCGCCTGGTACAAAACAGCCTCCGGTGAACAAGGCAACGTTGCCCCGGTAAAAGTGGATAACGTGGTCGACACCGTCGGTGCCGGGGACGGTTTTGCCGTCGGCGTCATCAGCGCGCTGCTGGAAGGCCGCTCGCTGCATCAGGCCGTCACCCGAGGCAATAAAATTGGCGCGCTGGCCATTCAGGTTCAGGGCGACAGTGAAGGTTTACCCACGCGTGAAGCGTTAGGCGAATAACGTCACGTTACGATAGTGCCACCCTGTACCCTACATACAGCGGCGGCGAAGCGACAATAGAGGCAGGCCTATGAACAGCTCAACAAACGCAGCAAAACGTTGGTGGTACATCATGCCGATCGTGTTTATCACGTACAGCCTGGCGTACCTTGACCGCGCGAACTTTAGTTTCGCCTCCGCCGCCGGGATCACCGAAGATCTGGGCATTACCAAAGGGATCTCCTCCCTGCTGGGCGCCCTGTTCTTCCTCGGCTATTTCTTCTTCCAGATTCCCGGCGCCATCTACGCCGAACGCCGCAGCGTACGTAAGCTGATCTTTACCTGCCTGGTGCTGTGGGGCGTCTGTGCCTCACTGACCGGGATGGTCACCAATATTCCGGCGCTGGCGGCAATTCGCTTTATTCTCGGCGTCGTCGAGGCCGCCGTCATGCCTGCCATGCTGATTTACATCAGCAACTGGTTTACTAAATCGGAACGCTCACGTGCCAACACGTTTCTCATCCTCGGCAACCCGGTCACGGTACTGTGGATGTCGGTGGTTTCTGGCTATCTGATTCAGGCGCTCGGCTGGCGCGAGATGTTTATTATCGAAGGCTTCCCGGCGGTCATCTGGGCCTTCTGTTGGTGGGTGCTGGTAAAAGATAAGCCATCACAGGTCGGCTGGTTGAACGAATCGGAAAAAGCCGCGCTTCAGGCGCAGCTGGAACGCGAACAGCAGGGAATTAAGGCCGTTCGCAACTACGGCGAAGCTTTCCGTTCACGGAATGTGATTCTGCTGTGCATGCAGTATTTTGCCTGGAGCATCGGGGTCTACGGTTTCGTACTGTGGCTGCCATCCATCATCCGCAGCGGCGGCGCGAACTTAGGGATGGTCGAAGTGGGCTGGCTCTCTTCCGTGCCGTATCTGGCCGCTACGTTGGCGATGATCGTGGTGTCCTGGGCTTCTGATAAATTGCAGAACCGCCGCCTGTTCGTCTGGCCGCTGCTGCTGCTTGCCGGTTTTGCCTTTATCGGCTCCTGGGCCGTCGGCGCCGATCACTTCTGGCTTTCTTATATTCTGCTGGTGATTGCCGGTGCCGCAATGTACGCCCCGTACGGCCCGTTCTTCGCCATCATTCCTGAGATGCTGCCGCGCAACGTCGCAGGCGGTGCAATGGCGCTGATTAACAGCATGGGCGCACTGGGTTCATTCTTCGGCTCGTGGTTCGTCGGCTATCTCAACGGCGCTACCGGCAGCCCGTCGGCATCGTACATTTTTATGGGGATAGCGCTTTTTGCCTCAGTATGGCTAACTTTGATTGTTAAGCCTGCTCATAATCAATCGCTACCCGTTGGCGCACGCCACGCTTAAATTTAACTCACGGAGATTCGCATGAAGCCGTCCATTATTCTCTACAAAGCGTTACCTGACGATTTGCTACGTCGCCTGGAAGAACATTTTTCCGTTACCCAGGTACCTAACCTACGCCCGGAGACGGTGGCGCAACACGCTCAGGCATTCGCCAACGCGGAAGGTCTGCTGGGCTCAAGCGAAACCGTCAATACCGCCCTGCTGGAGAAGATGCCGAAGCTTCGCGCGACGTCCACCATCTCCGTGGGCTACGATAATTTTGACGTCGAGGCGCTCAACGCCCGTCGCGTACTGCTGATGCACACGCCGACGGTACTGACCGAAACGGTCGCCGACACGGTGATGGCGCTGGTACTCAGCTCCGCCCGTCGAGTGGTCGAAGTGGCCGAGCGGGTGAAGGGCGGTGAGTGGAGGAAGAGCATCGGGCCGGACTGGTTTGGTATCGATGTACACCATAAAACACTCGGGATTGTCGGCATGGGCCGCATCGGGATGGCGCTGGCACAGCGTGCCCATTTCGGCTTCAATATGCCGATTCTCTACAACGCACGCCGTCGCCATGAGCAGGCAGAGGAGCGTTTCAACGCTCGCTATTGCGACCTCAACACGCTGCTGGATGAAGCCGATTTTGTCTGCCTGATCCTGCCGCTGACCGATGAAACATACCATCTGTTCGGCGCCGAGCAGTTTGCCCGCATGAAGTCCTCCGCCATCTTTATCAACGCGGGCCGTGGCCCAGTGGTTGATGAGAAAGCGCTGATCTCCGCGCTGCGTAACGGCGATATCCACGCCGCCGGTCTGGACGTGTTCGAGCAGGAACCGCTGCCAGCCAGCTCCCCGCTGCTGAAGATGCCCAACGTCGTCGCCCTGCCGCACATTGGCTCCGCGACGCACGAAACCCGCTACAACATGGCGGCCTGCGCGGTAGATAACCTGATTGATGCGCTGCAAGGGAAGGTAGAGAAGAACTGCGTGAACCCGCAGGTGCGATAAGTTCCGAAATGATGCCATCGCGCAACGATGGCATCATGATTTAAAACTCAGGTCGCAGATTTATTCTTTTCACACGCTACAGTAGTCCTTCACCTGGAGGGAAGGATGAATATTTTCAACATTTTGCGTGATGTCCCCTTACATAAAACGGAAGTATCAATACTCGACTATATTCAAAATAATACCGAGCGCTGTCTGCGTGAAGGCATACGTTCGGCGGCGACGGCCTGTCACAGCAACCCCTCCACGCTCGTTCGGTTGGCCAAGAAACTGGGTTACAGCGGCTGGCTGGAAATGGTTTACTTTATAAAATTCAATATTGCGCAGCCTCGGCTGGAACTCACCAACGATCGCAACTTTATGCATATTGAGCCAGCCAATAAAATCCATGATCTTTTCGCGCTGATAGAAAATGCAAAGTTACTCATCCACGGCAGCGGGTTTTCGCAGTTGGTCGCTCAGTATGTTTACAATAAATTTCTGGTTACCGGCGTTAATGCCAGCCTCTCGTTGTGGCCTGATTACGAAATTCTGGAGCAAAAAACGGCAACGCCGTGGGAGTGCATCTGGATAATCTCAAAATCGGGAAGGAGCACATCGACCTTAAACTGGCTGAACGCCTTAAAAAATAAAAACATCAAACTGGTCTGTTTTACCGGCGATCATAACAGCCCGCTTGCGCAGGCTGCGGATATTGCGTTTATCATTCATGATCCGCAAAAATTTGATGACGATATCTACTGGTCAAACCCGTTTTTCGGCTACTGCATTCTGGCCTTTGAACAGTGCCTGAAGCAGTGGTTTAATGACAAGAATCAACGCGCTCTGGCGCTATCCTGAGCCAAAAAGTCGCGCAATAAAACGGAAAATCGATATTCACTGGCCGTCGGGAGCGCAGAGTAAACCGGATTAGCAAAGAAGACCGTACGCCCCCCTTCCCGAGCTTCCAGACGGACTACATCAGCAACGCCGGGCACCACCGTATAGTCATAAGATTGACAATACAACTCATGGATACACTCACCGTTGCGTATCATCCTCCACGTCAGCGGGCGCTCGGTACATTCTGCCTGAAAAGTGACCGGCCCGCTGACCCGACTGCCCGGAAATACAGACACCCCGTTGTGAAGCATGTTCAGCGCACAGGTCACGTTATGGCTAATCAGGGTTCGACCGGACCGCAGCCCCTGAAGAAGTGCATCCAGGCACAAACCTTCACAGTAAATCGACACTCGTGGCAGCCCCAGCGGATAGCTGCCCTGCGCTCCAGGTTTATGAGCATCGCTCCCGCCGGAAGCAAAGATTTTCAGCCCTTTTGACCATAAAAAATCAAAAAAGCGAATGGCCTTTTCATTATCAATCGGCTGGTCAGCAAGATGCGGGGCGTTAATCACCTCAAGCAGATGAACCGAGCGCAAATCAAACTCATGCCCCAGGCTGATACCTTCAGCAAAAGGATGGTTGATAGAAATCACGTTTCCCGCCCGTGCGAGATCGGTGTGTAGCCGTGAGATGAAATCAGTGACGTTGATACCGACTTCACAATACTGACTATAATCAATGAGTTGCTTAACTCCGAAAACGTTGTAGTGCAGCTCATTATCAAACGTCAGTTCGGTAGCGGGGATAATAAGAGGCCGACAGTCAGGCACAAAAGTTGTAACAATGGAGTGGTCGGTGATGGCCAGAAAATCCATCTGCCGCTGTTGTGCAACATGCAGAACGTCGTCCAGCGCAACGCGACCGTCTGAATAGAGAGTATGAGCGTGGAGATCGCCGTGATACCAGCGGCGCTGTGGATTAACAACGCTATCAAACGGCTGGTTTAACACATCAATCTGCGGCTTGCCACTCCCCGTGATGGTGGCGGGAACGCAGTTGATATCAATGGCGGCTTCGCCCAGCAGCGTCCCCGGTTTCACCACAGTAAACTGCCACTCTCCGCCAGCTATCGGCCCCGGTACGGTTAAATTCGCCTCATTGCTGATAACCTGGCGCAAGCAGTAGTGCTGGATTCGCGATTTCCAGGTGAACAGCGCCCGAAGGCGCTTTGTCGGATCCTTAACGAGCAGGAAGAAATGTTCAAACGGCCCGTTAAGTAACGTGATGTGAATGTCGCAGCCCGCCGGAACCTCCACTACCGAGGTGTGAACTTCACAGGTTTGCTGCGTAAAGCGATAGGTCAAACGCATTTTCATGCCTCCAACAGCTCTCTGACCTCAACGGCGATTCGACAGACATCAGGGCCATAAACAATCTGCACCCCATTCTTGCCGACGCGGACCACGCCCATCGCGTTCAATTCGTTTTTCCAGTGCCGATCGTCGGCGATCAGCTCAACGTTGTGCAGGATCACCCGCAGGCGAGAGATACAGTTATCCACCTCAACAATATTTTCCTGCCCACCTAGCGCGGCAATAATCTCTCCGGCAAGCCCATTGGCCGGGGATGCGCGGCCTTTATCAAGCTGAGGAGCGACTCCCTGCGCGTTCTTTTCGTTGTAATCCTTTTTACTGTAGAGTTTGATATCACCGTCATCTTCGGCTTCGTCGCGCCCCGGCGTTCTTATATTAAAGTACTGAATACACAGCCTGAAAATAAGATACGACACGATAAAGAAAATCGGGAACAGGTAAAGGAATGGCCACATATTGAGTTTTTCAGGGCGGAAGATGAAGGGGATCCAGTCCTTAATATTCCCCTGATACACCGACACCTGACAAAATTCGGCGAGTACCTCACCAATGGCCGCTAACGGTGCGTACACCAGAAAATAGAGCCATGGTGCAATAAACAAAAAGGTGAACAGAATTGGTTCGGTAATACCGAATACAATCGTAGAAACCACCACCGAGATAAGCAGCGCCGCCACTTTTTTCTTATTTTCCGGGCGAGTGGTGTGATACATCGCCAGCGCAATGCCGGGATAAATAGCGAAGTTAATGATCGCGTTGCCGCCCATAAATGCCCGTACCAGCAACTTTCCTGGCTCCGAAGAGGCCAATTGGGCCATCTGAATCGCGGAAGTACCGGAAACAATTACTCCGTCGACCACCGTGGAGCCCCCAAGCTCAGTCCAGCGGATAGGTAACGACAGCAAAGGATGCATACCAAATGGGATCAGAATTTCATTAACGAAGCGGTAAACAAACGTACCAATTAAGCCAGAATCATGCACAAAGCCGGCAAAATTCCCGAGCACATGACCAACAAACGGCCAGCAGAAAAAGAAAAAGATCCCCAATGCGCCACCGGCAAGCAGCGACAGGATTGGAACAGTACGGGTACCGGAGAAGAAAGAGAGGATGACCGGCAGCTTCGTATTATAGAAACGCGCGTGTACCGCCGCGATACTGAACCCCACAGCAAGGCCGCCAAACACCCCGGTTCGATAGGTAAAATAGCCCAACTCAGTGGTAAACAATGCGGCGGATTTCGTCGCCTGAATGGTCGACTGCCCTTGTGAAACAAAACTGCTAATCGTTGTGTTATCGACGCTCAACCCATGGTTTTTTAACAGGATAGATATCGTCGTCAGCATCGAGATATAAGCAACCATGGCGGAAAATGCAGCCCAGCCATTTTCTTTTCTTGATAAAGAGAACGCGACACCCACAGCGTAGAGAATACCAAGGTTCTTAAAAATAACGTCGCCGAGCCCTTTTATTACGCTGAAAAATTTAAAGAAAAATGAATGCGACCAGCTATCCCAATGCCCTCCCAGTGAGTTAATTGTAACTTCCGAGGTCAGCGCACCGCCGACGCCTAATAGCAGCCCGCCAATCGCTACCAGAGAAATGGGAACCAACATCGCCTTGCCGTAGGTTTGTAGTTTTTCTTTCATTTCTATCCCTGTTACTCAGTCGTCAACTCAGAATTCTCTTCGCGTGTTACCCAAAATTGTGCGGGCTGCCTGATATGGCACATTAATGCCAGTGCAGATATTGAGGATCGTCCAAATAGGCATGCACCAGCTTCGTCGCCAGGCACCATGAACCAATTAAGGGATGCGCCATTAACGCTCTCACCGCCACATCGCGGTTTTGCGTCATAATGGCTTCAACGGCCAGCCGCTCATACTCCTTCACGCAGGAAATCATGTTCTTCTGCGCCTGCGGCACTTCACGCGGCTTAACGGGCGTTAACCCCTGGCTGCTCAAATCACAGCTGATTTCAATCACATCGTCTGGACGTAAGAAATCAAGTGTCCCGTTATTGGTTAACGACACCACAATGCGTTTGGACTGCGAACTGTTTACGGCCTCCAGAATATCCAGCGCCACACCGGCATAACCGCCGGTATCCGGCTCTTCAATAAACTGGGTTAATGTTAATGGCGTACGTGGGTGCGGTTTTTCCTTCTGAGATTCACTCTGCATATAGCTATTTTCACGACAGAGATAATGCTGCATCCAGATATCAAATGCCTGTTCCGGATGTTGCTTTACATCAATGGTCTGTAACGCTTCCCGCATTTGCTGATTAATACGAGCAATTTGTTCGCCACGAGTCTCGGCGGCATTTTGAATAGCGTCCAAGGCTTCCTGTCGATAATAGTAATAATAGAGGTACTCATTTAGCAGTTGATTATCGCATTGCGCGACCAGGTCAGGAGAAAAATACTGCATCGTGGTTTTTTCATACAGCGCGGGGGTTTTCGCGAGCGTAGCCGAAACGGACACACCATCCACCGTGATATTGCTAAACCAGGAGAAATGGTTTAACCCATAGCACTCGACCTGCACTGCGGATTCATCACATCCCAGAATTTCAGGCAGTTCGCGAATAAGTTCAGATGGCGCATCACAAATACCATATACACGACGTTTGAATCCGGACTTAATAATGGCTTCGGTTACCATACCGGATGGATTCGTGAAGTTAAACAAGATGGCGTCTTCGGCTGCCAGTTCTTCAATCATCCGACAGTAGTCCAGAATTGCAGGGATGGAGCGTAACGCCATCGCAAAACCGGCGGCTCCCGTGGTTTCCTGGCCTAAGGTATTATGCGATAGGGCAATCCGTTCATCACGCACCCGGCTTTCATCACCGCCGACGCGAAGCGTCGTAATAATATAATTCGCATTTCTGATAGCACTTTGCGGATCCTGAGTAAGTGAAAAATGAATATCCGGACGGATCACGCGAAAAACGTGTTGAGCGATTTCGCCAAAGGTCGCCAGATTTTCCGTTGAATTATCAAGGAACACGACCTCAGTCAGGTTAATACGATGCGCATTCCATGCCAGAGATTTTGCGAGGAATATCGACCTGACGCCGCCGCCACCAATAACGGTTAATTTCATACAAGCTCCAATGCTATTTCATTCTCATTTTTGATTGAACGTTATTCTCAGGACATTATTCACATCAGAAATCAATTAAGGAAATAATTGGCAAGACAAATACTAATGAAAGAGAATATCCAATAACGCACACATTGAATGGGTTATAGCAATGCAAAATTGAAAATGGAATAGAGGAGGGAAAATAGGTACAAACTGTCGGCCAATGCAAACCCGTTTCATATTGGAGACAATAAAAAGCCCCTCATACCGTCAGATATGAAGGGCCTGAAGTCGTTCAAACGTTATTTAGTGGCGTTCACTGCCGCCGTCCACGCCTGGCTAAAGGCCTGGTGCTGTGCCGCAAGCGGGCCAATCAGCGCGTTATACTGGCTTGCCTGCTGTGACGTCGGGAACTGGATACCGTTTGCCACGAAGCTCACCTGCGTGCCCTGCTGAGCAACAAAGTCGCCAACCTGCACCAACTGCTGAGTGAAGACCTGCGCGGCAGGGATCAGCGGCTCCAGCGCCTGCGACGGGGCGGTAACCACTTTGCTATAAACCTGATCGAAGACCGGCTTCAGATCGTCCGCCTGCTTCAGCGCAGCGTGCGCGGCATCAGCCTGCATTTTGGCGTTTTGCAGCTGCTGGCTCAGTACGCCCAGCGAACCATTTGCCTGACGCAGCGGCTCGCGCTGGGTCATGTAATCCTGCGGTACGCGAATGGCATTCACGCTATCAACAACCGGACGCAGACCCGCGTCCATCGCCTGACTCACCTGCTGTGAATAGCCATAAATGACGGCGTAGTCGGACACAAACGGACCGAATTGTTTTTTCTGGTCAGCGGTCAGCGTTGGCAGGCGTTCACCGCCACGCATTACTGTATTCTGCAGGAAATCGACGAATGCTTTACGCTGATCGCCTTCCTTATCAAAACACCCACTCAGGCTAACAACCATCAACAACGCCGCAACAGGCGCAAACCAGCGAGAGCAGGACTTTCCTGTCGCCATTTTCTTACTCCTTCAGCCAAAAAAAGCGCAAACCGGCACACGCGTGCCTGACGGTGACAAGGATAGTCCAGAGCCGCGCCGCAAGATACCTTTTTCATGCGTTCCCCTGCCGTTCGGTAGAAATGTTAATAAGCTGTTGCATTCATCACATTTATGGCAATGAAATCAGATAAGAAAAAGCACTCTAATATAATGATATTCAATAACTTTTAGTTAAATCAGCGTTTCCTCGTGGGCACAGGGAACGATAATCGCACACTTCCGCCGGGCGGCACGTTGTGGGAAGGCCGGGTAAGTGATTTGATTAAATGAACGATTAACGACAATACGTTCGATAATCGCCCAAACACCTCATTACCCGTGAGAGAGACAAGAGGATAAACCCGCTCTCTGACAACGCTTAGCAGGAATTACCGCATGACAACACAGACAACAACGGATATTCAGGCTTTTATCAACCGCCATCCTTTCTCGAAGTACCAGTGGATGATACTGGTGCTGTGCTTTGTGACCGTCGCTATGGATGGATTTGATACCGCCATTATCGGCTTTATTGCCTCTGACCTGGTACAAGAATGGGGCGTGCAGAAGTCCGATCTCGGCCCTGTAATGAGCGCCGCGCTGGTTGGTCTCGCCGTGGGCGCATTAACCGCAGGCCCAATGGCTGACCGTATCGGCCGTAAAAAAGTGCTGGTCCTGTCCATTCTGGTCTTTGGCGGCTTCAGTTTGATTACCGCGTTCGCCACCTCGCTGACGCAACTGACCGTCCTGCGTTTCTTAACCGGCCTGGGGCTGGGGGCTGCAATGCCTAACGCCGCGACGCTGATGAGCGAATACGCACCGGAGCGCCGCCGCGCGCTGCTGGTGAACCTGATGTTCGTCGGCTTCCCGATTGGTTCCTCAATGGGCGGTTTTATCTCCGCATGGCTGATCCCACACTATGGCTGGCAGAGCGTGCTGATTCTCGGCGGCGTGATGCCGCTGGCGCTGGCTGTAGCGCTCATCTTCCTGCTGCCGGAGTCCGCGCGTTATCTGGCGGTAAAAAATCAGCCTCAACAACAGATAGCCCGTATTTTGCGCCGTATCGCGCCGTTACCTGACAACACCCACTTTGTGTTGCAGGAGGCCGGCCAGGTGAAGGAACAATCCGCGCTGGGCGTGATTTTCTCCCCACGCTACCTTGTGGGCACCATCATGCTGTGCCTGACCTACTTCATGGGGCTGCTGATTTTCTATCTGCTGACCAGTTGGCTGCCGCTTCTCATCCGCGAAACCGGCGCGACCCTGAGCCAGGCTTCGGTGATTACCGCTCTGTTCCCACTGGGTGGCGGTATTGGCGTGCTGGTACTGGGCGCGCTGATGGACAAAATTAACCCGAATAAGGTGGTGGCAGTAGGATATCTGCTGACCGGCGTCTTTGTCTGCCTGGTAGGTTTCTCAACCAGCAGCCTGGTGCTGATGGGCGTGATGGTGTTTATCGCCGGCACCATCATGAACGGCGCGCAGTCTTCAATGCCCGCGCTGGCCGCTGGATTCTACCCAACGCAGGGGCGCGCCACCGGCGTCGCCTGGATGCTGGGGCTGGGTCGCTTCGGGGGGATTCTTGGCGCTTTCAGCGGCGCATTCCTGATGCAGGCCGAACTGTCCTTTAAAACCATTTTCGCTCTGCTGGCTATCCCGGCTGTGCTGTCCGCGATTGCGCTGATGATCAAACACGTGGCCAGTAAACGTCAGCAGAATCAAGGTGCCAGTGGCCCGGCATCGCTGCCGGAGTCGGCGCAAAAAGTCTAATTTTTACCCCGGCAGCCAGTCTGCCGGGGTTTCATGACGCTTTTTTACAAACGCCCATCTAAGCCTAAGTCTACCTATTTATCAGTATATTAGCGTGATTTTGATCGCCGAATGTTCCCGGTCCGTTGAAAAATATGGGCAGATAACGTTTGCTTTTAAGACCTGAAGTATGCGTTAATGCCTCCACGGTTTGACATACAGACCACAAAGCAGTTGAGTAAAGCAGTTCCCTTCAAGGTTATCCATTGGTACCCCTCGTAGCGACATTTCCTTTACGCTTTAAATTCTGTAAAGCATGCCATATCGCCGTAAGGCTCACTTAATTTTTAAAGGTAATTTCTATGTCCGGTAAAATGACTGGTATCGTAAAATGGTTCAACGCTGACAAAGGTTTCGGCTTCATCACTCCTGACGATGGTTCTAAAGACGTGTTCGTACACTTCTCTGCTATCCAGAACGATGGCTACAAATCCCTGGACGAAGGTCAGAAAGTTTCCTTCACCATCGAAAACGGCGCTAAAGGCCCGGCAGCTGGCAACGTAACTTCTCTGTAAGTTCACGCCGCTAAGAATTATAAATCCCTGCCTTATGGCGGGGATTTTTTTATTTATAACGCCGTAAAAATCCAGCCGCTCTCTTGCCACGTCAGGCTGTGTGTCAGCCGCAACCCCTGTAAAAACGCCTCATCGTGCGACGCCACAATCATCGCGCCGGGAAACCCCGCTAACGCCGCCTCAATCGCCTGCACCGATGCCAGATCGAGATGGTTGGTGGGCTCATCCAACAGCAAAAGCTGCGTCGATGCCCGACGCCACAACACACAAGCCAGCGCCGCCTTTAAGCGTTCGCCGCCGCTCAGCGCCGCCAGCGGCAGATTAACCTTATCTGCGCCCAGTTGAAGCTGTGCCAGCCGGGTCCGCAACGCGCCCTCCTCCAATGGCGTTTCTCCCGCCCGCAGATGCGCCATGACGGAGAGTGAAAGATCCAGTTGGGTAAGATGTTGATCCAGCCAGGCCGTATTCACCGATAGCTGACAACACCCGCTCAGCGGTGGCGCCAGTCCCATTAGCGTTTTCAGCAACGTCGTTTTTCCACAACCGTTGGGGCCGCGAAGCGCCACACGCATCGGGCCGTCCAGCCGCCAGTTGAGAGGCGGCGTCGACGAATGAGCCAATTGCAACGACTCCAGCACCAACACCTGCTTGCCCGCCGCCACCTGGCTTCCGGGTAGGGTAAACATGACCGGAGCGTCGTCTTCCACACGCTCTCGCGCCTGTGTCACCGCATCATTAAGCGCCACATGTTGCTGCCGATGCTGATTGAGCAACGTGCCAGGCCTCTCGCGTGCCGCGCCTTTGTACTTCACGCGTTCAAAAGAAGCGATATTCAGGCTATCTACGGTACGCAGGGTTTTCGCCGAACGCCGCTGGCAATCATCATGCTCTTTTTGCAAACGCGCCCGAACTCGACGCCGTTCGGTCCGGGCATGATCCAGCGCCGCACTCGCCGCCGCCTGTTCAGTATCACGCTGTTGCTGATAATCCGCATAGTTGCCGCCGTAGCTGCGTAGGGCTGAAGCCGTCAACTCAAGGATACGCGGCATTCGTGCCAGCAGTTCGCGATCGTGGCTGGCGATCAGCGCCCCACCTCGCCACTCATCAAGCTGGCGGTAAAACCACTCGCGCCCGGAGCGATCGAGGTGGTTGGTCGGTTCATCGAGGAGTAAATAGTCCGCACCCGAGGTAAACGCCGCGCAGAGCAGCGCTTTCACCCGTTCGCCGCCGCTTAGCGAAATTGCAGGACGCATCGGGTCAAAGCAGCCCAGCCCCGCCGCCTGAAACGCAGTGTTCAGGCGTTCGGGCAGATCCCAATAGCCATCGAGTAGCTCAACATCTTCGGCCTGCCCGTTGCCGCTCGCCATACGTTGCAACGCGGCAAAGCGCGTGTCATAGCCGAGCAGCATAGACAGCGTCGTCTCAGCGGTTATGACATATTGCTGCGCTACATATGCCCATGAAGAGAGCGACTCAATATGCCCCTCAGAAGGGAGTTCTTTACCCGCCAGCAGGCGCAGCAAACGGGTTTTACCCACGCCGTTACGCCCGACCAAACCGCACAGCGACCGCTCCAGCGACAGATTCAGCGGGCCAAAAAGAGTATCGCCCGTCGCAAATTGACAGGTGACTTGATGCAAAATAAAAGAAGGGGATTGCGCACAATGGGCCATAAGCACTCCTGAGTGAAATCAATAACTCCCCTGCCCGTGGCGTGTGCCCGGCAAGGATTCGAATTCAGCAGGTGTGTTTGTCCATTTTCAGTGTGCCTCAGTGAGACGAGGGATTCGTCGCGGCAAAGGATAAACGTATTGCCCGGTGGATTTCAAGACTATTTTTTATTCAGCATGCGATACGTAAAGAAAAAGCCTCCCGCATGCAGGAGGCTTTTATATTATTTAGCTCAATCTAACCGGGTGCATTGAGAATGCATCACACCGTCAGAATGGCGGGGATAATCCCCGCCATAAGCCCTTACTGTTTAATATCACAGGCTAAAGATGCCGCCAATTCAGTATGGCCTTGCTTAATATGCAATTCACATAATGAATCACGAACCATCCAGGTAAATAATAGAATAGTGAGACATATCACTATTAAACTATACAACATAGATTTTTGCGGCATCCCTCGCCCCCTGTATTGATTTTCAACAAGTAAGAGGCTACCCTTATGGTGTTCAGGCATAGAGGCGGCCTCATTCTGATTTAGAGTCAGGTGGGGCTTTTCTCTGTTTGCCTTTCGATGAATACCTGAGACAAACAGTCTCAAGCACCCACCGGCATTCTACCTTAAAATAAGCACAGACTTATTTTGATGTATTCCTAAAATTTTTCTCACTTATCAATGCAACAATATTTAATATAGCCCAGACAATTATTAATGGTTCACGTAATAAAACAGCAGATATAAAAAAACCTGCCATCTGGCAGGTTTTTATTTAACGCTTTCGTGTTACTGGAGCAGCGAAATATCCGCTACACGCAGGAACAGTTCGCGCAGTTTTTCGAGCATAGAGAGACGGTTAATACGCAGATCTTTGTCTTCGACGTTTACCATCACTTTCTCAAAGAAGGCATCGACCGGCTCACGCAGCTCTGCCAGCTCTACCAGCGCTTCCTGGTAACGCCCTGCGGCGAAGACCGGCTCCAGCTTATCGCGCAGCACCACAACCTGCATCGCCAGCGCAATCTCTTCCGGCTCTTTCAACGTCGCAGCGTTCACGCGCTCGTTCAGCGTCTCGTCGGACTTCGCCAGGATGTTGGATACACGTTTGTTGGCTGCTGCCAGCGCAGATGCAGCCTCTAAAGTACGGAAGTGAGACACCGCCTTCATACGCGCATCAAAGTCTGCCGGACGAGTCGGACGACGCGCCAGCACGGCCTGAATGGTGTCGACGGTGTAGCCCTGATCCTGATACCAGGCGCGGAAGCGGCCGAGCATGAAGTCGATAACATCATCAACAACTTTGCCGTTGGTCAGCTTGTCGCCATACAGACGCACCGCTTCTTCGGTGAGGGTCTGCAGATCCAGATTGAGGTTCTTCTCAACGATGATACGCAGCACACCCAGCGCGGCACGACGCAGCGCAAACGGGTCTTTGTCGCCTTTCGGATGCTGGCCGATACCGAAGATACCCGCGAGGGTGTCCATCTTATCGGCGATCGCCAGCGCGCAGGCTACCGGGTTAGACGGCAGGTCATCACCGGCAAAGCGCGGCTGATACTGCTCGTTAAGCGCCACAGCTACATCTTCCGCTTCACCATCGTGACGCGCGTAGTGCATCCCCATCACGCCCTGAGTGTCGGTGAACTCGAAGACCATGTTGGTCATCAGGTCACACTTAGACAGCAGGCCCGCACGAGTGGCGTGGTTCACGTCAGCGCCAATCTGGCCGGCAATCCAGCCTGCCAGCGCCTGAATGCGGTCAGTCTTGTCGCGCAGAGTGCCCAGCTGTTGCTGAAACAGCACGGTTTGCAGACGCGGCAGGTTATCTTCCAGACGCTTTTTACGGTCGGTATTGAAGAAGAACTCGGCATCCGCCAGACGCGGACGAACGACCTTCTCGTTACCGGAGATAATCTGGGTCGGATCTTTCGATTCGATGTTCGCGACGAAGATGAAGTTTGGCAGTAGCTTGCCCGCGTTGTCGTAAACCGGGAAGTACTTCTGGTCGCCCTTCATGGTGTACACCAGCGCTTCCGCCGGTACCGCGAGGAATTTCTCTTCAAACTTCGCCGTCAGCACCACTGGCCATTCCACCAGCGAGGTGACTTCTTCCAGCAGGCTTTCACTCAGGTCAGCAACACCGCCAATCTTACGAGCCGCTTCTTCGGCGTCCGCTTTGATTTTGGCTTTACGCGCTTCGTAATCAGCCACCACCATGCCGCGTTCCAGCAGAATTTGCGGATACTGGTCAGCATTGTCGATAGTGAACTCAGGCTCGCCCATAAAGCGGTGGCCGCGAATAACGCGATCGGACTGAATGCCCAGGATAGTCGCCGGAATCACTTTATCGCCCAGCAGCAGGGTCACGGTGTGCACCGGACGCACGAAGTGTACGTCATTTGCGCCCCAGCGCATCAGCTTAGGAATGGGCAGCTTAGCCAGTGAGTTGGCAATCATGTTCGGCAGCAGCGCTTCGGTGCTTTCACCTTTAACGTGTGCGCGATACAGCAGCCATTCACCTTTGTCGGTAGTCAGACGCTCGGCCTGATCGACGGTGATACCACAGCCGCGCGCCCAACCTTCAGCCGCTTTGCTCGGTTTACCTTCGGCGTCGAACGCCTGGGCAATTGCCGGGCCGCGTTTTTCGACTTCGCGATCCGCTTGCGCAGCCGCCAGATTTGCCACTTTCAGCGCCAGACGGCGCGGCGCAGCAAACCATTCAACTTTACCGTGCGCGAGGCCGGCGTTATCCAGCTCTGCGGTCACGTTTGCCGCAAAAGATTCCGCCAGGTTGCGCAGTGCTTTCGGTGGCAGCTCTTCAGTGCCAATTTCCACCAGAAAAGTATTCTCAGACATGGCCGCCTCTTATTTATTCTTGTTGCACATCGGGAAGCCAAGGGCTTCACGGGAAGCGTAGTAAGCTTCTGCCACTGCTTTGGTCAGGGTGCGAATGCGCAGGATATAGCGCTGACGCTCGGTGACGGAGATGGCTTTACGCGCATCCAGCAGGTTAAAGCTATGGGCAGCCTTCAGAATACGCTCGTAGGCAGGGAGCGGCAGCGGGTTTTCCAGCGCCAGCAGCTGCTGGGCTTCTTTCTCATACTGCTCAAAGCAGGAGAACAGGAAGTCGACGTCGGCGTATTCGAAGTTATAGGTGGATTGCTCCACTTCGTTCTGATGGAACACGTCGCCATAGGTAGTTTTACCCAGCGGGCCATCGCTCCAGACCAGATCGTAAACGCTGTCTACGCCCTGAATGTACATGGCCAGGCGTTCCAGACCGTAGGTGATTTCACCGGTCACCGGCTTACACTCCAGGCCGCCGACCTGCTGGAAGTAGGTGAACTGCGTCACTTCCATGCCGTTCAGCCACACTTCCCAACCCAGACCCCAGGCACCCAGCGTCGGGTTTTCCCAGTTGTCTTCCACGAAGCGAATGTCGTGGATGGTCGGATCCATACCCAGCTCTTTCAGCGATCCGAGGTACAGCTCCTGAATATTTTCCGGAGACGGCTTAATCACCACCTGGAACTGGTAGTAGTGCTGTAAGCGGTTCGGGTTTTCGCCATAGCGGCCATCGGTTGGACGACGGGACGGCTGCACGTAGGCAGTTGCCATCGGTTCTGGCCCCAACGCACGCAGGCAGGTCATGGGGTGAGAGGTGCCCGCGCCAACTTCCATGTCCAGTGGTTGAACAATGGTGCAGCCCTGACGAGCCCAGTAATCCTGTAAGGTCAGGATCAGGCCCTGGAAGGTCCTGGTATCAAACTTTTGCATATGATTTCGTGCTGGATACGTGTGGATTTAAAGGAAGGAGTCAGTATACCCGCTGGCTGCGAGATATACAGTATGAAACGGGGTTGTTTAGGGAAAATTGGGAAAAACAGGCCGGATTTTGCTGCTACCGGGCCTGTTTTAACGCATTGAGAGGTGTAAAAAGCCGCCGTCCGCGTCGAATGAACAGACAAAACTCTCATTACGTGCCGTATAGCCACGCAGCTCATAGCTGCCCTGGAAACGTTCAAATCCAGTCACGTCTATCTTCTGCGCCGCCGTATTATAACGTGCCGCCGCGTTGTCTTTGCAGAGCTGTTCCATGTCCAACGAACGCGCGGGATTGATTTTCGCGCTTTGCGTTTTTTGCGCCACCGGCGGTTCAGCCGACGAACATCCCGCCAGCAGAATTAGCACCAACACAGCAGAGAGAGACTTCATCATCATTATTTATCTTACCGGGCTGTTATTTTAGGCTGTACCCTTTCACACTTCCGCATTGTGCGAATCTCACCAAAACTCCACAAGCACAGAGTGCAAAACTCAGAATTATCCAGTGAAATAGCGGCTGCGGCAGCGTGGTCTGAATATATTTATAGCGGAGATTAGGGCATCTGATGCAAGAAAAAATTAGCTGGATTGATAACTTACGCGGTATTGCCTGCCTGATGGTGGTAATGATCCATACCACGACCTGGTTTGTGACTCACCCACACGACATCAGCCCGCTCAGCTGGAATCTGGCTAACGTTCTGAACTCTGCCTCGCGCGTTAGCGTACCGCTGTTTTTTATGATCTCCGGCTACCTGTTTTTTGGCCCGCGCAGCGCACAGCCGCGCCATTTCCTGCGCATTGCGCTCTGCCTGGTGTTCTACAGCGCGCTCGCGCTACTCTTCATTGCCGCCTTTACCCATATCAACCTTGAGACATCGCTGAAGAACCTGCTGCAAAAGCCGGTTTTCTACCATCTGTGGTTTTTCTTCGCCATCATGGTGATTTATCTGGTTTCACCGCTGATTGAGGTCAAAGCCATCAGCGGCAAAATGCTGTTAGCGCTGATGGTAGTCATCGGTATTGTCGCGAACCCAAACACGCCGCCACTCAAAACCGACGGCGCAACCTGGCTGCCGGTGAACCTGTACATCAACGGCGATACCTTTTACTACGTGCTTTATGGCCTGCTAGGCCGAGCGCTTGGCATGATGGAGACCAGCCGCAAGGGGCTAACGTGGATCTGCGGCCTGCTGTTTGCCGCCGGAGTCGGCATTATTTCACGCGGCACGCTGCATGAGTTGCAATGGCGCGGTAACTTTGGCGACACCTGGTACGTCTACTGCGGTCCCATGGTGTTTCTCTGTGCGACATCGCTATTCATTGTGATTAAAAACACGCTCAACCAACGTGTTCTGCCGGGATTAGGCTTCATTTCTCGCCATTCTCTGGGCATCTATGGGTTTCACGCCTTTATTATTTACCTTCTGCGCAGCTGGAATATCGATCTCAAAAACTGGCCCGCGCTGGATATTCTATGGGTGTTTGCGATAACCCTGACGGGCAGCCTCTTGCTCTCCATCGCGCTCCAGCGCGTGGATAAGCGTAAGCTGGTCAGCTAGCGCATGCCCGAGACGGCCACAGCGCCGCGCCGTACATACAGGCAAACCATGCCGCCACGACGAGGCATTCATAGGTCAACGCCAGCGGCATATTCCAGACGCCAACCAGCAGTAGACCAGATGCCAGCAGCAGCACCAAACGACACAGGCCGGCAAACTGGGCATCCGCCGCCTGGCGATGGGCCGCAATAGCAAAAACGCCCATAACCAGCATCGCCAGAAAATAGGCTTTATCTTCTAACTGTGGACAGCCCAGCCAGATGCATACCAGATATAGCAGTATCCCCATGCTTAGGGCCAGACGCGGCAATGTGATGATGTTTTCCATAACGTAGCTCCTTTATCCATAGCACCACCATTATCACCGCTGATTTATTTTTAACATCAGAGCAACACAGCAAAAGCGCTAGTTTCGGAATATATAAAGAGGCGCGGCCAGTGGAAATCGAAGGGAAACACCCGCGCCGAAATGACGCGGGAGGGGAGCACGATCAGGACATTAATGGCAGCAGATGCTGATAAATCTGGCGGAACGTCTCGCGCTGCGGCGCATAATGCGCAACGCGTTCAGTGTCCGGGTGATGTTCCTGCTCCAGCGCCAGCTGCGGCAGAAGGTCAGCATAAGGACGATCTTTATGGATGGCCAACTGTGCCAGACGCGCTGCACCCAGCGCCGGACCGACGTCGCCACCGGTGCGATAATCCAGTTGCTTGCCGCAAATATCCGCCAGCATTTGCCGCCACCAGGCGCTACGCGCGCCACCGCCGATGAGCGTAATCCTTTTCGGCTCCACGCCGCAGGCGTGTACCACATCCATGCCGTCAGCCAGCGCAAAGCCTACGCCCTCCAGCACCGCACGAGCCAGCTCGGCCGGACCATGTTGATGGGTTAGCCCGAAGAACACGCCCTTTGCCTGCGGATTATTGTGCGGCGTACGCTCGCCGGAGAGATAGGGCAGGAACCACACCGGCCCTGCGTTAACATCAGCCTTTTCCGCCGCCGCAATCAGCGCGGGAACTGTCCCCAGACCGGTTAACTTCGCCGCCCAGTCCAGACAAGATGCGGCACTAAGCATCACCGACATCAGGTGCCAGCGACCTGGCAGCGCATGGCAGAAACTGTGCACCGCGCTTTCCGGTTTACTGAGGAAACCTTCACTAACCGCGAAGTAAACGCCTGAAGTCCCTAATGAAAGCATCGCCTGGCCCGCGTCCGCCATGCCGACGCCCACGGCCCCAGCCGCATTATCGCCACCGCCAGCCACTACCGGCACAGCAGGCATATTCCACGCGCTGGCGACTGACGCCAGCAAGTGCCCGGTCACGTCGCAGCCTTCAAACAGTGCGGGCATGTTATCGCGGGTTAATTGGCAAGCAGCGAGCATCTCATCGCTCCAGTCTCGCTTCGCCACGTCCATCCACATCGTACCCGCCGCATCCGACATATCGCTGGCGAAATCGCCGGTCATACGCAGACGCAGATAATCTTTCGGCAGCAGCACTTTATCTACCTGGCGGAAAATCTCCGCTTCGTGACGCTGAACCCACAGCAGCTTCGGCGCCGTGAAGCCAGGCATCATCAGGTTGCCGGTAATTTTACGTGAGGCTTTTACCTGCTCTTCCAGCAGTTGGCACTCCTGCGCGCAGCGGCCATCGTTCCACAAAATCGCCGGGCGCAATACGCGCTGTTGCTTATCCAGCAGCGTCGCGCCGTGCATCTGCCCGGCAATCCCGAGGGCTTTCACCCCTTGCAGGCTATGCTGCTGACCAAGCCCTTTCATTGCGCGATCCGTCGCCTGCCACCAGTGCTCTGGATCCTGCTCAGACCACAGTGGATGAGGACGGGAAACCGTCAGTTTTTCCGTTTGCGAGGCCAACACGGCACCCTGCTCATCAAGCAGAATTGCCTTAACGCCAGACGTGCCTAGATCTATGCCGATATACATCGCAACTGCTCCTTTAGGTGGTACGATGCCCGGAAGCTTGCGCCCCGGGCATGGTGTACGGCATTAACCGGAATTACTTGTCGAACAGGTAGTGATTGACCAGCCCTTCCAGCAGCTCCTGATGCCCACTCTGGTGCTGCGGCGCCAGCTGATTCTGCTCAGCATATTTCGCCAGATCCTGCAGCGACATTTGCCCTTTGAGAATCTGCTGACCCAGCTCGCCGTTCCAGCCGGCATAGCGTTTCGCGACGCGTTTATCCAGCTCGCCGCCTTCAATCATCCGTGCCGCGACTTTCAGCGACAGCGCCATGGTATCCATCGCGCCAATATGGCCATAGAACAGGTCATATTTGTCGGTGCTCTGACGACGGACTTTGGCGTCGAAGTTCAGACCGCCGGTGGTGAATCCACCCGCTTTCAGAATTTCATACATCACCAGCGCGTTTTCTTCCACGCTGTTCGGGAACTGGTCGGTATCCCAGCCCAGCTGCGGGTCGCCGCGGTTGGCATCGACAGAGCCAAACAGGCCCAGCGCGATAGCGGTGGCGATTTCGTGATGGAACGAGTGGCCCGCCAGCGTGGCGTGGTTCGCTTCGATGTTCAGCTTGATCTCTTTCTCCAGACCGAACTGTTTCAGGAAGCCATACACGGTTGACGCATCGTAATCGTACTGGTGCTTGGTCGGTTCCTGCGGTTTTGGCTCAATCAACAGCGTACCCTGGAAGCCGATTTTGTGTTTGTGCTCAACAACCATCTGCATAAAGCGACCAATCTGCTCGCGCTCCTGACGCAGGTCGGTATTCAGCAGAGTTTCATAGCCTTCACGGCCGCCCCACAGCACGTAGTTTTCGCCGCCCAGTTTATGCGTTGCGTTCATCGCGGTGAACACCTGCGTCGCCGCCCAGCTAAACACTTCCGGATCCGGGTTCGTCGCCGCGCCTGCGCCGTAGCGCGGGTTGGTAAAGCAGTTCGCGGTGCCCCACAGCAGCTTCACGCCGCTCTGCTGCTGTTTCTCCGCCAGCACATCGACCATCTGCGCAAAGTTGTTCAGATATTCTTTCAGGCTCGCGCCTTCCGGGGAGACGTCCACGTCATGGAAGCAGTAGTAAGGCACGTTCAGCTTGTGGAAGAATTCAAAAGCGACATCTGCCTTGCGTTTTGCAAGCTCGATGGCTTCGCCAGGTTGCTGCCATGGACGATTAAAGGAGCCGACACCAAACATGTCCGCGCCGTTCCAGCAGAAGGTATGCCAGTAGCAGGCGGCGAAGCGCAGGTGATCTTCCATACGTTTGCCCAGCACCAGTTCGTCCGGGTTGTAGTGGCGGAACGCCAGCGGGTTTTCGGTTTTTGGGCCTTCGAAACGAACGCGATCCAGTTGGTCGAAATATGCTTGCATAATGAACTCCATAATCTGACAGGCGGCGAGGAATAATTCGTCTGGTCATAGTGAATTCTGAATGGCGGTCGCTCAATTACGTTATTTCACACTGCTATTAAGAGAATCCACAAATGTGCGCTAGCTCGCAAAATATAATGGAATCAACCTCTTTTTATGTACGCAATTTTTTCAGTCTCTATTTTGAAAATCAGATCGCGGTCATAAATCAGCAATTAAACGAAATATCGTAATAGGAAGATAAAAATCTGTAATTGCCAGCCGCCGCCTCCATGTTAAAAAATTGCTGCGAGTTAAGTCATCTCTGTTTCTTTTATCGCCAATCTCATCACCTTATCCCTACAAAAGGCATTACGATTATGAAGATAAAGAACCTTTGCCTCACTCTCTGCGCCTCATTGCTCCTCACCAGCATGGCGAGCAGCGCCAAAGAAGTTAAGATCGGTATGGCCATTGATGACCTGCGCCTCGAACGCTGGCAAAAAGACCGCGATATTTTTGTTAACAAAGCCGAGCAGCTTGGCGCACAGGTTTTTGTGCAGTCAGCCAACGGCAATGAAGAAACGCAAATGTCGCAGATCGAAAATATGATCAACCGTGGCGTAGACGTCCTTGTTATTATTCCTTATAACGGCCAGGTACTTAGCAACGTCATTAAAGAAGCGAAACAGGAAGGCATTAAAGTATTAGCTTATGATCGTATGATAAATAATGCTGATATCGATTTTTATATTTCCTTCGATAACGAAAAAGTCGGCGAAATGCAGGCACAGAGCCTGGTCAACCAGGTGCCCCAGGGGAATTATTTCCTGATGGGCGGCTCGCCGGTTGATAATAATGCCAAGCTGTTCCGCGCCGGTCAGATGAAAGTATTAAAACCATATATTGATGATGGCAAAATTAAAGTCGTCGGCGATCAATGGGTTGACGGTTGGCTGCCGGAAAACGCCCTCAAGATTATGGAAAATGCCCTCACCGCCAATAACAACAAAATTGACGCGGTTGTCGCGTCTAACGACGCGACGGCAGGCGGCGCAATTCAGGCGTTAAGCGCGCAAGGCCTGGCGGGTAAGGTGGCCATTTCCGGCCAGGATGCAGACCTGGCGGGGGTGAAACGTATCCTCAATGGCACCCAGACCATGACCGTGTATAAACCCATTACCCTGCTGGCGAACAGTGCCGCTGAGATTGCCGTCGAGTTAGGTAATGGTCAGCAGCCCAAATCGGATGCCACGCTCAATAACGGGCTGAAAGATGTTCCGTCGCGCCTGTTAACCCCTATCGAAGTCAATAAAACCAACATTGACGATACCGTTGTGAAAGACGGTTTCCATAAGAAGAGTGAACTCTGAATAGTATGCCCCGGCCATCAGGCCGGGGCAGCGTAGCCACCGGATATATCCGGTAGCCAGGCTTACGTGGAGCACAAGTACTTATGTCGTATTTACTTGAAATGAAGAGCATTACCAAAACCTTCGGGGTGGTTAAGGCTATCGATAATGTCAGCCTGAGATTAAACCCAGGCGAAGTTGTTTCGCTGTGTGGCGAAAACGGCTCCGGCAAATCGACCTTAATGAAGGTACTTTGCGGTATTTATCCGCATGGTAGCTATGACGGGGAGATTATTTTCGCCGGCGAGACGCTACAGCCGACGCACATTCGCGACACCGAACGTAAAGGTATTGCCATTATTCACCAGGAACTGGCGCTGGTTAAGCATTTGACCGTGCTGGAAAATATTTTTCTTGGCGCGGAAATCAGCCGCCATGGCGTGCTCGATTACGACACCATGACCCTGCGCTGCGAAAAGCTGCTGGCGCAGGTCAATCTCGCGATTTCGCCCGATACCCGCGTCGGTGATTTGGGCCTTGGACAGCAGCAGTTGGTCGAAATAGCCAAAGCACTCAACAAACAGGTGCGACTGCTGATCCTCGATGAACCCACCGCATCGCTGACCGAGCAGGAGACTGCCGTCCTGCTGGATATCATCCGCGATCTACAAAACCATGGCATCGCCTGTATCTATATTTCGCACAAGCTGAATGAAGTCAAAGCCATATCCGACACAATCTGCGTGATCCGCGACGGTCAGCATATCGGCACCCGCGACGCCAGCAACATGACGGAAGACGACATCATCACCATGATGGTTGGCCGCGAGCTGACGGCGCTCTACCCCAGCGAACCGCATACCGCGGGCGAGGAGATCCTGCGCGTCGAACACCTGACCGCATGGCATCCGGTTAACCGTCATATTAAACGGGTAAACGATATTTCCTTCAGCCTCAAACGCGGCGAGATCCTCGGCATTGCCGGGTTAGTCGGCGCAGGTCGCACCGAGGCGGTACAGTGTCTGTTTGGCGTCTGGCGGGGCCGCTGGGAGGGGCGTGTTTTTATCGACGGTAAGCAGGTTGATATCCGTAACTGCCAGCAGGCGATCGGCCACGGCATTGCGATGGTGCCGGAAGACCGCAAAAAAGACGGCATCGTGCCGGTCATGGCGGTAGGCAAGAATATCACGCTGGCCGCGCTCAACAACTTCAGCGGAGCATTGAGCAGCCTCGACGATGCCAAAGAACAGCAGTGTATCCTGCAATCAATACAACGGCTGAAGGTGAAAACCTCTTCGCCAGAGCTGGCCATTGGGCGCCTGAGCGGCGGCAACCAGCAGAAGGCGATACTGGCCCGCTGTCTGTTATTAAACCCACGCATCCTGATTCTTGATGAACCCACGCGCGGCATCGACATCGGCGCGAAATATGAAATCTACAAGCTTATCAATCAACTGGTGCAGCAAGGCATTGCCGTCATCGTTATCTCGTCGGAGCTACCGGAAGTGCTGGGGCTCAGCGACCGGGTGCTGGTCATGCACGAAGGGAAACTCAAAGCTAACCTGGTGAACCATAACCTGACTCAGGAAAATGTGATGGAAGCCGCCTTAAGGAGCGAACGCCATGTCGAAAAACAATCCGTCTGAAATGAAACTGGCCGCCCCAGCGACATCCCCGGCGCTGCGGCTAAAATCCCTGAACTTACAGGTTTTCGTCATGATCGCGGCCATTATTGTGATCATGCTGTTTTTCACCTGGACCACCGACGGCGCTTACCTGAGCGCGCGTAACGTCTCCAACCTGCTGCGCCAGACCGCCATTACCGGCATCCTGGCTGTGGGTATGGTATTTGTGATTATCTCGGCTGAAATAGACCTTTCCGTCGGCTCGATGATGGGTCTGTTGGGGGGAGCGGCGGCGATTTTCGACGTCTGGCTCGGCTGGCCGCTACCGCTCACCATTATCGTGACGCTGGCGATGGGGCTGGTACTTGGCGCATGGAACGGATGGTGGGTGGCCTATCGTAAGGTGCCCTCCTTTATCGTCACCCTCGCCGGGATGCTGGCGTTTCGCGGCATCTTGATTGGCATCACCAACGGCACCACCGTGTCGCCCACCAGCGCAGCGATGTCGCAAATTGGTCAGAGCTATCTGCCAGACGGCATCGGTTTTACCTTTGGTGCCATCGGGCTGATGGCGTTCATCGCCTGGCAATGGCGTGGCAGAGTGCGCCGCCAGTCGATGGGGCTGTCAACGCCTGCCTCCACCGGCGTGGTGGGTCGTCAGGCGCTGACGGCAGTGATCGTACTGGGGGCTATCTGGCTGTTGAATGATTATCGCGGCGTCCCGACACCGGTGCTGCTGCTGACGCTGCTGCTGCTCGGCGGCATGTTTATGGCTACCCGCACCGCCTTTGGTCGCCGTATCTACGCCATCGGCGGCAACATTGAAGCCGCACGCCTCTCCGGTATTAACGTTGAGCGTAACAAACTGGCAGTATTCGCCATTAATGGTCTGATGGTGGCCATTGCAGGTCTGATTCTGAGCTCACGTCTTGGCGCTGGCTCACCGTCGGCGGGGAACATCGCCGAGCTGGATGCCATCGCAGCCTGCGTGATCGGCGGAACCAGCCTGGCGGGCGGCGTGGGCAGCGTTGCCGGTGCGGTGATGGGGGCATTTATTATGGCGTCGCTCGACAACGGAATGAGCATGATGGACGTGCCCACTTTCTGGCAATATATCGTGAAAGGTGCGATTTTATTGCTTGCCGTATGGATGGACTCAGCGACCAAACGGCGTGCGTAATTGCCTGTCCGTGGTGTTGCCGAATCAGTAGCCGGCAACACCTCTCATGATTCGCGAGGAACCCTGAACCATGTTTGGAAAACGTCACCGCGTGACGCTGTTATTCAACGCCAACAAAGCCTTCGACCGTCAGGTGGTTGAAGGCGTCGGCGAATATTTGCAGGCGTCGCAGTCCGAGTGGGATATCTTCATTGAGGAAGATTTCCGCGCACGAATCGAAAACATCAAAGAGTGGCTGGGAGACGGCGTCATCGCCGACTATGACGACCCCACCATTGAAGCGCTGCTTACCGATGTGGACGTCCCCATCGTTGGCGTTGGCGGCTCCTATCACCGCCAGGAACAGTATCCACCCGTTCACTACATCGCGACCGACAACTACGCGCTGGTTGAAAGCGCTTTTTTGCATCTTAAAGAAAAAGGCGTCCACCGTTTCGCTTTCTACGGCCTGCCCACCGCCAGCGGCAAGCGCTGGGCCGAGGAGCGCGAATACGCGTTCAGCCAGATTGTCGCCAAAGAAAAATACCGCGGCGTTATCTATCAGGGCCAGGAAACCGCGCCGGAGAACTGGCAGCACGCACAAAATCGTTTGGCCGATTGGCTGCAAACCCTGCCGCCGCAAACCGGCATTATTGCCGTTACCGATGCCCGCGCCCGTCATGTTCTACAGGCTTGCGAGCATTTACATATTCCGGTGCCAGAAAAACTGTGCGTCATCGGTATTGATAACGAAGAATTAACCCGCTACCTCTCCCGCGTGGCGCTCTCGTCAGTCGCCCAAGGGGCAAGGCAGATGGGATACCAGGCTGCCAAGCTGATGCAGCGCCTGCTCGACAATGAAGTCCTGCCGCTACAGCGGGTGCTGGTGCCGCCAATGCGAGTGATGGAACGACGTTCAACCGACTACCGTTCACTGAACGATCCTGCCGTCATTCAGGCCATGCACTACATCCGTAATAACGCCTGCAAGGGGATTAAAGTTGAACAGGTGCTGGATGCCGTCGGCATCTCGCGATCGAATCTGGAGAAGCGCTTTAAAGAGGAAGTCGGTGAGACCATTCACGCCGTGATCCACAGCGAAAAGCTGGAAAAGGCGCGCAGCCTGCTGGTTTCTACATCGTTGTCGATTAACGAAATTTCGCAGATGTGCGGCTATCCGTCGCTGCAGTATTTCTATTCGGTGTTCAAAAAAGAGTACGACACTACGCCTAAAGAGTATCGTGAGCAGCACAGCGAGGCGCTGATTCAAGCTTGAATCCTTCCCCATCAGAAGAGCTCACCGGTTCGCTCTGATGGGGTACCTGAATGGGTAACTCGTACGTCACCTCCCTCATTTTTACCGTCACAAAAGCCCATCTGATATCAGCGTTAATCACAGGTTGATACGCACCAGTACTGCCACTGCCAGTCTCTTCTTACGCTCTCATTTCATCTATTCGACCCCTCTGTCGGACACCTTTGATTTATCACGGTATAAATGAAATGAAGATCGCTGGATTCACCTGTTTTTTACTACTGACTGTGGCCGCCTGCGCGGCGGCGGCTGATCATTGCGGTGCCGGTTGCCCCGTCGGTGGCAGCGCGCAAACGCTGGAACGCGAGGCCTACACGCTGAATAATAATTGCCAGCGTAAATTCGCAAACTGGGTGGCGTATAAAATGACAAAGGCCAGCCAGGCCAGCAACCGCCCCCGTCACTGGCAGCGCGATCCGGCTTTAGCGGCAACGGAGACGCTGGCTCCTGCAGCATACAAAGGCGCAAGCCAAGCGTTGCAGGTGGATCGCGGACATCTGGCACCGCTTGCCGGACTGGGGGGCCTGGCAGACTGGCGAACACTAAACTACCTTTCGAACATCACCCCCCAGGAATCCGGACTGAACCAGGGAGCATGGGCCAGGCTGGAGGATGGGGAGCGCGCGTTGGTCGAGCGCAAGGGCGTGGCGGCGGTCTATTCCGTCACCGGGCCGCTTTTCGAGCGCCATATTGCCACGCTGCCTGCGGCGCCTGACGTGGAAATTCCTAGCGGTTACTGGAAGATAATATTTATTGGCTCCAGACCCGATAAAGGCGAGTATGCCGCGTTTTTAATGGACCAGACGACACCCAAAAACGCCCGTTTTTGCGATTACCAGGTCACGGTCGCCAACATTGAACGCCGAACCCATCCGCGGCTTTCCTTCTGGTCTGCCTTACCCGTGGATGTCGCCCAACGCGTAAAAATGCACAAAGGGACGCTGGCACGAGCCCTGGGTTGTTCTTAAGCCATAAAAAAAGCACCAACGAGAGAACTCGAGGTGCTTTTTCGACGACAATCACGGCTTACATATGTGCCGCAATCAGACGCTGGTTATCCTGATACATCGCGAACAGGTAATCGTTATAGCTCGAACCTTTCGTCGAATACCCTTTCAGCTTATGGATCATCGCGGTTGCAGTGACTTCCTGATCCGTTTTACGCAGTTGAGCGCGTGACTTACGGAACGAGGCATAGGCTGGATGCGTATTCAGGTTGGTGGCATACGCCTGTACCGACTCTTTTACGGAGCCGAACTTGGTGTAGCCATTAACGGAACCTGCGCCATTTTTACAGCCCCTGCCGCACTTCATGCCAAACAGGTTGTTATTGGCGCGGGCCAGCTTAGACGTACCCCAGCCGCTTTCGGCTGCGGCCATCGTAGCCACCATGCTGCCCGGGATAATATCGACACGCTCAAGCAGCGAATTCCACGGCACCTTACGGGTATTACCGTTCCAGCTGACTTTGTAGCGTGCGGCGATATCTTTCAGGCGCGCACGTTCAGACGGCGACCAACGGCCTTCGTACTGTTTGGAAATCAACCAGTTACGATCCGCCGTAATGGCAGCATTTTGACTTGTGATATAAGGCATTACCGTCCGGAGAAACGCTCTTTTCCTTGGGGTTCCGGAAGGGTATTTTCGCAAATCAGGAAGTGAACTACTCTTTACACTATTGCGAGAATACTCTTGTTTACTGCTGGCCTTATTAAAACTTGTCTTTGTTACCGAGGCTTTTTGATGCTTTGTTACCGTGTGTGTTTTTGCGAACACCCCACCTGAAAATGTGCAGATGAGTAACATTAGTATCGCGGCCCCATATCGTCGAATGGGAGTCGATATCATTAGGTCTCCTGGTCGGATGCAATCATTCCAACGCCTTCTTATTTCATAAAATTGAGAGCTTAATCTCAAATTATAGCAAAAATAGCCCGTCAACGCACGCTTAAGAAATAGTCCGATTCCTAAACGAGCAAACGGACGCGATTCAGCATAAGACAAATTGCGCAGACAAAATGCCGGGGATATCTCATTTTAGCTCATTTTTTGACCGCCATCACTCAGCCCTTTTTCTCCTCCTTCGCGAAGGATGAGTACAGCGGGGTCACCTGCTGGCACACTGGGGAAAACACGTTCTGGCACAGGATAAAACCATGAAGCTTGCCGCCCTTGTACCGTTACTGATTCCCGCTTTTGCCAGTGCCGCCAGCTGGACCGCGCAAGATTTTCCCGCCTTTTCCGCCGATGGGACGGGGAAGTTCACCAGTCAAAAAACGCTCACAAAGGGTACCCGTCCACTGAGGGTCAATCTTGAGCAACAGTGCTGGCAGCCCTCTGGCACCATTCGTCTTAACCAGATGCTGTCGCTCGAACCATGCCAGGGCGATGCGCCACAGTGGCGCCTGTTTCGCGACGGTAACTATACGCTGGAGATTGATACCCGCTCCGGCACGCCCACGCTGACTATCTCCGTGCAAAGCGCGGCCGAAAGCCACAGTGCGCAAGTTAACGTTCGCCAGTGCCCACGCTGGGACGGTAAGCCGTTGACGCTGGATGTCGGTCAGACCTTCGCCGAAGGCAGCCAGGTGCGCGACTTTTATAGCGGGAAGACCGCCGTCGTCACGCAGGGCAAAATTACGCTACAGCCCGCAGAAAACAGCAATGGCCTGCTGCTGCTGGAAAGCGCCGACGTCATCGCCACGTCACCGTTCAGCTGGCATAACGCGACCGTTTACTTCGTGCTTACCGACCGCTTTGTCAACGGCGACCCCAGCAATGACAACAGCTATGGGCGCCATAAAGACGGCATGCAGGAGATCGGCACCTTCCACGGTGGCGATCTTAAGGGTCTGACCAGCAAGCTCGACTATCTGCAAAAGCTGGGCGTCAACGCGCTGTGGATTAGCTCACCGCTGGAACAAATTCACGGCTGGGTGGGCGGCGGCACCAAAGGGGATTTCCCGCACTACGCCTACCACGGCTACTACACTCAGGACTGGACACGGCTCGACGCCAATATGGGGACCGAAGATGACTTGCGCGCCCTGGTGGATGGCGCGCACCAGCGCGGCATCCGTATCCTCTTTGACGTGGTCATGAACCATACTGGCTATGCCACGCTGGCGGATATGCAGGAGTATCAGTTCGGGGCGCTATACCTGAAAGGCGATGAGATAACGAAAACGCTGGGCCAGCGCTGGACAGACTGGAAGCCCGGCGCGGGGCAAAGCTGGCACAGCTTTAACGACTACATCAACTTCAGCGACAAAGCCGCATGGGAGAAATGGTGGGGCAAGGCGTGGATCCGCACCGATATTGGCGACTACGACAACCCTGGTTTCGATGACTTGACCATGTCGCTGGCGTTTCTGCCCGATCTGAAAACAGAATCGACGACCCCGAGCGGGCTGCCAAATTTCTATCAACACAAAACGGATACCCACGCCCGTGCCGTCGACGGTTTTACACCGCGTGACTACCTCACCCACTGGCTCAGCCAATGGGTACGCGACTACGGCATTGACGGCTTCCGCGTCGATACCGCCAAGCACGTTGAGCTGGCGGCCTGGCAGCAGCTCAAATCGCAGTCGGTAGATGCACTGGCAGCCTGGAAAAAGGCTAATCCGCAAAAAGCGATGGACGATGCGCCATTCTGGATGACGGGTGAAGCCTGGGGCCACGGTGTGATGCAAAGTGATTACTACCGACACGGCTTTGACGCGATGATCAACTTTGATTATCAGGATCAGGCCGCAAAGGCCAGCGACTGCCTGGCCAACATCGACCCGATCTGGCAGCAAATGGCCGATAAGCTGCAAAGCTTTAACGTCCTGAGCTACCTTTCATCGCATGATACGCGACTGTTCCGTGAGCAAGGCGACAACGCCGCCGAACTCCTGCTGCTCGCACCGGGCGCAGTGCAAATCTTTTACGGCGACGAGTCTAATCGCCCGTTTGGCCCAACGGGTTCTGACCCGCTGCAAGGCACGCGTTCATCAATGAACTGGCAGGATGTCGCCGGAAAATCCGCCGCCACGCTGGCGCACTGGCAAAAACTGGGGCAGTTCCGCGCACGTCATCCGGCGATTGGTGAAGGAAAACAAGCCACGCTGTCGCTCTCTCAGGGCTACGGGTTTGTACGGGAACACGGCGAGGACAAAGTCATGGTGGTCTGGGCCGGTCAGCACTAATTTATACTCCTCCAGGCCCGCGGTTTAATTGCGGGCCCTGGCAGAATAAACAACTGCTAATTTCGCCATTTTTCACTTTATCTACTAAAGCCCCTGCATTAGCGCCATTTGCACCACATCGTGAGTGGCGTTATCGTTACCCACTTCACAGAACAAGCAATAGAAATCCGGCTATGACATTTTCACTTTTCGGCGACAAATTCACCCGTCATTCAGGCATTACCCGCCTGATGGAAGACCTCAACGACGGTTTACGCACCCCTGGCGCCATCATGCTTGGCGGCGGTAATCCGGCCCAGATCCCAGAAATGAATGATTATTTTAATCATCTACTGGCGGAGATGCTGGAAAGCGGCAAAGTTTCAGAAGCGCTGTGCAATTACGACGGTCCGCAGGGGAAAAACGAACTGCTGGTCGCGTTAGCCGATATGCTGCGTAATGAATTAGGTTGGGATATTGGACCACAGAATATTGCACTAACAAATGGCAGCCAAAGCGCGTTTTTCTACTTGTTCAACCTGTTTGCTGGTCGTCGTGCCGACGGTACCACTCGTAAGGTCCTGTTCCCACTCACGCCGGAGTATATTGGCTATGCCGACTCGGGTTTAGAAGATGATCTTTTCGTCTCGACTCGCCCACACATTGAGCTGCTGCCAGAAGGTCAGTTTAAGTATCACGTCGATTTCGAAAATCTGCCCATTGGCAAAGATACCGGGATGATCTGCGTTTCACGCCCGACCAACCCGACGGGTAACGTCATCACCGATGATGAACTGAAACAGCTGGATGCGCTCGCACATCAGCACGGCGTGCCGCTGGTTATCGATAATGCTTACGGGGTACCTTTCCCGGGCATTATTTTCAGCGAAGCGACGCCGCTGTGGAACCCAAATATTGTGCTGTGTATGAGCCTGTCTAAACTTGGCCTGCCAGGTAGCCGCTGCGGTATCATCATCGCAGATGAAAAAATTATCACCGCCATCAGCAATATGAACGGCATTATCAGCCTCGCACCCGGCGGGATTGGCCCAGCCATCATGTGCGAAATGATCAAACGCCACGATTTACTGCGTCTGTCGGATACGGTCATCAAGCCGTTTTACTATCAGCGCGTGCAGGAAACCATTGCCACTATCCGCCGCTATTTGCCGGAAGAGCGTTGCCTGATCCACAAACCCGAAGGCGCGATTTTCCTGTGGCTATGGTTTAAAGACCTGCCGATTACCACCGAGACACTCTACCAGCGTCTGAAAACACGCGGCGTATTGATGGTGCCTGGCGATTTCTTCTTCCCGGGTCTGGATAAACCCTGGGAACACACTCACCAGTGCATGCGAATGAACTACGTGCCGGCCCCAGATAAAATTGAAGCTGGTGTGAAAATTCTTGCGGAAGAAATTGAGTTAGCCTGGCGCGAACATCAATAATATACAATATATCGGCCTCAAATATCAGAGGCCGATATTTTTCGTGATCTCCGCTGTTATTTTAAAAACTCACACAAAAAAGTCTCACGCACCTTTCCGCTCGGATTACTCCCAATTTATAGCGCCATTTCATTAGCGCTACACATTTAAAACCATTATTCATTCCGGCTTAATATGTTAAAAATGAAGTAACAGCATGTTTCCTATGCGCATATTAATTTACATAGCAGACTTTGTTTATCCTTAAATAAAATCAGATTTATTCAGCCTTTCGTATGAAAAGAAACGCAGCATGCAAGGCTTAATTTTCTACTTACACTGATTAATACGCACTCGGCGTTTTAACTGGTGGAGTATGGTTATGAACTCTAAAAACGTTAGCCATTTAAGCATTATTGCTATGGCGGTTCTTATTGCATTCTCACTCTCCGCCTGTAGCGGTAGCGGCGGGGGCTCTCATTCAACGGCTAAAAACGGCAGCACTCAGGGCAGCGGCTCTGGCGGCAGCGATGGTAGTGGTTCTGGTGGCAGTGGTTCCGACGGTAGTGGTTCCGGTGGCAGTGGCTCCGGTGGCAGCGGCTCTGGCGGTAGTGGTTCCGGAGGCAGCGGTTCTGGTGGTAATGGATCTGGCGGCGGCACTGGAACAACGGCCAATAATTCAGTGAGCAGTATCATCGGCGAAACCGGTAAAGCAGTTTCGGGGGTCGGTGATACGCTGGGTGGGCTGGGAAGCCAGTTAACCACCACCACTGGCAACAACCCAGTCACCTCGACCATCTCCACCACGGTAAGCGGTGTGGGTAACGCTGTCGATACACTCGGGACCGGCGTCACCAACGGGATTGGCAACTCGTCAAACACCAACGGTGTGGGAACCACTTTGCAGGGTACGACCAACACGGTCACCGTGCTGGGTAACACGGTATCGAGCGTAGGGACCGGGTTATCGAGCGGCACTTCCAGTACACCCGTCGCGGGGGTAACCGGCGTGGTCGGAAGCGTCGTTAACAGCACAGGCCAAATCGTCAGCGGGACAGGTACTGGATTGACCAGCACCCTGCAAAGCCCTGGCGTAACGGCGGCAACAACCGGCGTCACTTCCGTGGTTAATAATACCCTGTCCGGCGTACAGGGCGTCACTCAAGGCGTGGGGACCACGACAGGATTAGGCACTCCGGTTAACGGTCTGCTGACTCAGGTCGGGACTACAGTGAGCGGTGTGGGTAGCCAGGTTGGCACCACCTCTCCGGCGCTGAGCGGTGTAGGCCAGGTAGTCTCCAGCGTTGGCAACATCGTCACTGATGCCGGAGGCCTGGTGAAACCAACCGCTACCAGTACCGGAGGCTCTTCCGGCGGCACTACCGGAGCCAGCGGCGGCCTGCTGGCTAACGTCACGGGAAGCCTGAACGTAAGCACAACTACCAATACCAGCACCAGCAGTACAGGAACAACCAGCGCAGGAACCAGTGGCGGTACATTAGGTGGTTTAGGCGGTCTACTCGGCGGGTTAACAACCAAAAGATAAGCTATATATTTATTAATGCCTTCCGTGCCCCCGCAATGGGGGCACGTTTTTCAGCAGAATAACAATAATTATCCTTGCACAATAAAACACACAAGGAATGCGCCATGAAAACGACCCTGGTTTATGCGCTATCGGGGGTTTTTCTGCTTAATATTGCCCGAGCAGACACATTACCCGCATTGATTGACCCTAATAACCCAGCCAAAGCAGAAAATAGTAACACACCACAAGCCCCTGCGGCGGCGGCCCCAAGTTTAAGCGTAAGCGTGCCCAAAAATAAACTAACACCCGAAACGTTGATTAAAGTAGACCATATTCAATTTATTGGTGGAACTGTATATCCCTTAAAAGAGTTATTACGCCCTTTTGTTCCCTATGCGCATAAACAAGTGCCGCTAAAAACGCTGATTGGTCTGGTTAATGATATTACGTTGCGCTATCGCGCCGACGGTTATCCACTCTCTTATGCCTGGCTTCCGGATAACAACTTTCAGGATGGTATGCTGAAGATTGTTCTGGTGGAGGGCTATGTCGCGCACAGCGATATTAAAAGTAACAACCCCAATATTGCCGAACGCCTCAAGCGTCTGGCGGCAAAAATCATGGCGGAGAAACCGCTCACTCAGAACACCTTCGACCGCTATACCCAACTGATGACACGCACGCCCGGCGTGCGCGTTGATGCCAACGCGCAACTGCCGCAGAATATCTACGGCGCCGCCGCGATGCAGGCCGTGGGTATGCAGCCGCATATCTGGGATATCTCTTCAACCATTGACACCCGTCGCAGCCAGAATATGGCGTTCGTCAATGGTTCACTCAGTAACTTAACCAGCTACGGCGATCAACTTGGGATCGCCACATTGATCCCACTCGATAATTCGACGCGCAAATCTTACCTCGGGTTGAACTACCAGCAGTTCCTGACGGATGAAGGGCTGATGATGCAGCTCAAGGGCAGCTTTTATCGTGAGGATCCGCGCGACTATTCGCGTCTGCTGAACTTCCCCGGCGGGTATTTAGACTCACGCCAGAAAACCACCCAATACAACGGCGGCGCGATGTTCAGCTATCCGGTGATTTTAACCGGTAAGCGGCAGTTCAATATCAACGGCGGGATGGATTACACCGACCGCCGTAACGACAACCATATTCGCGCCATCGTTAATGAGCAGGAAGTCCTGGGCGTGACGCAAAAATCACATGTCCGCTACCCTGCCCTCGAACTCGGAATGAACGGCTTTCAGGCCTTCGACCGTGCCAGCATTAACGGTAAGCTGACGCTGCGTCAGGGGATTAACGCCTCTTCGCTGGCCGACGCCGCGCCGGTACAGGGCAACGATCTCTCGTTTACGCTGTGGAAAAGCAATATTGATGCGGCGTGGATGATCACGGATACCTGGCGTCTCTCTACCTCGCTGGAAGGGGATTGGTCAGATAACGATTTGCCCGAGCCAGAGCGTGTCAGCTTCGGCGCCCAGCGCTTTGGACGTGGCTACCAGGATGGCGAAGCCAGCGGTGACTACGGTTATGGAGGGCAGCTTGAGTTGCGCTATCTTCATCAGCGTAAAGAGAGCACATGGATTGCCACGGTACAGCCTTACGTGCTGGCCGATACCGCGCAAACGTGGTTCAACACGCCGGGGTTACCGCATCAGCGGCTGGCATCGGTGGCAACCGGGGTGATGGTTGGCGACAACAAGCATTACAGCGTTACGGTCGAGGCAGCGCGCCCAGTCGGTGATATGCCAACCGACACGAACAGCCGTGAATGGCGCTATAGCCTGACCTTCAGTTGGAACTTCAATAATCTACATTAATCTTGATGCGGCAAGCTGGCCAACATCAATACAGGCCAGCGCCCCCGTCGGGCAGGCGGCCACACAGGCTGGCCCCGCTTCGCGATGGCGGCACAAATCGCACTTCATCGCCTGTGGCCGTGCCTGCTGGACGGCCACGGTCATTGCCCCAAACGGACACGCCAGCATGCAGCTCTTGCAACCAATACAGCGCGCCTGATCGACACGAATCATATCCTTTTCACGGGTTATCGCTCCCGTTGGGCAAACATTACCGCACGGCGCATCCTCGCACTGATGACACGCCACCGCCGTTGAGAAAGCGTCGCCCTTCACCACGCGGATACGAGGAAAAAAGGCCTCACGCGAAACGGTCGCACAGGCCTGCTGTTCCTGATGCGCCACCACGCAGGCCACTTCGCAGGTCCGACAGCCAATACACTTTAAGGAATCAGCGACAATAAACGGGTTCATACCCCTCTCCGTGACGGTTAGTAAACCCTAAGAGTGCCAGAGCGGCATACTGTCACGCTTTGATCAGACACGGGAGATGCACCGTTTTTGTCATCTGCCCGAGGCAATTTAGCCGTTTGCCTCAGGCAGAATTAATGTGTTCTTTGCAGTACCGCCGCTTCCAGGCCGCTGGAGTTAAGCCGGTGTGTTTACGAAAAATTTGCCTGAAATACCCGACATCGGCAAACCCGCACTGTTCGGCGACCTCTTTCAATGAACGCGCATGGTTGCTCAATAGTTTTTCTGCCGCTCGCACGCGCTGACGGTGGATCGCTTCGGTAATGGTCAGGTGGAAGACCCGGCGATATACGCGCCCCAGATAGTCGGCATTGCAGTGTAACTCTTTCGCCAGCACCGACGTGGAGAGCGGCAGGTGATAGCGGGTATGAATCACCTGCTGCGCCTTCCACGCCAGCGCCGTACCGCCTTCATCTTTTGGCTCTTCATTTTGCGCCGACAGCGAAATATGCTGCAAAATCAGTAGCAAAATAAACTCCAGCGAGGCATTGCGCTGAATTTTTTCCTGCTCGTTCAGGAACTGGCGGAACAGCGAAATCAGGTATTGCGGGTCGTGCGAAGTTGTCTGCTGCGGAATGGCCAACTGGGTTAATAGCGGATGCGGCTGCACGGGCATATTCACCTCAAAATGCAGCCAGTAAAATTTCAGATCGGCAGGAAAATCCTCAACACCGACATGGCGGCGGCCTGGCCATAATAAAAGGCTATCCCCCGCCGGGACGTGGAAAATATGCTCCTCTTCCTGAATCGTTAATGTCCCTTTCTCCACGAAGATCACTTCCCATGAGCGCAGTCTGCGCGCCGGATGGCGTCCCACGCCACGTGAGATAAATAACCCGCCATTCTGGACTTTAATCGGAAGCGCTATGGATAGATTGAGCATAAATATTAAAAATTCCGCTTTTTAACCGCAGGAAGATAGTCTTTCACTCTGATTATTAACAACTAAATGGATTAATGCCCGATCGCCTTCACACTTTTCTCACCAGGTCGGAATTACTCACTTTTTATACTTCTTTGTGAGCTTGTTGGTCCTCGCTTTCCAGGCAAAATTAAACGGGTCATGACATTACAACAATCCCCCTACTGAAAAAGACCTCTCCACATTGCGAGGAGCATCCATGACCGCTACACCTATTTCTACCAGTGAGGTTGTGCCCGGTTCACAGGACGATAAATTATCTGTCCGCGAGAAAATCGGCTACGGTCTCGGCGATGCAGGCGGCACCGTCATTACCTGCCTGATCATGAATTTCCTGACCTTCTTTTATACCGATGTCTTTGGCCTGACGCCCGCGCTGGTCGGTACCCTATTCCTGGCGCTCCGCGTTTTTGACGCGATTTCCGATCCCATTATGGGCGTGCTGGCCGACCGCACGCAGAGCCGCTGGGGGCGTTTCCGTCCGTGGCAAATGTGGATTGCGCTCCCCATCGCCATTATCGGCGTACTCACCTTTACCGTCCCCGATGCCAGCATGGGCGTGAAGATCGCGTGGGCCTTTGGCACCTATCTGCTGCTGTCCATCAGCTACACCGCGATCAACGTGCCTTACTGTGCGCTGATCAACACGATGACCACGCGCCACAGCGAGGTCATCTCCTGTCAGGCCTGGCGTTTCGTACTGTGCGGCGTGGCGGGTTTTCTGGTCTCGGTAGGCCTGCCATGGCTGGTGAAAGTGCTTGGGCAGGGCAATACGGCGCAGGGATATCAATACGGCGTCGGCGCCCTGTGTGCACTCGCTGCCGTGATGTTCCTGTGCTGCTTCTTCTGGGTACGCGAGCGCGTGTCGTTGGACATGATGGGCAAATTCACCCTGCGTGAACACATTGCGGGGCTGCGTAAAAACGATCAGTTGCTGTTGATGCTGGTGATGTCGTTCCTGCTGATCAACGTCTTTAATATACGCGGCGGCGGCTATATGTATTTCATCACCTACGTACTGGGCGGCTCCACCGGCTACACCTCGCTGTTCTTCACCATGGTGACTTTCGCCTCTATTTTCGGTTCCGTGATAATTAACCTGCTGTCGCGCCGCTTCGATACCGTCAAGCTCTACTATTACACCAACCTGGTGCTGGCGGCGATCGCACTGGGAATGTGGTTCTTACCCACCGGCCCGGCCCACCAGACCCTATGGCTGGTCGTTATTCTCGGCAACGGCATCATTCTCGGCTTCACGCTGCCGCTGCACTTTTCGCTGATGGCGTTCTCCGACGACTACGGTGAATGGAAAACTGGCGTACGTTCTTCCGGTATGAATTTCGCCTTTAACCTGTTTTTCATCAAGCTGGCGTGGGCCTCCAGCGCGGGCATTATTAGCCTTGTCTTTATCTATGTGGCTTATCAGCCAGGGGCCGGAAACCAAACGGCATCATCGCTGGCGGGCATCACATCGATGGAAACCCTGCTGCCCGCCCTGTTCCACCTGCTGCTGGCGTTCTCTATCCGCGCCTGCAAGCTCAATAATCCAATGATGTCGCGCATCGCCACCGATCTTCGCGCCCGTCACATTCAGTCCTGAGGAGTTCGCCATGTCTGTTATGGAAGTCAATCTGCATACCTTGAAAGTTAATGACCCGTTTTTCGCCCAATACCAGCAGCTGGTTCGCGATGTGGTAATCCCTTATCAATGGGATGCATTAAACGATCGCATTGACGATGCCGAACCCAGCCACGCGATAGAAAACTTCCGCATTGCCGCCGGTCAGCAGGAAGGGGAGTTTTACGGCATGGTCTTTCAGGACAGCGACGTCGCAAAATGGCTGGAGGCTGTCGCCTGGTCGCTGTGCCAGAAGCCGGATGCCGAGCTGGAAAAAACCGCCGATGCGGTGATTGAACTGGTCGCCGCCGCCCAGTGCGACGACGGTTATCTGAACACCTATTTCACCGTTAAAGCCCCAAAAGAGCGCTGGACCAATCTCGCCGAATGCCACGAGCTGTACTGCGCAGGGCATATGATTGAAGCGGGCGTTGCCTTCTTCCAGGCCACCGGCAAACGGCGCTTGCTGGAGGTAGTGTGCCGCCTCGCCGACCATATCGATCGGGTTTTCGGCACCGGAGAAGACCAGATTCATGGCTACCCCGGCCACCCGGAAATTGAGCTGGCGCTGATGCGCCTGTATGAGGTCACAGGAGAACCGCGCTATATGGCGCTGGTGAATTACTTCGTCGAAGAACGCGGCAAACAACCGCACTTCTACGACGACGAATACGAAAAACGCGGCAAAACCTCCTACTGGCACACCTATGGCCCGGCGTGGATGGTGAAAGACAAGCCTTACAGCCAGGCGCATCAGCCTATTGCCGAGCAGCCTACGGCTATCGGCCACGCGGTGCGTTTTGTCTACCTGATGACCGGCGTGGCGCATCTCGCTCGTCTAAGCCGGGACGAAAGCAAGCGCCAGGACTGCCTGCGCTTGTGGAACAACATGGCGCAGCGCCAGCTGTACATCACCGGCGGCATTGGTTCACAAAGCAGCGGCGAAGCCTTCAGCAGCGACTACGATCTGCCGAACGACACCGTCTACGCCGAAAGCTGCGCCTCTATTGGCCTGATGATGTTTGCCCGCCGCATGCTGGAGATGGAGGCAGACAGCCAGTACGCCGATGTCATGGAGCGCGCGCTGTACAACACGGTGCTGGGCGGCATGGCGCTTGATGGCAAACACTTCTTCTACGTTAACCCGCTGGAAGTGCACCCGAAAACGCTGCAGTTCAACCACATCTACGACCACGTGAAGCCCGTTCGCCAGCGCTGGTTCGGCTGCGCCTGCTGCCCGCCGAATATCGCCCGCGTACTCACTTCAATCGGCCACTATATCTACACGCCGAGAGAAGATGCGCTGTATGTGAACCTGTATATCGGCAACAGCGTGGAGGTGCTGGTGGGTGAGCAAACGCTGCGCTTGCGCATCAGCGGTAACTATCCATGGCAGGATCAGGTCAAGATCGCCGTTGATTCTCCGGATCCGGTTAACCACACGCTGGCGCTGCGCTTGCCGGACTGGTGCCGCGATCCTCAGGTGACGCTAAACGGTCACGATGTGACGGGAACGGTGAAGAAAGGCTATCTGCATATCTCCCGCACCTGGGTGGAAGGCGATACCTTAACGCTGACGTTACCAATGCCGGTGCGTCGAATCTACGGAAATCCGCTGGTCCGCCACGTCGCTGGTAAAGTCGCCGTGCAGCGCGGTCCGCTGGTCTACTGCCTGGAGCAGGCCGACAACGGTGAAGAGCTGCATAATCTGTGGTTACCGGATAATGCGTCGTTTACCGAACTGGAGGGCAAAGGTATTTTCGCCCACAAGGTATTGCTACAGGCCCAGGGGGTGAAATACACCACACGCCATCCAGAAAAACAGTTGTTGTGGCATTACGACGCGGCCCCCGCTGAACGTCAGGCGCAGACGCTGACCTTTATTCCGTGGTTTAGCTGGGCCAACCGTGGCGAAGGGGAAATGCGTATCTGGATTAATGAAGAAAAGTAAGCGGAGAGGTAGCCCGGACGAGGCGTGAACGCGCCGACTACGGGGCGCTGCACCTGGCCGGGCGACCATGACATCAGACGCAAAAAAAGCAGAACGCAAGCGTTCTGCTTTTTTTCACCGCCAAAGCGCAATTACATGGCTGCGCGGAAGATCGCCATAATCTCTTCGTGCGTTGCCTGGATAGGGTTGGTGAAACCGCACGCATCTTTCAGCGCATTAGTCGCCAGAACCGGGATATCCTCTTCTTTCACATTCAGGTCGCGCAGACCCGCCGGAATATTGACCTGACGCGCCAGTTTACGAATCGCGTCGATACACGCCTTCGCGCCCTGCTCATCGCTCATCGCGCTGACGTCAATATGCATAGCCTGTGCACAGTCGCGCAGACGCGCCGCGGCAACCTTGCTGTTAAACTCCTGCACGTGCGGCAGCAGCACCGCGTTACACACGCCGTGCGGCAGATCGTAGAAACCGCCCAGCTGGTGCGCCATCGCGTGGACATATCCCAGTGAAGCGTTGTTGAACGCCATACCCGCCAGGAACTGAGCGTAGGCCATTGCTTCACGCGCTTCGCTGTTGCTGCCGTTTTCAACCGCCGTCGGCAGGTTGTCGATAATCATGGTGATCGCTTTTAGCGCACAAGCGTCGGTAATCGGTGTGGCCGCAATAGACACATAGGCTTCAATCGCGTGGGTCAGCGCATCCATACCGGTGGCGGCGGTCAGCCCTTTCGGCATGCCTTCCATCAGGGAAGAGTCGTTGACGGAGAGAACCGGCGTCACGTGCTTGTCGACGATCGCCATTTTAATATGACGCGTAACGTCAGTGATGATGCAGAAACGGGTCATTTCAGACGCCGTGCCCGCGGTGGTGTTGATCGCGATCATCGGCAACTGCGGCTTAGCAGAACGGTCAACGCCTTCATAATCACGAATATCGCCGCCGTTAGAAGCGACCAGCGCGATCCCTTTCGCGCAGTCGTGCGGGGAGCCGCCGCCCAGAGAAATAACGCAGTCGCAATCATTGGCGCGCAGCATTTCCAGGCCTTCTTCCACGTTAACGGTCGTCGGGTTCGGATGCGTACCGTCAAATACCACGCTCAGAATGTCATATTCCTGCAGGCGTTTCTGGATATCCGCCGCCACGCCCAGCTTGTTCAGAACTGCATCAGTGACAATCAGAGCACGGCGATAGCCGTAGTCTTTCATGGTATTCATCGCGTCTTTTAAGGCGCCGTTACCGATGACGTTCACTGAAGGGATGAAGAAAGTTGATGCAGTCATGATAGTTCCTTTATTTAATAAGCAGGCTCCCGAGGCTATAGCATTACCCACCCTTAAAACACGATCTGGCTAGCACTTTTCTCTGCATGAAAAATAAAAATCGCGTCATTTTGTTGTCAATGTCGCGATTTATAGTGATAAATATATTCAAATGTTGAATTTAATAAGTTTTCTCAATCATTTGTTAATTTTTGTTGTCAGGAAACAGCAACGCATCGCGCAATAAGTGGTCATTGCCGCGACGACGCGTGAAGCCTATGCGATTGAAATACTCCAGAATTTGAATCGCCAGCTTGCGGCCAACGTTCAATTTATCGCGGAAATCGGCCGCACAGGTGGAACCTTTTTCCAGATCGAGTTCGCGGATCATGCTGGCAAACGCCACGATGCGGTCATTGCGATAATAGCGGTCCTTCACAATCGCGGTGATCATCCCCTGCTGCGCCGCCAGCCGTAAAACGCCGCGCATCATGTTCTCATCCGTCCCGGTTTGCGTCGCCAGATCGCGCACCCACCACGGTTCATCGCCAAACAACGGCGCGACCTTCTGCCAGATGGCCTGCTGTTCATCGGTGAACCCGGCTTTGTGCTCTGGCAGATGCAGCCAGCCGTGATGGCTGGCGATAACGCCGCTTTCACGCATTTGCTCAATTAAGGTGAGCACCAGCGCTTCATCTTCCATTGGCAGCGCAATACGACGCAGGCGTTCACGTCCCGGTCCAGGCTCATCTTTATGTTGCTCGTGATAAAGCGCCAGCGCGTCGAGCAGCTTACGCTGCCAGCGGGCCGCCAGCGGCGCATCCAGCAGGCAGTCGCCAGCGAGGATAAAGCCCGGTTGGGCAATCAGCTGCTCCAGCCCCTGTGTGCTCAGTTGACGCGCCCAAGCAAAGTCTCGTAGCTTCACCGCGTCGCGGGAGAGGTGTACCGCCAGCGCCTGAGCATCCGTTTTCGCCAGCGCCAGCGCGGCAATCCACGCCAGATACTCCGGCTTACGTTTACCGCGACGCGGCGAGTTCAGCGTCACCACGCGCGCGCCGGCCAGAGTGATTTTCGCCGAGATATCGCGCAGCACCAGCCGATCGTTATCCGCCAGCCACAGCGGCGTGTCGAGCACCAGTTCCGCAAGATTATTTTCCAGCAACGATACGCGGCCAGTGATATGGCTGGCAGCATGGTGTATATGCAACGGCTGCCACTGGGTGAGCGGAATATGGCTATGCAGCTCAACAATAACTCGTTCAACGGCCTCCGGCGGCGCTTCCGTCAGCAGCCAGTCGCCGCGGCTAATATCGCTCTTTTCCGCTGCGCCAACGATATTTAACGCAATACGCTGCCCGCCGTGCGCATGCTCAACCGGCTGATTCTGCGCATGCAACCCACGCACGCGCATGGGTGTGCCCATCCCCGTCAACCACAGGGTATCGCCCACCCGCACGTCACCCGACAGCGCCGTTCCGGTCACCACCAGGCCCGCGCCCTTGACGGTAAAGGCGCGGTCAATAGCCAGACGAAAGCGCTGATGCTCCGGATGCTCGCGAGCGGCAAGCTGACGTAAATGGTCGCGCAGCGCTTCAATGCCGATATTCGCCGTCGCGGCCGTTTCGAATAATGTGGCCTGTTCAAAACCGTACTCACGCAGAACCTGCGTGATTTCGCGGCGAACGTCGTCGATTCGCGCCCCATCGACGCGATCGGTTTTGGTTAATGCCACCGTCAGCGTTGGGTTACCCGTTAACTGAAGAATCGCCAGATGCTCGCGGGTCTGCGCCATCACGCCATCATCGCACGCCACCACCAACAGCGCATGGTCGATGCCACCGACGCCCGCCAGCATATTGGAGAGGAATTTTTCATGCCCCGGCACGTCGATAAAGCCCAGTACGCGACCATCCGGCTGCGGCCAGTAGGCGTAGCCAAGATCGATAGTCATGCCGCGGGATTTCTCTTCCGGCAAGCGGTCGGCATTGATGCCGGTAATCGCCTGTAGCAGCGTGGTTTTGCCGTGGTCAACGTGACCGGCGGTGGCAATAATCATTTCAGCAACATCTCCAGGAAACGGGATTCATCTTCAAGGCAGCGCAGATCGAGCCACAAACGTCCATCATAAATTCGGCCAATGACCGGTATGGGCAGGCTGCGCCAGCGGTTAGCCAGCGCATCAAGTCGGCTGCCGCGACCATCGAGCGGCGTGAGCGCAATGGCCGCGCTGGGCAGGCTTTCCGAAGGCAGCGATCCGCTGCCGATTTGCGATGCGCATGGCATGACCTGAACGGCAAACTCGTCGCCGTAGCGCGCGGCCAGCGGTTCGCGCAGACGCAGAGCCTGCTGGTTAATCGCCTGCGCGCTGCGGCTCAGCAGGCGCAGTGTGGGCAGCTCTGCCGCCAGTTTTTCCGGGTGCAGATACAGGCGCAGCGTTGCTTCCAGCGCCGCCAGCGTCATTTTATCGGCGCGCAGCGCGCGCTTCAGCGGATGCTGCTGCAGCTGAGCGATTAGCGCTTTCGTACCGACAATGATCCCGGCCTGCGGGCCGCCCAGCAGCTTATCGCCGGAGAAGCTCACCAGGCTAACGCCCGCGGCGATCATCTCCTGCGGCATCGGCTCTTTCGGCAGGCCGTAGCGGCTGAGATCCACCAACGAACCGCTGCCGAGATCAGCCACCACCGGTACACCCAGCTCGCGGCCAATTTCCGCCAGCTCGGCTTCCTCTACCGATTTAGTAAACCCTTCAATACTGTAATTGCTGGTGTGCACCTTCATCAGCAGCGCGGTATTGTCGTTCACCGCCTGACGATAGTCTTTGGCATGCGTACGGTTGGTGGTGCCGACTTCATGCAGCACGCAGCCCGCCTGTCGCATCACGTCGGGAATGCGGAACGCCCCGCCTATCTCCACCAGCTCGCCCCGCGATACCACCACTTCTTTGCCCGCCGCCGTCGCCGCCAGCATCAGCAGCACCGCCGCGGCATTGTTATTCACGATACAGGCGTCTTCCGCGCCGGTTAAGCGACACAGCAGGTCGGCCAGCGCCCGGTCACGATGACCTCGCCCGGCACCATCCAGATCGTATTCCAGCGTCACCGGGTCGCGCATCGCCTGGCTCACCGCATCAATCGCCGACTGCGCCTGCTGCGCGCGTCCGAGGTTGGTATGCAGCACGGTACCCGTCAGGTTAATCACCGGGCGCAGCGCGCTCTGCGCATCATGGCTCAGGCGTCGCGCCGTCTCTTGTGCCCAGTCTTCACTCCAGGCAGGTAGCGCCTGCCGATCACGAATATTCAGCCGCGCCTCATCCTGCATCTGGCGGAGCTGTTCCACCACCTGCGAGTGGCCATGGGCATCAAGTAAACGGGCAAAAGCAGGATCGCGAAGCAGGCGGTCGGTTGCGGGTAGCTGGCTGTAGAGCGAACGGGTATCGGTAGTCATGAATAGGCCTGACGGTTAAATGTTACCCCTCCCGACGGGAGAGGGAGTCATAAGGAGGGATTGTACAATGGACTGCGCCCCAGCGTTATAGCGTTCAATCAAGCCTTTGGCGGTTCGGTACGGGCAAAACTTTCGCGCAGGAACAACGTTTCGGCCAGTTTCACCAGCTGCGGACGATCAACGCACCAACCCGGCGCAATACGGCGGAAGTTCAGGTAGCCGATAGCGCAGGCGATGGCGATAGTCGCCAGGTTGAGTTCATCAGCCTTCAGCGTACCGTCGTTGAGGTAGCCTTCCAGCGCGTCGAGACTACGGCTGATTTTTTCACGCTGACGCAGCACTTCCTCTTCCGACTGCTGCGCCGCCGGACGCGCCTGTTCACGCACCGAAGCCAGCCCGGCGTCCATAATGCCGTCGGCCAGCGCTTCCAGCTGACGGATTCTCAACGCCTGCTGCGGGTCGGACGGCACCATCTGCGGCGCAACGCCCAGCAGCTCAATGTACTGCGCGATAATCGGCGAGTCGTACCAGCATTCGCCGTCATCGGTGACCAGCGCCGGTACTTTCCCCAACGGCGTGTACTGCGCCACGCCGGTGTCGGCGCTATAAGGCTGCTCGTTGATAAAGTCGAAGGCGATCCCCTTTTCCAGTAACAGGACCGATATCTTGCGGACAAATGGGCTCGTGTAGCTGCCGACTAATTTCATTCTCATCTCCATGCGCCAACAAAACTCTCAGTATGGCTCAGTTATCGACAGGACGCTGAGAGCGCGGCAGGATTCAGCAGGAAAATCTATACGTTACTCGGCAGACTCGCGCTTAATTCGCTCTTTGATCAGCAGTTCTTTGATCGACAGACCGGTTTCGCCGCGGTCGCGCAAATTGTGACGCGTAATTTCGGTACAGAGAAATTCGATGATAAACAGCTGAGAAATACGCGTGGAGATAGAGTCCCCCTGCAACGGCCCGGCTTCGCCGCTGGTCAACCAAAAGGTACTCGCCAGCTCGTTGAGCGGTGAGTGAGGGCTGTGGGTGATGGCCAGCGTGTAGACGCCTTTCTTTTTGGCGAGGCGAAACGCGTTGACCACTTCCGGCGTCTCCCCCGAGTGCGAAAACGCCACCACCAGATCGTCAGGTTTCAGGTTGGCGAGCTTGAGCGTCATGGTGAAACGATCGGTATAGGCTTCGGAATCGATCCCCAGACGGTTCATCTTGTCGCGCGCCTCCAGCGCCGCTAACCCGGACGCACCAAAGCCGACGAACATCACGCGCTGCGCCGTTAAAAAACGTTCAACAACCGGCTTCACCACTTTCATATCCAGCAGGCCAATGGTCTCGCGACTGGAAGTTTCAATCATCAGCGCGATTTTCTGCGCCACGTCGTTGCGCGAATCATCGAGGTAAATATCCGGCGACGACGGTAAGGAAAGGTCGCTTTCCGCCAGCAGCTCCCGCTTGAGATCCGCCTTCAGATTCAGCAGACCGTCATAGCCGACTTTTTTACAAAAACGCACGATGGTTGCTTCACTGACGCCAATTTCCTGCGCCAGTTTTTTTACCGGCAACTGCACAACCCAGCCCGGCTGTTGCAGAATATAAGCGGCGATTTTGCCATCGGTTTCACCAAGGCTACCGAGGATATTCGCCAGATATACGCGCACGTTTTGTTTATTCACACTCATTACCGGGCTCTCCTGACCGCGAAACAAGCCCGTAGTTTATCCCGCTTACTCTTTGCTGTCTGCCGGGAAGCTGAGCCTGAGTTGATGCTGCTGCTCCGCGCCAGCGTGCAGCCACTGAATTCCGCGTTTGTGGGCAATTTGCCCGTCAAAACGCGGATCATCGGTGGTGCCAGATAACGGTTCTACGCACAGTAAATCCGCACCGGGTACGCCCCAGAGCGCCAGCCAGGGCTGACTGCCGGTGAAAATAATCTGCTCCGCGCCATCGGGCGAACACACCGCCCAGCGATTTTTGTCGCCCAGCGCGAAATAGACCGCACCGTGCTGAAAGCTCTCCGGTTGAAGCGCGAATGACGTGGCGGACGGCGCATCCTGTGGGATGGCCAAGGTGCGCTGTGAGGTCAAAAACGGCCCGGTACAAGGGGAGCGGAACTGCACAGACCACCCCGCCTCGCTGGCAATGGGCAGAGAAAAGCCAGGATGCCAGCCACAGGAGTATCCCCACGCTTCCCGACCCGGATTGTGTACCGACCAGCTCATCTTCAGCCCGTCCGGCGTCAGTTGCCAGGTAATGCGTATCCGCCAGGCAAAGGGCCATATTTCACGCGTGCTGGCGGTATCGCAGGCTTCCAGTACCAGCCGCGTGGCGTCCTGCGCCACGCACTGGAACGGCTGATGGCGGAGAAAACCGTGTGCCGTGAGCGGAAAAAAACGTTCGCCTTGCCAGAGTCCGTGATGAATCAACTGCCCCACCACCGGGAACAGCTGCGTCGCCGAGTTGTTCCACACTCCCGGCGTCGGCTGCCAGATCCAGTTTCGCTGGTGCGCGTTATCCCACACCTCACTCAACTCGGCGCCGACTTCCCGTACCGTGATGCGAAAGCGGGCGTTTTCTAAGCTCCACTCCACCGCCAGTTCCTCCTATGCCGTGCGCAGCAATAAGCGCGTTTGATAGACCATCGCGCGATGTTTATCACCGCTGAACAGCTTATCGATAAGCGTAAAGATATCGGACTCTTCGAGACGTCGTCCCGGTTCTAACATCGACACCGCCTCGCCGTTGTTGCGAATTAAGAACGTGAGCGCTTCGGCTACCCCTGGATGAGCGCATTCATAGCCCGCACGCTGCTCATACTGCCGCCGGGCAAATTGCGCATCGCGTTCGGGGGTCAGCGGATCCAATTCAAAGCGGGCATACAGCTCCTGCGGCGCGTCATGCTGTCGCATCAAAGGGAGCATGGCTGCGGCATAGCGGTGCGCTAATGCCGCGTCATCAAGCGACTGAAGCTGCTTAGGGTCATTCTTGATATCAAACAGCTTGTCGCCAAACCGCCACGGGTTCAGATAGCCAAAGGTGGCAGGGATCTGCATCACCTGCACGCCCTGGGTAAAATCAAAACCGGGGTGAATACGAATGTCTTTCAGCTCATCAATCTTGAACGGGCTATCGATACGCGTCGGCATGAGCGTGTACTCATACAGGTTGTCTTTGTGCTGTTCACGAGGGCAGCGCATATAGACATAATCACCATCGGTAATATTGATATGCCCGCCAAAATAGCCAAACAGCGCGTAATCGCGGATCGGCTCATCACGTTCGATCGCTGGACGCAGTGACCGCCCGGTCATGGTCTCGGGTCGCGGAACATCGAAATATTCCAGCAGCGTTGCGGGGATATCAACGGTCTGCGCCAGCGCCTGGCGTCTGACGCCCTGCGTTTGGCTTCGCGGGTCGCGAATGAAAAACGGCGTGTTGGCGATTTCGTTATACACCGGCATGATATTTTTACCCCACCACTGGTGTTCGCCCAGCAGGAAGCCATGGTCGGTGCAAACAATAAACAACGTGTCATCCCACAAACCCAACGCCTTGAGTTTATCCATGAGTTGGCCAAGGTAGTCGTCGCACATAGTGATCAGAGCCTGGTAGAACTTACGCACCTTCTCGTCATCTTCGCCGCCCGGCGCGCCGCAGTAATAGGGCACCCAACCGTCAAAATCGCCCGGTTTACAACCGTACTGCGCCAGGTATTTCTCCGGGACGAAGAACGGCTCGTGCGGGTCAAAACATTCAATTTGCAGGAACCAATTGTCCTGGTGCTGATTGGTTTCCAGAAACTCCATGCCCGCGCTAATCGTGCGATGCGTAAAGTGTTCTTGCTGCGTCGGCATTGCCGTACGGTTAATGAGATCCTGAGTCATACGCCCGGCACGACGACGGAGTGTCTCTTCGTCCTCATTACCCTGCCACTGAATCATCGGCTTCTCGACCTGCCCTTTCCAGCAATCCCCTTCCTGACCGCGAATAAATTCAAACGTCGAGTAGCGCGTGTGGTAGGTCGCTCCACCATCGCGCCAGTAATGTTTATGGTCGGTGACCAGATGGGTATGCACGCCATTCTGGCGCAGCGACTGCATCGCGGAAAAATCAAACGGCTCCAGTGGACCCCAGCTACGGTGCAGAAAATTGTAGCGCCCGGTGTGCAGCTCGCGCCGAGCCGGCATGCACGGCATACTGCCGACGTAAAAGCGATCGAACTGCGCAGACTCCTGCGCCAAACGCGTAAAGTTGGGCGTGATGGCCTCGCCGCCGTAGGGGGCGAGGTGGTTGCGCGTCAGGGTGTCAAACATCAACATAACTGCTTTCATAAGACGTCTCTCTTTATGAACCGATAAACTCTTCTACCTGGTTTTTAATCAACGTGACGTGAGGCCCATAAACCACCTGTACGCCCTGCCCGCGAATAAATGCACCTTTACTGCCAAGCTGTTTAAAATCGTCCAGCTTCACTTTTTCCGGGTCATTCACGGTAATGCGTAGACGCGTTGCGCAGCAGTCAACGTCGACAACATTGCTACGCCCGCCCAACGCTTCAACAATACCCGCGGTACGCTCGTCGCCTTCCACTATGTTTGTCGCTGGCACATCATCCATATCGTCTTCCCGACCCGGCGTTTTCAGCTGTCGCCACTGGATAAGAAAACGGAAGGTAAAGTAGTAGACGCTAAACATCACGGCGCCCAGCGGGATGATGTATATCCAGTTCGTTTTGGCATTGCCTTGCAGTACGCCAAAGAGTAGGAAGTCCACCAGTCCACCGGAAAATGTCTGCCCTACGGTGATTTCCAGCATATGGGTGAACATAAAAGCAAATCCGGTCAGGATGATGTGCACCACATAAAGCAACGGCGCGCAGAACATAAAGGCGAATTCGAGCGGTTCGGTAATGCCCGTCACAAAGGCCGTCAGAGCTGCGGAAATCATCAGGCTGGCGACTTTGCGTTTATTTTCAGGCTTCGCGCAGTGGTAAATTGCCAGCGCTGCGCCCGGTAGCCCGAACATAAAGTCAGCAAAACGTCCCGCCATGAAGCGAGAAACGCCGATGTAATATTGGGTGACAGAAGGATCGGCAAGCTGTGCGAAAAAGATTTTCTGCGTGCCTTCCACGAGGTGACCGTTGACCATCACCTCACCGCCAACGCTCGTTAGCCAGAACGGCATGTAGAAAATATGGTGAAGGCCAAGTGGAATCAGGCATTTAAGGATCATGCCGTAGATTAAAGTGCCGATGTAGCCCGTTTTCTCAACCAGAATACCAAGGTGGGAGATCCCTTCCTGAACATATGGCCACACCCAAAACAGAATCACGCCAAGGAAGATGGCGAAGAACGAGGTCATAATGGGTACAAAACGCGAACCACTGAAAAATGCCAGCATATTAGGCAGTTGCGTTTTTCCATAGCGGCCATGTACCCAGGATGTCAGCAGCCCGCACATCACCCCACCCAGTACACCGGTCTGCAAGGTGGTGATCCCAAGAACACTGGCCTGCCCAGCTGCGGCAAGGTTTTCCGTGGCAAGCGCGCCCGTTAGCAACAGCAACGCATTAATCGCTTTATTCATCACCAGGAAGCAAAGCACCGCGGCCAGACCAGCGGTACCTTTATCACTGCGCGCCAGCCCCACTGCAATCCCAACGGAAAACAATAGCGACAGGTTGTCAAAGACCACACTGCCACACAGACGCATAATGGTAAAAATAGCCTGAATAATTTCACTGTTCAGAAACGGGTAGGTTGATACGGTCACCGGATTAGTGAATACACCACCAAATCCCAGCAGTAACCCTGCTGCGGGGAGGATGGCGATTGGCAACATAAACGACTTACCCAGATTCTGTGCTCCAGAAAATAATCTGCTCATAAAAATCCCTGATATTGGCAAATGAAGTTTTAATTTCATAATTATCGTGATTTAATGAAATTATTGTTCCGATCATTCGCTCAATTTGTCAACGCAAGACGCTGGAATAGTGACTTCTGTCACCAAATATTTTCTGACGCTACCCAGGAGAACCCTATGCGACGGCCTTTTCATTTGATGGCAAAACCTGTTAGTTATCAGTGCAATATTTCTTGCGACTACTGTTTTTATCTGGGAAAAGAACACGGCACGTTGAGACCACGCCAGCAGCAGCGGCACATGGATGGAAAGACGCTTGAGCAGTACATCAAACAATACATTGATGCCCATCCAGGCAACGAGATTGAATTCACCTGGCAAGGAGGTGAACCGACGCTGGCGGGACTCGCGTTTTATCAGCAAGCTCTGGAACTTCAGCAAAAACACGCGCGTGGGAAAACCATCCGCAACAGCATGCAAACAAACGGCGTGCTTATCGATCATACGTGGGCTACCTTCCTGGCGCAGAATAACTTCCTGGTTGGACTCTCTATCGACGGCCCTGCATTTTTACACGACCACTACCGCAAGACCCGCAGCCAGCATTCCGTATTTGAGAAAGTGATTAATGCTATGAATGTGCTGAAACAGTATGACGTCGAAGTCAATGTACTGTGCGTCGTTAACAACGTGACTGCCGAACATCCTGATGAAATCTATCATTTTCTTAGCCAGGAGCTAGGAGCAACGTTTATCCAGTTTATTCCGGCAGTAGAGCAACTGCCTGCCTCACAGCACTATGGCGAACTGCTGTATCCGCAATCATTGTCACAACGGACGGTAACGTCCTGGTCCGTTTCCGGAGAACAGTGGGGGCAATTTATTATTCAGGTATTCGATAAATGGGTGCGTAGAGACGTTGGACGCGTCTTTATACAACTTTTTGACAGTGCGCTAGCGGCATGGCTGGGTGAGAAACCGTCGCTATGCGTTATGCAATCAACCTGCGGTTTTGGCCTGGTCGTAGAGCAGAACGGCGATGTTTATAGTTGCGATCACTACGTCTACCCCGAACACCGGCTGGGTAATATACGGCGCGACAATTTGGAAAAAATGGTCAACAGCAAACAACAGCGCAAATTTGGCATGGCAAAAGCGCAGGTTGCTGCCGAATGTGAACGCTGCGAGTGGCGTTTTGCCTGCCATGGCGGCTGCCCTAAACATCGGATTCACCCTTCAGGCAAGCGTTGGCATAACCATTTGTGCGCGGGTTATAAAGCGATGTTCAGCCATATGGACCCGTACATGAAGTTTATGGCTAGCCAGATACAGAGACAGCAGCCACCCGCGGCGGTCATGGATATCACATTACCGATAAGTAACAAACCGACTTAATGATCCAAATATAGGTAATGCATCCAGCTGGTCATCCGCAGCAGCACTTTACGCATCACCGACACGTGAGCGAAATGGTCGGAATAGACCGCCACCTGGGCATAAATACCGTCGGGCAGGGAATCCACATCAGCGTTCGGGTCCAGGTCAATCAGCGCCATGACGCCGTCGGTTCCCGGTACTACACTCAGCGACTGTAGTGCGCCCTGCGCCTGATATGAGCCGCCGGGCACTACGGGTAAAATGCTCGCCAGCTTGCCGTGGAACACCTGCCCCGGCAGTGCGTTAAATACCACTTCCGCGTCATCGCCCGCCTCCAGGCGCAGCAGCGAGTTCTGGCGGAACTGGGCAACAATCTGCCGTTTCTGTTCCGGGATAAACACCATCACCGGACGCAGCGGCAGCGCGGCAGCGTACGTGCCAGGGCGAATGAGCACCTGCGTGGCGTATCCGTCGCTTGGCGCGCGGACGATGGTCTGATCGAGGTTATATTTGGCTTCCGACAGCTGTGCGCGCAGGCTGACAATCTGCGACTGTTCGCCGTTAACCATGCTGTCTAACTGACTTTGAATCTGCGACTGTTCGGCAATCGACCCTTTGACCATCGCGTCCTGCGCGAGGTAGTTCTGTCTGGCGTTATCGATATCGCTCTCTGAGAATGGGTTTACCCGCGCCTGGCTGCCTTTCAGATAGCGCTGATAATCTTTGTACAAGCGATCGCGCTCGGCGGAAACGCGGGTGGTGTTCGCCTGCGCTTCGGACAGCTGAGCTTTCAGCGTCTGGACGCTATGTGTGGCAGTCACCAGGTCGGCCTGTAATCGGTCGACTCGCGCCTGATAACGCGTCGGGTCAATCTTAAACAGCACCTCACCTTTTTTAATCAGCTGGTTATTTTTATCCGTCACCTCGCTGACTACGCCGGTGACCTGTGGCGTAATCGGAATAGAGATCACCGCTTTTTGCGCGGTATAGGTATACGGGTGGTTATAGTTCATTAATAAAATAAGCCCGCTAACCAAAAATATACCGCCCAACGCGGCGGTGGCTAACGTCCATTGGTTAACAGGAATACGGAATATTTTAAATACCGCCCACGCAAGCGCCACATAAGTTAATACGATTAGCAGATCCATAATTATTGCTCCGGCGTTGTCGCGTCGGTTGAGGGGGATATTTCCGCCAACTTTTGCTCCAGCTCAGCCACGCGGCGGGAAAGCTGCGCAAGCGCGTCATCCGCTGCTGGTGCGGATTCTGAAGGTTTTATATGTGACTGCATGCCCCAGCCGCGTTCAGGCTGGTAGAGGGTGGCCCAGATCCATAAAAACGGCCAGATAACATGCAGCGTAAACAGACTGACCCAGCCGGCAGTATGAATAGCATCGGCGTGGGGATGATTACGCTTTTTCGCAATGGTATAAGGAATATCATGAATCATGATGATCCCGTAAAACAGGACCAGGAAAACGAAGATCAGCACGCCCAACGCAAAATAGTTTAGAAACATATCTGCCCCAGATTCACGCTTATTTGGTTTTTTTAAATTGCAGGCAGCCGAGATGCTGATGGCTGATAATATGAAAATAATGCGCAATGACCGTTTTCGCCATTCCGCGGCGGGGAATTTTTACCAGAAGAGACGGACAGCAAAAAACGCTGGTTGTACACAATGCGTCACCAGCAGGAGAAGTCGTTAAATCGGCGTCAATACGCCGATTTTTATGCTACTTTTTCGGCGTTTCCACAGGGCGATAAAGGTTACGATAATGGGCTAATCGCACCAGAAACATCTCGGCTTTGTCCTCGGGAATATCGGCGGGAACCCGGTCTGAATAGGGTCGTTTTTGCAGATACTCCATAAACGCCTGGCTGGAGGCCATAAAGTCTACCGCCTTATCAATGATTTGCGGTACGTTCTCTCCCATTTTGCTCATCGTCGCACTCCCTCTTTAAGACCTTTCCCTAAGCATGGATAATCCTGGCGCGAAGGGTTGAGGAAAATGTGCGGTTCTTCGCCACTCATTTCCAAAAAAGCGATCAACTTAACTATTTTATGAAATAACAATACTATTCATAAAGTTACATTAATTATCTGCTTATAATCGCCCGAAGAAACTACCTTATTTTGTATAATTAACTACCAGAAATGAGCAGCAACGCGCATACTAAGCGCTATTACGTCTATTTTGTTATCAGATATCAGCAAGATGAAAGAAATCGAGAAAAATGAAATCAAACGTCTGAGCGATCTGCTCGACGCCATCCGCCACCAGCAGGCAGGCCTGTCTCTGGTTGAGAGCGCAGAAAAATATGCCGAGCAGGAAGAAGAAAAAACCAAGCTCGAAACCGAAATTGCTCGCCTGCGTGAAGTGCATACGCAGAAGCTGAGCAAAGAGGCCCAGAAACTGGCCAAAATGGGCTTCAGCCGTCCAATCACCAAAAAAGAACAGGCCGACATGGGCAAGCTGAAGAAAAGCGTCCGTGGCCTGGTGGTGGTTCACCCGATGACAGCGCTTGGCCGTGAAATGGGCCTGCAGGTGATGACCGGGTTCGCGAAGAGCGAGTTCTGATTCCTCCTTGAACCTTCTCCCGCCCGGGGGAAGGTTTTTTATTCTCTCCCTCCCAAATTGGCCCAACCAATTTCACAACCAAATCTCTGGTAATTCACAATTCCACTATTTAGCGTCACAAACACATTGCTACATAGCAACATTTGATTAACCATTCATTGTCATTATCCCTACACCACCCTATTGGAAGGGCCAATTTTACACAAACTGTGACGCAGAGATGAGCACAGACTCACCGCCGACCGGTACGTGTGGCCCCCTGGAGACCTGCATGAGCCTCTGGCAACAAAACTACGATCCGGCCGGGAATATCTGGCTTTCAAGCCTGATTGCCTCACTCCCTATCCTGTTCTTCTTCTTCGCGCTGATTAAGCTCAAGTTGAAGGGCTACGTCGCAGCCAGTTGGACGGTATTCATCGCCCTTGCCGTCGCGTTGCTGTTCTACAAAATGCCGGTCGACCGCGCGCTGGCGTCGGTGGTGTACGGCTTCTTCTACGGTCTGTGGCCCATCGCCTGGATTATTATCGCCGCCGTTTTTGTCTACAAAATTTCGGTGAAGACCGGGCAATTCGACATTATTCGTTCGTCGATTCTTTCCATTACGCCGGACCAACGTTTGCAGATGCTGATCGTCGGCTTCTCCTTCGGCGCCTTCCTCGAAGGGGCGGCGGGTTTCGGCGCGCCGGTGGCGATTACCGCCGCGCTGCTGGTTGGTCTGGGCTTTAACCCTCTGTATGCAGCGGGTCTGTGTCTGATCGTCAATACCGCACCGGTGGCGTTTGGCGCGATGGGAATTCCGATTCTGGTCGCCGGGCAGGTGACCGGGCTGGACAGCTTTGAAATCGGCCAGATGGTAGGCCGTCAGTTGCCCTTCCTGACCATCATCGTGCTGTTCTGGATCATGGCGATTATGGACGGCTGGCGCGGTATCAAGGAGACCTGGCCCGCGGTGATGGTAGCAGGTGGTTCGTTTGCTATCGCCCAGTACCTCAGCTCTAACTTCCTGGGGCCGGAACTGCCGGACATCATCTCTTCGCTGGTTTCTCTGGTGTGTCTGACGCTGTTCCTCAAGCGCTGGCAGCCGGTACGTATTTTCCGCTTTGCCGATATGGGCGCCTCCCAGGTCGATATGAACCTGGCGCGCACCGGCTACACCGCCGGGCAGATCGTTCGCGCCTGGTCGCCGTTCCTGTTCCTGACCGCCACTGTGACGCTGTGGAGCATCCCGCCGTTTAAAGCGCTGTTCGCTCCAGGCGGCGCGCTGTACGATCTGGTGATTAACGTTTCGGTTCCGTATCTCGACAAGCTGGTTGCCCGTATGCCACCGGTAGTGAGTCAGGCCACGGCCTACGCGGCGGTCTATAAGTTCGACTGGTTGTCGGCAACCGGCACCGCGATTCTGTTTGCCGCCCTGCTCTCTATCGTCTGGCTGCGCATGAAACCGAAAGATGCCATCAATACCTTCGGCTCCACGCTGAAAGAACTGGCGTTACCGATTTACTCTATCGGCATGGTGCTGGCGTTCGCCTTTATCTCGAACTATTCAGGTCTGTCATCAACGCTGGCACTGGCGCTGGCGCATACTGGCCACGCCTTTACCTTCTTCTCACCGTTCCTCGGTTGGCTCGGCGTGTTCCTGACCGGTTCGGACACCTCTTCCAACGCGCTGTTCGCCGCGCTTCAGGCTACCGCCGCGCAACAAATTGGCGTGTCGGACGTGCTGCTGGTTGCGGCTAACACCACCGGCGGCGTCACCGGCAAGATGATTTCGCCGCAGTCCATCGCCATTGCCTGCGCGGCGGTTGGCCTGGTAGGTAAAGAGTCCGACCTGTTCCGCTTTACCGTGAAACACAGCCTGATTTTCACCTGCATGGTGGGCGTAATCACCACGCTGCAGGCTTACGTCTTAACCTGGATGATTCCGTGATAACACTGCCCAAACGTCTGTCAGACGATGTCGCCTGCCGCGTGCGGGCACTGATTGAAGAACAACAGCTGGAGGCGGGCATGCGTTTGCCCGCCGAAAGAAAGCTGGCAGCCCAGCTGGGCGTCTCGCGCAACTCGCTGCGCGAAGCGCTGGCGAAGCTGGTGAGCGAAGGATTGCTGCTCAGCCGTCGCGGCGGCGGCACCTTCGTGCGCTGGCAGCATGAAGGCTGGTCTGAGCAAAATATTGTGCAGCCGCTGAAAACGCTGCTGGCCGACGATCCGGACTACAGCTTTGATATCCTCGAAGCGCGCCACGCCATTGAAGCCAGCACCGCCTGGTATGCCGCGATGCGCGCGACCGATGCCGATAAAGAAAAAATCCGCCTCTGCTTTGAAGCCACCCAGAGCGACGACCCGGACCTCGCCTCTCAGGCCGACGTTCGCTTCCATCTCGCCATTGCCGAGGCATCCCACAACGTGGTGTTGCTGCAAACCATGCGCGGTTTTTTTGACCTGTTGCAATCGTCGGTGATCCAAAGCCGCGAACGCATGTATCTGGTGCCGCCGGTGTTTGCGAAGCTGACCGAGCAGCATCTGGCCATTCTCAATGCCATTACCGCCGGTGATGCCGAAGGCGCGCGTCAGGCGATGATGGCGCACCTCGGTTTCGTCCACACCACCATTAAACGTTTTGATGAAGACCTGGCTCGCCAGGCGCGGATCACCCGCCTGCCCGACGACCACACTGATATTTCCAGGGAGAAAAAAGCATGATTATTTCCGCTGCGAGTGACTATCGCGCTGCCGCCCAGCGCATTCTGCCGCCGTTCCTGTTCCACTATATTGACGGTGGCGCGTATGCGGAACACACCCTGCGCCGCAATGTGGAAGATCTCTCCGACGTCGCGCTGCGCCAGCGTGTGCTGAAAAATATGTCCGACCTGAGCCTGGAAACCACGCTGTTTAAAGAGCAGCTTTCTATGCCGGTCGCGCTGGCGCCGGTTGGTCTGTGCGGTATGTACGCCCGTCGCGGCGAAGTGCAGGCCGCCGCCGCCGCGGATGCCAAAGGCATCCCGTTTACCCTCTCCACCGTGTCGGTCTGCCCGATTGAAGAGGTCGCCCCGACCATCAAGCGCCCGATGTGGTTCCAGCTGTATGTGCTGCGCGATCGCGGCTTTATGCGCAACGCGCTGGAGCGCGCCAAAGCGGCAGGCTGTTCAACGCTGGTCTTTACCGTCGATATGCCAACCCCTGGCGCGCGCTACCGCGATGCCCACTCCGGCATGAGCGGCCCCAACGCCGCCCTGCGCCGCTACTGGCAGGCGGTGACTCATCCGCAATGGTCCTGGGACGTTGGCCTCAACGGGCGTCCGCACGACCTGGGCAATATCTCGACCTATCTCGGCAAACCCACCGGGCTGGAAGATTACATCGGCTGGCTGGCGAATAACTTCGATCCGTCTATCTCGTGGAAAGACCTCGAGTGGATCCGCGAATTCTGGGACGGCCCGATGGTGATCAAAGGGATCCTCGACCCGGAAGATGCCCGCGACGCGGTGCGCTTCGGCGCGGATGGTATCGTGGTTTCTAACCACGGCGGCCGCCAACTCGACGGTGTACTCTCCTCCGCCCGCGCGCTGCCGGCGATTGCCGATGCGGTAAAAGGGGATATCACGATTCTGGCTGATAGCGGCATCCGTAACGGTCTCGACGTGGTGCGCATGATTGCGCTGGGCGCGGACAGCGTGCTGTTAGGCCGCGCGTACCTCTACGCGCTGGCAACACACGGGCAGGCGGGGGTGGCTAACCTGCTGAATCTGGTTGAGAAAGAGATGAAGGTGGCGATGACGCTGACCGGGGCGAAATCGATTAAAGAGATTAGCCGCGATTCGCTGGTGCAGAGTGCGGAAGTGGCGCAGGTGTTTAATGCCATTAAGCAGGGAAATGCGGCGTAGTTTTGTGCCGTTTGTTCCCCTCACCCTGGCCTTCTCCCCAGAGGGGCGAGGGGACTGTTCAGTTTCGTTTGCTCACCCGCAGATCTGCTCTGCTCCCTCTCCCATTCAGGGAGAGGGCCGGGGTGAGGGTTTCCGCAAATTCTGCTATCCTGCCCCGCAATCCAAGGGGGCAGTATGCTTAACATCGTTTTATTCGAACCTGAAATCCCGCCCAATACCGGGAACATCATCCGTCTGTGCGCCAACACCGGCTTCCGTCTGCATATCATCGAACCGATGGGCTTTGCCTGGGACGATAAACGCCTGCGCCGCGCCGGGCTGGACTACCACGAGTTCACCGCCGTCACGCGCCATGCCAATTATGCCGCCTTTGTTGAGAGCGAAAACCCGCAGCGCCTGTTTGCCATGACCACCAAAGGTACGCCCGCCCACAGCGCGGTGAGCTATCAGGACGGCGACTATCTGATGTTTGGCCCGGAAACCCGTGGGCTGCCCGCGACCATTCTGGACGCGCTGCCGCCTGAGCAAAAAATTCGGATTCCGATGATGCCGGACAGCCGCAGCATGAACCTGTCGAACGCGGTGTCGGTGGTGGTGTATGAGGCATGGCGCCAACTGGGGTATCCGGGCGCCGTATTGCGTAGCTGATATTGGCCGGATGACGGCTACGGTTTGGTAGGCCCGGTAAGCGCTGCGCCACCGGGCAAGGCCTTAAATCCCGTCGCCGTACTCAAACCCGTGATTAATGCCGTTGAAGTGCTGATCCATATCCATCGCCGGTTTATCCGACTCCGGTTTGCCGACGATACGCGCCGGTACGCCTGCGGCGGTGGTGTGTGGTGGAACCGGCTGCAAGACCACTGAGCCCGCGCCGATTTTCGCGCCGCGACCCACTTCAATATTGCCGAGGATCTTCGCCCCGGCACCAATCATCACGCCTTCGCGGATTTTCGGGTGACGGTCGCCGCTGGTTTTACCGGTACCGCCAAGGGTGACGGACTGGAGGATCGAGACGTCGTTTTCAATCACCGCCGTTTCCCCAACCACTATGCCGGTCGCGTGGTCGAGCATGATACCGCGGCCAATTTTGGCCGCCGGGTGAATATCCACCTGGAAAGATACGGAGACCTGATTTTGCAGGAAAATCGCCAATGCGCGACGCCCCTGGCCCCACAGCCAGTGACCAATGCGATAAGCCTGCAGAGCGTGGAAACCCTTCAGATACAGCAGCGGGGTAGAATATTTGTCGACCGCCGGGTCACGCGTGCGCACGGCCTGAATATCGCAGGCAGCGGAGGCGATCATCTCCGGGTCGGCGGCGTAGGCCTCTTCCACCACTTCGCGAATCGCGATAGCAGGCATAATCGGAGAAGCCAGCTTGTTGGCAAGCATGTAGCTTAAGGCACTGCCGAGGTTTTCGTGTTTGAGTAAGGTCGCATGATAAAAACTGGCGAGCATAGGCTCACAGTCCGCCAGAGCCCTGGCTTCCGCTTTAATATTGTTCCAGACAATTTCCAGTTCTTCACACGACATTGCTTACTCCAGACATATTGGAACGATCGGCAAGTCTGCGCTTGCCGGATCGTCGGGATGACAAAGGTTTCCTGCGATTAATTGCCGCTATGCTCATCCTTGCGTGCACGACCTAATAAGGTCAATGCTGCCTCGCGCGCGTTTTTTCCGCAATATAATACCTGATAAATTTCCTCGGTTATTGGCATTTCGACACCTACACGGTGCGCCAACTCGCGGACTTCTTTGGTATTACGGTAACCTTCGACCACCTGGCCAATACTGTCCTGCGCTTCCTGAACCTGCGCCCCTTTGCCCAGCGCCATGCCGAAACGACGGTTTCGCGACTGGTTGTCGGTACAGGTCAGCACTAAATCGCCGAGCCCCGCCATGCCCATAAAGGTCACCGGGTCTGCGCCCAGCGCCACGCCCAGGCGCGACATTTCGGTCAGGCCACGAGTGATCAGCGCCGTACGCGCGTTGGCGCCAAAGCCAATGCCGTCGGAGATGCCCGCACCAATCGCAATCACGTTTTTCACCGCTCCGCCCAGCTGGACGCCGATGAAGTCCGGGTTGCTGTAGACGCGGAAGCTTTTGCCGCAGTGCAACAACTGCTGCAAATCGTCGGCAAAGACCGGGTCCGTCGCCGCCAGCGAAATCGCCGTCGGCAAACCCGCCGCCAGCTCTTTGGCAAAGGTTGGGCCAGAAATCACCGCCAGCGGGATCTCGTCACCCAGCGCTTCACGCGCCACATCCTGCAACAGACGACCGGTTTCCGCTTCCAGGCCTTTCGTCGCCCATAAAAGGCGCGCATCAGGACGCAGCAGCGGTTTCATCTGACGCAGTACGTCGCCGAATACGTGGCTTGGCACCACCACCAGAATATCGCGGCTGGCGGCCAGAGCGGTCGCTAAGTCGCTTTCCAGGTGGAGCGTCTCGGGAAACGGAACGTCGGGAAGAAATGCCGCGTTGCAGCGATCGTGCTGTAGCGTCGCGACATGTTTGGGATCGTGGCCCCAGAGTACGACCTGGTGGCCGTTTCTTGCCACGGTGATGGCAAGAGCGGTGCCGTAAGAGCCGGCACCGATCACAGTCATTGAAGCATTAAGTGCGTTCATCAGGCATCCTGATGTTGTTCTGCACCTTCGCCAGCCTGCTGCTGCAGATAGTTCATGAACAGCGCATCAAAGTTAACCGGCGCAAGGTTCAGCTGTGGGAAAGTCCCACGGGAAACCAGGCTGGTGATGCATTCACGCGCATACGGGAACAGGATGTTCGGGCAGTATGCACCCAGGCAATGAGCCATTTGAGTCCCTTCGATACCTTCGATGGAGAAGATACCCGCCTGCTGAGTTTCACACAGGAATGCGGTTTCTTCGCCCAGCGTCGCCGTTACGGTGACACGCAGCACCACTTCATACACGCCTTCAGCCAGCTGGTTGGAAGCGGTATCCAGATCAAGTTTAACCTCTGGCTGCCAATCTTTCTGGAAAACATGCGGTGCATTCGGCGCTTCAAAGGAAACGTCTTTGGTGTAGATGCGCTGAATCTGGAAAGCCATTTCTGCGTTGTTTTGTTCTGACATGTGTAAAAAACCCTTTCGTGTTGTCCTTAAAAAAAGCGGTACGCCTCACGCCTGCTTCTGCAGGCGCGAACGCGAAGCATTAGCGCAGCAGGGGATCAAGTCCACCACGCGCATCAAGCGCATACAAGTCGTCGCAGCCGCCAATGTGCTGTGCATCAATAAAAATCTGCGGAACCGTCGTGCGGCCGCTGCGCTGAATCATCTCTTCGCGCTTTTCAGCGTTACCGTCGATAGGCAGTTCCTCAAAGGTGACGCCTTTTTCAGACAGCAGCGCTTTTGCACGGTGGCAATAAGGGCATGTTGCTTTGGTATAGATTTCAATCTTCGCCATGACAGCTCTCCTGACTTCACCCGATGAACGAGCAGGGAATTATTTGCCGCGAACCAGAGGCAGGTTTTCACCGCTCCAGCCAGCAATACCTTCTTTCAGTACGAATACTTTTTCAAAACCGGCTTTCAGCAGTGCGGTAGCGGACTCAGTTGCCTGCATACCCGTACCGTCGGTCACGATCACCGGTTTGTCTTTGTGTTTTTCCAGCTCGCCGACGTTGTTGGCTTTGATTTCGTTCGGCAGCAGGTTCAGGGAACCGGCAATGTGGCCCTTACGGAAATCATCACGCTGGCGCAGGTCAACGACAATCGCGTCTTCTTTGTTGATCAGGCGCGTCGCTTCGCCGCGGTTGATGACCTTAACTTTAGACATCAGCCCTTTAAAAGTGGTGAACAGCACGGCCGCCAGCAGCGCGATCCACGCGATGCTCAGGACAGGGTGACGACCTACAAATTGCATAATTTCTTGCATGGGGGGTAACAGCTCCCGACGTGTAATGTTTAAAAACCAGGGAAGGAGTATACCTGCGGCGTGGCGCAAATACAGCCAGCGCGCGCGATGTAATGCGTTTTCTGCGGAGTGCTACGGAAAAAAGGGGGAAAATGTGCGTTTTTCCTCGTGCATCTCCCCGCTTTCTTTGATCTCTCATTGTTATTTTATCGATTCAGCTGTAGTAAAATTACGCAAATTTTCTGTCTTTAGAGCATGAGGTTGTCGCAATGTCGGTTTCTAAAAAACCTATGGTACTGGTGATTCTGGATGGCTACGGCTACCGCGAAGAGCATCAGGATAACGCTATTTACAGCGCAAAAACGCCAGTAATGGACGCGCTGTGGGCCAAACGTCCGCATACCCTGATCCACGCTTCCGGCCTGGAAGTGGGTCTGCCAGACGGTCAGATGGGTAACTCTGAAGTCGGTCACGTGAACCTGGGCGCAGGCCGTATCGTCTATCAGGATCTGACCCGTCTTGACGTTGAAATCAAAGATCGCCAGTTCTTCGCTAACCCGGTGCTGTGCGGCGCGGTAGACAAAGCGGTTGCCGCCGGTAAAGCGGTACACATCATGGGCCTGCTGTCCGCCGGTGGCGTACACAGCCATGAAGACCACATTATGGCGATGGTAGAGCTGGCCGCTGAACGTGGCGCAGAAAAAATCTACCTGCACGCCTTCCTCGACGGTCGTGATACCCCGCCACGCAGCGCTAACGGCTCCCTGCAGAAGTTTGAAGAGAAATTTGCCGCACTGGGCAAAGGCCGCGTCGCCTCCATCATCGGTCGTTACTACGCGATGGACCGTGACAACCGTTGGGATCGCGTTGAACAAGCTTACAACCTGCTGGTTGAAGCCAAGGGCGAATTCCAGGCTGACACCGCGGTTGCCGCGCTGGAAGCCGCTTACGCTCGCGACGAAAACGACGAATTCGTGAAAGCAACCGTCATCCGTGCAGCCGGCCAAGCCGATGCCGCAATGGAAGATGGCGATGCGCTGGTCTTCATGAACTTCCGTGCTGACCGCGCGCGTGAAATCACCCGTGCTTTTGTTAACGCTGACTTCGACGGCTTCAAGCGCCACAAAGAAGTGAAGCTGGGCGATTTCATCATGCTGACTGAATATGCGGCAGACATCAAAGCACCGTGCGCCTACCCACCAGCGTCTCTGGAAAATACCTTTGGCGAGTGGATGGCGAAGCATGACAAAACCCAGCTGCGCATCTCCGAAACCGAGAAATACGCGCACGTGACTTTCTTCTTCAACGGCGGCGTTGAAGAGCCGTTCAAAGGCGAAGATCGCATCCTGATCAACTCCCCGAAAGTGGCCACCTACGACCTGCAGCCGGAAATGAGCTCTGCCGAGCTGACCGAGAAGCTGGTTGCGGCCATCGAAAGCGGCAAGTACGACACCATCATCTGTAACTACCCGAACGGCGATATGGTTGGCCATACCGGCGTCATGGAAGCCGCAGTGAAGGCCGTTGAAGCGCTGGATCACTGCCTGGATGAAGTCACTCATGCGGTCGAGAAAGTGGGCGGCCAACTGCTGGTCACCGCTGACCACGGCAACGCCGAGCAGATGCGTGATCCGGCTACCGGCCAGGCGCACACTGCCCACACCAGCCTGCCGGTTCCGCTGATTTATGTTGGCGACAAAACCGTCAAAGCGGTGGAAGGCGGCAAGCTCTCCGACATCGCGCCGACCATGCTGGCGCTGATGGGGATGGAAATCCCGCAACAGATGACTGGTAAGCCGCTGTTCATCGTGGAATAATCCTTCCCCATGAGGGGAAAGGCGATCTATTCCATTAAATGGGCCGAAGCGACGCTTCGGTCTACGTTTTACGCCAGCGTGCTCAGCGCTGGCGTATTGCTGTGCGCCACGCCCGCCCACGCGGACGACCGCTCACAGCTCCAGTCTATTCAGGCCGATATCGCCGCCAAAGAGCGCGCGGTACGCCAACAACAGCAACAACGCGCCACCCTTCTCGCCCAGCTTAAAGCGCAGGAACAGGCCATCGCCGCCGCCGCGCGTCAGCTACGTGAAACGCAAAACTCGCTGGCGCAGCTCAATGCGCAAATCGCCGAGATGAACGCCAACATTGCGAAGCTGGAAAAACAGCGCGCGATGCAGGAGCGCAACCTCGCCGCACAGCTTGATGCCGCGTTCCGTCAGGGCGAACATACCGGTATTCAGCTGATTCTCAGCGGTGAAGAGAGCCAGCGTGGGCAGCGTCTACAGGCCTATTTCGGCTACCTGAACCAGGCGCGGCAGGAAACCATCGCCGAGCTCAAACAAACCCGCGAAGACGTGGCGGCGCAAAAAACCGAGCTGGAAGAGAAACAGAGCGAACAGCAAACGCTGCTGTACGAACAGAAGGCCCAGCAGGCCAAACTGGAAGCGGCGCGTAACGAGCGCCAGAAAACGATTTCCGGGCTGGAATCCTCCATTCAGCAGGGCCAGCAACAGCTTGGCGAGCTACGGGCGAACGAATCCCGCCTGCGCAATAGCATTGCGCGTGCCGAAGCGGCAGCAAAAGCCCGCGCCGAGCGCGAAGCCAAAGAGGCCGAGGCGGTACGTAACCGTCAGCAAGAGGCCACCCGCAAAGGCACTACCTACAAACCTTCCGAAAGTGAACGCTCACTTATGGCACGAACCGGCGGTCTGGGCGCCCCTCGCGGTCAGGCTTACTGGCCGGTTCGCGGCACGACGCTGCATCGCTATGGCGAACAGCTACAAGGTGAGCTACGTTGGAAGGGGATGGTCATCAGCGCATCGGAAGGCACCGAAGTCAAAGCCATTGCCGATGGGCGCGTCATCCTTGCCGACTGGCTACAGGGCTATGGCCTTGTTGTGGTGGTCGAGCACGGTAAAGGCGATATGAGCCTCTACGGGTATAACCAGAGCGCGCTGGTCAGCGTCGGCACACAGGTCCGCGCCGGGCAGCCGATCGCCCTGGTGGGCAACAGCGGCGGACAGGGTCGACCGTCGCTCTATTTCGAAATTCGCCGCCAGGGTCAGGCGGTCAATCCACTGCCGTGGTTGGGAAGATAAGTTTTGCTTCAATTTCGTCGAGTCGTACTTCTTAGTGCGCTGGCATTCGCCGCGCCGAGCTATGCCGGTAAGCTCTCTATCGTTATCGATGACTTTGGTTATCGTCCGCAGCAGGAAAATCAGGTGCTGGCGATGCCGTCCACCATTTCCGTTGCGGTACTCCCTAACGCCCCTCATGCGCGTGAAATGGCCACTAAAGCCCATAACGCCGGGCATGAAGTGTTGATTCACCTGCCGATGGCGCCGCTCAGTAAGCAGCCGCTGGAAAAAGACACCCTGCGCCCGGACATGAGCAGCGATGAGATCGAACGGATTATTCGCGAAGCGGTTGATAAAGTGCCGTATGCCGTAGGCCTGAACAACCATATGGGCAGCGCGATGACCTCCAGCCTGTTTGGTATGCAAAAAGTGATGCAGGCACTCAGCCGCTACAATCTTTACTTCCTCGACAGCATGACCATCGGCAATAGCCAGGCCATGCGCGCCGCTAACGGTACCGGGGTGAAGGTGATTAAGCGCAGAGTGTTCCTCGACGACACCCAGAACGAAGCGGATATTCGTCGCCAGTTTAACCGGGCAGTCGACCTCGCGCGCCGCAACGGTTCGGCGATCGCTATTGGGCACCCACATCCGACGACCGTGCGCGTATTGCAGCAAATGGTCTACAACCTGCCGTCAGATATTACGCTGGTGCGCCCGAGCAGCCTGCTCAACGAGCCGCAGGTTGACACCTCGACGCCGAATCGCGGTTTGCCGCCGTCCGTTCAACCGTCACAGCCACGCAACCCATTCCATGGCGTGAAGCTTTGCAAGCCGAAGAAACCACTGGAGCCGGTCTACGCCAGCCGCTTCTTCAACGTATTGAGCGAAAGCATCACCCACAGCACGCTGGTGCAGTATATGCAGCTGCAATGGCAGGGGTGGAGCAGCAGTGGGGCTTAATTAACCGCGCATCTTTGACCACAGGCGAATGAGGAACCATACGCTGTGTATGTCGGTAAGCCCTTTCGCCAGGTCGGAGAGTGCGATCTGCTCGTTGAATTTTTGTCGTACGGCCGTTTTGTCTTTTATCTTACGGCGATAGAGCCCCAGAAAATGCCCGCTTTCTTTTAACGCGTGAATCAGCAGCGAACGGCGAACGGCTGCATATTCCGGACGTTTCGCGTAGGCGATCAGTTTGCTGATAATATCAATGTAGCTATAGGCTCGTGGATCGTAGTAGCGAGTGTGATTAGTGATCGACTCAGTATTCTTGACGTAGTAGTAATCCGGCGTCTCTGAGAGATAAAACACACCATTGGCCAGCGCCAGTTCCGTCGTCCACAGAATATCTTTATGGCTGCTGCCAATATGAAAATCGATATTATTTTTTTTGATGTACTCTGAACGGATAATTTGCAGCCAGATATAATGCGGCCATTCCCGCACTTTCACCGCATGGTTAATCCATGCAAAACCACTCTGCGTTTGGTTATAAATCTGTCGGGAGTGAACAGCATGCCCATGCTGATGGCCACGTGCCGAAGTGAACATACCGTTGGAAATGAGCACATCGCAATTATTTTTCTCGGCCAGTTGCAGCCGTGAATAAATCATATCCGGATGAATATCATCATCGGCATCAAGTAAAATCAGCCATTTGCCCTGGTGGGCTGCCAGTCCTGCGTTTCGCGCAACGTAGACGCCGCTGTTAGGTTGAGAAATGATTTTCAGCCGGCTGTCAGAAATCGACGAAAGAATATTCAGCGTATTATCCGTTGAACCATCGTCAATAACGATAAGCTCCAGCGATACCCTTTGTTCAGCCAGAACGTCTTCAACGATCTGCTGGATACTCTTTTCACCGTTATATACCGGAATAATAACGCTAACATCGATTGTCTGGCTGGTCATACTCGCTCTTTACTATGAAGTGAAACTGGCGCTAGCGTACTAGAGATGAAGCCGAAAATAAAAGGCCAGGAGAGCGATCCTGGCCTTTTATGATTAATCCCAGCTCAGCACAACTTTACCGGACTGACCGGAACGCATCGCGTCAAAGCCTTTCTGGAAGTCATCAATGCCGAAGCGGTGGGTGATGATCGGCGACAGGTCGAGGCCAGACTGGATAAGCGCCGCCATCTTGTACCAGGTTTCGAACATTTCACGGCCATAGATACCTTTAATAAACAGCCCCTTAAAGATAACTTTGGTCCAGTCGATGGACATATCGGACGGTGGAATACCCAGCATCGCAATGCGTCCGCCGTGGTTCATGGTGTCCAGCATGGAGCGGAACGCTGGCGGCGCGCCGGACATTTCCAGACCGACATCAAAACCTTCAGTCATGCCCAGCTCAGCCATCACGTCGTTGAGATTCTCTTTGGCGACGTTGACCGCGCGGGTCACGCCCATTTTGCGCGCCAGCTCCAGGCGGTATTCGTTCACGTCAGTAATCACCACGTTACGCGCACCAACGTGTTTGGCAACCGCGGCCGCCATCACGCCAATCGGGCCCGCGCCGGAGACCAGCACATCTTCACCCACCAGGTCGAAAGAGAGCGCGGTGTGCACCGCGTTGCCGAACGGGTCAAAAATTGAGGCCAGGTCGTCGGAGATATTGTCCGGAATTTTGAACGCGTTAAACGCCGGGATCACCAGATATTCCGCAAAACAGCCCGGACGGTTAACGCCAACGCCAATGGTGTTGCGGCACAGGTGCGTACGTCCGGCGCGGCAGTTACGGCAGTGACCACAGGTGATATGGCCTTCACCGGAGACGCGGTCGCCGATTTTAAAGCCGCGCACTTCCTGGCCGATACCGACCACTTCGCCCACGTATTCATGACCCACAACCATCGGTACCGGGATCGTCTTCTGTGACCATTCATCCCAGTTGTAGATATGCACGTCGGTGCCACAAATCGCGGTTTTGCGAATTTTAATCAGCAGGTCATTGTGGCCGAGTTCCGGTTCCGGAACGTCGGTCATCCAGATCCCTTCTTCCGCTTTCAGTTTAGATAACGCTTTCATCTGACACCCTCAGGCAATCACGCCCAGTTGTTTACCGATGCGGGTAAAGGCTTCCACCGCACGTTCAATTTGTGCCGTCGTATGCGCCGCTGACATCTGGGTGCGGATACGCGCCTGGCCTTTTGGTACCACCGGGAAGAAGAATCCGGTGACGTAAATTCCTTCTTTTTGCAGCTCACGCGCGAAATTCTGCGCCACCACCGCATCGCCCAGCATTACCGGGATAATCGCGTGGTCCGCGCCCGCAAGCGTAAAGCCAGCGGCGGTCATTTTTTCGCGGAACAGACGGGCATTGGCCCACAGCTGGTCGCGCAGCTCAGCGCCATTCTCCACCATCTCCAGCACTTTAATCGATGCGGCAACGATAGCCGGCGCCAGCGAGTTGGAGAACAGATACGGACGCGAACGCTGGCGCAGCCACTCCACCACTTCCTTACGCGCTGCGGTATAGCCGCCGGACGCGCCGCCAAGTGCTTTGCCCAGCGTGCCGGTGATGATGTCGACACGGCCCATCACATCACAGTATTCATGCGAACCACGGCCATTTTCACCGACGAAGCCAACCGCGTGGGAATCATCGACCATCACCAGCGCATCGTATTTGTCCGCCAGGTCGCAGACGCCTTTCAGGTTGGCAATCACACCGTCCATCGAGAACACGCCGTCGGTGGCAATCAGCACGTGGCGTGCACCGGCTGCACGCGCTTCCTTCAGGCGCTCTTCCAGCTCAACCATATCGTTGTTGGCATAGCGGAAACGCTTCGCTTTACACAGGCGCACGCCGTCGATGATCGAGGCGTGGTTCAGGGCGTCGGAGATAATGGCGTCTTCTGCGCCCAGCAGCGTTTCAAACAGGCCGCCGTTGGCATCAAAGCAGGAGGAATACAGAATGGCGTCTTCCATACCGAGGAAGCTTGCCAGCTTCTGCTCCAGCGCTTTGTGGCTGTCCTGGGTGCCGCAAATGAAACGTACCGAGGCCATACCGAAACCATGGCTGTCCATACCGGCTTTGGCGGCATTGATCAGCTCAGGGTGGTTGGCCAGGCCAAGGTAGTTGTTGGCGCAGAAGTTAATGACGTGGCTGCCGTCGCCCACGGTGATATCCGCTTGCTGAGCGGAGGTGATAATACGTTCTTCTTTAAACAACCCTTCCGCACGGGCGGTATCGAGGTCCTGAGTTAACTGTTTGTAAAAATCACCACGCATTGCAACTCTCCAGATTCGGTAAAATTTGGCACATATTACCCAAAGCTATACGCTGATACGAGATGATGCATGTCTGAATGAATTATTTGCAGCATAAATCACGCGTCCCACATCCAGCCGAACGGTGAAAGGCTGAAGGCGGGCTAATGTGATGGTATGATTAGAAGCATTCGTGCCTGGGATACGCCCTGGCCCACCAATATCAAAGGTTACAGTTATGATTATCGTTACCGGCGGCGCTGGCTTCATTGGCAGCAACATCGTGAAAGCGCTGAATGACAAAGGCATTACCGACATCCTGGTAGTGGACAACCTGAAAGACGGCACCAAGTTCGTAAACCTGGTGGACCTGGATATCACCGACTACATGGATAAAGAAGATTTTCTGATCCAGATTATGGCCGGTGAAGAATTCGGCGACATCGAAGCCGTATTCCACGAAGGCGCTTGCTCTTCCACCACCGAGTGGGACGGTAAGTACGTGATGGATAACAACTATCAGTACTCCAAAGAACTGCTGCACTACTGCCTCGAGCGTGAAATTCCGTTCCTGTACGCCTCTTCCGCAGCCACCTACGGCGGCCGCACCAGCGACTTTATCGAGTCCCGCGAATTTGAAAAACCGCTGAACGTGTACGGTTACTCTAAATTCCTGTTCGACGAGTACGTACGCCGCATCATGCCGGAAGCGAATTCGCCGATCGTGGGCTTCCGCTACTTTAACGTCTACGGGCCGCGTGAAGGCCACAAAGGCAGCATGGCGAGCGTCGCGTTCCACCTGAACACCCAATTGAACAACGGCGAAAGCCCGAAACTGTTCGAAGGCAGCGATGGCTTCAAACGTGACTTCGTTTACGTCGGCGACGTGGCGGCGGTAAACCTGTGGTTCTGGGAAAATGGTAAATCCGGCATCTTCAACCTCGGTACCGGCCGCGCGGAATCCTTCCAGGCCGTGGCTGACGCCACCCTGGCGTTCCACAAAAAAGGCAGCATTGAATACATTCCGTTCCCGGACAAACTGAAAGGCCGCTATCAGGCGTTCACGCAGGCCGATCTGACCAACCTGCGCGCTGCTGGCTACGATAAGCCGTTCAAGACCGTCGCCGAAGGCGTAACGGAATACATGGCCTGGTTGAACCGCGACGCGTAAGAAGTCAGCATGAAAATACTGGTGATCGGCCCGTCATGGGTGGGCGACATGATGATGTCGCAAAGTCTCTATCGCACGCTCAAGGCGCGCTATCCCCAGGCGATAATCGACGTGATGGCACCCGCGTGGTGCCGTCCGCTGTTATCGCGGATGCCGGAAGTCAATGAAGCGATCGCCATGCCTTTAGGGCACGGCGCGCTGGAAATTGGCGAACGGCGCAAGCTCGGCCATAGCCTGCGCGAGCGGCGCTATGATCGCGCTTATGTCCTGCCTAATTCCTTTAAATCTGCGTTGGTGCCCTTCTTTGCCGGTATCCCACTGCGCACCGGCTGGCGCGGCGAGATGCGCTACGGCCTGCTGAACGATGCGCGAGTGCTGGATAAAGAGGCCTGGCCGCTGATGGTCGAGCGCTACGTGGCGCTGGCCTACGACAAAGGCGTGATGCGCTGCGCGAAAGATCTGCCGCAGCCGCTGCTGTGGCCGCAGTTGCAGGTGAACGAAGGCGAGAAATCGCTGGCCTGTAACGCGTTTTCGCTCTCCAGCGACCGCCCAATGATCGGCTTTTGCCCCGGCGCGGAGTTTGGTCCGGCAAAACGTTGGCCGCACTATCACTACGCCGCACTCGCGAAGCAGCTGATCGACCAGGGTAATCAGATTGTTCTTTTCGGTTCCGCAAAGGACAACGAGGCAGGTAATGAAATTATCGCCGCACTCAGCGACGAGCAAAAAGGCTGGTGCCGTAACCTGGCTGGCGAGACCCAACTGGAGCAGGCAGTGGTGCTGATTGCCGCTTGTAAGGCTATCGTCACCAATGATTCCGGCCTGATGCACGTGGCTGCCGCGCTAAACCGCCCGCTGGTTGCACTCTACGGGCCAAGCAGCCCGGACTTCACGCCGCCGCTGTCAAACAAAGCGCGGGTGATTCGGCTGATTACCGGTTACCACAAGGTCCGCAAAGGCGACTCTGCGCAGGGCTATCATCAGAGCCTGATCGATATCACCCCAGCGCGCGTCCAGGAAGAGCTCAACGCGCTGCTGTCGAGCGAGGAAGCCTGACGCATGCGAGTGTTGATCGTCAAAACCTCTTCAATGGGCGACGTCCTGCATACGCTGCCGGCATTAACCGACGCGATGCATGCCATCCCCGATATTCGCTTTGACTGGGTCGTGGAAGAGGGTTTCGCGCAAATTCCTTCATGGCATGAAGCGGTAGACCGCGTGATTCCGGTGGCCATCCGCCGCTGGCGTAAAGCGTGGTTCTCCGCCCCCATCAAAGCCGAACGCAAAGCCTTTCGCGATGCCATTCAGGCGGTAAAATATGATGCGATCATCGATGCTCAAGGGCTGGTAAAAAGCGCCGCGCTGGTCACCCGACTGGCACACGGCATCAAGCATGGCATGGACTGGAGTAGCGCCCGCGAGCCGCTGGCCAGCCTGTTCTATAACCGCCGCCATCATATTGCCAAACAGCAGCATGCCGTAGAGCGCACCCGCGAGCTGTTTGCGAAGAGCCTCGGCTACACCAAACCTGAAACGCAGGGCGACTACGCCATAGCGCAACATTTTGTGGGGGCGCTTACGCCTGCAGAAGCCCCCTACTGCGTCTTTCTGCATGCCACGACGCGCGATGATAAGCATTGGCCGGAAGAAAACTGGCGTGAGCTGATTCGCCTGCTGGGCGAGCGCGGTCTACGCATCAAATTGCCATGGGGTGCGCCGCATGAAGAAGCCCGCGCGAAGCGCCTGGCTGAAGGGTTTGATTACGTGGAAGTTCTGCCGCGTCTGAGCCTCGAGAAGGTGGCGCACGTGCTGGCAGGTGCGGAATTTGTCGTTTCGGTAGATACCGGATTAAGCCACTTAACCGCGGCGCTGGATCGCCCAAATATCACGCTGTATGGCCCGACCGACCCTGGATTGATTGGGGGATATGGGAAGAATCAGGTGGCGTGCAACGCTGATTTGGCAAGCCTGAATAACTTACAGGCGGATAAAGTTTTAGAGCTAATTAACTCATTAAAATAATAAAAATGCCCTAAAAGGGCATTTTATTACGCATCAAGATCGTAAATTGACACGACTTCTTTCTTGTTAAACAGTGAGAAAGAATCAAGAATATCATTTCTGATAAGATTAGTTTTTAGTAAGATAATTCTAACATTTGGTAGATTCATTGTATTTAACTGGCACGTACTCGCGAAACCAATCACATTTACAACCACCCCTTTTCTTACAAGATCATAGATATAATCTTCAGAAATTGAATCCACATTAACTTCATTCATTGAGAACACTTCACTCGACATCTCTCGTGGGTGCCGTAAATATAAAATGTTATCAAAACTCTGATGGAGTTGGCGAATTTTATGGATAAGAGCCTCTAATTGTTGCCCCCCCTTATTAGCCAGTATATCTTTAAATTTCGAACCGACAAAGACATTGACTATTTCAACATCAGCGGATTTGTCGTTATCTATTAGAATTTCATTGCATTCTAATATATTAAGCTTAACGATATCCGTCTTAACATTAAGCGTCCTATTTTTATCAAGAATAGTAAAGTGCAATGAGCTGTTCTCAATAATCTTTCTAATACTCATTGTGTTTTTATAACAAAGACGAGTAAGAAGATATCTTAACTTTTTCTTTTCCTTTATTTTCTGATTAATATCAGAAATAGTATTTATGTTTAAGATACCATCATCAAATGTTCTCAACTTCATAGTTGATGGAATCTGCGACAGGATATATTGAACTGTAAGATCGTTGGCATTAGCAATATAGGCATACCCCTCATCACCTACATTTTCCTTTAAGTATGAAACAATCCGATAAATATTAAAAAAAGCATAATCCATATCAGCAATATGATATGTGTTAAAATCACATTTTAATGATTTTCTGACATATTGTTTTAAGCCAGATTTGGTCTGAAGATAAATGATATGGAAAATGTCACCATCATAATTTTTTTTGATGGCAAGTGCGACCCTTAACTGTAAAGGAGAGCAAACAATAAAAAGATGATTATTCACAGTGGGCCACCATCATTACGTTACCAAATTGATACAGGTAAATATGTTCAATCATTTTTCAGGTTATTTAATGAATGAACAACCTCATCATAAATGTATTGCGAAGGTATCAATGAAATCCCCTTCTTCTCTATAATTTGTTTAGCTTTCGGATAGTTTGGCCCGCAAAGGTTATCGGTATTATAACCATCATTGTACACTGAACTATAAAACACCAGTGCAGGCTTGTTTCCACTGTTCGCGACATGAACAAATGAGGTATCAACCGAGACAACAAAGTCACACTGACAGAGCACAGCAGCTGCGCTCATAAAATCTGGCGCATCGAAGAAATACGAATTATCATGAAGTGAAATAGAAGACAATTTACTTTTCTCCATCAGGAGAACAATAGAGATATCTTCCCTGGCGCTCAAAAGTGCTAACGTTTCATTGATTTGCCTGTCACTGAAACTTCGCTTCGGAGTGGATGCAAAAGGACAAATTGCCACTTTAACTGTATGGTCAGGCAACGAGGCTATAAAACTTTCCGCAGAAGACTGTGTAACGACAGAAAAGGGTAAAATATAATTACTCGGCAATACACAAGAATCAGAAATGAACTGATTTACAACATGTTTATAATAGTCCGTTATATGAATAGCTTTATCACCCGGAATATAATTATCATTATATTTACTGCCTAAGTTAACATCAAAACCAGAAAGTACCTTATACTTCATAAGTGATAGTAATTTCAGATACTTATAGGTTGCATACCAACTACAATGGCTATAAGGATCAATCACTAAATCATAATACTTTTTCTGACAGGCGGTTGGATCACCAAGTGAAATCACATTGCTGATATCATGATTATCAGAAAATAAAGGTATCGTTTTCTTCGCTACAATAAGATCAACTTCAATTCCTGAGTCTTTCAGGAATCTAATGAATGATGTTGCCATAATTGCATCACCCAACCCAATATTGATGAGGATGATGCAAACATTTTTTATCGTTAATGAACCATCTTCAATACGAGGCTTTGATAATCTCATTGAAGCTAATAATGATTTTACTTTATAGATAAGGCCATTTATTTGCATATGCTATTTTTTATATGTTGAAACTAACCCATTAGTTTCAGATAAAAATAAGATAGATAGGCCTTAATGCCTCCTATCACTCGCCCCTGTTTAAAATAGTGCTTAGCACAGTAACGTGCATAATTAGCATTAGTTGCCTGTATTAACTCTGAGTTTTTCCAGGGTGACTGTTCCTTCGCTAAAATAAAGGCCTGAGCTCGCGGATATTGAGCCCATGCATGCCAGGGTTTTGTTGGTCCAATATAATGAATAAATATAGTGTTATCATTTATTGAACTCACAACATTATCTTTTAATTCATAATTCAAACTAAACTGAGTGTTGTACTTGATATCAAGAAACTCAACTTTACCTGCTAAAATGATATTCAAGATATCCTGATCTAAGTAAGATAATTTCTTAACCATAAGATCATCTGACAATATGGCTAACGCTTTAGCTGATACGTTTTCCTTGGCCCAGGCAGAAATATTTAACAATAAAAAACCAGCGTTAAAATAACCTTTTTCAAGTGCGCTGCAACCTAAGCTATCCGCCCGTTTTTTCCACCACGTGGTATCTCTCTCAGGAACAACAGCGGCAACCTTATCATCAATATTCAGGGAGAAGAGTTCACGGATACTCCCCTGGCACATGATATCCGCATCCATATAGATAATGCGTTCTTCACGTCCAATGAAGGAATCGCCAATAATAAAACGAAAATAAGTTGCGATAGACCAATTTTTTGTTGTTGGAAATGATAATAATCTATCACAATTAATAGTATGGATCTCAATACGTGAATAATAGCGCTCAGCCAATTCACGAATTTTTACTATCTGCTCATCATTTATTACGTCGATATAAATATGGAAAACAAAGTTTGAATCAGTGTTATTTAGCAAAATTGAGGCGATAGAAATACCGCAACCAAAGAGAAAATTCTGATCAATGCCATAACAAATATGCAAGGGTTTTTCAGCATATCGGGCGTCAGAGAAATCAAAAGCTACTGTTTTAGTAATAAAATCAGTAGCTTTCAGAAATTGAGCATCCATATAAATAACCTTTAAAATTACAGAGATTTACGAATTGTTCTTTCTTTTATTTTTTCAGCCTTTTCTTGAGCATGTGCGATTAATGCTTGTTCATCTTTCAGGATTTTCTTTAGTGGCTTATTGAAATAAATATTTAAGAACCTATAAATATCTCGTTGAGTCAGCCCAATATCTAATGAGGAAAAATAAAGGCCAATGAGATCTTTATCTCTCCAACGTAATGGTACGCGGTTGCGGATTTGTGCACGATGTAAATCAATAACAGATAATTTTAAATTGTTCTCTTTACCATCAAATGGGAGATGCAGAAGAAAATGGCAAATATAGCAATCACGGTGATTAATCCCTCCCTGATGCATCGTTCTAACCATCGTTGCTACGCGTGCAATAAGCATACGTTTAACCTTTGGCTCCGGTGCATTGACCGCCCAATCAGCACAATAGTCTTCCAGACTTAGTGTAGGAGTGAGATCTTCGGTGATAATAAACGAGACTCGCGTTAACGGATTAAAACCTTTTTCACCAAAACCAATGCCCTGCATCGTATCCACCCCGAGTTCCCGGAGCCGGTGAATCGCATTCCATTCGCGATCCGCACCCAAAACAGGCATACGGAATGAGAAAAGATTTTTGACTATCTCTTTTAGAGATGTGCCACGATGCCATTTGAGGAAGAAACTTTTTCCAGAAAGTTCGAAACGCAGAGTTCGGCGAGTTTCAAGTTCTCTGAATACTTCGCCTTGTAAGGTTTTCACTTCTTCAAATGCATCTTTACCGCGCCATGCCGTAGCTAGCGGTTCTCTAAGTTCGACCATCTAAACCACCTATAATGATATCGGCTGCTTTCTCAGGCAGGCTGTATAAATCTTGAGTATCGGCATAATACCTTGCATTTTCGGACCATGCTTCACGTAATGAGGGATGCTGTAATGCATTACGTAAGCATGCATTCAAGTCTGCCTGACGGTAAGGTTCCGCGATAACCTCACCGCAGTTTGCTTCAGCAATATAGTGCGCATATCCGCAAATGGCAGTGGTTAATACCGGTAAGCCTGCCGTGATGGCTTCCAACAACACAATCCCCGCGGCTTCCTGATAAGCAGGATGTAGCAATAGATCCGCAGAGGCCATCAATTCAGCAACATCGTTACGCCCCGAGAAAAATCGAACATTATCTTGTACGCCCAACTTCTCCGCTAACGCCTCAAACTTACGAGATTTATCCTGTCCGACGACAAACAGCAAAGTTTGGCTGCGTAACTCATCCGGTAACGTAGAAAGCGCAGTAATGGTTCGATCAACCCCTTTTCGCGTAAAGTCAGAACCAATCTGAAGCAATAAGAACTGGTTATCTGTAATGCCATTATTCTGCCGAAAACGTTGTCTGCTGCCTGCTGGTTGCGCGCTGTACTTACGCTCCGGATAAATTCCAGGAGGAAGGATATGGAATCGTTCAGCCTCGGTATGGTAATGCTTTTGAAAATCAGCAATCTGCTTATTCGTTAACATGAGTAGTTGTGTCGCCTTACCCTGCTCGAATGTAGCGCGCTCAAAAGCAGAATAATGGCGATATCGTGATGTCAGGCGATACAAAAAGCCCTTTTCTTGTGCAACCTTTTCGGCATAACAAACATCGGCTGCATAGTAGACATCTAACCCCGGCATCTTATTAAAACCAACAATGCGGTCGGCTGGACTATCGCGTAGATGATTTTGCACCCAGGAATAGTATTCCGCGTTACGCCCATGGTTTGTGTGACTTTTTACAGGTACCAGAATAAGCTCAAAGGCAGCAGGACATTCGCCTTCCCAGGATTGGGTATAAACCCGTACATGGTGTCCACGCTGTGCGACCGTCTGCGCGATACGCATGAAGTCACGTTGCAAACCACCAAACGGAAAATATTTATACAAACAAAAGGCAACTATCATTTCTCTACGCCTGTAGTCGATAAGCCATTATTCTTAAGGAGCATCGTGTCAACCGCAGCAATCACATCTTCAGCAGGAATGACTGAGAGGTACATTTTACCACGATCCAACTTATCGCGCGAAGGCATAGCCTGGTAGTCGCCAGCCCAAAACTGGATCATATTGTTCGACCATGGTCGCCAGAAAATGTGGTTTGTTGCGCCAAAAAGACAGATCATCGGCGTGTTTAGCGCAGCAGCAATATGCCCTGGCGCGGAATCAACCCCTAAAAAGAGTACTGCATGATCTATTAATGCAGCGAGCTCCGGGAATGTCATTTTTCCTGCCAATGCGGTAACAGGAGGAACCTGGCATCTTTGAGCAATAGCGGCAATGCAGGCCAGGTCATCCCGACCCGGACCAGATGTTAAAACGACATCGAGTCCTCTCTCGTGTAGCGCATCGATAACTTGTGAGAATTTATCATTCTCCCAGCATTTAAATAGCTGCCGAGCCGTAGGCTGGATAACAACAAATCGCTCTCCTACGTGAGCCTCATCCAACATTGTCCGCACTTTTTCCCAACTGGATTGCGGATAACTCATGGTCGTTTTAGAGACATAGGAGTCCAGGCTAAGAGGCTTGAGTATTGAAAGGTTACTTTCAACAACATTATTGCCCTCTGGCGGCACCAGATGGGTGAAGCTTTTTCGCCAGAAGCGATTCTGACGATGCCCGAAATCGTGGGAGATGCAAACCGGCACCTTCAACATTCTCACCAACAGAGCAACGATCCATTGATCGGCCATGTTGATAACGAGATCATAATGATTAGCTCGTAACGCTTTGATTACTGATGCGAAATTTTTAATTTTCTCACACGACGTGCTTTTCTTGTTTTTTAAGCCATAAAGTCTGTGGATTTCAGGATTCTCGGAGAGGATAGGGATCGTATCCTCATAAAGTAGAACATCAATTAAAGCATCCGGATAATGATGCTTTAATGTGCTAATCACCGGGGTGGTCAGCAACATGTCTCCATGAAAACGCATTTTGATAACAAGAATTCTTCTAAATGGCTTTTCCACAAGCAGCCCTTCGTTAAGATAACTCAGTGAGAAGTGAACCAAAAGCACGCTACCGCCCCAGGCTTTACAGCTACCCGAATGCTGAGCCACATACTCTGCATAATTACTCCCACGGAGTATATCACTTACCATCACATCATTCGATATGCAAAATTTACCTTAAAAAACAATAAATAAGGTTATTATCGTTTACATTCAGACTTATTATTAGCAAGATAAAACGCTAACAAAGTGTAGATAAGGTATATTTCCATAAACATTTTCTCGAACATGCAATACACCAGGAAATACCCAACAAAAGACGCAAAAATAGATACACTAAATACATCTTTGTTAATCTTAATAGATCTTATCTGCGCTTGTATGTTGACAAATATTGATGCAATGAAAAGAATCAACCCACCGAAACCTACATTATATAAAACGGTAATAAACAATGGCTCATCAAGATTATATTTATTGGTTTCGCTGTTAAAAACCCCATCTTCTCTTGGCGCGTTGTGATCCCAAAGATATTGATCATAGGTTGAATTACCGTACCCAATACCAAATAGGTTGTTTTTCACACTATCCATTACTAAAGGGTAGCGTTGCGTCAAGATTTTATCTCGGCTACTTGTAACATTAGTAAGCTTCGTTGTTTGTTCAATCTTCCCTTTTACTTGAGGGAATATATTGTAGGCAGCAGCTAATCCAACACCAGCGATTACAGCAATCACGAACATTGAAAATATAAATTTCTTTATATCTTTAGAGAGGATGAGCATAACAATAATTGTTTCAATAATTAATGAAACAATCCCTCCTCGACTACCGGTATACAACAAAAAGACAAAGGACAGGAACGCAACCGCAAGTAGTGGTATCTTCAGATATCGCTGTTTTAGTATTACGGCACTCGTCAATACAAATGGAAACAACATCACGACATAAAATGCAAAACCGTAACGTAATTGAAGATAGAGTTCCTGAGGATTGTTTTTTAAAAAGCGAATGATAGGTACTGCTAAAACTATATAGGACAATGTCAGGATTGCACTGAACACATATGTTTTTTTGATCATATGCAAGTGCTCTTTAAAGGCAATCAACATTAACCACATAACGAGTGGATATCGCCAATCTTTAAATAATAATTCTAATGCTGCAAGATATTCATTTTCGTATGTAAAAAAAGCGATACTAAATAAACACCATAGTGAAAAAAATAACAGGCTTTTTCTTTCTTTTAAGAATTCACCTATAGAAGATAAGGGATTCACCTTTTCTTTACAGAACAAATATACTGATAGCAACAACGCAAATGCAGTGCTAATATTCAATATTGCTCGATTGTCAATCGTAAATAACCCAAATACCATTAAGAATAGAAGCATGTTCATTAATGACAGTCGATTCACACACCCAGGATTAATCTTGATTATCATACTTTTCGCACACCCGCCTTCTGTATTATCTTGGAGACGCATTGACAAATACATTCATTTAAATTATAATAAAAGATGATTTTAGAGCATTACAATAATAAATAACAACCTTTTTTTATATGGCTTACCTATTTAAGCAAAAAACAATGACATTTTTGTATTGCACAAGGGTTTCAAATTGAAAAGAAACATCATTCAGCACGTAAAAAATGCTCATATCGATGGTGATAGCGGAACCGAGCAATGTGTTAATATTACCTACGGCGCTGATAATGATTTTTTATACGGAACAGGCGTATCTATTACTTCTGTGTTATTGAATAATGAGGATTTGAAGTTTCATTTTCATATATTCTCAAATAACGTTTCTATAGAGAATCATCGTCTTTTCGAAGAACTTGCTCGCCAGTACAATACAAAAATTACATTCTATTTATTAAATGATGACTTATTAAAAAGTTTACCTACTGCGTCAAAGTCCTGGAACCATTCAATCTATTTCCGCCTTATTGCTATCGATTACTTTGCGGATAAACTGGATTCAATAATTTATCTTGATTCAGATATAATATGTAAAAAAAGCATTCACTCATTGCTAGATGAATCATTTGACGGGAAAAAGCTTATTGCTGTTCACGATAAGTTTGTCGATACATCAAATATAAAAAATATTCATCCAGAACACTATTTCAACTCAGGTTTTTTATATTTCAATCTAGACAAAAACCAGAGTGAAAGCCTCACAGACAAAGTAATATCCATTGTTAAAAATGGTAAATTCACACATCCAGATCAAGATGCATTAAATATCATATTCAATGATGATGTTAAAATCATAGAGCATTGCTTTAATTCTTTCTTTAACATTGATAGCCTAATACGAAATAAAAAAAGAAAATTTGAAATAACATCAGAAACTATTTTCATTCACTATGTTGGTGTATCAAAACCCTGGCATGACTGGACTCAGTATTATACGGATGTTAACTACTTCAAAGTGGCAAGAGATAACTCCCCATGGAGAAATCGCCCATTACTGTGCCCATCTACATATAAACAGCTGGCGAGAAAAAGTGCGCACTTAAAAAACAATGGAAAATACCTCAGTGCAGCTGTCTATTACATGAAGTATATTTCAAAAAAATTCCTCTCGCGGATCGTATGATCATAAAACTCATCGTTCTGAATACTGGCCGTTTGCATTTAACCAATCGATACGCAAAAATGGCATCGCCCCTAAGCCAGATAACGAAACCAGAACTGCAAAAGTAATGGTAATATCATAGATAAATACATAGAATCCCCAGCACATCCATTAGCCAGCTAACGCCCATGCTTGAGTTGCTTTACACCACATTGCTATACCTTATCCAGCCCCTGATCTGGATACGGCTTTGGGTGCGCGGACGTAAGGCTCCAGCCTATCGAAAACGCTGGGGTGAACGTTACGGTTTTTATCGCCAGCCGCTGAAGCCCGGCGGGATTATGCTGCACTCGGTGTCCGTTGGCGAAACGCTGGCGGCGATCCCGTTAGTTCGCGCACTGCGTCACCGCTACCCCGATTTGCCGATTACTGTCACCACGATGACCCCAACCGGGTCCGAGCGCGTGCAGTCGGCGTTTGGCAAAGACGTTCAGCACGTCTATCTGCCGTATGATTTACCCGATGCCCTTAACCGCTTCCTCGATAAAATCGACCCGAAACTGGTGTTGATTATGGAAACAGAGCTGTGGCCAAACCTGATTGCCGCATTGCATCGTCGCCATATTCCGCTGGTGATTGCCAACGCACGCTTGTCTGAGCGTTCAGCCGCCGGATACGCCAAACTGGGCTCATTTGTTCGCACGCTACTCCAGCGTATTACGTTGATTGCCGCGCAGAATGAAGAAGACGGTCAACGTTTTGTCGCCTTAGGGGCTAAAAATAATCAGGTGACCATTACCGGCAGCCTGAAGTTCGATATTTCTGTTACGCCGCAGCTGGCAGCCAAAGCGGTCACGCTTCGTCGCCAATGGGCGCCACGCCGCCCGGTATGGATAGCCACCAGCACCCATGAGGGCGAAGAGAGTATTGTTATTGCCGCCCACAAGGCGCTGCTGCAGCACTACCCGGATTTACTGCTGATACTGGTGCCGCGTCACCCGGAACGTTTCCCGGATGCCATCAACCTCACGCGTCAGGCTGGTTTGAGCTTTATCACCCGTTCCTCCGGTGAAGTCCCCTCCGCGACAACACAGGTGGTCATTGGCGACACCATGGGTGAGCTGATGCTGCTGTATGGCATTGCCGACCTGGCGTTTGTTGGCGGCTCGTTGGTTGAACGTGGTGGCCATAACCCGCTGGAAGCCGCAGCGCATGCCATTCCCGTGTTGATGGGCCCGCATACCTTTAACTTCAAGGATATCTGCGCCCGTCTGGAACAGGCGAGTGGGCTTATCACCGTGACCGATGCCGCCAGTCTCGAAAAAGAGGTATCCTCACTGTTAGGCGATGCCGATTATCGTAGTTTCTACGGTCGTCACGCCGTTGAGGTCTTGTACCAGAACCAGGGCGCGCTACAACGCCTGTTACAACTCCTGGAACCGTACCTGCCACCGAAAACGCATTGAGGATGATTATGCAAAAACGGGCGATTTATCCGGGCACTTTCGATCCCATCACCAACGGTCACCTTGATATCGTGACCCGCGCGGCCTGCATGTTCGATCAGGTTATCCTCGCTATTGCGGCCAGCCCAAGCAAAAAACCGATGTTTGACCTTAGCGAGCGCGTAGCGCTGGCCCAGCAGGCAACGGCACACCTTGGTAACGTGGAAGTGATGGGTTTTAGCGATCTGATGGCTAACTTTGCCCGCACCCAGCAGGCCAATATTCTGATTCGTGGCCTGCGCGCGGTGGCGGATTTCGAGTATGAAATGCAGTTGGCGCACATGAATCGCCACCTGATGCCGGAGCTGGAAAGCGTCTTTCTGATGCCGTCGAAAGAGTGGTCGTTTATTTCATCATCGCTGGTGAAAGAGGTGGCGCGTCACGATGGCGATGTGACCCATTTCCTGCCGGCGAATGTACATCAGGCGCTGATGGAGAAGCTGAAGTAGGCTTCAGTGCATTTCCCGGCGGTTCGTCGCCGGGCAATCAACTTACTTTTGGCACTGCCGGCAGTAAAACGTCGCCCGCTGCGCATGTTTGCTGGCGATAATCGGCGTCCCGCATATCCGACAGGCCTCCCCTTTTCGCCCGTATACCTGTAGCTCTTGTGCAAAGTAGCCCGGCTTGCCGTCGCTTTGCAGGAAGTCTTTTAGAGTCGTACCACCCTGCTCAATCGATCGTTGCAGTACTGCTTTGATCGCCGCCACCAGTCGTTCGCACTCTTCTGCCGATAACGATGATGCCAGCCGATCCGGATGGATCCGCGCGGAAAACAGCGATTCACTGGCGTAGATATTACCGACGCCCACCACCAGCTTATTATCCATCAGCCAGGGTTTAATCGCCGTTTTCTTCTTCGCACATTTTGCCTGCAGATACTCCGCGCTAAATTCCGCGCTCAGCGGCTCCGGGCCGAGATGGGCGAGCACGCTGTGCCCTTCCAGCACCGGCGTCCACAGCCAGGCGCCAAAGCGCCGTGGGTCGGTGTAGCGCAGCACTTTACCGTTACTCATCACCAGATCGACGTGATCGTGTTTTTCCGCCGGCAGTTCTTCCGCAAGAATGCGTAAACTTCCCGACATCCCCAGATGGATGATGATCCAGCCGTCAGGTAGTTCAAGCAGCAGGTATTTAGCGCGGCGCTGAACGCTGATAACCGGTTTATCGCTCAGGCGGTAAATTTCATCAGAGACGGGCCAGCGCAGGCGTCCGTTGCGAATCACGGCGTACTGGATGGTTGCTCCGACCAGATGGGGTTCAATGCCCCGGCGGCTGGTCTCAACTTCGGGTAATTCAGGCATAACGTCTCCGGCTCGAATACAGATGTCTCTATTATGGGGACGCGCAGAAAACAAAAAACCCCGCCGAGGCGAGGTTTTTTGTGACATCGAAACTAAAATTATTTGATTTTAGCTTCTTTGTACAGAACGTGCTGACGGACAACTGGATCGAACTTTTTCAGTTCCAGTTTTTCCGGCTTAGTACGTTTGTTCTTCGTGGTGGTATAGAAGTGACCAGTACCAGCAGAAGAAACCAGCTTGATTTTCTCACGAATACCTTTAGCCATGATTTATTTCCTCTAAGTACTTAGTACTTTTCGCCACGGGCACGCAGTTCAGCCAGAACTGAATCGATGCCTTTCTTATCGATTACACGCATACCTTTAGCAGATACGCGCAGGGTGACAAAACGCTTCTCGCTCTCAACCCAGAAACGGTGAGAGTGCAGGTTCGGCAGGAAACGGCGTTTAGTCGCGTTCAGTGCGTGGGAACGGTTGTTACCGGTCACCGGACGCTTGCCAGTAACTTGGCAGACTCGGGACATGTCTATTCTCCAAAAATCAAATTAGCTCGAGCTTCGTATGGGGTATCGGCGCCTCGTCAGGCTTTACAGCCCGGTCATCGCATAGTTCTAAGTGAACTCTCGATTGCCAGGCCCAAATGCCAAACCCGAGATTCTCAAAGGTGGCGTAGTATACGCTGACCCGGCGTTATGCTCAAGTCCCGAACAGACAAAGATCCCGGTGGATCGCGTAATAAACCCCTAAATCCAGCCTCGTTCGGCAAAAGAAACGTACTCACCGCGGCCAATAACCAGATGATCAAGCACCCGTATATCCATGAATTGGCAACACTTTACCACCCTTTCAGTAATAAGTCTGTCTGATTTACTCGGCTCCGCATGACCCGATGGATGATTATGTGCCAGGATCACCGCAGCGGCGTTAACTTTGATGGCTTCTCGTACAATTTCGCGCGGATGCACTTCAACGTGACTCAGGGTGCCGGAAAAAAGGCGGCTATGTTTGAGCACCCGGTGTTGATTATCGAGAAAAATCACCACAAAGATTTCCCGCTCTTCGTCGGCGAGCTGGCTTTGCAGAAACTCACGCGTCATCTCTGGGCTTAGCAGAGAATCCTCGGAAAGCACCCGCAGGCTAAAATAGCGGCGCGCCAGTTCGGCAATCCCTTTTAGCTGGGCATATTTAGCAATGCCCATACCGTCGATCTGCGTTATCGCTTTCTCGGTAGCCGAAAGCAGGCCGTACAGCGAGCCGAAATGGCGCAGCAGGTCCTGAGAGTAACGTAGAACGTTTTTTTCCCGCGTACCGGTGCGCAAAAATAGCGCCAGCAGCTCAACATCCGTGAGCGATTCAATTCCGTACCGCTGCATCTTCTCGCGCGGCAGGAGGGCTTCTGTACTCTCCATGACGGCCTCCTCTTATGGCTGTCGCCAAAATGCCACAGTACACGCCCTCCTGCACGGTGTGGATTTCGCTCTTGCGTAGCGGCTCGCAAAGTGTCTCTGTCGTAAGCACACGACCCCGCCAGGATTGTGATAAAATGCGCGAATTCTGGTGTCCCCCTAACAGGAAAAATCATGATGAGCCTGGCCGGTAAGAAAATTGTTCTTGGCGTCAGCGGCGGTATCGCTGCCTACAAAACGCCGGAGCTGGTGCGTCGCCTGCGCGAGCGCGGCGCGGACGTGCGCGTCGCGATGACCGACGCAGCGAAAGCCTTCATCACCCCGCTGAGCCTGCAAGCCGTATCCGGTTATCCGGTCTCCGACAGCCTGCTCGATACCGCAGCCGAAGCCGCGATGGGCCACATTGAGCTGGGCAAATGGGCTGACCTCGTTATCCTTGCGCCGGCCACCGCCGACTTAATTGCCCGCGTGGCCGCCGGGATGGCAAACGACCTGGTGTCGACCATCTGCCTCGCAACCCCATCGCCGGTCGCCGTTGTCCCCGCCATGAACCAACAGATGTATCGTGCCGCCGCCACGCAGCACAATCTGGAAGTACTGGCCTCACGCAATATGCTGATCTGGGGCCCGGACAGCGGCAGCCAGGCCTGTGGCGACGTTGGCCCGGGTCGGATGCTTGATCCATTGGTGATTGTCGACATGGCCGCAGCGCACTTTTCCGCCGTCAACGATCTGCAACATCTGCACATCATGATTACCGCAGGCCCGACCCGTGAACCGCTGGACCCGGTGCGTTACATTACCAACCACAGCTCAGGCAAAATGGGCTTTGCGATTGCCGAAGCCGCCGCGCGTCGTGGGGCAAACGTCACGCTGGTTAGCGGCCCGGTGTCGCTGCCAACGCCCGCCTTTGTGCAACGCATTGATGTCACCACCGCTGAAGAGATGAACGCCGCGGTTCAGGCCGGCATCGCACAACAGCAGATTTTTATCGGCTGCGCCGCAGTTGCCGACTATCGCGCCGCGGTTATCGCTGAAGAAAAAATTAAGAAGCAGGACACCCAGGGTGATGAATTCACAATAAAAATGGTGAAAAACCCGGATATCGTCGCTGGCGTTGCCGCACTGAAAGAGCATCGTCCCTACGTCGTAGGGTTTGCCGCCGAAACGAATAATGTGGAAGAATATGCGCGGCAAAAGCGTAGCCGCAAGAACCTTGATCTGATTTGTGCCAATGATGTATCGCAATCAAATCAAGGTTTTAACAGCGATAACAATGCCTTGCATCTTTTCTGGCAGGACGGCGAGAAGACTTTACCGCTCGCCAGTAAGTCACTCCTGGGCCAACTATTATTGGACGAGATCGTTACCCGTTATGATGAAAAAAATCGACGTTAAGATTCTGGACTCGCGTATTGGCCAGCAGTTCCCGCTGCCGACCTATGCCACCGCTGGCTCTGCAGGCCTTGACCTGCGCGCCTGTCTTGATGACGCCGTAGAACTGGCGCCAGGTGAAACCACCTTACTGCCGACCGGCCTGGCGATTCACATTGCCGATCCGTCTCTGGCGGCGGTGATGCTGCCGCGCTCTGGCCTCGGCCACAAGCACGGTATCGTGCTGGGTAACCTGGTGGGGCTTATCGACTCTGACTATCAGGGTCAACTGATGGTCTCCATCTGGAACCGCGGGCAAACCACCTTCACTATCGAGCCGGGCGAACGCGTCGCGCAGATGGTGTTTGTTCCTGTCGTACAGGCCGAGTTTAATCTGGTCGAATCGTTTGAAGCCACCGATCGTGGCGAAGGTGGCTTCGGCCACTCAGGGCGTCAATAACTCGCCCTCAGGCACATCATGCAGGATGTGATGTGCCCGTTTTTTACGCATCTCACGGCGTCATAATGCAAAAAGATCACTGCAATTTATGGTTGCGGTCACCGTGTGGATGCTCGCCTGACAAGTGTTTTATTTTCAGGGGTATTTTAGAACATGGCAGAAAAGCAAACTGCGAAAAGGAATCGTCGCGAGGAAATACTTCAATCCCTGGCGTTGATGCTTGAATCCAGCGATGGCAGCCAGCGGATCACGACGGCAAAGCTAGCCGCGTCCGTTGGTGTGTCCGAAGCGGCGCTGTACCGGCATTTCCCAAGCAAGACCCGCATGTTCGATAGCCTTATCGAGTTTATCGAAGATAGCCTGATTACCCGTATCAACCTGATTCTGAAAGACGAAAAAGATACGACCGCACGTTTGCGTCTGATTGTGCTGCTGATTCTGGGCTTTGGCGAGCGCAATCCGGGCCTGACCCGTATCCTCACCGGTCATGCGCTGATGTTTGAGCAAGACCGTCTGCAGGGCCGCATTAACCAGCTGTTTGAGCGCATTGAGGCTCAACTGCGTCAGGTGCTGCGCGAGCGCAAAATGCGTGAAGGGGAAGGCTACGAAACCGATGAGACGTTACTGGCAAGCCAGCTGCTGGCGTTCTGTGAAGGGATGCTCTCGCGCTTTGTCCGCAGCGAATTCAAGTATCGCCCGACAGACGATTTCGACGCTCGCTGGCCGCTGATCGTCGCTCAACTGCAATAATCGTCAAACAGCCCGGCCTGCGCCGGGCTGTTTTCTTAGACGCCGTACGCTTCGCGATACGCGCGAACCGAGGCCAGATGCTCAGCCATCTCCGGTTTTTCTTCCAGATAAGCGATCAACTCTTTCAGGGTAATGATCGAGATAACTTCACAGCCATAATCACGTTCCACTTCCTGAATGGCCGAGATTTCACCGCGACCGCGCTCCTGACGATCTAAAGAGATCAGCACGCCAGCCAGCTGCGCGCCGTTGGCCTGGATGATCTCCATCGATTCACGAATCGCCGTTCCCGCGGTGATAACGTCATCCACCAGCATCACGCGCCCGGTCAGCGCGCTGCCCACCAGATTACCGCCCTCGCCGTGATCTTTGGCTTCTTTACGGTTGAAGCAGTACGGGTAGTCTTTGTCGTGATGTTCCGCCAGCGCCACCGCGGTGGTGGTCGCAATTGGAATACCTTTGTACGCAGGGCCAAACAGCAGATCGAACTCGATGCCGGAATCCACCAGCGCTTCGGCATAAAAACGGCCTAACAGTGCCAGATCGCGCCCGGTATTAAACAGGCCGGCGTTGAAGAAATAGGGGCTTTTGCGCCCGGATTTCAGCGTAAACTCGCCAAACTTAAGTACCTGCTTGTTAAGCGCAAACTCAATAAACTGGCGCTGATACGGTTTCATGGATTCGCTCCTCATCTCACTTTATTACGGACAAAAAAAAGGCGACCACGTCGCCCTTAAAAATCAATTTTCTAACGCCGCCTTCTGCGCCGCTACAATGGATTCGATTCCCCCTCGGGCTAGCGCCAGTAGGGTGAGTAACTCTTCGTGGGTGAACGGTTCGCCTTCCGCCGTCCCCTGGACCTCAATGATGCGGCCATCTTCGGTCATCACCACGTTCATGTCGGTTTCCGCCGCGGAGTCTTCAACATATTCCAGGTCACACAGCGCTTCACCGTTCACAATACCAACGGAAACCGCGGCAACCATCCCTTTCATCGGGTTGGTTTTCAGTTTGCCAGCAGCAACCAGTTTGCCCAGCGCATCAGCCAGCGCCACGCAGGCACCGGTAATGGACGCGGTACGCGTGCCGCCATCAGCCTGGATAACGTCACAGTCCAGCGTGATAGTGAACTCGCCGAGCGCTTTCAGATCGACCGCAGCGCGCAGCGCGCGGGCAATCAGACGCTGAATCTCCATGGTGCGGCCGCCCTGTTTGCCCTTCGCCGCTTCACGCGCGTTACGGGTATGGGTAGCGCGCGGCAGCATGCCGTACTCGGCGGTGATCCAGCCCTGGCCCTGACCTTTCAGAAAACGCGGCACGCCTTCATCAATAGAGGCGGTGCACAGCACTTTAGTATCGCCAAATTCGACCAGCACGGAGCCTTCTGCGTGTTTTGTATAATTACGGGTCAGGGTGACGGGACGCACCTGGTTGGCACTACGACCTGCTGGACGCATGATAGAAATCTCCGGCTTGAAACGAATGTGGCTGCGCATTATACACAAAATCATTCGAGCTGTATCAAGGCGGCAAAGGAGCGCATCCCCAGGAGCGTACATAAGTACGTGACTGGGGTAAGCGACGGCAGCCAACGCAGAGACAGCTTGAAGGATGAAGTGTTATACGGATTAACGGTGCTTATTCCTATCCTCATAAGCCCCCGAGGGCTATAATCCCCCCATCTCTCCTTTAAAAACAGGAACGTCTATGATCCGCAGCATGACCGCCTATGCCCGCCGCGAAATTAAGGGCACTTGGGGCAGCGCCGCCTGGGAACTGCGCTCTGTTAACCAGCGTTATCTCGAAACCTATTTCCGTCTGCCGGAGCAGTTCCGCAGCCTCGAACCCGTTGTTCGTGAACGTCTGCGTACCCGCTTAACGCGCGGGAAAGTAGAGTGCACTCTGCGTTTTGAGCCAGATGCCAGTGCGCAAGGCGAACTTATTCTTAATGAAAACCTGGCAAAGCAGCTGGTTAACGCGGCCAACTGGGTCAAAATGCAGAGCGACGAAGGGGAAATTAACCCGGTCGATATTCTGCGCTGGCCGGGCGTTATGGCCGCACAAGAGCAGGATTTGGACGCTATCGCCGCTGAGATCCTGAATGCGCTGGACGATACGCTGGACGACTTCATCGTCGCTCGCGAAACCGAAGGCCAAGCGCTGAAAGCGCTGATTGAACAACGCCTGGAAGGTGTTAGCGGCGAAGTGGCCAAAGTACGTGCTCATATGCCGGAAATTCTGCAGTGGCAGCGCGATCGCCTGGTGGCGAAGCTGGAAGATGCGGAAGTGCAGTTGGAAAACAACCGCCTGGAGCAGGAACTGGTGTTGATGGCCCAGCGTATTGACGTGGCCGAAGAGCTGGATCGCCTGGAAGCCCACGTCAAAGAGACCTATAACATCCTGAAGAAAAAAGAGGCCGTTGGCCGTCGCCTGGACTTCATGATGCAGGAATTCAACCGTGAGTCGAATACGCTGGCCTCGAAGTCAATTAATGCCGATGTCACAAATTCAGCTATCGAGCTGAAAGTGCTGATCGAGCAAATGCGCGAGCAGATCCAGAA
>NZ_CP050321.1:0-222018 GCF_011765685.1 Kluyvera genomosp. 3 | reverse complement strand
TCAATTAATGCCGATGTCACAAATTCAGCTATCGAGCTGAAAGTGCTGATCGAGCAAATGCGCGAGCAGATCCAGAACATCGAGTAACGTTTCACGCGATCTCGCGTAGTCTCACTAAGTCACGTCAGGATGAAAAGGCCATTGTAAATCATGGCCTTTTTTGTTTTATATAGTCTCATATCGTATCACTACAGCGCGTGTTCTGCGTGTACTTAAAGGTGTACTTATTCAGATTTAAGTACACACGCTTAAGTACACCCCCTCTGATGATGAGAGACATATGGGAAAACTGACAGACATACAAATCCGTACATGGATTAGAAACAATGAGCACTTTGCGGGTCGCTCTGACGGGAATGGGCTATACATCTGTTTTCCAGTGACTTATAGCGCCCCATTCTGGCGATTTCGCTACAAAATGGCTGGCAAAGCCAGAGTTATGCTGATTGGCTATTACTCCAGCATTTCGCTCTCGAAAGCTCGGGAAATTGCTAAAGAGCTTTCTGCCCGTGTCGCTCTGGGGCATGACGTAGCAGGAGAGAAGCAGGAACGTAAAGCTGAAGCGTTAAAGAAGATGGAAGAAGAGAAACATGCGCTCCGTGTTTCAGAACTAGCTGCGGAATACTTTGAGCGTCAGATCCTCAACCGGTGGAAGCACCCTGACATTCTGCGTCGTCGCATAGACAAAGACATCAACCCTAATATCGGGCATTTCAGAATCGAAGATGTTAAAGCTTGGCATATCGACGATATGCTGCAAAAAATCGTCCAACGTGGTGCGCCGACAGTTGCTAATGACGTTCTTCGCTGGACTCGCCGTATTTTTGATTTCGGTATCAAGCGACATATGCTTGAAAACAACCCTACTAGTTCTTTTGAAATCTCGGATGCTGGTGGGCAGGAGCAAAGCAGAGAACGCTGGCTGAGCCGTGAGGAATTGATGAAGCTCTTTCAGGCTATGCCCATGACAAAAGGTTTCTCACGTCAAAACGAGCTGACAATGAAGCTTCTGCTGGTTTTTTGCTGCCGCAAAATGGAGCTTTGCGGTGCGCGTTGGGAGGAGTTCGATCTTGATGAAGCGGTCTGGCACTTACCCGCAGAACGAGTTAAGAATGGTGATGCGATCGACATTCCTATCCCTGCACCTGCGCTTGAATGGTTGAAAGAACTGCATCAGATGTCCTGCAATAGTCAGTGGGTTCTTCCAGCAAGAAAGATGCAGCACCGAATGATCCCTCACATACAAGAAAGCACATTGCCCGTTGCGTTGAGCAAGGTAAGGGGCAATCTACCTGATGTGCCTAATTTTACTATTCATGATTTTCGACGTACCGCACGATCGCACTTGGCTGCGCTGGGAGTCGATCCAGTAGTTGCAGAACGTTGCCTAAATCACAGAATTAAAGGTGTTGAGGGGATATACAACCGCTATGAGTATTTCGATGAGAGGAAGCGAGCTTTGGATTTGTGGGCTAACATGCTAGTTTCGTTGGAGAAAGGTAATGACTACAACGTAACACCCTTGAAGAAAAGTAGCTCATTATCATCATAAATGTTGGATGCAAATTAACTTGCAAACCTTCAAGCTGGTTCTGGCTTCAACTGCTTTTCTGGATTACAAGCCAGTAATCCAACGTTGTATTAACAATATCCGACTTGAGATAAGTGTTTACTATCAATCAGTTATGAACTGATACATTTAAATTCAGGGAGAGTAAATGATAGATATTAGTTCAGCTAAAGTAGCTAAAGTCATTGTCCACCGTGTTGGGAATAAACTCAGAGACGAGGGATTTCATCTATCACAGGCAGAGTGTCACCGTTCAAGCACACTCGACGAACTACTGATAAGGGATTTCCTTGCTCCTGTAGTCAGAAAAGGTCAAGAGTACAGCTTGACACATGAATCAGATGTTTCCTTGAACACTATCAATCATTATGCCGATAACGTTTTCAAAACTTCAAATGCATTCAAAGAAAGCAGTGATGCGATAGCAAAACACCTATATAGTTGCTCAGGCCATCAGAATATTGGTGGCGGTGAATTCCTTGTGATTTTATTTGACGGTATTAGGTCTGAAGATCAATCACTACAAGCCCTTGGTCTATACAAAGTTGAAGGAAAGGATGATTACCTAGATGTTGGGGAAGAGAAAGGAGAGATCCAAGTAATTGAGAGGGTTGGAATATCTCTTAGTAAAGTCCAGAAAGGTGCTGTCATTATCTCTAATGGCCTGAAAGTATTTGCGATCGATAACTTAGGACAAAAAACAAAGTATTGGATAGAAAACTTTCTTAAAGTAGCACCAAGCCAAACACCTCAAAAATCCGCACAAATAGCTGGTGCATTACTTAAAGCGATATCTAATAGAGTTGAAACACCGAGCAATGCACTGGAATTCACGCATCAAGTAGAAGAATTACTTACCGAGACGGATGCTCTATCTCTATCCGACATTCGCAAAATTTCAAATAACTATTTGAACAATGAAGAAGTTGATGAATTGCTGAATGGAACTCGTCTTAAATATGGTGTTTCACTTGATGACAGCATACCAATTGAAAGCAAACGTCTTGCCAAATTTGCAAAAGAAATTGTCACGAAGGCACGAATTGCAGAAGGAGTCAGTCTACTCGTTTCAAATCCAGATGCAAAGATCCATTCAATAGACGTAAAGCCCGTTAAGAACGGATATCGTGCGGTTGTAGATATTCAAATGAAGGAGGCAAAGTAATGGCTGGTGAAAAGTCAAAAAAATCAGGGGAAATTGGGGAAGCATTAGCCAAAGCGCTCCTAAACCGTATTGGTTGGCAACATTTAATTCACAATATTGCCATCAGTTGTAATACTCCAACTCATCTAAACGATGAGGGAAATGCACGTCAAAGCCACGGAGAAGATCAAGTCTATCTCTACAATAATCCCTTCCATGATGATCGAACTGATTTTGTTCATGTCTCAAATAAAAACACCCTTGGAAGTTATCCAAAAGAAGGGACATTAAGGTCACAGTTTAAAAGCCACATAAAAGAACTTAATCAAACCATTGAATGTGCAAAATACAACTCCACGTTACGAGAAATCGGTACTAACTTCAAAGCAAAGAGGAACAGATATCACGCAGGTCTTCTTATTTGGTTCCATAATGATCACGATAATATTGAGAAAAGTATTTTAGCAGATCTTGCCCCAGCCCGTCTGGATTTGGATACAGATATTCCATTTTATGTAATTGACAATGGCAGAGCTACTTTCCTTTTAAGGGTAGTTGATGACTTACGTAAACGTTCAACTGGTGGAGACTATCAGTTCTTTTATCCTCGGATTGGTACATCGATAACTGTTGATGAAATGAGGACAGGTAAAGAACTTCCACTTGAACTCTTAGCTTCAGATATAATTCCAGCTGTATTGGATAAAGATGGTATTAAAGAGCTAATTATTTATGCAAACGAAAGTTTCGATTCAACCTCTTATAAAAACTTAATGGCATATGGATTAAGTTTTTCGTCCGGACTAATCACTAATATAAAGATTGGCATGCCGGATTACAACCCGGCACGCGATGAAGAAGCTGTACAAAAAGCTCGACTCGCATTCCATAATCGCCCTGAAGAAATTATACCATTTTCATTTAATCGCTCCATTCTTGATCTTCTCCAAGAGGAATCCCAATGAAGCAAATTCTGGAATCTAATTATACTATCCCATTGGGATCTGAACTTCGTGTACTACTCAACAGCGAACATATTTCATACGGTGAAATCCATTTAGCATTAAAGGCAAAAGGGATTTTTTCTGGGAGTAATGATAAATCGATAACAGTTCCACTTTTGTCAGCTACATTACTAACTCCCTCAGGTTATTCAGCTTTAATTGAAGCATCAGTTGATAGAGATTCAAAACCTAAAGTTAAAGTTTCCTCACTCGATTTGGTTGATTCAGCTTCAGATTGGGTAACTCCGCTAAAGCAATTATTTGAAAGTGAATTCAATCCATTCGCTAACATCGAAAACGTTGAGGTTTTAGATAGTCCAGGCGTCATTGTTGATGGGAAAAATAAAGTACGAATTCCATTCTCAATAGTTCGTAAGGATTTTAGTAAAGACTGGACTCAGAGGGAACTAAGATTTGATGGCGAGGTTGCTATTGAACGTCTAGGAGGCAATCTTAAGCTCGATTTTTCGTCAACACATTCATCGAAAGAGACAGAGATTGTTAATAGAAGAATGACCGCTCAAATAACCAAAACTCTTAAAGAATCAGGGGTGACTCAAAATGAAAAAGAGCGGAGAATTACATTTGACAGTTTTACAAATATTGAACGTGTTCGTTTCTTTAAAAGGTTAACAGGCGGTCACGGGAGATTTATTAAAAAGGGCAGTGTGAGCGATATGGAAATAAATCGGGATACCTCAGGCCCTTCACTTCCAGACGATCCACAAATTTCATGGATGAAGCATACAGTAAAACGACTGAAGATAGATGGCGAAAAACTTAATGATATCTTCCTAATATCTGATGAAAAATATTATGATTATTATCATGTACAGAGAATGGACGTTACGTTCGGCTTTGCTTCCGCAGCAAATTCTGGTGAATTTAAAGCCAGTTTATTTTTTAGTACTCCTTCAAGAGGTGACTTAGCAAAAAATGATGCTGAACTTACTTTCGAAATTCTAAAGATCACTCATGATCACAAAGTAAACTCAGATGCAAAAAGAGAACTAAGTACAGAAATTGGTAAGCAAGTACGTCTTCTTATAGAAACTGAATTTGAGAAAATTGTAGCAGAGCGGATTACTGATAAAACTGCCGCTTAAACTATGGCAAGGGCAAGCATCATCACAATTTATGATGCTTGCCTAATTGATTAATTATATTGGTACTGCCCATCCATTGAGCCAACAGCAGAAACACCGCAATAGCTTTCGCAGCTACGGGTCATAACATTGACAGAACCATCTTTCAATTCACTAATCACTGCCACACATGCACTCGTTGAGTCGCTGTAAACCCAACGATTTCGCTGCCCTGCACCTACACCAACAGATTTAGCAACGCCCTCCATATTACAAACACCAGAAGCATTACCGTGAGAGGCATTAATATTAAATTCAGCAGTACCATTCCCCGTCGACAAAGATAAAGCACCATTTTGCTTAGTGTATTCACCTGCATGTGCCATGGAAAAACTACTGGCTAATAGTAAAGTTAGAACAATCTTTTTCATTATTACTCCTTTATATATTGTTAAAAATTAAAAAAATATTTCCCCAAAAAATCATCACCGATATATTTTTATACTGGAATATCCTTGCTTTCGTGTTTCCATTCGTTGAGTATCGTAGGTATTGCCACATTTAATACACGAATAAACATTAGTAATATTATATCGTTCTTCTGTCCAAGTTGATTTTATAATTGCCTGCTTTCCACAATGAGGGCCTCTTGTATCCCCACCAACCACGCCCAGGCTTTGAGTTTTGCTCCTAGGTATGGCTGATAAAAATTCTCTTTTAGTATCTATTAGTTTAATACTATATGAAGCATTACAACCCTTACATCTAAGGCCACTCGAAATAAAATAAAAAACCACCTTCACAATAGGAAATAAAAGCAGTGAAAAAATTAACACACTGACGATTAAACGAATCGGTATTTCCATAGGTGTGAAGATATACCCTATAAATGAAATAGCTCCAGTTATCCCCACACCATATAGCCATGAATGAATGTTCGCTTCATGCTTAATTTCATCTTGCTCATTATTCATGTTTCCTCCCAAATTAACTCACATTATCTATGTCAAACAACTTAGATTTACTTACACTTCATATGATTTAATCAACCAATTGTATATATATGGGATACATAGGGAGACTCAATAACCCTGAACGTCCCCGCCCCAACAACATGGTTCATTACTTTTACATTCTGGATAGATGATTTTTCACGTAGTTGCGCTCGATGGTAAAATGCAGAGTATGCCACCAAGCCCTCCCCCCAGGTAATATCTCTTGTTGGGGCAACAATCGCATTACAGAACGATTTGTGTAGGGTAAATAACTCTTCTGCGCCATTACCAACAGAGCAACTTGAGAAACAAATACATTTCCCTTTTAATATCGGCCATGCAAGTCGATCTAAATCTCGCCATGTAATAATAGCGTCATCTGTTAGAGCAAAACCGCCATTATATCCATGAGCACTAATATGGACATATTTTATGTTTTCTCTTTGAGCGACTTTTAACGCTTTAATGAGCATTTTCTCATTAATAGCCTCAATGCTTTTGGCGTTGATACCCTGTAATTGAAGTATACGCTTTAATGTTTCTCCTTCACCTCTGCCATCATAAATATCCTGATCACTACGTGATTCAATAATCAATACTTCCTGTTTTTTCATCAGCCACGCCAAACAAGATATTCGTTTATGAGTTTGTTATAGACATACCAAAAAGATCCCATCTTCAGTTCAAGGAGTTGGTTACCGCAAAAGTGTTAGATTACGAGGTATCCACTCTCTTGCTCCCTTCTCCTTCCTTCCCTTCACCACAATGACTATAGATGCGCAAAATTCATTTATAATCCATAGATGATGTTCATACAAGAGAAAAAAGGCCACAAACTTCCATCTATAGACATTTTAAGGAAGTGAAGAGCTGTATATGGCCCAGTTACCCTCAGATAGTGCAGACAAACAGGTAGGCCAACGCATTCAAATGCGTCGTAAAGAGCTGGGGATGACAGCCCAGCACTTAGCGGAGCTTGTTGATATATCCCACCAACAGCTTTCTCGTTATGAACGTGGAACAAACAAGATCAACGTAGCGCACCTCGTGAACATCGCGGTTAAGCTCAACACACCGATTAGCTGGTTTTTCATTGATTGCTTCGCGACGTTTGAAAATGATGTCCAGAAACAACAGGATTTCGCTCCTGTAAAAGATGCAGACTTGAAGAGTCGACTTGATAATATATGGCCTCGCTTAACACATGAGCAAAGGCGCATATTGATTATGTTTCTTGATAAATACACCAAATAGCAGTAATAATTGATGGCTATTTCAACCAAATTTTTGTAAATCAGCAATGAGGGGCATTTTTATCTAATTCCATCATTTCCTGAACGACCTTTTCCAGGTTTAAAATATCCTCAACAAACTTGTATATATCACGTCTAATAGTTTTGTTATCTAAAGATCTAAGTTCATCACGCCTCACTGATTTCACTGTATTTTCGAGCGATGAAAGTGGTGTTTTAATCCCTTTGTTTTTTAATTCTTTCAATATATCTTCATAGCTTAAATTTAGTCCATATTTCAAATGACTAACAAGTAGATGTAAGTGCAGTAATTCCTGAGAGCCTTCTGTTTTCGGTATGTACTTTGTTATAGAATCTGAAATTCTCAATAGATACTTCATAACTCCCGAGTATGTTTCTATAAGGTTATATTTTCCTTTCTCTGGGCGACGATAACCTAGAGTCTCACATAATTCGATTAGCTTATCATAGTGAAAGTCATCGAGTCTTATTGATAACTTTTTATCTCCAAGCTTATCCAATTTTTCCTTGCGTCTGTTTTGATATTCAATGTACTTCTCACGCCGATAAGCCAATTCTGCTTCTTCTCGAATTTCATTTTTCTTAACCATGATTTTTCCTATCTGAATCAAACCACCTTTAGATCTGATCATCAGATTAACACAACATCCCTCAAAAATCTGATCATCAGATTTGAAGATCAAGGAAATTTGGTCTGCGCTCAAATGAGTACTCATCAACTAGTTGATATTTATATGAAAAAATTACACCCGCAAAAATCTGTAAAGACTGGCCGCATCAACTGGATGCGTAAACCAAACAGGCTTTTACGATGCACACCTCACGTTTGATTAAACTCAAAACTGTCCTTGAATACTGTGCCTTCTCACGAGCAACACTCTATCGCCAGATAAAAGCAGGCCACTTCCCTGAGCCTGTACGCCTTACAGGTGGAATAGCCAGCACAAACGAATCCTCGCGTGCAGTTGCATGGCGAGAAGAGGAAATACTGCAATGGATTGCCAATCGTCAAAAAGTGCCGTTAGCAGAAACCAAAATTTGATGATGTTTATGGATCAGAAAATCCCATCCCTCTAATAGCACGTTATATGTACATAGATATGAATAGTGAGAGTAATAACTGATATTGATTCATATGCTGATTATGGCCTCATATGGGCTGTAACTCTCACTATTCTGAGAAGGAATAGTTATGTTATTACACAGAAGCAATATAGATATATGCCAATCTTTAAATATCGGTAGCGATAATGACGGGCATAACCTAAAAATAAGAATTGATAAGTTAACTGTAGTTAGTGATTTTCTTCCTGAAGAGGATAAAAGGGAAGTGTATAGTAAACTGGAAAAAATGAATCAGCGGAGTGAAAAGACATATCGAGTTGAATACATTAAAAACAAAAAGGAAAAACCTTATCGCAAATCACTAAATATTTACAATAGAAAGAAGAACTCTCCAGTTCTATTGCACATTGATTATGTTCCGAAGCATCCTAATACAGGAGGGCTACGTTTGGATTTTAATCCCCAACACATGACGAAAGTAAAAATAGATGAATTAGTATCATGGATAAATGGCAACTTAGGTGAGATATTTTATCGGCTACTGGTTCGAGCTTGGGTTACAAGAATTGATGTAGCTCTTGATATATATAACTGCAAGCTAGATGATTACCTATGGGGATTAAAAAATGCAGGGAAGAGCACGTATTACGATACTGAAAATGGATTACCTGGAGTAAGAATAGGCAGCAATCGCTCTCTTCTACATATTCATTGTTATGAAAAAGTTAATGCACGCCGTGACAGAAAACTTATTCTGAAGGATCGTGCCAAACTTATTAATATCAATCTGGATGAGCATAAGCGCTTTTTGCGTGTCGAAGCTCGATACAAGCCTGGCGCTAAACCAACTAGTAAGAAAAAGAATGCCTTGGGGCTTTCCCAACTCCTGGAGATGAAGAATCCGTTCAAACGATTTCAAGTCTACTCTAGCAGCTTAGGAAAGGAGTTACTTACTAGCGGGTATCTTGCTACCCTCCCAAAAGAACCCAGCGTAATAGCGCTGAAAGCCAGTCTCAGACAACAGCTAGGGCGTTCGCGCTTGACTGCCTTACTAACCCGACACAGAACAGTGCTATTCGATGAGTGCGAGCTCTGGAATCAGTGGCCACGCTGCGTTGAGCAATTAAGCAGCATATACAACATAGCATCTGCTTAAGGTGTACTTAAGGGTGTAGCTAATCGAAAGACCGATTAGTCAAAACTCTTATAAATCAAAGCATATACAGCATTACTCAACATTCAGATCCAGAATAACCCGCCAAAGTATACAAAACATCAATGCCCGCAATATTGTGGGCATTTTCATTTCAGGTAGTTTCTTTTTTTTGTACACCGCTGCATGATGAGCCACCCCTTCATGAAAGGGTGATTATGGAAGAGATACGGTATTTCAGAACGTGATTACTCAGATAATTCACGCCACCTCTTTATCCCTTCAGATAATAGGCCTATCTGTTTTTACGCCCTGATATCGATCTAATTATATCTTAAGCATTGGTGGCTAGACTGGCCGCCTTCACCGTAAATAAAGTTAATCATATGCAATTCACGACTACTCAGAGTACGCCAGCCTTCAGCTGGAAAGCCCTTGGCTGGGCCGTATTGTATTTTTGCTTCTTTTCAACAGCATTGCAGATTGTCATCTACGCCACAGGTTATAGCGGCTCGACTGGCCTAAGGGATTCCATTCTCTTTAGCTTGTTATGGCTGGTGCCTGTATTCCTCTTTCCCCGAAAAACCCGCATTATCGGCGCCCTGATTGGCATCATTCTCTGGGCTGCCTCGCTGGCGGCAATTAGCTATTACGTTATTTACGGGCAAGAGTTCTCGCAAAGCGTTCTATTCGTGATGTTCGAAACCAACACCAACGAAGCGGGCGAATTCTTAAGCCAGTACTTTAGCCTCAAAATTGTGTTGGTCGCGTTGGTCTATACGGCGATCGCTATCTTCCTGTGGACACGTCTACGTCCGGTTTACATCCCAACACCATGGCGCTGGCTGGTGTCGTTCGCCTTGCTGTACGGGCTGATCCTGCATCCGCTCGTGACTGGGGTCGTGATGAAGGACAAACCGGTTGCCGATGTGCTGGATGGCGTATCAACCCGCCTTGCTCCTGCCGCACCATGGCAGTTCATTACCGGTTACTACCAGTATCACCACCAGCTCAATAGCCTGACGCGACTGCTCAACGACAACCACGCCCTGCCGCCGCTGGCGAACTTAAAAGACAGCACCGGCGATGCGCCGCGTACGCTGGTGCTGGTGATCGGCGAGTCAACGCAGCGTGGGCATATGAGCCTGTACGGCTATCCACGTGAAACCACGCCGGAACTGGACGCGCTACGTAAGTCCGATCCCAACTTTACCGTGTTCAACGATGTGGTCACATCTCGTCCCTACACAATTGAGATTCTGCAACAGGCGCTGACCTTCGCGAATGAGCAGAACCCGGACCTGTATCTGACCAAACCCTCGCTGATGAACCTGATGAAGCAGGCGGGTTATAAAACCTTCTGGATAACCAACCAGCAGACGATGACGTCGCGCAACACCATGTTGACGGTGTTCTCGAAACAGACCGACCAGCAGTTCTATATGAACCAGCAGCGCACCCAAAGCGCCCGCGAATACGATGCCAACGTGCTGGCGCCGTTTAAGCAGGTGCTGGCCGACCCGGCGCCGAAAAAGTTCATTATCGTTCACCTGCTGGGTACGCATATTAACTACGAGTACCGCTACCCTGAAAACTGGAACAAATTCTCCGGTAAAACCGACACTATGCCGGCTGGTTTAAGCCAGGATCAGCAGGACACGTACAACAACTATGACAACGCCAACCTGTATAACGACTATATCGTTTCCACGCTGATTAAAGACTACAAGGCGACGGATCCTAATGGCTTCTTGCTGTACTTCTCTGACCATGGGGAAGAGGTCTATGACACGCCGCCGCATCAGACTCAGGGGCGTAATGAGAAAGAACCGACCCGCCACATGTACACCATTCCGTTCCTGCTGTGGACATCGGAGAAGTGGCATGAGGCGCATCCGCGTGATTTCTCGCAGGACGTGAACCGCAAATACAGCAGCTCCGAGCTCATCCACACCTGGTCAGATTTGGCAGGCCTGAGCTATGACGGTTTCGACCCAACGCGTGCGCTAACCAACCCTCAGTTTGAGGAAAGTACGCGCTGGATTGGCAACCCGTACGACAAAAAATCACTGAAAGATTACGATACGCTGCCGTACGGCGAGCTAACGGGTAATCAGTAAACGATCTTCCGGCCACTTCATCATGAAGTGGCCGTTTTCGGTTGACAGCGCAAGTTTTTAATTAGATTTTTTAATGCATTAATTCATCATAAAAATCGACATGTCCCAACACCACTGCGATAAGAACATCAATTAAAATTAGTTTTAGTAATTAAAATTCACTCTCCTTAGAAAATCTCAATCGTGATCTCACGCACAAATCGCTACCCTTCTGCCATTCATTCCAGGAGCAAACATGTTACTGCACATCCTCTACCTGATTGGTATCACCGCTGAAGCCATGACTGGCGCGCTGGCCGCCGGACGTCGCCGTATGGACACCTTTGGTGTGATTATTATCGCCACCGCCACCGCGCTGGGCGGCGGTTCCGTACGCGATATGTTGCTGGGTCACTATCCGCTAGGCTGGGTGCAGCATCCGGAATACATCATCACCGTCGCCGTTGCGGCTGTGCTGACGACCATTGTCGCGCCGGTGATGCCGCACCTGCGTCGCCTGTTTCTGGTGCTGGACGCCGTGGGGCTTATCGTTTTCTCTATCATCGGTGCACAAATCGCCCTGGATATGGGTGAAGGCCCGATTATCGCCGTGATTGCCGCAGTCATTACCGGGGTCTTTGGCGGCGTGTTGCGCGACATGTTCTGTAAACGCATTCCGCTGGTATTCCAGAAAGAACTTTACGCAGGCATCTCCTTTGCCGCCGCCGTGCTTTACGTCGCGCTACAGCACTACGTCAGCAATCACGATGTGGTGGTGATTTCAACGCTGCTGTTCGGCTTTACCGCCCGCATGCTGGCGCTGAGATTGCGGCTCGGTCTGCCGGTATTTCACTACCGCCACGAAACTCACTAATCAAATCCCACCACGCCCAGCATATGTAGCTTGTCGGCAAGCGCAACGATCGTGGGGTGGTGGAAAAAGGTCACCAGGCGGCGGGCCCTCTCTCGCCCAATGCCCGGTAGCTTTTGCCAGGCCAGCTCATCGCGCGCTGAAATTTGCTGCCACGAAGTATCGCCGGATGCCTGCAGCGCCGTCTCGGGCAATGGCGCGCCCAACGCCTTAACCCACAGTCGAAAAGGCTGACGCCGCGTCATATCAAAACGGTGCCATAGCTGTTCGCCGCGTTCTGGCGCTATCCCCGGTATCGCTTTTAGTTGGGCCGCCTGCCATTCAAGCCAGGAAAAAAGATGGTCGAACGGTAACGCCATCATCACCCTGCTCCAGCCAGCTTCTCCCAAACCTTCCAGATTAAAAACCTGTGGTGAAGACAACCAGTTCAGGCGAGCCAGAAACTGTGCCCGACAGCCATCCGTGAGGAAATAACAGGTTAGCGAATGGTATTCCCCCTGCGGAGGATTAGGTTTTGTTCGATCCTGCCCACGCCAGACCACGCTATCCAGCCGGGGAATCCCCTGACCTGCCAGGCTCACCAGCAGTTGATCGCCCACGGTGAAATCCAGACGTCGCCAGCGTGCAACGGAGCCCACATTCACCCGCCTCACCAGCTTGTCATCCAGCTTTACCGGTTCAAGCTCTGCGACAACCGAGACCTTGCCGCTACGCCCTATCGAAAAGTGAATACCGTTCACCTGCGCCACCTGCGTCACCGGCTCGTATTTCCATGCTGCCACCCAGGTTCCCTGTGTGGGCTGCCAGTACGCGCCCGCGGGCTCTTTAGCCTGCCGGATCACAATGCCATCAGTCGCAAAGGGTAACGGCGTGGTTAACCAATGCTCGCGCCAGTTCGCCACCTCCTGAACACGAGAAACACGATGAGAGTAGCGCTGGGCAAGTTCAAATCCAGACGCAGACAGCTGCGCCAGCCGTTCAGACATCGCCGCCGGACCATCCGGCCATGCCCAGATAAACAGCGATAATGCCGACAGTGGCTCACGTTTGCCTTGTCGCATTAACATACCCGCCACCTTAGCACGGGCGTTCATGCCGCCCATTTTGCGCTGCACGTGCCCCTCGGCGCGTAAAAAGATCTCGCCTTGTAAAACGCTGTTTGCCAGAGCCCCCTGAACCGTTTTCGGCAACGACGGTATCTGTCTGACCTTATCCGTCCAGTCTTCCCCCACCAGACCATCACCCCGACTAATCGCCTGGTAAAGCTGCCCATGGCGATAAACCAGCGTTACCGCAACGCCATCAACTTTTGGCTGCACCCACAGTTCCGCTTTATCTTGCATCCACTGCTCTACAGCCCGTGCATCCGCCAGTTTTCGCACTCCGGTATGGGCGACAGGATGCTTAAGCGCGTCGTGTAATGGCGGCAAACTCGTGCTCTCTACGGGTTTCGCACCAAAGCAATGCTGCCACTGCGCGAGCCGAGCCGTAAGCTGGTCATAGACGCCGTCGCTCACCCCGCTGGCGCCTTGCCGCCAGTAATCGGCGTTCCACTTTGCTATTTGCCCCTGTAGCTGCGCAATCTCTTGCTCGGCCCGCGCGGCAGACCAGACTGGACAGCTGGCTTGCACCTGCATAACCAGCAGCCACCCCAGGCCCATCATCCATGCCTTCATATGCTTTCCCCGTCAGTACGCTGGCTCTGTTTGTAATGCAGCCGTTTTCTGGACGCGAGCACGAGCGTATCGTTTCCCGAGCAGGCTTCAGGGAAAATGCATTCGTTGCAGCAACATGGGGATAATTCAGGAAAACGACTCGCAAAATGAAAGAAACTGGCGCAAAAAGTGTGACAAAGGCTACGTCGCGCAGCGCCGCCGTGTATAATAGGCTCGTATGTAAGTTCTCTTTCGATCATCACATACAAAAGACACTCATGGCTCAAGGCACGCTTTATATTGTTTCCGCCCCTAGCGGCGCGGGTAAATCCAGCCTGATTCAGGCTTTATTAAAAACCCAACCGTTGTATGACTCCCAGGTCTCTGTTTCACATACCACGCGCTCGCCGCGTCCGGGTGAAGTGCACGGTGAACACTATTTCTTCGTGAATCACGACGAATTCCGTTCGATGATTGGCGAAGGTGCGTTTCTGGAACACGCAGAAGTCTTTGGCAACTATTACGGCACCTCGCGTCAGGCTATCGAGCAGGTCCTGGCGACCGGCGTTGATGTCTTCCTGGATATCGACTGGCAAGGCGCACAGCAAATCCGTAAAAGCATGCCGGGCGCGCGCAGCATCTTCATTCTGCCGCCGTCTAAAATTGAACTGGACCGCCGCCTGCGTGGCCGTGGCCAGGACAGCGAGGAAGTCATCGCAAAACGAATGGCTCAGGCAGTTGCAGAAATGAGTCATTACGCGGAATATGATTACCTCATCGTCAATGATGATTTCGATACCGCGCTGAGTGATTTAAAGACCATCCTCCGCGCTGAACGTCTGCGTATGAGCCGCCAAAAGCAGCGACATGACGCTTTAATCAGCAAATTATTGGCAGACTGAACCCACTTTCAGTATCATGCCCAGTCATTTCTTCACCTGTGGAGCATTAAAGTATGGCACGCGTAACTGTTCAGGACGCTGTAGAGAAAATTGGTAACCGTTTTGACCTGGTACTGGTCGCCGCGCGTCGCGCTCGTCAGATGCAGGTAGGCGGCAAGGATCCGCTGGTACCGGAAGAAAACGATAAAACCACCGTGATCGCACTGCGCGAAATCGAAGAAGGTCTGATCAACAACCAGATCCTCGACGTGCGCGAGCGCCAGGAACAGCAAGAGCAGGAAGCCGCTGAATTACAAGCTGTTACCGCTATTGCTGAAGGTCGTCGTTAATTAGATAGCGGGTCGCCCTTGTATCTGTTTGAGAGCCTGAATCAGCTGATTCAAAATTACCTGCCGGAAGACCAGATTAAACGTCTTCGGCAGGCCTATCTCGTTGCACGTGACGCTCACGAGGGGCAAACACGTTCAAGCGGTGAACCCTATATCACGCACCCGGTAGCGGTAGCCTGCATTCTGGCCGAGATGAAGCTCGACTATGAAACGCTGATGGCCGCCCTGCTGCACGACGTGATTGAAGATACCCCTGCCACCTACCAGGACATGGAGCAGCTGTTTGGCAAAAGCGTTGCTGAACTGGTAGAGGGGGTCTCTAAACTTGATAAACTCAAGTTCCGCGATAAGAAAGAGGCGCAGGCCGAAAACTTTCGCAAAATGATTATGGCGATGGTGCAGGATATCCGCGTCATCCTCATCAAACTTGCCGACCGTACCCATAACATGCGCACGCTGGGCTCATTACGCCCGGACAAACGTCGCCGCATCGCCCGTGAAACCCTCGAAATTTACAGCCCGCTGGCACACCGTTTAGGTATCCATCACATCAAGACCGAGCTCGAAGAGCTGGGCTTTGAAGCGCTGTATCCCAACCGTTATCGCGTCATTAAAGAGGTGGTGAAAGCCGCGCGCGGTAACCGTAAAGAGATGATTCAGAAGATCCTTTCTGAAATTGAAGGGCGTTTGCAGGAAGCGGGAATTCCGTGTCGCGTTAGCGGTCGCGAGAAGCATCTGTACTCTATCTACTGCAAAATGGTGCTGAAAGAGCAGCGTTTTCACTCGATCATGGATATCTACGCCTTCCGCGTTATCGTCCACGATCTGGATACCTGCTATCGCGTACTGGGCCAGATGCACAGCCTGTACAAGCCGCGCCCAGGTCGCGTAAAAGACTACATCGCGATTCCAAAGGCCAACGGATATCAGTCCCTGCACACCTCGATGATTGGGCCACACGGTGTCCCGGTCGAAGTCCAGATCCGTACCGAAGACATGGATCAAATGGCAGAAATGGGTGTTGCCGCGCACTGGGCTTATAAAGAGCACGGTGGCGAAAGCAGTACTACCGCACAAATTCGCGCCCAGCGCTGGATGCAAAGCCTGCTGGAACTGCAGCAGAGCGCCGGTAGCTCGTTTGAATTTATCGAGAGCGTTAAATCCGATCTCTTCCCGGATGAGATTTACGTTTTCACCCCGGAAGGCCGCATTGTCGAACTGCCCGCTGGCGCGACGCCGGTGGACTTCGCCTACGCCGTACATACCGATATCGGTCATGCCTGCGTGGGCGCGCGCGTCGACCGGCAGCCTTACCCGCTGTCGCAACCGCTCTCCAGCGGCCAGACGGTCGAAATCATCACCGCGCCGGGCGCACGTCCGAATGCGGCATGGCTCAACTTTGTCGTCAGCTCGAAAGCGCGCGCCAAAATTCGCCAGATGCTGAAAAACCTCAAGCGCGACGACTCCGTCAGCCTGGGTCGCCGTCTGCTGAACCACGCGCTGGGCGGTAGCCGCAAGCTCGCGGAAATCCCGCCGGATCATGTTCAGCGTGAACTTGACCGTATGCGTCTTGCCACTCTTGACGATCTGCTGGCCGAAATTGGCCTTGGCAACGCCATGAGCGTAGTGGTGGCGAAAAACCTCCAGCAGGGTGAAGCAATCCCTTCTGCACCGGGTGCCTCCGGGCATACCCATCTGCCGATTAAAGGCGCAGACGGCGTACTGATCACCTTCGCGAAATGCTGTCGTCCGATCCCTGGCGACCCGATCATCGCCCACGTCAGCCCGGGTAAAGGGCTGGTTATTCACCATGAATCCTGTCGCAACATTCGCGGCTATCAGAAAGAACCTGAGAAATTCATGGCGGTTGAGTGGGACAAAGAGACGGCGCAGGAATTTATCACCGAGATTAAGGTTGATATGTTCAACCATCAGGGGGCGCTGGCCAACCTGACGGCAGCCATCAATACCGCGACGTCCAACATTCAAAGCCTGAATACGGAAGAGAAAGACGGCCGCGTATACAGCGCCTTTATCCGCCTGACTGCCCGCGACCGCGTGCATCTGGCGAATATCATGCGCAAAATCCGCGTGATGCCGGACGTCATCAAAGTCACCCGTAACCGAAACTAGCTTGTTACACAAAATCATTCGAATTGCATCAAGGAGGCAAGCGAATGAGTCCCCAGGAGCGTACAACAGTACGTGACTGGGGTGAATGAGTGCGGCCAACGCCGAGGCAATTTGAAGGATGAAGTGTAAATGAACTTACAGCGTTATGCGCGTATCCGTGAGATGCTCGCCAGGCGTCAGCCTGACCTGACGGTCTGCATGGAGGAGGTCCACAAACCTCATAATGTCTCGGCGATCGTTCGCACCGCCGATGCTGTAGGCGTTCACGAAGTTCACGCCGTTTGGCCGGGTAACCGCATGCGCACGATGGCCTCGGCAGCAGCGGGCAGCAACAGTTGGGTGCAGGTAAAGACCCATCGCACCATTGGCGATGCGGTGGGGCATTTGAAAAGCCAGGGCATGCAGATTCTGGCGACACATCTGTCCGATAAAGCGGTCGACTTCCGTGAAATCGATTATACCCGCCCGACCTGTATTCTGATGGGTCAGGAAAAAACCGGTATCACCCAGGAAGCATTAGCCCTCGCAGATCGGGACATCATCATCCCGATGATCGGCATGGTGCAGTCGCTCAACGTCTCCGTCGCTTCAGCCTTGATTCTCTACGAAGCGCAGCGCCAGCGGCAGAACGCCGGCATGTACCGCCGGGAAAACAGTATGCTACCGGACGAAGAACAGCAGCGCCTGTTGTTTGAAGGCGGCTACCCGGTGCTGGCAAACGTCGCTAAACGCAAAGGACTCCCTTATCCCCACGTCAACGAGCAAGGCGAAATTGAAGCCGATGCCACGTGGTGGTCCACTATGCAGGCCTCGGAGTAACTGTTATGCAAAGCCGTCTGCTGGATGCCGTTCCGCTCAACACGTTGACCGGCGTTGGCGCCGCGCAGAGCAGCCGGCTGGCAAAAATTGGTCTGCACACGATTCAGGATCTGCTCCTGCACCTGCCGCTGCGCTACGAAGACCGCACCCAACTTTATCCTATCGGTGAACTGCTTCCCGGCATCTACGTGACCGTGGAAGGCGAAGTCCTGAACTGCAATATCACCTTCGGCGGCCGCCGGATGATGACCTGCCAGATTAGCGACGGCACCGGCATCCTGACCATGCGCTTTTTCAACTTCAACGCGGCGATGAAAAACAGCCTCGCCACCGGGCGGCGGGTGCTAGCCTATGGTGAAGCCAAACGCGGCAAGTACGGCGCGGAGATGATCCACCCGGAATACCGCGTACAGGGTGACCTCAGCACACCGGATTTGCAGGAGACCTTAACGCCGGTCTACCCCACGACCGAAGGCATCAAACAGGCGACGCTGCGTAAACTCACCGACCAGGCGCTGGATCTGCTGGATACCTGCGCCATCAGCGAACTGCTGCCGCCGGAACTGGCACAGGGCATGATGAGCCTGCCGGAAGCGCTGCGTACGCTGCATCGCCCACCGCCGACGCTCCAGCTTGCTGATTTAGAAACCGGTAAACACCCGGCGCAGCAACGCCTAATCCTCGAAGAGCTACTGGCGCACAACCTGAGTATGCTGGCCTTGCGCGCGGGCGCGCAGCGTTTCCACGCTCAGCCGCTCAGCGCCAACGATGCGCTGAAAGATAAGCTGCTGGCGGCGCTGCCGTTTAAGCCTACCGGGGCACAGGCGCGCGTCACCGCGGAAATTGAACACGACATGGCGCTGGATGTGCCGATGATGCGCCTGGTACAGGGCGACGTCGGCTCCGGGAAAACGCTGGTTGCCGCACTGGCCGCGCTACGCGCCATCGCCCACGGCAAGCAGGTAGCGCTGATGGCGCCGACCGAACTGCTCGCCGAACAGCACGCCAACAACTTCCGCAGCTGGTTTGCGCCGCTGGGCGTTGAAGTGGGCTGGCTGGCGGGTAAACAGAAAGGTAAAGCGCGTCAGGCACAGCAGGAGGCCATTGCCAGCGGTCAGGTGCAGATGATTGTCGGCACCCACGCCATCTTCCAGGAACAGGTGCAGTTTAACGGACTGGCGTTGGTGATCATCGATGAACAGCACCGCTTTGGCGTCCATCAGCGTCTGGCGTTGTGGGAAAAAGGCCAACAGCAGGGCTTCCACCCACATCAGCTGATCATGACCGCGACCCCAATTCCCCGCACTCTGGCGATGACCGCCTATGCCGATCTGGATACCTCGGTGATTGACGAACTGCCGCCGGGACGCACGCCGGTCACCACCGTCGCGATCCCCGATACTCGCCGCCACGATATTATCGACCGCGTACGCAACGCCTGCACCACCGAAGGCCGTCAGGCCTACTGGGTGTGCACGCTGATTGAAGAGTCTGACCTGCTGGAGGCCCAGGCGGCGGAAGCCACCTGCGAAGAGCTGAAGCTGGCGCTGCCGGAGTTGAATATCGGCCTCGTCCACGGGCGAATGAAACCCGCCGAGAAGCAGGCCGTCATGCAGGCGTTCAAACAGGGCGAATTGCATTTGCTGATTGCCACCACGGTGATTGAAGTCGGCGTCGATGTGCCCAATGCCAGCCTGATGATTATCGAAAATCCGGAGCGTCTGGGGCTGGCGCAGTTGCACCAGCTCAGAGGCCGCGTAGGCCGTGGCGCGGTGGCCTCCCACTGCGTGCTGCTGTACAAAGCGCCGCTGTCAAAAACCGCGCAGATGCGCCTGCAGGTACTGCGCGACAGCAACGACGGCTTCGTGATTGCTCAGAAAGATCTCGAGATTCGCGGCCCCGGCGAACTGCTCGGCACCCGTCAGACTGGCAACGCCGAATTTAAAGTTGCCGACCTGCTGCGCGATCAGGCCATGATCCCCGAAGTTCAGCGCCTGGCGCGGCATATTCATGACCGTTATCCGCAGCAGGCCAATGCGCTGATTGAGCGCTGGATGCCGGAAACCGAACGTTATTCCAACGCGTAGCCATACCCACAGCCCGAAAAGGGCTGTGCTAAACTTCGCACAATTTTACTTCCCTGGACGAGTTTGTAATGAGACGAGAACTGGCAATCGAATTTTCGCGCGTCACCGAAGCGGCGGCGCTGGCAGGCTACAAATGGCTGGGCCGTGGCGACAAGAACACCGCCGACGGCGCAGCGGTCAATGCCATGCGTATTATGCTCAACAAGGTCAACATTGACGGCACCATCGTCATTGGCGAAGGCGAAATCGATGAAGCGCCAATGCTCTACATCGGCGAGTCCGTCGGCACCGGCAACGGCGACGCGGTGGATATCGCCGTCGATCCGATTGAAGGCACCCGCATGACGGCGATGGGCCAGGCCAACGCCCTGGCAGTGCTGGCCGTTGGCGATAAAGGCTGCTTCCTCAACGCCCCTGACATGTACATGGAAAAGCTGATTGTCGGCCCTGGCGCAAAAGGCGCCATCGATCTGAACAAACCGCTGGAAGAAAACCTGCGCAACGTCGCCCGTGCGCTGGACAAGCCGCTTTCCGAGTTAACCGTTACCATTCTTGCCAAGCCGCGTCACGACCAGGTGATTGTCGAGCTGCAAAAGCTGGGTGTGCGCGTATTCGCGATTCCCGACGGCGACGTTGCCGCCTCTATCCTGACCTGCATGCCGGATAGCGAAGTCGACGTGATGTACGGCATCGGCGGCGCGCCGGAAGGGGTGGTCTCCGCAGCGGTGATTCGCGCGCTGGATGGCGATATGCATGGCCGCCTGTTGGCCCGTCATCACGTGAAGGGCGATAGCGAAGAGAACCGTCGTATCGGTGAAAATGAGCTGGAACGCTGCAAGGCGATGGGCATTGAAGCGGGTGTCGTGCTGACGCTCGACAACATGGCGCGCAGCGATAACGTTATCTTCTCCGCCACCGGCATCACCAAGGGCGATCTGCTCGACGGCATTACCCGCAAGGGCAATATCGCCACCACCGAGACGCTGCTGATCCGCGGTAAATCGCGCACCATTCGCCGCATTCAGTCGATTCACTATCTCGATCGCAAAGACGCTGAAATCCAGCGTCACATTCTTTAAATCATTTGATCAATCGAGCTTTCCAGCCCTTTCGGGCTGGAAATCTTTTCTCGTCGCGGTGAAGATAAGATAACGCGAATGAGAGGAGATACGCCATGGCAGACTGGGTTACAGGCAAAGTCGTTAAAGTGCAGAACTGGACTGACGCACTGTTTAGCCTTACCGTCCACGCGCCGGTTCATCCGTTTACCGCCGGGCAGTTCGCCAAGCTGGGGCTGGATATCGACGGCGAGCGAGTACAGCGCGCCTACTCTTACGTTAACGCCCCCAGCAATCCTGACCTCGAGTTCTATCTGGTCACCGTTCCGGAGGGCAAACTCAGCCCACGGCTCGCGGCCCTAAAACCGGGTGATGAAGTGCAAATCGTCAGCGAGGCAGCCGGCTTCTTTGTGCTGGATGAAATCCCCGACTGCGAAACCCTGTGGATGGTGGCAACCGGCACGGCGATTGGTCCGTACCTGTCGATTCTGGAAGAAGGCAAAGACCTCGATCGCTTTAAAAATCTGGTGCTGGTGCATGCCGCGCGTTACGCCGCCGATTTAAGCTATCTGCCGCAAATGCAATCATTAGCCGCGCGTTATAACGGCAAACTGCGTATTCAGACCGTTGTCAGCCGGGAAAACGTGCCGGGGATGCTGAATGGGCGCATTCCGCCACTGATTGAAGGCGGCGCGCTGGAAGCCTCGGTAGGGTTACCGCTCAACGCGGAAACCAGCCATATCATGCTGTGTGGCAACCCGCAGATGGTGCGCGATACCCAACAGTTGCTGAAAGAGACCCGGCAGATGACCAAACACCTGCGCCGTCGTCCGGGCCACATGACCGCCGAACACTACTGGTGATCGGCGCGATACTTCACGGCCTGGGTATCTTTACCGTATTTATTTTCGCCCTGGGTGCCGACAAACGCGCCCAGATCGATCAGCATCATGACGATAATCAGCGTCGGAACAAAGCGCCCAACGCCCCACTGCCATACGCCGGGTAGCATGGACCAGTTGCCCGCCAGCAGCATCCACGCCAGCACCATCAGCAGCGCCCAGAGGCCTGATTTCCCCCGGTCATGCAGACGTTTTATGGTCACTGCCGCCGTTGGCCATAGCAGACACACCAACATAAACGCCGCGGTTTGTAAGTCGACGAGCCCGCCGCCCGCAAGGCTGAACAGCGCGACCATCGTCACGGCCCAGATGGCAATCCAGATCCAGAAGTCACGGCGTCCAATACGCCCTTTAATGGAAAATAACCATTGCTGTAGAGTCATGTACTCTTTCCTTTGTCGTTGTGCCGCGTAGTTTACCCTGAAGTGGGCACATTTTGACAACCGGGGCCGTTCCCGTTTTAATCGTCATCTGAAAAGAGGAGGACGATTGGTATGAAACAATGGATAACGCTCTGTCTGGCAGGGCTCATCTCGCTGAGTTTTAGTCAGACCGTACTGTCAGCGGAAACGCCTGCAGCCGTTGCCCCATACCTGCTCACTGGCGCCCCAGCGTTTGATCTCTCCATCAGCCAGTTTAGGGAAAAGTTCAATACTGAAAATCCCAGCCTGCCGCTCGGCGAGTTCCGCTCGATTACCTCCAGCCGCGATCAGCTCACCATTACCCGTGCCGCCAGCAAGATAAACGAAAACCTTTACGCCTCGACGGCGCTGGAGCGCGGCACGCTGAAGATTAAGTCGATTCAAATTACCTGGCTGCCGATTCAAGGGCCGGAGCAGAAAGCGGCAAAAGCCAAGGCGCAGGAGTACATGAGCGCCCTGATGCGTGCGGTGATTCCCACGCTGACCAAACCGCAAAGCCAGCAGAAATTACAAAAGCTGCTGACACAAGGAAAAGGCAAACATTACTTCGCCAGTACCGAAGGCGCGGTGCGCTATGTTGTCGCAGATAACGGCGAAAAAGGGCTGACCTTCGCCGTTGAACCGATTAAGCTGGCGCTATCTGAAAATCTTGAAGGGGAGAATAAATGATAAAAAGCAAAGCCTTCATGCCTTTCAATCTCTATACTGTTTCACAGACCATGCTGCCCTGACGGGTGGCCATATTCCTTAATTCGCTGACAAGCGTGGAGAATCGAAATGCGACATCCTTTAGTGATGGGTAACTGGAAACTGAACGGCAGCCGCCACATGGTAAACGAGCTGATTGCTAACCTGCGTAAAGAGCTGGCTGGCGTGGCAGGCTGCGGCGTGGCTATCGCTCCGCCGGAAATGTATATCGATATGGCTAAACACGCCGCGGCGGGCAGCCACATCAACCTGGGCGCGCAGAACGTTGACCTGAACCTGTCTGGCGCATTCACCGGTGAAACCTCCGCTGAAATGCTGAAAGATGTTGGCGCAACCTACATCATCATCGGCCACTCCGAGCGTCGTACCTACCACAAAGAATCTGACGAGCTGATCGCCAAAAAATTCGCCGTGCTGAAAGAGCAGGGTCTGATTCCGGTTCTGTGCATCGGTGAAACCGAAGCAGAAAACGAAGCGGGCAAAACTGAAGAAGTGTGTGCACGTCAGATCGACGCCGTTCTGAAAACTCAGGGCGCGGCAGCCTTCGAAGGCGCGGTTATCGCTTACGAACCAGTATGGGCGATCGGTACCGGCAAATCTGCAACTCCAGCGCAGGCTCAGGCGGTTCACAAGTTCATCCGTGACCACATTGCTAAAGCTGACGCGAAAATCGCTGAACAGGTTATCATCCAGTACGGCGGTTCCGTAAACGCAGGCAACGCAGCAGAGCTGTTCACCCAGCCGGACATCGACGGCGCGCTGGTTGGCGGCGCATCCCTGAAAGCTGACGCTTTCGCGGTAATCGTTAAAGCAGCAGAAGCAGCTAAAAACGCGTAAGACATTGAACCTGGCCATCGTGCCAGGTTTTCGCCGAATGACGGCGTACGTGTGATAACCGGCCCTATGGCCGGTTTGTTGTTTTAGAGACAACTCATAATTTCCCCAGCACCTGATACCACGCATAGTCCAACGGCAACAGCAGCAGATAGCTCACCGCCGCCAGCGCCAGACACAGCAGCATCCCCGCGCGCGCAGGCACCTTTCCTAACGCCATCGCCACCACGATCGGTGAGGCCTGATAGGGCAGCAGCGGCGTGGAATAGCCCAGCACCTGGATCATAATCACGCTCAGCAGTGGGAAACCAGTTGCATCCGAGAAGCTCTGGGCAAAGGTGGTGTACAGCGCCGGAACGCCGTTGGCGGTCATAATGAAGTTCAACGCGCTGGTAATGCCGGTTAAGGCGAGGAAGCTGGTAAACGGCGCATCTTCATTCAGCGGCATGATGTGCAACAGCGCGTTGCCCACCACCGCGCCTATGCCCGTCTGAGTGACGGTAATCGCCAGCCCGAGAATTCCGGCAACGTAGATACAGGTGCGAATATTCACCCCGCTGGCAAACTCTTCACCGGTAATAAACCCAACGCGCGGCAGCAGCGTGACGACCGCGGCGACCAGCCCCGTCCAGGCCGGCCCTATACCGTGCCAGCTCTCGGTCACCCACAGCGTGAGCACTACCGCCAGCAGCCACGCCAGGCGCTTCTCATCACTGCTCATCGGCGGCAATGGCTCAAGTTCGCGCGGCGGATGCGGTTTGCCAGGGAACAGCCAGCAGATAAGCACAATCAGCGCTGCGCCCTTCAGCCAACCCAGCACCGGTGTGTGCAGCAGCAGATACGGGACATAATTCAGATGAATGCCGTAAGCCCCTTCCGCTGCTCCGCTCATCACCAGATTGGGCACGTTGGCGGGCAAAATGGTGGCGGAAAGCTGGAAGGTGCCAAAACCCACCGCCAGTGCCAGCCCGTACCATCCGCGGGTGCCGTCCTCAATGCCCGCGCGTTTCGCCATTGCCGCCACAATCGGCATCAGCAGCGCAATACGCCCCATGTTCGAGGGCATCACGAACGCCAGTGCATAGCTCAGTAGCACCACGCTGGCGACCATCAACGGCCAGGAGTCCGTCAGCCTTGCCGACAGCGCTCGCGCGGCACGATCGGCCAGCCCCGTCTTGCGAATAGCAACCCCGAGCACAAAACCGCTGAATACCAGCCAGAACGCCGAGGAGGCAAAACCACCGAAAATAACATCCGGCGGCGCGATTTTCGCCGTCATCGCCGCCGCAAAGAACAGCAGCGCGGTAATGAACTCCGGTAGCAACGAGGTGGCCCATAGCAGGATAGTGACGCCAACAATGAGTGAGGGAAGGAACAGAGGATGAGAAAACCAGAGCGACATACCTGTCTCCTGTCGTTTTTTTCAGCAAGAATACGACGACAGGCCAGACAGGTAAACGCCAGATTAGGTAGGGTTATTGCAGAATCTCGCAGCGATGATCCTGAATTTCCTCGGCAGAAGCTCGGTTCAGCGTCAGCAGGTTTCGCTCGGTCGCCAGCAGCAACAGCGAGTCATCACTTTGCTTCACCAGCGCCAGCGCAAAGCGCCCCATATGCTCGCGCGCTTCCGGCACTTCTTCCGCCAGCATCAGGAACGGGCTACGCTGCGCCAGCTCATTTTCAGTGACGCGACGCGCCAGATATTCATGTCCCATCAACCCACCAGGCAGCGGTAGCCAGCGGCTGCTAATCGCCGCAAGATCGCCATCCAGTTGCGCGCGTACATCTTTGCGCAGGCAGGAAATATGGATGTGGAAGTGGTTCTGTGTCCGCCCGGTACGGGAGTTGATGGTCAGGGAGATGGCGCTATCCGGCACCTCTGAACCCCGTTTGTCGCTCATGATCATGCGACGCTGCCACGCCTGCCAGAAGAAGTTTGGCGTCAGTGGGTCTAATAACAGCGGGCTTTCAGTCCCATTGATACGGTAGGTTGGCATCAGCAAGTATTGCAATGGGCCGTTGCGGTCCTTAAACAGCACATAGCCGCCTTTCGGGTTCACGTCTGCGCACGGCGCAGGGGTCCGATGCTGCAATTGGTTCGGCACACACTGCTGTAACACAATCTGACGCAGCGCATTCGAGTTGCCGGAATGCAGCCAGTACCAACCGCCAGCACCTGCTGCTATCACCATCACCAGCAGCGCGATCAGCAGGTATTTTAACCTTTTCATGTTGTCTCCCCAGAAAAAACCAGGGGGAAGAGTAGCGTACTTTGATGACTAAAAGAAAACGCCCGACAAATTTGCCGGGCGTCAGAGGGAGATTAACGCTTACTAATCTGGTCGAACGTACCACCGTTAGAGAAGTGTTCTTTCTGGGCTTTTGTCCAGCCGCCGAACTCATCATCAATGGTGAACAGCTTCAGTTTCGGGAACGCATTTTCATACTTCTTCGCTACATCCGGGTCACGCGGGCGATAGAAGTTCTTCGCCGCGATTTCCTGGCCTTCCGGCGAGTAGAGGTACTTCAGGTAGGCTTCCGCTACCGCGGTGGTGCCTTTTTTCTCAGCCACTTTGTCAACCACGGAGACGGTCGGCTCGGCGAGAATAGATTCGCTCGGGGTGACGATTTCAAACTTGTCTTTCCCCAGTTCGTTCGCCGCCAGCAGCGCTTCGTTTTCCCACGCAATCAGCACATCGCCGATACCGCGTTCTACGAAGGTGTTAGTGGAGCCACGAGCGCCGGAGTCCAGAACTTCGACGTTTTTATACAGCGCTTTCACGAAATCTTGCGCTTTGGCCTGATCGTTGTTGTTGTGGTGCAGCGCGTAGCCCCAGGCTGCCAGGTAGTTCCAGCGTGCGCCGCCGGAGCTTTTCGGGTTCGGGGTAATGACGGAAACGCCCGGTTTCACGAGATCGTTCCAGTCTTTAATCTGTTTCGGGTTGCCTTTGCGGACCAGGAACACGATGGTGGAAGTGTACGGCGCGGAGTTATCCGGCAGGCGTTTAATCCAGTTTTTGTCGATGCGGCCACGCTCGGCAATCGCATCAACGTCATAGGCCAGCGCCAGGGTCACGACGTCAGCTTCAATACCGTTGATCACGGAAGTGGCCTGTTTGCCAGAGCCGCCGTGAGACTGACGAATCACCACGTTATCACCGGTCTCTTTTTTCCAGTGCGCGCTGAACGCCTTGTTGTATTGTTCGTACAGTTCACGCGTCGGATCGTAAGACACGTTCAGTAATTGGATATCCTTAGCCAGTACGCTGGTGGAAGCCAGCAAAAGAGTTAACCCTACGCCCCACTTGTTCATCGCCCGCTCTCTTATCTGTTGTGTTGTAATGAGGCTAGCCTGCCAGAAATCGAAACGATGATTAAAGAATAAAAAAAGATTGATTATGCCGTTTTGAAATATACGAAAACGGACAATGCGCTGATGCGCGAATTCACTCAGCAGGGAAAATCAGCGGGGAGGGAAAACTTCCCCAGGCGATAATGATTGCCCGGGGAGAGGTGGAATCAGACTTCTTCCATGCGGCCCAGCAGCGCCTGCAGACGATCCTGCCAGCCGCTCTGCTGTTCTTTCAGCTGGTTGTTTTCACGCTCCAGCTCTTCACGGCTCTGCTGTGCAGACTGTACATCCTGCGCCAGCGTGTTGTTCTTTTCTTTCAGCTCTTCGATTTCCATCTGCAACAGCGTGATGGTATCAATCGCCTGCTGAACTTTCGCTTCCAGTTTCTCAAACACTTCTAATGACATCGTCATACCTCTCCTGATCTTGCAAGGCGTTGATATCGTCCCGGAACCCCGGTGACGCCTTAACGTAAATAAGCGCACGGCTTGTGGTCGATTGTATGAAGCCCCGCCGCCCCTGTCCAGCGCCAGAGCCTGTAGATTGCGGTTCTCCGCAATTTTCGGCATAGACCTGGAGCGTTAGCGTCAATATGCAATAAATTGTTAACGCTTTAGCATGCGGAATGTTTCTCTCCTCACATTTTTTGCGGCGAAATCGTTCGCTTTTTGGCGCGAAAACGCTCATTTCTTGACGAGCCACACACATTTTGATTTCGATATTTCTCGTTTACGCTCGTTAACGATAAATTAACACTATACCTACAAGGTAACATGAGCGTCGCGAATGCTCATGAACACAATAATCATCAATTAGTCTTCAGGATTCCGATTATGAGCCAGTCATCAACGTTAAAAGGCCAGTGCATCGCAGAGTTTCTCGGTACCGGGTTGTTGATATTTTTCGGCGTGGGGTGTGTTGCGGCGCTGAAAGTCGCGGGTGCGAGCTTCGGCCAGTGGGAAATCAGCATCATCTGGGGTCTGGGGGTGGCGATGGCCATCTATCTGACCGCCGGGGTTTCCGGCGCGCACCTTAACCCTGCAGTCACCATCGCGCTGTGGCTGTTTGCCTGCTTTGATGGCCGTAAGGTCATCCCGTTCATCGTTGCGCAGTTTGCCGGGGCGTTCTGCGCCGCCGCGCTGGTCTACGGACTTTACTACAACCTGTTCATCGACTTCGAACACACGCACAATATGGTGCGCGGCAGCGTCGAAAGTCTTGAACTGGCGGGTATTTTCTCAACTTATCCTAACCCGCATATCAATTTTGTGCAGGCATTCGCGGTAGAAATGGTGATTACCGCTATCCTGATGGGCGTGATTCTGGCGCTGACCGACGATGGTAACGGCATTCCGCGCGGGCCGCTGGCGCCGTTGCTGATTGGCCTGCTGATCGCCGTTATCGGCGCCTCAATGGGCCCGCTGACCGGGTTTGCGATGAACCCGGCGCGTGATATCGGCCCGAAAGCCTTCGCCTGGCTGGCAGGCTGGGGCGACGTGGCCTTCACCGGCGGCAAAGATATCCCGTATTTCCTGGTGCCGCTGTGCGCGCCAATCGTCGGTGCAGCACTGGGTGCGTTCAGCTACCGCAAGCTGATCGGTCGCCATCTGCCCTGCGACACCTGCGAGGTTGAAGAGCCGAAAGCGGTCTCCAGCCAAAATCAACACAATGCTTCGCTGTAATCTGACTACGGAACGTTCATTATGACTGACAAAAAATACATCGTTGCGCTCGACCAGGGCACTACCAGCTCCCGCGCCGTCGTTATGGATCATGACGCCAACATCATCAGCGTGTCGCAGCGTGAGTTTGAACAAATTTATCCGAAGCCAGGCTGGGTAGAGCACGACCCAATGGAAATTTGGGCGACCCAAAGCTCCACGCTGGTAGAAGTGCTGGCGAAGGCCGACATTAACTCCGATCAGATTGCCGCTATCGGTATCACCAACCAGCGCGAAACCACCGTGGTGTGGGAGCGTGAAACCGGTAAACCGATTTATAACGCCATCGTCTGGCAGTGTCGTCGTACGGCGGATATCTGCGAGCAGCTCAAGCGCGACGGGATGGAAGAGTACGTGCGCAAAGCCACCGGTCTGGTGGTCGACCCGTACTTCTCCGGCACCAAGGTGAAGTGGATCCTCGACCACGTGGAAGGCTCCCGCGAGCGTGCGAAGCGCGGCGAACTGCTGTTCGGTACCGTCGACACCTGGCTTATCTGGAAAATGACCCAGGGTCGCGTGCACGTCACCGACTACACCAACGCCTCGCGCACCATGCTGTTCAACATCAACACCCTGGAATGGGATGACAAGATGCTGGATGCGCTGGATATCCCGCGCGCCATGCTGCCGGAAGTGCGTAAGTCTTCCGAAGTCTACGGCCAGACCAACATTGGCGGCAAAGGCGGCACCCGTATTCCTATCGCCGGTATCGCCGGCGACCAGCAGGCGGCGCTGTTCGGCCAACTGTGCGTGAAGGAAGGGATGGCGAAAAACACCTACGGTACCGGCTGCTTTATGCTGATGAACACCGGGGAAAAAGCGGTGGCTTCGAGCCACGGGCTGCTGACCACCATCGCCTGCGGCCCGCGCGGCGAGGTGAACTACGCGCTGGAAGGCGCGGTGTTTATGGCAGGCGCGTCCATTCAGTGGCTGCGTGACGAAATGAAGCTGATTAGCGACGCGTTCGACTCAGAATACTTCGCCACCAAAGTGAAAGACACCAACGGCGTGTACGTGGTGCCCGCCTTTACCGGCCTGGGCGCGCCGTACTGGGATCCGTATGCACGCGGCGCTATTTTCGGCCTGACGCGCGGTGTGAACTCGAACCACATTATTCGCGCCACCCTGGAATCCATCGCCTACCAGACCCGTGATGTACTGGAAGCGATGCAGGCAGACTCCGGCATTCGTCTGCACGCCCTGCGCGTAGACGGCGGCGCGGTGGCCAACAACTTCCTGATGCAGTTCCAGTCCGACATTCTTGGCACTCGCGTAGAGCGCCCGGAAGTACGCGAAGTGACGGCGCTCGGCGCGGCCTACCTCGCCGGTCTGGCGGTTGGCTTCTGGCAGAACCTGGATGAGCTGCAGGAGAAAGCGGTCATTGAGCGCGAGTTCCGTCCGGGGATTGAAACCACCGAGCGTAACTTCCGCTACAGCGGCTGGAAGAAAGCGGTGAAACGCGCGTTAGCGTGGGAAGAGCACGACGAGTAAGCACCGAGCGGAGACGCCGTTTGTAGGCCTGATAGCGTAGCGCCATCAGGCAAAAAAATGCCGGAGATAAGCTCCGGCATTTTTATTTCAACCAAACATCGGCAGCAGCAGGAACAGCTTAATCACCAGCGCGTTGACGATATCAATAAAGAACGCCCCCACCATCGGTACCACCAGGAACGCCATATGCGATGGCCCGAAACGCTCGGTAATCGCCTGCATGTTGGCAATCGCCGTCGGCGTCGCGCCGAGACCGAAGCCACAGTGACCCGCCGCCAGCACCGCCGCGTCGTAATTTTTCCCCATCAGACGGTAGGTGACGAAAATCGCATACAGCGCCATCGCCACGGTTTGTACAACCAGAATCGCGATCATCGGCAGCGCCAGGTCCGCAAGCTCCCAGAGTTTCAGGCTCATCAACGCCATCGCCAGGAATAACGATAAGCACACGTTACCCAATACCGACACCGCGCGGTCGAATACCCGGTAAAAACCAAGCAGCGCCATACCGTTACTGAGAATAACGCCAACAAACAGCACGCAAACAAACGTTGGCAGCTCCAGTACCGTTCCCGCCAACAGTTGCGCAATCACTTTGCCCACCGTCAGACAGATAGCGATCATGGCGATGGTTTCAATCAGCACCAGCGACGTGATCATGCGCCCAACATCCGGCTTTTCAAACGCGGTAGGCACTTCCTGATCGTCCGGCGTACCGTTCGGCGACGATGAATGCTTCACCAGATAGCGCGCGACCGGCCCGCCAATCAGGCCGCCGAGCACAAGGCCAAAGGTTGCGCAGGCCATGGCAACTTCCGTTGCGTGGGTAAAGCCATAGCGTTCGATAAACAGCTTGCTCCACGCCGCGCCGGTACCGTGGCCGCCCGACAGCGTGATCGACCCGGCCAGCAGCCCCATAATCGGGTCAAGCCCCAGCAGCTTCGCCATCCCAATGCCCAGCGAGTTTTGCAGCAGCAGCAGGCCGACGACAACAATCAGGAACGTGCCCACCACCTTTCCGCCCGCGCGCAGGCTGGCAATATTCGCGTTCAAACCTATGGTCGCGAAGAAGGCCAGCATCAGCGGGTCTTTCAGGCTCATATCAAAGTCGATTTCCCAGCCCAGGCTCTTTTTCAGCACCAGCAGCGCAAGCGCCACCAGCAGGCCGCCCGCAACGGGCTCGGGAATGGTGTATTTCTTGAGAAGGGAAACGCTCTGGACCAGCTTTCGTCCCAGCAGCAATACGAGCGTTGCGGCAACGAGCGTCGATAAGGTATCGAGATGAAACATAATTACAGCTCCTGACTAAACGCATGATCCATTCACACGCGACAATTTTCCGATGTCGAGATCGCCTCTTCGTGAGGCATCGGCCCAAAGTGTAATCATGAAAAGCGCTAAAGTGATAGAAAAAGGTATTATTTGTCAGCATTTTCGTTAACGCACGCGGTTAAACACATGCATTTCACAGGGGTATTTTCCGCAATAATTTGCCGCATACGAAAGCAACCGTTTGCTTTTACCAACCAGTCCGCTAAAATCGCCACTTTTCCACCACGGGATTGCCTCTGAGATGTCCTCTAACACACTCGAACAAGCCAATGCGCAACCGATTGCGCATAAGCAAACCAGCGAATTGATTTACCGCCTGGAAGACCGTCCGCCGCTTCCGCAGACCCTCTTCGCCGCACTCCAGCACCTGCTGGCGATGTTTGTCGCGGTGATCACCCCCGCGCTGCTGATCTGCCAGGCCCTTGGCCTGCCGGCTGAGGATACTCAGCACATTATCAGCATGTCGTTATTCGCTTCCGGTGTGGCATCGATCATTCAGATTAAAGCCTGGGGCCCGGTAGGCTCTGGCCTGCTGTCGATTCAGGGCACCAGCTTTAACTTCGTGGCGCCGCTGATTATGGGCGGCACGGCGTTGAAAACCGGCGGCGCGGACGTGCCGACGATGATGGCGGCGCTGTTTGGCACCCTGATGCTGGCAAGCTGCACCGAGATGGTCTTATCTCGCGTGCTGCACCTGGCGCGCCGCGTGATTACGCCGCTGGTCTCCGGTGTGGTAGTGATGATTATCGGCCTGTCGCTGATTCAGGTCGGCCTGACTTCCATCGGCGGCGGCTACGCGGCCATGGCCGACAATACCTTCGGCGCGCCGAAAAACCTGCTGCTGGCAGGCGTAGTGCTGGCCATTATTATCCTGCTCAACCGTCAGCGTAACCCGTACCTGCGCATTGCGTCGCTGGTGATCGCCATGGCGGCGGGTTACCTGATTGCCTGGTTCCTCGGCATGCTGCCGGAAAACACGGCGCCGACCAACAGCAGCCTGATTATGATCCCCACGCCGCTGTACTACGGCCTCGGTATCGACTGGAACCTGCTGCTGCCGCTGATGCTGGTGTTTATGATCACCTCGCTGGAAACCATCGGCGACATTACCGCCACTTCTGACGTTTCCGAGCAGCCGGTCTCCGGCCCGGTGTATATGAAGCGCCTGAAGGGCGGCGTGCTGGCAAACGGCCTCAACTCCTGCGTTTCCGCGGTGTTCAACACCTTCCCGAACTCCTGCTTTGGCCAGAACAACGGCGTTATTCAGCTGACCGGCGTCGCCAGCCGCTACGTTGGCTTTGTGGTGGCGCTGATGCTGATCGTGCTGGGCCTGTTCCCGGCGGTCAGCGGTTTCGTGCAGCACATTCCGGAACCGGTCCTCGGCGGCGCAACGCTGGTGATGTTCGGCACCATCGCCGCCTCCGGCGTGCGCATCGTTTCCCGCGAGCCGCTGAACCGCCGCGCCATTTTGATTATCGCGCTGTCGCTGGCCGTTGGCCTGGGCGTGTCCCAGCAGCCGCAGATTCTGCAGTTCGCGCCGGACTGGCTGAAAAACCTGCTCTCTTCCGGCATCGCCGCAGGTGGCATCACCGCCATCATTCTGAACCTGGTTTTCCCGCCAGAGAAAGAGTAATTCACTTCGCGGCGGTGGCACCTTAGCCACTGCCGCCGACATCGAATAATACGATTCCTGCCTTGAGGATTGCCCATAAATCATGCATAACAGGTTTATGTGCCCTTCTCAGGACGGAAGATCATGAAATTTCTTGGAAAGCTCATTATCTGGCTGCTGATCGCCCTGCTGCTGGTGATTCTGGCCTTTTACTTTCTACTGCAAACGCGCTGGGGCGCGCGCCACATCAGCCAGTGGCTCAGCGATAACACCAGCTGGCAGGTGAAGTTCGATGCGATGGATCACCGTTTCTCGTCCCCGTCGCATATCCTGCTGCAAAACGTCACCTTTGGCCGCGATGGCAAGCCCGCGACGCTGGTCGCGAAAACGGTGGATATTGGTCTAAGCTCGCGACAAATTACCGATCCGCTGCATGTTGATACCATTCTTTTACAGGACGGAACCCTCAACCTGTCGCCGTCCACCGCGCCGCTGCCGTTTGTCGCTGACCGCCTACAGCTGAGCAATATGGCGCTCAACAGCCCGGAAACCGGCTGGGAACTGAGCGCGCAGCGTGTCTCCGGCGGCGTGATGCCGTGGGCGCCGGAAGCCGGTAACGTGCTGGGCAAAAAAGCGCGAATTCAAATGAGCGCAGGCTCGCTGGCGCTGAACGGCGTACCGGCCACCAACGTGCTGATTGAAGGCGATATCAACAACGATGAAGTCACCCTGACCACCGTCGGCGCGGATATGGCGCGTGGCTCGCTGACGGGCAATGCCCGCCGCAACGCGGACGGCAGTTGGGTGGTTGATAATCTGCGCCTCAACGATATCCGCATGCAAAGCGATAAATCGCTGCTCGACTTCCTTGCCCCGCTGACCACCGTACCGTCGTTGCAGATTGGCCGGCTCGACGTGACCGATGCGCGTTTGCAGGGGCCGGACTGGGCGGTCACCGATCTGGACCTGAACTTGCGCAACCTGACGCTCAGCCAGGGCGGCTGGCAGAGCAGCGACGGGAAATTGTCGCTCAACGCCAGCGAGTTTATCTACGGCTCGCTGCATTTGCTCGACCCGATTCTCAACGCGGAATTCTCGCCGCAGGGCATTGCGCTACGCCAGTTCACCTCGCGCTGGGAAGGCGGGATGGTGCGCAGCTCCGGCAACTGGTTGCGCGACGCTAACGCCCTGGTGCTGGACGACGCGGTCTTCGCCGGGCTGGAGTATACGCTGCCGGAAAACTGGAAAACGCTGTGGATGGAGCAACTGCCGCCATGGCTACAAAGCGTCACGCTGAAGAAATTCGGCGCCAGCCGTAACCTGATTATCGATATCGACCCGGCCTTCCCGTGGCAGATCACCGCGCTGGACGGTTACGGCGCCAACCTGCAACTGGTCAAAAATCGCCAGTGGGGCGTATGGGGTGGCAGCGCCACGCTGAACGGCGCGGCGGCGACCTTTAACCGCGTCGACGTTCGTCGCCCCTCCATGACGCTGAATGCAGACGCTTCTCAGGTCAACATCAGCGAACTGAGCGCCTTTACCGAAAAAGGGATTCTGGAAGCCACCGCTACCGTGTCGCAGCAGCCGCAGCGCCAGACCAACGTCACGCTTAATGGCCGCGGCGTGCCGCTGAACGTGCTTCAGCAGTGGGGCTGGCCGGCATTGCCGATTACTGGCGACGGGAATATTCAGCTTACAGCAAGCGGAAATGTACAAGCAGAGGCACCGCTAAAACCGACGGTGAATGGACAGTTGCATGCGGTGAATATGGAGAAACAGGAAGTGACCCAGCAGATGCTGGGGGGCGAGATAAGGTAGTCGCGCGGGTTTCCCCCCTCACCCCGGCCCTCTCCCCAAAGGGGCGAGGGGGAAAATCCAAAGTGCTCGCTGTATGACCAGCGCCTCCCTGGTAAGGGGAAAACCAAACGCACAACCTGCACTATCGGTCCCCTCTCCCCCGCGGGGAGAGGGTTAGGGTGAGGGGGTATCCTCAATACTAAAGTGTAATCACCAGCTCATTACCCTGCGCCGTCACCACCACGCCGAGCTCGCTCCCCGCCTGCGCCCCGCCCTGCACGCCTGCAATCTGCTGGATATTGCGCAGGCACAGCGTCCAGCCGCTGGCTTTGCCGTTGCCCGTCACGGTAATCACGTTGCCCTGACGTTTTGCGGTCAGCGTATAGATAACGGAGCCGTCCTGCGTCGGCACCTCACAGACTGCCTGACGGCCCTCTTCCAGATGGAACAGCTGGAACGCGGTGCCTTCATGCCAGGCGTAGTTCGGCAGCTGGTTATTGTTGCCCAGAGCCAGCAGGGTGTTGTCGCGCACGTACACCGGCAGGCTCATAAAGTCGTGCTGCTGCTTATGCCAGCGGCTGCCCTGCACCTCGTCGTTGTGCCAGAGATGCGTCCAGCGACCTTCCGGCAGGTAGAACTGCACATCGCCCGCTTCGGTGAACACCGGCGCCACCGCCAGGGAATCGCCAAGCATGTACTGACGGTCGAGGTAGTCGCACGCCGGGTCGTCCGGGAACTCCAGCATCATGGCGCGCAGCATCGGCGTGCCCTGCTCGTTCGCCAGCGCCGCCTGACGGTACAGGTACGGCATCATGCGGCACTTCATTTCGGTGAAGTAACGCACCACGTCGCAGGACTCTTCGTCATACGCCCATGGCACGCGATAGGATTTGCTGCCATGCAGGCGGCTGTGGCTGGAGAACAGGCCAAAGGCGCACCAGCGCTTGTAGACATCCGCCGGCGCGGTGTTTTCGAAGCCGCCGATATCGTGGCTCCAGAAACCAAACCCGGACAGACCAATCGACAGGCCGCCGCGCAGGCTTTCCGCCATCGATTCATAGTTGGCGTAGCAGTCGCCGCCCCAGTGCACCGGGAACTGTTGTGCACCCACGGAGGCGGAACGGGCAAACAGCACCGCTTCTTCCACGCCGACGGTCTCTTTCAGCACGTTCCACACCAGCTCGTTATAGATATAGGCGTAGTGGTTGTGCATTTTCTGCGGGTCGGCATCGTCGAACCAGCGCACGTCGGTCGGGATACGCTCGCCGAAGTCGGTTTTGAAGCAGTCGACGCCCATCTCTACCAGGCCTTTCAGCTTGTCGGCGTACCACTGGCAGGCTTCCGGGTTGGTGAAGTCGTAAATCGCCAACCCCGGCTGCCATTTATCCCACTGCCAGACAGAACCGTCCGGGCGCTTCAGCAGGTAACCTTTCTCTTTCAGCTCTTTGAAAACAGGCGATTTCTGACCGATGTACGGGTTAATCCACACGCAGACCTTCAGCCCTTTGTCTTTCAGGCGCTGGATCATGCCTTTCGGGTCCGGGAAGGTTACCGGGTCCCACTCGAAGTCACACCACTGGAAGGCTTTCATCCAGAAACAGTCGAAGTGGAAGACGTGCAGCGGCAGATTGCGCTCGGCCATACCGTCGATAAAGCTGTTAACGGTCGCTTCGTCGTAGTTGGTGGTAAATGAGGTGGTCAGCCACAGGCCGAAAGACCAGGCCGGCGGCAGCGCCGGACGCCCGGTGAACTGGGTATAGCGGTTCAGCACCTCTTTCGGGGTTGGGCCATCGATAACGAAATATTCCAGATGCTCGCCTTCAACACTGAACTGCACCTTAGAGACTTTCTCCGAGCCAATCTCGAAGGAGACGTTTTGCGGGTGATTGACCAGCACGCCGTAGCCGCGGTTGGTCAGGTAGAACGGAATGTTCTTGTAAGACTGCTCGGTGCTGGTGCCGCCGTCGCGGTTCCAGGTTTCGACATTCTGGCCATTGCGCACCAGCGCGGTAAAGCGCTCGCCCAGGCCGTACACGGTTTCACCCACGCCGAGGTCCAGACGCTCAAACATGTAGTTGCGGTTGTCGTTGCTATCCTGCACGTAGCCATTGTTTTTCAACTGGCTACCGGTAATGCGTACGCCGTTGCGCAGGAAGTCCAGCGACCAGAATTCGCCTTTGGTGACGCGCACGCTCAGGTTGCCGCTTTTCAGCTCGGCAAACTCGGCGGTGTTCTGGATGTGGACTTTCACGTCTTTCAGCACGTTCAGCGGGTAGTGCGGGCCTTTTTCCAGCGCACCCTGGAAGTGCTCAATACGCACGCCGACCACGCCTTCCTGAGGAGAGAAAAAGCGAATAGTGAACATCGGCGTATCCAGCTGCCACGTACGTTCCCGTACATCGCGCGGTGCCACGTACACCACTAGCTCATTCCCATGCTGTTCAACATCAAACACCTGGACAGGATGAATTAAGTTGAGACCCGGTTGGGTCATCCAGTTTCCATCACTGATCTTCATAGCTCGTCCTTTTAATTCTCAAGAGATTGTTTCATAGATACGTTTTCAAAATCCTGCTGAGTGCGGTGCGCGCCGCTCGCCAGTTCGGCCATCATCTTGACCAGGAACGGCGTTTTCAGGGTGTAGAAGCGCTTCGCCACAATGGCGCTCAACAGGTAGCAAATCGCCGGCACGATAGTGAACAGGGCAATAATGATGCTGATGGTGGTGGGGTTCTGCACTTTCGCTGCGGCGTCGTAACCGCCACCGGCCAGCATCCAGCCAATCATCGCGCCGCCCAACGCCAGGCCGAGCTTCAGCACGAACAGCGTGCCCGCGAAGCTAATGCCGGTGAGACGTTTCCCGTTGCGCCATTCGCCGTAATCCACGGTGTCGGACATCATCACCCACTGAATCGGGGTTACCAGCTGGTGCAGCACGCCAATCACGAAGATAAAGGCGAACATCACGACGCTGGCGTTCATCGGCACGAAGAACATCGCCAGGCTCAGCACCGCCAGAATGGCGTTGGTCCACCAGAAGACGCTGACTTTGCATTTCCAGTCGGTCAGTGGTTTAGCCAGCGCCGAGCCAATCAGGTTGCCCACGCAGTAGGTGGTGAGGAAGGCGGTAAACAGCGCCGGAGACCCCATGATCCAGGTGACGTAGTACATCATCGCACCGCCGCGAACGCAGACCGCCATAATGTTGAGAATGGTCAGCAGGCCGACGATGCGCCACTGGTCGTTGTGCCAGATGTCGCGCAGGTCTTCACGCATTGATGTTTGCGTTGGCGGCGCTTCCACGCGCTCTTTGGTGGTAAAGAAACAGAACGCCAGCATCAGGAACGCCACCACCGAGAGCACCGCGATACCGCCCTGGAAGCCCAGCGCTTTGTTGTCGCCGCCAATCAAATTCACCAGCGGCATCATCAGCACGGTAGAGAGCATGCCGCCCGCCGTCGCCAGCACGAAGCGCCAGGATTGCAGCGAGATACGCTGCGTGGGGTTATTGGTGATCACCCCGCCCAGCGCGCAGTAAGGAATATTGACCACCGTGTAGAACAGGGTCAGCAGCGTGTAGGTGATCGCCGCATAAATCAGTTTGCCGTTATGGCTGAAGTCCGGGGTGCTGTAGGCCAGCACGCAGACCACACCGAACGGCAGCGCGCCAAACAGCACCCACGGTCGGAACTTGCCCCAGCGGCTGCGGGTACGGTCCGCCAGCAGCCCCATGCACGGGTCGGAGATGGCGTCCAGCGCGCGCGCCAGAAGGAACATGGTGCCAACAAAACCTGCGGGTATACCGAAGATATCGGTATAGAAGAACATCATGTACAGCATGACGTTATCGAAAATGATATGGCTGGCAGCATCGCCCATGCCATAACCAATCTTCTCTTTGACAGACAATACTTCACTCTTCATCTTTCAAACCCTTTTCGCGCCGAAGCCAAAGTGGTACCGGTTACATGATTTGTAAACCATTAGTCTGATAAGGTGTATTGCGATATCTCGTTATCAAATTACGTTTCTTGATTTATGTGATCTGGATTGGCGAGCAGAGTGTGACTAAGTGTAAATGACGGATTTTTAATACATTTCCACTCATGCCGTGCGAAGGAAGTAAAAAAAGTGCTGAAAAATGTAAGTAAAGATGTGGCAACGGATTGAAAGTGGCTATAATGCGCCCCGCCTCCATGTAGCAATGCAGGCGCGGAAGATCGTCGTCTCCGGTGAGACGATTGGACTTCATTTCCAGTGGCAGCCGCCTGCGGCTCCCGGCAGGTTCGACTCCTGCGATCTCCGCCAAAATCCGCTCACTTTTTCCGCTAAAGCCATTCCCTGTTTTTCCCGTACTTCCCTTAGTAGCGCTTGCGATTGCCCTGATACTGTCCCGGTTCGTTTACGCCGTACGCCCGGGCGGCCAAAGATGCATAAACGCGAGGCTAACTGGCCGGAAAACGGCCAACTCTTCGCGTACACCGCTGGTTTTTGCGCCATTCATCACGCAAGAAGTGCGGTAAATAATATGCGGCGTGAGAGATGGAAAATGTAACCCTAAGAAAAAGCAGGGTTTTATCTGAGGAGCCCGAAAATGCCGGGGCGACGGGGCGAAAAATGTGCCCAGGGGGGATGTGGTAAATGATTGAAAGTAGCTATAATGCGCCCCGCCTCCATGTAGCAATGTTGGCGCGGAAGATCGTCGTCTCCGGTGAGGCGGCTGGACTTCAAATCCAGTTGGGGCCGCCAGCGGTCCCGGGCAGGTTCGACTCCTGTGATCTTCCGCCAAAATTACATTCATCCCACCTATAAATATCTGGCCTTTTTACCGAATTAACATGCTCATACCTTACGCTCATAATAAAGCCTCCAATTAATTAGTTTATTAATAAGATAGAGGTAAAGAATGACTGTTTATCAAAATAGAGGTCATGATTCAGGAATCACACAATTCGAGACAGGCACAAACTCAATTACTGTTTATTTTTCAGATGGTTCCGCATATTTATATAATGCAAGTGCACCTGGTGTACAAATGGTCGCAGAAATGACACAACTTGCTCACTCAGGTGAAGGTTTAAATAGCTATATTAACCGTTACGTCCGTGCTAATTACGCAGCAAAAATAAGATAACGTACCCAACAGTAGAAAATAATTTATCCTTTTGGCTCCTGGCCCTTTCTCCTCAATGCCTCTCTCGCCAACTCCTTCAACCAACTGGCGAGACTCACCCCTTCCTCCGCCGCAACAGCATCCAACTGCTCCTTCAATGCCGGATCAATACGCATTTTAAACTGCGGTGATTGCCCACCACCCTTTGGTTTTTTTTCGCGCGATATGATTGACATGGGGCCACCTATCCATCTACTCTTACACATATAGGAGGCCACCTAAACCTCCTCAGTTAGACAACGCTCCGCTGTGCGGGAACACAAACGGAGCGTCTAACCTCACCAACTATCAAGGAGTTGATTATGGCTAACCCGCATTCTACCCCAGACTTACCCGCAGCAAAAACCGAGCGCACGTTAATTGTGGGATATCGCCCGCAGGGTGCAAACAAAAACACGCCTAGCCTTACCCTTTCCGGGAAGTGGCTGCGCGAGGCCGGGTTCGAAACCGGGCAACAGGTTAGCGTAAAGGTGATGGACGGCTGCATAGTCCTGATGGCCTATGGCGAACAGGAGCAGAAGCTGCTGGCGGAGTTGAAGGAGACGCAGCTGAAGCTGAAAGGAATTGAAGCGGCGGTATCAGCGGTGCATTAAGGCTCTCAGGAATATCCGCACCGTGCTCATGACGGGCATTGCCCGATGGCGTTACGCTTATCGGGCCTACGGGCACGGCGCCCGTCGTAGGCCGGGTAAGCAACGCGCCACCCGGCAATAGAGCGGTACATGAGCCCTACTATTTTTGGGGAAAGATCCGAAAAATTGCGGGTTGAATTCAGCATTATATTTAATTAATACTAAACATAATTTCATTTTCAATAAATAAAAGTCGTCTTATCTTCTGCGTTAATATCTTTTATTCCATTTCCAATAATCACTTAACTTTTAAATATATCATATATATTACATTCCTATTTTTCGCCGAATAAGGTGATGCGAGATCTATTTTTAATAAAATAGTCTTAAGGCAAATTGGCAGAATTTTGCTACCTATCCTACAGTTATATCAGGGATTAAATCTTCATACGTTATTGTTTTACCAGGGAAAAATAATACCTGCATAGAGATCAATACTATGAACACGCCAATTAAGTTCATTTTATTCAGTCTGGTATCGGCATTTATTTCTGGCGCGCATGCGGATACCGCCACTAGTACTTTTCAGGTACAGATTACGATTACTAAATCGTGCAGCGTGACCTCCGGTTCGCCCATTAACTTTGGATCGGTGGCGGCCAGTTCACCCAGCGTGACGAGGAATACCACGATTTCCGTTAACTGTTCGCAGTTAACGCCGTATACCGTCGGCCTTGCGCCGTCGAACAGCAACACGCTCGGCTCGGGGCTGATGTCCGGTACCGCTAGCGGTAATACCGACAAAGTGCCGTATCAGCTGGCGAAAGATACTGCGGGCGCCATCTGGGGCAACGTCACCAGCGGCGGGACCAGCAACGTGGTATCGGGATCGGGAAACGGTGCCGCTCAGCCGTTCACGGTTTACGCGATTGTCTCTAACGCTAACTTTACGCCGGATGTGTATAGCGACACGGTCACCGTGACCGTCACCTATTAATTCAAGGATGACGTATGAACTGGAAACAATGCGCCCTCGCCTGTCTTTTTTTCAGCGGTTACGCTGCGGCCAGCGGATTGCAGGTTACGCCAATTACCCTGACGCTCGAACAGAGCCAGCGTGCGGAAGGCATCTGGCTAAGTAACTCGGGCGATAGCCCAATCAACGCCCAGGTTCGCGTGTTCCGCTGGAGCCAGAGCGGCTACAGCGATCAGCTTGCCGCCTCGCAGGGGCTGGTGATCAGCCCGCCAATGCTCACCATTCCGCCCGGCGGCAAGCAGCTTATACGCGTGATCCGCACCGGCTCGCCCACGAAGACAGAGGATGCGTATCGGCTGTCGATCAACGAGCTGCCGCAGACGACGGCGAAAAAAAATAACCTGCAGTTTGTACTCCACTACTCCGTGCCGGTCTTTATCCAGCCGCCTGGCGTCGATGAAACCTACGCCAGGCTGCAATGGCAAATCCAGCATAGCGATGGCCGGACGTGGCTGGAGGTGAATAACCAGGGTGATGGCCACGCCCAGCTGTCGGAAGTGAGCCTGATTACGGCAACGGGCAGCCGCAAAAATATTACCCCTGGGCTATTAGGTTATGTCTTACCCGGGGCCACCATGCGCTGGCCGCTGCCTGCGGGGGCGAGTCAGGGAGAAAAGCTAGAAGTCATGGTCAATGGCAAAAAAACGGTACAAACGCTATAGCGTGCCACTCCGTGTATTAATTTTAATATTTTTCAATGTGTTATTTATAGCAAGGGGTGCCTCTGCGGAAATGAAAGACCCCAATGCCCCGCAGGATGACGTCATTGCCGATGATAAGCCGCTGGCCGGGATCGAACTGTATCTGGATGTCACCCTAAACCAGAATCCGATTGGCCTGGCACGCTTTGGCTATGACCACAATAAGCTCTATGCCAGCGCCGATAGCCTGCGCAGAATCGGCATTCGCCTGCCGCCGCAAACACCGGATCCGGTCAGCCTGAGCGATATCCCACAGCTGGAGGTTCACTACAACGCCGCGCTGCAAAGCCTGACACTGACGGCACCGCTCGCGCTGCTGGATAGGGGCACCACCCAGCTTAACCAGCAAAGCGCCACCAACCCAACAGCGAGCACCGCGCGCGGGCTGCTGCTGAACTACGATCTTTATGCCTCACAGGAGTCAAACAACAACGCCAGCGCCTATACCGAACTGCGTGCCTTCAGCGCGCTGGGCGTACTCAGCTCCACGCAAATTGCGCGCTATATCAGCGATAACAGCGGCTATAGCCTGAATAATGGAATCACCCGACTGGATACCAGCTGGCGTTCATCGTTTCCGGAAAACGTGCTGGCAGTAACCGTTGGCGATACGCTGACCAGCTCGCTGAACTGGTCGCGCCCTACCCGCATCGCCGGACTACAGATTGGTACCGATTACAACCTCCAGCCCTACACGCCAACCACGCCGCTGCCGTCTTTTTTTGGCTCCGCGACGCTGCCTTCCAGCGTTGAGCTGTATATGAACGGCGTGAAGTACTACAACGGGGAGGTGCCGTCGGGCAACTTTGAGATCAACACCCTGCCGACCATCAACGGCGCGGGCAACGCGCAGGTGACGATGACCGACGCGCTGGGCAAAACCACGGTGCAGAGCTTCTCCTTCTATAACGATCAATCGCTTTTGCGTAGCGGGTTGACCGAATGGTCGGCGGAAGTGGGCGTGGTACGCAACAATTACGGCTATACCTCGTTTGACTACGCCAGCACCCCGGCGTTTAGCGGCACCTGGCGGCGCGGCTTTAGCAATAGCTTTACCGCTGGCGCGCATGGCGAAGCCACGGAAAACCTGGTGAACGTCGGCTTCAGCAGCGACTGGATCCCCGGTGGCCACGGCGGCACGCTTTCCACCGCGCTGGCGGTCAGCGCCGACGCAGGAAAGCAGGGGTTTCTCTACAGCATCGGCTATCGCTGGAACAACGAACGTTTCAGCTTCAGCACCGCCACCATCGCGACGGTAAATGACTATCACGACGTCGCCACCCGCTACGGCGAAGCGCCGCCTTCGCTGAACCAGAGCACCGTGGTGGGCTATAACACCGATATGCTGGGTAACTTTAGTCTCGGCTATTTGCAGTTCCGCTCACCCGGCGAATCAACCCAGCGCTACACCAATGCTAACTGGTATAAGTCATTGACGGAACGGGTTTATCTTAACGCTGGGCTCAATCAGAATATTGATAACAGCCGCGATCGCAGCCTGTATCTGATGCTCAGCGTGTCGTTTGAAAACAACATCAGCGCCAGCAGCACCGTCCAGCGCAGCAACGACCAGATGAGCTATACGCTCAACGCCAGCCAGACCCAGCCATCTGATGGCGGCTGGGGCTGGAACCTGGCACTTAACCGGCTGGATTCCCAGCAAAATGCGCAGGGCGAGCTGGGCTATCTGGGACGTTATGGCAACGTTTATGGCGGCTACAGTCGGTTGTCCGGTCAGCAATCCGCGTATGCCGGTGCCGACGGCTCGCTCGTGCTGATGGGCGGCGGGTTGTTTGCCGCACAGACCATCAACAATGGCTTCGCGGTGGTCTCCACCGACGGCATCCCGGATGTGCCGATTATTCTGCAAAACAACCCTATCGGTACCAGCGACAGCCACGGCAGGCTGCTGGTGACCAACCTCAATAGCTATCAGAAAAATGAGATCAGCATTAATCCGCTGGATCTGCCCGCCAACATGCGGGTCGATCCGGTCAACGCCGTGGCGATCCCCGCCGATCGTTCCGGCACGCTGGTGAACTTTACCGTTAAACCCGTTCGCTCGGCGCTTATCGTGCTGAAAGACAGCCAGGGAAGCGTGATCCCGGAGGGGTCATCGGCGGTACTGAACGGCAACCGCAGGCAGAACGCGATAGTGGGCTTTGATGGCATGGTCTATTTCGAGACGTTGGAAGAACACAATACGCTGCGCGTTTCTACCCACGCAGGCGCGTGCGAGGCCCAATTCGATTACCCGCAAGCGGCGCGGGATATCCCGCAAATCGGGCCCATCACCTGCCGATAAGGAGCGAAACCATGTGGTTAAAAGTGATGATACTGCTTGCCGGGCTGTGTCTTTTCCCGATGAAAAGCCATGCGCTGAGCTGCACGGCGACGGTCACCACCGTGGCGTTCGGTACGGTCGACCCCTTTGCCAGCGCCAGCACCACCAGCGGCACGCTGCGCTTTACCTGCACCAAGGGCCTGACGGAGGTACTCAACGCCGCCACCGTCTGCTTTAACCTTTATCCCACCAGTTCGGGGGCCCCCGTCGATGCCCGTAAAATGGCCTCAGGAAGCAACCAGCTCAGCTACCAGCTGTATACGGACGCTGGACGGACAAACGTATGGGGCAATCAGGGCGTCTCGAGCAATTCGGTGCTGAAGTACTCGTTGGGGTTGCTTGATCTCGGCGTGGCACATACGATTCCGTTCTACGCCGCTGTTCCCGCAGGGCAGGCGACAACGGCACCCGGCAGCTATCTGGATGCTTTCACCACGACGAACACCACCATTACGGCGAAATCCGATCCGCTCGTTACGGACTCTTCCTGTGGCACAACGGTGGTCGGCAACATGGCATTCAACGTCACGGCCAGCGTGAATAAACAGTGCAAAATCAACGCCACCAATAATATTACGCTCGATTCGGTACCCCACACGCGAACCAATATCACCGGCAATAATTTCTTTACGATGACCTGCACCAACACCACGCCATACACCGTAGGGCTTTCGCCGTCCAACGGCAACAGCGCCGGCAGCGGCGTGATGAAAAGCGCCACCAGCCCCGATCAGGTGCCATACCAGCTAAATTCAACCGTGGGAGTGAGCGGCACGCCGTGGGGGAGTTTAGCCCCCAATACGGTGGCGGGCACCGGTACCGGTCAGGCGGTCGACCGGTACGTCTATGTCGTCGTTCCCAGCGCGAATTACCGTCCTGCGACGTATAACGACACGGTCACGATCAACGTGACCTACTGATACCTGAAGCCGTTCGGGTCACCCCGCCGTCGGATAATCCACATACCCCGCCTTACCGCCGCCAAAGAACTGCTCTTTCACCGGCGCATTCAGCGGCAAATCATGTTCCAGACGATGCGGCAGATCCGGGTTAGCGATAAACGGACGGCCAAAACCAATCAAATCCGCCCAGCCTTTAGTCAGCGCCTCTTCCGCACGCGCTTTGGTGTATTTACCGGAGTAAATCAGCGTGCCGTGGAAGATAATACGCAGCGCTTCTTTAAAGGCCGCAGGCATCACCGGCGCATCTTCCCAGTCGGCTTCAGCGATATGGATATAGGCGATACCCAGTTCATTCAGCACGCTGGCCGCAGCCAGATAGGTGGCTTCCGGCGTGTCATCACGCGAACCCATCAGCGTGGTCAGCGGCGCCAGACGAATCCCGACACGCTCTTTCCCAATCGCCTCAGACACCGCAGTCACCACCTCTTTCATAAAGCGCAGGCGATTTTGCAGCGAGCCGCCGTATTCGTCGTCGCGCAGGTTGGCCTGTGAATCAATAAACTGGTTGATCAGATAGCCGTTGGCGCCGTGCAGCTCAATACCGTCGAAACCGGCGGCAATGGCGTTGCGCGCGGCCTGGGCATAGTCGTTAACGATAGCCGGGATCTCATCGGTGCGCAGCGCTCGCGGCATATCATGCTGCACCATAGCGCCAACGCCGCTCTCCGGGCCGCGGCCTTCCACGTCCACAAACACCTTCACGCCTTCGGCCTGAATGGCGGAAGAGGAGACCGGCTGCGCGCCGTTCGGCTGCAATACCGTGTGGGAAACGCGGCCCACGTGCCATAGCTGGGCGAAGATTTTACCGCCCGCCTGATGCACCGCGGAGGTCACTTTTTTCCAGCCTGCAATCTGCGCCTCGGAATACATGCCTGGCGTCCAGGCGTAACCTTGCCCCTGCTGGCTGATCTGGGTGCCTTCGCTGATGATCAGCCCGGCGCTGGCCCGTTGTGCATAGTACTCAGCCATCATATCGGTAGCGACGTCACCGGCACCGGCGCGAGAGCGCGTCATCGGCGGCATCACGATACGGTTGGTCAGCGACAGCCCGTTCAGAGTGTATTGATCGAATAACATTCTGTTTCCCCCTCTTATTTGTACAGTTCGGCGCTCATGGTCACGGTGTTGCCCATGCGTGCGCTGGTGATTTTGTAGTCAGAGGCGTTCATCTCTTTGGCCTTCTGGGCAATCGCCGCTTCGGCGGTGTCCAGCGTCGACCCGGTCGCCGTCACGCTTTGCGCCGTGGCGCTAAAGGCAGCAACAGAGAGAAGGGAAGCAGCAAAAATCGCGGTAAGGTTTTTCATGGTCGTATCCTGTTCGGTTTAAGGCGTTACGCTCGGTAACGTGATGCGAAGAAGGATACGACCGCAGACTCATTACATAAATGGTATAAATCGCAATAGACTATTATCAATAAAGCAATAATACCCGGACTCGTTTATCGGCTTGCCCACAGGCGCGCTTTCATGCCCCAGTAGCTGGTCCAGCCGGTGGTGACCGAGACCGGCTGCCCTTGAGAGACGATAATGATCGTCGGCGTGACGCTCACCTGCCAGCGCTGCGCCAGCTCGCCGCGCGCGTCGTTGACCACCGGCATGGTGAGCTGCTTTTTCTGCATCCACTGCGCCAGCCGGGTATCATCGCCGGAACGCAGCGCGATGCTCACCACGTTTTCCCCCTGCGCCGCCAGTTTCTCTACCGATGGCGTGGTGTAACGGCACACGCTGCACCAGGTCGCCCAGACGTAGATCAGCAATGGCCGCGTGTCGCTAAGCGCGGCCAGGTCGATGTTTTGTCCATCCAGGGTCTGTACGGCCATGCCGGAAAAGGAGTCCGGAAGCGTCGGGCTGCGAAAGCGGTCAACGCCCCACATCAGTACCGCGGCCAGCACCAGCAGGACGACTATCTCGCGTAGCCAGCGGTACACGCGGCGGCGTTGGAAAAATTCGCTCATGATCACCTCGTAAAAATACGTGGTTTATCTTAGCGGGACGCCTGGACTAGTGCTGTAAAGAAGTGTCTTTCGGCAGCGGCGGCATTTTCAGGTGCTGCGTCATGACATCGTGACGAAAATAGTCGATAAATGCACTAAAAGTGAGGGGTTTTGAATAGAAGTAACCCTGAAAACAGTCAATTTCGTTTTCCTGTAGCCAGGCCACCTGATAGTCATGTTCAACCCCCTCGGCGACCGTCTGAATACCCATCTGCCTCGCCATGTCGATGACGCAGTTAATGAGCGGCGTGGAGGCATCAGGGGAAATCTGATTGATGAACATACGATCAATCTTAATGCTGTCCGGGCTCAGGCTGGCTATCCACGACAGGTTGGAGAAGCCGGTGCCAAAATCATCTAACGAAATGGCGATGCCGCTATCACGAATCACCTTGATTTTATTGAGAATATCATCATTGAAGTTGATCTGTTCGTTCTCGGTAAATTCGAAGGTCAGGCGCTGACGCAACCGTTTAAACCGAGCGGCGAATTCGCTGGTAAAGGCGTTGAAATCTTCCGCAACCAGGTGCGCGTGGCTGATGTTGACGTTGAAGGTAAAGCCGTCCGGTAGCACACAGTCCGGCCGCTGGCAGTCGGCAAGCACCCGTTTGAGCAGGTTCTCCGTCATCAGGCCAATGGTGTTCGTTTTCTCCGCCACCGGGATAAAAATATCCGGCGGCACGAAACCAATCTCCGGATGTTCCCAGCGGGCGAGGATTTCCGCGCCGATCACCCGGTTGCTGTGGGCGCAAATAATCGGCTGATAGTAGGGCGTAATACGGTCCTGATGCACCGCATTCACCAGATGTTGATAGAGCGAGCGACGACGCGTCAGCAATGACCAGGCCAGCGTCGTTAGCAGCAGCGGCGGGACAAGGATAACCAGGATATAGAGCCAGGAGCCCAGAATCTCCTGCCAGATATCAGCGGTATCCGGCGAGCGCCAGGCCAGCGTATACAGCCCGCCAGGCTGACGTTGCGGGTAGTCTTGCGCGCCACGTTTCGCCTGCTCACCGACCAGAATGCCGTTCTGTGTCAGCAGTTTGTTATTTACCAGCAGCGCGAAACGTTCATCGCGGTTGCTGTTGCCCATAATGCCCCACAGGTAGCGCAGGTCAGCCGACACCACGATGCCGCCGTTGGCCAGGCGCTGGTAGAGAGAAAAGACCGGAATGCCCGCCGACACCACGGAATCATCAATTTTCACGCCCTGCGCGCTAAAGCCGCTCAGATCGACCCGCGCGCCCTGATTGGCCAGCAGTGAGGAGCAGGTGATGCGATCGCCATCCAGCAGGTTAATGACCAGCATGCGCATTTCGCGCGTCGGCAACGCGTTCAGGCGGCTTTCCAACTGGCGGTTACAGGTTTTGCCCACCCAGCCCTGCGCTTCGCGTGCGACGCGCCGCGTCTCTTCCAGCAGGTTTTCCACCGCATTGCGAATGGGTATCGCCTGATGAGCCAGCTGAACATTCAGCTGTCGCTGCGCAATGTAGAACGTGAGCCAGAGCGCCAGCACGACCGAACCTAAAAAAACCAGACCGACCAGCGCATAGTTTTTGCGATCGGCTTTACTGGCGTATTTTTTGTACATTGCTCATTCATTCCATCTGGCAGGGCGCACTTACCGATGCGCGTGAGACGCTCGCGTTTGCGCCTGTTGGTGCTGCATGTATTCACGCTGGAAACTCTCTTTGCTGATCGGTCGGGAAAACAGATAGCCCTGCCCGAACTTCACGCCCTGTTTCAGCATATTGGAAGTTTGCGTATAGTTTTCAACACCTTCAATGATGACATCGATGTCATGCTGGGCAATCAGCTGGAGGATCTGCTCGGTTTCGTCCTGCTGGCCGCACGCGAGACAGCTGCGATCGAGCTTGATGTAATCCGGAATCCAGTAGGCCAGCCGCTCCTGTAGCGCCGCCAGCGTGCCGATACCATCCCAGGCGATATTGATGCCGTCATCCTGTAACGTCTGGAGGTTCTGCCGAGCGACTTCAGTGAGCGCAACCTGTCCGGAGGTAATTTCAAATACCAACTGCGCCGTCCGCAGATGCCGCGTCTCCACAATCCCCAGCGCATGGTAGGCAAACTCCGGATCGTTCAGCTGCACGGCGGAAATATTCAGCGTGTACATGAATTCTTCCTGGTCATCGGCCCGCTTTTGCGCAATAAACGACAGCGATTTTTCCATCACGTAGTAGCCCATATCCACGATGGTGCCATTCTCTTCAAGGTGCTGGATAAACTCGACCGGCGGGACAACGTTACGCCGATGGGTGCCTCGCACCAGCACTTCACCGCCAATACAGGCAAAACGGGATAAATCGAAGATAGGCTGAATAACGAAATCGATACCTACATCGAATTTAGCGTTCTCTACGCAACGAACAACATAATGCGCACTTTTGTCCATACCAGCCTCATCTCTCATTATTGTGCGGAAAAAGCGACGTGCAGCGGCGGCAACTTAAACCGCCCGTCATTTAAAAAATGCCTTTCTGGCGGATTTGCTTCATTTTTTGCGCGGGTGCGCCAAGGGTGCTCAGGTCGACCTCTTCCGCCGCACCGTTTTTACTGCCTTCGGCAGCAGGCGAAGCAGCGCGGCCAGACAGCCTTAATTGTTGCAGCAGCAGGTTTTGCTGATTAAGCAAGGTTTTCAACTGCGCGACTTCGCTGCGCAGCTGGCTCAGTTCCTCGCGTGCACCGTCGTCCGGCGCGGCGGGCGCGGGTTGGCGCTGGAGCGCTTCGGACATCAGCGCGCGCATCTGGCGCAACTGTTGCTTGCTAAAATCCGCGCTTGGCGCAACTTGCTCGGCCGCAGGCGCCGCAGTCGGGCTGGCTGACACGGGCAGCAGCGAAGCCGCGGATAGCTCGCAGCACAGCGCATCCAGCGTCAGCTTTTCCCGGCCCATTGACTCGGCAACATGGCTACACAACTGCGGGTTCAGCAACTGAAGTTGCAGCCCGGCCAGGTAAACGTTGCGGTGGAAGCGGCGCATTTCCATATTGGCATCGCCAGAGTTGCTGCCCGCCTGGCTCAGCTCCTGATGCCACTTCTTAAGTTGCAGCATCGCGCGCAGGTCCGCGCGCGAGTGTTCCGGCGACAAATGCAGCGAGAGATTAACGCGGCGAATGTGCCTGTTACTCATCGTCACCCACCTCGGCCATATGCGGCGCGGCGACGGTTTCGACGCTGGAGTCCGCATGGTACAGGCAGATTTCGCGCGACAGCGCGCTCTGTGGGTTATCGATGGTAATCACGCGGTCGCCCAGCGTGGCGTAGGTTTCACGTACCGCTTTCTCAATCAGGTGCGCGCCGCCGCCAACCAGGTAAACGCGGTTGGGGTTTTTGGCGAATTTCTTCGCTTCGTAGGCCACCTGGTCACCGAGTTCCTGAATTTTAATCTCAATACGCTCAAGGATTTCCGCAATGCGCGATTCGTCGTTAATGACGCTTTTCACAAACTCCATATCGTGACGGCGCTTGATAAGCTCGTTCGCCACCAGGTAGCTGGAGTCGCTGTCAGCCGCCGCCAGCAGCTTACGGGTGGCGTCAGTGACCATCGCCACCCCGATTTCGTTGTTGCCATAAATCGCGGAGACATCATCAAATTCACCGACGATCACCCCCATGTCCAGCGTGGTACCGCCGCAGTCGACCACCAGCGATTTGGTGAACTCGGTGACGTTGGAGTTCAGCAGATGAGACAGCGCCGCCGGCAGGCTTTCCGGCATCACCTGGACATCCACAATACGGAACAGCTCGCCCTTGTTGAGGGTGATATCGCGCATCAGATTGCGACGCTTCGCTTCGATACGGCTTTCGTTACGCTGGCAGTCGTCCGGGTTGTAGTACTGGGTGATTGGCAGCGTCACGATCACTTCAACATCGCACGGCGTCATGCCGGTCTGCAGCAGCGCGTGATGCACCGCCAGCAGATTGAGATCGTCATACTGATAGTCGATGTGCGTGGTGGATAACGCTTTGTCTGAGGTCGCATCGTAGGTGTATTTGGTGGTGCCGATGGTGTAGTTGTACACCGACTGTCCGCGCAGCAGCGCCGCGCTTTTCCAGTCCTTACGGAAGGAGTTCGGCGAGACCACGGTCTTCAGCGTGCCGTTCTCAATCCAGCTAATTTTTACGTTGGTCGAGCCATCATCAATGGCGAATTTCATACGGGTCATGGTCACGTTCTCAATACTAAAGGTGTTTTAACAGCGTCACGCCGCCCTACAGGACGCGGCGTGCGCCAAGGTAATGTGATTGCCAGAAATCATCGGATAACCGGCTGATACGAATCTTTAACCCAGTACGCGGGGCTTCAATAAAGCGCCCATCGCCCAGGTATACGCCAACGTGATCCGCGCCGGGACGCTGGTTAATGTTGAAAAAGACCAGGTCGCCCTGCTTCAGGCTGTTCTGGCGAATCGACTTCAGGCCGTTATCCCGATACATGCCGTTGGCGGTGCGCGGTAGCTTGCGGTCCAGCACATGATTGAAGGCGTAGAACACTAGTCCGCTACAGTCGAAGCCGTCGGTCGGGCTGTTGCCGCCCCACAGGTAAGGCTTCCCGAGTTGGCTTTCCAGCCGATGGATCACCGTACGCAGCTTCGCGGTGTTCTTCGGTGCCCGACGTTTCGCCGCGACCGCCCCGTCCTGGACTTCATCCCACAGCGCTTCTGAACCGCCCAGCGTTCCAGGCTGCCAGCGGGTGTGCATCGCCAGAATTTCACGGTTTTTCGCCCGTTCGGCCTGCTGATTTGCCAGTTCGCGGCGTTTTTGCTCCGGCGTGGGCGGAACCACAACGGCGCGTTTCTTCGCTTTCGCCATTAGGCGGGCGCGGTTCTGTTTGCGCTTTTGCGCTTCACTGTCGGTTTTGGCCGCTGGCGCTTTCACCGGCTGCGGCTTTGCGCTGACGAACCCTGCGGACATCAGCAGCATCAAAAAGAGGAAAAAAAAGAGTACCTGACGGGCAAAGGCGGCCCGAACAGGTACAAAAGGGATGGTAAAAATAAAACTCTTCACAACGTTAATCAGGCTATGGGTTTTGAGTGAGCTTGTCGGCTAACGGCTTGATCACCTTCTCGCCGTGCTGACCAAAGAATTGATACAGCGATTCACTGGCCGAGTGCGTCAGCACCATGATTTCGATGCGGCGGTTAGCCGAACTGAGCGGATGTTCCGGGTCCAACAGCATCTGGTCGGCCATGCCGCTTACCTGCAAAATTTTGCCGGGTTCAAGGCCGCTGCGGGTCAGTACCGATCGCGCCTGCATCGCTCGTTCGCCGGAGAGGTTCCAGTTGTTGTAGAGCACCTGGTCGCGGAAACGGGTGGCGTCGGTATGCCCGGTAATAATGATTTTGTTGTCAATCTTGTTCAGCTCGGGGGCAAATTCGGTCAGCAGGCGTTTAAAGAACGGCGTCAGGATGGCGCTGCTGCGCTGGAACATTTCGCGCTTCTGATCGTCAGTCACCAGGATGCGCAGCCCCTGCGGCACAATCTCCATCTTCAGGTTGGCCTGCGCGTCGTAGGCCGAGGTGATTTTCATAATGATGCGCGCGAGATCTTCAATCTCATTTTTGGAACGCGCGTTCACGTCACCGAGGCTTTCAGTGCCCTTAAGCTGCTTCGCCAACTCGGCGTCTTTCTTCGCCTGCTCTTTGAGCAGCTCTTTTTGCTTCGCGTGACGGCTATCGAGCAGCGCGATCTGTCCGCCGTTACCCTCTTTTTGCGTCACCGGCGTGATATTGTTGCCCTCAAAAATGGACTCGCCGTTGAGCAGCGAGACGATTTCTTTACGCTCTTCTTCCGTCACCGCGCCCATAATCCACAGCACCATAAACAGCGCCATCATCGCCAGCGTAAAGTCAGCGAATGCGACCTTCCACGCGCCGCCATGAAAGGCATCATGGCTTTTGCGCGAGGAGCGTTTGATGATGGTGGTATGTTCTTTGTTGCGCCCGCGCATCAGGCTTCACCAATCATCTGGTTAACCCAACCGTCGAGCGTGGCGAAGGTCGGCTTGGTGTCCATCGGCAGCATCTTACGGCCCGCATCCACCGCCAGCAGCGTCGGCTTACCGGCAACGTGGTTGACCAGCACCGTACGTACGCACTCCAGCACCGCCAGCTGTTTTTTGGTGCGCTGTTCCATGGCGTTCGCCACCGGATCCATTAAGCAGTAACAGAAGAAGACGCCGAGGAAGGTACCGACCAGCGCGGCGGCAACCTTCACGCCGATCACCGCGATAGAGCCGTCGATCGACTGCATGGTGATGATGATCCCCAGTACCGCCGCACAGATCCCGAAGCCCGGCATCGCTTCTGCGGTACGCTGCAACGAACGTGACGGCTGCAGCAGGTTCTCTTCCATCGCCACCAGCTCCTGCTCGAGGATGCCTTCCAGCTCGTGTTCGTTGATCTTACCCATCGCCATCAGGCGGAAGTTATCGGAGATAAACGTCACCAGCGCTTTGTCACGCAGCATCAGCGGGTATTTCTGGAACAGCGGGCTGTTTTCCGGCGCTTCAATGTGCTCATCCAGCACCTTCAGACCGCCGTCCTGCACCAGTTCCAGCAGTTCGTACAGCAGCATCAGCAGCTGGCGTTGATACTCGTTGGTGTATTCGTTTTTGCGCATAATGCCGCGGAACTGGCGGTACATTTCAGACAGGACGGCGCGAGGGTTAGCGAGGACCATAGCCCCCATACCGGCGCCCAGAATGATGATAATTTCACCCGGTTGCCAGAACGACGCGAGGTGACCGCCGGACATAAGAAAGCCGCCAACCACGCATCCCATGATGATTACGATACCGAAGAATTTCTGCATAAACCTTTCACTTCTGGAAAAAAGACTGAATTTTTTGGGCGATTTTTTTATTGAGCTGGCAGACCCTGGCCTCGGTTAAATCAAGGACGAGGGCAATCTCTTTCAGACTCATTTCATGCTGGTAATAAAGCGTCAGGATCAGCTGTTCACGCTCATCAAGCGCTGCCAGCGCGCTGCGTAGCGTCCGGCTGACGACGACTTCGTCTTCCAGCGGTCGGCTATCCAGCGCCCCGGCGTGAACGTCATTCCCTAACAGCTCATCCAGGCTCTCTATCGTTTTGGCGCAATCCAGCAATAAATATTCCTGGTACTCTTCCGCCGTGATCGACAGGTGGCGGTTAATATCCTCGAAGCTGGGCGTCCGCCCGAGTTGGCGCGCAATTTCGCGGATACCGTCATTCAGTTTGTGGGTCTTCTGCCGCAGGCGGCGAGGACGCCAGTCCAGTAAGCGCAGTTCGTCCAGCACCGCGCCGCGAATACGCTGTACGGCGTAGGCGGCAAACTGCTCGTCCGGGTGCCCGTAGCGGCGCAGCGAGGTGAGCAGACCCATCAGGGCAATCTGCTCCATATCTTCGCGGTCGATGACGCTGCTGGTCTGGTATGAGAGCTGTTTAACCACCCGATTAACCAGCGGCAGATACGCGCTGACATAGCGCGCCTCGTCTGCCGGCGTCAGGGTGTCACTCGCAATAAAGTCCATCATTTCCATTGCGGCGTATCTATCACTGGAAGACCATTTTGCTGATGATGACGTCGTCAAACGGCACGTCCATCTTCAGGCTGCTAAAGCGCGCCGCGTAAGCGGCCTGCAGCTTGTCGTGCAGGACGTTAACGCTCATGCCGCGCACTTCGTCATAGTCCAGATCGGAGAGCAGACTCACCGTCGCACCGCGCACCGCCGGGATCATGTCCTGCGCTTTACGGGTATTTTCCGGGCCGTTGGTCGCCAGGTTCAGCTCCAGCAGCAGATAGCGCTCGGATTGCCCTTTGCCTTTCAGGGTGATCACCACGTTTTTAATTTCCACGAACTCCACGGACCCTTTATCAGAGCTGGAGAACATACCCGACAGGAAGCTGCTGCCAGTGGCTTCATCCATGCGCAGCAAATGCGTGCCAACTACCGTCATACCTGCCGCCAGCATGGCGGTGACGAGCGCGATAATGAGACCGAAAGAGAGAGTTTTTGCGTTCATATTTTTCTTTGTCTTAAACCGTCATGAGTACCGAGTCATCGCTGCGGGAATCCTGGGTAGCCGATACGTTGGCAGCCAGCTCCGCGCCCGCCTGAATGGCGTTGTGCTGCTCGGCGAAATGTTGACCTCTGCCCTGCTGCTGTCCCCCGGATTGGGAAGACACCTGCACGTTCACCTGCACGAAGTTTTGCTCTGTCAGGCTCTGGCGAAGGTCGTTACTGGTCTGCTGTAGCGCACGATAAACTTCGGCGTGGCTGGCGTTGATCTGTACCTGTACGCGGCCATTGTCGACCTGCATCGAGATATCGATTTTGCCCATATCCGGCGGATCGAGACGGATAGTGGCGTGCTGGATCTGCTGCTTCACCTGCACCTGCAAACGATCGCCAAGTGCGCTTTGCAACTGCTCGCTCCAGCGGGAAGGCTCAGGATCCATCTTCAGCGTGGTGGTGACCGGCGAAGCGGTGGTAACGGTCGTCGGAGAGACGCTGTGGCTGCTGTCTAACGGTTGCCCAGGCATCGCGGCGACCGGCGTCATCGCCGTCATCAGCATCGGGGAAACCGGCTGAGCGCTCGGCAGAACGCTGCTCGCCGTCTCCGTAGCGGCAAGATTCGGCGCAGCCATCGTCTGCTGTTGCAGCGATGGCGCAAGACCCATCGTCAACGCCTGCGGCGCCATCAATGTCTGCGCATTCGCCATCAGCGCATCGTCGACGGGCTGTGCCACGTTGACATAGCTGGCGGTCTGCACCGGCATCTGACTGGTCATCAACAGCGTTTCGAGCAATTGCTGCTGAGAGTCGTCTTTCAACAACGCGCCGCTCAACTGCTGCGGATCAGCATCGTCGTCTTTGTCATCGATGGAGACCGGATGCGCGCTCACGGCCAGCGAGCTCGGGAGCGTTTGCCCGGTCATCATCGAGTCAATGACGTTAAGCAATGCGTCGCTGAAAGCGGTTGGTGTTTGCGCGGCGCCGTTTTGCCCCATCTGCCCGGCGATAGATTCGGCCTGCATCGGCAGGCCGGATCCGCTCAACGCGCCCTGTGAAAGGTTCAGAATATCCATCAGCGCATCCCCTCATCGTCCATAAACTGGGCGTAAGCTGTTGCGCCTTCGCGGTTACGCGCCACCAGGCTCATTTTGGCGGCCAGCATATCGCTCTGGCCCTGGCAGTAATCGCGCGCCTGCTGGTGCACCTTTTTCAGGTTATCCAGCGCCTGGCGCTCAGCCACCGCCAGGTTTTTTCCCTGGATAGCCGCCAGCAGTTCGGCGATTTTGGCATCGACATTGACGACGGAAGGCCAGTTGTGGTCTTCCGTCGCCTGACGTAGCGCCTGAGTCAGCGTCTGAATCGCATGTAACATACTCATGCCGCCTGACCCATTTTTTCCCAGCCGTCCTGCAGGTTGCCGAGGATCGCTTCCACTTCTTCGATCTGCTCGATGGAGAGGTTATTGCTGGCGTCGTACAGACGATAAACGCAGTAGTCGTAAAGATTCGCCAGGCTCAGCGCCAGCTCGCCGCCTTTGTCAAAATCAAGCGAGCTGGTCAGCGCATTGAGGATATCGATGCACTTGTTGATGCTCTGTGCCTTACGCTCATAGCGACGCGCCGCAATGTGGCTTTTGGCGCGTACCAGCTCATCCATCATGCCGCGGAACAGCATCAGCACCAGCTGGTGCGGGTTGGCTGCCGCCGCCTGAATCGCCAGATCGGATTGTTGATACAGGCCGTAGCCTTCCTGCTCATTACCGTACATTGAGGATGGGTTCCCTTAGAAAATTAGCTAAACAAACTCGTGGTGTTATTCATTTGCGTCATGAGCGACTGCAACTGCGTAAACTGCTTGAGGTAGCGGTTGTACGAAGACTCATAGCGCGTTTCCATTTTTGCGGTTTTGTTGTCGATATCAGTCTGCTGACGGTCGAGGGTATCCTGACGCCCTTTCAGCAGGCCGGTAGTGGAGCTGAGATATTTATCCAGCGTTTTATCCATCGCTTTAATCAGGCCGTCATTGCCGTTAAAGAACTGCGCCACGGTCTGCGGGTCGTTTTTCAGCTGCTCTTCCAGCTTGTCGGCATCGAAGGAGAATTTGCCGTCTTTGTCGGCGGTGATGCCGAACTTGCTCATGTTCTGATCGCCAAAGGTGCCGCGCAGCATGCTGCTGAGTTCGGTGCCTAACGTCGAAATACTGGCATCGCCGGCAAAAGCGCCGCGGTCAGTGCTGGAACTGCCGGTCGCGGTCAGGCCAGAAATGGTGTCGCGCAGGGTGTTGTAGGCATCGAGGAACGCCTGGACCTGGTTCTTGGTTTCGGTGACGTCGGTATCAATAGAGATAACCAGTGGCTTACCCGTTTCGGTGGTGCTGGTCAGTTTGATGGAGACGCCGTCGACCAGGTCATCGAGGGTGTTGGAGCTGCTGTAGTATTTTTTATCGGAGTCACCCAGAGTAAAGATGGCATCTTTGCCGTCGGTAATAATTTCCGGCTTGTCGAACATCTCCGCACCGCTGGTCATCCCGCTGGTATCCATTTGGATGTCGTACTTCGCGCCGCTCTGATCGCTGTTAAAAATCAGCGTCACTTCCCCGTTGACGCGCATCAGCGAGGCGGTAATACCATTCTGGCCGGTGGTGGCGGTGGTGGAGCTGGACGCGCTGGGGAAATCAGCCTTGTTCACCGCTGCGGCGAAATCAGAGAGGCTGTTGAGGCCATCCATGTCGATCTCGATCTCTTCGCCATCCAGGGTGATTTTGAGCGTACCGGTAGCGTCTTTAACGGACTGGTCTGTCATTCCCTCAAACGTCTTCTGCTGGGCGGTCGCCAGCTGGGTGACGTTCAGGCTGTAGGTCCCTTTACGCGCGCTGGCGCTGGCGGTGATGGTGGCGATACCTTCCTGGTTCATGGTCGCGACATTCTTCAACACGCTGGCGGAACTGGAGTTCAACGCCGTGATGGAGGTGCGGAAGGTGGTTAGCGCCGTGCGCAGCGAATCCAGCGCTTTAGTCTGCGCCTGTAACGTAGTGGTCTGCTTGGTGATCGAGTTTTGCAGCGCAAGAATGTCATAGCCTGCCAGCTGGGTGGCCAGTGTATTCGGGTCAAAATCAGACATAGTAGGTTCTCCAGGCACGCAAGCCACGATCGATATGCAATTGATTTAGCAACTATCGTGCCAACTTTTAAGTTGTTATTTATCAATGAATTAAATAATGGCAGGAACAGGTATTTCCGCATTTTCCGGCAGGGGAAAGGAGGGGTCGGATACAAAAACACCGCCATACAGCGGTGTTTTTTCCTGCAATAATCCGTGAAGGATTAACCCAGCAGAGAGGTCACCATGCTGGACATGCTGTTGGAGGTTTTCAGCATGGACATACTGGTCTGTACCAGCAGCTGGTTACGGGTCATGGTAGACGCTTCGGTCGCGTAGTCAGCATCCTGGATGTTGCTCAGCGCCAGGTCGGTGTTGTCCTTCATGTTCGCCAGGTTAGCCGCAGTGTGGCCCAGACGGTTGATGTTCGCACCCAGAGCGGAACGCATGGAACCGACGTTAGCGATAGCCGCTTCCAGACCAGAGATGGTTGCCTGGGACTTATCGAAATCACTTACGTCGATTGACAGACCGCCAGATACGTCGATTTTAGCCAGCTCGCCGGAAACGTCGACCGCCAGTTTCTCATCGGTGGAAGAACCGATCTGGAAGTTCATGGTGTCAGCCAGTTTGCCGCTTGCACCAAACAGGTTGTCACCCGCATATTTGGTGTTGTTCATAATGTTGTTGAGTTCGCTTTTCAGCTCAGTCATTTCCGCACCGATCGCCGTACGATCGTCAGCGCTGTTGGTGTCGTTCGCTGCCTGGGTTGCCAGGTCTTTCATGCGGTACATAATGTTGCTTACTTCATCAAACGCGCCTTCCGCAGTCTGCAGCATCGCAGTCGCGTCAGAGATGTTACGCTGTGCAACGGTCATACCGTTGGTCTGGCCCTGCAGACGGGTAGCAATCTGCAGACCAGCCGCATCGTCAGCCGCGGAGTTAATGCGTTTACCGGTGCCCAGACGTTCCATCGCGGTGGACAGCAGGTTGTTGGATTTGTTCAGAGCATTGGTGGATGCCATGGAAGAAGCGCTAGTAAAGATAGAAAGAGACATAATGATTCCTTTTTTCGTCCTGGTGATTCAGATGTTGTAATAACTCAAGACGACACGGCGGGAACAAAGATTAAATCGATAAATATCAATCGCTCGCTTTTTCACCAAAACAAATCATAACTAATTGATTTCATAGCCATTAAAAAATCAAAAAAATGAGATAACTCTTCCATTCATCCCTTATCTGTTGCGCAACTACCAGACTAAACCCATATTCAAGTTCGTTTTTTGCGCACCTGTAGCCTATTTTTGAAAATATCCCAATTTTATTTTCAGCCCTGACTTTTCTTTACACTCACCATATTTAATTAGTAACATTAATCCCTGGCATATTATATCTAAACCATCATTCGTATTTCCGCCATATAAAAACAAATCTGATTTAAAGCGACACAATAAAATAAAAAATTAAATCCATTTTTTCTCCTTCCACCTCACATCCCGCAAATAATACTCACCAGCATTTAGATCACACCAATAACACATTTAATTCACCAAGAGATCACTTAATTAACATAAGTTTTATTTAACGATGGCTGTTAACTTTCAGCAAAATCAGCCCCCTTTTAGCCGCCACTATTGCTAAAAAGCCTGTTGCGCATCACACTTTTATCGCGTAAAAAGGGCGCAGGAAAAAATGATTCCTTCCTGTTGAGGTGTATTACAGACAAAAACGTTTCCGTTGTTTCAACAAACTCACGCCTCTTACAGAAGAACATAACGTCCGCTTTTTAATTTCCCGCAGGCACGCGGCATTCATTAAGAATTCTAAATGGAGTTATCAACTCAATCAGATAATCGCTGAGATTTTCGGGTATCCGCGCGGTTGTCACGATATTACTGGGGTGGTTGAATCCATAACGCATAAATGAATAAACGCTATTGCTCCGTAAACAACTGGCTGGTTGACGTCACCTCAGGATCCATTCTCCATCTCACCACCGGGGAACGAAAACGCCTCGGGGAGTATCAGCTCAAGCTGCTGGATATCCTGGTGCAGGACGCGGGAAAAATCTTCACCCGCGAAGAGTTGACCAACCTGGTGTGGGAACGCCGGGTGATCGGCAATAACAGCCTGCCAAACGCTATCCACGCGCTGCGTACCGCGCTGGAAGATGACGGCAAAAACCAGAGAATTATTAAAACCATCCCGCGCAAAGGCTACCTGCTGGAGGCCGAATACTGCTGCGTGGTGGAAAAAGACGAGGATGAGGTCAGCGACCCGGAAGAAGAGCGTGACGTCCAGGAAGACTATCTGCTCTCACCGCAGCCAGAGACTGACGCCATCGTTGAAGTGGCCGAAAAAGCGGCCGACATTCAACCCGTAGCGGAAGCTGCGGTGGTCGCCGCGCCAAAACAGCGCCGCTCAGGCATGCTCGCGTTTATGCTGGTCATCTTATTGACCGCTACCGCCACTGCAGGTGTCTGCTGGTATTTATTCGGCGGGCGCGCAGAGCATCTGGTTGCGCGTGAGGTCCAGCCCGGCGTCTACAGCAATATCCGCCTCTACACGGTAGAAGCGATGGGGGATCCGGCGTATATGTCCGCCAATCTTTACGGCAAGTTAAAAGACTCGCTGTATGCGCTGAACCAGCAAATCAAAATGCAGTCTGCCACGATGAACGTGTACTTCCACACCAACAACTCGTCGTTGAACTACAGCTTTATGCTGAGCAACCAGTGCGACAAGAAGCAGCTGGCGATGGCGATTTACCACTGGCGTACCGATACGGTACAGCTGAATAACGTAATCCTGCGAGAGACCCGGAGAAAGCTCAATGAACTGGCGACATGCAAAGCCAATTAATCTGCTGATCGCGCTGGTCGTCATACTGGCGCTGTTGGGCGGGCTGCTGGCGGCGAAGCTGATGCCGTCAGAATCGGCGTTGCCAACTGGCCCGGTGACGGGCGGCTTTCAGATGGGTTTTTACGATCTGATGTCGCAGCGTAAAGAGATTTACAACGTCAACCTGCACACCGTGCGCAACGTTCTGATGGCAAACATCACCAACCCTGACGACAACCGCTTTGTGCTGAAAGGGAAGTTTACCCCTACGCAGAAAAAGCAGGGACGGATTTACTTTAACCTGACGCCCATCTACTACAGCTCAGAGCAAAGAGGGTTGATGATTGAAGGGCTTGTGGATCAGTTGATGTACTCCAACTACTGGATGGAGCCGATCTCATTGAGCAACCAATCGCTGGTTGTCGGGCAGAATGGTTCGATTTTCCTGTATCCAATGCCGAAATAGCGCCATCTGCCTGATGGCGCTGCGCTTATCAGGCCTACGTTCATTACGATTGTAGGCCTTTACATTCATTAGCCCAGCAGGTTTTTCACCGTGCTCAGATGCACATTGGCCTGGGTCCCCAGCGCCTGTGAGAGCGCGCTATAGCTGCTGCCGCTGCGTGCCAGCGCTTCGCTCAAACCGCGCGAAGTCTCCAGCGCCTGCTGTGGACTATAGACTGTCGCCATATCGTTGATACGCGAACTGACTCGCTCCTGCTGCTGACGCAGCCTGCTGCGCTGGCTGGTGATGTGATCGAGAGTGGTTTGCAGCTTCATCTGCCCTTCTCGTTCCCGACGCGTCGACAGCGCCAGCACTTCATCACTGCTGGCGCTTTCCGCCTGCGGTGCCAGTAGCGTGAAAGCGTCAGCGGGATAATGCTGGCCTTCACCGCGTACGGTAAGCTGTTGGCTCACACGATCCCAGCGGCTTTCGTCGACGCTAAAGATCAGCTTTCCACCGCCCGCCTGCGCGGCGTGAATCCCTAAACGCCCTAAGCCGACGTTCAGCTTGAGTAGCGTCTGACGCGGCGTCGCCTCTTCCGGTAACACCACGGCCGCCATCTCACGCTGACGACCGCCCAACGAGAAGACCAGCGTTTCGCCCCCAGGCTGGCTCAGCAATTTCTCGCTGCCCGGCAGGGTAAAATTCACCGTACTTTTTTGTTCCAGCGACGCCGTCAGATGACGATCGACCGTCCCGCCGGAGAGCTGCGTGCGGCGCGCGAGATGCTTTTGCAGCGCCTGAGTTTGGGCGCTGGCATCACCGCCGCGAGTGGCGGACTGACGCAGCTGCAACAGCTGCGTTTCCGTCTTCGCCAGGTAGCTGTCGGCCTGCTGCACCGCGGTCAGCTGCTGATTGAGCTGCACGTTATAGCGCATCGGGCGCCGCGAAAGCAGCGCCGCTTCCGGAAACGCGCTGCGGTTGGTGACCGTATCAGGGGCGTTAACGCGCCCCACGGTCTGAGGAGCGCCAATGGAACCGCGCCCGGCATTTGCCGGGGCGGAGGTGGTCAGAGAGCCTGTTTTTAAACCAACTTGCATAACCAATTACAACATACTGAAGAGATTGAGCTGACTGACCATACTGTAGGCCTTATTGGTGATCTGCATTGAGGTCATGTACAGCTGTAAATTGATGGTGGTGGTCGCGGAGTCTGCCGAGTTGAGGTCGGTTTCGACCAGCGAGTTCGACAGGCTCACGTCAGTGTGCGCATCGTCAATCAGCGTCAGGCGATTCTGACGGCCACCGAGATCGGTAAACAGTGCGCCCAGGCTATCGCTGGTGGTCTGGGTCATGTCGATCATCGCGGAGATGTCGTCCTGATAATCCGCATAGCTCAGATTCGGATCCTGCATCTTCTCGCTGAGTTCTTTCAGCTTGTTCAGCATATCAAGATCGTTGCCCGAACCAGAGAACGCCTGCGCGACATTGGTGTTTTCGGTAATCGACACGCCGTTGGCTACGATGGTTTCACGCGAGTTATCGTTACCGCCATACACGTACTGACCGTCCACCAGTTCGACCGCTTTGGTGTTGGTCTTAGTGCCAGAGAACAGATAGCTGCCGCTCTCGTTCTTACTGTTCATCGAGGCGACCAGCGAGTCCAGCATCGACCCCAGCTCCGCGCCGTAGCTCGCCAAATCTTTCTGGCTCAGGGTGCTGTTGTTGGCCAGCTTAAGCTTATCGCTCACCGCCAGCACCTGGTTGCTCATCGCCGTAATATGCGATTCCTGCACCGACAGCTTACCGCTCAGGCTGGTGATGTTGCTTTGGTACTGTTTAATTGCCGACTGTTCACGGTTCAGCTGCACCAGGCGGCTGGCCGTTACCGGATCGTCCGACGGCACGTTAACACGCTTTTGCGTCGACAGCTGTTCCATCAGCTTGGAGACGCGGCTGCTGTTGGCGCCAAGCTGCGCCAGCATCGCGTTTGAGTTATGAAGACCACTAATACGCATAGCTTAATACTCCTGATGACGCTTAAAAAATGCCCAGCAAATCGCTGAAGACCTGGTTTCCAGCAGCAATCACTTTCATGTTCGCCTGATAGGACTGCATGTAAATTTGCAGGTTAATCGCCTCTTCGTCCTGGTTAACCGCGCTCAGGTTATCCCGCTGCTCTTGCGCCTGCTCGCTGACGGACACCGCCGCGTCCATTTCGGTTTTACTCTGTTTACTGGCAATACCAATCGTGGAGATAATCGCCGCCGCCCCTTCGTTGAGGCTCATGTTGCCGAGGCCAGGGATATTGGTTTTCTGGTTTTTCAGCTCGATCAGCAGGTTCAGGTTATCGCCGTTGCCCGGTTCGTCGGGATCGCTGGACAGGGCCAGCTCTTCCGGCTCGAGATCGTTAACCTGCAATATGCCCGCCGGGTTGGACGGATCGAAGGTGAACAGCGGTTTTCCCGCATCGCCGTTCAGGTCATAGCCTTTCGCCAGCTGATCGTTGAACATGTCCGCCACCGCCTGCGCCATGCCCTGAATAGCGTCGCCCATCTGCTTGAGCGTCCCCACTTCATAATCGTACAGCGCGCCCAGCTGACCGCCGGCGGACGGGTTGAGCGAAAACTCACTGGTGGAGAACTTCAGGGTTAACGTCGAATTCCCGTTGCCGTCCGTGCCCACGCTCAGTTGCCCGGCGGTTTTACCGCTGACTAGCGGCTGGCCGTTGCTCAGCGAAACGGTATAGCCGCTGCTGTCATCGCTAACCTTGACCTCTGCCAGCGAACTGAGCTGCTTTACCAGCTCGTCGCGCGCGTCGCGGAGCGTGCTGCTGTTGCCACCGGTGGCGTCCATCTCAACAATTTTCTTGTTGTAGTCGGCAATGCCGCCGCTCAGGGTGTTGATCTGATCAACCATCGCCCCGCGCTGAGTCGTAATGGACTCTTTCTGGCTGGTGACAAAGTTGTTCATGCTATTGAAGCGGGTAGCCAGCGTGTTGGCCTGGTTCAGCAGCTGCTGACGCCGCGCCTGTGATTCTGGCTCCTGGGTCAACTCGCTCAGGGCGCTGACAAAATCATCAAGCCCGGTACCGATGCTGGTTGAGTCGGTGCCGATCACCTTCTCCAGTGCGCTGATGTACTGGTTGCCCATGCTGTAGTAGTTGGACTTGGTGTTGGTCTGCCACACCTGATTCACCAGATACTGACTGGAGATACGGCGGATGCTATCCACCTGCACGCCGCTGCCCGGCGAAATCCCGGCTTCGCCCATCGGGCCAACGGCGCTCTGGATGATCCCCTGACGGCTGTAGCCGGAGGTCAGGTAGTTGGCCGTATTCATCGACGTGACGTTCATGCCCAGCTGGGCTGCCTGCAGACCACTGAAGGCGATATTAATCATACTCATGGCTTACTCCTGCCCTTCGGGTTACGGGAACGACGGGCGTTTTAAGTTCTTGCGGTTGTCCATGTAAAGCGGCCGCTTCCGCCCCATTCTTAAGCGACGCCGTCGTCTGAGGCGACAGCTGGTTGATGATCATCTGCGCGATGCCGGTGCTGCGCTGTGAAGCCAGCTCGGACGCCATCTTGTCATCATAAAAATCACGCATCATTCGCTGCTGCTTGCTGTTGAACGGGTTATCTTCCCCCAGCACATCCGACGCTTTGCGCATCTGCGACAGCATCGATTTCAGCATCAGCGCTTCAAACTGCTCGGCAGCCTGTTCCAGATTCTGCGGCTTGACCTGCCCGGTCATATCGCCGGGCAGAATCGCGGTTTGTCGGTTAATCGCATCCAGCATTACATCACCACCAGTTCAGCATCCAGCGCGCCTGCTTCGTGCAGCGCCTGAAGAATGGCCATGGTATCGTCCGGCGCGGCGCCCAGACTGTTCAGGGTGTTCACGATGCTGCGCAGGCTGGTGCCCGCGGCGATCGTCACCATCTGGCCGCGACCGCGGTTCACGCTGACGTCGCTCTCCGGCGTCACTACCGTCTGGCCGCGACCAAAGGCGTTTGGCTGGCTGACGTTGGACGACTCGCGGATAGTCACGGTCAGATTGCCGTGGGAGACCGCCGCGGCGCGCACAATCACGCCGTCGCCAATCACTACGGTGCCGGTGCGCGCGTTAAACACCACGCGCGGCGGCTGCTTGCCGGCGTTAATCTGCACGTCTTCCAGCGCCGACATAAAGGCCACGCGCGCGCCGGCGCCCATTGGCGCTCGCACCGCCACATTGGTGGCGCTCTGCGCAGTCGCCGTCCCCGCGCCAAAAGCGTTGTTCAGCGCCACGGCAACGGTGTTGGCGGTTTTAAAGCTTGGCCGTTTGAGGTTAAGCATCACCATCGGTTCCTGCTGGAAGTCGCTGGCGATCTCGCGTTCAACGGAGCCGCCGTTCGGCACACGACCCACGGTCGGCGTGTTGATGGTCACGCTTGAGCCGCTGTTGCCTTCGGCCTTAACGCCGCCAACCACTACGTTGCCCTGCGCCAGCGCATAGACTTCACCGTCAGCACCGCGCAGCTGGGTCAGCAGCAGCGTACCGCCACGCAGGCTTTTGGCATCGCCAATGGACGAAACGGTGACATCAATGCTCTGACCCAGCGAGTAGCCCGGCGGCAGCGTGGCGCTGATCGCCACCGCCGCCACGTTTTTAACCTTCGGGTCGATTTTGGCCGGCAGCTGCACGCCAAACTGGCGCAGCATATTGGTGACCGATTGGCTGGTGAACTTCACCTGGTTTTTATCGCCGGTGCCGTCAAGGCCAACCACCAGGCTGTAGCCAATCAGTTGGTTACCACGCACCCCCTGAATATCCACCACGTCACGCAGCGGCTGGGCCACGGCAGACACGCTGAAGAGGCACAGGAAAAACAGTATCCGTTTAAGCATCATGGCCTCCATCACATCGGGAACAGCGGGTGGTTAAAGAAGCGAACCAGCCAGCCCGCGGCGTTCGAATCGCTGAGCGCGCCGCGCCCGGCGTAAGAGATGCGGGCGTTGGCAATACGCTGTGACGATACGGAGTTATCGCGCTCGATATCATCGGCACGCACCAGCCCGGTCACGCGCATATACTCATCGCCCTGGTTGAGGGTGAGCCATTTCTCGCCGCGAATCGCCAGCACGCCGTTAGGCAGCACCTTAAATACCGCGACGGTGATTGCCCCGCGCAGGCTGTTTTGCTGTTGCGACGTGGCGCTGCCGTTGAAGTTACGGCTGCCGTCAACCGAGCCGGACAGCTTATCCACCGAATGACCGAAGGCCTCTGGGATGCCCAGCGAGACATCGTTCTTCTTGCCGAAATTGGTCCGCGCCTGCTTGCTGGCCTGCGTGGATTCATCCAGCTTGACGGTCAGAATATCGCCCACGCGGTAGGCGCGACGGTCCTGAATCAGCGACCAGTTATAGCCGCTGTTGTACACTCCACCGCCGCGTACCGGGGTTTCCGGCATGGCGAAATCTTCCGGCGGCGCATACGCCGCGTCGTCTTTTTGCACCAGCAGCGCCGGGCTTTCACAGCCCGACAGCATCAGCGCCAGCAAAACGACTGCTACCTGCTTTTTCATCTCTTTCACTTCACTGCCCTACCGTTACATCGACTGCGTGACAAACTTCAGCATGTCGTCGGCGGCAGAGACCATTTTGGCGTTCATTTCATAGGCGCGCTGAACGGTGATCATATCGACCATTTCCTCAACGACCTGTACGTTAGAGCCTTCGAGCGACCCTTGTTCCAGCTGGCCAAACGCCTCTTCACCCGGTACGCCTTCTACCGCCTGGCCGCTGGCCGCGGTTTCGAGGTACAGGTTGCCGCCGATGGCTTCCAGACCGGCCGGATTGACGAAGTTCACCAGCGTCAACTGACCCAGCTCAACCGGATCGGCCTCGCCCGCCACGGTGGCGGTAATCGTGCCGTCTTTACCAATCTGCAGGTCTTTGACGTTGTCCGGCAGCTCAATCTGCGGGATCAGCGGCAGGCCCTGGGCATTGGTCAGCACGCCTTCCGGCGTTTTCTGCAGGTTGCCGGCGCGGGTGTAGGCGATATCACCATTGGCGGTTTCGACCTGGAAGAAACCCTGACCGGAGATCGCCACATCAAGGCTCTGCCCGGTATTCTGGATGCTGCCGACGGTGAACTCTTTCTGCGTTCCAACGACCTTAACGCCGGTCCCGTACTGGATGCCGGTCGGAGATACGTTGTTCTGATCCAGCTGGCCGCCCGGCGTGCGCTGATTCTGATAGAACAGATCGGCAAACATCGCGCGGTCGCGTTTAAAACTGGTGGTGTTAACGTTCGCCAGGTTGTTCGAAATGGTGGTCATGCGGGCGTCTTGCGCCGCTAACCCCGTTTTGCTGATCCATAAAGCAGGATTCATTGGTATTCCTTAATCGTATTCTTAAGTGCCGCGAATCAGGCGGTTGCCTGCGGTGGCGAGATCTTCTGCGGCTTTCATCATCTTGATCTGCGCTTCAAACTGACGGTTGAGCGCAATACTGGAGACCATTTCGCCGATGGCCGACACGTTGGCCGCTTCCAGATGCCCAGCGGCCACCGTCACGTCTTCATCGCGTGGGGTAAACGCTGCGTTGCTTACCAGGAAACCCGCGTCGTTTTTGCTCAGCGCACTGGCAGGAATGTTCACCAGTTTCACGCGGTCGATATCCATCGGCGCGGCAATGTCGCCGTCATCCGGCACGATGGTGATCACCCCATCTTCAGCGATGGAGACCGACGAGTACGGCGGCAGCACGATAGGGCCGTTATCGCCTTCCAGCGGCAGCCCGTTGATCGACAGCTCCCCTTCGGCATTGATATCAATCTGGCCGTTGCGGGTATAGACCTCACGGTTGCCGCTGCGCAGCGCAATCAACCCATCGCCTTTTACGGCAATGTCCAGATCGCGGCCGGTTTCCCGTACCGCGCCTGGCGCTAAATCGACGCCGCCCTGAGTGGGCTGCGCCAGGTAGCGGGTGGCATAGCCCTCGCCGCTCACCTGTTGGGTCAACGCGTTGTCGAGATCGCTGCGGAAGCCCTGAGTGTTGACGTTGGCCAGGTTGTTCGCGTGGATCTCCTGCTGCGACAGGCTGCGCGACGCGCCGCTCACCGCGGTGAAAAGTAAGCGATCCATCGATTACACCGCCTGGAACAGCGCGCTCATCATGCTGTCGTTGGTGCTGATAACTTTGGTGTTCGCCTGGTAGTTACGCTGCGCGGTCATCAGGCCCACCAGCTCGGAGGTCAGATCGACGTTGGACGACTCCAGTGCACCGGAAACGATAGAACCCAGCAGGCCGGAACCCGGCGTACCGGTCAGCGGCGCGCCGGAGCTGGCGGTTTGCGCCCAGGTGGTGCCGTCCTGCGACTGCAGACCGTTCGGGTTGGTGAAGTTCGCCAGTACCAGCTGGCCCTGCAGCAGGCGTTCACCGTTGGAGAAGGTGGCGTACACGCTGCCGTCTTCATCGATCGCCTGGCCGGTACGTTCACCGGAGGCGTAGCCGTCGCCTTTGTTTTTGCTGACGGAGAAATCGGAGCCGTACTGGGAGGTGCCGTTGTAGCTCATGTCGATAGTGATGGATTCAGCGCCCGCGATGTCTGCTGTCAGCGGAACGGAACCACTTGGATTGGTGAGGATGCCCTGGCTATTGAAGGTCAGCTTCTGCACCTGATCGACGCCGCCATTGGTCACCGGCTTATCGTCCATGTAGTAATGCACTTCCCACTCATTTTCACCGGTCTTCACAAAATACTGGTTCAGCGTGTGTTCGCGGCCCAGAGAGTCATAAACCTGAGTCGTGTAGGAGTTGTTGTAAGAGGTGTTGTCTTTCGGGTCGAACGGCGAGGTCGCCGGGACTTCCGCGCGCGCATCCAGGTTCGCGGTAAAGTCGATGCTCTCGGTCGCTTTCGCCGGAATAGAACCGCTGCTGATGGTCAGGTTGCTGATGGTCCCCACCTGTAGCGTACCGTTGGCATCAACCGGATACCCTTGCAGGTACATGCCCAGGTTATTGACCAGGTTACCGGCGCTATCGGTGCCGAAGTAACCCGCACGGGTGTAAGCAGTGGTACCCGCGCTATCGCGAACCATAAAGAAACCGTTGCCGTTAATCGCCAGATCCAGCGCGGTGCCGGTGGAAGAGATGCTTCCCCCTTTGGTAATGCTCTGGGTTACCGCTGAAACGCCGACGCCCAGCGGCTGGCTTTCCGCATACAGCGCGGAGAACTCAGCGCGGCCAGACTTGAAGCCCACGGTGCCGGAGTTGGCAATGTTGTTCGAGATAGCGTTCAGCTGTTCGGTAACGGCATTCAGACCGGAAGTTGCAATACTAAAGCTCATAATCGTTCCTGTTTAATTAACTGCCTGATTCACTTCAGGCTTTGTTCTTAGAGGTGTTACCAAACTGGGTAATATTGTTGTAGGCGATTTCACCCAGACCGTTGATGTTCAGTACGGTCGAGCTGCCGTCGAGCGGGATACGCACGTTGTTCACCACGCCGCCGATTTCAACCGGCACGTTCTCTTCGCCGGTATCGGTCACCACGCTCAGGGTATATTTCCCTTCGCTCAGGCCGAGTTCTTCCGGATCGATGTTGAAATCCACCTGTCCGGCTTCCTGTTTGCCCAGCTCGATTTTGTGCTCGACGCCAGCGGAATCTTTGACAATCACCGTCACCACGTTGGCCGCGTGCTCCAGCGTCAGACGACCATCGAGCACGGTTTCACCGTCGCTCTCGATTGAACTGGTCTGTACCATCACGTGCTGCCCGACCAGGTTGCCGGTGGTGAGGGTTTGCAGGTTGTCCATCAGCACAGAGCTGTTGGCCATCAGCTGCGACATGGTTTCCATCGACTGCACCTGGGTCAGCTGCGCCAGCTGGCTGACGTACTCGGTCCCGTCGGTTGGGTTGAGCGGATCCTGGTTCTGGATCTGCGCCACCAACAGCTGCATAAACATGGTGTTCATGCCGGAGGCGGTGCTGTTGCTGGTAATACCATCCGTGGAGCTGGAAGCCCGGCTATTGGCGTAAGAGTTATCAACGTTCATGCTTATACTTCCCCAAGTCGCAGCAGGCTTTGCTGCATGCTTTTTACGCTGTTAAGTACGTCGACGTTGGTTTCAAACCCACGTGACGCTGACATCATGTCCGCCATCTCTTCCACCACGTTGACGTCCGGGTAGTAGACGTAGCCGTCGTCGCTTGCCATCGGGTTGTGCGGCTCGTAGCGCTGCACCGCGTTGCCCGTTTCAATGACGTCCATCACCTGCACGCGCGCGCCGGTGAGCGCGCGGCTGTGCATCAACTCATCGTTTTGATAAACCGCAGCAAACACCGGACGACGCGCTTTATAGGTGCCGTCTTCGGTGGCGGAGGCGGTTTCCGCGTTGGCGAGGTTACTGGCGATGGTGTTAAGACGAACGGTTTGCGCCGTCATCGCCGACCCCGAAACGCGATAGATATCCGAAAAAGCCATATTGCGTGGTTACCTGCGTTGGATTACTTGCCTTCAATGGCCTGCTTGAGACCAGTGAACTTCATGTTTAAAAAGGCCAGGCTCATTTGGTAGTCCTGGGTGTTTTTCGCAAACTCGGCCTGCTCAACGTTCAACGAGACGGTGTTGCCGTCTGAAGAGGGTTGATAGGGCACGCGATACATCTCCTGCGCTGACGTCTGCGTGGAAAAACTCGACCGTGAGCGTTGCATCTCGGAGGCAAAATCAATATCTTTAGCCTGGAAGTTGGGGGTATCAACGTTTGCCAGATTGGCTGAAAGCAGCTCTGCTCGGGAAAGTCGAAGTGCTACAGCCTGTGGATGAACGCCCAATGCTTTGTCAAAAGTAATACTCACAATTCACACCCTCGTGATGCTAAAACCTGCATGATCTGCTCACTCGTATAGCAATATTCATGCCAAGGTTTTAATTACATGATTTATAATGTTTTTGTTCATTTTTTTCGCGCCAGTGTGAAACGGGATTTCCGCTTCCTCACCGGCCTTTTCCTGCTCGCTATCTCCGCCGCGATTCCCGCGTCCGCCGCTGAGCGCCCGACCAGCGCCCGTAAGCAAATCTATGTCGCCGTCCAGCTCCACGCGGCTGATATTGTTCGCCAGGAAGCGAAACGCCGCCGGTGGCCGGAATATCAGGCGAAAATGAACCTGTTTATTCCCTCCGAAGCCTCGCAGTACGCGACCTGCAGCCAGGAACCTGCCGTGTCGATCCCCGGCGGCGACCGTCTCGATCTCAACCGTCTACGTTTTGATGTGCGCTGTGCGGATGCCAACGGCTGGGATATCGCGGTCACCGTCAAACCGGATATCTATCTGCCGGTCGTCGTGGCCGACAGCACCCTCGAACGCGGCCAGCAGATTTCCGCCGACAACCTCACCATTAAAAAACTCAACATCAGCAACACGCGTGGCGACTACCTGACCGATCCGGCAGAGGTTATCGGCCTGACCGTGAAGCGCCGCGTGCGCGACCGCCAGCCGATTACGCTCAACCAACTGGAGTCACCGCTGCTGGTTGAACGTGGCCAGCGAGTGCTGATGGTGGCTGAACAAAATGGCGTCGAGGCCCGTACCATGGGCGAAGCCATGAAAAAGGGGCGTAAGGGCGAGATTATTAAGGTGAAAAACGAGAGTAGCGGTCGCGTGGTCAGCGCCATTGTCGCCGACATCGGCGTGGTAAACATGGTGTACGCCAGCGGGAATTAAAAAACTTCCCGCAACGTTTAAGTTATCTTCCTTAACTGCCGCTCTTTACTGACAACGGCACAGGAAGTCCGACTTCCGCAGGGCAAGGTTCATACGCCACCACCATAAACAATGAGAACGAGGGCGCAGCGATGAAAGTAACCGCACCACAGTACAACCTGACCACCGCAATCAATAAAGCCAGCAGCGCGGAGCAGACCCGCACCGTGGCTCAGGAAGGCACCAGCGTGACGCGCAGCGCCGCGATTGATCCGGTTCTGGGCGATGCGCAAACGCAGCTGAGCACGCTGCCAGAAGTCGACATGGCGCGCGTCGCCGAAATGAAAGAAGCCATCAGCAGCGGCAAAATCAGCGTCAATATTGATTCGCTGACCGATGCGATGCAGAAGTATTTTCAGAGGTAATTTATGACTAACGCAGCCCAACGCGTTAAAGCACTGATTCAGGACATGACCGAAGACCGTAAACGCTATCATGCCCTGACCGCACTACTTGAAAAGCAGCGCCACCACATTGTTGCCCGCGACGCCGCGTCGCTCGACGTCATCAACGAGCAGATTATGGCGCTGTACCAGCAGCTGTCGCAAAGCAGCCAGCAGCGCTACCAGATTCTCGGCCAGTTAGGGATTGACCCGAGCACCGAAGGCCTGAAAACGCTGATCGCCCGCCTGCCCGCCGCCCATCAGCCTTCTGTTTCCGCCCTCTGGCAAAGCCTTCAGCAGCAGGCTGCTGATTGCCGGATCGCCAACGACTACAACGGGGCGTTGATGAGTATGCAGCAAGATATTCTGGGTAATTTGCTGAATACCAGTGAGCCGGAGAATTGGTTGTATCAGCAGGGGTAGGGTTAACAAACATTTCATCCTGGCAAATAACTTGCCAGGTATAATATTTTCATGATTAACTCCAAGCTTCACCATTATGTATAATACCCCATAGCGGTGCAATGCCATGTTCAAATTGGTATATTAATGACAATATTAACTTTATGTTATAATTGGCAACTTCATTATGCTGAGTAATCATTTTTGATTTACTTAAAATGAAATTAAAGTTCTTATAATCTTTAAACCCATCTAAATTTTGGAGTATTTCAACCGGATACTGATGGTCGTCAGGGGATGAAAATAAGTATATATTCCCATCCTTTTTTTTGGCACTGCGAATTATTCCAGACAATTTATTGTTAAGAATATCAATGTGTTCACTACGGAATTCCCCCATCATGACTTTACCAATATCCTCCCAATAACCCCCCTCACAAACATAGCTCCCAATGTTAAATTGGGGCACTATAGAAATAATATTATTAATATTATGCTTAATGCCGTAATACATCGCCATACTACCGCCTTTTGAAGCACCAATAATCGACGAGCTTGTGCATTTAAGAAAATCTATCACCCCTAAAATCAGACTACTAACGTTCTCCTCAATATCAAAGGACATATTATTACAAAGATAGTAAGCAGGTAACTTATCAAAATCATCTTTAATCCATAAAATATGAGAATCGCAATGTAATAATACATTTTCAAAGTCATAGACTGTCGGATCCGGTACATTGAATCCCGACATAACGATTAATAAATGCTTACAATCCCGTTCTGCCGTTTTAAAGCGATAATGCACCGGAAAATTATCGTTTGGTAGAAAAATGCGATCATGAATCATGAAATTAACCTTTCAAGCCATCTTTTTTGATATCAATAACCACACCTGTGCTTTGCATTGCTAAAACAGCAAGACTTTTTGAGGCGACATCTCTTGGTGTCAATAGTGTATCAATTGGCTCCAGGCCAAAATTTGATTTCCGCATTGGAGTTGCGGTGCGCTCTGGATTTATACAATTGACACGTACACTCTCCTGAATCCATTCTTCCGATAATGCTTGCGTTAAATTCACGACAGCTGCTTTTGCTGAGGAATATAAAGCGTAAAAAGCTCTTCCACGCGTATATGAACTAGAAGCAAAATTAAGTAACATACCATTTTTACGAGCAAGCGTGTCTTTTGCCGCTATTGCGACATTAACAACACCGAGGTAATTAACATTAACTAATAGGGAAACTTCTTCCATTGTTAATTTATCAAGCGGTTTTTTAATGAGCACACCGGAAGTATTGATAACATAATCAATATCACCATGCTCATCTACGATATCTTTCAAATAACTTTTTACACAACTTAAATTAGTCACATCAACATTATTATGAGAGCGACTTGCAATATAAACTTTAGCTCCATATAAAGTTGCGATGTTCATCATTTCTTGACCAATGCCACTCGAACCACCGAAGATCACAATATTCTTATGCCGTAAAAAACTGAGATCTGTCGGAGAACTGGCAGAGGACTGACTTCTTTCCTGTAATAATTTTTCTGCTAGAAACAAATCAATAGGGTGTGTGATTTTTATATTGTCTTCATGCCCATCAACAGTCATTACACGTATCGCAGGAAGCATTGCACGAAGCACGCTACAATCGCAGGTAAAATTAACTTTACCTGATATCATGGCTTTCTCATAAGCCTGACGTATCGTTGCCAGATGAAATGCCTGTGGTGTTTGCCCTCGACGCATTACGGAACGATTAGGAATGTTAGAAATGCAACCGTCATCCTGTACTTCGACAAGAGTGTCGGCAGAATTAATAACCACATCAACAGCCTTAAAATTATTTAATGCCTGTATGCATTTCTGAATAATAGACTCATCAACCAACGGTCTAACTGCATCATGAAATAATACCTTACATTCCTCATCATAATCTATAATTGATTGCAAAGCAGAGTATGAAGAATAAAATCTTTCATTTCCCCCATGCACAACTTTGCTAACTTTCTGCCAATTGTTTTTCCGGACGTAATTCCAGATCAGTTCGCTATAGTCACTTTGTGAAACAACGATAATTTCATGAATATGTGACGATTTTTCAAAGCAATCAATCGTATATTCGATAATCGCTTTTCCAGCCAACTTAGAAAACTGTTTCGGTTGAATTTGACCGAAACGGGTACCGACACCACCAGAAAGAATTATGGCAATATTTTTCATTAAATGAGACCTTCCATTATTATAATCATCCTGAAACCACAATATTCATACACTTCCTTCACCACGTAATGAATTATGAATAATATTGGCAATTTTTTCTCCCGCTGTTGTATCATCAATACAAAGCTCTTCACGTAAAATAACCTCACGTGCTGATTTCATCGGATCCAGGTTATTGACCACATTATTTACAAAACGATGGATATCTTCTTCCTGCCATGCAACATCATAGTTTTTATATATAAAATCAGCCGTTTTATTCAAACCGTGACAATTTTCGTGAGTTAAATAAAGTATCGGTTTTTTCGACGGGAGATATTCAAGTAAAAAGGAACCCGCATCTGCAATAAGTGCATCCGATTTAGCAAACGATTCCTGATAAGTTGGGCTAAAGTCCCAAGTTACATTATTTCTGGTCGCAGAAATTCTGACCAATCGCTCGTAATTGTCGCGAGCAATCTGACTGGCTTCATGAATCCACTGTTTGAATAAAGGATGTGGTCGAATAATGAGATGAATATCATCCCGCATCATCAACTCAATAAAAACATTACAATAGATATTAAATGTAGTATACATTTTAACATCACCAGGCAGGACAAAATGAGTTGTCCACAGAAAAGTTTTCACCTGATTTTTTTCTCCCATGCGCGCAACTGACTGATAACGACTCTCGTAATAGTCAAATTTAGGGTGGCCTGTAACATAAACGTGTTTATTACCAGCCTGACATTGAACGGCGAACTCATCTTTATGGCGCTGAGAGCGAGCAAATACCCAAGTTGCAATATTTTGGCATAAGAGATTGTACTGATAGATCATACTTTCTTCGCCAATACCAGTATCTAGTGCATAGGGAATATAAGCAATTTTCACCCCACGCCGATAAAGATAATCACTTCGGAAGGCTTCAGGACGGGCTTCATCGTATGGATTCTGAAGAAAAACGACATCAGGTCTGCGGTTTTCTAATAAGTAATCTTCAAAACCAACATACTTTATACACCTATCTTTGAGTATCTTTCGTTGAATATCACCATTGATATCTGTCGCATGCCAATTAAGATAAGGAACAACAATTACCTGACAATCAAATGCTGGATTATTAAGCATAGCCTGAATGACTGACTCAAAATTAGTCCAACCCGATGGCCACTGGAAATAAAAATCAACTTTTATAGGCCCGGTCGTCGGGTTATTGAATTGTTCTGGAGTTGTTATCTGATGGAGCGGTTTATTAAACAGCGATTGATAATCAACCTCAACCTCTTCAATATCACTTTTATCAGGTAACTGGTAACCACTATTAGGAAATATACCTAACCATAAATCTTCTTGCATGCAGGAATGCCAGTTCACATCAAGAGCGTATTCTTGCTTACTTCCACCCTGTAGTAATGCGAAAACGCCTGAACGATAATTATGAATCAACTTGTCATAATAAGAAGCGTTGACAATATAAGCACATGCACACCAGGCTTTATCCACTCTAACAAGATAATCTACACTCTTTAATGGTGTCACCTGTTGATAATTAGCAGCTAAAAAAGCCACATGCCAACTAATATTATTAAGTGTTTTAAAATAACGATTCACATTTTCGAAATTTTCCTCCGTCTCAGAGAAGGAGAAGTCATCTTCAAGAATTAGCACTCTTTGCCATTTGTTTTGCTGTGCCATTTCTAAAGCGGCAATGTGCGAAAGTGAGCAACCAATATATCCAGGGCTATGCTCAACCGCATCTAATCGGAAAACCTTATCCTTAGGCACACCTATTTTTTTGAGATGTTTTACAATTCGTACCCGACGATCTTTCCGCCTGTCTAGATTGATAAAAATAACTTTATCAATGATATTCCAATCAATAGTGGTCATAGTATTTTATGAAAAATAATAATCAAAAAAACAGGATGAAAAAATACCGCTGATATAAGCGGTATCTTCAGGTCAGCTGCATTCACAATTACAGCAGCGACAGCCCGCACAGCAAACTATAATCCGCCGTATTCCCCGCTTCGGCGACAAACGGATTTTTCTGCTGCCAGCCGCGCAGCGCACTTACCAGCAGCGCGACATCGTCCTGGGTCAGTTCCTTCTGCTCGGCGCGAATGACGCACAGCATTTTGATGTGGAAAAACTGCCGCGCGAGGCCGAGCAGCGCTTCGCCGTAATTGGTGCAGCCTACGCCGGGGAAAATATCGCTATACAGCTGATAAATGAGGATATTGCGCAGCGTATGCGGCTGTTCGTCAAACAGCGCGATCGTGGGCCATGCCGAATCCAGCGCCTGCTGACGCTCTGCCAGACGTGCGGGCTGCATAATCGCCAGTTCGCTCAGCTTCAGCGACATTCCCATTTTCTCCACCATCGGCAGATTCAGGTTCAGGCGCATCGCCCCCATCTCTTTAAGTTCCGCCGCACGGTTCTCAATGATGGGCGGCAACATAGCAAACTGCTGCGCCAGTACACCCTGTTCCGCCAGCGTGGCCAACTGCGCCCCCATGTCGACCAGTAGCGCCGGATCGCTTTCGCCGTTATCCAGATGCTGCTGTGCTTTGCTAAGCAGTATGCCGATGGCATACAGGCTCTCTTCCAGCGTCAGCGCCGGATGCACCGCCAGGTTGATACACTGCTGGTTAAGCGCTTCGCTCCACGCCGAAAGTAACTCTTCACTCTGCGGCGCGGCCTTTGAGGTATGCAGCACGAAGGCCTCCGGGTTGAACAGCATCTCTTTTGCCGCCGTTTCACAGCCAATATCCAGCGTTTCACGCTGCTGGTTTTTCAGCTTTACGCTGATGTGCGGCCACGCCTGTTCGGCATTCTGGCACGCCGGACAGGCACACGACGTCTCCCGCGCATCGAAGCGTGCAACGAATTCAGGTTGGTAATGTTCAATCAGTTCCATGTGTGTTCTCTTTGGTCGTCTCGGCTTCACGATGTTTACGGAAAAACCAGTGCGTACAGTCGATCAGCTCACCCGTTTTCGGGTCTGGATGATGCTGCAAGAAAGCAAAGCTCGGGCTAAAGCCCAGCCACAGCGGCGTCTGCTGCTGCAGATTTTGCCAACAGTGATCCAGACTGAGCGCTTGCTGGTAGGTCTCCAGCAGCGTGTCGTAATAGTTGGCATTCACGGCATAGGCGCACGCGCAGCCCGCTTTGTAAATTCGCGCCACGCCCTGCATGGTCCGCGTGGGCACGAAGCGTTCATAGCGCCCGCCCAGCAGCAGCACCTGCCAATCCAGCAGTTCCAGGCCGTTGAGCAGTTTGTTGATGTTGTTCACCGCGTTTTCTTTTTTCACAAACCGCAGTTCGGCATCCAGCAGCACCACGTTCTTCCAGCCCTGCTGTTTAGCGTGCGCCACAATCTGGTAGTGGGTCTGCCGCGCGGCGACATCGCTCGACTCGGCCTGCACTTTCGCCACCGGCCAGATTTGATCGGCCTGGACGCCAAGCGCCAGCAGCGCCTCACAGCGTTCGGGAAGCATCTCCTCCTGCTGCGTTTCGTAAATCACGGCAACCTTCTCAAACACCGACCAGTTCACCAGCGTGTTGAGCGGCGCGGTGCTCAGGCGACGGTAATGCGCCAGCAGGTTGGGGTCGTGGACGAAATCTTCAAGCGTCAGATCCACCGCTGTGGAGCTGTCCATGATGTAGTCTTTATCGAAGGTATTACTGCTGTGCGAAATGCAAAGAATGCTCTGCTTCGGGTCAATCTGCTGCACCGGCGTCGTAAAACGGTTCAGGAAGGCATACTCTTCTGCCCGGGTAGCATCATCGTCATAACGGTTTTTCTTCAGCAGATTACGGTGATAGCCAAAAGTACCGTTCAGCGCATGGTGCGCGCCGAAAGGGTGCGTCAGGTAGATTTTGTCCAGGTGGCTGTACCAGATGTAGATCTGGTCGCAACCGGAGAACAGCGCGTGATGACTCTGCATCTGCGTCACCTGATGGGAAATTTTATTCGGCGGATAATAGTCGTCATCATCAAAACAGAGGATGTACTCGCCCTTCGCCAGCGCGTTAAGCCGGTTGCGTTTATGGCCCAGCACCAATCGCTCCGGGCTATGGATATAGCGTACGTTCGGCGTCGCCGGGTCGCTCATCATCTCGATAAGATCGGCGTTACTGGTCGGAGAATCGTCGAGAATAATCAGCTCGCGCTTGTCCGCCGGGTAGTCCTGGTACTGCCAGATATAGAGCAGATAGGGCAGAAACTCGCGGCGGTTATAGGTCGGGCAGACGACACTGACAAATGGCGTTGTTTGCGGCTGCGGGCGCTGCTGGCGAGCGAGCAGCGCGGACATCAGGTTTGGTTTATTGGCGGTCTTCATCACAATTATCGTTGGCGCGCGGCGGCCAGCTGCTGACGCAGCCAGCACTGGGTAGAAACAGAATCAGTCATTTTTTGCTCCCGACGGCTCATTTCCATGCGTTGGTCGCTGCGTTTGGCGTCCAGTACCAGCTCGAGGCTCTTTTCGCGCTTCGCCTCAGCCAGTAGATTGCCCTGAATTTTTTGCGCTTCGAGGTTAGCCAGCGCCTGCTCTTGCTTCTGCCAGTCGATAACACGTTGAATATTGTGCTTATATTTCGACTGGTTAATCATCATCACGGCGCTATTGACGCTCTGCTCCGCCAGCCCGGAGGCCAGCGAGGTCAGCGCATCAATATTCTTCTCAAAGCGCTGGCAGACCTGCTTTTGCGAGGCCAGCTTCGAACTGAGATCATCAACCGCGCGCGTGCGCATCAGATGAAGCTGTTCCAGCGTAGAAATCAGTTTATTCATCGTGCATTACCCTGCTTGCGCCAGCGTACGCAGATCGTTAACGGTCGAATCCATTAACGCCGCGTCCTGAACTTCCTGTTGTAAGAACTGCGTGATGGCCGGGGAGAGACGGACGGCTCTATCAGCCAGTGGGTCTGCGCCAGCAACGTACCCCCCCAGCGGAATTAACGGCTTAATGCTCTGGTATTCGGCATACAGCTGCTTAAGCGTGCGCGCGGCGAGCTGATGTTCGCGGGCGGTAACCTGGCTCATGCAACGGCTGATCGACTGACCGATATCGATGGCCGGATAGTGTCCTGCTTCCGCCAGATGGCGCGACAGCACGATATGGCCGTCAAGCACCGCACGCGCGCAGTCGACGATCGGATCCTGCTGATCGTCGCCCTCCGCCAGCACGGTGTAGATCGCGGTCATCGATCCGCAGCTTTCGCTGTTGCCGGCGCTCTCCACCAGACGGGGGATCATACTGAACGCCGACGGCGGATAGCCTTTGGTGGCGGGAGGTTCGCCGAGTGATAGCGCAATCTCACGCTGCGCCATGGCGTAGCGGGTCAGCGAGTCGACCAGCAGTAGCACGTCTTTGCCTTTATCGCGGTAATAGCTGGCGATGGTGTGACACAGCTCGGTGGCCTTGATACGCATCAGCGGCGATTCGTCCGCCGGGGCGGCGACAATCACCGACTTCGCCAGCCCTTCGGCCTGTAGCGAGTTCTCGATAAACTCTTTCACCTCACGGCCACGTTCGCCGATCAGCCCCACCACCACCACTTCGGCCTGGGTGTAGCGGGTAATCATGCCGAGCAGCACGCTTTTGCCCACGCCGCTGCCCGCCATCAGCCCCACGCGCTGGCCTTTGCCGATGGTCAGCAGGCCGTTAATGGCGCGGACGCCAACGTCCAGCGGCGCCTCCACCGGCTGGCGTTTCAGCGGGTGAACTTGCGGTAGCTGCTGCGGCAGCAGCGTGTCGCCGCCGAGTTTGCCTTTGTCATCCAGCGGTTCGCCAAGGCCGTTAACCACCCGCCCCAGCCACTGGTCGCCAATCATCACGCCTTCGCTTTTTCCGGCGGGAAACACGCGCGCGCCGGCAATCAGGCCGGAAGGCTGCTTGAACGGCATCAGGTAGGTGACTTCGCGGTCAAAGCCCACCACCTGCGCTTCCATCATCTCGTGCTCGATGCTTTCGACGTGGCACAGCTGGCCAATCGCCAGACGACAGCCAACGCACTCCAGCAAAATACCGTTGACGCGGACCAGACGTCCGGCGACACGCGCCAGATCGATCTGTTCAATGGAGCGCAGCGCCTGTTCGAAATCAAGACTGCTCATGCGCGGCTTCCGGCAACAGGTTGTCCTTCAGCACCGACACGCACTGGTCGAGGCGGTGCTGACAGCCAACGTCCATCTCGGTGGTATCGGTAATCACACGGCATTCGCCCAGCTCCAGCGCCGGATCGGCAACCAGCCCCCACTCGCGGGTCTTTTCCGGCTCCGCTTCGCTGATGCGGCGGAATTCTTCAGCATTGAGCATCACGCGAATTTGCTCCGGCGGCTGCGGCAGGCTGGTCACCGCCTCTTCCACCAGCGCCAGCAGCTGCGTCGGGTGCAATGCCAGCTCGCAGCGAATCACCTGACGGGTGACTTTCTCCACCAGCTGTAGCAGCTCTTCGCGACGACGCTGTTCATAACCGTCAAGGAAACGCTGGACGTCGGCGGTGATGCGCTCAAACGGCGCCGCCGCGTCCAGGAACTGCTGGCGAGCCTGCTGTTTACCTTCGGCGAGCCCTTTACGCATCCCGTCATCAAAGCCCAGACGCATGCCTTCCTGATAGCCTTCCTCTTTGCCTTCTGCCATCCCCTGCGCGAAGCCCTGATTCACGCCCTCGCGGAAACCTTCCTCCAGCTGCTGCTGATACGCAGCCGGATCCGGCGCGGCAACCGACTGGTCGTCCATCGGCGCGTCAGGCGTCGCCCAGCGTTTACGCAACGGCGGGAATTTATGCAGCTGCGGTTTCGCGGTGGCATGGCGGTTGGCGCTCAGCGATAAGCTGCGTTTTTTGAACATGGTTTATTCCACCGTCTGTTCTGCGAACAGCTGTACCTGAATCTCACCCTCTTCCACCAGCTGGCGCAGGGTCTGCATAATCTCTTTACGCACCTGCTCGATACGGCTGACCGGCACCGGCCCCAGGCGTGTGGTGGTGCTTTGCAGCAGGGTCACCTGGCGCTTCGGCATGACGTTGAAGATCGCCTGGCGCAGCACCGGTTCGGTGCCCTTCAGCGCCACGGCCCATTCATCGATCGGCACTTCATCCATCAGGCGTTGCAGGGTCATCGGGGTCTGGCGGCTGAGGATGTAGAACTCATACATCTCATCCTGCAGATCGTCGACCACGCTCTCGTCACGTTCGCGCAGCTGCTCCAGCAGCTCCTGCTGGTTGCTGGGGATACGGTTGACGATATTCGCGGCGTGCTTGATACCGGCGACCTTCGAGCCGTGCTCGGAGAGCACCGCGATGCCACGGTCAATCAGACGATCCAACTCGTCGATCACGTCGCGGTTAACGTCATCCAGACGCGCAATGCGGTAGATGATTTCGTCCTGACGTTCACTCGGCAGCACGCTCAGTACGCTGGCTGCAATATCCGGCGGCAGGAAGGCGAGGAACACCGCCTGCAATTGCAGGTGCTCTTGCTCAATCAGCGCCGCCAGCTGCGGAATATCCACCCATTGCAGGCGCGCCATGCGATAGCGAATCTCATCACCGTAGATGCCGTTAATCACGCTGCGGGCAATTTCGCCGCCCAGCGCTTTTTCCAGAATGCTCCGCAGGTAATAACGCGATGCGCCGTTGATACCACTCTGCTCACGGTAGTCGGAGAAGAAGTTGTTCATCGCCTGACGCGCGTGGTTAACCTTCACATCATGCAGACGCGCCATGGTTTCGCTCAGCAGCACAACCTCTTCACGGTTCAACTTCTGCATCACCTGCGCCGCGGCTTCTTCTCCCACGCTCATCAGCAGGATGGCCGCCTGTTCCAGACGGCTGCGGCTACCTGAATTACTATTCCGATTTGCTGTTGCTTCGGTCATTGCTGTTAATCCACTGTTTCAGTACTTCCGCTACGCGCTCCGTCTCGCTCTGGGCCAGAACCTGGAGATACTCCACCTTGGTTTCCAGGCCGGAACTTTGCGGCGGCAGCAGATCGTCGTTGTTGTTAAAAGCGGTGCTCGGCAGCGCGGTGAGATTGTCATCCTGAGCTTCGGACTCATCGGTCAACAGGCCGCGTTCGTTCTGTTCAACCTCGTTCACCAGACGCTCGCGACGTCCCAGACGCTGGGCCAGCGGACGGACGCCAAACAGCAGCGTGAGCAAGGCCAGCAGGCCAATCCCGCCATTTTGCCCCCAGTACTGCATATCCGGGTCTTTCCACCATTTCTGGTTCAGCATGCTGTCGGTTGCCGGCGCGGTGAAGGCAAGCACGTCCAACGTCAGCGCGTCGCCACGTTCTTTATCAATACCGGCGGCGCTCTCCACCAGACGGGTGATCGACGTCAGCTGCGTGGGGGTAATATTGGCCAGCGCAGGCGCGGACTGGTTCAACGCCACGGCGACGCTCAATTTCTCCAGCTTGTAGCCGGGATGGCGGATATGGCGGATGTCGCGATCGAACGCGTATTTACGCTGCTCCTGGCTACGGCTGGAGAGGGAACGCGGGTCGCTGGTGTTGTTAGCAGCGGTGTTAGCCGCCGGAGCCGCATCGCCCGCCGCCTGTGCGGCAGCAGCCTGCGGGTTCTGGTTCACCGGGCGGTTGCTTAGCGAGCCGGGAATCCCGAACGCCATTTCGTTGGTGGTGTTCTCCTGGCTTAGCTGCTCATCGCTGACGCGCGGATCTTTGCCCAGACGTTCCTGAGTCTCTTCCACACGGCTTAAGTCCACGGTCGGCGCAACGCTGATGCGGTAGTTGCCCGCGCCCACCAGGGAGGTCAGCAGGCTGGCGATATTCTTGCTGGTATCTTCGCGGATACGCTGCATGACATCGTCGCCCAGGCGTTTACCGGCGATGCTGCCGTCCGGCCCGGCCACGCCATCAGACAGCAGATTGCCCGCCTGATCGACCACGCGTACGCTCTCGGCGGACATACCCGGTACGGAACCGGACACCAGTTGCACAATCGAGGCCACCTGCTGTTCATCCAGCTGTCGGCCATAGCGCAGTTGCACTACAACCGAGGCGCTGCTGTTCGGCTTATTGGTCAGCACAAACGAGCTGGACTCGCTCAGCCCAAGATGAACGCGCGCGGTTTCTACCGGGTCCAGCGCCATGATGCTTTTCGCCAGCTCGCCTTCCAGGCTGCGCTTGTAGCGCACGTTCTGGATAAACTGACTGCTACCGAGCATCTCTTCTTTATCCATCAGCTCATAGCCGTCCGGCGTTGCCGCGCTGATGCCTTTGGCCGCCAGCGCCATACGCGCCTGGGACAGTTTGTTTTCGGTCACCAGCACCTGGCCGTTATCCGGATTAATGCGGTAGGCAATGTTTTCCGCGCCCAGTACGTCCACGACCTGCGCGACCGGCACCTGCTCCTGCGCGCCGTACAGCGCGACGTAGCCCTGATTGTGATTCCACAGCGACGCAATGATGGCGATCGCCAGCACCACGCCACCGGCAATCACCAGCAGTTTCGGATTGTTGATGCCAGCGGGGAGGGAGACGGCAGGGAGACGATCTTTGATTTTGTTTAACACGGTACAGACCTTACAGCGAAATATTCATCACTTCGTCGAGCGCGCTGTTGAGCTTGTTGCGCACCTGCATCATCGCCGAGAAGGCCACGCTGGCTTTCTGGCTCTCAATCATCGCGCCGGCTAAGTCGTCGCTCTGACCCATATCAATTGCGGTCTGTTTGGCGCTGGCGCTGTGCTGTAGCGCGTCCACGTTGTCGATGGCGTTATTTAACACGCGGGAAAAAGAGACCGAGTCGGTGCTGGCAAACGCGCTGTTCGCCGGGGCAATCGTCTGTGCGGTGTTGACCGAGCCGGCGGAAGCCAGCATGGCCGTTTGCTGCATACGGTCCAGCAGCGCCTGGTGCGCGGTGTTAATACCTGCGGCGGCAATCTTGTCCATTATTTCTTCCTTCCTGGCCTCAGGAATAACATTCAATATCAATGCCTTCGTCGCGCATTGACGCAAGGCGGTAACGCAGAGCGCGTGGGGTAATGCCTAAAAACTCCGCGGTCTTGGATTTATTGCCTTTATGGCGTTTGAGCAGATCGATAATGTACTGGTACTCCGCCAGACGTCCGTGCAGCTTCACGTCGCGGATGGCAGAACTGCCGGTATCCTGCTCGCGGTAAGCAGGCATGACGCCCACCGACGGGGTTTCCGGCAGCGGCACGCGCGCCACCAGACCAAAGTCGGCGGCTTTAATTTCATCGCCGTTGCCCAGAATCATGCCGCGCTGGATAACGTTCTCCAGCTCACGCACATTGCCCGGCCAGTCATAGCCGAGCAGCGCGTTGCGCGCATCGTCGCTCAGGCGCACGTCGCCTTTGTGGAAGGCGCGGTATTTGGCAATAAAGCGCTGCACCAGCGGCAGGATGTCCTGCTTGCGCTCGCGCAGCGGTGTGATGTGAATAGGCACCACGGAAATACGGTAAAACAGATCCTGACGGAAACGGCCTTCGGCAATTTCCTGTTGTAAGTCTTTATTGGTAGAGGCAATCAGTCGAATATCCAGCGGAATACGTTTATGGCTACCCAGGCGTTCAACTTCCTGCTCCTGTAATACCCGTAATAATTTCGCCTGTAATGACAGCGGCATATCGCCAATTTCATCCAGCAGCAGCGTACCGCCGTTTGCCTGCTCAAATTTACCGGCTACACTCGCCACCGCGCCGGTAAATGCACCTTTCTCATAACCAAATAAAATCGCTTCCAGCATACTTTCTGGAATAGCGGCGCAGTTAACCCCGACGTACGGGGCTTCACTGCCGCAGGCATGCTCGTGGATATATTTAGCGACACACTCCTTGCCCGTTCCTGTCTCACCAGTCACCAGGACTGATACATTATATTTAGCAACGCGGCGAGCTAATGAGATTACGCCCACGCTGGCAGGAGAAACGGCAACAAAACCTTCTCCGTGACGGTCTTCACGTTCAATGATAATGCTCATTTTGGATTACCAGTAAAAAAGAACAAATAAGGATAATGCGCTAAACCTTTATTAAACGTGCGCTGCAATCACCTTGCTACATAGAAGATTAAAAGCGTTTTTATAATGTTAATAAAGATTAAAGACTGCGGTATTTTCATGGGGAAAGAATCCTTCCGTGAAAATATGCTGCCTAGTATACGCATGGTGTAGGAATTGTCTTATTTTTAATGAATATTAAAACATTAATCTATTTTTTTCATGCACTTACAGAAGTTATTAATCAAGCAACATGCGGAAAAATAATGGATTAATAACCGCTATCCACTTGCAATAAATGATTCAGAAAGGTCTAATTTGCACCCTGAATAAAAGGCAGTTGAGTCATCGTCTGACGACGAACCTTCGATGTTGACCTAAAGCGTCACAACATCTTAAAAACTCAAATGCTTCCAGGAAAAATTTTCGCGACCGTTATCGATAATCGTTAACGGCGCCTTATTGTCTCACCAGGACACGTTATCAAACCGGAATAATCATGTACCCTGCTTCACAGCGAATCAGAATCCATCAGCAGGATAATCTTCCTGAACTGGTAAAACTGGATGTCAGCAAACTCGGTCGCCCATGGCATAAGCTACCTAAGGTAATGAACGATAGCTTTGACATTCTTGACGCGCGCCTGAGTATTTATTTTCTGAAGAAGCTTCGGGTTAATGCCGCGTTAGAATCGATGACTTTCGCGATCGACCAGAATTATAAAAATGCGCAAATATTCTCAACACGTTATGGGAATATTGCGTTTGTGATCGATCGTATATTATTACTAAACATCCTCCATGATTATTACGGGCTGAGTAAAGACAGCAGCCATATTGAACCGGATGAGTCACTCCCGATCACCAAAACGGAAGAACGCCTCAAAAGCAAACTGGGTCAGGAACTGACCTCGCTGGTTATTTGCAAAGAGACATTTGGCGAAGACCTGGAAATTAAAGTCGATTATTCCACGGTCATTAACCAATGGGCATGGTGCATCACTTTCACCCTGGAAGGTTACAGCCACGGTAGCTTTACCATCCTGCTGGACAATCCACACATTGACCAGATGCTGGCGGCGCTACGCTCTCCGGATCACAGCACCAGCGGCGTGGAAAAGAGCGTCAGCCTGAGCCCCGCGCAGATCGAACGCCTGTTCGATAGTCTGCCGCTGAAGCTGGATGGCCGTCTGGCCAGCCTGAACCTGACCGTCGCTCAAATCGCTGACATCAAACCAGGCGACATCATCCCGATCGCGATCAATGACCCTTTACCGGTGTTTATCGGTAAAGAACAGATTTTTGAAGCCACTATTGCCGAAGATCGCAGCAAGCTTTTCTTATGCGATATCCACGACAAGACAACCGAGAAGCCTTATGAGTGATTTACAACAAGAGCTGAGCCAGTCTCTGGATCTGGACGACCTGAACCTCAGCGACATGACCCATGATGAAACCATTGAGGGGAATATCCGCCTCGATTTACAGCCGGAGACGCGTAATGCGCCACTGACCGACGTGCGCCGCATGGCGCTGTTCAGCCGTATTCCGGTGACCCTGACGCTGGAAGTGTCCTCGGTGAACATCTCGCTGGCTGAACTGATGGCAGTGAACTGCGACTCGGTGATTGAGCTGGACAAAATGGCGGGTGAACCGCTGGATATTAAGGTCAATGGTATCGCGTTCGGCAAGGCCGAAGTCGTGGTGCTTAATGATAAATATGGCCTGCGCATCATCGAATTTAATGCCAAAGAACTGGGTGAGCTGACCCGATGAACCGCGCGTTATACCGTGGCTGCGTCCCGCTGCTGCTACTCATTGGTTTGCTGTTCGCCCAGCCCGTTCTGGCGGCGAACGGCGACATCACGCTCTTTAGCACGACCGCTAACGGCGCGGGCCAGGATTACAACGTCAAAATTGAAATCCTGATCCTGATGACCCTGCTCGGCCTGCTGCCGATCATGGTGCTGATGATGACCTGCTTTACCCGCTTTATCATCGTGCTGGCGATTCTGCGCCAGGCGCTTGGGTTACAGCAGAGTCCGCCAAACAAAATCCTCACCGGCATCGCGCTGGCGCTCACTCTGCTGGTGATGCGACCGGTATGGACCACCGTGTATAACGACGCGATTGAGCCCTTCCAGAACGACCAGATCACCCTCAAGCAGGCGCTGGTGAATGCTGAAGCGCCGCTGAAAAAATACATGCTGGCGCAGACCAACAATAAAGCGATGGCGCAAATCATGACCATCGCCGGCATTGAAGGCGACGCCCGCGAGCAGGATCTGACCATCGTCACCCCGGCGTATCTGCTGAGCGAGCTGAAAACCGCCTTCCAGATAGGCTTTATGATTTACATCCCGTTCCTGGTCATCGACCTGATTGTCGCCAGCATTTTGATGGCAATGGGGATGATGATGCTGTCGCCGCTGATCGTCTCGCTGCCGTTTAAGCTGATGCTGTTCGTGCTGTGCGACGGCTGGACGCTGATTGTCGGCACCCTAACCGCCAGCGTGCAAGGACTGTAGCGATGATGAACATGGACACCGCCGGTGACATCATGGCCTCCGGCATTCACCTCGTCCTGCTGATTTCCGCCGTGGCGATTGTCCCCAGCCTGCTGGTCGGCCTGTGCGTGAGTATTTTCCAGGCTACCACCCAGATTAACGAACAGACCCTCAGCTTCCTGCCGCGTCTGGTCGTCACGCTCGGGGTACTGATTTTCGCCGGGAAGTGGATGCTGACGCAGCTGGTCGATTTTACCGTCCAGATTTTCCATCAGGCGGCGGCGCTGGTGGGTTAAACCATTATGGGAATCGATATTCAGGCGCTGTGGACGCCAATCATGGCCCTGGTGCTGCCCTTCTTTCGCATCCTCGCCTTTTTACAGTTCGCTCCGGTGATCGATAACCGCGTCTTCTCACGGCGCATCAAAATCGGCACCGCGCTGGCGTTGACCATCATCATCACCCCGATGCTGCCCAACAACGTGGTGCTTCACGAACTGGTTTCACTGCGCGCCATCCTGCTTATTGGCGAACAGCTGCTGTGGGGATTCTTCTTCGGCATGGCGCTGCAGCTGGTGTTTGTCGCGCTACAAACGGCGGGGCATATTCTGTCGATGAATATGGGGCTGGGGATGGCGATGATGAACGACCCGGTTAACGGCAGCTCTACCACGGTGATTTCACAGATTATCTACGTTTTCTGCGCCCTGCTGTTTTTCATTATGGACGGCCATCTGCTGCTGGTGACCATCCTGTTTAAAGGCTTCAGCTACTGGCCCATCGGTCAGGCCATCAACCAGCCGACGCTGACGCTTATCGCTCAGGGGTTAGGCTGGATTATGGCCTCGGCGACGCTGATTGCGCTTCCGACGACCTTCGTCATGCTGATTGTGCAGGGCGGCTTCGGCCTGCTCAACCGCGTTTCGCCGACGCTAAACCTGTTTTCGCTTGGCTTCCCCATCAGCATGCTGTTTGGCCTGCTGTGTATTTCGATGCTGGTCACCAACATTCCTGACCACTATCTCAACCTGACTAACGAAATTCTGGCGAAACTCGACGCCATAAGGGTGCAGTAATGGCCTCCAGCGGAGATAAAAGCGAAAAACCCACAGCCGGGAAGCTGCGCAAGGCGCGGCAAAAAGGGGATATTCCCCGTTCAAAAGATTTAACCATGGCGGTAGGCCTGCTGGCCTCGTTCTTCACCCTGGCGACCTTCCTGCCGTACTATCGGTTGTTGATCGGCGAGTCGTTTGCCGCCGTCGGCACCATGGCGAAGGACCTCGATAACCCGAACGTCCTCAACCAGTTTCTGCTGCTGAATCTGTGGGTGCTGCTGCGTTTTATCGCCACGCTGATCCCCATCCCGCTGGCCTGCATCATCGCCAGCCTGGTGCCGGGCGGCTGGATTTTTACCCCGTCGAAGCTCAAACCCGATTTTAAAAAGCTCAGCCCTATCAGCGGCGTTAAACGTATGTTTTCCGCCAGCCACTACACGGAAGTGGGCAAAATGATGTTGAAATGCGCGACGATCCTCGCCGTTGTCTACACCATGGTGCATGACCAGATGGATAGCCTGCTGCATCTCCAACGGCTGTATCTGTATCAGGCTATCGGCCAGGGTTTTGGCATTTTTCATCACGTTGTCAGCTATTTCATTGCCGTTATCGTTATTTTTGCCTTACTTGATGTGCCGTTGAGCAAATTCATGTTCACCAAAAAGATGCGCATGACCAAGCAGGAAGTGAAGGAAGAGTACAAAAACAACGACGGTAACCCGCAGATCAAGGGTCGCATCCGCCAACTGCAGCGCCAGATGGCGATGGGGCAAATCTCGCGCACCGTGCCCGAAGCGGACGTGATTATCACTAACCCAACCCACTACGCCGTGGCGCTGAAATACGACCCGCAGAAAGCGGAAGCGCCGTACATCGTTGCCAAAGGCATTGACGACGTGGCGCTGTGGATACGTGAAGTGGGCGCCACTCATAAGGTAGAAGTGGTGGAGTTTCCACCGCTGGCGCGCGCGGTGTACTACACCACTCGCGTTAACCAACAGATTCCGGCGCAGCTGTTCCGCGCCATCGCTCACGTGCTGACCTATGTGATGCAGCTGAAGTCATGGCGCGAAGGTCGTGCTGAGCAAAAACCCCGCCTGAACAGGCACATAGACATTCCTCAAGAGGTATTAAAAGCCAATGGCGAACAGTAAGATGCAAAACATGTTCGGCATGCTCCGCAAGGCGCAGATTGCCGTGCCTATCCTGCTTCTCTGCGTACTGGCGATGGTCATCCTACCGCTGTCACCGCTGATGCTGGATATCCTGTTTACATTCAACATTGTGCTGGCGGTCATCGTACTGCTGGTCGCGGTGAATATGCAGCGTCCGCTGGACTTTGCTATCTTCCCGACGCTGCTGTTAATCACCACGTTGATGCGTCTGACGCTGAACGTGGCGTCGACCCGCGTGGTGTTGCTGAATGGCCATCAGGGGGAAGGCGCTGCCGGTAAGGTGATTGAAGCCTTTGGCCAGGTGGTGATTGGCGGCGACTTCGTCGTCGGCTTCGTGGTGTTTATCATCCTGATGATCATCAACTTTGTGGTCGTCACCAAGGGTGCCGAGCGTATCTCCGAGGTTTCCGCACGCTTTACGCTGGATGCGCTGCCGGGTAAACAGATGGCGATCGACGCCGACCTGAATGCCGGGCTTATCAACCAGCAGCAGGCGCGAAGCCGCCGTCAGGAAGTGGCGAAAGAAGCCGACTTCTATGGCGCGATGGACGGGGCGTCCAAGTTTGTGCGCGGCGATGCCGTTGCCGGGATTATGGTACTGATCATCAACGTGATCGGCGGTATCTGTATCGGTATCTTCAAATACGATCTTGATGCCAGCCACGCGTTCCGTCAGTACGTTCTGCTGACCATCGGTGACGGTCTGGTCGCCCAGATTCCGTCCCTGCTGCTGGCGACCGCCGCGGCGATCATCGTGACCCGCGTCAGCGAAGGTAACGACGTCAGCGACGAAATCAAAACCCAGCTGCTCTCCAAGCCAAAGGTGCTGTACACCGCGGCATTCGTGATGTTCATTCTGGCCGTTGTGCCGGGTATGCCGCACATCGCCTTCCTGAGCTTTACCGCCCTGCTGGTGTTCGCCGCCTGGCGGCAGAGCAAGGTGGTGCAGCCCGCGCCACAAGAGACGGACATGGAGGCCATCAGTGAAGCGTTGGCCCCCGATACCAACCCGGCGATTACCTGGGACAGCATTCCGCTGGTCGAGCCGATTGGCCTGAACCTTGGCTACAAGCTGGTGACGATGGTGGATGAGTCGAAGGGCAGCCCGCTGTCGCTCCGCGTGCGTGGGGTGCGGCAGGTGATCTCTGAACTGTGCGGCGTGCTGCTGCCGGAGATTCGCATTCGTGAGAACTTCCGCCTCAAGCCCGCGCAGTACGCCATTCACATCAACGGTATCCGCACCGCGCTGGGCGAAGTGAACGCCGAGAAGCTGATGGCCATACCCGGCACCGAACTGTACGGCGAAATCGACGGCGTGCTGGATACCGACCCGGCCTACGGCATGGCGATAGTGTGGATTGACCCGGAACAGAAAGCCAAAGCGCTGAACCTCGGCTATCAGGTCGTCGACTGCGCCAGCGTGGTGGCGACGCATGTCAACAAAGTCGCCCGCGAGCATCTGCCGGAGCTGTTTAACTACGACGATATCACCCATCTGCACGCCCGTCTGGCGCAGCAGGCGCCGAAACTGGCGGAGGATTTAAACGCCGCGCTCAACTACAGCCAGCTGCTGCGCATTTATCGCCAGCTGTTGCTGGAACAGGTGTCGCTGAAAGATATCGTCACCATCGCTTCAACGTTGCTCGAAAGCGCGGCGGTAACCAAAGATCCGGTGCTGCTCACCGCGGATGTACGCTACGCCCTGCGACGTGCCATCGTGCATAACATTAACGGCGATCGCCCGCAGCTGGCTGCCTACACCATGGATAATCAGCTGGAGAATATGCTGCTCGGCGCGCTGAATCAGGCACAGCAGGCTGGCAAGGTGGCGCTGGACAGCTTCCCGGTTGACCCGAACATTCTGACCCAGCTGCAAAATACGATGCCGATGATTTACGAGCAGATGAAAGCGAAGAGTTTGCCGCCGCTGCTTCTGGTCACGCCGCAGCTGCGCCCGGTAATTTCACGTTATGGCCGCCTGTTTGCCAGCGGGCTGCACGTGCTGTCGTACAATGAAGTGCCGGACGACGCCGACCTGAACGTGGTGGGAACGCTGGCGTAACCTGCCGCCTGAGATGCCCCTCTCCCTTTTTACGGGAGAGGGAACGGACCGAAACTTACTGATCGAGGTAGCGCAGCTTCCATTCCGCTATCGTGCGCGGCATTTTGGCCAGATTGTTACCCTGGGTGCTGAAGTACGAGAACGCCAGCTTCCCTTTATCATCCGGCTCAACCCGCGCCGCCCAAATATTGCTGGCCGTGTACATGATAATAGCCGTACGGGTATTGGCCGCACCGCGCACCCACATCGACACTGCTGTAGCGCCGATATTATCTATATCTTCATGATAGATATAGATATTCGCTGTATCGACGAACTTTTGATAGTCGTCGCCAACCAACGTGCGGAAGCGTTCATCCATTTTAGGATCGGTGAAAATCTCCAGCGAAAGCAGCGTCGCCTTTGGCCGCGGATCCTGCTCTGACTTCAGGTAGCGCCCATCGATAAACGCGCCGTTAGGCATTGACAGGCGGCAGCCCCAGTCGGCATTGCTGTAGGCCTGAATCGCCCCGCTTTTACGCGGGATAAACAACACTTTGCACTTTTTGCTATCGACCATATCGTCGATCAGCACCATGCCGTTAATCTTGCGGGCTTCAGCGGTAAATTCATCCTTATTCTGTCCGGCCCAGATACGAATATCGGCGGTAATTGACCAGTCCGCGCTATGGCTGAATTGGATCACCCCGCCGCTCATATTCGCCGCGCTGGTGTTCCACCAACGGCCTTCCCACGCAAAGCCCGGCTGCGCTTCGGCAATTTTGCTGATCCCGGAATAGTAAGCGCGCTCAATACAGCTGTCCGATGCACAGCTTTCCAGAGATTTCTCCCAGGCCTCATACTCCTGATGCACCTGACGCGCATCACGATACACCAGCATCGCGCGGTAAACGCTCGACATCGTGTTATCCAGCCAGCTCAGGTTATCGTTATTACAGATGGTATTTTCCAGCGGCGTTGAAGCGCGCTGGCAGTTCACCGCAAAAGCGCTGGAGGCGGAACATGCCGTAATAAGAATGAGTAAATTAATCAGGCGCTTAATCATTTAGGATACTTTTTAACCAGAGAGAGCGCTTATTCTGGCGAAAACAAACTTTTATTGCAATAAAACAGCACGAATTATTCACCGTTCAAATAATTAATCCATGCTTAAGTTGTAGCAATAAGCTGTCGCTTGTTTATTACGTGTGTTCTTTTTTGGATTATCACGTTATGAAGATAGACAGTAGTAATTACACGCTCTCGGTACTTTCTTCTTACTCTTCAACGGAAAACACCGAACGCAAACCGCTGGGTATCCTGCGTCACAGCGGGCAGTACAGCCCACAAGCAGGCAACTGGAAACTTTCCGACCCTACGCTTTCCGCCGTCGTCAGCCTACGTAGAGGCGACGTTATGCCCTATTACCAGGGTAAATCGGTAGCATGGGCATTAATTGAATATGATGTAACGGAACTGACGGAGAACTAATATTTAACTAACGTTTCACTTATTAAATATTTTAGCTTTATTTCTGTAACTCAATATTCTTTACGCGGTGAAAATAAGCCCTCCACCGCGTATCGATCATATTAACTAATATCGGCAACCGAGGACCGTGCCACCAGACGCCCGGTGAATACGCGCCCTTCGGGCATAAACAGGGAATGGCCGTCAATTAACGCGCGAATACGCTGCACGCAATGATCCAACAGTTGTTCGACGGGATAGGAAATGCAGGTCAGCGGCGGATAGACCAGCGATGCCAGCGGAGAGTCTTCCAGACTAACCAGCGACACTTCCTGCGGGATCGCAATATTGAATTCACGCAACAGGCGCATCGCTTCAGCGGCGTAGCAATCACGCTTGGCGATAATCGCCGTGTATTTCGTGAAGCTATTGATCAGCGTCAGCAGTGCCTGTTCAATATTATTATTGGCCATCACCAGCAGTTGCCGATTAAACGGCAGGGAGAAATTTTGCAGCACGCTACGGTAGCCGTCGAGCATCTGCTTACTCGCAACGTCGTTTTCATTGTCTAACAACAGCGCAATATTACGGTGCCCTTTACCCAGCACGTAGCGACAGGCGCTTTCGGTGGCAAAGGCGTAGTTATAGCCCTGGCTGGCGCTGCCTTTTGCGGAGAACTCATCAAATGCGATGACATTGCTGGCCACATCACCGCTGTTACGGCCCAACGTTACCACGGCAACACACTGATGTTGCAGGCTTTCCACCGCAGCCTGCTGTTCAGCGGCGTCGTTGACGTACTGAATCATTAGCGATTTATTCAACGATTTAACCGCCTGCGACAGCTGCGGCAATAGCGTCGCGCTAAACTCCGCTTCATACGCGGGCAGCACCATACCGACGTAGCTGGAGGTGTTGCTCGCCAGATTCTGCGCCGCAAAGCTTGGGCGGTAGTTTAGCTCTTCTACCGCACGTAATACGGCCTCACGGCTCTCTTCACGAACGCCACGCGTCCCCGTCAACACGCGCGAAACGGTGGCACGGGAAACGTTGGCTAACTTTGAAACATCATCAATAGTAGGCATGGTGTCGTCTGTATTACGGTTTTCTCCCTATAGTAACATAAATACGTACAGGTATTCGCCAACTCCCCGCCGCAGAGGCGCCGGGGAGTATGGGGTTTAGTGGCGAGTGCGATAAAGCTCAATCAACTCACCCACCAGCTCTTTCGCAAGGATTGAGGTCATTAGATGATCCTGAGCGTGCACCATCACCAGCGTCATTTTGGTTTTCCCTTCGCCTTCATCGGCTTCAATCAGCTGAGTCTGCACCCGATGCGCTTCACGCGCATAATGCTGCGCCTGCTCCATCTTCTCATCGGCGTCGGCGAAATCGCCGGTTTTGGCGCTGTTCAACGCTTCGTAGCACAGGCTACGCGATTGACCGGCGTTGATAATAATCCCCATCACTTGCTCTTCTAAATCCATAACATCCTCTCAATACAACACATTACGCGGTCTCAGATTGCCCAACGCGGCTTTCGGCCCCAGCGTCGCCGGTTTCCTGCGACAGCAGCTGTTTCTCGTACGCCTTCAGGAACGGGTAGTACATGACGGCGGCAGTCGCCATACAGATCAGGCACATAATGATCGGGCTGAATGACCAGTTTGCCGCCCACGATGCGCCGATAGGCGCTGGCGTGGTCCACGGCGTCATCGACACCACGCGGGAAACGAGGCCGAAGTCGAGGGCAAAGTAAGCCAGCGTGGCATTGACCATCGGTATCAGCACAAACGGAATAAAGAACAGCGGGTTCATAATGATTGGCGCACCGAACAGGATCGGTTCGTTGATATTAAACAGCCCTGGCACCACGCCCATACGACCAATCGTCCGCAGGTGTACCGCCTTGCTGCGCATCAGCAAAATCGCCAGCGGAAGCGTGGAACCCACCCCGCCAATCAACAAATAGTGGTCCCAGAATCCCTGAACGTAGATGTGGGGAATCGCAGTGCCGGCAGCCATTGCGGCCTGGTTAACCGACAGGTTTGCCATCCAGAACGGGTTCATAATGCCGGTCACAATCAGCGCACCGTGAATCCCGGCAAACCACAGAATCTGGCACACCATGACTGACAGCAAAATGGCTGGCAACGTATCAGATGCTGCAACCAGCGGTTTAACCAGCGACATAATCGCTTCCGGAATAATCATCCCCAGTTGCGCTTCAATAAGCAGATTCAGCGGATGCAGCGTCAGCGCTACCGCCAGAACGGGGATCAGGATTTCAAACGAACGCGCCACGCCGGTAGGTACTTCCGGTGGCAGACGAATGGTGATGTTGTGACGGCGCAGGAAGGCGTACAGCTCGGTGGTGTAAATCGCCACTAGCAGCGCGGTAAAAATACCCTGACCGGAGAAGTAAGCGACAGATATCTGCCCATCCTTCAGCGGCGCGGCCACCAACAAAAAGCCCATCAGCGACAGCATGCCGGACGTCAGCGGGTCCAGTTCATGATGACGCGCCAGGCTTGCCGCCACCCCGACGGAGATAAACAACGTCATGATGCCCATACTGAAGTTAAACGGCAGCATCAGGCTTTCGCGGTGGTCCAGGGAGAACTGCAGCCATGCTCGCGCAAAGCTCCAACTGGTATCCGGCGAAAACGGTGGAAAGATAAACACCAGCATGAAGGAGCCGACGATCATAAATGGCAGCGCGAGGATAAAACCGTCGCGAATAGAAGTAACGTATTTTTGCTGGCCAATTGCTCCAGCCATTGGCGTGATTTTCTGTTCTATCACGCTGATTAATTTAGCGTACAGAGAGCTCATGCTTTATCCCTTAGTTATTGTTATCAATTAAGGACAGGGCAAAATCCAACACCGCGCCGCCTTTTTGCATGCCGTAGTCCATCATGTTGATCGGCTCGACCTTGATGCCGTAAGCGCTGGCTTTCTGCTGCAAATCTTTCTGCATGTATTTGACCTGCGGCCCCAACAGCACCACCTGATAGTGGCCCACCTGCTGTTCAAATTCGGCGACGCCAAACGCTTTGATATCAACCTCCAGACCGCGCTTTTGCGCCTCTTCCACCATCTTTTTCACCAGCAGACTGGTGGACATCCCAGCGGAACAACACAGCATAATTTTCTTCATGGAACACTCCTGACTGAGTAGTAACGATGAGCGGACTATAATCAGGAGGAAACAAAACGGAAAGCGCTTTCCGAATGTGAATCCGTTAAATGTGAGCACGATCACCGGTTGCAGGCTTTCACTTTGTTGGGATGTAGGCGATGATCCAGGCTCCTCCGTCCGATATAAGGTTCGCCATGAACATTCAGTTTATGAATGTTGCTGTGACGCTGATTGAGCAGCGCGTTACGCCTTTTGCTAATCTTCTGACCCGCAGCCAGCACATCACCGCCATGCGCGACAGTTTTGCGTTGGCCATGCCGTTCGTCATCGTTGGCAGCCTGATGGTGCCGTTCATTTTTCCGCCGTTTACCATCAACGGCGCTTGGTATCAGGCAATTCGCCCTATGCTGCTACCGACCTTTGAGCTGACGATCGGCCTCATCGCACTGATCATCGCCTTCGGCGCCAGCGCCAGCTTAGGTAAGCAGTATCAGCTACCCGAACGTCTTTCCGGGCTGACGGGGTGCCTGGCCTTTCTGGTGTTTATTGGCTTCAAAGAAAACGGAGGAAGCAATCTTTTCCTTGGCGGGATGGGGATATTTAGTGCTTTAGTTTCAAGCTTTTATTCTGTTGAAATCATCCGAATTTTTTACCGAAAAGGCTGGTGTATTCGTCTACCCGACGAAGTACCGATCATGACCCGTAACGGCTTTCAGCTGCTGGCGCCGCTGCTGGTGATTATGCTTTCGATAACGGTCGTCAATGCCGGATTGAAGCTACACACCGGGATGATCCTGCCTGAATTAATCAGCGAAGCGCTGCGGCCGCTTATCATTGCTTCCGATACGCTAACGGCCTTACTGATATCCCTGCTTATCTGCAATTTGCTTTGGTTTATTGGCATTCATGGCGCGCTGATTATTACCGGCATCATGAATCCATTCTGGATGACCTATCTCTTTGAAAATCAGCAGGCATTAGCAAACAACATCACGCCGCTGCCCCATATTTACCTGCAAGGATTCTGGGATTTCTACCTGCTGATCGGAGGGATTGGTTCTACGCTCCCGTTGGTTTTTATGGCGCTGCGTAGCCGGTCCCGGCAGCTAAAAAGTGTGGGCAAAATTGGCCTGATCCCCTCACTCTTTAACATCAACGAACCGATACTCTTTGGTTTCCCAATTATACTTAACCCATTATTCTTAATACCTTTTATTGCCGTTCCCATGATTAACGCCTGCATTGCATGGTATCTCACACACCTCGGCGTGCTTGACCGCGCCGTGGCGATGCTCCCCTGGTCTATGCCTGCGCCACTGGGTGCTGCATGGACGGCAAACGGAAGCTGGAAAAACATGTTCATGTGCCTGTTCGCCTTCTTCAATGCCTGGATGATCTATCGCCCATTCTTCAAAGTCTACGAGCGGCAATTAGCGGAATCTGAAGCCCGCTAATCGATTCCCTTCACAGTTTTTTTCTTGCCAGCGCCATACCGGCGCTGGTTTTTTTATCTCCTTCGAATAAAAAGTCGATCTACATCACGCTTTCAAGTGAACAATCTCTGGATCTGTGATTTGATCCGGCAATTATGGAAAGCGCTTTCCGTATGTGGATGTACTTTTCCATTTTTGATCCGTAAATTTCCCATCGCATTAACAAAAGCGCTATTGCGTACAAAAAATAAAAGGGAAAAGTGAAAGATGAAACAACTTAACCGATTGATACCTCTGGCTATACTTATCAGCGCTGCCACAAGCGGCCTGGCCCACGCCGAAAAATATGACTTCCAGCTCCATGGCTACATGCGCTCAGGGATCCTGGCGAACTCGGACGGCAACCGCGTAGATTCCGTCGGGTTGATGCCAGACGGTAAATGGCGCCTGGGCAACGAAGAAGACACCAAAATCGAGCTTATTCCTACCGTCACACTGAAATCCGATTCCGGCGCTGTGGCGAAAATTCAGGCCAACATCACCCACCAAAGCAAATGTACCTCGGACTGGAACTGTCAAGATGATGACGGGCACGACGTACAGTTCCGCGAGGCCTACGCCGAACTCACCAATCTCGACTTTGCCCCAGAGATGACCTTCTGGGGCGGTAAGCGTTACAGCAGTTCCAACACCTCCAGCCACCAGTTTGACTGGGAGTACATTCAGTACAACGGCACCGGCGGTGGCTTCGATAACATGGATCTGGGCTTCGCCCGCTTTGACGCAGGGGTTTACGCCTTCTCCCCCACTGATGAAACCAAAGCCTATCCGGTCGACAAAGGCGATCAGGGCTACCCGGATGACTACTCGCTTAACCTGTGGTTGAAAAAGATCGCCGGTACCGGGCTGGATCTGGAACTGATCGGCCATCGCATGAACCGCAACGAAAACCACCCCACCTCCGCAGAGAAAGGCTACGGTGTGACCGGTGTTTATAATTTTGACGGCTTTTGGGGCCTGACGGGCGGCTATTCCAAACTGGTCATGCAGTATGGCCGCGGCCTTGCGGCTGGCGATTCGCTGGGTAAAAACGGCTGGGGCTGGGCAAACCTTGAGGATACTCAGTCCTGGCGCATCGTGCTCGACAGCATGGCCTCAATGGGCGATATCGACATTTCGACCTTCGCCTACTTCCAGAAAGACAAAAACTACCGTTGGTGGAGCAGCGACAATAACGGCTGGGGCCGCACCAGCTGGGTTGCGGGTATCCGTCCTTATCATCAGATCACCAAAAACTTCGCCATGCAGTATGAGCTGGGCTACGAATACCTCGATGACGATAACTACAAAGGGGTTAATGGCAAAGGCAAGGGCGGGCTGACGAAAGTCACCGTAGCACCGACGCTGACCTTCGACTCTGGCTTCTGGAGCCGCCCGCAACTGCGCTTCTTCGTCACTTACGCCAAATGGGATAAAGGCGTCTCTGATGCCCTCGACGGCAACTACAACTGGGGCACCAACACCATCGACGCCGGTGGCTACAGCCGCAGCGGTGACACCGATACGGTCAACTTTGGCGTACAGGCAGAAGTCTGGTTCTAAGGAGAGAAGCCATGAAACGAGTCGCAAAAAAATCCCTGTTCCTCGCCGTACTGGCAGCACTGACCAGCGCTGGTGCGCTCGCGGCGGAACCTTCTCACTTCGATAACTTCATTACCCGCCAGGGCGCACAGCTGATGGACGGTAACCAGGAATTTCGCTTCGCTGGGATCCACGCCCCTGAACTGCATCGGATTGAAAACGATGCGCGCGGCGTCTGTAAAGCCGATCCGCGCGGATGGGGTCAATATTTCAAATGGCCCACGCCGGAAGAACAAGAAAACTGGATTAAAGCCATCGTGCAAACCGGAGCCAGGGCCCAGCGCGTCTATGTGCTTTCAGTGCAACAGGAGAACGACGAAGCCTGTGAACGAGAAACGCATATCATGGCTCCCGCTACGCCAGGCGGCATGCCGCGTCTGAACGAAAAGGCGATGGTGGTTTACGACAACATGATTGCCGAAGCCGATAAACAGGGCCTGCGCCTGATTCTGCCGTTTATCGATCACTGGTGGTGGTGGGGTGGTCGCGAACAACTTGCGGCTTTTTACCATGAAAAACCTGAAGATTTTTACAACACGCGCAGTAAAACCTACCAAGCGTATCTGGATGTCATTCGCCAGGTGATCACCCGCACGAACACGCTTACCGGGCGTGCCTACTCCGAGGAAAAAGCCATTATGGCATGGGAGACCGGTAATGAACTGGAAGACACAAATGCGGAATTCCTGAAGCAGACGGCGGCGTGGATTAAGAAAATGGCTCCACACCAACTGGTGGTTGACGGTACCTATAAAAAAATCAACGACTTCTCCGTGAACGATCCCAACGTGGATATCGTCAGCAACCATTACTACACCAATGCCGGAAACAATCACCCGGAACAGGTGAAAAAGGATCTGGAGGCTATCGGCGGTAAGAAAGTGTACCTGGTGGGTGAGTTCGGGTTGCTTGATAGCAACGCGTTGAACAGCATCATGCAGTCGATCGTTCATACTGACGTTAACGGCGCAAAAGCCGCAGGGGGGTTCATCTGGGGTTTCCGTGGGCACCGTCACGACGGCGGTTTCTATTGGCATAAAGAGTACACCGGCCACTACAGCTACCATCTGCCGGGCTTCCCGGAAGGGGATGCCAATCAGGAAACGGAGATCGTCAACCTGGTTCGCAAAGCGGCTGCGCAGATCGCGGGACAGGAACAAATGGCCCCGCTCCCCATACCGGATGCGCCAAAACTACGTGAAACCACTTCGCCGTTCGCCATCAACTGGATGGGTGCCGCTGTTGGTCGCAGTTACGACGTTGAACGTGCGGAGTCGAAAGACGGCCCGTGGCAAGTCGTAGGACATAATATTTCCGACGGTGTGCAGGAGTGGAATCCGGAAACGATGGATCTCTTCCGCGACGACTACACGTCGTTGACGCTGGGCAAAACTTACTTCTACCGCGTCATTGCTAAAAATGAAACCGGGCAATCGGCACCGTCTAACGTTATCAGCGTCACCCATACGCAGAAAAACAAGGCGCCGGTCATTACGCTTGAGGAAACGGCCACCGCCGCACAACACAGCGGACTTAGCCTCAATGCGCGGTGGCAGGACGACAATCTGCCGTCACGAAAAGTGCGCGAAAAGTGGACCAGTACGGGCAAAAAACAGGCGCATTTTTGCGATGCCAACAAGGCCTCAACCCGCGCCTGGTTCCCAACACCCGGTACCTACCAGCTGACCTTCACTGCCGACGATGGCCTATTGAAAAGCAGCAAAACGTTGACCGTCAACGTCACCGAGGCCACCGCGAAAGTACCCGCCGATTTCTGCCACTTTGACAGTCAGTTACAGGGTCTGGAGCAAAGCCAGAAAACGGTGATCAAGAGCGCGGACAATGAACTGGCAACCGGCGAAGATGGTTTCCTGGGACCGTTTGCCAATGATGGCGATAAAGCGAGCTGGAAGATTGCGGCACCGTGGGACGGCAATTACCTACTTCACCTCGATTTCAATGCCAGGTGGGGTGGAAAGAAGAACTCGGTGCAGATTAACGGCGATAAACCTATCCAGATTGAATTTCCGCAAACTGACGAGCACGGCCAGCGGATGACGATTCCGGTCTATCTCAAGCAGGGTGAAAACACCATCAGCGTGGGGAAATACGCCGGTGACTGGGGCTATATCTTTATCAAGTCCATTCAGGTGAATGCAGAGTAGTGCTTTGCTGCGCCGCTAACGGCGCAGTTTTTTGTTTTTATTCAGGAGATTAAATGACCACGTACGCGTTTCCAAACCATTTCCTCTGGGGCGCCGCCGCCTCGGGCCCGCAAACCGAAGGCGCAGAGGGTAAACCTCATCGTTCCATCTGGGACAGCTGGCACGCCGCGCAGCCGGAGCGCTTTTACCGGGGAATCGGCCCTGAGACGGTCTGCAAGACGCTGCACCGTTACAAAGAAGATGTCGCCCTGATGAAGCACATCGGCTTTAACTCATTTCGTACCTCTATTCAGTGGTCGCGGCTGATCGACGATCTGGAAACCGGCGAGCCGAACGCAGAGGCCGTCCGCTTCTACAACGACTATTTCGACGAAATGATCGCTAACGGCATCGAACCGATGGTTAACCTCTACCATTTTGATATGCCGGAAGATTTGCAAAATCGCTACGGCGGCTTCGAGTCAAAACACGTGACCGATCTGTTCGCCCGTTTTGCCGCCACGGCGTTTCGCCTGTTCGGCCATAAAATCAAATACTGGATAACCTTCAACGAGCCGATTGTGCCGGTGGAAGGCGGCTATCTGTATGACTTCCACTATCCGTGCAAAAAAGACGGCAAGCTGGCGGCGCAGGTGGCGTTTAACATCATGCTGGCGCACGCCAAAGCGGTGCAGTGCTATCGCGAGCAGACGCTGGCGGGCGAGATTGGCGTTGTCCTCAACCTGACGCCGTCCTATACCCGCAACGACTCAGCGGAAGATAAAAAAGCGGCTTGGTACGCCGACCTGCTGTTTAACCGCAGCTTCCTCGACCCGCTGGTGAAGCACCAGTTCCCGAAAGAGCTGTGCGAGCTGCTGGCGGTGCATAACTGTCTGCCGGAAACTACCAAAGAAGAGGTCTCGCTGATTACCGACTCGCGGATCGACTTCCTCGGCGTGAACTACTACGTGCCGCGCCGCGTGCAGGCGCGCGAAACGCCGTACACCCTCGACTACTTCACACCGGAGTACTACTTCGAAAACTACGTTGACCCGAACGGCCGCTTTAACCCGTACCGCGACAACAACGAAATTCATCCGCAGGCTATCTACGACATTGCCAGCAATATTCGCGATAATTACGGCAATATTAAGTGGTATCTCGCCGAAATTGGCATCGCGATGGATCTGCAATCCGAAGGCCCGGTACAGGCGGATGGTGTGATTGACGATGGTTTCCGTATTGGTCTGATGGAAGAGCATCTGGTGCAGCTACACCGCGCCATCGCCGACGGCGCAAACTGTTTCGGCGTACATCAGTGGACGTTTATCGACAACTGGTCGTGGCTCAACTCGTTTAAACGCCGCTACGGGTTCTACCGCCTCGACCTTGAAACCGGCGAACGGCAGATTAAGCGCAACGGGCTATGGTTTAAGGCGCTGGCGGAGAGTAACCAGTTTACCCTCGAATAACGCCGTTTACCCGGTAGGCCGGATAAGGCGTTTACGTCGCCATCCGGCAATGTGCCGCATCGTGCCCGATGGCGCTACGCTTATCGGGCCTACGCTTATACCGGGCCAATCCCCTGCAACAGCACCGCCAGCGCGTTGCCGACAATCATCTCCGGCGTCAGCATCGCCAGCCGCTCGTCTTTACGCATCCGGGAAAAGGGCACCAGCACCAGGCTTAACAGAGTGGTAAACAGCAGCTCCGCCGAAAGATGCGGGTTGACCTTTCCTTCCTCCTGCCAGCGTTTCACCATCGCTAACGTCGCCTGATACTTCTCATCGCCAAAACGCGCGTGAAGATGCTGGCGCAGCACCGGCATCTCGCCGATCACTTCCTGCATCCACAGCGGGGCGAACCACTCGTACTGCGCAGCAAGTGTCGCCAGTTTCTTGACCATTTCTGTCAGCGCTTGCACCGGTTCGTCAGGATAATCGCCAAACACACCGCCAATTTCGGCACGCAGCGGTAAAAATCGCTCTTCGATCATCACATCCAGCAATTGCTCTCGTGAATTAAAGTAGTAGTGCAGCATCGCTGGCGTGACCCCCGCTTCGCGGGCGATCGCATTCAGTGATGTGCGCGCAACGCCTTGCTGGGAAAACAGCTGCAAAGCAATATCTATCAGCTGTTCACGCTTGTCGGCATCGGGCTTGCTGCCGCGCGGACGACCCGGTCTACGCGGTTTAAGGTTATCTTTTTGTGCTGGCATAGAAACGGGATCCCTTGACCTCTTAACGATCTTCAATAAATATTAATTATGCATTTAATTAATTTCAAGTGAGGACATGATGGCGTCCGATATGACGACAAACGTGCAGCCGCAGCAGGCTGGCGTGACCTCAATTCGTCTGCTGTTCAGCGCGCTGCTGCTGGTGATGCTGCTCTCCGCACTCGACCAGACCATCGTCTCGACCGCGCTACCGACCATTGTCGGCGAGCTGGGCGGGCTCGACAAGCTCTCGTGGGTCGTGACGGCCTATATCCTCACCTCCACCATCGTGGTGCCGCTGTACGGCAAATTCGGCGATCTGTTTGGCCGCAAACGGGTACTGCAAATCTCGATTCTGCTGTTCCTCGCCGGCTCAGCGCTGTGCGGTCTGGCGCAGAATATGACCCAACTGGTGCTGATGCGGGCGCTGCAAGGGCTTGGCGGCGGCGGGCTGATGGTGATCAGCATGGCGGCGGTGGCCGATGTGATTCCTCCCGCCGAACGTGGCCGCTACCAGGGGTTATTCGGCGGCGTATTTGGTCTGGCGACGGTGATTGGCCCGTTGATTGGCGGCTTTATCGTCCAGCACGCTTCCTGGCGCTGGATTTTCTACATCAACCTGCCGTTGGGGCTCTTTGCGCTGTTTGTCATCGGCGCGGTATTCCATGCCAGCAACAAACGCAGCCAGCATCAGATTGACTGGCTGGGGGCGATTTACCTGACCCTGGCGCTGGTGTGTATTATTTTGTTCACCACCGAAGGCGGTACGGTGCGCGAGTGGAGCGACCCACAGCTGTGGTGCATTCTGGCCTTTGGTCTGGTGGGTATCGCCGGGTTCATCTATGAAGAGCGGCTGGCGTTTGAGCCGATTATCCCGCTTTCGCTGTTCCGCAACCGCAGCTTCCTGTTGTGCAGCCTGATCGGTTTTATCATCGGTATGTCGCTGTTCGGCTCAGTCACCTTCCTGCCGCTCTATTTGCAGGTAGTGAAAAACGCCACGCCAACGGAGGCTGGCTTACAGTTGATTCCGCTAATGGGCGGGCTGTTGTTGACCTCGATTATCAGCGGCCGGGCCATCAGCCGCACCGGTAAGTACCGCATCTACCCTATCGTCGGTACCCTGATGGGCTGCATCGGGATGGTGCTGTTGACGCGCATTACCATTACCTCGCCAACCTGGCAGCTGTATCTGTTTACCGGCGTGCTGGGGATGGGGTTGGGGCTGGTAATGCAGGTACTGGTGCTGGCGGTACAAAATACGGTCAGCGCCAATCTGTACGGCGTGGCGACCTCCGGGGTTACGCTGTTCCGCTCTATCGGCGGTTCCATCGGCGTGGCGCTGTTTGGCGCGGTGTTTACTTCGGTACTGCAATCACGGTTGATGGGCCTGTTGCCGGAAGGCGCTGCCATCCCGCAAGGGATGAACCCGGTGGCGATTCACCAGCTTCCCGCGGCGATTCGTACCGACTACCTCACCGCCTTCGGCGCGGCGATCCATGCGGCGTTCGTCATGGCGGCCTGCATTATGGTGGTGGCGTTTGTGCTGTCGTGGCTGCTGAAAGAAGCGCCGCTGAAAACGCGGCACGCGTAGAACAGTGCCGGATGGCGCTGCGCTTATCCGGCCTACAGATCGGAGTAGGCCGGATAAGGCGTAGCCGCCATCCGACAGCCCTTACAGCGCCTTCGTCAGATAGTGACGCGCCATCCCCGCCAGCGGGAAATCCTCCAGCGTCTTCACCAGCTGGTAGCCCTGCTTCTGATAAAACGGCAGCGCCTGGAAGCTGATGGTGTCGACCAGCGCGTGCAGACAGCCTTTCTCCCGAGCAAGCGCCTCAGCACGTCTGATAAGCTCACTGCCCACCCCGTCACCGCGCGTCGTTTCACACACCCACAGATAGTCGATGCTGAGCCAATCGCCTTTGCGCTGGCCAATCAGACCGCCGCGCATCACATCCTGCTCATCACGCAGATAAACGCAAATATCGCCCCACCCAGAGGCATCAATAAACTGGCGGTTGTACGCCCGCAGCCCGGTGAGCAATTCCTCTTTGTCTTCCTGCGTAATAACTTCTTTAATAACAAATGGCATATTTATTCCTTATTTTTATTGGCCGACCTGATTAATTTCACAAAAATCGCTTTTTTTCTCCATTCTTTTTTGCACAACGTAAAAAAGAAAAAATCCGTATTAGAAAATGCTTTTCATCAGACGCTCACTACGTATAATGAGCGAAAAATGAGAACGATCATTCTCACTATAAATTCTTACGGAGACATGCATGACCAGCAAGCTGGAAGCCCGGCAAAAAGCCCGCCAGGACGAGATCATCGCCGCTGCCCGCCGCTGCTTTCGCAACAGCGGTTTTCACGCTGCCAGCATGTCGCAGATTGCCGCCGAAGCGAAGCTGAGCGTTGGCCAAATCTACCGTTATTTCAACAATAAAGACGCGATTATTGAAGAGATGATCCACCGGATTATCGACTATCGGATCGCCGAGATGGCGGGAAAAACCCAAACCCATCTGATGCCACACATGCTGGCGTGGCGTATATCGTTAAACGAAGATGACGATGCGTTAATGCTGGAAATGGCCGCTGAAGCGACCCGTAATCCGCAGGTGGCCGCCTGGCTGAAAGAGGCCGATGCGCGCATGTTCAATACCGCCTGCGAGCACCTGCGTCATACCTACCCGCACCTCAGCGAAACCCGTATTCGCTGCTGCGTCGAGGTGATGGCGGTGATGGTGGAAGGGACGATTTACCGTCGACAAATTCCCCAGCAGGCCGCCGAAGAGGACATGGAAATAACGTATCAGAATATTATTAAGATGCTCGTCTCCGTTTAGCCGTTCTCTTTGTAAACGTCAGGATCTTTATTTCATCGTCGCCGTAACCCGGCGGCGTAGGCTTTTTTAGCCACGATGACACTCTTATTTACCGAACGAGGTTAACGCTAACCCCTCCCGAATATTGCAAAAGGAGCTTTCATGCCGCGTGTTTCCCTGTCATGGGTCGTGGTGCTGGGCCTGCTTTCCGCCATTGGCCCACTCTGTACCGATTTTTATCTCCCGGCGCTGCCGGAAATCACCGAGCAACTCAGCGCGACCGGCACGCAAACCCAGCTATCTCTCACCGCTGCGCTGATCGGTCTTGGCCTCGGCCAGATGTTCTTCGGCCCGCTCAGCGACCGTATCGGTCGCCGCAAACCGCTGGCACTGTCGCTGCTGTTATTTATCTTCTCTTCCGCGATGTGCGCCGTCACTCAGGATATTCACCTGTTGATCGGCTGGCGTTTCTTGCAAGGTTTCGCCGGGGCGGGCGGCTCGGTGCTGTCGCGCTCGATCGCCCGCGACCGTTATCAGGGAACCCTGCTCACCCAGTTTTTTGCCCTGCTGATGACCGTCAACGGCATCGCCCCGGTGCTCTCCCCGGTACTCGGTGGCTACATCATTACCGCCTTCGACTGGCGTATTCTGTTCTGGACGATGGCCGGAATTGGCGTGGTGCTGCTGGTGTTAAGCCTGACGGTGCTGCATGAAACGCTGCCGGCCAAAAGCGCCAGCACAGCGCAGCAGCCAAAGGGAACGCCAGTACTGAAGAATCGTCGGTTTATGCGCTACTGCCTGATTCAGGCCTTTATGATGGCCGGGCTGTTCTCCTACATCGGCACCTCGTCATTCGTTATTCAGAGCGAATACGGCATGAGCCCCATGCAGTTCAGCCTGTTGTTTGGCCTGAACGGTATCGGGCTGATTATCGCCGCGCTCATTTTCTCAAAACTGGCGCGCCGTGTGGCCGCTGAAACGCTACTCCGCCGTGGCCTGGTGCTGGCGGTACTGTGCGCGGCGGTGACGCTGCTGTTCGCCTGGTCCCAGTTGCCTGTTCTGGCGTTGGTCGGCCTGTTCTTTACGGTATCGTTTATGAGCGGGATCAGCACCGTTTCCGGCGCCGAAGCGATGAGCGCCGTCAGCAGCGCGCAGTCGGGCACCGCGTCGGCGTTAATGGGCACGCTGATGTTCGTCTGCGGCGGCATTGCGGCACCGTTGGCCGGATTGGGTGGCGAAACCATGCTGAAAATGAGCTTCGCGATGACCATTTCTTATGGTATCGCGCTGTTTTTCGGTCTGCAGAAGCCACGCAGCGCACGCTAAAATTCACCGCGGTAATAAAATATTCCAATATTATTACCGCAATTTTTCCCGATATAGCTACAAACCCCACATTACCTCACTCGTCTAATCGTGATAACCTTCACATGAATGGAATAATTAATTCCTTATACTGCTCGCCACTGTGAATGATGAGGTTTCCTATGAGTATCGACCTGAGCAAATTGCTGACTGAACGGCGCAACGCGAACAGTGCCAACATTGACACCCTCTCCACCGAAGAGATGCTGACGGTAATTAACAACGAAGATCAGCAGGTTGCTCATGCCATCACGCCGTATATTCCGCAAATTGCCCAGGTGGTTGACAGTGTCGCCAACGCGTTCCGTCATGGCGGCCGCCTGATTTACATTGGCGCGGGTACCTCCGGGCGTCTGGGGATTCTCGACGCCAGCGAATGCCCACCCACTTTTGGCACCCGCCCGGAACAAGTTGTCGGCCTGATCGCAGGCGGTCATACCGCCATTCTGAAGGCGGTTGAAAACGTCGAAGATAACGCCGCGCAGGGCGCAGAAGATTTACAGGCGCTGGGCTTTAACCAACATGACGTTCTGGTCGGCATCGCCGCCAGCGGCCGCACGCCGTATGTATTGGGCGCGATGGCCTACGCCCATCAACAAAACGCGCTGGTCGCGATCGTCAGCTGCAACCCGCACGGCGAAATGGCGCAGCGCGCCGACATCGCCATTACCCCGGTTGTCGGCCCGGAAGTGGTGACGGGCTCTACCCGCCTGAAGGCCGGTACGGCGCAGAAACTGGTGCTGAACATGATCACCACCGGGGCGATGATCCGCAGCGGCAAGGTCTACAGCAACCTGATGGTCGACGTTGAGGCCACCAACGCCAAACTGATCGAACGCCAGATTTCCATCGTGATGGAAGCCACCGAGTGCGATCGCCCAACCGCGCAGGCGGCGCTGGATGCCTGCGGCCGCCACTGCAAAACCGCTATCGTGATGGTGCTGGCGAACTTGAGCGCAGAAGCAGCCAAACAGCTGCTGGCTGACAACGGCGGCTTTATCCGCAAGGCGCTGCAACACTAATCCATCAGACTGGGGATTTCGTAGAATGGCAAAAATAAATAAAGAGATGATAGCCCGCATTCTTACCCTGGTTGGCGGAGCGCCAAACGTGGTGCAGGCGGGGAACTGTATGACTCGCCTGCGCTTAACGCTGCGCAATGAAGCGCATGCCGACGTTGCCGCCATTCGTCAGGTGGAAGGCGTGATGGGCGTGGTGGTCAGCAACGAACAATTCCAGATTATCCTGGGGCCAGGCAAGGCGCAGACCGCTTCGGAGATCATGAACCTGCTGCTGGAAGAAGCGCCGCTGACGCAGGCAGATGAGGCTCAATCCAGCGCTTCGCTGGCCGATATCGCCAGCGCCAAAAAGCAGGAGCTAAAGGGGAAACAAACCAGTAGCGTGCAGAAATTCCTCGCGAAGTTCGCCACCATTTTTACACCACTGATCCCCGGTTTTATCGCCGTTGGCCTGCTGCTGGGTTTCGCCACGCTCGCCGAACAGCTGTTCGTGCTGGAGAACGCCCATCCGAACGCCACGCTGGTTGATGTCATCAGCTACATGAAGGTGTTCAGTAAAGGCATGTTCACCTTCCTGAGTATTCTCATCGGCTATAACGCACAGAAAGCGTTCGGCGGCTCCGGCGTTAACGGGGCGATTATCGCCGCGCTGTTTATCCTCGGCTATGACCCGAAAGCGGCGGTCGGTTTCTATTCCGGCATCTCCGACTTCTTCGGCCACGCCATTGACCCCCGCGGCAATATCATCGGCGTGCTGATTGCCTCGATCATCGGCGCGTGGGTGGAAAAACAGGTACGTCGCGTTATGCCGGCCAACCTCGACATGATCCTCACGTCAGCCGTCACGCTGCTGATTATGGGGGCGGTGACCTTCGTGGTGATTATGCCTATCGGCGGTTACCTGTTTACCGGTATGTCATGGCTGTTCCTGCATCTTAACGGGAACCCGTTTGGTTCGGCGGTACTGGCGGGGCTGTTCCTGCTGGCGGTGATGTTTGGTGTGCATCAGGGTTTTGTACCGGTGTACTTCGCGCTGATGGAAGCCCAGGGCTTCAACTCACTGTTCACCATTCTGGCCATGGCCGGCGCCGGTCAGGTCGGCGCGGCATTGGCGCTTTACTACCGCGCGAAACAGGGCTCGCTGCTGCGCACGCAGATTAAAGGGGCCATCATCCCCGGCCTGCTCGGCGTCGGCGAACCGCTGATCTACGGCGTCACCCTGCCGCGCATGAAGCCGTTTGTCACCGCCTGTCTCGGCGGCGCCTGTGGCGGTTTCTTTATCGGCCTCGTTGCCTGGATGGGGCTACCGGTCGGTCTGAACACGGTCTTCGGCCCGTCTGGGCTGGTGGCGCTACCGCTGATGACCTCCAACAGCGGAATCTACGCCGGGATGGCGGTCTACGCGGCGGGACTCGCCGTGGCCTACATTGGCGGCTTCCTGCTGACCTGGCTTTTCGGCAGTAAAAACGTCGATCTCAGCTAACCCTTTTGCCCCCGGCGCACCGCTGGGGGCACGCTTCCCGCCATGCTATGATGCCCGTCAGAGCAAAATAATATGACAGGGTTGAGGAAAAATGGGTGCCACCAGAAAAGGGATGCTTAACGTCTTAATTGCCGCAATATTGTGGGGAAGTTCCGGCGTTTGCGCGCAGTACATCATGGAACACAGTCAGATGGGCTCCCCGTTTCTGACCATGATTCGCCTGCTTTCCGGCGGTTTTATTCTGCTGACGTTCTCTTTCCTGCACGGCGACGGCATCTTCCGCATCCTGAAAAACCGCAAAGACGCGATAAGTCTGCTGATTTTCTCGCTGGTCGGTGCGATGACCGTTCAGCTCACCTTCCTGATGGCGATTGAAAAATCCAACGCCGCCACCGCCACCGTTTTGCAGTTCCTGTCACCCACAATTATCGTGGCGTGGTTTGCCATCGTGCGCAAAGCGCGGCCTGGCCGCTTCGTCTTTGCCGCTATCGCCACCTCGCTTATCGGTACTTTCTTGCTGGTCACCCACGGCGACCCTACGTCGCTCTCGATCTCCGGCGCGGCGCTGTTCTGGGGGATTGCCTCGGCCTTTGCCGCCGCGTTCTACACCACCTGGCCATCAACGTTGATAGCCCGCTACGGCACGCTACCGATCGTCGGCTGGAGCATGCTGCTTGGCGGCGCAATGCTGCTGCCGTTCTACGCAGGACAAGGCACCCACATCGTCATTACCGGTAACCTGCTGCTGGCCTTTTTCTATCTGGTGGTGATTGGCACCTCCCTGACTTTCAGCCTGTACCTGAAGGGCGCACAGATGATTGGCGGGCCAAAAGCCAGCATCCTCAGCTGCGCCGAACCGCTGAGCAGCGCGTTTTTGTCACTGCTGCTGCTCGGGATCAGCTTCACTCTGCCGGACTGGTTAGGCACGCTACTGATTTTATCCTCGGTGATACTGATTTCGCTGGACTCACGCCGTCGGGTAAAAACGGTATAGCGGGATTCCAGCTATAGTTAATTCACCGTATGAACATAAGGATATCCGTCATGAAAAAGATCTGTCTCGCTGCCTGCCTGATGCTGCCAGCCGTCGCGTTTTCCGCACCGCTCGAAGGTCTGAAGTTCGAACAGCAAAAACAGCAGGTGGTGAAAGACGTGAAGCAGAACTGCCCGGCAAACAGCGGGCTGAGCGATACGCAGTTTGCCAATCGCGTGCTGGAGTCAGCTGAGAATAAAACCGCGGTGCAAAGCGCCACACGGGCGTTGGATAAGAACGATCGCGCGGCCTATGAGAAGGCGATAAAAACCATTCAGTGCCCCACCCAGAAATAGCAATAAGCAATCGTAGGCCGGATAAGGCGGAGCCGCCATCCGGCAACGTGTGCACAGCACACCTGATGGCTGCTACGCTTGTCAGGCCACCTCCCACAGCTCCCGTCTGTTGCCGCTCTTGCTCAATTGATGCTCATTTCATCCTCAAACGACAATTTTCTGTGACCCAGGACGAAATAATTAGTCTCATAAGCATGAGAAATTGATGGGTATCACACTTCTAGCTTTTATGAATAGAAACCGGTTTCAGTTTCATATCAAATCACAATCGCAATAACTTTTTACATTTCGAGGATAGGCACCAATGTACAAGATTATGCTCCGCCGCTGAATTCCACAGCGTGCGTAAAAGATTTTAAAATGAACTTTCGTCATCACTCATGATTGAGCGATCCATTATTTATGGACGCTAAATACGGTGGTCTCGCATGTTATTTATATGCTGGTCAATGAGGCCATGTATTAACCTTTGCTGCGCGCTTAAAAGGCGCTCAACAATGAACAACAAACAATAATTAATACCATCAACTGCACCATAAGCCGGAACCGTTAGTTAAGTAAGATAAATTTAACAGTAAGCATTGATATATTATTTCCGACCTCTTTTTATCATGACTTTAAATAGTTAGAGGATATTATTACGGTTAGGTTAGAGGATGCGGTAATGGAAATTATCATTAACGCGGGCCAGTCCAGATCGCTGTGCTTTGAGGCGCTGCACGCCGCACGTCAGGGTGAAATGGAGGAGGCCAAAAATCTCCTGCGGGAAGCCGATGGCTATGCCCGCCAGGCGCACCATATGCAAACCAAGCTTATTGAGCAGGATGCAGGTGACGCGCGTCAGCCCATGACCTTAATTATGGTACACGCGCAGGATCATTTAATGAATTCCCTGTTGGCACGTGAACTATCGGAAGAGATTATTCATCTTTACCAACGTTAATATTTAGGCATTCTGACTACGGAGATATTAATTACGCTAATTATTTAACTGTACCCTACGATATTAAAAATAAAATCAGCTTGTTTTGGTGGCGTCTTTTTATATTTACACCAGAACGGGATGGTTATTGTCTGAGAATATAATTAATTAATTTGAGATAACCATGAAAACTGTAAAAAAACTCCCTTTAGCTATGGCGGTTATTGCCGCACTTTGCCCTCTTTCCTCTGTAATGGCACAAGAATTTACTCAGGAACAAATCGACGCCATTGTGGCCAAAGCCGTCGATAAAGCACTGGCGGATCGTCAGGCCAAAATGGACGCCGCCGCCGCGAAGAAGGTGGATCTGCAAACCAACCCTCAGACCGCGGCAGCGACGCCGGATATGGCGGTACCGTTCGGCCTGAAGTTCAGCGGCTACGCCCGCTACGGCGCGCATTTCCAGGCGGGCGATCAGAAATACGTCGGCGTGGACGGCTCTTATAACGGCGCCTCGGCGATCGGTCGTCTGGGTAACGAAGGCAACGGCGGCGAATTCCAGCTCACCAAGGCCTTTAAGAGCGAAAAAGGCGCGATCTGGGATATCAACGTAATGTTCGACCACTGGAGCGACGAAGTGAACCTGAAAAAGGCCTACGTCGGCGTGACCAACGTGCTGGAATCCAACCCGAACGCCTATATCTGGGCCGGTCGTGACTTCCACCAGCGTCCGCAACAGGGTATCAACGACTACTTCTGGATGAACCACGACGGCCAGGGTGCCGGGGTGAAAAACTTTGATATTGGCGGCGTGCAGTTCGACGTGGCCACGGTGGCTCAGGTGAAATCCTGTAGCCCGGAAGTGATGGCCGATGAGTCGAACCCGTCGCGCATCACCTGTACCGGTAACTCCGACACCGGTGACGACGGCCACTACGCGCTGACCACCAAAACCCACAACATCAAAGCGGGCCCAATCGATGTTGAGGTGTACGCCAACTACGGCTTCGACTCCAAAGCGGTGGATAACGACAAGCAGCTCGATGCCTGGCAGGGCGGCCTGCTGTTAAGCCACACCAACAGCGATGACAGCGGCGTGAACAAGGTTATCCTGCGCTACTCCGATAACTCGGATAACAGCGTGTTCAACAAAACCGACGGTCTGACGGCCATCTACGCCAGCTTCGAGGGTAACTACAAGTTCACCCAGCAGGCGCAGGTGGAATACCTGCTGGCGTTCCACGACTACGACAACAGCAAAGACAAAACCGATAACCGTAAAAACTACGGCGCGATTGTGCGTCCGATGTACTTCTGGAACGACGTGCACTCTACATGGCTGGAAGCGGGCTACCAGCGTGTGGATTACGACCAGGGCGGAGATAACCACGGCTGGAAGCTGACGCTGTCGCAGAACATCGCGATTGGTATGGGCCCGGAATTCCGTCCGATGCTGCGCTTCTACGTGACCGGCGGTCAGGTCGACAACAAGCGCACGGCGAAGGTGAACGGTACCGACGACCAGCAGCTGGATTCACTGAACTTCGGCGGCATGTTCGAGGCGTGGTTCTAAGCGAGCGTGATAGCTCCTCTCGCCCAAAACGGGCGAGAGGGTACGATTGGCGTAGGCAGTGTTCTACGCCATCTTCTCATTGAATTCTTACTTTCGCCGTCACCAGCACGGCGGTCAGCAGCATCAGCGCGCCGGAAATCATTAACGGCGAAGTCAGCCCCAGACGATCCAGCGCCAGTCCGCCAATCGCCGCGCCACAGGTATTCGCCAACTGAATGACGGCCACCTGAATAGAACCGGCTTTTTCCGCCTGATCGGCCAGTGAGCGGGTAATCCACGTCGACCAGCCCACCGGCACCAGCGCAAACGCCAGCCCCCAGATAATCGCGATGCCTGCGGCTACCACTTTCTCGCCGCCCCACAGCGTAAGCACCAGTGCGCTCACCGCCAGCACCAGCGGCGCACCGGCTAGCGCCAGTTTGACCGAGCGTTTAAGGATAACGGAAGAGAACGATGTACCGATAAAGCTGGCGATACCGAAGCTCAGCAGCACCAACGTCAGGCCATCAACGTCAAAGCCCGCCAGATTCATATACACCGGGCGAATATAAGTGAAGAAGGCAAACTGCCCGGCGAAGGACATAAAGATGGCGATCATCCCGGCCATCACGCCGGGACGCTGCAGCAGGCTAAACATGTTCTGCTTCTGATGCGCAGGTTCACCCGGCAGCGATGGCAACGCCTTCACCACCCAAATGCAACACAGCAGCCCCATTACCGCCGCCGCGTTAAAGACGTTACGCCAGCCGATGATACCGCCCAGAAAACTGCCCAGCGGCGCGGCAATCACCAGTGCGATAGACACCGCGCCAAAGATCACCGACAGCGCTTTCGGCACCGTGCGAGCGGGCACCAGACGCATCGTCAGTGAAGCCGACATGGCCCAGAAGCCCCCCAGCGCCAGCCCCAGACAGGCACGCCCCAACAGCAGCAACGTGAACGAACTGGCAAACGACACCAGCAGGCAGGAAAGCGTCAGGAGAACGGAGAACAGAATCACCACGTAGCGACGGTTGGTCGCGCCAATGGCCTGGGTAATAAACAGGCTGGAGAACATGGCGACAAACGCGGTCACCGTGACCGACTGCCCGGCGACGCCTTCGGAAATCCCCAGATCCTGCGCCATCGGCGTCAGCAGGCTGACGGGTAAAAACTCGACGGTAATCAGGCAGGCGACGCAAAACGCCACGGCGAAAACCGCCGACCAGTTGGGCCGCGCAACGACGTCAGCGCGGGTTTTTTCTTCGATATGTGCACTCATTTTGTTACCTGCGGAGGGTGTCTTTGCGGAAAAGACACGCAGTGTAACATCTTAACTGTGACGTATTTAACGTTTTAGCAACTGACATGGTTGCGCTGCATTTTGCGAGGCCGATCGGAAGCTGAGAATTATCGTCTCTCCCTGCGTGCAAAACCAAAAGGCAAGACATAGTGTATCACCTGGTGCTACACTTTAGACTACAGGATGTCAACCTGATGCGAATATTCAAAACCAAGTGGTTTAACAGGGAAGCGAAATCCCACACGATAAAAGATGACGAGTTAAGTGAGGCAGTCAACGCCGTACTACAGGGAAAAGCAGATAATCTCGGAGGCGGGGTTTATAAAAAACGTCTCAATCAGAACCGCGATCGCGCAATTGTGCTGGCAAAGGGAGGTGAACATTGGTTTTACACCTTTCTGTATGCCAAACAGGATATGGCAAACATCAGCTATGGCGAACTCGCGGGCTTTCGTGAGTTAGCAAAGTACTATGCTTGCCTTACCGAAGATCAGATAACGGCACTCATTAACAATAAAGAACTGATAGAGGTGCGCCATGTCAGCAAAAACTAAATTCAAAAGCCCTGCCTTTGAAGCAATTCACAGCGCGGCATCTGGATTATTTAGCGTGGATGCCATTCCTCTGGAGACAATGCGCAGTTTTGATACCACCTGCTTAAGCAATATCAGGGACCTGCAGCCGCTTGAAATAAAAGCGCTCCGTGAAGAGCTCAAGGTTAGCCAACCCGTTTTCGCCCGCTATCTGAACACCAGCGTATCAACGGTACAGAAATGGGAAAGCGGCGTTAAACGCCCCAGCGGGATGTCACTGAAACTGCTGAGTGTTGTTCAAAAACACGGCCTTAAGGTTCTGCTGTGACGATTTATGTCGGATAACGCAGCAGATAATTACGCCACACCATCGCCGATAACCTCAATGCAGCCAGTGAACGCCGTTTTCATCGTGGAACAGCGCGTTGTAGCGATACTGGAAAGCGTTGAGCTCGCTAATCTCCGGTTCCAGTTCGCGCAGGAAGCTGAGCGCCAGACGCACCTGAGCGTCGGTGATGGGCGCGGCGAGACGGGCTTTTTGCAGCCGCCGATGCCAGGTGAGCATATTGGATTCACTGCCGTCGACGATGCACACCTGCCAGATCAGCAGCATCTGCGCCGCATTCTGCAAATGGGCTTCATTAGGGCGCTCAAGATAACGTAAAAACTCTTCACCCTGCGCTTTCCCTAACTGGTCGATCATCGACTCTACCGGTTCTGGCGTGATCGCCAGTCGTTCGCTGAGACGGCGTATAGCCCGTCGGGAACTCGAGGTCAGGATCCGAAATCCGACAACAAATACCACCGCCAGGGTGGCCAGAATTAACCAGATCATGCACGCTCTCACTTAGGCTAAACCCGGACATGATAATGGGATTTTGCGCGCTGTCGATAATCGGGCATACCATAATGTGCGTTAGCTCGATGAAGGCAGAGGATGATGAAAGCGGATCTCAGATCCCAGGCATAAAAAAGCCCGGTGCAGAACCGGGCAAACGTTACCAAACACACTTACGCCATTTTTAACTGCTGAATCTTTTTCTCACGGCGAATTTTACGTTCTTCAAAGATAGCGACGATGGCCATCAGGCAGATACAGCCAATGGCGGCGGTATCCAGCGCGGCAAAGGTGCCCGCCCAACCGGTGAGGCCGAAAATCGGCGTGCCGTCGGCAATCATCCCCAGACCCAGCTTGGCGAAGCTGTCGCCGATCAGATAGGCGAAGGTGCCTTTAATGCCATCGGCCGCGCCGATCGCTTTTTTCGGAACGAAACCCACCGCCGCCACGCCGATTAACAGCTGCGGGCCGAACACCAGGAAGCCGAGAGCAAACAGCGAAGCCAGATAGACATACTGGTTGCTGGCGTGCTGATAAACGCCCAGCGTCGCGATAATGAGTGCCAGCGCCACACAGGCCACCAGCGCACGACGACCATTCGCAAGGTCAGAGAGCCAGCCCCACAGCAGCGTACCGACCAGCGCGCCCACTTCAAACAGGGTAAAGCCCTGAATCGCCACTTCTTTGGAGAGCTTCAACTCCTGGAAGGCATAGACAGTGGACCACTGGTCGATACCGATACGCACCACGTACAGGAAGATGTTGGAGAAGCACAGCAGCCAGATCACTTTGTTTTTCAGCACGTACTCAACAAAGATCTGCCATTTGGTCATCTCGTTTTCTTCGGTCTCTTTGTCCTCTTCGCTGATCTCCTCGCCGAACAGCTCTTCAGCTTTGCCAAGACCGTAAGATTCCGGGGAATCGCTGCCAAAACGCAGGCCGATAAAGCCGACAATCAGGGCAATAATCGACGGGAAGATAAACATACCGATCACGTGACCGTCGAACAGGTAATTTGCGCCGAACAGCGCCACGCCCGCCGCACCCGCACCGCCGAGGTTATGGGAGATATTCCACATGCCGAGGTAGGAACCGCGCTTACGGCGCGGCGTCCACTTGGTGATGGTGGAATAACTGCACGAGCCACCGGTGCTCTGGAAGAAACCGCTCAGAGCATAGAAAGTAATCATCAGGAACAAGCTGACGGAGCCCGAGCCCATGCTGGCGCTGAAGCCGAGCATACAAATGGCGGAGAGGAGCAGCATAAACGGCAGGAACTGCTTGGTGTTTTTGCCGTCAGCGTAGTAGGAAACCAGCGTTTTGCCCACGCCGTAGGTAATGGAAAAGCCCAGGCCAATCATCCCCAGCTGCGTCATGCTCAGCCCGTAGGTGGAGATCATGTCGTTCTGCGCGATGTTGAAGTTTTTGCGGATCAGATACATGGTCAGGTAGCCGATAAAGACCACCAGGTAAGACTGCATGAACGGTTTGAACCACATTTTGCGCCGCACATCGAGCGGCAGATCCAGGGTCGGTTTGCGCACCTGGTTTAAGAAGGCCAGCATGGGTATCTCCTGATTTTTATACCTGCGTGATGGCCGGTATTGTAAAAATCAGCGGCGCAGCTGGCCTGAGACAGCGTCCAGGTGGAACCGGGAAAATTTCTTAGTTTTACGCCGTTTGTCGAAGAAAGGTGAAGCAGGTCACGCTTCGCGCGGGGCCTGGGCGTTTAAGAACGGCAGTAACAGCAGCGCGGAAATCCCCGCCGCGATGGCGATCACCACGAAGAATCCGGTCCAGTGCCACGCTTCCATCACCTTCGCCAGCGGCCAGCCGGAGAGCGAGGCCCCCAGATAAGCAAACAGCCCGACAAACCCGGTCGCCGCGCCTGCCGCCTCTTTGTGCGAGCACTCTGCCGCCGCCATGCCAATCAGCATCTGCGGGCCAAAGACGAAGAACCCGGTGGTGAAGAAGCACGCCGCCTGCATCACGTAGCTGGCGAACGGCATCAGCCACAGCGAGCCGACCGAAAGCAGAATCCCGGCGGCGAAAATCAAGTTCATCGGCCCTCGATTGCCGTTAAACAGCTTGTCTGAGCCCCAGCCTGCCACCAGCGCGCCGATAAAGCCACCCAGTTCAAACATGGTGACGGCGGTGTTGGCGGTGACCAAATCGACGCCGAGCGTCTCCGACATATACAGATTGCCCCAGTCGTTGATCGCCGCGCGCACCACGTACACCAGCACGTAGCACAACGACAATAGCCAGATATACGGGTTGAGTAACACGTACCGGGTGAGGATCTCTTTACGAGTCAGCCCCGCCCCTTCCTGCTGTTGAGCTATCTCCAGCGCATCGTGCTGCCAGTCGCCAACCGGCGGCAAGCCTACCGCCTGCGGTCTGTCGCGCAGTCGCCAGCAGAGAAAAACGCCCACCACGATCGCCAGCAGCCCGGCAATCATCATCCCGGCGCGCCAGCCGTAATGCAGCGCCGCCGCGCCCATCACCATCGGAATCAGCGCGCCGCCGACGTTGTGCGCGGTGTTCCAGATGGCCCACCAGCCACCACGCTCGTTGCGCGAATACCACGCGGTGAGCAAACGGGCGCACACCGGCGCCCCCCAGCCCTGGAAGAAGGCGTTCAGCGCCCACAGCACGGCAAAGGCCCACAGTGAGGTGGAGAAACCGAACAGAATATTGACCACGCCGGTAGCGATTAGCCCGATACCCATAAAATAGCGGGCGTTCGAGCGGTCGCTGACGATACCCGAAACAAACTTCGACAGTCCGTAGGTGATGTAAAACAGCGTCGCCAGCAGACCGATATCGCTGCGGGTCAGCACGCCGCTGGTGATGATCTCCGGCACCGCGGCGTTAAAGCTTTTACGGGTGAAGTAAAACAGCGCGTAGCCGAGCCAGATGGTCAGCAGGATATGCCGCCGCCAGTAACGGTAGCGGGCGTCCACTTCCTGCTTGTCGGTGATAAGCGGCACGCTGGCCGGGGCTTTTAAAAACTGAAACATCGCCGTTCCTCAGGCGTAGCGCTGGGGCAGCGACACGCTAACGCGCGTGCCGTGCATGCAGGAAATCGTGAGTGAACCACCGAGCGCCGTCACCCGCTCGCGCATCCCGGTGAGACCAAAACCTTGCTGATTCGAACCCGGCGGCAAGCCGCTGCCGTCGTCCTCGATGACCAGCATCAGCCGTTCATCCTGTTGCCAACCCTGGAGCGTCACCGCGCTGGCGTTGGCGTGCTTAACAATGTTGTTGAGCCCTTCCTGACAGACGCGAAACAGCGTCACGCGCTGGCTTTCGCTCAGCAATGACTCATCGATTCGCCAGTCAAGGTGGCTGACGATACCTCGGCTTTCCAGCTCCATTTCACGCATCAGCGAACGAATGGCCTGTTCCAGCGTGAGATCGTCCAACTGACGCGGGCGCAGGCGACCCAGCAGGCGGCGCACGGCATCGTATACGCCCAGCGAAAGCTGTTCAATGTGCGCCCCGCTCTGCTTCACCCCGGCGTTGTCGGGAGCCAGTCGCTGAACAATACCCGCCTGCGTGCGAATGGCGGTGATGGTCTGGCCGATATCGTCGTGCAGTTCGCGCGCGACGTCGCGGCGCACGCTCTCTTCGGTTTCCAGCAGACGTTCCGCCAGCCGGTGGTTGCGCGCCAGTTCGTTTTGCAGCGACTGATTCAGCTCACGCAGCCGCTGAATGCCGGCACCGAGCAGCAGCCCGGTCAGGCTTTGCGCCAGCAGCGAGAGCAGTAAATCGACCGGGTGATCGTGCCAGGTCTGGCTGGCAATCAGCGCGATGGCGTTCATCAACGTCGCAATCAGCGCTCCCTGCCAGCCGTAGTGCCAGGCGAGCGCGATAATCGGTAAGGCAAGACAGAACGGGGTAAAGCGCGACAGCTCGGCGGGTAAACCGAGCTGTAGCCACAGGCTGACGGTGAACAGCAGCAGATACCAGACCAGATGTCGTCCACGCCAGTTCACCGGCTGCGACACCAGCGCCGGGCCGAGCGGCAGCCAGGTGGTGCTGGTGAGATAGTGCCAGAACACCAGACAGATCGGCGCTAACGTCAGGCCGCCGGTGAGCGTCAGCAGCAGCGCATTCCACGCCGCTTCGCCTTGCCCCAGCCAGGGCAGCGATTGCAGTAGCGCCGCAGCCGTCAGCGCCGCCCCCTGCAAAAGCAATGTGCGCCAATCGCGTTGATGACGATAGCGGGAAATCAGTGTGACCGGCAGCAACGTGAGAAAACTCCCAATCATCAAAACCGGCAGATGCGCCAACGCCACTTCCTGCGCCAGCCAGTACATCAGCAGCCACTCCGCGCCCAGCAACACTGGCCAGTAGCTGCGCGGGCATTGCAGCATTAATCCCAGACGAAGGCCGAACGGAAACAGCAGTACCGCCAGCTCCGGGCGCTCAACCAGGTGCAGGCTGATACTCCACAGGCAAAACCACGCGGCGGAAAAGATAAAGAAACAGGCGACAACGGTAATCAACCGGGAGAAAAGTGCGTTCATTACCAGCCGTCAAACATGCGGCGCGCCAGCTCAACGTCGTTGCTGACGTTCAGCTTTTCCATCAGGTTAGCGCGATGAACGTGCACCGTCTTCGGTGACAACCCCAGCTCGGCGGCGATCTCTTTGACCGCCATGCCCTGCGCCAGTTTTTCCGCCACCTGACGCTCACGCTTGGTCAACGGATCCTGACGACCGGCCGCCAGCTTGACGGCAATATCCGGCGTTAAGTAGCAACCGCCTGTCGCCACGGTATGTACGGCGGCAATCAGTTCATCCGGGCTACAGCGCTTGGAGAGAAAGCCGCGCGCCCCGGCATTCAGCGCCTGCTCGACCAGCGCCGGGCTGTCGTGGACGGAGAGCATGATGATCGCCATCCCTTTTGGCAACTGGCTCAGCAGCTCAAGGCCCGAGATATCGGGCATCGAAATATCGCAAATGCACACCTGCACGCCTCGCCCCGGTAAGCCGGCCAACGCCTCGCGCCCGGAACCAAACTCCGCAATGACCTGCAAATCCGGTTCCAGACCGAGCAGCTGGGCAAAGCCGGAGCGGACGATAGTGTGGTCGTCGATAAGGGCGATGGTGATCATGGGTTTGTCCTGGCGGATAAAAAAACGCGCTTACCTTAACGATAAGCGCGTGGCTGTTCAAGTCTTGAGCGAACTACTCGAAGAAGACGGAGATTTTATTAAACATCGAGGGATCTGACTGGTTGCGGGCCACTTTCACCACATCTTCCAGCTTGTCGATCTGGCTCATCATCTGCTCAAGGCGCTGGTCGTCATTCACCAATAGCCAGATTCGGCTATGGTCGCTGCCGTGGATCGGCAGACAGAGAATGCCCTCCACGTTAAACGCACGACGGGCAAATAGCCCGCAGACGTGAGTCATGACGCCCGGATGGTTGCGCACGGTAAGCTCCAGAATAACGTTATCATGAGTCTGTTTTTGCATGGCTTATTCCCCCACCATTTCGCTATTCGCCGCACCCGGCGGAACCATCGGATACACTTTTTCTTCCGCATCGATACGCACGTGGATCAGCGCCGGTCCAGGACGGTTGATGATCGCCTGCAGCGCCGCTTGCGGATCCGTTTCGTTGTTTAAATCGCAGGTTTCAAGGCCGAAACCGGCGGCAATTTGCATAAAGTTAATCATGCCCGGATAGGTGGCGGCAAATACGCCCTGCTTGTAGAACAGGCTCTGCTGTTGATGCACCAGCCCCAGCGCCTGGTTGTTCATCAGGATAATCTTCACGTCCAGCTGATTTTCTGCCGCCGTCGCCATCTCCTGGATGTTCATCATCAGGCTGCCGTCACCGGAGAAACACAGCACTTTCTTGTCCGGATTCGCCAGCGCCGCGCCGATGGCCGCCGGCAGGCCGAAGCCCATGGTGCCGAGGCCGCCGGAGGTCAGCCACTGGCGTGGACGGTTCAGCGGATAAGCCTGCGCTGCCCACATCTGATGCTGGCCCACGTCAGTGGTGATGATCGCGTTATCGTCTACACAGGCGGCAACAGCGTTGATCAGGCCGTAATGGCTGAGCGGGTCACCGGCTTGCGGAATCGCCCCCGGGAACTCTTGTTGCAGCTCGGCGACTTTACCGCGCCACTCGGTACGCGGCTGCGCGTCAATCTGCGGCAGCAGCTGCGCCAGAACGTCATCCACATCCGCCTGAATCGCCACATGCGCCTGCTTGATTTTGCCCAGCTCGGCGCGGTCGATATCCACGTGAATAATTTTCGCGTTCGGACAGAATTCCGCCACTTTACCGGTCGCCCGGTCATCAAAACGTGCGCCTAAAACTACCAGCAAATCAGATTGTTGCAGAATAAAGTTGGTACTGCGCGCGCCATGCATGCCCAGCATGCCTAACGACAGCGGGTGCGCTTTCGGCAGCATGCCCAGCGCCATCAGCGTCATGGTGGTTGGCAGGTTGGCTTTCTCGGCCAGTTCGCGTACGCGTTGCGGCGCGTTAATTACCCCGCCGCCGAGATACAGCACTGGACGCTGCGCGGCGTTAATCATCGCCGCCGCTTCGCTGACGCTCCCGGCGCTAAAGTCTGGCGTAGCGGCGCGACCGCCCGGTTCCGGCAGTTCGCTGATGTCGATTTCCGCGGTCTGTACATCCTTAGGAATGTCTATCCACACCGGACCTGGGCGACCCGACTGCGCAATCCGGAAGGCATCAGCAATAACCTGCGGTAATTCATTGATGTTGCGGACTAAGTAGTTGTGTTTAGTGATGGGGATAGAGATACCGTAGGTGTCGACTTCCTGGAACGCGTCGGTACCGATTAACGAGGAGGCCACCTGGCCGGTGATACACACCAAGGGAATGGAGTCGAGGCGCGCGTCGGCAATGGCGGTGACCAGGTTGGTGGCGCCGGGGCCGCTACAGGCCATGCACACCGCCGGCTTACCCTGGGTGCGCGCCATGCCCTGGGCGATAAAGCCCGCGCCCTGCTCGTGTCGCGCCAGAATATGACGGATTTGCGTGCTCTGGCTTAACGCGTCGTACAGCGGAAGCACCGTGCCGCCGGGGATGCCGGTCACCATAGTGATGCCCTGACGCTCCAGTAAATGAACGATTAACTGCGCGCCCGTAAACCGGGTCGGTTGTGATGTTGTGCCCGAACTTGCCATGCTCCAGTCCTTTTATTCTGGGCCGACCATCCGGGAGGGGCTAGAAACTAAAAACCCCGCCCGGTTTGCGCCGGCGGGGTTTGGAATCGTGTGTGTTCCTGACCCTACGGCGCATTGCCGACGACCACCACCACACGCACGACGACCACCGCGGCTGGTAGCGCGGTTTTTAGTAGGGTCGAAGTCATCATGGATGGAGTCATTCAGGGTCTGTCTCATCATTCGTTAAGTGAATTTATACAAACACAGCTTTTTCAGGCTGACAATGGAAATATTTTCATCTGCGTAAAAATGCAGCAAAGATCACATTTCCGCGCGGAGGGAAATCCTCTGAACTGTCCCAGTTTTCCCCTATTTCTGGCCCTGTTTTCCGCCGGTGGGTTGTGTTACGTTTTGGTGAATTCCCCCTCAACCACGCATGATCATGACACTTTCTGTTTTTTGCATTTTGCTGTTTGCCGCGCTGCTGCACGCGAGCTGGAACGCTATCGTTAAGGCGGGAAACGATAAACTCTATTCGGCGATCGGCGTCACCGGTTCCGCCGCATTAATCGCATTGGTATTCATTCCCTTCGCGCCTGCGCCATCGGCGGCCAGCGTGCCTTTTATGATTGCCTCGACGGTTTTACAGGTGATCTACACCGTGCTGGTGGCGAAAACCTATCAAATTTCCGATATGAGCCAGACTTACCCACTGATGCGCGGCACCGCGCCGCTGCTGGTCGCCATTATCAGCGTACTGTTTCTGGGCGATCATCTTTCCGCGCTGGCGTGGTGCGGAATCGCGGTTATCTGTACAGCGATTCTGGGGATGGCGTTCAACAGTCGTGGGGGTTCGCAGCGAGGCGTGGTGTTAGCACTGCTGAACGCCTGGATTATTGCCGGGTATACGCTGATTGACGGCACCGGCGTCCGCCTCTCCGACACGGCGCTTGGCTATACGCTATGGTCCTTTTTCCTGAATGGTTCAACTCTACTCTGCTGGGCGATGCTTGCCCGCCGTCGCGAGGCGTCGAGATACCTGGCGCATAACTGGAAAAAGGGCATCCTCGGCGGAATAGGCACCATGGGTTCTTACGGGCTGGCGCTGTGGGCCATGACTCAGGCGCCGCTGGCGGTGGTCGCCGCGCTGCGCGAAACCTCGATTTTGTTTGGCGCGCTGATCGCCTGGCTGTTGCTGAAAGAACGGGTGGCGGGCATTCGCCTGGTTGCCGCCTGCGGCATTGCCGCGGGGGCGATCGTGCTGCGGCTGTCCTGAAAAACTGGCAACTATTGTTGCCGATCGACGTGTATAAATCCTGCCTGCGTCACACATTTCATTTACATGACGCATGATTAAATCGCCACCGCAGTGTGGTAGATTCCTCTCCGATTTGGCGCATAGCCTGGATGTTTATTCTTACAAACCTAAATTCCATAAAGTAATCAGCGAAATGAAAAGAGATAGAAACGTCAACATCCTGGTGATGCTGGTGTTGCTGGTGGCTGTCGGCCAGATGGCGCAGACCATTTATATTCCCGCTATCGCCCAGATGGCGAGCGACCTCAACGTGCGTGAAGGGGCAGTGCAGAGCGTGATGGCGGCGTACCTGCTGACCTACGGCGTTTCCCAGCTGTTTTACGGCCCATTGTCAGACCGCGTGGGACGTCGTCCGGTGATCCTCGCAGGAATGTCGATTTTTATGCTGGCGACGCTGGTTGCCATCACCACCCACAGCCTGACGGTGCTGATTGCCGCCAGCGCCTTACAGGGAATGGGGACTGGCGTCGGCGGCGTGATGGCGCGGACGCTGCCGCGTGACCTGTATGAAGGCAGCCAGTTACGCCACGCCAACAGCCTGTTAAACATGGGGATTCTGGTAAGCCCCCTGCTGGCGCCGCTGATTGGCGGCGTGCTGGAAACGCTGATTAACTGGCGGGCCTGCTACGGCTTTCTGCTGGTGCTGTGCGCGGGCGTCACCTTCAGTATGGCGCGCTGGATGCCGGAGACGCGTCCGAGTGGCGCGCCCAAAACCCGGCTTATCAGCAACTATAAAACGCTGTTCGGCAACAGCGGCTTTAACTGCTACCTGCTCATGCTGATTGGCGGCCTGGCCGGAATTGCGGTGTTTGAAGCGAGCTCGGGCGTGCTGATGGGCGGCGTGCTGGGCCTCAGCAGCATGACGGTCAGCATCCTGTTTATTCTGCCGATTCCGGCGGCATTCTTTGGCGCATGGTTCGCCGGGCGGCCCAAAAAACGCTTCCCGACCCTTATGTGGCAGTCGGTGGTGAGTTGCCTGTTAGCCGGGCTGATGATGTGGATCCCTGGCCTGTTTGGCGTGATGAATATCTGGACGCTGCTGGTCCCCGCCGCGCTGTTCTTCTTCGGCGCAGGCATGCTGTTCCCGCTGGCGACCAGCGGCGCGATGGAGCCGTTCCCGTTCCTCGCCGGTACCGCCGGGGCACTGGTGGGCGGGCTGCAAAACATCGGCTCCGGCGTGCTGGCCTGGCTGTCGGCGATGATGCCGCAAACCGGGCAGAGCAGTATCGGCCTGCTGATGACGCTGATGGGGCTGCTGATTTTCCTCTGCTGGCTGCCGCTGGCTTCGCGCTTTGCGCATCAGGGTCAGGCGGTGTAATCAGGACCGGTTTTCTCCCTCTCCCTTTCAGGGAGAGGGCCGGGGTGAGGGTAATAACGTGTTAATAAGTCAGCAGATTTACCCCTCACCCTAACCCTCACCCCATAGGGGAGAGGGGACCGTCTGTGCCCTTTTTTATGTTTGCCGCCTGGTTAACCTGCTCCTGAAGCCAGCCAATAAACGCCTCGATTTTCGGCCACTGCCTGCCGGGCAGCGTGGTGACGTAGTAATGCTGATGGCATTTCAGCGCCATATCGCCAAAAGGCGCGACCAGCTCTCCGCTGTCGAGACGTTTTTGCACCAGCCTCTTTCTCCCCATCGCCACGCCGATATGGTTCATCGCCGCAATCACCGCTAAATCAGAACGATCGAAACCAATGCCCGACGATGTCGGCAAATTTACCGCAAAATGCTGCGCCCAGCTGTGCCATTCATCCGTTCCAGAATCGTTACTCCATGCCTGCCTGTCGTGCAGCAGCGTACAGTGCGGCAAGTTCAGCAGTGATCCCATCAGGTCATAGCGACGAGCGTATTCCGGGCTGCATACCGGCAAAATCTCTTCGTCCATCAGAAAATGGTGCGTGAGCTGCGCGGATGGCGCATCATCAAAATAGAGCGCCAGATCGACCCCGGCACGCTGTAAATTGACGTTGTCGTTCCCGGTCAGGATGGTCAGTGAAATGGACGGGTAGCGGCGGGTAAAGTCGCCGAGTGCCGGAACCAGCCAGCACTGGGCGATAGAGGGCCGCGAGTAGACGGTGAGCGTCCCCGAGAGCTCCTGATTCTTGATATCAAGAATTTCCTGGTTGAGCGTGTCCAGCGACGATTTCAGCGCCCAGAACACGCGTTTGCCTTCGTGGGTGAGTTCCACTTTGCGGTGCGAGCGGACAAACAGCTGAATGCCTAACTCCTCTTCCAGCTGATTAATCCGATGGCTGACGGCGCTGGGGCTTAATGACAGCTCGTCCGCCGCCAACGCAAATGACTGATGTCGGGCCGCCACTTCAAAGGTATACAGCTTCGACAGCTGCCAGCCGTTGAGCAGCCGGTTTCTGACCTCGCGCTGGGGATCCATAATCACCTCTTTCATCCTGATTTCTCTTCGCCAGAGTGTAAAAAAACCAGCGCTAAAAATCAGCATATAGGTGACGCAGAGTGAATCATGTCGCATAAATGCAGAGTAATTAGACATAAATCACTCATTTGATTCAATCTGGCTCATGTGAGTGGGGATTTATATCGTTTGTCAGACCCTGCCCTATTTTTGTCCAATAACCCCAGGTTAATCACAGGGCAAGGTGAGTTATGCACTCTCAAATCTGGGTTGTGAGCACGCTGCTGATAAGCATCGTGTTAATCGTTTTGACCATCGTGAAGTTTAAATTCCACCCGTTTCTGGCGCTGCTGTTAGCCAGCTTCTTCGTGGGTACGATGATGGGTATGGGGCCGCTGGATATGGTCAATGCCATTGAGAGCGGCATCGGCGGCACGCTGGGCTTCCTCGCCGCGGTTATCGGCCTTGGGACCATTCTGGGCAAAATGATGGAAGTGTCCGGCGCGGCCGAACGCATCGGACTGACGCTGCAGCGCTGCCGTTGGCTTTCCGCCGACGTCATTATGGTGCTGGTCGGACTGATATGCGGGATCACACTGTTTGTTGAAGTCGGCGTGGTGCTGTTGATTCCACTGGCTTTTTCGATTGCCAAAAAGACCAATACCTCACTGCTGAAGCTGGCGATTCCGCTGTGTACGGCGCTGATGGCGGTACACTGCGTCGTGCCGCCGCATCCGGCAGCGCTGTTCGTGGCCAACAAGTTGGGGGCGGATCTTGGCACCGTGATTGTTTACGGTTTACTGGTCGGTTTGATGGCCTCACTGATCGGCGGGCCGCTGTACCTGAAATTCCTCGGCAACCGACTGCCGTTTAAGCCGGTACCGGCTGAGTTTTCCGACCTGAAAGTGCGCGATGAAAGTACGCTGCCGTCGCTAAGCGCCACGCTGTTTACCGTTCTGCTGCCGATTGCCCTGATGCTGGTGAAAACCGTTGCAGAGCTGAACATGGCGAAAGGCAGCACGGTCTATACGCTACTGGAATTTATTGGTAACCCGATCACCGCGATGTTTATTGCTGTATTCGTGGCCTATTACATTCTCGGCCTGCGTCAGCATATCGGCATGGGCGCGCTGCTGACCCACACCGAAAACGGTTTTGGCTCGATTGCTAACATTCTGCTGATTATCGGCGCAGGCGGCGCGTTCAACGCTATCCTCAAGAGCAGCGGGCTGGCGGACACCCTCGCACTGCTCCTCTCGAACATGCATATGCACCCGATTCTGCTGGCCTGGCTGGTGGCGTTAATCCTGCATGCCGCGGTGGGCTCCGCCACGGTGGCGATGATGGGCGCGACGGCAATCGTGGCACCGATGCTGCCGCTCTACCCTAACGTTAGCCCGGAGATCATCGCCATTGCCATCGGTTCCGGCGCTATTGGCTGCACGATCGTGACCGATTCCCTCTTCTGGCTGGTGAAGCAGTACTGCGGCGCCACCCTGAATGAGACATTCAAATACTATACGACCGCGACATTTATCGCGTCCGTGATTGCATTGGTTTGCACATTCCTGCTTTCCTTTATTATCTAGCGCAAAAGAGACTGACTATGGAAAACATTCAAACACTTATCGCCCAGTATCCTTTAGTGGAAGACCTGGTCGCTCTCAAGGAGACGACCTGGTTTAACCCTGGCACCACCTCTCTTGCGGAAGGTTTACCGTACGTTGGCCTGACAGTGCACGATGTTCAGGATGCCCATGCTCGTCTGACGCGCTTCGCGCCGTATCTGGCGCAGGCATTCCCGGAAACCGCAGCCACCGGCGGCATTATTGAATCCGAGCTGGCCGCGATCCCGGCGATGCAAAAGCGGCTGGAAAAAGAGTTCGGGCAGCCTATCCGCGGAGAAATCCTGCTGAAGAAGGACAGCCACCTGCCGATTTCCGGATCAATTAAAGCGCGTGGCGGTATTTATGAAGTGCTGACCCACGCGGAAAAACTGGCGCTGGAAGCCGGTCTGCTGACCACACAGGACGATTACAGCATTCTGCTTTCACCTGAATTTAAACAGTTTTTCAGCCAGTACAGCATCGCGGTAGGCTCTACCGGCAACCTCGGGATGTCGATTGGCATTATGAGCGCCCGAATCGGCTTTAAGGTGACGGTGCATATGTCTGCCGACGCGCGCGCGTGGAAAAAAGCCAAACTGCGCAGTCACGGCGTGACGGTCGTGGAGTATGAAGAAGATTACGGCGTGGCGGTTGAACAGGGTCGTAAGGCGGCAGAATCCGATCCGAACTGTTTCTTTATCGATGATGAAAACTCGCGCACGCTGTTTTTAGGTTACGCGGTGGCGGGTCAGCGCCTGAAGGCGCAGTTTGCCCAGCAGGGGCGCGTGGTGGATGCCGACCATCCGCTGTTTGTGTACCTGCCGTGCGGCGTCGGCGGTGGTCCCGGCGGCGTGGCGTTTGGCCTGAAGCTGGCGTTTGGCGATAACGTACACTGCTTCTTTGCCGAGCCAACCCATTCACCGTGCATGCTACTGGGGATTTATACCGGGCTGCACGATACCATTTCCGTGCAGGACATCGGCATCGATAACCTGACGGCGGCGGATGGGCTGGCGGTGGGCCGCGCGTCCGGCTTTGTTGGCCGGGCGATGGAGCGTCTGCTCGACGGTCTGTACACCCTGGACGATCAGACGATGTACGACATGCTAGGCTGGCTGGCGCAGGAAGAAGGGATTCGTCTTGAGCCGTCGGCGCTGGCCGGGATGGCCGGTCCGCAGCACGTTTGTGCCTCCACCGATTACCAGCAGATGCACAGCTTCAGCGCAGAGCAGCTCAATAACGCCACCCATCTGGTATGGGCGACCGGCGGCGGTATGGTGCCGGAAGCCGAAATGGCGCAGTACCTGGCGAAAGGGCGCTAAGCCGCGCTCATCTCAAGCAGCATCGCCGTTATTGCGCGATGCTGCTTTATCACAATTGTGCCACTTATCCCGCCATTGTGGCATCTCAGGTCAAAGCGTATTGCCGCGCGTCACACTCCATTCTCCTGCTTCCCCCGGCATTAAAACGGCGTCGATATACTCCGGTCTACCTCGTACCTCTACGATAAACCGGAGAACACAATGCAACAGGCTGATAAATCTGTTGGCCGGGGCGGCTTCACCCTGCTCATCTGGGTGCTGCTTTTGCTTCTCGGCTGCGTGCTGTTTTTCTTTTCGCTCGATCGGCAAATTGTTTCCATCCTCAAAACCACGCTGATGCAGGAACTGGGGCTGGATAACAGCGATTATTCGGTGCTGATCAGCGCCTTTATGATCCCCTACACCTTCATGTATTTCTTCGTCGGCGGCATCGTCGACCGCTTCGGCAGCCGTTACGTGCTGTGCGCGCTGATGGTATTGATGTCGCTCGCCACGCTGATTACCGGCCTTTCCCACTCGATGATCGGTCTCATTACAGGCCGCGTTTTACTGGGGCTGGCGGAATCCGGGATTGTGCCCGCGCTGACGCTGGCGGTTTTCACCTGGTTTCGCGCCGAGCAGCGGGCGTTTGCCTTCCAGTTAACCAATATCATTCAGTCGCTGGGGTTGATCATCGCCCCGCCGTTCGTGGCATGGGTGACGCTGTCCACCGGCTGGCGTTGGGCGTTCTTTATTCCGGCAATGGCCGGCGTGGTGGTGGGCATTCTGTGGTTTATCTCCAGCCGCAAAACGCCGCCAGCGGCGGAAGATGTGGTGCAGGATACAGCTGCTGGCGTACCGCTGGTTGAGCGCTACAAAATGGTGCTCACCTCAAAGCCTATCTGGGCGCTGCTGATCGCGCGCCTGCTGACCGACCCGTTCTGGTTCTTCTACCAGTACTGGCAGGTGGGATTTATGCAGGAGAAAATCGGCCTGACGCTGGCGGAAGTGGGCAAGCTGATGTGGCTGCCGCCGCTGGTTGCCGTGTTCGGCGTACTGGCGGTATGCTGGGCTTCAGACCGTCTCGTCGCACGCGGTATGGACGCCACTCGCGCCCGTTTAACCATCATCTGGTCGGTAACCTGCCTCGCGCCACTGGTGTTCCTGCTGCCGTCCATCAGTAATGCCTGGGCCGCTGTCGCCATCATGACGGTGATTAATTTTATGTGTACCGCTTGGCTCAGCATGGCAACCATCATGATGGGTGGTCTGGCCCCGCGCGTGGCGATTGCCACCGCCATCGGCGTGATGAGCGCGCTGGGCGGCGTCACCTCGATTATCTTTAACGGCTTTGTCGGTTCCATCATCGACCACTTTGGCTACTCGATGCCGATTTACGTCGGTGCGACGCTGCATCCAATTGGCGCACTGGTGCTGGCCGCCTTTTTCTTACGTCGTAAAAAAACCTTTATTGCTCGTCCGGAGACTGTCTGATGACTGATATCGTTGTTGCGCCTGTGGCAGACGCCTGCGCAGATTTCACCGTACTCTATTGCCTGATAAACCACGAAAACCACCAGTTCGCCGCCTGGTATGACGCGGCTCACCGCATCACCGTCGGCCAGCGTCGTCTGCCCGATGGCCCATGGAAGATATTTCAACCGCAAGGTTTCTGGTTGCCTGAGCGCGAACGTTACGCCCATATAACGGATTTCGATTCCCACAATTACCTGACGATGGCCGTCGATAGCGCCGGATACCTGCATCTTTCCGGCAATATGCATGTCGATCCGTTAATTTATTTCCGCAGCCGCCAGCCGCTGGATGTCACCACGCTGGAGTGCGTTCCGGCGATGACCGGCGAACGGGAAGCGCGCGCCACCTACCCGGTGTTCTTTAAGGACGTGCAGGGGCGGTTGCTGTTCCGCTACCGCGATGGCTGTAGCGGCAACGGCGACGATCTGTACAACATTTTTGACACCGAACGCCAGCAGTGGTCACGCCTGTTAGAAACGCCGCTGCTGAACGGTGAAGGGGCGCGCAACGGCTACGCCCGCCAGCCGCTGCTGGGGCCGGACGGCTACTGGCATATGGTGTGGATGTGGCGCGAAACGCCGCACTGCGAAACCAACAATAATCTCTCCTACGTGCGCAGCCGTGACCTGCAACGCTGGGAGAAATCAGACGGTACGCCGCTCACGCTACCGATTGCCCGCCACCAGGGTGAAATTGTCGACGACGCCGGGATCGGTGGCGGGTTAATCAACATGGTGCAGGAGGTGGGTTTCGATAACGACGCCCGCCCGGTGCTGATTTACCATCGTTATGATGATCGGGGGCTATCACAGGCCTATCTGGCGCGCCCGGATGGCAAAGGCAATTGGCAAAAAGCGCAGGTCAGCCAGTGGGATTTTCGCTGGGACTTCAACGGCGGCGGATCTATCCCGCCAGATGTCACGCTCAGCGCGCCGCGGGCGATTGGCGACGGGAAGATAGAAGTGGAATGGACCTCGACGTGGGCCGGAAACGGCGTGTGGATTATTGATGACCGGACGCTTACCGTTGTGGCCACTCGCCCGCTCACACCGCCGCTACCAGCCGAACAATGGCAACCCCGGCAGAACGTTGCACCACAGGCGGAAGTGCAACTGGTGGCCGCGCAGAACAGCGATTACAGCCCACAAAACCGCTATTGGTTGCGCTGGGAAGCACTGCCTATTTTCCGCGACGTGCCGCACGAGGCGAAAACCGGATCCACGCAATTAGAAGTGATAGAAGTGCAGCTCTAAAAAAGCGCGCCAGCCGGGACAGTGGCTGGCGCGTATTCTTTCGCATCAGGCGTTGGCCAGCTGCTTCGCCTTCTCTTCTTCTTCCTGCTGAGCCTGCTGCGTTTCCAGCATTTTCTTCTCATACACCTTGAAGAACGGGTAGTAGATCGCCAGCGAAATAAAGAAACAGATAAACACCAACCCGCAGGCAATCAGGTTCCAGTTGGTGGTGATCAGCGCCCCCAGCGGGGCCGGAATGGTAAACGGCGGCTTGACCATCATACGTGGAATCAGCCCGCTGATGGTGAAGAGATATACCACCACCGTGTTGACCATCGGCGCCAGAATAAACGGCACAGCCAGAATCGGGTTCATGACGATCGGCGCGCCAAAAATCATCGGCTCATTGATGTTGAACAGGCCGGGAATGAATGACAGTTTTCCAAGTGATTTCAGATAGATAACTTTCGAGCGAATAAACAATACCACCAGCGCCAGCGTGGAGCCGGTACCGCCCATCTGCGCATACCACTGGAAGAACTGCTCGGTGAAGATATTCGGCAAGTCGTAAGCGCTGGTCCCAGCCTGGAACAGCTCCATATTCTGCACGATCGCCTGGTCCCACAGTGGGCGAATCAGCGGCCCCATCACCGCATGGCCGTGAATACCAAACACCCAGAACAGGTCGATAAAGAACTGTGTGACGATACCGCCGAACAGGTTAGTACCGGTCATAAAGCCCTTCAGCGGCATGATGATGTAGCTGATGATGGCGTTAATATCGATATTCAGGAAGTGTCGCGGCACCCAGAAAATCAGCACCACCGCCAGCGTCGGAAACAGCGCCGAGAAGGAGCTGGCCACCACCGGCGGCACGCCTGCCGGCATCTTAATTTCAATATTACGGACTTTAATAAAGCGATAGATTTCAATGGCAATCAGTGAGGAAATGATCGCCCCAAATAGCCCCTGTGAGCTGAGCGAGGCCACGGGAATATAGCGCCCGGATATCGCCTCACCGGCTACGGTGACGCCCTCTTTAATATTCACCGGCACAATCATCAGCAGCGTAGCGAGCATCGCCAACAGTCCGCTGGTCACGTCGTTGAGTTTATAGCTTTTCCCCAAAAACGAACCGATGGTAAACGCGGCGTACAACGACATCAGGCCGACGGTAAAGCGGAAAGGGACGTCGAGAATATCGCGCCATGGCGCAATAAAATCCATGTATCCTTTAATCGGAATATTGAGCAGAATAACGAAAAATGACCCGACAATCGTCAGCGGTAAAATAGAGATTAAGCCGTTTCGAATCGCCTGCATGTGGCGCTGGTTGCCAATCGCATTGGCTACCGGCAACATTTTTTCAGCCAGCCGTTCAAAGAAAGACATGTTATTCCTCCTGGAAACCGTTATTGGCAATCACCGTGGCGAACCACTGCCCGGATTTTTTGAGCGACCGCTGCTGGGTCGCTAAATCAAGACGGTAGAATCCATAGCGATTTTTATAGGCGTTCTGCCACGACCAGCAGTCAATAAACGTCCACATGTGGTAACCCAGGCAGTTGCTGCCGTCGGCCATCGCCTGATGGAGATATCCCAGATGTTCTTTCAGGAATGCAATTCGGTAATCGTCCTGTACCTGCCCGTTCACCATAAATTGCTCTTCGTCCTGAATACCAATGCCATTTTCAGAGACGAACCACGGTAAATTGCCATAGCGTTCTTTCACCACCATGGCGATGTCATAAAGCGCCGCAGGGTAAATCTCAATACCGCGCGAGGTATTCATCCTGCGTCCCGGCATAATGTATTCTTCGAAGAAACGTTCCGGAACAAAACCGTGTGGTTCTGCCAGCGGCGTTTCACGTGCTTTTACACGGCGGGGACGGTAGTAATTGATGCCCAGCAGATCGATACGCGTGTTGGCAATCAATGCGCAATCTTCCGCTAAATATTCCGGCAGTTGGTCATGTTCGCGCAAAATAGACACCAGCTCTTCCGGATAGCGCCCCAGTAAAACAGGCTCGTTGATGCTGCGGGTATAAAAGAGGTCGGCCATCGCTGCGGCCTGCAAATCTTCCGGTGAGTCGCTGCGCGGGTAGACCGGGATAACGTCCATAATAATGCCAATCTGCCCGGCCAGGCCCAGCTCGCGCCACGCCGCCACCGCTTTGCAGTGCGCCAGTACAATGTGGTGCAGCACCTGAGCCGCGCGGCGGAAATCCGTGACATAAGGATAATGGCGAGGGTGTAAATACCCGGCTTCCGCCGGAATTAACGGTTCATTGAAGGTAAACCAATAACGCACGCGATCGCCGAAGAGTTGATAGCAAATACGCGCATAACGGGCAAAGGCATCAATTACTTCACGATTTTCAAAACCGCCCTTTTCCTGCAGCGCCATTGGCATATCGAAGTGATAGAGATTAATAAAAGGCTCAATGCCTTGCGCATGTAATTCATCAATCACCGCGTTATAAAACGCGACCGCCTGCTGATTCACCTCGCCGTCGCCATCGGGAATCAGACGTGACCAGGAAATAGAGGTGCGAAATGAGTTCAGGCCAATGTCTTTGGCACGTTGAATGTCTTCCCGATAATGCTGATAAAACGTCGAGGTATCATCCGTCGTGACGCCCTGAAAAAAACGCTCGTTAAAGTGGTGCGAAGCATAATCCCAGATATTATCGCCTTTGCCGTCGCCGGAAATACGGCCTTCAGACTGGGTCGCGCTGGTCGCCGTCCCCCACCAGAAATTATCAGGAAAACGATATTCCATAGTCGCGGTCCTTATTGTGCTTTGGCTAATAAAGACAGCGCATGATCCAGAACTTTATCGCCCTGCATCGAGCCATATTGCATCATATCAATGGCAGCCACCGGTACCCCTTGCGGCTCAGCGACGGCAGATAAACGCTGAAGCTGGAATTTCACCTGCGGGCCTAACAAAATAACGTCGGCATCCTCAATAATTTGATCGAATTCAGAAACCGGGACGGCGGTAATGTCCACATCAATATCGCGACTGGCGGCAGATTGTTTCATTCTTTCTACTAACATACTGGTCGACATGCCCGCAGCGCAGCATAAAAAGATCTTTTTCATCATTTTCTCCTGGCGTTATATGCGTGGTATTCCGCAAAAATGCGGCCAAATATATTCTGCGTAGTCGGCCATGAGGCGGCAAGTGAAGGGAGGCACAAAACCGATTTATATCGCTGGTACTTTTGTTGTTTGAAATGAGAGAAAAGATAATTTACTGCTCATAAACAGCAAGATAGGAATGTTACTTTTATTTTCTGCCGTGTTATTTTTATTCGTTTTTATGCGTTACCTCCCACTCTGGTCAGCTAGCGGCATTGATTCGGCGAAACACCAAACTGACGACGAAAGGCACGAGAAAAGTAGCTCACGTCGCCAAATCCACAACGCGAGGCAATCTCGTTCACCGAGTCACTGGTAAAACGCAGCTGATAGCGTGATTGCAGCAGCCGCAGGCGGGCGAGATACTGCTGTGGTGAAACACCGGTGTAGTCGCTAAAACCGCGCTGTAAGGTGCGCCTGGAGAGACTGAACGTCTGGCACAACGCGTCCAGATCGAGCGGTTGCTGCCATTGACCGTTCAGGTGAATCAACACCTGGCTGATGCGGTCTGCGCTGGAATGAAACTCCTGCGTTTTGTAGCGCCAGAGGTTTAGCGTGTGCAGCACTTCGAGAAAAATCATCTCCTTGTGGCTTTCAGCCAGTATTGGGTCGCTAAACTCCTCTGCCTTATGGCTGGCCAGACGGTCAAATACGCGCTGCATAATGCCGATGTCCAGTTGCCAGACGTTGCTTTCCCCCTCCTGCGGCAACAGATAATCGATATGCTTGATAAAGTTGAAGCTGTCGCGCCCCAGATAAAGCAGGTTGACCTGCTGCAAATCCTTCATCTCTTCGAACAGGTGATAGTCCTGACGATTCAGGTAACACAGCGTGCCGCTGCTCAGGAGGTAGGGTTTTTCATTGATGACGTGAATTCCGCTACCGCTCCCCACCAGAAACAGTTCGCAGTATTCATGGCTATGCTCGTGGCTGATGCTTTTCTCCGGATGCCAGAAATGAAAGACCACGCTCTCCTGCGGATGGCGAAAATGGGTATCACGGGGTAGCACAAGCGACATAGACACTCCTGGTGGGTTTTCACTCAGAGTGATAGTGATACCAGAATGACCAAAAGGTACCTTGACCTGTTTGCCACCCGGCAACGGCAGTTGGCAAACAGAGAAAGCTTATCGGCTCTGATTTAACATCACCATTAATTCCATCGGCGAGCGGCGCTGTTTAAGCAAGTCGCGCATGGCCTTCATATGCGGCGCGCTATGGGTGAAGAAATGACGATAGCCCGCGCAAAGCGCGCTTTTGCCGTCAGATATACGATGTTTGGGGCAGTCGCCCTGGCAAAAACGCAGCACTGAACACTGGCGGCACGACGCCGTTAATCCACGCTGCTTTTGCTGGCCAAAGTCGTCTACTTCCGGCCTGGCGTTCAGAGTTTGTAGCGTCTGCTGGTGAATATTGCCCAGAAGGTATTCGGGGGAAACGTAGTGATCGCACTGGTAGAGATCGCCGTTAGCCTCCAGCGCAAAAGCGTGACCGCAGGTTTCGCTGAACGCGCACATTTGCGATGGATAACCGCTCCACACGCCGAGCGTCGAATCAAACAACTGGATATACACTCGACCAATATCTTCACGTACCCAGAGATCGAATACACCGGTCAGAAAGACGCCCCATTCCTCCGCGCTAACCGATTCCGCAGTGAGTTTGCCGGACTCATCGCACTCCACCAGCGGAATAAATTGTACGAACGGCGTGCCGAGCTCGCGCAGATAGCGGTACAGGCGCTGTGGTTGCTGGCTATTGAGGCTGTTAACTACCACCAGCAGGTTAAACTCAACGCGATATTGCACTAGCATATCAATGGCTTTCACCACTTTGTGATGGGAGGGCTTACCGCTGCGGTTGACGCGGAAGGCGTCGTGGAGATCGGCGGGACCGTCCAGCGAAATCCCAACCAGCCAACCGTTTTCACTAAAAAAACGACACCATGCATCGTTGAGCAGCAGGCCGTTGGTCTGGAACGCATTGTGGATCTGCTTACCGTTGGCATATTGCTTTTGTAGCGCCAGCGCGCGCTGGAAAAATGCCAGCCCGCACAGCGTGGGCTCCCCGCCCTGCCAGGCAAAGATCACCTCCGGCCCCGGCTGCGCCGCGATGTGCTGGCTGATAAAACGCTCCAGCGTGGCGTCATCCATCATCGGTTGTTGCGGTTTTTCAATGTAGAAGCAGTAGCGGCAGTTGAGGTTACAGCGAGAGCTGGCCGGTTTGGCCATTACCTGACATCCTGTCATGTAAAATCCCTGATAAAAATAATAAGTTGGCGAATATGAGTAACAGCAAACAATATTGCGAGTGATAACACCGCGAGGGAGATCAAAAATTTGTCACGCACCACCCGCGGCTGCGCAAAATCGTTCTGTGTGACATCCATGATGTTGCGGTTACGGGTGTACTGCCAGAGGATAAGCGCGACGATCGCCAGCACGACGATTGAAATCCAGAACAGCATACCGGCCTGATGCCAATTGTGCTTCAGGGCCAGCGCCATCAGCGCGCCATAGCCCAACAGCGTGCGAAACCAGGCCAGCGAGGTGCGTTCGGGCTGTAGCCCCGGATCCGCCTGACGACGGGCTTTACGGCTATCCGGCATACAACACCAGCAGCATGACGACCGCCGCCACAAAGACCAGCATCATGCTGATCACCAGCAAACTGCGGGTATAGGGCAAATCTTCCTTCAGGCGCATCGCCTTTTCATTGCGCAGCCAGCGTAAATAACCATAGATAGCCAGGCCGCCGGCAAACAGGCACAGCATCAGGGCCAGCGCCTCACGAATGGCTGGAGTGGCGAAGTCTGGCGCCAACTGGTCAAGCCCGACGCCCGCGGCGAGAAAACCCAGCGAGGTGCGGATCCAGGCAAGAAAGGTGCGTTCGTTAGCCAGCGAGAAGCGGTAGTCGGGCGCTTCTCCGAGGCGGGAAATTTTCATGACGGTTCCTTGTGATCGCAATAGTCAGCGGCATAACCTTAACGCAATTGGTGCTACTATGCCGCTGAGTTTGTCATCAATATGCTGATAATACAGCCATAATCAAAATTTCTGCTTTTTCTCCTCCACCTTCACTCCCTGTGTTGGCAAGCCGGTATCGTAATCGCGTACCACCGGCGAATAACCATCTTTCGGGCGCGGACGAAACGCGCCCATCCACCGCGGCTGCGCATTCGCTCGCCAGGGTCGCAGGCTCCACTGGTAGGTTCGGAACGGATCGCGAATTTTATCCATATAGTCCAGCAGGGCATCGTGCAAAACATCGCGTACCTGCGCATGCTGCGGGTCATTAATCAGGTTATGCATCTCATGCGGATCAGTGTGCCGGTCGTAGAGCTCGTCGCTGGTAAACAAGTTGAGCACTAGCTTGTAGTGGTCCGTTACCCAACAGCGCACCGGGATGAAGCCGCCAAAGCTGTCATGCTCAATCTCATAGCGGTTAAATTCAACCATCACCCCGCGATCGAGTACGGCATCCAGCACATTATCGCCGGGCAAGATCTCCGGTTTTTCAATACCCGCCAGCGCCATCATCGTCGGTAGTAGGTCAATGTGGCTAACCGGTGCATCCACCTGCGCACGCTCTCCGTGGGGCGAACGCATAATCAGTGGAATTCGTGTGATGTCGTCGTACATCGCAGCGCCTTTGCTGATCAGCCTATGTGCGCCCATCATCTCGCCATGATCGGAGGTGTAGATAACCCAAGTGTTGTCCCGCTGCTCGGGCGTCAGCGCATTGATTACCCGACCAATCTGATCGTCAACAAAGTCGTTGCAGGCGAAATACATCGGATGATGGTAGAGGCCATCTTGCCCAACCGGTGACGGCATGGCCTCCGCCCACAGGCGGTGGTGCTGCGGCTTGTCCGCTAAATTATCTTGCGCTTTGTCACCCAGATCGTAGTAAAAATTCTGATACTTTTGCAGGTACTCTACCGGGCAGGTAAACGGGTGATGCGGCTCATCGTACGAGATGACCATCAGAAACGGTTCATCACATTGCGGGGCTTTCGCAAGATAATCCACCGCGCGCTCGCTGATACGATGCGCCCAGGTGAAGGTTTCATCAATACCGTGCTGCTGTAAGTCCTCCACGCTATTCAAGCCATTACGCCACAGGCCAATCTGTTCTTTGCTAAGCTCGCTGAGGTAATTCGCGCCGTCGTACCAGTAGTCCGCATCCCACTCCGGTGGACATTCGCCGGTGCCAAAATAGTCATGACCATCCAGATGCCATTTGCCGATATAGCAGGTGCGGTAGCCTGCGTCCTTAAAATAGCGGCCCATGGTGGAGATATTTTTTCCTGGCGCGACGTTATTAGTCCACGGCCCGGACTGATTGGCGTAAATGCCAGTAAACAGCCCTGCTCGGGCGGGTGTGCACACAGGGCTACAGGTATATGCGGAATTAAAGCGAATACCTTCCGCAGCCAGCGCATCAATATTATTGGTATTCAATGGCTTGCCGCTATAGCAGCCCACCATATTGGTGGCCTGTGTATCGGTCATAATGAACAGGAAATTGGGACGGCTCATGGTTTTTCCTTAACGTCGGCAGAACAAAACACCGGGAGGGAAAGACGCTCCCGTCGGTGGCAATAAATCAGGTACAGCACAACAGCGGCGGCGATCCCATAGCTGATGATCGCCAGCCAACGAGAGCTATAGCCGCCAAACGTCGCCAGCCCGGCGTAGACACCGATCATCGCGAAAAGAATACCAATGGAGGCAATCTTCACGTGTTTATAGGGCGTCATGTCGACGGCGAACGCGTCCTGGAACTTAAACGGTGTTGCCCGCGGCCAGATGGCGCCGATAATCAGCATCACCACTACGTTGATGCAGAAGGTGCATGCAAGCACGTAGAGGAAATGAAAATTGAAGTGCACCAGATAGTTAATGGTGATGTAGCTGACGATGCCCAGGCCCATTGCCACTTTGGCGGCAATCGCCGGAATGCGCGGGAAGAAAAAGCCCATGATGATGATGGTCACCAGCGGCACGTTGTAAATGCCGTTCAGCTGCTTCATCCAGCTGTACAGCCCCTGCGGCGCGTTGGCTATCCACGGCGCGACCAGCATTGAGATCACCGCCACAATAAGGCCAAAACGGCGGCCAACCTTCACCAGACTTTCGGGGGAAGCCTGTTCGTTGATGACCCGACGATAGATGCCCATGCTGAAGAGCGTCGAGGCGCTGTTAAGGAAGCCGCAAAATGCGCTGATAATCGCGCCGAATAGCACCGCGCTAAAGAAGCCGATCAGCGGTAGCGGCATCACCTTATTAACCAGCGCGGGGTAGGCCATGTCAGCCTTTGGTAAATCCTGAAAAAGATGGAAAGCGATAACGCCGGGCAGCACCAGAATCAACGGATCGAGCATTTTTAATACCGCCGTCAACAGCGCGCCTTTTTGCCCTTCCGCGAGGCTTTTTGAGGCCAGCGTCCGCTGAACGATGCCCTGGTTAGTACACCAGTAGAAGGTATTTACCAGGATTAGCCCGGTGAAGGCAGCACCGATGGGGAGCGGGTCGGCGTTGGTGCCCACTGAGTTAAGCATATGACTATGGTCGCTGGTGAGTCGCGCAATGCCCTGCGCAAAGCTCCCGTGCCCCATGGCAAGCAGGCCAAAATAAGGCACCATCAGACCGCCAATCACCAGGCCAATACCGTTAATCACATCGGCCACCGCGATAGCGCGCATCCCGCCAACCACCGCGTACAGAATGCCGCAAATCCCCAGCACAATCACCATTGCCCAAATGGCTATACCCTCTGAAATCCCAAATGTTTCAGTCACGTGGAACATTCTTCCAAATGCCAGTGCGCCGGAGTAAAGGATGATCGGCAAAAAGCAGATTCCGGTGGCAATCAGGAAACAGAAATCGATGATGATACGGGTCGTCTTGTCGTAGCGTTCTTCCAGGAAATCGGGGATCGTCGCAATGCCGCGCTGTAAATAGCGCGGCAGGAAAATCAGCGCCAGAAAAATCAGTGTGACGGCGGAGGTCACTTCCCAGCCCATTACCGACATTCCACTCTTGTAGGCCTGGCCGGTCAGGCCAACCAGCTGCTCGGTGGAGAGGTTAGTCAGCATCAGCGATGCAGCGATAACCGGCGCTTTAAGCGAGCGCCCAGCCAGAAAATACCCCTGCTGCGATCCCGTATCAACTTTGTGGACTTTCCACCAGGTAATTACCGCCACCAGCAGGGTAAATCCAATAAAACTCACTATTTGTATCGTATTCATCTTGCAGCCCTTTTGATTATATCCCGGCGCTAACAAGGTCAGAGGAATAGCGCGTTTTCGGGTTAAGGCGATGAAAATCATAAAACACAAAGCAATGTATCCCTGAGCAATAAAAATTTTGCTAGATTTATCATTTCAGGTTGAGAGCATCATTCGCCGAAGAGAAAATAAAATGAATGGAAAAATACTTAATTCGCATGTAAAAAACGAAACTACGTATAATATTCCGTTAGTTCTGGATGAAAATGTGATCTCAAGCGGAATTTCCCTGCTCTCGCTATGGCATACGTTGGCTGATGAAAGCTACCGTGTGAGCTGGCCACGGGATAAGAAAAAACCGCTGATTGCCAACTCCTGGGTTGCTATCTATACCTTACAGGGCTGCGGTAAGATTTATCTGAGAAACGATACAGAAATTACTTTAAATGGAAACTGTATTATTTTTCTGAGACCTATTGAGATAAAATCCTATCATTGCGTCGGACTTATCTGGGAACAATACTGGATGGAATTTATTCCTACCACTCTGATGCCCATTCCAATATTACAACCAGGAATAATTTATAACGGTGATGTTTATAATAAAGAAATGAATGAAGTTGCCACTTTGATTACCAGCCCCGACCCATTAAAAAACAATCTGGCCGTCGCCTACCTCACCAAAATTATTTATCAATGGATTTGCCTCATTGCCGAAAATGGCAAGAAAGACCGCCAACTTCTCAAGCTGGAAAAGCTGATCGCCCTGCTGCATGCTAATCCACAGAAGCGCTGGAGCGTCGCCGATATGGCTAACGTGATGCAGTGCAGTGAACCCTGGCTACGCCGTCTGTTTGTGCGCTATACCGGCAAAACGCCGAAGGAATATTATCTGGATGCGCAGCTTGAACTGGCGCTGTCACTGCTTAAGCAAGAAGGGAATACGGTGGGTAAGGTCGCGGGAATGCTGAACTTTTTTGACTCATTTCATTTTAGCAAGGCGTTTAAGCATAAGTTTGGTTACGCGCCTTCGACGATACGGAAAATCGACAGCCCGCAGCCAAAAACTGCGGGCTCGCCTGATTAGCGCAACTCTGGCCAATAGTCTTTGTTGGCCTCAATTAAATCATCCAGAATTGCCTTCGCCACCGAGGCGCTCGGCACGGTTTTCGACAGCGTTATCGCCTGCCACAACTTCTGGTATGAGCGCTGCTCCCAGGCATCCACCACCAGTTTTTCCACCATCACCTGCTGGCTCATCATCCCTTTCTGGAAGTGCGGAATATCGCCCACCGTCAGCGGTTCCGGACCGTTGTGGCCCACCAGACAGGGGATTTCCACCATCGCATCGGCGTCAAAGTTATGAATCGCACCGTTGTTAGGGACAATCAGCAGCATCCGCTCCTGGGTGTTGAAGGCGATGGCCGTGGCCAGATCAACGATGTAAGAAGCATGTTCGTCAATCTCTAAATCGCCCGCGGAGGCGTTGCCGGCGTCGATAATCGCCCGGCAGGCGCTGAACACGTTTTTCTCGCGGTGATCCATCACTTCATTCGCGCGGGTACGTTCCGGGTTGGAGTGCGCCACCACATAGTCCGGGAACAGATAGTATTTCAGGTAGGTGTTCGGCATGGTGTCCGGATCCAGCGCCTGTACATCTTTTGCCTTCGCAAAGGTATCGTTCCAGCTGGCTTCGGTATGTGGATCGTTTGATGGTGGAACATAGCCGTATTTAGCGACATGTTCGCGTAATTTAGGCATCAAATCATTGCCTTCTAAATCCTCAATCGATGTCCACCAGCCAAAGTGATTCAGACCATAGTAGCGAACGCGCATCTGTTTACGATCCTGAAGGCCGACAATCTGTGCCATTCGTCCTTCAATACCGATAGGCATATCGCAGATATTGAGGATTTTAGCGTTCGGGCGCAGACGGTTCGTCGCTTCCGCCACAATCGCCGCCGGGTTGGAGTAGTTCAGCATCCAGGCGTTCGGCGAGTATTTTTCCATATAATCCACCAGCTCCAGCACGCCGCCGATGGAACGCATGCCGTAGGCAATCCCGCCCGGACCGCAGGTTTCCTGGCCCAGCACGCCGTGGCGCAGCGGAATTTTTTCGTCTTTTTCACGCATTGGGTATTTACCCACGCGGATATGCGCCATCACAAAATCGACATCGGTAAAAGCCGTTTCCGGGTCTGTGGTGTAGCTGAATTCGATATCCGGCGCCTGTTCCTTGAGAACAATTTTGCACGCCTCAGCGATCACTTCCTGGCGAGCGCTGTCGTTGTCATAAAACTTCACTGAGCGGAGTGGAAAACGATCCTGATTCGCCAGCAACATCAGGACGATACCGGGTGTAAATGTGCTGCCGCCGCCTGCGATAACAACTGAGAATTTTTTCATGATACTGCCTCTGTCAGAGTGGATTGTTCGGTCGGAGAAGATGCTTTCATTAACATTTCAAGCTGATCGCGCACCTGGGGAACGTGCAGGCCAACAATGACCTGAATCGCGTTGCCGTGACGCACAACACCGTGTGCCCCCAGCGCTTTAAAGACGTCATCCGTTTGCGTTTTCGCCATGTCCTTCAGCCCAATACGCAGTCGGGTTGCACAGTTGTTGATGCTTTCGATATTGGCTGCGCCGCCCAGTGCCTGCAGGAAACCGGCGGCCTGGCCCAACTTAACGTCAGAGGTGGCGCTGGTTTTACCGCGTGCGGCCTGATAGTCGGCTTTGCTGTAGAGCTTAATTTCGCTGTCTTCGCGGCCCGGTGTTTTGAGGTTGAAACGCAGGATGAGCGTCCGGAAGACCAGGAAGTAGAGCGCAGTGAAGCAGAGCCCAATGCCTATCTGGATAAACATCATCGAGGCATGGTTATGGAACATCGGGATCCAGTTCTGCGGCAGGAATTGGTCCAGCAGACCGCCGCCCATATTCCCCACCACGCCGCACATGTACATCACCGTCGCCATCGTCGCGGCCAGAACGGCGTGAATGGCAAACAGCAGAGGAGAGATAAACAGGAACGTAAATTCCAGCGGTTCAGTGATGCCCACCAGTACCGCCGTCAGCGTTGCCGGGATCAGCAGACCCGCCACTTTCATCCGGTTTTCAGGCGCGGTTGTGAAATACATGGCCAGCGCAATCCCCACGGAACCAAACACTTTGGAGTTACCGTGCAGCGCGAATCCACCTTCAGGGAACAGCGCTTTCAGCGGTTCGGTGCTTTGGCTGAAGGCCTGCAGATGCTCCGCCCAGTAGACCTGAATTCCGCCTTCAACAACGGCGGGCCCAAAAATGAATGGCCCATAGACAAAGTGATGAAGCCCGGTTGGGATAAGAATGCGTTCAAGGAAGGTGTACACCCAAACGCCCAGCGCGCCCGCGCTACGCAAGAAGGCTTGTAGCGACTCAATCCCCATCTGAACTTTTGGCCAGCCGAGCAACGTCAGCCAGGCGCAGGGAATCATCACCAGGAAAGCGACGATCACCACAAATGACGAGCCCTGGAAGATGCCGAGAAACACCGGGAGAGGTTTGTCGAAATAGCGGTTATGGAGCGCGGTGACGATACCGGAAATCACGATCGCGCCGATAATGCTGGTATCGAGCGTTTTGATGCCGGCAATCATGGTCAGGCCGCTGCCCGCTGTCGGATCAAGGGAGAAATCGACGCCGAAGAAGTGGCCCCAGGTCATTCCCATGGCGTTAATAAAGTAGTTCCACGTCAGAAAACTCACCAGCACCGCCAGGCAAGCTCGACCTTGCGCTTGTTTTGCCAGGCCAATGGGCAGGCCGACGGCAAAAATCAGGGGCATATTACGAAAGACCGTCCAGCCACCTTCTTCAATAATATGAACAATTTGAGCAAATAAATTATCAGGAGCAGTAAGCGCTTCACCGACAAACATCGGGTTGCGTAACATGATGGCGATACCCACCACAATCCCGGCAAAAGGAAACAGCAATACCGGGGTAAACATGGCGCCGCCAAAGCGTTGTATTTGACTGAGCATTGAGCAATCCTCATTTAACAACTCGTAGGGTAAGTGGCCTTGTTATGTTCATCTTCGGCCTGCTACGAGAATAAGAATTCGCCCTGCGGACAACATTCAGCCGGGTTGTGATTCGTGATCGCTTTCATGGTTTTAATTGGAGCAATGTTGTCTACTTTTTTGATAATTAATAGACATCTTCAGTCGCGCTATTTTTGATTTTTAGGCTGTAGCAGCCTAATTATCTGTAATGAATTAGTTTTAAATAAGAAACAGTGGTTCATTAATTTCGTTCCAGAGACGATAAGAGGTCTGGTTGTGATCTATAAATCCATTGCCGACAGATTGCGTTTACGGCTTAACTCATCAGATTTCAATATTGGTAGCCCGTTGCCGGGTGAGAAAAAGCTGGCGGAAGAGTTCGGCGTCGCGCGGATGACCATTCGAAAAGCCATCGACTTGCTCATTGAGTGGGGACTGGTTGTCAGACGGCACGGCAGTGGAACCTATGTGGCGCATAAAGATATTCACCATGAAACGACTAATCTCACCGGCCTGGCGGAGATACTGCGCCAACAAGGGAAAGAGGTGGCCAGCAAGGTTTTGATTTTTGAGATGATGCCCGCACCGCCAGCGATTGCCAGCCAGCTAAGAATTCAGATTAACGAACGGATCTATTTCTCGCGCCGGGTGCGCTACGTGGATGGTAAACCGCTGATGCTGGAGGACAGCTATATGCCGGTGAAGCTGTTCCGTAACCTGTCACTGGTGCATCTGGAGGGCTCTAAGTTTGATTACATTGAGAAAGATTGCGGGCTCACCATCAGCGGCAACTATGAGAGTCTGGCGCCCGTACTGGCCGATAAACAGCTGGCACAGTGCCTGAATGTCCCGGAACAGACGCCGCTGCTGCGTATCACCTCCCTTTCCTACAGCGACAGCGGCGAGTTTCTTAACTATTCCGTTATGTTCCGCAACGCCAGTGAATATCAGGTGGATTACCACCTACGTCGCGTGCAGGCCGTTAACCCATCCCCCAGAACAATACCGCCAGCAGCTGGGGCGTGATAATGCGCAGGAACATCACCAGCGGATACACCGTGGCATAGGAGAGCGCGGCCGCGCCGCTAGTCGCGTGCAGGTTGTTGGCAAAGGCCAGCGCCGGAGGGTCGGTCATGGAACCAGCCAGCATGCCGCACAGGGTCAGGTAGTTCATTTTGGCGAAAATTCGCGCCAGAATGCCAACCGTCAGCAGCGGGATACCGGTGATAAAAATCCCGTAGCCAATCCAGCTTAGCCCTTCGCCGTGAATCAGCGTAGCAACAAAATCGCCGCCGGACTTCAGCCCCACCACCGAGAGGAACAGCACAATCCCCAGTTCGCGCAACGCCAGGTTAGCGCTCGGCGGCATAAACCAGTAGAGCTTGCCGATGCTGCCGATACGACCGAGGATCAGCGCCATAATCAGCGGCCCGCCCGCGAGCCCCAACTTCAATGCCACCGGGAAACCGGGAATAAACAGCGGCACGGAGCCAAGCAGTACGCCGAGTCCGATACCGATAAACACCGGCAGCATCTGCACCTGCTGCAATTTCTGCTGCGCGTTACCCAGCTCTGACGCGACGGCATCGATCGCCGCAGGGCGGCCAACCAGATTGAGGATATCGCCAAACTGCAGGCTGGCATTGCTGCTGGCAACCAGCTCCACCCCCGCACGATTCAGGCGCGAGATGACTACGTCATAGCGCTGTTTATAGTGCAGATCGCGGATTTTCTTACCTAAAACCTTCTCGTTGGTCACAACGACCCTTTCCACTTTCAGGTCGGTCCCACGCGTCGACAGCGAGGTCTCCACCTCTTTACCGATCACCAGCTGTGCGTTATGCAGATCCGCCGCTTCCCCCACCAGGTGCAGCAGGTCTCCGGTTTCAATCAGCGTCGTCGGCGACGGCACCATCAGCGTTTCACCCCGTTTCAGTCGCGAACAGATGATGTTATCGCTGTTGATGACCGGGATATCCTGAATCGCCATGCGATTCAGGTTCGTATTTTCGACGCGAATATTGATGGTTTTGAGGTGCGAATGGCCGGAACCGGCCTGTTCGTCAAACTGTTGAGCCTCTTTTTCTACGTTAATACGAAAGAACAGGCGCACCAGCCACATGGTCAGCAAAATGCCGCAGATACCAAACGGGTAGGCCATGGCATAGCTCATCCCCATTTGATCGACCACGCTGAACGGCTCGCCGAGATCGCGCAGTATTTGCTGCCCGGCCCCTAACGCGGGGGTGTTGGTGACCGCGCCGGAGAAAATGCCCAGCACCACGGGAAGCGGAATAGCGAAGATTTTATGCAGCACCGTGGTGACCAGACCACCGAGGATGACAATCAGAATAGCGAAGAGATTCAGCCGCAGGCCGGAGACGCGCAGCGAGGCAAAAAAACCAGGCCCAACCTGAATACCGATGGTGTAAACGAACAGAATCAGGCCGAATTCCTGAATGAAATGCAGCATCGGGCTGCTCAAGGTAATCCCCGCCTGATCAACAAAGTGGCCGACGATAATCCCACCAAACAGCACGCCACCAATACCAAAACCAATGCCGCGAATTTTGATATTACCAATCCACAGTCCGACCACCGCCACCAGAGCCAGTACGCTGACCGTCAATGCTATATCACTCATAGTATGTTCCCTGTGAATAACATTAATAACACTATGGATTATGTCTGAGTTGTGGGGGGTTGTATGTAGTGCGGCGCACATTACTCAGCCAAATGGGGCTCGCTATTTGGGCACCGCTTTTCCCTTAGCAGCGATTTGTAATTGCTGGATACTTTTCTCGGGGGACGGAAGTGATTCAGGCATGGTGCCACCGAGATCCTGAATAGTCTGACGCACTTTCTGACCCACTTCGTAGTGCGTTTGATTGGCGATTTGCTTGCTATCCACTTCATCGCGACGGAGCTTTTCTTCGGTTTGAGTTGCGCGAAATAGATTGGCGGCTAACTCAGTTGAACCCATATGGTCGAGGATTTTCTGGCTTTTCTTCAAACCTTTACGCTCGTGAATGGCTTTCTGGTCAAGACCACCATAAAGACCTTTGTAGCCATGGTTCTGGAAGATTGCGAAATCAAGCGCGGTTTCAACCCCTGCCTGCTGGGCCGTTTCCACCAGGTGTTTATTGTGTTCTTTAAGCTCATTGCGCAGAAAAAGGCGCTTCTCATCTTCCCGTAGAGACTTAAAGGCATTGTCGTCCTGAAGCTCCTGACGTCGGGTTTGCAAAGCGAAGTAGGTTTGCCCGGCAGCAATAACCGGTTTGGACGGATCGCCATTTTGTACCACCAGGTAACAGGCGTAGCGAGATAGCCTGATGTCTTCAAGATTTCGGTTCGCACCCGATCCCAATTCGACCATTTTGTTGGATTCAACAAAATGGTCAGACGCATGCTGACCACTTGCCTCACATGCGACCACGGCTTTTGAGATAACTTTATGAAAGTTACGCCATTCTTTATAATCAAGTAATGGTCCTAAATCTCGAGCAGACCAAAACTCTCTCCCTTCCCGATCGGTGTTTTTAATCACTTCAAACGGCTGTTGCTCATTCATAACATGTCCCTTGTTTTAATATACCCACCTGAGTGATCATTTTTTAATCTGAAACACCCGTTGCAGCAAGGGGAATAAATGTGGTGTCACGCGCAAAAAAAAGCCCCGATTTCTCGGGGCTAATTGGGCAATTAGCGTTAGCTATTCAGCGCCGGACGCTCGCTAATGGCGATGCGCTGCGGAGCGATAGCTTCCGGCTCGTTGCGGGTTAAATCGATATGCAACAAGCCGTTAGTAAAGGTGGCGCCGGAAACTTCCATATTTTCCGCAAGGGTAAAGCTCAGGCTAAAGGCTTGCATCACCAGCCCCTGGTGCAGCCATTTGGTCTCTTTTTCCTGTGGCTGCGGCGTGCCCTTAACGGTCAGGCGAGTACCTTCCAGCTGTACGTCCAGATCTTCCTGACGGAATCCCGCTAACGCCAGCGTAATGCGGTAGTGGTTATCGTCGCTTTTTTCGATGTTGTACGGCGGGAAGCTCTGACCTTCGCTGCTGCTTTGCAGCGCATTCGCCAGTTTGTCGAAACCGATCCATTGACGCAGCAGAGGGGATAAATCGTAGTTACGCATTGTGTTTCTCCTTCTAAGAAGCGAGTAAATACCTTCCGGCTCCCTATCGGCAAGCCAGTTGATGCACAGGGCCGCGCGGGCGGCCCGCAAGAATTAGTTAATTTCGATACGGCGCGGTTTGTTCGCTTCCGGAATCACGCGTTCCAGTTCGATATACAGCAGGCCGTTCACCAGGTTAGCGCCACGTACGTGGATGTTTTCCGCTAACTGGAATTTGCGTTCAAAGTTGCGCTCGGCAATACCTTGATAGAGATAAGTCCGTTCTTTTTGTTCTGCGGCATGCGCGCCTTTCACCACCAGCATGTTGTCCTGGGCGGTAATTTCCAGCTCGCTTTCGGCAAAACCGGCCACGGCAATCGCGATGCGATAGTGATTTTCGTCTACCAGTTCAACGTTGTACGGAGGGTAACCGCCGTTGCTTTGCGTTTGATTGTTTTCTAACAGGTTGAACAGGCGATCAAAACCGATGGCAGAACGGTATAACGGGGATAAGTCGAAGTTACGCATAATCAAATAGCTCCTGAAAATCAGCGAGAAATAGTGGACCTTCCATCGTGGACAGGTCGTGAAGCCCGAACACCCCGCAGGCGTGTTCTTCCCGGCTACACCTATAAAATGAGGGGGAAAGAACCTTTTTCAAGCCCCAGTGTCTGACTTTTTTTGCACTTTCCCGGAGAAGGCTTACACTGGGTGAGAGCACGAAAGGCCAAATTGCGACAGCCGCCACAGAGCGGTAAGCTTGGGCTTTCTATTTTGGCAACGGGTGGCTATAACCCGATGGAGGAGCTTTTTTATGCTCATAACAACGAAGAGCTCATGATGAAAAATCTGCTGATTAAAACGGCGTTGGTAGGGGGAATCTTCCTGTCAGGAGGATGTTCCAGCGTCATGTCGCATACCGGCGGCAAAGAAGGCACTTATCCCGGCACGCGCGCCAGCGCGGAAATGCTGAGCGACAGTGATAACGGCTGGGCCACCAAATCACTGGTCGCCCTTGATATGCCGTTTACGGCAGTGATGGATACCGTGCTGTTGCCGTGGGACTTCTTCCGTAAGGACAGTTCGGTCCGTTCGCGGGTCGAAAAGAGCGAGCAGGAGACGCTGGCCACCAATTCGGTGATCCCGCCGGCCTCGATGCCCGCACAGTAACTCAGTAGCCGGTTCCGGTTACCCACAGCTGGCGAAAGCCAGCGGTTTCTTCCATCCAGGCAATCGATCGTCCGTCGGGCGAGAACACCACCGCATCCGCCGATGGTGGATTGGCGTGGTGGTCAGTTAAAAAGGTGATTTCACCGCTTTTCGCATCGCACCAGGCAATACGCCCTTCCAGCACCATGCCCAGTCCGTTTCCGGAGGGATGCCAGTTAAACGCCGACTGAATGTCGGAAGTATTGTGCGTCAGCTGGCGCGGTTCGCCACCGTCTGGCGAGATTAACCACAACTGCACGACACCGCTGTCATCACGCATTAAGAAGGCAATCTGCGTGCCCTGCGGATGGCTGCGCACCCAGTGGCGCGGAACGTTTACCAGCCCGGGAAAAGCACGCTGATGCGTGAAGGTTAGCCGTCGCTGGCGAACGCCCGCGGGCGGCGCAGGAAGCGTGGTGTTGGTCCCCTGCAGCGGCGCATCGCCCGCCTGTTTCCAGCCCTGCTCGTCAGACGGCAACTCAACGATGAACAGCTCCGGCACTTTCTCTCCGGCAAGCGAAACAGTATCGCCAATGAACGCCAGCGACTGCGAGCCGACCCACCCCTCTTCATAGGCGCGGTTGATATCATCGCTGCCGGGCTGCGGTTTGGCGGTCGTCCGACTGACCAGCACGCACCAGTGGCTACCGCCGTATTCCCGCGGATGCTGCCCACGGGGCGCAACCGGGCCATAAGGTACGGCGACGCCGACATTACGCAGGTCCTGCGCCGGGTCGTATTCGTGCATCACGTGATCGTTGTAGGTGAAGCTGACAAACTGCCCACAGGGGCTGTAGACGTGAACGTGGCTACCGCCGCGCAGCGCGCCGGGCGTGTAGGGTGCGGTAATATCCATCGCATCGAGATTGCGAGTTTCACCCTGCGCCGTGGCTACGCCGCGACGGTGGTGGAAATCATACTGCCAGTCGGCGTCCGGGTTCTCCGGGCCATGAATAAAGACGTACTGCTCGGCGCTGGGGTGCACCGTCACCACGCCAACATGCGCGCCTTCACGGGCGCGATAAATCACCTCTACGTCACCGCTGTTGACGTTCACGCGCTCGATCGTTTCGCCGGTAAATGAGGCTCCGGACGGGCGAACATCGTAGACCAGCCACTGGCTGTCCGGCGTCCAGGTGCGGGTATTGGTAAGCTGATGATTGCGCGGCGCAAAGGTGATTTGTTTCATGGCGGAGTCCCGTTCGAAAGATACCTCGTGGTTTTACCACGCGAACGGGTTATTCCATAATATTTAGCGGCGCTGTCGGCTATCCGCCTGCTGCGCGCTGGCCGCCAGCGCCGGAAAATCCGCCTGGGTGTAATAACGTTCAGGCGGCGGCAAGCGGGCCATATCGGTTGTCGGCCAGAGCTGCAGTTCGCCCAGCGCGTTGAGCGCCAATCCCTGCCAGCGATGCGGCAGCATCAAGCGCTGCGGCGTCACCCGTTCACCGGGTACCGGCGTTGGCAGTCGATTATCACCCATCTGGTAATTGCGCTTTAGCACCAGATACTTCTCTGGCACCCGCTTCTGGCTGTTCCACCAATGGCCGTCGAGCATATCAAAATGAAAGCGGGTGCTTTCCGGAGGCTGCGCGCCAAACTGCTTCAGCGCCTGGTTCAACGCCTGGCTCATTGCCACATTATAAACATCCTGAGAGACGGTCTGCCCGCCCAGGATCAGAGAGACCGCCAGGCGCGCGCCCAGCAGGTTAGAGTAGAGATCTTCCGGCGAAAAAGCGGAAACCCCCTCGGAAAATCCTGGAACGGACTCAAACCCGTACCATTGGGCAATTTCGTGCCACTCCGCCACCTGAAACGCCAGATGCGCCGCCAGCCAGGCCGCTAACGTATAGCGTTCAGCAGGATCTGACGGCGGAGTGAAAGCATTAAAAACCACCCGACGTTGGGCCAGTTCGCTATCTAAATCAAGGGTAAATGGCTGGCCCAGTTTCGGCAGCAGCTGGCTGAAGAGATACACCGTCATATCCGCCGTATCGCGCACGTGCGCGGTATCGATAAAGCCCCCGCGGGTCGTGTAAAGGATACCGTTGTTCTCGCGACTTAAACCGGTGAGATTTTCCAATCCTGCCAGCATATTATCATTGTACTGATGCTGCCCAAGACGCTCCGCCTCTACCACGTTATCCAACTGATATAGGGGTACCGATATCCCCCACAGCGCGGCATGCAGGTTATAGCCAAAGGCGCAGCAAGGGCGAAGCCCTTTCGGTAACGGCTGCGGTGGTATCGCGGGCCACGCTCGAGTGGCCCGCGTGGTCGCCTGCGTCGTTAAATCGAGCGGTACCGGCAGCATCGCATAGCTGCGTGAGACGACGCACAGCGCCAGAAGCAAAAAGATGTGAATAAACGCCTTCAAAATGCCTCTCCAACCTGAAAATAGAACCCGCTGCTGCCTTTGCCGATGCCGTAATCAAGCCGTACGTTAACCCGCGGTTTGAATTCAAATCGATAGCCGACGCCCGCCGAGGGTAGCCAGCGTCCGTTATCCAGCGCGTGAAACGACGGCCCCATAGTGCCCGCGCCAAGCCAGCCAACAACGCCGTGCCGCCAGTCAAGCTTGCGCCGATATTCCAGTTGGCCGCTGACCGCATTTTTGTCCCGATAGCGCCCCTCGTAATAACCGCGCATTCGCTGGTTGCTGCCAAGCAGCGGCATCATACTCCACGGCACGTCGCCCTGGGTAAACGCGCCATCCATCTCCCACGCCAGCACGTTTTTATCGTCCAGCGAGTGGTAGCGGCTGTAGTGCAGCTGATATTCATCAAAGCGGGTATCACTGCCGGTGTCAGGCGTGAAGCGGGTATAGCGCACATCGGCATACTGCCCCTGACGCGGGTTGGGGACAAAATCCCGGTCATCCCAGCTCAATTCGATACTGCCGCCGGAACTCAGCACCGATGCTCCCTGCGCCGTGTGCTCTATTTTCGGCGGATCGCTATCGTCCATCTGGGCTGCATGCTGGGCATTCAGCGACCAACCGACGCCAAGGTAAACGTTCGGCGCCAGCCGGCGGTATAGTGTGGGACGTAAATCCAGAATCTGCGCGGTGTACTGTTCTTTCTGACTGTCGTTATCGCCCGCGGTAAACCCCTGCCCCCAGTAGTAAGTGGGGGTATCCGTCAACGCGCCATCAAGAAAGAAACGCCAGCGATCGTCGGCGAAAAAGGCATAATTTTGCATCGTCAGACCAAATGCGCCGGTTGAGCTAAAATAGCCGCTGAGCGTTAACGTTGAGTTCTGGCTGACCGTGTCGTTGGGGTCAGGGCGATACATGCCGACGACCGCGGTGCCAATCCCCAGCCCCAATTCAGGGGTGTAGAACGGCCCCGGCATGACCCCCCAGTCGATACCTTTGCTGGCATCGAAGTTATCGCTGGCTCCTAGCTTTTGCAGCCAGCCGTCAACCTCGCTGCGGCTTGGCAGCGCGGCCTGCGTCAGGGAGGCAAACAAGCAGAGGCAAAAGAGGAAGCCGACGCGGATCAAAAGCGATACTCTCCGGCGATAAAGAAGCTGTTACGTTCCGCGAAGCCAATCTCGGTGGTGACGTTAAAGTTGCGCGTCACTTCGTACTGTGCGCCCACCAGCATGTTCCAAGGGGATTGCAGGTGCTGTTTGACGTCGAAGCGGCCTTTGTGTTGTTGGTTCGCCCAGTCTACCATTCGTTGCAAACGCTCAGAGGGCATGGAGAGGTCATCAAGACTTCCCTTAAATTCCTGCTGGACATCCTGGTACATACTTCCCACCCACAGATTCAGTTTGCCGGACGGCAAATGCAGCGTATCCATACCTGGCGTGGTGAAGCGATAGCCTACACGCGGGGAGATCGTAAAGGCGTCGATACTGCCATCCAGAATATCGAACTGCGTCTGGGTGTAGTTAGCATCAAAAGCCGTAAACCAGTTACCGACGCCGCCGACCATTGTGGTACCAATGCCGTAAGTGGTGCCTTTGAAGTCGAGTTGGAAATCCAGGTTCTGCATTTTTTTCATGGGGACCACGTTCCCCTTAGGACCACTCAAACCTACGCCAATCTGTGAAACAGAATGTCCATCGGTATAACCAATCAGGCCATACACATTCATAAACGGCAGCAGCCAAGCATCCAGTTTCAGGGTTTCAGTTTTGCTTCTTTCACGCGTATTGCCAACGTTAATCTTAAAAGCATTGTCTAAAGGAATAGAACTCTTACCTAAATACAGACCATTGAAGTTAATACTATCTACATTAATATTCTGACGAATATTCATATAGTTAATATTAATACCGAAAGGCTCCGGCAGATCGTAACCGCGTTTGCGGGCCTCATCGCCTAAAAAAGGTAAAACCGATGGACTTTCCGGTTGTTCTACCGCGGCGTTATCCAACGTTGTCGTGCCCTGGTTATCATCCTGATACCCATAAAGCGGCGTTAAGGCTGAGGATGGGTCCGTTGCGGCCCAGGTATGAAATACCATAAAGAATGGCATCATCAGCACCAGGCAGATGCATTTGTTATTCATAGAAAAAGCGTAATTGCAGGCAGAATGTGCCAGGGGATAAAAGAGGGAGCGAGAGTATAGAATTTAGGTATTAATTGGGGGGATTTATGTGCGATTTCACACCTGATAATACAAATACGCGTTTTAAAACAATCTTAAGGTTTTGCCCGGCCGCCGCCGGGCATCCGGTTATCAGGAAAGAACGTACTTCTCAATCGCCCAGGCTACACCGTCTTCCAGGTTCGATTTGGTCACAAAGTTCGCCGCTTCTTTGACTGCCGGAATCGCGTTATCCATCGCCACGCCAACGCCAGCGTACTCGATCATCGCAATGTCGTTTTCCTGGTCGCCAATGGCCATGATCTCTTCCTGCTTGATACCCAGCACCTCGGCCAGCGACTTCACGCCGGTACCCTTATTGACGCGCTTATCAAGAATTTCGAGGAAGTACGGCGAGCTCTTCAGCACGGTGTATTTTTCTTTCACTTCCGGCGGAATACGGGCAATGGCTTTGTCGAGAATGGCCGGCTCGTCGATCATCATCACCTTCAGGAACTCGATAGACGGATCCATTTTCTCGGCTTCGCAGAACACCAGCGGGATAGTGGCAACAAAGGATTCATGCACCGTGTAGTAGCTGATATCGCGGTTGGCGGTGTACAGCGTGTTGCGATCCAGCGCGTGGAAGTGGGAACCCACCTTGCGGGACAGCTCTTCCAGGAAGCGGTAGTCATCGTACTTGAGCGCGGTCTGCGCCACGGTGCTGCCATCGCCGGCTTTCTGTACCAGCGCGCCGTTGTAGGTGATGCAGTAATCTCCCGGCTCGTTCATGCCCAGCTCTTTCAGGTAGCTGTGCACGCCAGCGTAGGGACGCCCGGTGGTCAGAACCACGTTAACCCCTTTTGCGCGTGCCGCCGCGAGAGCGTTTTTCACTGCAGGAGAGATAGTGTGGTCCGGCAACAGCAATGTTCCGTCCATGTCGATTGCGATCAGTTTAATAGCCATGAGATCCCCAGGTTAAATGAGCCTGCCCTCATGCTAACTCGATTTAGCGCAAAAAACAGCAGCAAAGGCGGCTTTAAACGGGGATACAACGCGTTGCGCGTTCTCCCCTTTTGCATGGCCTTAGCCAAATAACTTACCGCCCTTGAGCAGGTCCATTCCGGCGGATAACAGGTCGTTGTGCGCCTGCGGATCGACCTCACCCTTCGGCGACAGCGCGTCGACGATTTTCGGCAGGTATTCCGCCAGCATCGTCGAGGCGGAGCTGGCATCGGTACCGAGCTTTTCACCGAGATCAGCAACGGCAGGCGTACCAAGCGCCGAAACCACCTGATCGCTGCTAATGGATTGATTATTTTGCTGATTACTTATCCAGGATGAGACAATGTCACCCAGCCCGCCGCTTTGCAGTTTCTCCAGAAGCGCCTGTATTCCCCCCTGCTCGTTGACCCAGCTCAGGATAGCCTGATATTTACCCGCATCGCCGCTGAGCAGCGAACCGACCACATCATCGAAAAGCCCCATTTTCCACCTCGAATTACGCTAAAGAGAAGACGTAGTGAAGTATAGTTCGCGTACGCAAGGCATAAAAAAACGCCTGAAAAAATTCAGGCGTTTTTCGCGTTAATTCCCCGACGTCGAGGCTACGATACGGATTAGATATCGATGTTCGCCGCCTTCAGGGCGTTCTCTTCGATAAACGCACGACGCGGCTCAACGGCATCACCCATCAGGGTGGTGAACAGCTGGTCAGCGGCAATCGCGTCTTTCACGGTAACGCGCAGCATGCGGCGGCTGTCCGGATCCATGGTGGTTTCCCACAGCTGTTCCGGGTTCATCTCGCCCAGACCTTTATAACGCTGAATCGCAAGACCACGGCGGGACTCTTTCACCAGCCAGTCCAGCGCCTGCTCGAAGCTAGCAACCGGCTGGCGGCGTTCGCCACGTTCAATGAACGCATCTTCTTCCACCAGACCACGCAGCTTCTCGCCCAGCGTGAAGATACGACGGTATTCAGCACCGTTAACGAATTCGCTATCCAGCACATAGTCGGTATCCACACCGTGGGTACGCACGCGGATAATCGGCTCGAACTGCTGCTGTTCAGCATTGTGCTGAATATCAAACTTCCACAGGCTGCCGTGCTGCTCTTTTTCGTTCAGCTCGGTCACCAGCGCGTTCACCCAACGGGTGACTTTCTGTTCGTCGGAGAGATCGGCCTCCACCAGCGTTGGCTGATAGATAAGCTCTTTCAGCAGCGCTTTCGGGAAGCGACGTTCCATACGGTTGATCATTTTCTGGGTGGCGTTGAATTCGGCAACCAGTTTTTCCAGCGGCTCGCCCGCTAACGCTGGCGCGCTGGCGTTGGTGTGCAGGGTTGCGCCATCAAGCGCAATGGAAATCTGGTACTGATCCATCGCTTCGTCGTCTTTGATGTACTGTTCCTGCTTGCCTTTCTTCACTTTGTACAGCGGTGGCTGCGCAATGTAGACATGGCCGCGTTCAACGATTTCCGGCATCTGACGGTAGAAGAAGGTCAACAGCAGCGTACGAATGTGCGAGCCGTCGACGTCCGCATCGGTCATGATGATGATGCTGTGGTAACGCAGTTTGTCCGGGTTGTACTCGTCGCGACCGATGCCGCAGCCCAGCGCGGTAATCAGCGTCGCCACTTCCTGAGAAGAGAGCATCTTGTCGAAGCGCGCTTTCTCAACGTTGAGGATTTTACCCTTCAGCGGCAGAATCGCCTGGTTCTTACGGTTACGCCCCTGCTTCGCAGAGCCGCCCGCGGAGTCCCCTTCCACGAGGTACAGTTCAGACAGCGCCGGGTCGCGTTCCTGGCAGTCGGCCAGTTTGCCCGGCAGGCCAGCGAGGTCCAGCGCGCCTTTACGACGGGTCATTTCACGGGCTTTACGTGCCGCTTCACGGGCACGCGCCGCATCTATAATCTTGCCGACCACGATTTTCGCGTCGGACGGGTTTTCCAGCAGGTATTCAGCCAGCAGTTCGTTCATCTGCTGTTCAACCGCCGATTTCACCTCAGAGGAGACCAGCTTGTCTTTGGTCTGGGAGGAGAATTTCGGATCCGGCACCTTCACGGAAACCACCGCAATCAGGCCTTCACGGGCATCATCACCGGTGGCGCTGACTTTGGCTTTTTTGCTGTAGCCTTCTTTGTCCATGTAGGCGTTCAGCGTACGGGTCATCGCCGCACGGAAGCCTGCAAGGTGAGTACCGCCATCACGCTGCGGAATGTTGTTGGTGAAGCAGTAGATGTTTTCCTGGAAACCATCGTTCCACTGCAGCGCCACTTCAACGCCGATACCGTCTTTTTCGGTAGAGAAATAGAAGATATTCGGGTGGATCGGCGTTTTGTTCTTGTTGAGGTACTCAACGAACGCCTTGATGCCGCCTTCGTAGTGGAAATGGTCTTCTTTGCCGTCACGCTTGTCGCGCAGACGGATGGACACGCCGGAGTTCAGGAACGACAGCTCGCGCAGACGTTTCGCCAGAATGTCATATTCGAATTCGGTGACGTTGGTGAAGGTTTCATAGCTCGGCCAGAAACGCACCATGGTACCGGTTTTTTCGGTATCACCCGTAACCGCCAGCGGTGCCTGCGGCACGCCGTGCTCATAGATCTGACGGTGAATTTTGTTATCACGCTGAATAACCAGCTCCAGCTTCTGGGACAGGGCGTTAACAACCGAGACGCCCACGCCGTGCAGACCGCCGGACACTTTATAGGAGTTATCATCGAATTTACCGCCGGCATGCAGCACGGTCATGATGACTTCCGCCGCGGAGACGCCCTCTTCCGGGTGAATACCGGTTGGGATGCCGCGGCCATCATCCTGTACGGAGACGGAGTTGTCGCTGTGGATGGTGACGATGATATCTTTGCAGTAACCAGCGAGCGCTTCGTCGATAGCGTTATCCACAACCTCGAATACCATGTGGTGCAGACCGGTGCCGTCATCCGTGTCGCCGATATACATACCCGGGCGCTTACGCACCGCATCCAGCCCTTTCAGGACTTTGATACTGGAGGAGTCATAAGAATTCGACATCAACGTTTCTCGCTCATTTAATCTTGGGTTAATCCGTTATTTTACCCTTTTCCACGGTAAACATCTTCGAATTTTCATCCGACATGTCCAGAACGTGTTCAGCGCTAATGGCGCTGACGAAAACCTGAGACTGCGTGGCTTTTAAACGGCTGGCCAGCAGGCCACGCCGCGCGTCGTCAAGTTCCGAGGCAAAATCATCTATCAGGTACAGGCAGCGTCTGCCGCTCTCGCGGGTCAGAAACTCGCCCTGCGCCAGGCGTAGCGCGCACATCAGCAGCTTAAGCTGCCCGCGCGATAAGGTGTCTTCCACCGGCGCGCCGTCGGCGCGAATGCGGAAGTCCGCCTTGTGCGGGCCGTGTGCCGTGTAGGTCAGCATACGGTCGCGTTCGAAGTTTCTCTCCAGCACTTCGGCATAATCGGTTTCTTTCTCCCAGCCGCGCTGGAAGGAGAAAGTTAAAGAGAACTCCGGAAGAAATTGTTGGCAGGTATCGGCCATATCTTCGGCGATACCGGCGCTGTATTCCGCCCGCCAGCGGCTGATTTGCTCGGCCAGCGGGATAAGTTCGAGATCCCATGGACGCAGCTGCGCGTAGCGGCTCACCTGGCGCAGCGCGGCATTGCGCTGCTTGAGCAACCGCTTCAGGTTGCTCCAGGCGTTGAAGAATCCGGCTTCGTTGTGGAAGCATCCCCAATCGAGGAACGCTCTTCTGTATTTGGGGCCGCCGTTGAGTAAAGTAAACCCCTCGGGCGTAATCAGCTGCATTGGCATCAACAGCGCCAGCTCGGCAACCTTGTGGCCGTCGGTGCCGTCGATGCGCACTTTGCTGTCACCCAGTTTGTCTTTGGTCAGGCCGATTGACGTTTCGCGCTCTGCGCCCTGTAAACGGCCATGCAGCACGAAAGATTCCTGCTCGTGGCGAATCACGCGGCCAATCTGCAAACTGCGAAACGCCCGGCCATGGCCGAGCGTATAGATGGCTTCCAGCACGCTGGTTTTGCCGCTGCCGTTGGCGCCAACCAGGAAGTTAAAGCCGGGGGATAAAGCAAGATCCGCGTTTTCAATATTGCGAAAATCGCGGATCAACAGACGGGTGAGCGACATTACAGTCTCATTGGCATAACAACGTAAGCAGCACTCTGAGACGCCGCATCTTCAATCTGTACGCTGGACACGGAGTCAGTCAGCATGATGCGCACATTTTCGCACTTCAGCGCATTGAGCACGTCCAGTACGTAGCTGACGTTAAAACCGATTTCAAGCTCGGTTCCTGGATAGGTGACATCCAGGATCTCTTCCGCTTCTTCCTGTTCCGGGTTATTGGCGGTGATTTTCAGCTGGTTTTCGCTGACGTACAGGCGCACGCCGCGGAATTTCTCGTTCGAGAGAATCGCCGCGCGGGCAAAGGCCTGTTTGAGAATGTCGCAGCCCGCTTCCAGATGTTTATCCGGGTTCTTCGGCAATACGCGGCGATAATCCGGGAAACGACCGTCAACCAGCTTGGAAGTAAAGATAAAGTCGCCAACGTGCGCACGGATGTTGTTGCTGCCGATCTGCACGCGCAGCGGCGTATCGCCGCCGTCGAGCATACGCATCAGTTCAATGACGCCTTTACGCGGCACGATCACCGAATGGCTCGGCAGGGACTGGCCCACCGGCATAGAGCAGACCGCCAGGCGGTGGCCGTCGGTCGCCACGGTACGCAGCTCTTCGCCTTCGGTTTCGAACAGCATACCGTTTAAGTAATAACGCACATCCTGATGGGCCATCGAGAACTGGGTGGCTTCAATCAGGCGTTTCATCGTGGCCTGCGGCAGCGTGAATTCCACGTCGCTCTGCCAGTCGTCAAGGTTCGGGAAGTCGGCGGCAGGCAGCGTAGAGAGCGAGAAGCGGCTACGGCCAGAGCGCACCAGCATACGGTCGCCCTCCAGCTGGACGGCGATTTCCGCACCTTCCGGCAAGCCGCGGCAAATATCGAAGAATTTACGCGCCGGGACGGTAGTCGCGCCCGGTTCATGTGCCTGCAGCAGCGCCACGCGCGCTACCATTTCCATTTCCAAATCGGTACCGGTCAGCGACAGCGTGCCGTCCGCGACCTGCAGCAACAGGTTACCCAGAATCGGCAATGTCGGACGCCCGCCTAACGGGCCACTCACCTGTTGTAACGGTTTTAATAAATGTTCACGTTCTACGGTAAATTTCATAGGATCACGACGACAATGTTCTGATTAAATTGGAAAAGTCTTCTTTGATATCGTGGCTTTCTTCACGCAGCTGTTCAATCTTACGGCAGGCGTGCAGCACGGTGGTATGGTCACGGCCACCAAACGCATCGCCAATCTCCGGCAGACTGTGGTTGGTGAGTTCTTTCGCCAACGCCATCGCCATCTGGCGCGGACGCGCTACCGAACGAGAACGTCGTTTGGAGAGCAGGTCCGCCACTTTAATTTTGTAGTACTCCGCCACCGTCTTCTGAATATTGTCGATGGTGACCAGCTTTTCCTGCAATGCCAGCAGGTCGCGCAGCGCTTCGCGCACGAAATCGATAGTGATCGCCCGGCCAGTAAAGTTGGCGTTGGCGATAACGCGGTTCAGTGCCCCTTCCAGCTCACGCACGTTAGAGCGTAGACGCTTGGCAATGAAGAACGCCACCTCACCGGGCAGACGAATGTCGTTTTCGTCGGCTTTTTTCATCAGGATAGCGACGCGGGTCTCAAGCTCAGGCGGTTCGATCGCCACCGTCAGGCCCCAGCCAAAGCGGGACTTCAGACGATCTTCTACACCGTTGATCTCTTTCGGATAACGATCCGACGTGAGGATGATCTGTTGATTACCTTCCAACAGGGCGTTGAAGGTATGGAAGAACTCTTCCTGCGAGCGCTCTTTGTTGGCGAAGAATTGAATGTCATCGATCAGCAGCGCGTCAACGGAGCGGTAGTAGCGTTTAAACTCTTCGATCGCATTGTTTTGCAGGGCTTTTACCATGTCCTGGACAAAACGCTCGGAGTGCATATACACCACTTTGGCGTTCGGTTTACGGGCGATAATGCCGTTGCCCACCGCGTGCAGCAGGTGCGTTTTACCCAAACCGGTACCGCCGTACAGGAACAGCGGGTTATAAGCGCCGCCAGGGTTATCCGCCACCTGGCGCGCCGCCGCGCGGGCGAGCTGGTTCGATTTACCTTCGACGAAGTTATCAAAGGTGTGTTTAACGTTGACGTTGGAGCGGTAAGAAGGCTCAGCGAGCGCCGGGACGTTATCCCAGCCTGCGCGCGGTGCCGGGGCGACGCGCGGCGCGTGCACCTGGGCGGTTTGCGCCGGAGCGCTGACGTTGGCCGTCTCTCTTAACGTTTGGGTCACGGGCTTGGTGCCCACCTCAAAACGCAGCTGCGGGGCATCCGCACCGCAGAAATCATTCAACAGACCGTTGATGTTATTGAGGTATTTATCTCTTACCCAATCAAGTACAAAACGATTTGGCGCGTACAAAGCCAGCGTGTTATCGCTCAGTTCCGCCTGCAAAGGGCGGATCCACATGCTGAATTCTGTGGCTGGTAACTCATCCTGCAATCGGGCAAGACATTGCTGCCAAAGCGAAAGTGACACGGCGGACTCCACTCGAAAAAAGTCGATACACATCATCCTCCAGGCAAACCTGCAGGCTACCTCCTGACGATCCTGCCGTCAGCGAAACGCAATGCTGTCGGGGATTCATTCAGCCGCTGCGCAAATGCAGCCCGAACGATGCTGTGTATAAGATTAAAAATTCGTGATTTTTGGCACACGTCGAAAAGACCCGATGCAAGCGGGTGACGCGCGAACCGCTATCTGCGGTTTTCAACGGCCTCTCTCAGACACTGTGCTGAAAGAACGCGGTTATTTTCCCCTTTTACGATCCACCGATCGCGATCGGGCCGAGGATCATAGCGTAAACTGCGCCAGAGATCTTCTGTTTCTCACAGATTCTTCCCGATTTATCCACAGGGAGGATCCAGAAGCGCTAAGTGTAAACGATCCCGGCAGAGAGAAGGCACGATTTCCTTCGCATATTGGAAAAATTAATGACTAGCGACAAATTTCTGCTTAAATGATCTAACAAAGATCCAGGATGATCCTTGCGCTTTAATCGGCAGCCCGTATAATCCCCCACCCGGCGTGTACCGCTCGAATTTCGGTGAGGGACGCTGCCCATTTGCCGGGCAAAAAACAGCGGTCAAACGCGGTTTTTTACGCGGTAAATAAGGAAAGAGAATTGACTCCGGAGTGTACAATTATTACAATCCGGCCTCTTTAATCACCCATGGCTTCGGCATCCGTCGTTCGATTTTCGTTCGGATATCCAATAAAGCCATTGAATTTATTCAAGTTTAGGTAGAAATCGCCATGAAACGCACTTTTCAACCGTCTGTACTGAAGCGCAACCGTTCTCACGGCTTCCGTGCTCGTATGGCTACTAAAAATGGTCGTCAGGTTCTGGCACGTCGTCGTGCTAAAGGCCGTTCTCGTCTGACCGTTTCCAAGTAATAAAGCTAACCCCTCGAGTGGTTAAGCTAGCATTTCCCAGGGAGTTACGTTTGTTAACTCCCAATCATTTCACATTCGTCTTCCAGCAGCCACAACGGGCTGGCACGCCGCAAATCACCATCCTCGGCCGCCTGAATTCGCTGGGGCATCCCCGCATCGGTCTTACCGTCGCCAAGAAAAACGTTAAACGCGCACATGAACGCAATCGGATTAAACGTCTGACGCGTGAAAGTTTTCGTTTGCGTCAACATGAACTCCCGCCAATGGATTTCGTGGTGGTGGCGAAGAAGGGGGTTGCCGACCTCGATAACCGTGCTCTCTCGGAAGCGTTGGAAAAGTTATGGCGCCGTCACTGTCGCCTGTATCCCGGCTCCTGATAGGCCTGATTCGGGTCTATCAGCGCCTGATTAGTCCGCTACTCGGGCCGCATTGCCGTTTCACGCCAACCTGTTCTCAATACGGAATTGAGGCATTGCGCAGGTTTGGAGTGATAAAAGGCAGTTGGTTGACAGTGAAACGCGTATTAAAATGCCACCCTTTACACCCTGGTGGTGACGACCCCGTCCCGCCTGGACCATTTGATACCAGAGAACACTAACGATGGATTCGCAACGCAATCTTCTTATCATCGCTTTGTTGTTCGTGTCTTTCATGATCTGGCAAGCCTGGGAGCAGGATAACAATCCTCAGACCCAGCAGCAGACCACGCAGACTACGACCACAGCAGCGGGTAGCGCCGCCGACCAGGGCGTACCGGCCAGTGGCCAAGGAAAACTGATTACGGTTAAAACTGATGTGCTTGAGCTGACTATCAACACTCGCGGTGGTGATATTGAGCAAGCGCTGCTTCCGGCATACCCGAAAGCGCTGAAGTCTAACGAACCGTTCCAGTTACTGGAAACCACGCCACAGTTCGTCTATCAGGCACAGAGCGGCTTAACCGGTCGTGACGGCCCGGACAACCCGGCTAACGGCCCGCGTCCGCTGTATAACGTCGATAAAGATGCGTTTGTACTGGCCGATGGTCAGAACGAAATCGTCATTCCGCTGACCTACACCGATAAAGCCGGTAACGTCTTCACCAAAACCTTCACCCTGAAACGCGGTGATTATGCGGTGAACGTGGGTTACGACGTGAAGAACGCCAGCGACAAACCGCTGGAAGTGTCTACCTTCGGTCAGCTGAAGCAGACTGCGGCCCTGCCTACTGCGCGTGATACGCAGACCGGCGGCCTGTCTACCATGCACACGTTCCGTGGCGCAGCGTATTCAACGTCTGACTCCAAGTACGAAAAATACAAATTCGATACCATCATCGATAACGAGAACCTGAACACCAACACTAAAAACGGTTGGGTTGCCATGCTGCAGCAGTACTTCACGACTGCATGGGTTCCAGAAAACAACGGTACGAATAACTTCTACACCGCCAACCTCGGTAACGGTGTAGTGGCTATCGGCTACAAATCTCAGCCGGTTCTGGTTCAACCAGGCCAGGCAGATAAGCTGAACAGCACCCTGTGGGTTGGCCCGGCAATTCAGGACAAAATGGCTGCCGTTGCGCCGCACCTTGACCTGACCGTTGACTACGGCTGGCTGTGGTTCATCTCTCAGCCGCTGTTCAAACTGCTGAAATGGATCCATAGCTTCCTGGGCAACTGGGGCTTCTCCATCATCGTTATCACCTTTATCGTTCGTGGCATCATGTACCCGCTGACCAAAGCGCAGTACACCTCCATGGCGAAGATGCGTATGCTGCAGCCTAAGATTCAGGCCATGCGTGAGCGTCTGGGCGATGACAAACAGCGTCAAAGCCAGGAAATGATGGCTCTGTATAAAGCTGAGAAGGTTAACCCGCTGGGTGGCTGCTTCCCGCTGATTATCCAGATGCCAATCTTCCTTGCGCTGTACTACATGCTGAGCGCCTCGGTTGAACTGCGTCATGCGCCGTTTATCCTGTGGATCCACGACCTGTCTGCACAAGACCCGTACTACATCCTGCCGATCATCATGGGCGCGACGATGTTCTTCATTCAGAAGATGTCTCCGACCACCGTGACCGACCCGATGCAGCAGAAGATCATGACCTTTATGCCGGTCATCTTCACGGTGTTCTTCCTGTGGTTCCCGTCTGGCCTGGTGGTTTACTATATCGTCAGCAACCTGGTCACCATTATTCAGCAGCAGCTGATCTACCGTGGTCTGGAAAAACGTGGCCTGCATAGCCGCGAGAAGAAAAAATCCTGATTCGGTGTTAAGCACAAGCTAAAATGGAAGGCGGTCGAATGACCGCCTTTTTTATTTGCATCACAGTTGAGAAAAACCATGAGCCAAAACGACACTATCGTCGCCCAGGCCACCCCACCGGGACGCGGTGGTGTGGGCATTCTGCGTATCTCCGGCCTGAAGGCGCGCGATGTGGCGCAGGTGGTGCTGGGCAAGCTGCCAAAGCCGCGCTATGCCGACTACCTGCCGTTTAAAGACGTCGACGGCAGCGCGCTGGATCAGGGCATTGCGCTGTGGTTCCCCGGCCCGAACTCCTTTACCGGTGAAGACGTGCTGGAGCTACAGGGCCACGGCGGCCCGGTGATCCTCGACCTGCTGCTGAAACGCATTCTGACGCTGCCGGGCGTGCGTATCGCCAACCCGGGAGAGTTCTCCGAGCGTGCGTTCCTCAACGATAAGCTCGACCTGGCGCAAGCTGAGGCGATTGCCGACCTGATTGACGCCAGCTCCGAGCAGGCGGCCCGCTCCGCGCTAAACTCGCTACAAGGTGCCTTCTCAGCACGTGTTAATCACCTTGTGGAAGCACTTACTCACCTGCGCATCTATGTAGAAGCGGCTATCGACTTCCCGGACGAAGAGATCGACTTCCTTTCCGATGGGAAAATCGAAGCGCAGCTCAACGATGTGATTGCCGACCTCGACGCGGTGCGCGCCGAAGCGCGTCAGGGCAGCCTGCTGCGTGAAGGGATGAAGGTCGTGATTGCCGGTCGCCCGAACGCCGGGAAATCGAGCCTGCTGAACGCCCTGGCGGGCCGCGAAGCTGCAATTGTGACCGATATTGCCGGCACCACCCGCGACGTCCTGCGCGAGCACATCCACATCGACGGCATGCCGCTGCATATCATCGACACCGCGGGTCTGCGCGACGCTAACGATGAAGTGGAGCGTATCGGTATTGAGCGCGCGTGGCAGGAAATTGAGCAGGCCGACCGCGTGCTGTTTATGGTTGATGGCACCACCACCAGCGCCACCGACCCGGCGGAGATCTGGCCGGACTTTATCGCCCGTCTGCCGAAAAATCTGCCGATTACCGTGGTGCGTAACAAAGCGGATATTACCGGCGAGACGCTGGGTCTGAGCGAAGTGAATGACTACTCACTTGTGCGCCTCTCCGCGCGCACCGGCGAAGGCGTCGACGTACTGCGTAACCATCTCAAACAGAGTATGGGCTTCGAAAACAACATGGAAGGCGGCTTCCTGGCACGTCGTCGCCACCTGCAGGCGCTCTCCGACGCCGCTGAGCACCTTCAGCAGGGCAAGGCGCAGCTGTTAGGCGCGTGGGCCGGTGAACTGCTGGCAGAAGAGCTGAGGCTGTCTCAGCAGTGCCTGAGCGAGATCACCGGGGAATTTACCTCCGACGATCTGCTGGGGCGGATTTTCTCCAGCTTCTGTATCGGTAAGTAAGCAATCAAACCCGAATTCGCGCCAGTGAATTCGGGTTTTTACTTTCCGTCTTCCAACTGCTAAAACCAGATAACCCCTCATTAAAAGGTTATCGAGATGGTCGCTGAATATACCTTAATCCCCACCGTTCCCTCCGCTGAGGACTTTTGCCGTCTGCGCAAAATTTCCGGCCTGTCCCCCCGCCCGCTGGATGCCGCAAAGGCCGGTCTGCCGCGCAGCTGCTACGGCGTGCATATCCTCTGGCAAGGTACGCCAGTCGGCATGGGTCGCATCGTTGGCGACGGCGCGCTGAACTTTGATATCGTGGACATCGCGGTGGACCCTGATCATCAGGGAAAAGGCCTGGGTCGGCAGATCATGGAAGCGCTCATCGCCTGGCTGGACGCTAACGCTTTTAAAGGCGCTTATGTGACTCTGGTGGCGGATGTTCCGGAGCTGTACGCCAAATTTGGCTTTGAATCTGTCCGTCCGGAAAGCGAAGGGATGGCGAGAGTCTGGAAGTAGATTTCCTTTCAGGCAATCACTGTTGTCCAAATGGCAACTCGTCGCCTCGCGCGACACCCCGTATGCTTAGCGCCACACTTTTTGTGAGGCCGCCATGACACGCTTTCTTCTTTGTAGTTTTGCCTTAGTTTTACTTTATCCCGCCGGTATCGATATGTACCTGGTCGGGTTGCCCCGCATTGCGGCTGATTTGCAGGCCAGCGAGGCGCAACTGCATATCGCGTTTTCGGTCTATCTGGCGGGGATGGCGACCGCGATGCTGTTTGCCGGCAAGGTGGCCGACCAGTCCGGACGTAAACCCGTCGCCATTATCGGTGCGCTGATTTACATCGTGGCTTCCGGCCTCTGCGCGTTAGCGGAGAGCGGCACGCCATTTCTGGTTGGTCGTTTTATTCAGGGTATCGGCGCGGGCTGCTGCTACGTGGTCGCATTCGCTATTCTGCGCGATACGCTCGACGATCGTCGCCGGGCCAAGGTGCTATCACTGCTGAACGGTATTACCTGCATCGTGCCGGTACTGGCACCGGTTATGGGGCACCTGATTATGCTCAAATACCCGTGGCAGAGCCTGTTCTACACCATGATTGGCATGGGCGTGGTCGTGTGTCTGCTGTCCGTGTTTATTCTGCGTGAGTCGCGCCCGAATGCGCAGGCTGCTTCTTCAAAATCCAACGATGGCGTCGAGTCGCTGGTAAACCGCTTTTTCCTCAGTCGTCTGGCGATAACCACCCTCAGCGTGTCGGTTATTCTGACCTTCGTGAATACTTCTCCGGTGCTGCTGATGGAAGTGATGGGCTTCGACCGCGGCGAATACGCGACGACCATGGCAATGACCGCAGGTATCAGCATGGCGGTCTCGTTCTCTACGCCGTTCGCTCTGAGCCTGTTTAAACCCCGCACCCTGATGCTCACCTCACAAGCGCTATTCATGGCTGCAGGCATTGTATTAATCCTTGCCACGACGCACGCATTCACCCTCTTTGGGCTGACCTTGATCTGTGCGGGCTTCTCGGTGGGATTCGGCGTGGCGATGAGCCAGGCGTTGGGTCCGTTCTCGCTGCGTGCAGGCGTCGCCAGCTCTGCGCTGGGTATTGCGCAGGTTTGCGGTTCGTCGCTGTGGATTTGGCTGGCGGCTATCCTCGGTATTGATGCGCTGAATATGCTGATCGGGATTCTGATTGGCTGTAGCATAGTGAGCATCATGCTGATTATCTCAGTTGCCCCTAACCGGTCCGCGCCTGCTCATGAAGAAATCGCTCACCAGTCTCGATCTTAATCTACTGCTCTGCCTGCAGCTCCTGATGCAGGAGCGCAGCGTCACCAAAACCGCCAAACGGATGAACGTCACGCCGTCGGCGGTGAGCAAGTCGCTGGCAAAGCTGAGGGCCTGGTTCGACGATCCGTTATTTGTGAACACCCCGCTAGGGCTGACGCCAACACCGCTGATGTTCAGCATGGAGCAGAGCCTGGCGGAGTGGATGCAGATGGGCAATCAGCTGCTCGATAAGCCGCATCATGAAACGCCGCGCGGGTTGAAATTCGATCTGGTGGCCGAGTCGCCGCTGATCATGATCATGTTCAACGCACTCTCCAGACAGATCTATCAACGTTATCCCCAGGCAACGATCAAAGTCCGTAGCTGGGACTATGATTCCCTGGATGCCATCATTCGCGGCGAAGTGGATATTGGCTTCACCGGCCGCGAAAGCCATCCACGATCCCGCGAACTGTTGAGTCTGCTGCCGCTGTCGATCGACTACGAGGTGCTGTTTACCGATTTGCCGTGGGTGTGGTTGCGCGAGGATCATCCCGCACTACAGGAAGAGTGGAATCTGGAAACGTTTCTACGCTATCCGCACATCAGCATCTGCTGGGAACAGAGTGATACCTGGGCGCTGGATGATGTGCTCCAGGAAATGGGGCGTGAGCGCAATATCGCCCTAAGCCTGCCGGGGTTCGAACAGTCGCTGTTTATGGCCGCTCAGCCGGATCACACCATGCTGGCCACTGCGCCACGCTACTGCCAGTATTATAATCAGCTCCACCAGCTACCTCTGGTGGCCCGCCCTCTGCCTTTCGATGCTGCGCAACGGGACAAATTGCAGGTGCCGTTTACCCTACTCTGGCATAAACGAAATAGTCACAACCCGAAAATAATTTGGCTGCGCGAAACGCTTAAAGCCTTATATCTCGCTGTTTCCTGATTGATTATTCGTAAAAATAGTCCATTTCAGTTAGGGAAAAGTGTAAAAGTCTCGTAATACCCCTTTTCAATCGCATTTTTAGGCAGTAAAACCTGATCATCAGTGTCGTAAATGATACTCTCCTCATCACCACAGTCCATTAATCACGGAGCGAAAAATGGCGACGCACTTTGCAAGAGGGATCCTTAAGGACGGGCATCTACTATCGGTACGGTTGTCCTCCACCAGTCATAACATCGCACGCCAGCTGCCGGCACACCGCCGTACGCGCTATCTGGCTTCGCGCGCGCTGCTGGCCGAGCTGCTGTTTATGCTTTACGGCATCAGTGAATTACCGGAAATCGTCACGCCTGAAGACGGCAAACCGTATTTCAAAGATAGCCATCTACCTGATTTTTCCATCGCCTATGCGGGTAACATCGTCGGCGTCGCGCTGACCACCGAAGGGCACTGCGGTCTCGATATGGAGCTACTGCGCGTGCTGCGCAACACCCCGCAGGCCACCATCATGGAAAACTACCGTTTTACCAGTAATGAAAATTTGTGGATCAACAACCAAAATGATCCGCATGAAGCGCGTGCCCAGCTGATTACGCTGCGCCAGAGCGTGCTCAAAATGTCAGGCGACGTGCACCACGATTCCCCGCAAATGCTCCAGCTACTGCCGGGTTCCGGTCGCCTGCGTTCAGCCAATACCGACCATCTCGAAGCGATCTGCGATGCGGAAGACGTGCTGGTGTGGTCGCTATGCGCTTCGCCGGCGATTGAAAAGCTGAAAGTGTGGGAGTTCGACGGTAAATACGGCTGGCGCAGCCTGCCCGACGCGCAAACGCGAGCCAACGAACCGGCGGCGAGGTTGATGAGATTCACCAGCCTACCGGCAGAGAAAGCGCTTATACTCAACTGATTCGGCTGGAAAACAGCCTCATGATGCAAAGGAGTAGTCATGTCAGAAACGTTGAAAGTAGTTACGTTATTGGGAAGCCTGCGCAAAGGTTCATTCAACGGCATGGTGGCACGCACCCTGCCTAAGATCGCCCCGGCGGGCATGAGCGTTTCCGCGCTGCCGTCAATTGGCGATATTCCACTGTACGATGCCGATCTCCAGGAAGATGAAGGCTTCCCGCAGAGCGTTGAAGCGCTGGCTGAGCAGATCCGCCAGGCCGATGGCGTGGTCATCGTCACCCCTGAATATAACTATTCCGTCCCGGGCGGGTTAAAGAACGCCATCGACTGGCTGTCGCGTCTGCCGGACCAGCCGCTGTCAGGTAAACCGGTGCTGATTCAGACCAGCTCAATGGGCGCTATCGGCGGCGCGCGCTGCCAGTATCACCTGCGTCAGATTCTGGTGTTCCTCGATGCGATGGTGATGAACAAGCCGGAGTTTATGGGCGGCGTGATTCAGAACAAGGTCGACCCGCAGCTGGGCGAAGTGATTGAGCAGGGAACGTTAGATCATTTGACCGGTCAGCTGACCGCATTTGGCGAGTATATTCAGCGCGTTAAAGCGTAAGTTCGTTAAAAACCCTCACCCCGATGGGGCGAGGGTTCATTTCATCAGTGTGCGTCAATAAACACAATCTTCAGCACAAACAGCAGTGCGACAACAATCACGCACGGGCTGAGGTCGCGGAAACGACCGGTACCGATTTTCATCACGCAGTAAGAGATAAAGCCCAGCGCGATACCTTCGGTAATGGAGAAGCTGAACGGCATCATTACGGCGGTAATAAACGCCGGAACGGCTTCGGTCAGGTCATCCCACTTCACGCGTGACAGGCTGGAGGTCATCAGCACCCCAACGTAGATCAGCGCGCCCGCGGCTGCGTAGCCCGGCACCATACCCGCCAGCGGCGACAGGAAAATCACCAACAGGAACAGAATACCCACGACAACCGCCGTCAGGCCGGTACGGCCGCCTACGGAAACGCCGGAGGAAGATTCGATGTATGCCGTCACGGAAGAGGTACCGATAAAGGAACCGGCCACCGAGGAGACGCTATCGACAAACAGCGCCTGCTTCATGCGCGGGAACTTACCTTTCGCATCCGCCAGGCCCGCTTTATCGGTCACGCCGATCAGGGTACCGGAGGAGTCGAACAGGTTCACCAGCATGAAGGAGAAGATAACGCCCGCCAGACCGAGGTTAAACGACCCGGCCAGATCGACGTGGCCCACGACGGTAGTAATGCTCGGCGGCGCGGAGACAATACCGTTGTAATGCACATCGCCCAGCATCCAGCCCAGCAGAGTGGTCACGATGATAGAGACCAGCACCGCCGCGTGAATATTGCGCGAAGCCAGAATGGCGATAATAAAGAAGCCCAGCACACCCAGCAGCACGCTGTGTGAAGTCAGGTTACCAATGGAAACCAGCGTGTCCTGGTTTGCGACAATCACGCCCGCATTTTTCAGGCCCATCATGCCGATGAACAGACCAATACCGCTGGTGATACCGACGCGCAGGCTCACGGGGATATTGGCAATCATCCAGTAACGAACGCGGAAAATGGTCAACAGCAACAGGCCGACAGCGCCCCAGAAAATGGCGCCCATGCCCACTTGCCACGGCAGCCCCATAGCCTGCACAACCACGAACGCGAAGAAGGCGTTCAGACCCATCGCAGGCGCCAGCGCCACCGGCAGGTTAGCAAATACGCCCATCAGGATACTGCCCAGCGCCGCAATCAGACAGGTGGTCACGAACACCGCGCTGGTGTCCATTCCGGCCACGCCAAGAATTTGCGGGTTTACAAAAACGATGTAGACCATCGTCAGGAAGGTGGTGAAACCGGCGATCACTTCGGTGCGTGCCGTCGTGCCGTGCTCGCGCAGTTTAAACACGCGCTCCAGTATCCCCTGGCCGGAAGCCGGGGTGGTGTGTTGTTGACTCATTATCAATTTCCGCAGACAAGGAAGGAAAATTCGTCGCTATCCTATACCAAAATGCGACAATAGGCGCGGTTGTGAGATGTTTTTTTTCATTGATTTTGCTTATACGGCAACGATTGCGTCTCTCAATTCAGCATTACGTAAACGTTAAACTTGTTAAAAAGGAAATGACATGTCCGGAGTTGAAGCGGTTTTTTTCGACTGTGACGGTACGCTGGTCGACAGCGAAGTAATCTGTTCACGGGCCTACGTCCACATGTTCAAAACATTTGGCATCACGCTCGATCTGGAAGAGATTTTTAAACGTTTCAAGGGCGTAAAGCTCTACGAGATTATCGACATTATCAACGCCGAGCACGGGGTGAACCTTGCCCGGGCGGATTTAGAACCGGTTTATCGCGCCGAGGTCGCACGCCTTTTCGACTCGGAGCTGGAGGTGATTGCCGGGGCTAACGCATTGGTCGATTCCGTTGCGATTCCGATGTGCATCGTGTCGAACGGCCCGGTCAGCAAAATGCAGCATTCGCTGGGCAAGCTCGGTATGTTGCATCATTTCGAAGACAAACTGTTTAGCGGTTACGACATCCAGCGCTGGAAGCCGGACCCGGCGCTGATGCACCACGCGGCAAAAGCGATGAACGTAAACGTAGAGAACTGCATTCTGGTAGATGACTCCAGCGCAGGGGCACAGTCAGGCATTGATGCGGGGATGGAAGTGTTCTATTTCTGCGCCGATCCGCACAATAAGCCGATTGACCACCCGAAGGTGACGACGTTTACTGATCTGGCGGAGCTGCCGGGGCTGTGGAAGGCGCGCGGGTGGGATATTACGCAATAACTGTGTCTGTGTGATTGCCCGATGGCGCTACGCTTATCGGGCCTACATATGCACCAGGAAAGATTGGTAGGCCGGATAAGGCGCAAAGCGCCGCTATCCGGCATTTCCGTTCAACGCCTCATCCGGCTACCTGTCACTTAAACAGTTTCTGCACAAACGTGGCGTAAGCCGGACGCCACACATCCATTTCATGATTCAATCCCGGATAGACCGTGTAATCGAATTTAATACCTTTCTGCTCAAGCTCTTTCTTAAGACCCGCAATATCCGCCCCGGTGACGCTATCTTTCTCGCCCACCACAACGGTGAAATTACGCAGTTGTTTATTGATGGCCTGCGGATGATTGAACTGTGCCTCAACGCCAGCGTTCGGTACCGTTGTGGTTGTCACGCCGCTGAAGGTGGCCAGCCAGCCAAAACTGTCGAGATGATTCATTCCGGAGACCAGCGCCTGATATCCGCCTTGCGATAGCCCTGCCAATGCGCGGCCATCGGCATCCTTGCGGACATTAAAGCGCTCGCCGATCAGCGGAATAATATCGTGCATTAGCTCGTTGTCCGCCGCCTTCGCATTCAGCGGATAGAATGATTTCCTTCGCTCCTGCGGCGGGAAATTCTCGGCAACCGCTTCTGGTACGTCAGTTTCGGTATCCGGCACAACCACCAGCATAGGTTTGATTTTTCCCTCTGCCAGCAGGTTATCCATCATCTGCGGAATTCGCCCCTGGTCAATCGCCGACAGCCCGGTATCACCGAAGCCATGGTAGAAATAGAGTACCGGTAACGGCTCGCCGCTGCCGGTATATCCCGGCGGTGTCCAGACATAAACGCGGCGTTCGGCACTGAGCGCCGTCGAGTGATAGGTTAGCGTTCGCACATCACCATGCGCGACCGCACGATCGTCCAGAATGCTCCCCGGCACCAGAATCAGGCTGGTATTCACCTGTCGCTGCGGTTTTGGGTAACGACTGCCGGTATCAATCGAACGGAAACCATCGACATCAAAATAATACTCATACAGATTGGGCTTCAGGACATCGCTTCGCCACGTCCAGATCCCCTGCTCATCTTTGGTCATATCATGCGAGACAAAGCTGTCTGGCGTGGAGCCCGTTACAACGGACACCCGTTTTGCCGTTGGCGCGAACAGGCGGTAGGTGATGCTTTTGTCGGCATTAACCTGTGTGATGTATTGGCTGACGGGAATCGCCTGGCTCGGCGTAGCGGGTAACGGCGCGGCCACTGCAGATAAAGAGGCGCATCCCAGCACGCTGGAGATGAGAAAAGCTGCACAACTCAGTTGTCGTTTCACGTTATTTCCTTATCCATGTTTGAAGCAGAACGTTCAGGGTAACCGGGATAGGGAAACGCGCGGTGTGATATTCCGCCAGTTTTACGGGCAATAGCGCTAAGAGCTAAAGCCAGAAAGCAAAAACCTGCCGCTTCAGCGAAGACGACAGGTTTTGTGGCGCAGAATTCAGCGATTACTCTTTCGGATCTTTGCCCGCCAGCAGCTTATCCAGCTCATCGCCGCCCACGTGACGGAAATCCTGCCCCTTCACGAAGTAGAAGATGTATTCGCAGATATTCTGGCAGCGGTCGCCGATACGCTCGATAGAGCGCGCGCAGAACAGCGCGGTCAGCACGCTTGGAATGGTGCGCGAGTCTTCCATCATGTAGGTCATCAGCTGACGCACGATGCCTTCATATTCCTGGTCAACTTTCTTGTCTTCACGGTAAATACGCACCGCTTCGTCGAGATCCATGCGCGCGAACGCATCCAACACGTCGTGCAGCATCTGCACGGTGTGGCGGCCCAGCGACTCCAGGCTGACCAGCAGCGGCTGGTGCTGCTGGGAGAATTTCTCCAGCGCAGTGCGGCAAATTTTATCCGCCACGTCGCCAATACGTTCCAGCTCGGCGATGGTTTTAATAATCGCCATCACCAGGCGCAGGTCGCTGGCGGTTGGCTGACGCTTGGCGATGATGCGCACGCAGGCTTCGTCGATCGCCACTTCCATCATGTTGACGTTCTTATCGCCTTCAATGACGCGCTTCGCCAGCTCGCTATCCTGGTTGTGCATCGCGGTAATGGCATCAGAAAGCTGCTGCTCAACCATGCCGCCCATGGTCATCACCTGGGTACGAATGCTCTCCAGTTCTGCGTTGAACTGGCCGGAAATATGTTTATTAAGGTTCAGATTGTCCACAACGCGCTCCTGAATCAACCGTAACGACCGGTGATGTAATCTTCTGTTTGTTTCTTAGCGGGCTTGGTGAACAGATCGTCCGTGTTGCTGAACTCAATCAACTCGCCCAGGTACATAAACGCCGTGTGGTCGGAACAACGTGCAGCCTGCTGCATGTTGTGGGTAACGATAACGACGGTGTAATCCTCTTTCAGCTCGGTGATCAGCTCTTCGATACGCCCGGTGGAGATCGGGTCAAGGGCTGAACACGGCTCATCCAACAGAAGCACTTCCGGGCGAATCGCGATACCGCGCGCGATGCACAGACGCTGCTGCTGACCACCAGAGAGAGAGTACCCGCTCTGGTGCAGTTTATCTTTGGTTTCATTCCATAATGCGGCCTTGGTCAAGGCCCACTGCACGCGTTCATCCATGTCGGTACGCGACAGTTTTTCAAACAGACGCACGCCAAAAGCAATGTTGTCGTAGATAGACATCGGGAACGGCGTCGGCTTCTGGAACACCATCCCAACCTTGGCGCGCAGCAGCGCGATATCCTGGGTGTTGGTGAGAATATTGTCGCCATCCAGCAGGATTTCGCCTTCCGCACGCTGCTCCGGGTACAGCTCAAACATCTTGTTGAAGGTACGCAGCAGCGTTGATTTACCACAGCCCGACGGGCCGATAAACGCCGTCACCTGGTTTTTGGCGATATCCAGGTTGATGTTCTTCAGGGCATGGAATTTGCCGTAGTAGAAGTTCAGGTCACGAACTGAAATTTTACCCGGAGTCGTGTTAACCATACTCATCTCAATCTCTTCCTCATCCAGCGCCGCCGTCGTTGGCCGCGCCGTAAAAAATTAACCGTGTTTCTTCTTCGCGAAAATAACGCGCGCCAGAATGTTCAGCAGCAATACGCACAGCGTGATAATCAGCACCCCGGCCCAGGCCAGTTGCTGCCACTCCGCAAACGGGCTCATCGCAAATTTAAAGATGGTCACCGGCAGGTTGGCGATAGGCTGCATCATGTCGGTGCTCCAGAACTGGTTCGAGAGCGCGGTGAACAGCAGCGGCGCCGTTTCACCGGCGATACGCGCAATAGCCAGCAGGATACCGGTCATAATCCCGGAGATAGAGGCTTTCAGCGTAATCGCGGAGATCATCTTCCACTTAGGCGTACCCAGCGCATAAGCGGCTTCACGCAGGCTATCCGGCACCAGCTTGAGCATGTTTTCAGTGGTACGAATAACGATCGGTACCTGCAGCAGCGCCAGCGCAATCACGCCCGCCCAACCGGAGAAGTGCTGCATTTGCGCCACGACGATGGTGTAGACGAACAGGCCCACGACGATCGACGGTGCGGAAAGCAGAATGTCGTTAATAAAGCGAATGACTTCGGCGAGCCAGGATTTACGGCCATACTCGGCCAGGTAAATACCCGCCATAATGCCCAGCGGCGTACCAAACACGGTCGCCCACAGAATCAGCAGGCCGCTGCCCGCCAGGGCGTTCGCCAGACCGCCGCCTGCGGTATTTGGCGGTGGGGTCATTTCGGTAAACAGCGCCAGGGACATCCCGTCGATACCACGAGTGATGGTCGCCATCAGGATCCACACCAGCCAGAACAGGCCGAAGATCATGGTCGCCATCGACAGCGTCAGCGCGATACGGTTCTTCATGCGGCGTCTGGCCTGCATTTTGCGACGGGACTCAGCCAGCGCAGCGGTGTTTTGCATTTCCAGCGTTGCCATTAGCGTGCCCCCTCATTCTTCGCCAGACGCATAATCATGAACTTCGATGCCGCCAGCACAATAAAGGTAATCGCAAACAGGATCAGACCCAGTTCCATCAGCGCAGAGACATGCAGGCCGGATTCCGCTTCGGCGAATTCATTCGCCAGCGCGGAGGTAATGCTGTTACCCGGCATATACAGAGACGCGCTGTCGAGCTGGTAGGTGTTGCCGATGATAAAGGTGACCGCCATGGTTTCACCCAGCGCGCGGCCCAGGCCGAGCATCACGCCGCCGATCACGCCATTTTTGGTGAACGGCAGAACGATACGCCAGATAACTTCCCAGGTGGTGCAGCCAATGCCGTAGGCCGACTCTTTCATCATCACCGGGGTTTGTTCGAACACATCACGCATTACGGCGGAGATATAGGGGATGATCATGATGGCGAGGATAACCCCAGCCGCCAGGATACCGATACCAAAGGCCGGGCCGGAGAACAGCGCGCCGACAAACGGGATGTTAGAAAGGATATTGCCGACCGGCTCCTGGAAGTAGGTCGCGAACAGCGGCGCGAAGATAAACAGGCCCCACATGCCGTAAACGATACTGGGAATGGCCGCCAGCAGTTCAATCGCGATACCTAATGGGCGTTTAAGCCAGTTTGGCGCCAGTTCGGTCAGAAAGAGAGCGATGCCGAAACTCACCGGAACGGCGATCAGCAGGGCGATAACGGAGGTCACGAGCGTACCGTAAATCGGTACCAGCGCGCCGTAAATGTCGTTAGGCGCATCCCACTCTTTGGTCCACAGGAAGGCGAAGCCGAACTTCTCCATACTGGGCCACGAGGAGATAACGAGAGAGACGATAATCCCGCCCAACATCAATAGCACAATCAGCGCAGCCAGTCTTACCAGCGCGCTGAATATCATGTCACCCTTTTTACCCGGTGGGTTAAAAGCAGGCTTAGTTGCAGCCATAAATCACTCTTTCCAGTTTAAAATCCGCCACGACATTTACAGCAGCCCGGCGTTCCCGCCGGGCGACCGTCATCAGTACAGCGCTTTACCGCTGCTGTCTTTTACGTTGGTCTTCCATGCAGCACGAACCTGCTCAACCACGCTTTCCGGCAGAGAAGCATAATCAAGCTCGTTCGCCTGCTTGCCGCCGTTTTTGTATGCCCAGTCAAAGAACTTCAGCACTTCAGCGCCCTGCTCAGGTTTCTTCTGCTCTTTGTGCACCAGGATAAAGGTGGTGGAGGTAATCGGCCACGCGTTGTCACCCTTCTGGTTAGTCAGGTCCTGCGCGAAAGATTTGCTCCAGTCAACGCCCTTAGCGGCGTTAGCGAAGTTGTCTTCGGTTGGGCTAACCGGTTTGCCGTCGGCAGAAACCAGTTTGGTGTAAGCCAGGTTGTTCTGCTTAGCGTAAGCGTATTCAACGTAGCCGATAGAGCCTGGCAGACGCTGTACGAACGCCGCGATACCGTCGTTGCCTTTACCGCCCAAGCCGGTCGGCCAGTTTACGGTAGAGCCCGCACCAATTTTCGATTTCCACTCTTCGTTCACTTTCGCCAGGTAGCTGGTGAACACGAAGGAGGTACCGGAACCGTCAGCACGACGCACAACGGCGATGTTCTGAGAAGGTAGCTTAACGCCTGGGTTCAGTTTGGTGATGGCTTCGTCATCCCACTTCTTGATTTTGCCCAGGTAGATGTCGCCCAGCGTTTTACCGTCAAGCACCAGCTCGCCGGATTTCAGGCCAGGAATGTTAACGGCCAGCACCACACCGCCGATGACAGTCGGGAACTGGAACAGGCCTTCCTGAGCCAGTTTTTCGTCAGACAGCGGTGCATCGGATGCGCCGAAATCGACGGTGTTAGCGGTAATTTGTTTTACGCCACCGGAGGAGCCGATACCCTGGTAATTGACTTTATTACCGGTTTCTTTGTTGTAGGTATCCGCCCATTTGGCATACACCGGCGCAGGGAAAGTTGCACCCGCGCCTGTCAGGCTTGCCGCTGCATTTGCTGCGAAAGCGCTCATCGATAAGGTCGCGGCGACAACAGTTGCGACAGTGGTACGCATAACTTTCATAATGTCTCCTGCAAGAATCCGTAAATGATTGTTTAGTGGCTACGAGGAGCAAAATAGGACAATCAGGTGACAGTTATATGTAAGGTTTATGACAGTTTGATGACAAGAAAAAAGAACTGACAATACTTTGATTTTAAAAACTATTTTTAGAGTAAAAAAAGCATGTCGGCAGAGAAATATGACAGCGGCTGTCATAAACAGCCGCAAAAGAAGTTTAGTTGGTAAATTCAATCGTCAGCGTGGCGCTGGCGGTAAAAGTGCCGGGCTGCGGGCGTTCGCCTGTCAGGCTGGCCGGGGCGGCGGAAAAGGTTACCGAGCCATTTTTACGCCCCAGCAGCGTCGTTGTCCCCATATCCGTCGGCAGAATACCGCCTTTCACATCAATGGGCACGTTGTTCTTATTGTAGATTTTAATTCCTACGTCTTCGTTACTGGTGGCGATAAGCGAGCCATCAGCACCCGGAGTGGTGGTATCAAAGGAAACGTCTACTCCCTGGGTTCTTTCATTTTCCATACCGGTGCAGGAAACATCGACGGTTTTCGTGATTTTATGCGTCGTTATCGCCTGGCCGATGGTTGATGAAAACTCAGAGGCCGGAATCGCATCAAAATCAACGGTAATATCCTGACCACCATTAATGGTACAGGACTGGGGAGCCACCAGGCTTCCCTGGATTCTGACTTTGGCAATGATATCTCCGCGTGGAGACGAGCTGGACAGCCCGGCATAGAGTACAGCAACATCCGTGAGCGGAATAACAACCGTCCCGTTAATCGACTTTTTAATATGGAAAGAAAGATGCGAGTCCGTTCCTGTATCTAATTTAACCCCAACAGCAGAAGTACTTGCGCCCCCGCAGGTATGATTTGTTGTATTCGGTACCTGATTCGACACATTTTCGAACGGCACGCCGGTATAACCAGCATTCAGAATGTAAATCTTCGTCCCAACATCCACATACTCATTAAGATAGTAAAAAGAAAGTCCATTGTAGGTATGGCTAAACACCATGCCCGGCGCGGGATCGCCAGTATAATAAATCTCATGGTAAGTCCCATTACGGTGAGCGGTATCGCACGTACACTTCACGCTGTAAGTATCGCTTGCGGTGGCATCAGCTACATCAAGTAATGTAGTTCCTGATACGTTGTGATCCGCCGCAATTTGCGTCAGCGGAAAGGTCAGGCTTAATACATGGGTACCGGTGGTGGTTTCACATGTTCCCGAGGTTGCGGCATATCCAGAAGCCGATCCCATAAAAAGTAGCGCCATACCGGCGTAGTGCCATCGATTCATCGTATCCATCCATTTACTGACAGGTTACAGGCACCTGTATTAATCCATTGGTCGCTTGTTCGGTTATCTGGTAAGACGCCTTACACTGCCTGGTGCCACCTTCGCCCCATGCCAATAAAAAATCACCGCTTTTGGGCATTCCCGCCAGGTAGAGATCGCCGTTGTCTCCAACAATGCCGCTTACCGTTCCAGAGTCCAGTTGGGCGGTCGCCATTGCGCCAAATGGCGCAGGCTTGCCATTTGACTGAGTCACATTAAACAGCACACGATAACCAACATGCGTCACAAACGCCGCTTTCACTACCGCGCCGCGCGTTGGGACCAGGTTCACCACGGTGTTATCCAGCTCAATATTGGCTTTGGCAAAATAATTACTGTCAATCGCCACACGGTTTTCATCGTAAGGGTTGAGCTGCGTTTTCACCGTATACCCACGCCAGTCGGTAGAGACCCCGGTCGCATTTTCAACCGATAGCCCATCTGCCCCCGGCGCTTCTACCAGCGCGACAGTTTCCCCCAACTCCTGAGAGAAGGTTACGCCGTCGCCATGAACCAAAATACCGCCACGCGCGCCATAATTCAGGCGCTGCGAATCACGGCTCCAGGCGTAGCCGCCGTTTACCGAACCATAAGTACCGTCATATCCCATACTGGCATTACCACTGTAGGTATCTTCCGGCGTACTCATCCATGATTCCTGTATGTTATAAGAGAGGTTGTTCCCTTCCAGTAACGTACCGCCGACGCCAGCCTGCATCGTGCTGTTGTTATGGTTGTTCTGCGTCATCGAGTAGTTGACGTAGCTATTTTCCATCCAGCCGGAGAGCGGAATAGACACTGATAACATGAAGACCTGTTCATGATTGTTGTCGTCGTTGTTATCATCATCGTCATAATGGTCATTGCCATAATAACGGTTGATGGAATCGCTGTAGTTCCACGACACATTCCATGATATCTGTCGCCAGTTATTGCTGTAACCCAGTTGAACCAGGCGTTCAACTTCATCGGTCTGCCAGTATTCCTGGCGACTGACCGTCAGATAAATATTCCCCCAGCCGCGACCAAACGACTGCGTCCAGGTCCCTTCTACACGGCTTCGTCGGTTACCGGTCACCCAGAAATCAGAACTATTATCCTGTCGAGACGCCCATTCATCGAGGGTGTAGTAGCCTTCTGTTGAATAGCGATACCCCACCAGACGGAAATTCGTGTCGGTATCATCAAAACGTTTGGAATACAGAAAACGGTATGACTGGCCGCTTTCATCATCGCCATCATCAAAGTGCGAGCGCGCATGAGTCATATCAACGGATACGGCGCCAAACGATCCCATATCTTTACCCATACCGAACGCTGCGGAGGCATAGTCATTCGCTATCTGCGTCCCACCATAGAGTGTGAGGCCCCACGGCAAACCACGCAGCACCTGCGCCTGAATAACATTGGGAGTAAATCCGCTTTCATCGCGCATTTCCCCCACGCTGATATCAAAGTCAGTCTGGCCTTCACGTTTGAGAACCGCCAGTGATGCATATGGCTGGGTAAAGTGCTGCTCGCTACCATCCTCTTCTTTGATGGTCACATCGAGGTCGCCGCCACCGCTGGTGGTATTCAGATCGGTGATTTCGAAAGCGCCTTGCGGCACTGCCGATTGATAAATGACATATTTATTCTGTCGGATAATCACGGTGGCGTTACTTTTCGCCACCCCGCGCACCACTGGCGCAAAACCGTTCTGGCTCGACGGTAGCATGTCATCGTCGGTATAGAGTCTGACCCCGCGGATCTGGGCGCTATCAAACACATCACTCGCTGTCCAGGTGTCGCCGACCATAATCTGGCTGCGCAGCGCGGCAATATCCCGCTGGACGTAACTACTAATTGAATGATATTCCGTATTACTGCCCGTCGCGCTCAGCGTGCTGTAGTTACGCAACCGCCAGGCGCCCAGGTTAATTCCGTTACGCAAGTTCAGATAATAAGTATCATCCTCTTCGGAGTCGTAATTCGACTCCATGGTATGCGTGCCGGAAAAATCATAGTTGACCATCATCGCGTTAATGCCCTCATCCCAACGGGAGGGGCTGATGTAGTCATACGCCGCAGTATTCAAATAAATCTGTGGAATGGAAATATTTAGCGCTAACTTATTGGCATCAAATGACCAGATAGCACCATCAATTAATGGAACAGGATTTACACAAGCTTTATTATCGACAGTCTGCAATGATTTTACAGCATCAACTTTGACACCATACGAGGATAAAGCATCCTTAATAGCGACAAAACAGGGATGTAGTTCAGCATCTGGTTTATCCTGCACAAATTTGACATCCCGGCGCTCAAACAGCTTCCCGTTAACGATAATATCGACCTTATAATCGCCAGGCGGGAGCGTATTCGAACGGTTGAACTGACGAATATCAACATCGACCGGATGATCGATTTCTAAAAGCTTTGGATTAAACAGACTGTCTCTGGCAAAAGCATGGGTAGCAACTCCCAGACAGGCGCTCGAAACCAGCGCGAGACAAAGACGCGAACGCATCATCGAGATATCCTTATCGGGAGGTTAAAGTGCTTGTTTTACTGGTTCGCTAATCGCGCCATAATCATTAATAAAGCGCCAGACTACAGAATGACCGGAAACGCCTGCAGGTAAATCCAGCGTCAGTGTTTCAAAAGGGCGAATCATATTAAGAGGAATGTTTTTACCATCAATAACAACGTCCATAATATTAATATGGATAGGGCTTTTATTCTCCACTACCAACTGGCTACCTTGCTTATGCCATTTGACTTTTGCAATAGCTTTTTCTGGAATTAAGTTGATGCCGGCTGGACGCCAGAATAATTTGATTCTTGTTTTAATGGCAATTTCCAGCGTACTGGTATCTTTTTTATCACTTGATGGCGGAATATTTTTAACATTCAACCAGAAAACAGACTCCCGGTCTGTTGGTAATTCACCGGCGATTTTCACAATACGCAGCACTTTTTCCTGTCCAGGTTCCAGACGAGAGACCGGTGGGATTGCCGTAAAAGGTGGTTTGCTTTTATCGTCTTTATTAAACGGATCAACCCACACCTGGATAAGATAAGGTAATGTCGTTTCTTTATTATAAATAGAGATAGTGGTATCAGGCGCGTTACCTGGGAAAATAACGCGGGTTCCCCCTACCACAATCCCGGCAAAAGATTGCATGGTATAAAAAAGCACAACTATAGAAAAAACAAATTTAATTAGCCGTGTCATCATATATTTAATCATCCCAGAAAAGAGCAAAAAGACGCCCGCGACTCCAGACAAAAGAGTGCCTTAATGACAGGCGTCATTTAATTAATAAAACAAATCAACAGAATTGATGTTTGTATTATTTCACGTATTCAATTGTGAACTGAGAATCCGCGTTAGCGGTACCTGCGGTGACTGTAGCGCTGGTTGCGATATAACGCGCAATAAACTTCATTGAAGCTGTACCCGCAGTCGCATCAATATTGCTATACGCAGAATCTTTGTACAGCTGAACCTGAGAGTTATCAGCACGGTTATAGATACGGATTGCTACGCCGGTAGCGGTTGTCGCGGTACCAGTGCCAGTGAAATCGCCAGGTGCAGAAGCGGTAGCCGGAGTACCTACAGCCAGGTCGCCATTGCCATCAGAAGCTTCGGTGCCATCAAAACGAACGGCCGCTTTTGTATATGTCGCCGGGCATTTGTCCAGATCGATATGGAATTCTGTTGGCGCTGCAGTGCTGCCAACCCCACTAAATGCGGTGCGGTTAACTTTACCCAGATCAACGTTCTGATCGGCAGTATCAGCAGTGACTTCACAGGTGCTATCAATGACTTCACCACGGAAATGCACGGTGCCATCAGATGCGAGAACATTACCAGCGAATACGGTAGAAGACAGAACCAAAGCGCCTGCAATTAAATTAAGTTTCATTACAACCCCATTAATAATATTATATCCTTGTGTTTTATTTATATTTCAAAAATAAAACACACCATCCTTACGGCGGCGAAGAATACACCCAAGAATAGGGATTACAATAAAAATATTTTAATTAGATATTCATTTAATATTAATAGATGAATATGGGATATGTGTTGTTTATTAAATATTAATTTCCATTATATACAAAAAAGGTGATTTTAAATACACCAGCCTATATATTTAGGAATTTATCAATACCATTATTCAACACTCGTCTAAAATGGCTCTTTTTTTATCCAATTTAACAAAATAGATTCATTCACCACAAAAACGAAGTTGAATGTAAAGTTAGTTAAACAAATAAATAAGCAAACAAGAATATTTGTAACCAAGTATTAATATAGAACAAAGGTTATAAAAAAAGGCTGCCGATCGTTCAGCAGCCTTTTAGGTGACACATTTACTCTACGGTGACTGATTTCGCCAGGTTACGCGGCTGGTCAACGTCGGTGCCCTTAATCAGCGCCACGTGATAAGCCAGCAGCTGTAGCGGCACGGTGTAGAAGATTGGTGCAATAACCTCTTCCACATGCGGTAGCTCGATGATGTGCATGTTGTCGCTATCGGTAAACGCCGCGTCCTGATCGGCAAAGACATACAGCTCACCGCCGCGCGCGCGAACCTCTTCGATGTTGGATTTCAGTTTTTCCAGCAGCTCATTGTTCGGTGCGACGACAATCACCGGCATATCGGCGTCAATCAGCGCCAGCGGGCCGTGCTTCAGCTCACCGGCGGCGTAGGCTTCCGCATGAATGTAGGAGATCTCTTTCAGCTTCAGCGCGCCTTCCAGCGCGATCGGGTACTGATCGCCGCGGCCAAGGAACAACGCGTGATGCTTGTCGGAGAAATCTTCTGCAAGCAGCTCAATGCGTTTGTCCTGCGACAGCATCTGTTCGATACGGCTTGGCAGCGCCTGCAGACCGTGCACAATATCCTGCTCAACGGCGGAATCCTGACCTTTCAGACGGGCCATTTTTGCCACCAACAGCAGCAGAACGGTCAGCTGAGTCGTAAACGCTTTGGTGGAGGCCACACCAATCTCAGCGCCCGCTTTGGTCATAATCGCCAGGTCGGATTCGCGCACCAGCGACGAGCCCGCCACGTTACAAATCGCCAGCGAGCCCAGGTAACCCAGCTCTTTGGTCAGGCGCAGGCCAGCCAGGGTGTCTGCGGTCTCACCGGACTGCGAGAGGGTAATGACCAGGCTATTCGGGCGCACGGCGGATTTGCGGTAACGGAATTCCGATGCGATTTCAACATCGCACGGCATACCGGCCAGCGATTCAAACCAATAGCGCGCCACCATTCCCGAGTTGTAGGAAGTGCCACAGGCGATAATCTGGATATGCTCCACTTTCGCCAATAGCGCATCGGCCTCCGGCCCCAGCTCACTCAGATCCACCTGACCGTGGCTAATACGCCCGGTTAAGGTGTTTTTGATCGCGTTCGGCTGCTCGTAGATCTCTTTCTGCATGTAGTGGCGGTAGATGCCTTTATCACCGGCATCGTACTGCACGTTTGATTCGATATCCTGACGCTTCACTTCCGCGCCAGTCTTATCGAAGATAGCCACGGTACGGCGGGTCACTTCCGCGATATCACCCTCTTCCAGGAAGATGAATCGACGGGTTACCGGCAGCAGCGCCAGCTGGTCAGAAGCGATAAAGTTCTCGCCCATCCCAAGGCCAATCACCAATGGGCTACCGGAACGCGCTGCCAGCAGCGTGCTCGGATCGCGGGAGTCCATAATGACCGTACCGTAAGCGCCGCGCACCTGTGGAATAGCGCGCAGCACAGCTTCACGTAAGGTACCGCCCTGTTCCATCTCCCAATGCACCAGGTGAGCAATCACTTCAGTGTCGGTCGCTGAAACGAAGACATAGCCGCGCGCTTGCAGCATTTCGCGCAGCGGTTCGTGGTTTTCGATGATGCCGTTATGCACCACCGCAATGTGTTCAGACACATGCGGATGCGCATTGCCTTCCGACGGTTCGCCATGGGTTGCCCAGCGGGTGTGGGCAATACCAGTGCCGCCGGACAGCGGTTGTTCTTCCGCAGCCTGAGCCAGCATCTGGACTTTTCCCAGACGACGCAGACGGGTCATATGACCTTCTGCATCCACCACCGCCAGACCCGCAGAGTCGTATCCACGGTATTCCAGACGACGGAGACCTTCGAGAAGGATTTCAGCTACATCACGTTGCGCGACTGCGCCAACAATTCCACACATAAGTTTATGTTCCGATTTTTTACGCGTTGTCGGTCAACCTGTTGCCCGTATACCGGGCGCCCCGAGCCTTGTAGAGAGTGGGGTTATTTTTATAGGTACTGCATGGTGGGCGGGAGATTATGTTATCTCCTCGCCTTTGTTGCCTGATGCGGCTACGCCTTATCAGGCCTACTTCTTAATCTTCACCGGACGCTGCCAGCCTTGCTTGTGTACCTGCGGTACGCGGCTCAGGACCAGTTCGTTATCCGCGACGTTGCGGGTGACGGTAGTCCCGGCGGCAATCGTCACGCCTTTGCCAATGGTGACCGGCGCCACCAACTGGCTGTCGGAACCAACAAAGACGTCATCGCCAATAATGGTTTTAAACTTATTCGCGCCATCGTAGTTGCAGGTAATGGTCCCCGCACCGATATTCACGTTGTCGCCAATTTCCGCGTCGCCGAGGTAGGTCAGATGACCGGCCTTCGAGCCTTTACCCAGACGCGCTTTTTTCATTTCGACGAAGTTACCGACGTGAGCGCCTTCCAGCAGTTCAGCGCCCGGACGCAGACGCGCAAACGGCCCGATGGTGCAGGCGGCTTCCAGATGCGCATCTTCCACCACGCTGTACGGACTGATTTCACAGTCATCGCCGATGGTAGCGTTTTTAATCACACAGCCCGCGCCGATTTTGACGCGATTGCCCAGCACCACGTTGCCTTCAAGGATAACGTTAGTATCAATTTCGACATCGCGCCCGTGAGACAAGGTACCGCGCAGATCAAAACGCGCCGGGTCACGCAGCATTACACCCGCCAGCAGCAGCTTTTCAGCCTGCTCAGACTGATAAATACGTTCAAGGCGGGCGAGCTGCAGACGGTTATTCACACCGTCGGTTTCACTGATACGCGCCGGATGTACCGCGGCAATTTCACGCCCTTCCTGATACGCCATGGCGATAATATCGGTGATATAGAACTCGCCCTGCGCATTGTTATTGTCGAGCTTCGCCAGCCAGCGCTTCAGATCCGCGCCGTTGGCAATCAGGATACCGGTGTTAATTTCCTGAATCTGACGCTGTGCTTCGGTGGCATCTTTGTGCTCGACAATACCGGTCACTTTGCCGTTTTCACGGGTAATGCGCCCATAGCCGCTCGGATCGTCCAGCACCACCGTCAGCAGACCTATTCCGCCCTGCGGCTTGGCTTCGCGCAGACGCTGCAGTGTTTCAACGGAGATCAGCGGCACGTCGCCGTACAGCATCAGAATGTCTTCATCATCCGCGAAGTACGGCGCAGCCTGCTGCATCGCATGACCGGTGCCCAGCTGTTCCGCCTGCAGCACCCAGTTCAGGTTATCGTCGGATAAAGCTTGCTTAAGCAAATCACCACCGTGACCGTACACCAGGTGAACCTGGTTTGCGCCAACATGATTCGCGGCATCAATGACATGCTGCACCATCGGCTTGCCAGCCAGGGTGTGCAGCACTTTAGGAAGATCGGAATACATACGCGTGCCTTTGCCAGCGGCAAGGATCACAACGCTCATGGTACGGTTAGACATAGGTATCCTGTCTGTAGATTAAGTATGAAGTAAACCGGGTTCTTGTTGAAAATTCTACATATTTTGCAGCATGAAATGGCTTGCTGATAAAACGTTCAACATCCCCTTACGTCCTGACTTTCTGTCCTTATTTTCGTCTATATCAAATCTATTTGTCTTGTAAGAAATCAGACCCAGCGCCATATTCTGCGCTATCTCACTGCTTATCTTGTTTTTTTATCACCTGAATAAAGGATTAACCATTTCAAAACGGCGTTTTATTTACTCATTATTGTGACGAGCAAAAAAGAAACAACGTTTTAATTTGTTGATAATTACGTCGATCAACCATTCAGGAAGATAATATGAACAAGAAGATACCTCTGGCTCTTACCCTTTGTAGTGCAGCGCTTTCTCTCGCGGCGCAGGCCCAGACGCCCCAGCAATGGAAGGCGATCGCTTTTGGGCAGTCTACTGACGTTAACTTCTCCTCCAACGTTCTTCCGGAGAAAGTGGGCGTAAACAACGTCACTATCGATGGTAAGACGCTGACATCACAGCAAATTGCCGACCTCAGTAAACCTATCACCATCGAAAGTCGCGGCGGCAAAATCGCCAACTCGCACGACGGTTTGACCTTCTTCTACACCACGTTACCGAGCGATGAGAACTTTGTGCTATCGGCCACGGTAACCGTCGATCAGTTTGGCCCGGAAAACGGCGCTAAACCGGCCGCACAGGAAGGCGCGGGGCTACTGGTGCGCGATATCATCGGCATCCCACGCCAGGAACCGCTGAAAGAAGGCTATGAAGAGTTTCCTGCGGCATCGAATATGGTGATGAACGCCATTATGACCCAGGACAAGAAAGATGATTACCGCGTGAAGCTACAGGCGATCGCACGTAACGGTATAACCCAACCATGGGGTAACGCCGGATCCGAGATTAAGAAAGTCAGTTACAAGGAAGGGGTTGATCTGCGTCAGTCGCCGACGTTCCGCCTGAAGCTCGAACGGACAAATGACGGCTTCGTTACCGCCTGGGCGCCGGAGGGAAGTGAAGAGTGGGTGACTGAGCGCGTGCCGCACGCAGATATGATCTCCGTGCAGGATAAAAAACAGTATTACGTGGGCTTCTTTGCGTCACGTAATGCCAAAATTACCGTTAAAGACGCTTCGCTGACCACCTCTGAGGCGAAAACCGTGGCCTCTAAACCGTTCGTCGCCAAATCATGGCCGGTGGTGATGCAGGTCGCTTCAGGCAGTAAGAGCCTGACGCCAGAGTACACGCTTCAAGCGCGTGCCAACTACGACGGGCTGTTTACCGTTCGGCACAATGAAGTGGTGATCGGGGAGAATAAAGCGGTGAAGGCCGGCGAGATGTTCACTCAGCCCGCCACGCTGAAAGAAAGCAATACCTTCCAGGTGACCTTTACCCCCACCAGCGGTAAAGACCGGACGCCGGTTGAGCAGCAGTTGACCGTTAACCAGCAGAAAGGTATTTCCACCAGCACGCTGTACGCGGCAGCAAACGGCAAGGCAGATGCAAAAGGTACCGCCGACGCGCCAATGGATTTGCAAACAGCCATCGATCTGGTCGCGCCGGGCGGAAAAATTGTGCTGGCGGCAGGTGACTATCCGAAGACCGACATTCCGCTTTCAGCCAGCGGTCTTGAGAATGGTCGTAAAACGCTGGAAGCCAACGGTAAAGCGGTTATCCACGGTATGCTGCTGGACGGTAACTACTGGACGCTACGCGGCGTGGATATCACCGGGAAGAGCCTGCGTATTCAGGGCAGCCATAACCTGATCGAGAATGTAACGGCTTATCGCAATGATGATACCGGGATTCAAATTTCCTCGGTCGATAAGATTGGTCGTCCGCTGTGGGCAAGCTATAACCGCGTGGTAAACTCGGAGTCCCACAGCAACGAGGATCCAGGCAAGATCAACGCTGACGGTTTTGCGGTGAAGATGCGCGTGGGTGAAGGCAACCGACTGGAAGGATGCTACTCACACAACAACATTGATGATGGCTTCGATCTGTTTAATAAGATTGAGGACGGCGCCAACGGCGTGGTGGTAATCGAGAACTCTGTCGCCCGCGACAACACCAGCAACGGCTTCAAGCTGGGCGGCGAAGGGCAGCCGGTGGCGCACGAAATCCGCAACAGTATCGCGATCGGCAACCATCTTGATGGCTTCACCGATAACTTCAACCCAGGCAAGCTGGTGGTGGTCAATAACGTCGCCGTCGACAACCAGCGCTTTAACTTTATCTTCCGTCCAAGCCCTTATGGCGATGCATCTACGCAGGGTGTATTCAGCGACAACATTTCGCTGCGCAGCCAGCCGGGGAAATATGATGATGCGGTGGTGGGCAACATTGATGCCACGAACTACTTCATCGAGAAGGGCAAAAGCGTGAACACGGAAGGGAAGGAACTGCGTGCGCAAGACTTCCAGTCGCTGACATTACCACAGCCGCTGGAGCGTAATGCGGACGGCAGCTTTAAGACCGGTGATTTCCTGAATAAGGATTAAGGCGTAGTTTGTACTACTGGTCAAAATACAAAGGTCGCCGTAAGGCGACCTTCTTCATTTTTGGGTTCTGTTTACACCGCATGTGTTGTCGTTTTCGTTAGCGGTACAGCGCATCACAGAACAGCATCTGACCTACAGGTGGGCGGCCAGTGCGGTCATCAACCTTACAGGTTGAAAGTACCGAAAGAGATGTTCATAGAGCTGAAGAGAGCGATGATTTTGTTGATCAGTTTCATGATTTTTATCCTGCGATAGTAGTGATATTTTTTGTGACTCAACTCACAAAACAAAGTCTACTCCTCCGGATTTTATCGATCAACAGTTTTGTGACTCAAATCACAAAATATTTAAAATACCTTTTCAGTTTCATTTAAATTAAAACAAAGCATAAAAAAAGCCAGCCTGGAGACCAGACTGGCTTTTTGACTTTCAAGCCGGTGTTACATCGCTTTTTTGGTCAACTCGATAACGCGCAGTTTAGCGATCGCTTTGGCCAGTTCCGCAGACGCCTGAGCGTAATCCACGTCACCATGAGAGCTCTTAATGTGCTCTTCGGCCTTACGTTTCGCTTCCAGAGCTCGCGCTTCGTCGAGATCCTGGCCGCGAATCGCGGTATCAGCCAGTACGGTCACGGTGCCAGACTGCACTTCAAGAATGCCGCCGGACAGATAGATAAACTCTTCGTGGCCGTGCTGTTTAACGATGCGAATCATACCAGGCTTAATGGCGGTGAGCAGCGGGGCGTGGCCCGGGTAAATACCCAGCTCACCTTCGCTACCCGTTACCTGGATTTTCTCGACCAGACCAGAGAACATTTGTTGCTCTGCGCTGACGACGTCCAGGTGGTAAGTCATTGCCATATCACCCTCCGATTAAGGCGTTAAAGTTTTTTGGCTTTTTCCACTGCTTCGTCAATGGAACCGACCATGTAGAACGCCTGCTCCGGCAGGTGATCGTATTCGCCGTCCATGATGCCTTTAAAGCCACGGATGGTGTCTTTCAGCGAAACGTATTTACCCGGAGAACCGGTGAATACTTCTGCTACGAAGAACGGCTGGGACAGGAAGCGCTGAATTTTACGAGCGCGTGCTACCACCAGTTTATCTTCTTCAGACAGTTCATCCATACCCAGGATGGCGATGATGTCTTTCAGTTCCTGATAACGCTGCAGGATGGACTGAACGCCACGCGCGGTGTCGTAGTGTTCCTGACCAACAACCAGCGGATCCAGCTGACGGCTGGTGGAGTCCAGCGGGTCAACCGCAGGGTAGATACCCAGGGATGCGATCTGACGGCTCAGTACTACGGTTGCATCTAAGTGAGCAAAGGTAGTTGCTGGGGATGGGTCAGTTAAGTCATCCGCAGGTACGTATACCGCCTGTACGGAGGTGATAGAACCGGTCTTGGTGGAGGTGATACGTTCCTGCAGAACGCCCATCTCTTCCGCCAGAGTCGGCTGGTAACCTACCGCTGAAGGCATACGACCCAGCAGTGCAGATACTTCCGTACCGGCCAGGGTGTAACGATAGATGTTATCGACGAACAGCAGTACGTCACGACCTTCGTCACGGAATTTCTCAGCCATGGTCAGGCCGGTCAGAGCAACGCGCAGACGGTTTCCCGGCGGCTCGTTCATCTGGCCATACACCAGGGATACTTTATCGATAACGTTGGAGTCGGTCATTTCGTGGTAGAAGTCGTTACCCTCACGAGTACGTTCACCTACGCCCGCAAACACAGAGTAACCGGAGTGCTCGATCGCGATGTTACGGATCAGCTCCATCATGTTTACGGTTTTACCTACGCCCGCACCACCGAACAGACCGACTTTACCGCCCTTCGCGAACGGACACATCAGGTCGATAACTTTGATACCGGTTTCCAGCAGTTCCTGAGAGCTGGACAGCTCTTCGTAGGAAGGTGCAGCGCGGTGGATAGCCCAACGCTCTTCTTCACCGATGTCGCCTTTCATGTCTACCGGGTGACCCAGTACGTTCATGATACGACCCAGTGTTGCTTTACCTACCGGAACTTCGATCGGGTGCTCGAGGTCTTTAACTTCCAGACCGCGACGCAGACCGTCGGAGGAACCCATGGCGATGGTACGCACGATACCGCCACCGAGCTGCTGCTGAACTTCCAGCACCAGCACTTCATTACCATTCTGTACCTCAAGGGCTTCGTACACGCGCGGTACGGCATCCTGAGGGAATTCGACGTCAACTACGGCGCCGATTACCTGGACAATTTTTCCAGTAGCCATCTTGAATCCTCTACGAATTAACCTGGTTATACCGCGGATGCACCACCGACGATCTCGGTGAGTTCCTGAGTAATGCTGGCCTGACGAGCTTTGTTGTATACCAACTGCAGCTCTTTAATCAGGCTGCCGCCATTGTCGGTCGCGGCTTTCATCGCAACCATACGTGCGGCCTGCTCGCTGGCCAGGTTTTCTACCACGCCCTGATAGACCTGAGATTCGACATAACGACGCAGGAGGGTATCCAGCAGCGCTTTCGGATCGGGTTCGTACAGGTAATCCCAGGTTTTACGTTTCAGATCATCATCTTCTGAAGCCGGTAACGGCAGCAGCTGGGTGATCGTCGGCACCTGAGACATGGTGTTAATAAATTTGTTGCTGACAATATAAAGCTTGTCCAGACGACCTTCGTCGTAGGCCTGCAACATCACTTTTACCGGACCGATCAGTTCGGACAGGGCTGGTTTATCGCCCATACCGGTAACCTGAGCGACAATGTTGCCACCTACGGAATTAAAGAAGGACACACCTTTAGAGCCGATCATTGCGAGGTCGCACTGAACGCCTTTTTCGGTCCATGCCTTCATATCCGCCAGCAGTTTCTTGAACAGGTTAATGTTCAAGCCACCGCACAGACCACGGTCGGTAGACACCACCAGGTAGCCCACGCGCTTAACGTCGCGTTCTTCCAGGTACGGGTGCTTATATTCCAGATTACCGTTCGCAAGGTGACCAATCACTTTGCGCATGGTATCTGCATAAGGACGGCTGGCCGCCATGCGATCCTGCGATTTACGCATTTTGGAAGCGGCGACCATCTCCATCGCTTTAGTGATCTTTTGCGTGTTCTGGACGCTTGCGATCTTACTACGTATCTCTTTTGCGCCGGCCATGAGCTTCTCCTCAATGCCTACGGCCTGCCCTAAGACAGGCCGTCAGACTTTACCAGGATTGGGTTGCTTTGAAGGAATCGAGGATGCCTTTCAGCTTGCCTTCGATTTCGTCGTTATAGCCACCGGACTGGTTGATCTCTTGCATCAACGGAGCGTGATCACGGTCGACGTAAGCCAGCAGAGCGGCTTCGAAGCTACCGATTTTCGCCAGTTCTACATCCGCCAGATAACCACGTTCTGCCGCGAACAGAACCAGAGACTGCTGCGCGACGGACATCGGCGCATACTGTTTCTGTTTCAGCAGTTCAGTTACTTTCTGACCGTGGTCCAGCTGCTTACGGGTTGCATCGTCAAGGTCAGATGCGAACTGGGAGAATGCTGCCAGTTCACGATACTGTGCCAGTGCGGTACGGATACCACCGGACAGTTTCTTCATGATCTTGGTCTGAGCTGCACCACCAACACGGGATACGGAGATACCCGGGTTAACCGCAGGACGAATACCGGCGTTGAACAGGTTGGTTTCCAGGAAGATCTGACCATCGGTAATGGAAATTACGTTGGTCGGAACGAATGCGGAAACGTCACCAGCCTGCGTTTCGATAATCGGCAGCGCGGTCAGAGAACCGGTTTTCCCTTTCACTTCACCTTTGGTGAAGGTTTCAACGTATTCGGCGTTAACACGCGCAGCACGCTCCAGCAGACGAGAGTGGAGGTAGAATACGTCGCCCGGGAATGCTTCACGTCCTGGTGGACGGCGCAGCAGCAGGGAGATCTGACGGTATGCGACAGCCTGTTTAGACAGGTCATCATAAATGATCAGCGCATCTTCGCCGCGGTCGCGGAAGTATTCGCCCATTGCGCAACCGGCATACGGCGCCAGGTATTGCAGTGCAGCAGATTCAGACGCAGTTGCCACAACAACGATGGTGTTAGCCAGCGCGCCGTGTTCTTCCAGTTTACGTACCACGTTAGAAATGGTGGACGCTTTCTGGCCGATTGCCACGTAGACGCACTTGATGCCGGAATCACGTTGGTTGATGATGGCGTCGATTGCCAGCGCGGTTTTACCGGTCTGACGGTCGCCGATGATCAGTTCACGCTGACCACGACCGATTGGGATCATGGCATCAACGGATTTATAACCGGTCTGAACCGGCTGATCGACGGACTGACGTTCGATTACGCCCGGTGCGATAGCTTCAACGGCGGAGAAGCCGTCGTTGTCCAGCGCGCCTTTACCATCGATTGGTGCACCCAGAGTGTTAACCACACGGCCCAGCAGGCCACGGCCAACCGGAACTTCCAGGATACGACCAGTACACTTGACGGTCATGCCTTCGGCAAGGTCAGCGTACGGACCCATAACTACAGCACCAACGGAGTCGCGCTCCAGGTTCAGTGCGATAGCGTAACGGTTACCCGGCAGGGAAATCATCTCACCCTGCATACAATCGGCCAGGCCGTGGATGCGGATAACACCGTCACTTACAGAAACAATAGTACCTTCGTTGTGAGCTTCACTCACAACATTGAACTGAGCAATGCGCTGCTTGATCAGTTCGCTGATTTCGGTGGAATTCAGTTGCATGCTCCAGTCCCCTTAAGACTGCAAGACGTCTGCAAGGCGTTCAAGACGGCCGCGTACGCTGCCATCAATGACCATATCACCCGCACGGATGATAACGCCTGCCATTACAGACTTATCGATTTTGCAATTCAGCTTAACTTTGCGTGACAGACGCTTTTCCATCGCGGCGGTGATTTTCGCGAGCTGCTCTTCACTCAACGCATTAGCGGAAATGACTTCTACCTCAGAGGTAGCTTCACTCGCGGCGCGCAGGTGTACAAACTGCTCAAGAACATCAGGGAGCACTTTAAGACGACCGTTTTCAGCCATCACCTTAATCAGGTTCTGACCGTTTTCGTCCAGTTGCTCACCGCATACTGCGATAAACGACGTAGAGAGCGTTTCTGGCGCCAGTGCGCCAGACAGAAGCTCTGCCATTTGTTCGTTCTTCGTCACTTCGGCGGCAAACGCCAGCATGTCCTGCCAGCGATCTACGCTTTTGTGTTCGACGGCAAAGTCAAAAGCTGCTTTGGCGTAGGGGCGAGCTACCGTAACAAATTCAGACATCAGCCCCTCCCTCCTTACAGTTCAGCGACAAGTTTATCCACGATGTCGCTGTTAGCAGCTTCATCCACGGAACGTTCGATGATCTTCTCGGCGCCAGCAACAGCCAGGATAGCGACTTGCTTACGCAGTTCTTCGCGAGCACGTTTACGCTCGGCGTCGATTTCTGCCTGAGCCTGTGCCACGATTTTAGTACGTTCCTGCTCTGCTTCAGCTTTGGCTTCGTCCAGGATCTGGGAGCGACGTTTGTTCGCCTGCTCGATGATAACCTGGGCTTCCGCTTTTGCTTTTTTCAGCTGGTCGGTCGCATTGGCCTGTGCAAGGTCCAAATCCTTTTTAGCTCGTTCTGCAGAAGAAAGACCGTCAGCAATCTCTTTTTGACGTTTTTCGATGGCAGCCATTAACGGCGGCCATACGTATTTCATGCAGAACAGAACGAACAGGACAAACGCGATGGCCTGGCCGAGGATTGTTGCGTTAAGATTCACAGCACAATGCCTCTTATCTAGTTAACGTTCTGATATTGCTCTTACTTAATTCAAAGCAACGCTTACTACGCGACAGCGAACATCACGTACAGACCCAGACCTACAGCGATCATCGGGATAGCATCCACCAGACCCATAACGATAAAGAACTGAGTACGCAGCAGAGGAATCAGATCCGGTTGACGCGCTGCGCCTTCCAGGAATTTGCCCCCGAGGATGCCGATACCGATCGCAGCACCGATTGCCGCCAGACCCATCATCACAGCGGCAGCCATGTACAGCAGATCCATATTCAGGTTTTCCATGACAGTCTCCAGTTTGTTTCAGTTAAAACGTAGTAGTGTTGGTAAATTAATGCTCTTCAGACGCCATCGACAGATAGACAATCGTCAGAACCATGAAGATGAAGGCTTGCAGCGTAATGATCAGGATGTGGAAAATGGCCCAAGGCACATTCAGAATCCACTGTGACCACCACGGCAGCAGGCCAGCAATCAGAATGAAAATCAGCTCACCGGCATACATGTTGCCGAACAGTCGCAGACCCAGAGATACTGGTTTGGACAGCAGGCTTACCCCTTCAAGGATTAAGTTGACAGGAATAAATGCCCAGTGATTGAACGGCTGCAGTGTCAGCTCTTTAGCGAAGCCACCGATGCCTTTCATTTTGATGCTGTAGAACAGAATCAGGATAAACACGCCCAGAGCCATAGACAGGGTAATGTTTACGTCCGCAGACGGAACCACGCGCAGCGCCGGCAGGCCCAGTATATGCTCAGCAATATACGGCAGCAGGTCGATAGGCAGTAAGTCCATCAGGTTCATCAGGAAGACCCAGACGAAGATAGTCAGGGCAAGCGGGGCGATAACCTTGCTTTTGCCATGGTACATGTCTTTGACACTGCCATGAACGAAGCCGATTACCAGCTCAATCGCGGTCTGAAATTTACCTGGTACGCCGCTGGTCGCTTTTTTGGCAACGCTACGGAACATAAGCAGGAACAACAGACCCAGCACCACCGAGAAGAACATGGAGTCAATATTGAGCGTCCAGAAGGTGGCTGGGGGGTTATGCGGATCTACCAGCGAGAAAGTACGCAGGTCCAGCTGAAGGTTATTCAGGTGGTGCCCTATGTATTCCTGCGGCGTCATATTTTCAGAAGCCATGATGCCTTTTACCCTTTGTTGTTAATTACAGCGGGTGCCAGTATCTGAACCACTAGCACCAAAATCCATGTAACGATCAGCGGTAAGAATACCGCCTTTAAAACCGCCAGCGCCACAATCAGTAACACCAGCATCGCTAGCACCTTAAACGCTTCGCCGAAGGCGAACGTCCAGGCCACTTTGCCCTTCGCGGGTGTATGCGCCTGGTGACGCCAGGCAAAAATCATAAACAACATATTAGGCAGTAACACTGCCAGGCCTCCACACGCGGCGGAGATGCCCCAGAAGGGGTCTTTTAGGCTGAACAGCAATCCGCTTGCTATCACTGCCAGAAGCTGAATGAACAGAAGCTTACGAGCAACGTTTCGACTCACGAGCGACATAGACATCACGTTTCTACTCCTGCTCCCTTTGAGGTATGCCGCGTGTCGTATAAAACGTTCTTTAAAGCTCGGAGTCAAGCATCAAAAAGCGGTCAAATTATACGGTGACGCCCCGTGATTTCAAACAATAAGTAGCCAAAACGTGAATAAATATTTAAATATTTTTCATTCACGCTATTTTTCCACTTTTCGCCAAAGTGTGAACGATCGTACAAAACTGCAAATACAGCTAAAACAGTGGTTACAAAGCGTGCACGAGATCACATATTAAACATTTTAGCGCTCATCATCTGTATCAACGTAGCAAAAGATGACATCTCATCGTTTTGATATCTAAGACGAAATCAGAGCACTCTTTTAAAAACAGGTAGAAACAGAACAAAAACCATTCATTGACATTCATAATAACTTATTAACATGACAAAATGGCTAACGTGATGACTTATAGCACGCTGATATTTTCCATGTTTACTATTTTCATCATTAACAAAAAAAGCTTGGTTATTGAGAAGATAAAAACACGTTAAACCTGAGTTAAATTAAGCGAGTCACTGGCGCGTAGTGTCGCCAATTTGTTAACACCAGAGACCGCATTTTTTTTCTACTTTTTTTGATAAATATTAAATTTTCTTTGGTGCAATAATCACCAAATGACGCTCCCCTTCCAGCTGAGGAACCCGCAATTCAACAATGGATTCGACGCTGAACTGCGGCGGAAGCTGCGTAATCTCATCTTCAGGCAACTGGCCTTTAAGTGCATAAAAACGACCTTCTTCACCCGGCAGGTGATGGCACCAGCTCACCATATCATTCAGCGAGGCGAAGGCGCGGCTGATAACGCCATCAAACGGCGGCTCGGCCGGAAACTCTTCAACACGACTCTGCACCGGCGTGATGTTAGTCAGCGCAAGCTCATGCTGAACCTGGCGCAGGAAGCGAACGCGCTTGCCCAGACTATCGAGAAGCGTAAAGTGCGCATCCGGAAGAACGATAGACAGCGGTATTCCCGGCAGGCCCGGCCCAGTGCCGACATCAATAAAGCGTTCACCTTTCAGCGACGGCGCCACTACGATGCTGTCGAGGATGTGGCGCACCAGCATCTCGTTTGGATCGCGTACCGACGTCAGGTTGTACGCTTTGTTCCACTTGTGCAGCATATCGACATAGCCAACAAGCTGATTTTTCTGGTGATCGGTGAGCGAAATACCTGCTTCATCCAGCAGACGAGAAAGTTTGTTGAGCACGTTGATGACCCTATCAGAAAATAACTGCCCGGTAGCATGACGCGTACCGGGCCGATGAATCAAGTGGGCGAGCGTAAGATGCTCGCCAGAAGAGCCGCCTGGGCGGTAATCAGGCGCTGCGGCGCAGCAGACCTTGTTTTTTCAGCCATACCAGCAGAATCGAGATCGCCGCCGGGGTGATCCCGGAGATACGCGACGCCTGGCCGATCGAAACCGGTTTGTGATCGTTGAGCTTGGCAATGACTTCGTTCGAAAGCCCGTTCACCTGACGATAGTCGAGGGTGGCCGGCAGCAGCGTGTTTTCATTGCGCTGTTGTTTTTCGATCTCATCCTGCTGACGCGCGATGTAACCTTCGTATTTCACCTGGATTTCCACCTGCTCTGCCGCCTGAGCATCTTTCAGCGCAGGAGAGAACGGCGTCAGGGAGGTCAGCTGCTCGTAGGTCATTTCCGGACGACGCAGCAGATCTTCACCGTTGGCTTCGCGAGACAGCGGTGCAGTCAGGTGAGCATTCACTTCGGCTGCTGATTCCGCCGATGGCGTTACCCAGGTCGACTTCAGACGCTGACGCTCGCGCTCGATGTTTTCCAGCTTCTCGTTGAAACGCGCCCAACGAACGTCATCCACCATCCCCAACTCGCGACCGATTTCGGTCAAGCGCAGATCGGCGTTGTCTTCACGCAGCATCAAACGATATTCGGCGCGGGAGGTGAACATGCGGTACGGTTCTTTTGTCCCCAGCGTACAGAGATCGTCCACCAGCACGCCGAGATAAGCCTGATCGCGACGCGGCGCCCAGCCGTCTTTATCGGCGGACAACCGTGCGGCGTTCAGACCCGCCAGCAGCCCCTGTGCCGCGGCTTCTTCGTAGCCGGTGGTGCCGTTGATCTGGCCAGCAAAGAACAGACCGTGGATAAATTTGCTTTCCAGCGTCGGTTTCAGGTCGCGCGGGTCGAAGAAATCGTACTCAATAGCATAGCCTGGACGGACGATTTTCGCGTTTTCCATCCCCTGCATCGAGCGGACGATCTGCATCTGCACGTCAAACGGCAGGCTGGTGGAGATACCGTTCGGGTAAATTTCGTTGGAGGTTAGCCCTTCCGGCTCCAGGAAGATCTGGTGCTGGTTACGATCGGCAAAGCGCATCACTTTGTCTTCGATCGACGGACAGTAGCGCGGGCCGATGCCTTCGATCACGCCAGCATACATCGGGCTACGATCGAGGTTATTACGGATCACGTCATGGGTTTTCTCGTTGGTATGCGTGACGTAGCACGGCATCTGGCGCGGGTGCTGAGACACTTCGCCAAGGAACGAGAAGACCGGCATTGGGTCATCGCTGTTTTGTTGAGCCAATACGCTGAAATCGATGGTGCGCGCGTCAATTCGCGGCGGCGTCCCGGTTTTCAGGCGGCTGACGCGCAGCGGCAGTTCGCGCAGGCGACGGGACAGCGGGATAGATGGCGGATCGCCTGCGCGGCCACCGCTGTAGTTATCCAGGCCAATATGGATTTTGCCGTCCAGGAAGGTCCCGACGGTCAGCACGACCGCTTTTGCACGGAATTTGAGGCCCATCTGGGTGACAGCGCCAACAACACGATCGTTTTCGACAATCAGATCTTCAACCGCCTGCTGGAAGATCATCAGGTTAGGCTGGTTCTCCAGTGCAGTACGGACCGCCTGACGGTAGAGCACGCGATCCGCCTGAGCGCGAGTGGCGCGAACGGCCGGGCCTTTACTGGCGTTTAGTATCCTAAACTGAATGCCGGCGTGGTCGATCGCCGTTGCCATCAGGCCGCCGAGCGCATCCACTTCTTTTACCAGGTGTCCCTTCCCAATGCCGCCAATCGCCGGGTTGCAGCTCATCTGCCCCAGAGTGTCGATATTGTGTGTCAAAAGCAGGGTCTGCTGACCCATTCGCGCTGCGGCCATCGCGGCCTCAGTGCCTGCATGACCCCCGCCAATGATGATGACGTCAAAAGGATCCTGATAAAACATGGTGGTTTGCCTCGCGTACTGCGGTTTTTAAATGGATTGAAGTCCGGGCGTGGATTCTACTCAACTTTAGTCGATGGAGAAAGCGTCTGGATCCTGGGTATTAAAAAGAAGATCTTTTTATTTAGAGATCTGTTCTATTGTGATCTCTTATTAGGATCGCCAACCTTTGTGGATAAGTACGATCCGGACATTAAGATCAACCGTTTAAGACGGATCATTATCTGTGAATGATCGGTGATCCTGGTCCGTATAAGCTGGGATCAAAGTGAAGGGTTATGCACAACTCAAAAACTAGCCAACGGTTATTCTTTGGATAACTACCGGTTGATCCAAGCTTTTAACCAGAGTTATCCACATAAAAAAATACGATCTTTACAAATCTCTGAGCAATGGATGCCATGATCCCAGCCAAATTTCAGCCGGATCTTCCGGAATCTCATGTTCAAGGACGTTGATCCGCAGCGTTTCGCCAACCTGTTTTGCGCCACAAGCCTTCAGTTCAGCTTCCAGTTTGTCGATAGCGCCGCAAAATGTGTCGTATTCACGGCTACCGATACCAACGGCACCGAAGCGAACGCGGGAGAGATCCGGTTTCTGCTCGCATAATGCTTCATATAAAGGAAGCAGGTTGTCAGGAATGTCGCCTGCACCGTGTGTAGAGCTGATCACCAGCCAGATCCCCTCAGCAGGAACCTCATCCAGCATCGGGCCATGCAGCATTTCGCTGGAAAAACCAGCGTCGTCCAGCTTTTCCGCCAGATGTTCCGCAACATATTCAGCACTGCCAAGCGTGCTACCGCTGATTAGAGTGATGTCTGCCATGCTCGCCCACCTTTATAAAGAAGGCGCATTGTACGCTGTGAGCGAGCTGGGATCTACCTGTGGAAAAATGTGGGATTAAAAAAGGCGATCACGGCTTGATGGTACGCATGATCGGGTTCTGCAGGACGATCAGCGTTTCGGTGGACTGAATTTCATCAATTGTTTGGATCTTGTTGATAAGTACCTGTTGGAGGGCGTCGATCGATTTGCACATTACCTTAATAAAGATGCTGTAGTGCCCGGTGGTGTAGTACGCCTCGGTCACTTCATCCAGGCTTTCCAGCCGTGCCAGCGCCGACGGATAGTCTTTCGCGCTCTTGAGAATAATGCCGATAAAGCAGCCCACGTCATAACCTAGTTGTTTGGGGCTGACGTCGACGTGCGCGCCGGTAATGATCCCGGCTTGTTTCATCTTCTCTACGCGAACGTGGATGGTGCCCGGGCTGACGGCGAACTGCTTAGCCAGTTCCGCGTAGGCGGTACGGGCGTTGGCCATCAGGGCCTCAAGAATGCCGCGGTCCAGATTGTCGATCTGATAATTTTCCATAGGTTTTTCTTATGAAGATTAATGATTACCTCTATTTTAGCCTTTATTTTTAATGAATCAAAAGTCGATAAGGCTTTTTGTTGTTTGATTATTGAATTGCGGGCCTGTTTTGTTGCTTAATCAATTGCAACAGGACGCAGGAGTAAAAATAATGAAAACCGCATACATCGCAAAACAACGCCAGATCAGTTTCGTTAAATCCTATTTTTCCCGTCAGCTGGAAGAGAAGCTAGGGCTCGTAGAAGTCCAGGCGCCGATCTTAAGCCGCGTGGGGGATGGGACACAGGACAACCTGTCTGGTTGCGAGAAGGCGGTTCAGGTGAAAGTGAAAACACTGCCAGATGCCCAGTTCGAAGTGGTTCATTCCCTTGCGAAGTGGAAGCGTCAAACCCTGGGACAACACGACTTCAGCGCGGGCGAAGGGCTGTACACGCATATGAAGGCCCTTCGCCCCGATGAAGACCGACTCTCTCCGATTCACTCCGTTTACGTTGACCAGTGGGACTGGGAACGTGTGATGGGGGATGACGAACGCCACGCCAGCACGCTGGAAAGTACCGTAAAGGCGATTTGGGCGGGCATTAAAGAAACCGAAGCTGCTGTAAGCAAAGAGTTTGGGCTGACACCGTTCCTGCCAGAACAAATTCACTTTGTGCACAGTGAAACGCTGCTGAGCCGCTATCCGGGCCTTGATGCAAAAGGCCGTGAGCGCGCCATCGCCAAAGAACTGGGGGCGGTGTTCCTGATTGGTATCGGCGGTAAATTGTCCGATGGTCAGCGCCACGATGTACGTGCACCGGACTATGACGACTGGAGCACCCAGACCGCCTCCGGCCTGACGGGGTTGAACGGCGATATTCTGGTGTGGAACCCGGTGCTGGAAGACGCGTTTGAACTCTCTTCTATGGGGATCCGCGTGGATGCGAAAGCGCTGAAACATCAGCTGCAGATCACCGGCGACGAAGATCGTTTACAGCTGGAGTGGCACCAGGCGCTGCTGCGTGGTGAAATGCCGCAGACTATCGGCGGCGGTATTGGTCAGTCTCGTCTGACGATGCTGTTGCTGCAACTGCCCCATATCGGCCAGGTGCAGTGCGGCGTATGGCCGTCTCAGGTACGTGAAAGCGTCTCCGCTCTGCTGTAACCCAATCTAACGCCGCCAGCGCCTCAGCAGGCGGCTTCTTAACCCGGTATCAAAGCGCCAGATATGATCGAAAATGCGCATGATCCCGGGTTTGCCATGAGCGGACATCGCCACCGCGTGAAAACGATGCTGATGTTTATGCTGAAGATCCCCCACCTTTTTGACCACTTCATCCGGTAGCCGCTGGGCGATAAAATCGGAAATCACCACCGCGTCGGCATCCTGCCACTGCGGGTTTTGCAGATGCTCGATAATGGCGCGGAAGCAGCTGGCCATATCGGTACCGCCGCGAAAGCGCTGGCTTAAAAAGCGGATCGCCTGCTCCAGCCCCTGACGCCCGGTTAACTCGTAGCGCACCACTTCGCTGGAGAACAGCATAATGTAGCAGCGACGGTTATCCGCCAGCGCCACGCGCATCAGCGCGAGGCAGAACGCTTTGGCGCACTGCTCGTTGAAGCCGCCCATCGAGCCGGACGTATCCACGCAGACAATAAACGGCCCGCGCGGCTGTTCATCAACGTCCTGATGTACGACTGGACGCTCGGTCACCTTCTCGCGCCAGGCGTCGCCGTGTAGACGGTAGGTTAACAGCTGTTTCTCCACCAGCCGCCGGTAAAACTCATATTCCAGCTCGGTGATGCCAAGCGTTGCCAGCTCCGGCGGCAATAAACGCAGAATATCGTCGCTTTGCTGGATGCCATCAACCTGCTCGGGCACGGTGGAGGGCTCGCGCACCAGCGAACGGAAAGTCTCCATGGGGGAATCTTTCTTCGGCACCGATTTGGCTTCGCGCGAACGGCCCAACTGCTCGGCCAGGCGCAGCAGCTCCGGTTGCTGGCTGAGAAACTCACCGTATTTCACAATCAGCTGATAGTCGCCGCGCTTCAGCTGTCCGGCGCTCATATCCCACAGCCGCCCACCGGCGCTATCGTTTTCCACCAGCACCGGATCCAACTGACCGCTTAACGTCATTCGTTCCTGTACTTCGCTCAATAACTGTTCACGCTCTTCTTCCAGCAGCTGCTGATTGAGGGAGGTGACCTGAACCACCAGGCTTAAGCGCCAGCGTTGCAGGAAAAGGGTGTGTAGCGCAGGGGTAAAAGTGGCGTTATTTGCCGCCAGCTGCTGAGCCTGAGCGGCAAAAGGCGACTGGACGCGAGTGAGTAGCGCCAGAATCTGCGGCAGTTGAACGATAAACTGGCTGGTGGAGAGTATCTGGCTCTGCTGATAGCAGATGACCTCCTCTTCCAGCTCGTGTGGCACCGGGGTGCCTTTGAGTCGGTTTCTGAAGGTTTCGCGCCAGCGGGGAAGATCGTCGGTAATGGCGCTTTTCAGGCGTGGAAATTTTTCAAAGAACACGGCCAACTGCGGGGATGCCAGCAGGGCGATGATCATCTCTTCGATCATCCCCTCTTCGCCGACCGCCAGCATGACGTTGAGCGTATCGATGGTCAGCATTAACTCTGCGCCTGCTTAATTTGTGCGGCCACGTCCTGAAGGCTGGCTTCGATACGTCCCAGCCATTCGTCATGAATGAACAGACATTTTTGCTGCTCGCTAAAGCGGTTATGCTGCTGGTGCCACTCTTCATCTAAGGCGAGCAGCTGCTGGCGGATCTCGGTCGGCATACTTTCTGCTGAGCCCGAACCCGGCAGGGACAGACGGGTACCCTGAAGGCTGATGTCGCGCACGACCAGATGCTGTGCTGCATCCACTTCCATATTTAACGTCAGCGCAAAACCGATACCGTTGAGCTTACCGCGAATCTCGCCGCCCTTCTCCAGCCAGTTTTCCAGCGCCTGGCGCTCGAAAGTAATGTGAATGACCTCAATATCGTGCAGCTTGAGCGGCTGCTGGAGCAGCAGGGTCACCGTTGGCGTTTGAATCTCCGGCGGCAGCTCATAATGCGGTTTGCGGCTAAACATGCCGCCCAGACGGGTGACTTTCAGCGCGGTTTTGTCGCTTTGTTGCTGCTGAATTTGCAGGCGCTGCTGGGTGATGGCGCCCAGCTTGTTGAGCATGGCCTGCTGCTGCCATGCATGCCCGGTCATCAAAATATCTATTTGTTGTTGAAGAAGATTTCGGCTTTCCGCATCGTGCCACAGGCACTCTTTTAGCAGGATCAGATCGATAGGCGCGATCGTGTCGCGGCCGCTGAAGAAAGCGCAGGCTTGCAGCAGACGGATCGCCTTTTTCCAGCGACGATCGGAAACGTAAGGTGCATTTGGTAGATTATCCAGCTGTTGGCGCAGGGTAAAAATCAGTTCAAACACCGCATCCGGCAGCTTCACGTTGCCGATATCTTTCTGCCACTGGAAGTACTCTTCGTCGGTAACCTGCAGATTGGCCGGAATCGGGTTGTCGTTTTCATCCTGCTGGCTAATCAGCATCGAGCGGAAATTGCCCTTATCCTGCACTTTATCGAGCCACAGGCGAATCAGCATGCGGTCGTACAATGCTTCGAGACTGCTTTCGGCTTCCGGCAATTCATTCGAGGCGGTGACCAGCAGGCGCATGGGAATCTTTTCCACGCTGGCACCGTTACGGAAGTGACGTTCGTTGATGGCGGTCAGCAAGGTGTTCAGGATGGCCGGGCCCGCTTTCCAGATTTCATCAAGGAAGACGATCTCTGCCTCAGGTAAATAGCCGGCAGTCAGGCGCTCATAGCGGCCTTCATCTTTTAACGCCTGAATAGAGAGCGGCCCAAAGACCTCTTCCGGCGTAGAGAAACGGGTCATCAGATATTCGAACGCGCGGGCGTGCTGGAAGGCGAACTTCAGGCGGCGGGCAATCAGGCTTTTCGCGATCCCCGGTGGACCAAGTAAAAAGACGCTTTCGCCGCTCAGGGCTGCCAGCAAGCAGAGGCGAATAGCGTGACTACGTTCAAATAGCCCTTTCTCCAGCGCGCTGCTCAGCCGCGAAATTCTTTCTGCTAATAAATGTGGTTGGGCCATAATTAACTTGCGTCCTTTCGCCGTTTAATCAGCTAACTGGCTGAGTATAGACGTTTAAGTCTTTAGGTGAATAGCCTGAATAGTACCTCGCAATTTCTTGAGGCAGGTTAATATGACGTGATTAAGGGGTACGATTTTGACGCTAATCGTGCATACTGTGCGCTTTTCGTGGGCCAAGGGACTAGGCACACATTTGTTTCATAAACGAAAGACTAGTCTATGAGCACTGATAATAAACAATCTTTATCAGCGATTACACTCGCTGCAATTGGCGTGGTATACGGCGATATTGGTACCAGCCCTCTTTATACGCTTCGTGAATGTTTATCTGGCCAGTTCGGTTTTGGCGTTGAACGTGACGCGGTTTTTGGCTTTCTGTCATTAATCTTCTGGCTATTGCTGTTAACGGTATCTCTCAAATACATCACCTTCGTGATGCGGGCGGACAACGCCGGCGAAGGGGGGATACTGACGCTGATGTCTCTGGCGGGGCGTAATACGTCCGCGCGCATGACTTCTGTACTGGTGATTCTCGGGCTGATTGGCGGCAGCTTCTTCTATGGTGAAGTGGTCATCACGCCGGCGATTTCGGTGATGTCGGCGATAGAAGGTCTGGAAATCATCGCCCCCCAGCTTGATACCTGGGTGGTTCCCATCTCCATTATTGTTTTGACGCTGCTGTTTGCGATTCAGAAGCACGGTACCAGCATGGTCGGTAAACTGTTTGCGCCGATTATGCTCATCTGGTTCCTGCTGCTGGCAGGCCTCGGCGCGCGCAGCATTATCGCCAACCCGGAAGTGTTGCAGGCATTGAACCCTTATTGGGCGGTGAATTTCTTCCTGCAATACAAAACCGTCTCCTTTATCGCATTGGGCGCGGTGGTGCTGTCGATTACCGGCGTGGAAGCGCTGTATGCCGACATGGGGCACTTCGGGAAGCTGCCGATTCGCCTGGCCTGGTTCTCGGTGGTGCTGCCGTCACTGGTGCTGAACTACTTTGGTCAGGGCGCGTTGCTGCTCAAGCATCCGGAAGCGATTAAGAACCCGTTCTTCCTGCTGGCGCCCGAATGGGCGTTGATTCCGATGCTGATTATCGCTGCCCTGGCGACGGTTATCGCCTCTCAGGCGGTGATCTCCGGCGTCTTCTCGCTGACGCGCCAGGCCGTGCGTCTGGGGTATCTGTCGCCGATGCGCATTATTCATACCTCAGAGATGGAATCGGGGCAGATCTATATCCCGTTCATCAACTGGCTGCTGTACATCTCCGTGGTTATTGTGATTGTCAGCTTCGAGCACTCCTCAAATCTGGCGGCGGCATACGGGATTGCGGTTACCGGGACGATGGTCCTGACGACCATTCTGTTCACCACGGTGGCGCGTAAAAACTGGCACTGGAATAAGTTCCTGGTTGCGCTGCTGTTTGTGGCGTTTATGTGCATCGACATTCCGCTGTTCTCGGCGAACCTGGATAAGATTGTCTCCGGTGGTTGGTTGCCGCTGACGCTGGCGCTGATCATGCTCACCATCATGACCACCTGGAAAAGCGAGCGTTTCCGCCTGCTGCGCCGGATGCATGAACACGGTAACTCTCTGGAAGCGATGATCGCCTCGCTGGAGAAATCGCCGCCGGTCCGCGTGCCGGGCACCGCGGTGTATATGTCGCGCGCGCTGAACGTCATTCCGTTTGCCATGCTGCATAACCTCAAGCACAACAAGGTGCTGCATGAGCGCGTCATTCTGCTGACGCTGCGTACCGAAGATGCGCCGTACGTGCATAATGTGCGTCGCGTGCAGATTGAGCAGCTGTCGCCAACCTTCTGGCGCGTGGTGGCCAGCTACGGTTGGCGTGAAACCCCGAACGTGGAAGAGGTGTTCCACCGCTGCGGTCTGGAAGGTTTAAGCTGCCGGATGATGGAAACATCGTTCTTTATGTCGCATGAGTCGCTGATCGTCGGCAAACGGCCATGGTATCTACGCCTGCGCGGCAAGCTGTATCTGCTGCTGCAGCGTAACGCGCTGCGCGCGCCGGACCAGTTCGAGATCCCGCCAAACCGCGTTATCGAGCTGGGCACCCAGGTCGAAATCTAACGCCATCAACGCCCTCCCTCATTTTGACGGAGGGCGTTTTTTTATCCCCTCTTCTCTGTTCGCGAAACGTTTCGATGGCGATCACATTTCTATAACCTGGTGATGGTTTTCTGCGCGTTCTTCAGACTACACTTATGACAGCGAAACGTTTCGCTAGTGGAGCAAGAAAACAAAATGAAGAAAGGCACGGTACTCAACTCTGAAATCTCGTCGGTTATTTCCCGTTTGGGCCATACCGATACGCTGGTGGTATGCGATGCGGGTTTACCCATCCCTCGTAGCACGGCGCGCATTGATATGGCGCTAACCCAGGGCGTTCCCACCTTCATGCAGGTGTTGGGCGTGGTGACGCAAGAGATGCAGGTCGAGGCCGCCATTCTCGCCGCGGAAATTCAACACCATAATCCGCAGCTTCACGAAACGTTGCTCAAACACCTTGAGCAGCTGCAGCAACACCAGGGAAATAGCATTGACGTTCGTTACGTCTCACATGAGCAGTTCAAACAACAAACCGCAGACAGTCAGGCGGTGATTCGCAGCGGGGAATGTTCCCCGTATGCGAATATCATTCTCTGTGCTGGCGTCACCTTCTGAGGCCATCATGGACGCACTCTTACAACTGAAAGGGATCGATAAATCGTTCCCGGGCGTGAAGGCGCTAGCTGGCGCCGCGCTGAACGTCTACGCTGGCCGCGTGATGGCGCTGGTGGGCGAAAACGGCGCGGGCAAATCCACCATGATGAAGGTGCTGACCGGGATCTACACCCGCGACGCTGGCTCTTTGTTATGGCTGGGTAAAGAGACCACCTTTAACGGCCCAAAATCCTCGCAGGAAGCCGGTATCGGCATTATCCACCAGGAACTGAACCTTATTCCACAGCTGACGATTGCCGAGAACATTTTCCTTGGCCGTGAGTTTGTGAATCGCTTTGGCAAAATCGACTGGAAGAAGATGTACGCCGAGGCCGATATCCTGCTGGCTAAACTCAATCTGCGCTTTAAGAGCGACCGTTTGGTGGGTGACCTCTCTATCGGCGATCAGCAGATGGTGGAAATTGCCAAGGTGCTGAGCTTTGAGTCGAAGGTCATTATTATGGACGAACCGACCGATGCCCTGACCGATACTGAAACCGAATCCCTGTTCCGCGTCATCCGCGAGCTGAAATCGCAGGGGCGCGGCATTGTCTATATCTCCCACCGTATGAAAGAGATCTTCGAGATCTGCGACGACGTGACCGTCTTCCGCGACGGGCAGTTTATTGCCGAACGCGAAGTCGCCAGCCTGAATGAAGATCTGCTGATTGAGATGATGGTCGGCCGCAAACTCGAAGATCAGTACCCGCATCTGGACAAAGAACCGGGTGAGATCCGCCTGAAGGTGGACGCACTGTGCGGGCCAGGCGTGAACAGCGTCTCCTTTACCCTGCGCAAAGGTGAAATTCTTGGTGTGGCGGGGCTGATGGGCGCCGGGCGCACCGAATTAATGAAAGTGCTGTACGGTGCGCTGCCGCGAACCAGCGGCTACGTGACGCTAGACGGCCATGAAGTGGTGACGCGTTCACCGCAGGATGGTCTGGCGAACGGCATTGTCTATATTTCCGAAGACCGTAAGCGTGATGGCCTGGTGCTGGGCATGTCGGTGAAAGAGAACATGTCGCTGACGGCGCTGCGCTATTTCAGCCGTGCTGGCGGTAGTTTGAAGCATAAAGACGAACAGCAGGCGGTGAGCGATTTTATCCGTCTGTTTAACGTCAAAACGCCGTCTATGGAGCAAGCGATCGGTCTGCTCTCCGGTGGTAATCAGCAAAAAGTCGCCATTGCGCGCGGCCTGATGACTCGCCCGAAGGTACTGATCCTTGATGAGCCGACGCGCGGCGTCGACGTGGGGGCGAAGAAAGAAATTTATCAGCTGATCAACCAGTTCAAGGCCGACGGCCTGAGCATTATTCTGGTCTCCTCGGAGATGCCGGAAGTATTGGGGATGAGCGATCGCATTATTGTGATGCATGAAGGGCATCTCGGCGGTGAGTTTTCACGCGAGCAGGCCACCCAGGAAGTATTAATGGCTGCCGCTGTGGGCAAGCTTAACCGCGTGAACCAGGAGTAAAAAAGATGACAACCCAGTCTGTGGCGGGTCGCCGCTATTTCACTAAAGCATGGCTGCTGGAGCAAAAATCGCTGATAGCTCTGCTGGTGCTGATAGCGATTGTCTCGACCATGAGCCCCAACTTTTTTACCGTCAATAACCTGTTCAACATCCTGCAGCAAACCTCCGTGAATGCGATCATGGCGGTTGGGATGACGCTGGTCATTTTAACGTCGGGGATCGACCTGTCCGTCGGTTCCCTGCTGGCGTTGACCGGCGCGGTCGCCGCCTCGATTGTGGGCATCGAAGTTAATGCGCTGGTGGCGGTTGCTGCCGCACTCGCATTAGGTGCCGCAATTGGGGCCGTTACCGGCGTGATTGTTGCTAAAGGGCGGGTGCAGGCATTTATCGCTACGCTGGTGATGATGCTGCTGCTGCGCGGTGTGACCATGGTCTACACCAACGGTAGTCCGGTCAATACCGGCTTTACCGACAACGCTGACGTGTTTGGCTGGTTCGGTATTGGCCGCCCGCTGGGTATCCCAACGCCGGTGTGGATCATGGCGATTGTCTTCCTCGCGGCGTGGTACATGCTGCACCACACGCGTCTGGGTCGTTATATCTATGCGCTGGGCGGTAACGAAGCGGCAACGCGTCTTTCCGGTATTAGCGTCAATAAAGTCAAAATTATCGTCTACTCTTTGTGCGGGTTACTGTCGGCGCTGGCGGGTATTATTGAAGTGGCGCGCCTCTCCTCGGCACAACCGACTGCGGGTACCGGCTATGAGCTGGATGCTATCGCGGCGGTAGTACTGGGCGGTACCAGCCTGGCGGGCGGTAAGGGTCGTATCGTCGGCACGCTTATCGGTGCGCTGATTCTTGGGTTCTTGAACAACGGTTTGAACTTGTTAGGCGTTTCTTCTTATTACCAGATGATCGTTAAAGCAGTCGTCATTTTGCTGGCGGTGCTGGTGGACAACAAAAAGCAGTAACAAACGACACTACAGGACATCTTAGATATGAACATGAAAAAACTGGCTACCCTGGTTTCCGCGGTTGCGCTGAGCGCCACCGTCAGTGCGAACGCGATGGCGAAAGATACCATTGCACTGGTTATCTCTACCCTGAATAACCCGTTCTTTGTCTCCCTGAAGGACGGCGCGCAGAAAGAAGCGGACAAACTGGGCTATAACCTGGTGGTTCTGGACTCACAGAACAACCCGGCGAAAGAGCTGGCTAACGTTCAGGATTTAACGGTTCGTGGCACCAAAATTCTGCTGATCAACCCGACGGACTCCGACGCGGTGGGTAACGCCATCAAGATGGCAAACCAGGCTAAAATCCCGGTGATTACCCTCGACCGCGTGGCCTCTAAAGGTGAGGTTGTGAGCCATATCGCGTCTGATAACGTGCTGGGCGGTAAAATCGCCGGTGACTATATTGCGAAGAAAGCCGGTGAAGGCGCTAAAGTCATCGAACTGCAGGGTATCGCCGGGACTTCTGCCGCGCGCGAGCGTGGTGAAGGCTTCCAGCAGGCTGTCGCGGCACATAAATTCAACGTGCTGGCAAGCCAGCCTGCCGACTTCGACCGTACTAAAGGTCTGAACGTGATGCAGAACCTGCTGACCGCGCATCCGGACGTGAAGGCTGTCTTCGCTCAGAACGACGAAATGGCGCTGGGCGCGCTGCGTGCGCTGCAAACCGCCGGTAAATCCGATGTCATGGTCGTAGGCTTCGACGGTACGCCGGATGGCGAAAAAGCGGTGAATGACGGCAAACTGGCGGCGACTATTGCCCAGTTGCCGGATCAGATCGGTGCAAAAGGCGTGGAAACCGCCGACAAAGTGCTGAAAGGCGAAAAGGTACAGGCAAAATATCCTGTTGACCTGAAGCTGGTAATTAAGCAGTAATAACGCGAATGCGATTCAGGCTGTTGCAGCCTGAGGGACAATATCTATAAAGAAAAGTAGGGCACGCGCCACCGGGATACCGGTGGCGCATCTTACCGGACACTCTGAAAATGAAAACCGCAGGCAAACTCGTCGTCCTTGGCAGCATCAATGCCGATCACATTCTCAATCTTGAATCTTTCCCGACGCCAGGCGAAACCGTCACCGGTAGCCATTATCAGGTCGCATTTGGCGGCAAAGGCGCGAACCAGGCGGTTGCTGCCGGGCGCAGCGGCGCGGATATCGCGTTTATTGCCTGCACTGGCGATGACGATATCGGTGAGCGTATCCGTAAACAGTTGCAGGTTGACCGCATTGATATCGCGCCCGTGAGCGCGGTAGCCGGTGAGTCGACCGGCGTAGCGCTGATCTTCGTCAACGGCGAAGGCGAGAATGTGATTGGCATTCACGCGGGCGCTAACGCCGCACTATCTACTGGGCTGGTCGAGGCACAGCGTGAACGCATTGCCGAGGCAGATGCGCTGCTGATGCAGCTTGAATCCCCGCTGGATAGCGTATTGCTGGCGGCTCAGATTGCCCATCAGAATCAAACCACCGTGGTATTGAACCCGGCCCCCGCTCGCGAGCTGCCGGATACACTGCTGTCGCTGGTGGATATCATTACCCCAAATGAGACCGAGGCTGAGAAGCTGACCGGTGTTCGGGTGGAAAACGATGACGACGCCGCGAAAGCCGCACAGGTACTGCACGCGAAAGGCATCGACACGGTGATTATTACTCTTGGCAGCCGCGGCGTATGGGCCAGCGTTAAGGGCGAAGGGCGTCGCGTACCGGGCTTTAAAGTGCAGGCTATCGACACCATCGCCGCAGGCGATACCTTTAACGGCGCGCTGATGACTGCGTTGCTGGAGAATACGCCGTTGGCCGACGCGCTGCGCTTTGCGCACGCCGCCGCCGCTATTGCCGTGACACGCAAAGGCGCGCAGCCCTCTGTGCCCTGGCGTGAAGAGATCGACGAATTTTTACGTCAGCAGGGGTAATGCTTGGCCACAATGAAGGATGTTGCTCGCCTGGCGGGCGTTTCCACCTCCACGGTATCTCATGTCATCAACAAAGACCGGTTTGTCAGCGATGCAATAACCGAGAAGGTTGATGCGGCCATCAAAGCGCTGAACTACGCCCCGTCAGCGCTGGCGCGTAGTCTCAAGCTGAATCAGACTCACACCATCGGTATGCTGATTACCGCCAGTACCAACCCCTTTTATTCAGAGCTGGTGCGCGGCGTGGAGCGCAGCTGTTTCGAGCGTGGTTACAGTCTGGTGCTATGCAATACCGAAGGCGACGAACAGCGGATGAACCGCAACCTGGAAACGCTGATGCAGAAGCGTGTCGACGGGCTGCTACTGCTGTGCACCGAAACGCACCAGCCGTCGCTGGAAATTATGCAGCGCTATCCGTCTATTCCCTCCGTGATGATGGACTGGGCGCCATTCGACGGCGACAGCGACCTGATTCAGGATAACTCGCTGTTGGGCGGCGATATGGCGACTCGCTATTTGATCGAGCGTGGCTATACGCGCATTGCCTGTATTTCAGGTCCGCTGGATAAAACCCCGGCGCGGCTGCGTCTCGAGGGCTATCGGGAAGCCATGCATAATGCGCAGTTGCCGATTCCGGACGGCTATGAAATTACCAGCAACTTTGAGTTTGGCGGCGGATTAGATGCCATGCAGAAACTGCTGGCGCATCCTGAACGTCCGGATGCCGTTTTCGTTGGTAACGATGCGATGGCGGTAGGGGTTTATCAGGCGTTGTATCAGGCCGGGCTACGTATTCCGCAGGATATGGCGGTGATTGGCTATGATGATATCGAACTGGCGCGCTATATGACGCCGCCGCTCACGACCATTCACCAACCAAAAGATGAACTGGGCGAGCTGGCTATTGATGTGTTGATTCACCGTATTGCGCAGCCCGGGCAAAAACAGCAGCGTATGCAGCTGACGCCCGAGCTGGTGGTGCGTGGGTCCGTCTAAGGTTAGTGCTTTTCTTTTATCAGATTGCGGCCATCTTTCGGCCGCAGCAGCATAAACATCAGCGCTGACACTGCCGTTATCACCCCCATGGTGATAAAGGTGTAGTGGAACTGCTCAATCGTCGAGCCGACAATACTTTGATACGAGCGTAGTACCGCGGCGCTGATAGCCACCCCCAGGCTAATCGACAATTGCTGTGTAACGGCCAGCAGGCTGTTGCCGCCGCTGGCGTTATCGTCGGAGAGATCGGCAAGCGTAATGGTGTTCATCGAAGTGAACTGCGTCGACATGGCCATCCCCAACACGAACAGCGGCAGAATCAGCATCCACACCGGCATTGACGGCGATTGTAATGAGAACTGCGCGATCATTAAGCCGATAAACAGCGTGACGCCGACCAGCGTTTTCCGATAGCCCAACCGGCGTAGCACTTGGGTGACGGTTGATTTTGCCACGATAGAGCCGATTGCCGTGGGCGCCATCATGATGCCCGCAATCAGCGCCGGATAGCCAAAGCCAACCTGCAGCATTAGCGGCATCAGGAACGGCACGCAGCCGGTGCCCAGGCGTGTCGCCAGGTTACCAGCAATACCGACTGAGAACGTTCGCGTTCTGAATAAGCCCAGAGAGATCAGCGGTGTTGGATGCTTGCGCGCGTGGCGGATATAGGCCAGCAGCAAAATAATACTGAACAGCACCACCATCAGAGCGACCCAACCTGACACAATCTGCTCGCCGAGCAGCTCCATGCCGATGGAGAACAGCACCAGGCTTAACCCAAACAGCAGGAATCCTGAGAGATCGAAGCGTCGCCGCGGCGTCGTGAAGTTCGGCATGTATTTTCGTGCGTACAGCATGCCAATAACGCCGATCGGTATGTTGATGAGGAAAATCCAGTGCCAGGTAGCCCAGGTGACAAAAACGCCACCCAGCACCGGGCCCAGAATAGGCCCTATCAGCCCCGGCATGGTGACAAAATTAAGCACCGGTAGCAGTTCGCTACGCGGGTAGGCGCGCAGCAGTGCCAGACGGGCGACGGGCATCATCATGGCGCCGCCAATCCCCTGAATAATACGGAAGATCACCAGTTCGCCGAGCGAAGTCGAAAGCGCGCACGCCAATGACCCAAGGGTAAACAGGCTGACCGCCAGCATAAAGATGCGTCGGGTACCGAAGCGGTCAGCAAGCCAGCCGCTTACCGGGATCAGCATGGCCACCGTAAGGGTGTAGCTGATAATGGCCGATTGCATCGCCAGCGGCGACCGGTTGAGGCTGTGCGCGATAGCGGGCAGCGCTGTATTCAGAATGGTGGCGTCTAGCGCCTGCATAAAGAAGGCCATCGCGGCTATCCACGGTAGCCCGGCCATACTCCGCGCTTTCTTCTCAGTCATTCGCTGTCCTTTATACTGCGGCCAGAATATGTGGCGCGTTTAATAAAGCCTGGCAGGCCTGGTATGCCCGTGGGCCATCGCCTTCTTGTATCGCATCAACAATGGCCTGGTGGCTCGCCAGTTCAATCACCTCATCTTCGGTAATCGAGGTGAAATAGATGTGGTACACCGAGTGGAACAGTTTGGCGAATGATGTCAGAAACGGGTTAGCACTCATTTCATAGATGTGTTCATGCCAGGAGGTGTCGATATCGATCCAACGCTCGCGGTCAAATGTTTTCTCCAGCGTCGCCATCTCTTCCATTAAGGTATTGAGCTGGGCTTTCTGCTCGGCGGTACCGAGCGTGGCGGCCAGCATGCAGGCCTGCGGTTCCAGACTGCGACGCAACACCAGGAAGTGTTTCATGACGGCCTGGAAGTTATCTGTCGTTAGCCACCAGGAGATCAGCTCGGTATCGAGGAAGTTCCAGTGGGCCTGAGGCATCACACGGGTACCAATACGCGGGCGAGGAAGCAGCATCCCTTTCGCTGACAGCGTTTTTACCGCTTCGCGAACGGCGGTTCGGCTCACGCCGAAGATTTCACCCAGCTCCATCTCGCCGGGGAGGATGCTTTCCGGGGGATACTCACCGGTTAATATCTTCTGGGCTATTTTCTCAGCCAGGACCCAGGAGATGTTCTTTTGAGCGGCTAGTTGCTGTGCGCTTAGAGACATAAATGCCATTCCTATTATTTATCTTTCTTTAGTATGCCATTTGACGTGCTGAATCGGTGTTAAAAACAGCAGTTTGGGCATTTTACGGCGTATTCATAAGCAATTTGATGAAAAAAATAGCGAGCGATAAAATAATTCAAATTTCCCCTTGTCAGGCAGAATAAACTCCCTATAATGCGCTCCCACTGACACGGAACAACGGCAAACAAGCCGCCGGGTCAGCGAGATTCTCCTGAGAATCTCGACAGAGAAAAGCGAAATTAAACGCTTGACTCTGAAAGAGGAAAGCGTAATATACGCCACC